>NZ_BEXF01000017.1 GCF_002897295.1 Brevibacillus reuszeri
CGAAGGTCTTAAGAGTCTTAAGGATAGGTATTTTCTTTTACGTCAAACTTAGATGAACCGCCGTATACCGAACGGTACGTACGGTGGTGTGAGAGGTCGGGGGTTAGTCACCCCCTCCTACTCGATTGGATATCTGGGTACATTTTCTATCCCATCTCACTCGTGATATACTTGCTTGCAAAAGGTCAACGAGAAGCAGGAGGAGTAAAGCGGTGCTGCAATTTATGGTGGAAAAACTAGGTGAGCATTTCTCTGCTCATGGAATGATAACAGATATTGTTTTACGTTCGGACCGTTCGCTGGTAGCGGAAGAGGAACTGCAGGAGGTCATCATCTCCTTTGCTGCCTCAGAAGAAGAACATGTTCCGGTGGCATCCATCCATCTTTTTTCCTTGCCAGATCAAGCAAGCTGTGAAGTGGAGGTAGAGGTATCGTACCCTGGAGTGCAGGGGAGTGATCAAAGTGAGCAGTTGTGGGAACGAGCTCGAGTGATGATACCAGAAATTTCGTTAACGGAAAAGCGTCGCTATCTCGAACCAGGGAAAATGGCAGAAGCTGTGATAATGCTCGACTACCATTTTGTTGTGGAGCAACCGATTACAGAAGACGAGGAGCTACAGCTTGAAAACGTACTTGAGCGATTCTCGTCAGACTTGGGAAAGCTGGTTAGCTTTTCGAAATAAAAAAGAGGTTCAGCGGACATAGGGAAAGTAAAGCAAGCTGTTTGGCTGGCGAGAGCTGGTCTTACTAAGGGTATAGAAGCTCGAGAAGATTCTCGGGCTTTTTTGCGTGTTGTGCGCAAGCGTCAGGAAGGATTTCAAAACATGTACAGCGAATCACAGTAGAATAATGAATGAGCATTCACTCGTAACGAGAGGGGGTATCGTTGTGGGATTGAAAAAAGTGTTTGAGCCTATTCAGATCGGTACGCTGACCTTGCCAAACCGAATCATGATGGGTTCCATGCATGTGGGATTTGAAAAGCTTGAGGATGGTGTTAACCGACTCGCCACCTTTTATGTGGAGCGTGCCAGAGGAGAAGCAGGCTTGATTGTAACAGGAGGGGCTGCTGTCCTGCCCGAAGGCGGTATGGGGGAGCCGTACTGTAACGTATTTCGGGATGAGGATATTGAACCGCTGCGACTAATCACTACCCAAGTACATGAAGCCAAAGGAAGAATTGCTCTGCAGCTGTTTCATGCAGGCAGGTACGCACACAAAGAGCAAACGGGCTATGATCCAGTAGCACCTTCACCGCTCCAGGCACCGATTAATCGAACAAAGCCACGTGAGCTGAGTGTGGATGAAATCGAGCAAACGATCCAAGCCTTTGCTGAAGGAGCCGTTCGCGCGAAAAAAGCCGGCTTCGATGCGGTTGAAATTATGGGCTCAGAAGGGTATTTAATCAATCAGTTTTTGTCGCCTGTCACGAATATACGTCAGGATGAATGGGGCGGTGACTTTTCACGGCGAGCCCGATTTGGTGTGGAGGTGGCAAGGCGCGTGCGCCAAGCGGTAGGACCCGATTATCCGATTATTTTCCGCATGTCGGGCATCGACTTGATTCCAGAGAGCACAACGATGGAGGAGACCCTGATATTCGCTGGCATGCTGGAGCAAGCAGGGATGGATGCGCTGAATATCGGCATCGGCTGGCATGAATCCCGTGTACCAACCATTGCGATGATGGTCCCGCGGGGCGCCTATGTCTGGGTAGCGCAGCAGGTCAAGGAGGCAGTAAGCATACCTGTGATCGCGAGCAACCGGATAAACGATTTGCGTCAGGCGGAGGCGATTCTTTTAGACGAACGCAGTGACCTGGTATCAATGGCTCGTCCGTTTCTGGCTGATCCACAAATTGTGCGAAAAAGCCGAGAGAATCGGTATGATGAGGTAAACACATGCATTGCCTGTAATCAGGCCTGCCTCGATCATATTTTTGACAACAAGGTAGCCTCCTGTTTGGTCAATCCTCTCGTAGGCAGAGAGCAGGAATGGGCTCTTGTTCCAGCAGCCTTACGAAAAAAAGTGGCGGTCGTAGGAGCCGGACCGGCTGGGCTTGAAGCGGCAAGAGTGCTAGCGGAGCGAGGTCATCAGGTCGTAGTCATCGAGAAGAGTCAGCAGATCGGTGGGCAGCTGAATTATGCACGCCAAGTACCGGGCAAGGAAGAATTCAATGAAACACTCCGCTATTACAAAACACAGCTGAGCAGGCTCGGTGTTGAAACCAGGCTTGGATGTATGGCGACAGCAGATGCACTGGAGGCTGAAGGCTTTGCAGAGGTCGTTGTGGCAACAGGCGTGATCCCGCGACGCCCAGAGATTCCAGGTGTAGATCTGGCCCATGTAGTCAGCTACGATCAGGTTTTTGAAGGGCAAGTGAAGGTAGGACGTACGGTTGCAATTGTAGGGGCTGGTGGCATCGCCTGTGATTTGTCACATCTGCTGCTGCAAGATGAGGTAATTTCACCAAAGGTTGCGGATTACTTGCTCGAATATCAGATCCTTTCCGAAACAGGAATCAAGCAGTTGAAACCGAGAAAGCGGAAAATCTACATGCTTCGGCGCGGCAAACATGTGGGAACCGGGCTTGGAAAGACGACGCGCTGGGCGGTACTCGCCAGTCTGGGACGGCATGGGGTCGAAATGATTACGCAAATGACATACAAAAAAATTACGCCGGATGGAGTGCTGATTAGCCAGCAAGATGAGGAGCGTTTGATCTCTGCGGAGACGGTCATTGTTGCAGCAGGTGCGACTTCAAATGACGCACTGTTTCATGCCCTGCAAGGCCGGCTGCAAGTGCACGTCATCGGGGGCGCGAGAGAAGCGGGAGAGCTGGATGCCAAAAGGGCCATTCTTGACGGCTCCACGGTAGGTAGAATCATTTAATGATAAAGATGATTTTCTATTCCGATTATAAAGAGTGTGGTGTATGATGATGGGAGTGTGTCGTCTTTTCAGAACTTTTGTCGAAAGACTTTTCATCGTGCGCATCTTCTTGCAAAATGGAATCATACTGTTCAAATTCATTTGATTGGGGGCTCTCGCCTTGATGAATCATAATGGCATACTTTTGGGGAAACGTTACTTTCTGTACTCTACAGCTCCAATAATAGAGGTGGAAGGATGGACGTTTACGATTGCCCCAGGTTTTAAGGTGATTGCAGGCGGCAGCGCAAACCCACTCCAAACATTAATTAGCATTTATTGTGAAAATGAAAAAGTAGCCCAACTCGTGCTTCATCATAGACGCAGTGATTCAGATGTCACTGTACAGGCCGTTTCCAGTGATTTGCTGTTGGAAATTGCTCCAGCGACACGAACCGTAAGTGTGGCAGAGAAGCAATAAGGCACCCAGCTGGGTGCTTTTCACTTTTTCATTCCTTATACCAATCGATCGCTACGCTAGGGGGCAGAAATCATGAAACTGAACGAGTGGAAAGCAGGAGAGTTTGAACTAACCTGGTTAAAAGGCGGGCTCACTCAGCTGGATGGTGGGGCCATGTTCGGGGTTGTACCGAAGCCGCTATGGAGTAAGCGCTATCCATCGAATGAGCTGAATCAGGTTCCACTTCGTGCTGACCCGATTCTCGTCGAAGCGCATGGCAAACGGATTTTAATCGAATCTGGCATGGGGAATGATCGATTGACGGACAAGCAGAAGCGCAATTTTGGTCTAGTCGAGGAATCGCAACTGGTTGAATCGCTGGCGAGTAAGGGACTGACACCGGAGGATATCGACATCGTCATCATGACCCATATGCATTATGATCATGCAAACGGGCTCGTATCGTGGAAAGACGGTCAGCTTGTATCTACGTTTTCCAAAGCAGTGATTTACGTGCAGGAGCTCGAATGGGCCGAAATGAGAGAGCCGAATATTCGATCCCGCAATACATATTGGGAGGAAAACTGGCGCCCGATTGAGCAACAGGTACAGACGTATGCAGAGAGCGTGGAGGTTTTGCCAGGGATCTCCCTGCACCATACGGGCGGACATAGTCATGGACATGCTATCGTAAAGATGGAGAGTGACGGTCAGCTCATTCTACATATGGCTGATATTATGCCGACTCACGCGCATCAAAACTCACTTTGGGTTATGGCGTATGATGATTACCCGATGACCTCCATTTTTGCCAAGGAAGAATGGATCAAAGAGGGGATCAGACAAGGAGCCTGGTTTACGTTTTACCATGATGCGCTCTATCGGGTTGTGAAATGGAATGAAGCTGGAGAGCTTATCGAGCATATTGATGTGGAGCAGTAAAACCGGGGTTAGCCCCGGTTTTTTGTACGGAAATGTCGAATATCCATCCTAGTTATTCTTGTTAGCTTGTTTCATTCAAAAAAGGATAAAAGCATCTATGTAACAATATTTGACAATTTGCAGGAAGGGCTCTTATAGTTAGAAGGAAAAAACATAGAGGATTGAGGGAAAATCGTTGGGGAAAATGTTCTTGTTCTCGATTTTGTGGTGGCTGACAGGAAATCCTTTTGCCGCCCTGATCATTATTCTGTTGCTTCTTTACTTTCTGGATCTTCGCTTTGTTCGCTTGTTCCCTGACATTACCAAGCCTTTTCGGAGATGGAGACGTTTATCCACTCTAAAAAATCAGCTGCGTCTCAATCCGCATGACACCCCTGCCAAACTGGAAGCGGCCCGCCTGCTTATGGAGAAACGGCAATTCAGTGAGGCATTGACCTATCTGGAGGAAATTTCATCATTGATGCAGGATTCTCCCGAATATTTGTGCGACAAGGGCAGCTGTCTCCTGAAGCTAGGTCGCACAGAAGAGGGCCTGCAGCTGATTGAGCAGGCATTGCTAGCCAATCCACGAGTTAAATATGGTGAACCTTATTTACTCATAGGTGAGGCATATGTAAAACAGAATCAGATGGAAAAAGCCATTGCGAGTCTAGAAGAGCTGGCGAGGATGAACATGTCGTCATGCGAGGTGTACTATAAACAAGGCGAGCTGTATAACGAATTGCAGCAAAAAGAGAGGGCGAAGCGAGCTTATCTGGAAGCGGTAGAAGTATATCGGGGATTGCCTTCCTACAAACGTCGCACGGAAAGACGCTGGGCGCTTCTGGCGTGGTTGAAAAAATGAATGCATGGGAATCGCATAGGTTTCGTGCAAAAAACAGCAAGGCTGACCACCGGGGCCAACCTTGCTGTTTTTTTGTCCATACATAATTTACAGCTTAACAGGCTCACCTGCAAATACTTCCAATTCCATTGGTGCCGGGAAAAAGGAAGGGGCTTGCTTCACAAACGCCTGAAAATGAGCGCTTGCATTATGCGCCGCAACTGCCGCAGCGTCCTTCCATTTTTCTACCATGGTGTAGTGATGCTCGTGCTCTGTGCTTTTCAAAAGGGTGTATCCCACATTTCCTGCTTCTGCTTTGCTGGCAGCAACCAGAGCTTTAGCTGCTGTCAGAAATGCTTCTTCCTGTGCTGGAAGCACTTGGAGATGGGCATGTATAATCAGCATCGTTTTCAACCTCTCTTCGATAATTTTGGCTTATTTCCAGGTTGTCACAGTCTTAACGGGCAGACGGTAGGAGGGGTGTCCTTCCTTCGCTGCTTTCCCAATACTGATCAGCATGATCGGTTGGTAGCGATCCTTGTCCATACCAAACGCTTCAGCTATTTGATCCTTTTCATAGCCGCCGATCGGGTTGGTGTCATAGCCATAAGCACGGGCAACCAGCATCAATTGCATTGATACAAGACCGGCATCGATAAAATTGACATCTCGCAGAGCAGCAGGTGGCAGATTGTTGTAGTAAGGCTTCACGGCTGAAAGCTGCATTTCCTTCACTTCCTGCGGCATATATCCAAGCTCGACAGCCTTGCCAAAAATCTCATCCATATATTCCACGTTGTTCATGTCGACGAATACTGCAATGACAGCAGAGGAGGTGAGCACCTGCGTCTTGTTGAAGCGTGCCAGCTCAGCAAGCTTTTCTTTCCCTTTTGGACTTTCGATAACCATGAAACGCCAAGGCTGTAGGTTAACCGAAGATGGGGCACGTGTAGCTCCCTCTAGAATCTCGGTCATTTCCTCGCGGCTGATTTTTACTTCGGGATCATATTGCTTGACAGATCGACGACCAAAGGTGATTTCACGAAAATCATTTGTTCTTTGCAATGTGCTCTTCATGTTGAATCCAACTCCTTTTATGCCTAATCAAATGTTGTTTTGCATTCGTTTGAGAAAATCCACTAAGACCTGTGTTTCATCCTCGCTGAAGCCTTCCAGAATCTGCTGGATAAAATTTCGTTTCTCGCTTTTGTACCCTTCAATCCTTTGATGCCCTTCTTCAGACAGACGAACGAAGGTTTCACGGTTATCAATTGGATTTTTGTGCCTCGTCACCATGCCATCCGCTTCTAGCTGCTTCAGATGGCGAGTAATAGCGGCACTGTCGATATTGATGTGCTTTTGCAATTGGGACTGATTGATTTCGTTACATTCGCAAAGGATCTGCAAGATTGCGAGACGAGTTGAGCTGATTCCGGTACAGCGTTCGAACTTTGGACTGATTTTATTGGTTAATCCAATAAGCAGATTCAGAATCTGCTCCTCTTCCAATTCCCTGTGTGTCATGAAAAATGCCTCCCGGGGGCAATATGAATAGGAATACAATCTCAATATTTGATGCATCAATCATTGATAGCTCAATTAATATAGCATTTTATTTTCTTGTTTGCAACATCCTGCGATACCACCTAAAGCGAAGTGATGTAAAACTTTTGACGTATTAGTGGTTTCGGAAGCGAGTTTATGACTCATAATTCCCTTTGGGAAAAATTTCATAAGGGTCCTTGACCATTACGTAGCGTAACGGTTTATAGTGAAGTAACCGGTGAAACGCTAGCGACCAAGAAAGGGGCTGATCATGAAGGAACAATGGAGGGTTGGAGAACTTGCAAAAATGGCAGGAATCACAATACGAACTTTGCGCTTTTACGATCAGATTGGTTTGTTTTCACCATCCGGTTATTCGGCGTCCGGATATAGACTCTACACCGAAAAGGACATTTCAAGCCTCCAGCAAATCTTGTCCCTGAAAGAATTGGGGCTATCACTGGAGGAGATTAAAGCTGTAATGGCGGGAGATCAACTCGGCCTGTCCGACATTGTTACCATGCAAATCGACCGCCTGAAAGAAAATATCCGCATGCAGCAGAAGCTCTTGCAGGAGCTTGAGAATGTATCAAGTCGGATGCAAAGGAACGAACCGTTTTCTGTAGAGAATTTCATGAAAATCATGCGGAATATGAGAATGAATCATGAGAAATTTTTCGCCGAGAGGAAATCGAATATCGATATCCACCTCGACCGACTTGGTGAATATTTAGACGAGCATCCGGAAGAACCCGGATAAGGAGGCTTTGACTATGACTGAAAGGTCTGCAAAACATTCTACATTTGTTATCGAAAAGAACTATAAACATTCCCCTGCCCGCGTATTCGCTGCATGGGCGGGTCAAGCAGCTAAAGCCAGCTGGTTTCCTAAAGCTGAAGAGTTCGACTTCAGTGTCGGTGGTCGTGAATTCAATCGAGGTGGTCCGCCTGGAGGACCCGTTTACACATTTGATGCCTGCTATCAGGAGATCGTTCAGGATAAGCGCATTGTATACTCATACACGCTGGATATGGAAGATAAGCGAATGTCCGTCTCTGTGACGACGGTGGAATTCGAATCCGTTGACGGCGGCACCCGCTTGATTTATACCGAGCAGGGCGTTTTTCTGGATGGTCTCGATACGCCTGAACAGCGTGAGCATGGAACGAAGTTGATGCTGGATCGGCTAGGAGAGGTTCTAGCGGACCAATGAAAGCTGCTGCGCTTGAATCGAATATTCAGGCCGGTCTAAAGGAATGGATTGGACTTGCCGTGCTTTCATTGCCTGCCATACTCATTTCGGTAGATTTGTCTGTAATGATTCTCGCACTTCCTCACATCAGTATCGCTCTTGGCGCTGACAGCACTGAGCAGCTATGGATCATGGACATATACGGCTTCATGCTCTCAGGGTTTTTGATCACGATGGGCACACTCGGAGATCGGCTCGGCCGCCGTAAGCTGCTGATGATCGGTGCAGCAGCATTCGGTTCGGCTTCGGTGTTGGCCGCTTGTGCTAACACTTCTGGAATGCTGATTGCAGCACGGGCACTGCTCGGCATAGCCGGGGCGACGGTATCCCCTTCGTCTTTGGCTTTAATCAGCAATATGTTCCGCGATCATAAGCAGCGCTCCCTCGCCATAGGCATATGGTTCATGTGCTCCATGGGAGGCATGGCGCTTGGCCCTGTCGTCGGCGGAACGATGCTGGAGCATTTTTCATGGGGGTCGATTTTTCTACTCGGGGTTCCAGTTATGGCGTTGCTGTTGTTGACTGCGTCCCATCTTCTGCCCGATTATCGGGATCCTGCGCCTGGCCGTTTGGATATGGCGAGTGTCGTGCTGTCGATGTGCACCATTTTGCCAGTAATATACGGCCTCAAGGAAATCGCTAAGCAAGGTCTTGCGACTCTGCCGCTCATTGCCATTGTTGCTGGAGTCTCTTTCGGGACCTTATTCGTAAGGAGGCAGCAACGGCTGGACAGTCCGCTAATAGATCTGCGCCTATTTGCAAACCCCACCTTCAGCACGGCGCTTGGCGGCTTGTTCGGTATTACTTTGACAGGCGCATCCATGCTCTTCATCGCTCAGCATCTTCAATTCGTAGAAGAACTATCGCCGCTCCAGGCAGCGATGTGCATGCTTCCGGGAGTTGTTGCGTCGATGACGGGCATGTTGCTGTCGCCGCTCATTGCTCGGCAGATCCGACCTTCACTCCTTATCGGGGCAGGCCTTGCCATCTCGGCGACTGGTTGTATTATACTGTCCCAGGTAACGGCGGGGTCTGGACTTTCTACCCTGATTGTCGGGTATATCCTTTTTAACGTGGGGGTAGCCCCGTTTGCGAGCTTGTCCAGCGATTTAATTGTCGGCTCGGCCCCGCCATCGAAGGCCGGTTCGGCGGCGTCCCTACTTCAGACGAGCGGTGAATTCGCATTCGCACTAGGAATCGCCGTATTAGGCAGCATTGGTACATATGTGTACCGCACGCAAATTGTCGGCTTCATACCGAGAGATGTTACGATGTTAACTCACGGAGCCACTCTCGAGAGCCTAGCTGGGGCAGTCTCGTCGGCAAAAGCATTGCCCGAACCTATTGCCTCCACAATTCTTCATGGAGCACGAGTAGCATTTACCAACGGGATTCATGCTGTTGTGGCGATTAGCGGCGTGCTCATGATTGCTATCGCCGTACTCACCGTGATCAAGTTTCGGCATTTACCTCCCATCGGACAGAAAAAGCCAGGTGAGATGTAATTGTCTACACAAGAATAAGGGCAGGCTTGATGATCTGCTTTGCTTGCGGCAGTCCAAAACTTTATTCGTATGATCGGGTCAACCAGTGATTTCTGGTTGGCCTTTTTTATACGGATTGCCTATTGTGTCGAGTGTATTAAGTGATATAATACACTACATACGCAGGGAAGGGCAGGAGGAAAGCCCATGGAGGAACAAAAGATTGGCTCATTGCGGTTCAAGCTTGATTTTAGTCAGCCGCTGTATGAGCAAATCCTGGATCAAGTACGAAGCGTTATTGCAAAAGGAGAAATCGAATTGGGAACAAAAATGCCATCTGTTCGAGAGCTGGCTCTGGAGCTTCGGGTGAATCCAAATACAGTAATGAGAGCCTATCAGGAGCTGGAGCGTGACGGATTAACAGAAAAACGCCGGGGACAAGGAACCTATGTCACTTCGTCGGCTGAACGCGTGCAGCGGTTTCGGTCGGAGCTGGCATCGAGGTATATGGATTCATTCGTGGAGCAAATGGCGAGCTTGGGCATACCCTTAGGCGAAATACAGGACTACCTTAGTAAAAAGTATCCGAATGAATCGGGAGGAACCAGATGATGGTGCAGCCTATTGTCAAATGTAATCAGTTGACGAAACGCTACGGTAAAAAATACGCGCTCGACCACCTTGACCTAGTGATTCCCGCTGGACGAATCGTCGGCATACTCGGTCCAAACGGTTGCGGTAAGTCCACATTGTTTCGGGCAATCACCGGGTTGATCACCCCAGATGCAGGAGAGATCAGGGTATTAGAGCAATCGCCGGGGTGGCAAACAAATAGTCAAATCGGTTACCTGCCCGATCGAGCCCGCTGGTATCCGCGGCATACCGTACTGCAGGCGTTTGAATGGGGAGCATCCTTCCTGCCGGGGTTTGATCTGGAAGCAGCCAAGAAATTTGCGACGTACATGGATGTCGATTTGGAAATGAGCCTGGCTGGCATGAGCAAAGGCCAGGAGGCAAGAGTGATGCTGATTCTTTGTATGTCCCGTGATGTTCCCCTCATCATTTTGGATGAACCGTTCGCTGGGATCGATTTAATTTCCAGAGAAGCGATCATCGCCGGTATGATCGATTATTTGGAAGAGCGGGAGGTATCCATCCTGATTAGCACACACGACATTCAGGAAGTGGAGGGGCTGTTTGACTATATCGTGCTCATGGATCAGGGAAAAGCAATCTGGTCAGGCGAAGCTGACGAGTTACGGGCGCAACATGGATCTCTCCATGACGTATTCCGGACGTTCTACAAAAGGGAGTGGAGTCGATGAGCCTGCGCATGTTTTTGTCGCTCGTCCATCATGAGTGGAAGCTGAAGGGAAGCTGGAGAAAGCTGGACCGTTCGCAAGGCTTTGGGTACGGCAGGACGATCTACCTGGCCCTGCTTGCCCTTGTCGCTGTCGGAGTGGCCACTTATTTTGCAATCCATGGCCAGCTCAAGCTGCCTCAGCTGTGGGGTGTTGCAATCGGTTTCCCCTATATGCTGGTCGTCATGGGCGTGCTGATGCTGAGAAGAGAATGGGAGAATGGGACATTCGGGTGGTGGCTCACCTTGCCATACTCCCGACTGAGTCTGGTAAGTGCCAAATTCTTCGCTGCCTGGCTGCGGACAGTGGCAGTATCATCCTGCGTGTATGTGTTGATTTCACTGTTTGCGGGAATCATTGCCCTCTTGGTAAAAGGATATTCTTCTGTGGACGTATGGTTGACCATGTTGACCGGACTCCCATTGCTGGCGATCGTCATTGGCTTCAGTCCGTTTATCCTTTCTCTCAGCCTTTTGCTGGCAACGATTCATTACACGACACTACGCCCGCTCAGTCCGATTCTGTGGGTTGTTATCATAGGAGGGTTGAGTACTTTCTACAGCGGATTTCAGACATTTATCCCCAGCTATCATGTAGCGCGCCGGTTATTCAGCGACCAGCCCGGGCTCTTGATCCCCAATCTGTGGGCCATGCTGATCAGTTGGATCGTTGCTTATCTTTTCATCCGCATAGCGGCCTATCTGCTTGAGCGGAAGCTGTCAATCTAGCAACAAAGTGTAATACAGTCACTACAATTTCCTGAAGAAAGGACAGAGGATGCCATGCAATCCTATTTACCCATCGTATTTGTTGTATTGATCGTAGGTCTCGGAATTTGGCTCAGAACCAGAAGAGGAAAGAAGCCCATCAAGGGAAAAGGCTACAGGATATTGATCCCGATTGGGGTGATGCTTGTTGGGGTGCCATGGGGCATGTACCAGCTCATGCATATCCCAGGAAAAACATTTCATATGCCGGCGGTTTGGGAGCTGCTCATCGCTATCGTTCTCGGTGTCATCTTCGGGACGGTCATGCTGAAGCAGACCGAATATGAGAGAAGAGAGGATGGTTTGATCTATTCGAAGCCAAACCGGAATCTCAAGTTCATCCTGATCGCGATTGTACTCATTCGTCTCGTGTTGACGCAGTACTTTAAATCCATAGACGTCGTCGAATTGTCCATTCTCATGATGTGTATGGGGGTCCTTTATGTGGGTATCTGGAGAATCGGTAGCTACATCAAATTCACGAGAACCATTTCGAGCACGTAAACGAAAGCAGGCAGTCGGGTTTTAATACCTGGTTTTTTGCACCCTATCGAATTTTAGATAAGTCTCATAGAAATTTTTCATAATCCAAAAATTTTGAATGATGATTGACGAAGGCATGACTCCTCACTACAATGAGTACAACGTAGAGCGTCTGTTCTGGTAGACAGGAAGATGCAGAACAGTTGCGAGGAGTGCGAGAGAATGGGTTGGTTGAAAGCGCGTTTGCAGGAGTTTCACCCGATTGTCTGGTCGTTGGTAGTCGGGACCGTGTTCGTTAGGGCTGCCAGTTCGATGAGCATGCCATTTTTGTTCTTATACTTGTCCAATAACACGGATATGGATTTGGCGATGATCGGCTTGACGATCGGGGCAGGTCCACTAGCTGGAACAGTGGGGGGATTTATAGCAGGGACACTGTCTGACAGGATTGGCCGCAGACGGGTCATGCTGGGAGCCTTGTATGTTTGGACGCTTGTGTTTGTAGGCTTTGCGCTCAGTAAAAATCCGATGGTGCTGCTGCTGTTAAATATGGCAGGCGGCCTCTGTCGATCGTTTTACGAGCCGGTCTCGCAAGCACTCATGGCTGATGTGACGCCGCCAGAAAAGCGGTTCCGTGTATTCAGCTTGCGCTACACGGCGATCAATGTGGGGGTTGCCGTTGGACCGATCGCCGGTGCAGTGCTGGCCAAAACATCAGTTGCCCTGCCGTTCATGATTACAGCTGTTATTTATTTGTTTTATGTCATCAGCTTGCAAGGCTTATTAAACAAGTTTGGCATTAAACAAATCGAGGGTCAGAAAAAAGAGACAGTGACGTTTGGCAAAGCGTTTAGCGTAGTCGTCAAGGATAAGGCGTTTCGCCTGTACATGATTGCGGGTGTGCTTGGAGCAATCGGCTATTCGCAAATGTCCTCGACGCTGGCAAAATTCTCGGAAATGACAGTTGTGAACGGTACGGAGCTGTTTGCGATCCTCATGAGTGTCAATGCGATCGTAGTTGTCCTGATGCAGCTGCCACTGACGAGCTGGGCAGAAAAAAAGACGCCTCTCACAGCGATTTTTGTGGGAAACGTCATGTATGCGCTTGGCGATGTCGGATATGCGTTTGCCAGCTCATGGCTGATCTTTATCGTGGCAATGGTGCTGTTTACCTTTGGAGAAATTTTGACCTTTACAGCCGGTGATGTGCTGATTGACCGAATGGCTCCCGAGGGCATGCGCGGCAGCTATTATGGCGCCAAAAGCTTCAGTAACCTGGGACAATTCATCGGCCCGTGGATGGGCGGTATTTTGCTCGCATCGTATGGTGGCACCACATTGTTCTTGATTGTCGCTGCCTTTTCCATGGTTAGTACAGCGTTCCAGTGGGCTGGTCAGCGCGTTTATCTGGCGAGTACCGGAAAATCTCTTAATTACTCGCGGGCAGACTCACTCTAAAGCTTGCATGATGCGAGTCGCTATACGTGCATACCCTTCTGTATTCGGGTGAAAATGGTCCGTATACAAATAGGTTTGTTCTTTTCGCAGGAACAAATCGTAGGTAGGAACCACGATCACATGCGGATAGCGGGAAGCGATCTGGGATGCCGTATTGTTCCAATCGAGTACAGGCTTGATCGTATCCAGACCTGTTTCCGTATCGCCAAACGGGTTGTACAGCGATGTATAGACGATGGTAGCGTTTTTGTTTACCGAACGAATTTGACGAATAATCTCTTCGTAGTTGGTCGTAAGCCCTTCAATGGCTGCGGCCACTTTTTCTTTTTCGAGGGAATACAGACCGCCTGTTTGCCGGAAAAGGTCATTGCCTCCGATTGTAAACAAAATCAAATCGGCCTCGGTCAAGAGTGTCTTTACTTGCTGCTGGGACATCTGTGTGAGTAGATCAGTCGACTCTTGGCCGTTGATGGCGAGATTGGTAAACGTAATCGATTGACCATTTTGCTTCTCAAGCGCCTGCCGAACGAGTCCCACATAGCCCTGCCCGTTTGCATCACCTGCGCCACGCGTGAGTGAATCACCCAAAGCTACGACCTTGTGTACCCCTGCTTGGGGCAATGGTGCTGGTGGCTTGCTAGCTTGGGCTGGCGGAGTCGCGTTCGCAGGAGCCAGCTGGCTGGGGTTCATTGCGAGCACAAATCCGGTAGCAAAAAGTAAAAAGGAAAGAAAGGACAGAAGACCTGCCGTGCGCCAAAGAAGCTGGCCGGATGTGCGCATGGGGTACCCTCCTATTCGATGTTGGATAGTATTGCATGGTATAATGTGGATGGACATCTTTTGTCAGTGTACCATAAACAGTATGCCTCCGTCAGGCGATGGGGCGACAGAAGGATAGGAGGGCACACATTGGCCGAAACAGTCCTCTCGGTAAAGGGATTAAAAAAAGCGATCGGCGGCAAGCCGATCATTCACGATATTACATTTGATGTTTATGCAGGTGAGGTTTTTGGTTTTCTAGGTCCCAACGGTGCAGGCAAAACGACGACAATCCGGATGCTGGTAGGTTTGGCAAAAGCCGATGGGGGAGATGTGCGCATCGCGAACATTTCTCTACAGGAGCAGTTCCCAAAAGCGATCGCCCAGGTCGGCTGCATCGTAGAAAATCCCGAGCTTTACAAGTTTTTGACGGGCAGAGAAAACCTGGAGCAATTTGCGCGAATGAGTGGTGGCATATCGGCACAGCGTATCGAGGAAATCGTTCGTTTTGTGGATTTGGAGCGAGCGATTGATGACAAGGTAAAAACGTATTCTCTCGGCATGAGGCAGAGGCTCGGTATTGCCCAAGCCTTGCTCCACCGACCCAAAATCCTCATATTAGACGAGCCGACAAACGGTTTGGACCCGGCTGGAATTCGCGAGCTGCGCCAGTTTATTCGTCGCCTCGCAGAAGAGGAGGGGCTTGCTGTCTTCATCTCCAGTCATTTACTCAGCGAGATTGAGATGATGTGTGACCGCGTGGCGATTATTAGCCAAGGAAAGGTTATCTCGGTAGGCGTAGTAAAAGAGCTGATGGAGCAGTTTGCCGATCAGGTGGAGTGGACAATTCCACTGTCGCATATGGAGCAAGCAGCGTCTGTATTACGGGAAATAAAAGCAGTAACAGAGGTATGGCAAAGCGGGGAGGAACGGTTGAAAACACGGATGGACATCGATCAGGTAAGTGCAGTGAACCAGACGTTGGTAGGTAAGGGAGTACCTGTTACGGGGATCGCGACAAAAACCGTGACCTTGGAGGACCTGTTCCTCACTTTGACGGGGGGAGGTAAGGAGCATGGGACAGAGCATGGTGGGACTCGTACAAAATGAGACGGTAAAATTGCTCCGCCGCCGTAGATTTCTCGTCGTCGTGCTGATTTTGGCGATTTTAATTCCGATTTTTACATACGCACAATATCGATCCGTAGTGACTGCTCAGGAGCGGATGGGAACGACCGATTGGCGACCCTTGTTAACCCAGCAGATTGTCGATATGCAAAACCGACTGGCGTCGAGCCGGTTGCCTGAGGAATGGCGAGATTTTATTAAAATCAGGATTCAACAGCAGCAGTACTATCTCGATCACGACATTAACCCGATGGCGCCTGGTGGACCAACATTTGCACGCGGCTTTATGGATCAGGCCATTTCGATGTTTTTACCGATGATTATTGTCGTACTAGCTGTTGATCTGGTATCAGCGGAGTTCAGTGAAGGCACGATCAAGCTGTTATTGACGAGGCCGGTCAGGCGGTGGAAGGTCCTGACGAGCAAATACATTACGATGCTGCTATTCACTTCCTTGACCGTGCTAACTACGCTTATCCTGGCTTACCTCATGTCGGGCGTGGTTTTTGGCTACTCTGGCTGGGACCTCCCGATTTTGACCGGCTTTGAGGTGACGGGCGGCGAATTGTCTACGACGGGTGCATTTATGCTGCCGCAATGGCAGTTTCTTCTGATGCAATATGGGCTCGGCTGGTTTGTTTGCATCGTGGTAGGAACGGTGACCTTTATGGTTTCGGTACTCGTGCGCAGTGCAGCAGCCGGTATGGGAATTATGATGGCAGCACTTATCAGTGGAACAATTCTCACCCAGATGGCATCGTCATGGGAATCCTCCAAGTACTTATTTGTGGTGAATCTGCAGCTGACCGATTATTTGAATGGGACCCTGCCTCCGATCAAAGGGATGACATTACCCTTTTCACTCACAGTCTTATCGATTTGGGCGATTGCGGCTTTAGTGGTCGCGTACCTGGTCTTTACCCGAAAAGATGTGACTTCTTGATGTGGGAGAAATGGAAACTTTTACTCGGTATGTACGTATTACCTTGTTAGAGACGTACAGACGAGAGGAGCATACTTGATTACATGGAAATGCTTTGGAAGTGTGGAACAGTAGTGGTAACGAGCATGATGGAGCTATGGGCAGCGATCCCGCTTGGATTTGCCTTGCAGCTACCACCGCTGATCATCGGGATATGCAGTGCGATTGGCGCGATTGCCAGTGCCGGGATCGTCATTTTTTTGGGCGGCTCTCTGCGCAGCTGGCTGATTCAGCGCATAGAGAAGAAGGGGAAAAAACAAGGACGAATGGCGCGTATTTGGGAAAAATACGGAGTGATTGGTCTGGGACTGGCCTCGCCTTTACTTACCGGAGCGCCACTCGGGGCTGCGATTGGAATTTCGCTAGGAGCGCCGACAGGGAAGCTCATGTGGTGGATGACGATCGGAATCCTCATTTGGAGTGTCATTCTTACCGTCGCGGTTGCATTTGGTCTGCTTCAATTTTTGACCCCATAATCATAACCAGCATAGAAGAACCGCCTTGGCTTTGGGTTAAGCAAAGGCGGTTTTTTCGTGCATGCGGACTGCTGTTCCGAGATTGATGTATAATAAAGCGAGGGAAAGAGAAAGGAGTTGCCTATCAATATGAGCAGTACAAACCTACTCTTAGAAGCGTATAATCGAACGGCATACCCACTCATTGGACATGGAAAAAGAAACATTCAAGTATTGAAGGACGTATTGAATGAGTTAGACGGTAAGATGGATAGTGATGTGTATGGTACAGGCGCCCTCATAGAAGATTTTCAAAACAAGATTGCAAAATTTTTAGGAAAAGAAGCGGCTGTCTTTTTCCCAAGTGGAACGATGGCGCAGCAAATAGCGATGCGCATTTGGTCCGAGAAAAAAGGAATCAAAAGAGTCGCTTATCATCCGCTGAGCCATTTGGAAATTCATGAGGAAGAGGGACTAAAGCATTTGCACGGGATTGAATCAGTGCTCCTCGCAGATAAAACCAGGCTGATTCGGCCGGATGATGTGCGGAATATGGACACGAACATTTCCTGCTTGCTGCTGGAATTACCACAGCGCGAGATCGGCGGCGAATTGCCTTCTTATGAAGAGCTGGAAGCGATCTCTGCTTTTTGCCGTGAAAAAGGAATTATTCTACATCTGGATGGAGCTAGGCTGCTGGAAGTGCTTCCTTATTATCAAAAGTCGGCTGAACAAATTTGCAGCCTCTTTGACAGCGTTTACATTTCTTTCTACAAAGGTGTCGGAGGAATTGCAGGAGCGATCCTGGCAGGTGACGATGCATTTGTAAAAGAGTCGGTCATCTGGAAAAGACGGCATGGCGGTGATTTGATCAGCCTTTATCCGTACATTCTCAGTGCGGATCATTACTTTTCGCAAAGGCTAGATCGGTTTAACCAATACTACGAGAATGCTAAAGAACTGGCTAGCCTGTATAACGAGTGCCATGGAGTTAAGACACGCCCCGTGATTCCAGTATCCAATATGTTTCATATTCATTTTTCTCTTCCAAAAGCAAAGGTTGAGCCTGTCTTGATTTCAGTTTATGAGGAAACAGGTGTTGGCTTGATCACACGGTTAAATCATATTGATGATGAAACGAGCTATTGTGAAGTGAACGTCGGAGATCAATATGCCGACATTCCCAAAGAGGTTATTCACAATGCTTTTCAAATACTGAATCAGAGATTGGAAGCAGTTCTTCAGGAGAAATAGACCATTTTGCAAAAATAGGCAGGTTTAAAGCAGGGAGAGCTGACGATGAATGAGAAGGAGCGCCAATTAGAAAAGAGCTGGATCGCGAATGCCGAAGCGTGGACTCAATCTGTACGGCAAAACCAGATTGAAAGTCGCAAGCTTTCGACTGATCAGGCAGTTATTGATGAAATCGTTTCGTTTAACCCGCGTAAAGTGATGGATGTAGGTAGTGGGGAAGGCTGGCTAGCACGAGCTTTACATAGTCGTGGAATGGAAGTAGTCGGGATCGAAGGCAGTGGGGAGCTGGTTCAGGTAGCTCAAGCTGCTGGTGGGGGAAGCTTTCATCAGCTGAGCTACGCGGATTTCTGCCAGAAACCAGCTCAGTTTGGCACTGATTTTGACCTTGCTGTATGCAATTTTTCGCTGCTTTCTGAAGAGATAACTGAGCTGCTGCAGGCACTTTCAACGATCCTAACGGCGCATGGTGTGATCGTCATTCATACGTTGCACCCCTATAACCTAACTGCTGAGGAGCGCTATGAGATCGGGTGGAGAGAAGAATCGTTCACAGGGATGGGGGAAGGCTACAAATCAGCGATGCCTTGGTATTATCGGACGATGAGCGCTTGGCTCAGTGAACTGCCAAAGGCTGGTCTTGAGCTTGTTCGCTGCACAGAGCCTATCCATCCGCGCACAGGAAGACCGCTGTCTTTATTGATTATAGCGAAACCGCAAAGAGAC
The DNA here is from genome assembly GCF_002897295.1 of Brevibacillus reuszeri. Lineage (GTDB taxonomy): Bacteria > Bacillota > Bacilli > Brevibacillales > Brevibacillaceae > Brevibacillus > Brevibacillus reuszeri_A. The sequence continues at coordinate 18,749 of NZ_BEXF01000017.1, forward strand.
AGCTAACCCACTGACAAGTATGAAAGCGAGGAATTATCCATGGAAAATAATAAAGAAGTGCTAGTACCAGAACTAGACGATCTGTTGTACAAATTCACAGAGCTGTTAACTGGGGAAGCTACTCCAGAGCGTGTCGAAATGGTCAAGGTATGGTGCCTTTATACGCATATGTCCAAAGCAATGCCACCACTCATTCAGCATTGGGCGAGTGAGCCAGACCATCAGGATGCCCGCAATCAGATTCGGGAAATCATTGAACAGATCAAGCAGTGGAATCAGACGAAAAATCAAAAGCACTAATGACTTAGGAAAAACACCAGTCCGACGCTTTGTCATAGACTGGTGTTTTCGCTTTTTCATAGGCTGTAAACTTACAAATAACGGGCGATTACTCGAACTAGCCTGGCAGGAAATTCATGCAGATCGGTAATGTCCAAAAATCTCTCGTTGCCATAGATTTCACTGATGACATCCTTGTCCTGGCCAATGGCAGCTGCCAGAAACGTAATTCCCCTTCGTTCATAGCTGTCTATGGTTTGCTTAATGTCATTCGCGGCAAGGCTTCCGGTATAGACATCCATTGCTCGTGGTTGACCGTCACTAATGCTGATGAGCAGTTTTGTTTGATGCGGCAGGACCGCTAATCTTTCTGCCATGATGCGCAGTGCCATCCCATCGCGATTGTTGCTTCTGGCAGAGATTTTCATCAGTCGGAATCGATCTTGGGCATCTGGCTTGTCAAAGTCCGTATAGGCAAAGATCGACATTTGCTCCAGCTTGGAAACATCTGCTGTATCACCATATATTAGGATGGGGATATCGCACATTTGACAGTATTCGTAGACCGCAATGACTGCTCGCTTAGCTGCTTCCAATCTTCCAAAAGCGGACATGGAGGCTGATTCGTCAACCCGTATTCCAACAGCAAGGGAAGGGGAGTCGGTGGGAGGGCGCTTCTTGGAAAAATACCGATAATCCTTGTAAGCAACGCTGTCTGCTTGAAATTTGCTTCCATAATAATGGTTCCGCGCAAATTCGGAGGATGTTTCATGCTCGAGCAGCGGGAGTGTCCCTCTGGCAATTTCCCGCACAATCGGAATGAGGCCGTTACTTAGTCGAACGTAATGCTGCTGATTTTCCGAATCGTACTCTGGACGATGAACGATCAGCTTCACCTTTTGATGGATGGAATCAGAGACAATCTCTCTTGCTGTCTGGTTCAGCTTCTTACGGAAATCACGTTCTTTTTGCTTCGCTTCCTCTGAGATAGGCTCAGGATTTGTTTGGTGATAGGTGGGAGAGCCGTTCCCGGCAGAATCCGAGCTTTCCATTTTCGCTGTATCATCAGCAGAAAAAGCAGAGCCTTCGTCGCTATCCGCAGACATTTTTAGAATGATCCCGTTTTTCTCTGCGTGGTCGTCTTTGTCAAAAGCAGTATCGTCTATACTTCCCAATGACTTGATCTCGACTTCCTCGTCACGATTTCGTTTTTTTTTTCGTCCACCGTGGCTTCCTCCAAGGCGGCAAACAAACCGTGATTTTTCAGAGCTTCTTCCAAAAGCTTGATTTCTTCACTGTCGGTTGTGATCTTGTAGATGACCTTGTGGTAAAGAGATTCTTTTGCTGAAGCACCTCTGGCGACAGCATCCGTCCAGTAGAAATAAGAGCGCATGCCAGCTACGCCTTTAATCGCATTGGCCCGGGTTGCTTTGTCTAGGGTAATAATGATGTCTGCTAAAACAGCCAATACCTTTTCATCCGTATAACGCGTTTTGGACATCGCTCGTTCCATCATGATTTCTTTCGTCGGCAGGTCCATTTTTTCCGCATGCTGAATCCTGTCGCGTAGCGCTTCGTTAAGTGGTCTTGCCCCGGCATAGCTTCGATTGGCCGTGATGACCGTTATGAAGTCCGGATGCCTGCGGACAATCTCTGTTGGCAGATTGATGCTGCCATCTGACTCCAGCGCAGAGTTGAGCGCCATTAATACGGCGGCATCCCGAATGACGTTTGGTTCTTGTATTTCCAAAAGGTAGCCATACTTATAGGCCCTCACGATTTCGGAAGGGTAGAAGCGATATTCTACCGCCTCGTTTTCCGGTGTCTCCTCAGCGAGCTTCAGCAATTGCTTCATTTTAATGGCGGCAGCCTCATGAGTTATCCCCAGAGCGTCGACCAATATTTCCGTTGCGCTATGAAAACTGTCACTTGCATACAACGTTTTTAAAGCGATTTGGTCTGCACGCTCCAGCCTTTCTAAACGGTCGGAGGAAATGACCGGCAAAATGGCACCGATAATATCGGATTTATCCATATCGGCAAAGCAAGTCACTTTTGTATACGGAAGTCTAAAATTAGCCGACAACGCTTTGGCAAGCTGCGTCTTACCGGAACCCGCGTCACCCTCTAATAAAATGTTGGTGATCTTCATTTCTTTGCGATCCCAGTTGCGTTTTACCTCTGCACTGATCCGTTGTTCTGCCTCACTAACCCTATGCGAGGCAGGCTTTTTCCAGACTAGCTTTTGTTCGTCATCCGTCAGCAGGCGTGCCGGGGACAACACATAATGCTCGTGGTTATTCATAAAAATTTCTCCTATTCGTCATGATGCAGTTCTTTTTTGTGCCGTGCTGCTTTTCTGGGCAATAATCGGCGTCAAGAGCAGCGCCCCGACTACAGTCAAACCTCCGCTGACCATAAATACGGTCATCAGGGAGAAAGCATCCTTCAGGTAGCCGGAGAGGAACATACCGATCACCATCATCCCCATAAAGACGGGAGTAATCGTTCCAGATACACGGCCGATGAATGGCCCTTCGGTGTTTCGTACAATCAGCGTCTGGATTCCACCTTGAATGCAAGGATAAAACAAACCACTGATCACCAAGAAGACAATAGTCACCCAAATGCTCGTAGAGACGCCAATACCGACTGTGCAGACAGAGTTGATGGAAAGACCAATCAAGAGCAAGAGCTGTGGCTTTACCTTTTTGGCTATCCCCATAATGGCGATCCCACCTACCAGCATTGCCGCCCCATTTGTCATCACCAGCCACTGCAGAAATTGTTTGTCTTGACCCAAATTTTCCATGGCAATGAAGATGTGAAGGGGCTGGGTCAGTCCTGCTGCCAATCCGACAGCCGCAAAAGTCATGCTAAGTGTTCGCAAGGATTGATTGTTTTTGATATAACCTAAGCCTGCCTTCATTTCCTGCAAAATGCTGGATGTGTTGCTGGACCGAGGTTCTTCTGTGTCCTGAGGGAGTGTAGATAATACTAGGGATGATCCTAGGAACAGTACGGCAGTCAAAATAAGAGGTACCTCAATGCCAAACTGGATGAAAATAAAGGTTCCGATCACCGGACCCAAAACAGTAAAGACGGCGACAATCGTTTGAGACAGAGCCATCACGCTAGGCAGTTGTTCGCTTGGCAGTTGCCGCTTGTACAGCTTCATGGCTGACGGCTGAGAAAATTGAGACAGACTGGCGGAAACAAACGATCCGATCAGAAGGGCAATCCATCCGCCATTCATAATCGCAAGCAGTACCACTACGACGGACAAAGCAGACAGCAGATCACTCCAGACCATCGTCCGCTTTGGACGCCAACGATCGGCAAAAGTCCCGCCTATGATGGCAAAGAGAAAGATCGGCGCAAATTCGGCAACGGAAATAAGTGAGATCGATACCGGATCATTATTGGTTAATTCTGTTATAAAAAGCAGGACAGCATAATTTCGAATCCAGATTCCAAGCTGCAGCAGCACCCTGGAGATGATAATCGTTCGAACGTAGCGATTGGAAAACAAGCTAATACCCCATTTCTTTTAATAATCTTGACAACGTACGCAGCCTTTCTCCGATTAACTCATCATCATTGATCAGCGCCTGACTAAATCGTTTCATATCTTCGTGAATGTTCTCGTTATCCGTACAAACGGCAACATTGAGGGCAGCTCCCTGCAGGCCGATTCGGTCGAGGACGGGCTTCTCTAAATCATAAAAATGCTCGTAACGATAGGCATCGCGGAAATGGGTCAATGTCCGACAGATCAGAATGGATAAGTCAAGGACTCGATGGAGAGGCAGCACCTCTGAGTGTTCGGATTCATTTTCTTCTGTATTTGTGGATACTTTAGCAGTAACCATGGCACTTCGCAGGCCACCCTCCTGGAACACGCCTAGAGAAAGGCTTTGAGCGTCAGCGCTTCGGGCGAATCGACCATCTACCATATCGTAGTTTTCAGAGATGATAACTGGATTATGATTGCGTGCAGTCATTTTTTTCATTGTATTCATCCTCTCAGTGATTTTTAACAAACGAATTCGTTTTTGGTTTGTTATTTAATAAACATTTTAATTAAATGTCTATAAAAGTCAATGATCAATTTATCTTTTTCATGTGTGAGGTTTTAGCGTTGGACAAATAAAAAAAGGACACAGCCCCGCGTGAAACGGGCTGCGTCCTAACATATTTACTTTACGGCTTCCAGGTAATTTGCTTGGATGCATCGATCAATTCATCCAAAGGAACGCCGTGTGCAGTTATGACTACATAGACAGATTGATTATTTGTTTGTGCATTGAAATGAACGGCATGCTGGACAGCTGAATCTTTTTTGTCATGCTGTTCATACGATACAGCAATCGCTTGCTCTCCATTAATACTAAACAACTGGGTAGCAGAAAACGTACCTGGAATGGATAGACTGCGTTTTCCTTGCGTATTACGCACGACCTCGACCTTAATCCAATCCTTGTTCCGATTATAGTTTGCTGCCAGGTGAGCAACCTTTGTACTCGTTTCCGATTCGTACTGAATGGAAATATCGCTCATCGCAAATCCATTCGTTGTAGTCGGCAATACCGGAACGGGCATATCGGATGCTTGTACAGCGGTATCTACATCTGAAAAGGTAGACAAAGTGATCTGTTGTTTAGCAGCTGGCACAGGTGGACCTACCAGAGCGTTTTCAGTCGAAACGTCCTGTTTTGAATCAGGAACGGTTGCTGCAGTAATTCCGAATGCTTGCTCGCTGCCAGCAATGGATGGGTTGGCATCGGCAGTAGCTCCTGCTGACGGATTGTCGTCTGGGGCAACAGCAGTGGAGCTCTGGCTGTTTGTTTTCGGTTCAGAAGCAGGCTTTTCAGCTCCATTATTGCGAGCCACCATGGGCACTCTGCTTTCTTTATTGGTCGCACGAGTTTCCGGAGGAGCAGCCTTGGACTGTTGATTCTCCATAGCAATCGCCCCTTCTAGTGGGGAAGTGGCAATTTTTGCTTGAGCTGGTGCGGCTGGTGGCGTCTCCTTTGCAATCGCCGTATTTTCCTCTACCGTCGACTGTTTCAGTGATGGCGCTTCGCTTGGCGGTGCACTTTTTTCCACGGCTGACTCTGGAGGTGAAGAAGCAGGTGCATTCGTTACAGGCTGTTCCATAGCCATTTTGTAATTCACTGCGCCATTCGCTGCGGTAGTTGGGCTAGTTTCCAGTTGAGAAGCGCTTTGTATCTGATCGGTTTGAAGCTGTTGATAACCCATGAATCCTACTGCTAACAGAACAGCAGCTGCGCTGACCCAGGCGAATGAAGGGAAGCCTTTTGTCTTGCGCTTGCTGGTAATTGGTGTAGGTGGTTGTAGAGATACCGTTGCGGCATGAGGGGGCAAATTTTGCCCGGCAGTCTCGTAAATTGCCTGCATGATTCTCTCTTCCAGGTTCGCTTGTGGTAAAGGAACCTCTTTCAAGAACTGCACCTCCTCTTCTGTTGTCATTTGTGTTTCAATCCAGACGATGCAATCCTCACAAGTTTCTATGTGGGAGAGCGTTTCGCTATCCGTGTCATCTAGATCTAGCCATGCTTTTCTAAATGCCTGGCAGTTCATGTACGAGCCCCCCTTCCTTGCGGGTTAACAATTTTGCGAGTTCCTGGCGAGCGCGAAGGTAGCGAACGCGGGCGGTAGACTCGGCAATGCCGAGAAGTGTTGCGATTTTTTCGAACGGATATTCATGCGTGCACCGAAGCACGATTACTTCACGATAGGAGTCCGACAGCAAGGCAAACGCCTCTTCGATTTCACGACGCTGTTCTTTATTCATGAGCGATTCCTGCGGAGATTCGTCACGAGTAGTAGATGGTACGTAAGCGAGCTGTTCGTCGGAATCGTGAAATTTCCGTCGGCGTAGGAAGTCGATGCTTTTATTTCGTGCCAGCGTATGTAACCAGGACGAAAATTGACTGTCCCCGCGAAACGTAGAGAGCTTCTCATACGCTTTTACAAAAACTTCCTGAGTAATGTCCTCTGCATCGGAGCGATTGTTCACCATTTTGTAGATAAATACGTAGATCATATGCTGATATCGCTGGATGAGGTCGCGATACCCTTCGATGTCGCCTTGAAGAATCCGCTGAATGATTTCGGCGTCGGATTGCATTGAATCTCCGGCCTCCCTTCCCTCTATGTGACGCTGGTTTTTTTAAAACGTTTCAGACCAGCGCCTCCATCTCTATAATATCGTATGGATAGCCTTGTTCTACGAGAAAAAGCTGGCGATGAAGCGAGAATTCCTGCTCTCTCGTATCACGTGTGACTAATGTATAAAAATGCGCTTTGTTATCGTCTGTCTTAGGGCGAAGGATTCGTCCGAGACGCTGGGCCTCTTCCTGTCTGGAGCCGAATGTACCGGATATTTGAATTGCCACATTGGCGTCCGGTAAATCGACAGCGAAGTTGGCCACCTTTGATACGATCAAGCGCGTGATTTCCCCTTTTTTAAACTGACTATACAGAGCTTCTCTTTCTTTTTCTGGCACTTTTCCTGTTATGAGCGGCAGCTGCAAGGCGGTAGCCATCAGGTCCAGCTGGTCCACATATTGGCCGATGATCAGTACACGATCCTGCGCGTGACGCTCAAGTAATTGGCGAACCACCTCTAGCTTTCGGGGATTCTCAGCAGCAATACGAAATTTTTGCCGGGCACTGGCATGGGCATACGCTTCTCGCCACTTTGCTTCAAAGGGGAGACGAATTTCCTGGCAGCGAGCTTCGGCGATCCAGCCCTGCTCCTCCATTGTTTTCCAAGGAATCTCGTATTTTTTCGGACCGATCAGCGTAAATACATCTTCTTCTCGTCCGTCTTCCCGAACGAGGGTTGCCGTCAGACCGAGGCGACGAGTAGCCTGGATGCCGGAGGTAACGCGAAAAACAGGAGCAGGCAATAAATGAACCTCATCGTAAATAATAAGGCCCCAGTCACGCTCTGAAAAGAGTCTCATATGAGGAAATTCTTCTTCAGCGGCAGGGCGGTAGGTCAAAATTTGATAAGTCGCCACAGTAATGGGTTTTACTTCCTTGCAATCGCCTGTGTACTCGCCAACCATGGCGGGATCAAGTCCAGTCTTGTCCAGTAGCTCTTGTATCCATTGGCGGACTGAGGTGGTGTTGGTGGTTAGAATCAAAGTCGCTGTCTGTAATTGGCAAATCGCTCCCAGGCCGATAACCGTTTTTCCAGCACCACAGGGAAGGACTAGTACGCCACTTCCACCGATTGCCTCTCCGCCTGAATAAAAAGCGCTGACAGCTTCCTCCTGGTACGGACGAAGTGAAAAGGGTCTGCCTTGTGAGCTCACTTCGCGCAGACCAATCGGACAGGCTTCACCCGAGTTGTAGCCTGCAACATCCTGCACGGGGTAGCCTAGCCTGATTAGCTCCTGCTTGATCAAGCCGCGTGCATAGGGCTTCAATTTATACGGTTCGTCAAACAACTCTGCAATTGATTTATAAGAGAAGAGCTCCGCGAGCAGGAGTGGTTCCTCACTGGTTAATACGAGCGTGTCACCTGATCGTTCCAATTTGATCAGACCGTATTTTCGCATCGTCTCAGAAATTTCTTTGACAATGGTCGGCGGGACACCGTATTTGCTGTATGTACCAAGCGTTTCTGACACTCGTTCAGGCTCTATGCCGCTTGCTGCCGCATTCCAAAGTGACAGAGGGGTTATGCGGTACGTGTGAATGTATTCCGGGCTTTTGATGAGCTCAGCAAAACCATGGATGGCTTGTCTTGCTTCGGTAAATAATGGATGCTGCGTTTCCAGTAAAATCGTCCGATCGCTCTGAACGATCATCGGTAGGTCTGGACGGTAAGACAAGAGACTCACCTCATTAAAAAAAGCATAATGAATCAGAACTATGGTATCACAATCACGAAAAGAAAGAAAAACGAACAGGTAACATTCGTCCTGTCGTGGGAAAGAATAACCCAAAGTACCGACGGAAAGGATGAACGCGGGACATGGCAGTATGGGGCAGCTTGTTTAATCTGGTGTTGGTCGTGATCCTCGTCCTCCTCAACGGGTTTTTCGTGGCGACCGAATTTGCGGTTGTAAAGGTGAGGGAATCACGTATTGCGCAGCTGGTGGCAGAAGGGAACCAGAGAGCCGTTCATGTTGAGCAGGTCATATCTAATTTGGATGCGTACCTGTCAGCTTGTCAGCTTGGAATTACCCTTGCTTCACTCGGTCTCGGCTGGTTGGGTGAGCCGGCGATCGCGAAGCTGCTGCATCCAGTTTTTCACTATTTTGGTCTAAACGATACGCTAGTCACGAGCATTTCCTTTATATTGGCTTTTTCGGTTATTACCTTTTTGCATATTGTGTTGGGCGAGTTGGCGCCAAAGACACTGGCGATCCAAAAGACAGAAATGGTGGTGCTTGCGATTGCGAAGCCCATTTCGTTATTTCATAAAGTCATGTACCCGTTTATCGCGCTTCTTAATTGGTCGGCTAGCCGTTTTCTCGCTCTTTTTCATATTTCTATGGAGCCGCACCAGGAAGCACATACAGAGGAAGAGATTCGCATTTTGGTCAATGAGAGTCATAAAAGCGGGTTGATCGACAATACAGAGCTGATGCTGGTTGACAACATCTTTGATTTTTCCGAAACGATGGCTCGTGAGATTATGGTACCGCGTACCGATATGGTCGTTTTGAATGTGCGTGATCCATTTGAAGAAAATGTTAGGCTGGTCCAAAATGGGCGATTCACTCGCTATCCGGTTGTGGACGGAGACAAGGACCATGTGGTTGGCAGCTTGCATATCAAGGATATGCTGACAGGACTACTGGAGGGAGAGAGGAACGATCTCGAGACATTGATGCGCTCGATCTTGACCGTACCAGAAACGATTTCCATTAGCCGTTTGTTAACCATGCTCCAAAAGCAGCGGGGACAAATGGCGATTATTATCGATGAGTATGGGGGAACGGCAGGCCTCGTTACGCTTGAAGATATAATGGAAGAAATTGTAGGAGATATTCAGGATGAATTTGACGATGAACGGCCAGAGGTCGAGCAACGTGATGATCTGCTCTCCCTTGATGGACGAATGCTGCTGGAGGAAGCCAGCGATTATTTGGATATCGACCTGGAGTCGAGCGAGGTGGATACACTGGCCGGCTGGATCTATATGCAAATTGATCATCCGCCGCGCGTGGGAGATGTGGTTCGCTGGGGGAATTACGAGTTTCTGGTGCACGAGGTCGATCATTATCGAATTACGCGGGTAGTGGTAAAAAAACTGGAAGAAAATACGACAAAATTCGAGGAAGAGCAGCAGTGATTCGACAAGCTAGTCTAAAAGAACCAGTCTGGCTTTATTTTCTGGGGAAAACCGCATAATTTATTGAGCAAAAGAACTTTTCAATGCAAAATAATATGCTATAATTGGACACAAGTTGCCTTTGCGCAACACAATACAGCTTGATTGCCAGAGGGCAATCAAAGCAAGCAGAGCCTAGAGGAGGAAGTATAGATGAGACGAGTAGCAACTATGGGACTGGCAGCATTGTTGGCATTTTCATTGGCAGCATGTGGCAACCAAGCAACAGGGGAAAAAACAGAATCGACAGCAGCAAATGCTGGCGCACAGCAGACTGTGAAGCTAGGATTGACGCAATTCGTAGAACATCCGGCGCTGGATGCAATCCATAAAGGGATTTTGGATGGCTTGAAGGAATCCGGTTTTGAAGAGGGCAAGAATCTGGAAGTAGATTCGCAAAACGCCCACGGTGATATGAATAACACTGTCTCCATCGCCCAGAAGTATGCAGGTGATAAAAAGGATATGGTGATTGCGATTGCTACGCCGTCAGCACAAGCAGCAGCGAAGGCGATTTCTGATAAACCCGTGCTTTTCAGTGCCGTAACAGACCCAATCTCGGCTCAACTGGTCAATACACTGGAAAAACCAGACAAAAATGTGACCGGTACGTCAGACAAAGTTTCCATGGAACAACAACTGAAGCTGGTCAAGACCTTTATGCCTGAGCTGAAAAAGCTTGGAGTTATCTACACCACATCCGAGGTCAATTCGGAAGTACAGGTGAAGGACTTGGAGGAAGCAGCCAGCAAAGAAGGCGTAGAAATTGTCAAAGCGGGTATTTCCCAACTGTCAGAGGTACAATTGGCAGCTCAGGGGCTCGTTGGAAAAACAGACGCCATGTTTATCCCGATCGACAATACGGTAGTTTCGTCATTTGAAGCAGTCCTCGGAGTGGCAGAGCAAAACAAGATTCCTGTTTTTGCCTCTGACACAGATACCGTAAAACGCGGCGCTGTTGCCACTTATGGTATTGATTACTATCAAATTGGCAAACAAACAGGGGAAATGGCTGCACGTGTGCTGAAAGGCCAGACTGTAGCAGATACTCCTGTAGAAGTTTCCAAGCAGGCCGACTTATACATCAACGAAACAGCAGCTGCTAAGTTTGGTCTCCCTGTAACTGAGGCACTCAAACAGCAGGCGAAAGAAATCATCAAGTAAAAAGAGAGCTTCATGCTCTCTTTTTATTCTTTTAAAAGTTTTTTAAACGTGGTAAGATTAGAAAAAAATTTTTCAAGGGGGATATTTATCAGATGTTGAAACAGAAAAAAACTAGCAAAATTATTCAGAGTATTTTATTTCCTTTGGTGCTTTTGTCCGTCACAGCGTGTGGCCAGCAGGGTGCTGCTCCAGCAAGCAATCAGCCTGCAGCTCCTGCTACCGAAACAACTGCACCGGCCCCTTCAACTGAAACCAAGCAATTGACGATCGGGATTTCTCAATTTGTAGAACATCCTGCGCTGGATGCTGCCCGTGAAGGCTTCGTCAAGCAACTGGCGAAAAACGGATTTGAAGATGGCAAGCAAGTGAAAATCGATGTGAAATCCGCACAAGCGAGCATGGATACAGCAATCTCTATTGCACAAAAATTTGAGGCAGACAAAGTAGATCTGGTACTTGCAATCGCAACGCCAACTGCTCAAGCTGCCGCTCAAACGAGCAAAGAGATTCCAATTCTCTTTACAGCAGTAACCGACCCAGTAGAAGCAGGTCTCGTCAAAGCGATGGACAAGCCAGGCGCTAACGTAACAGGTACGTCTGACATGAACCCGGTAGAAGAGCAATTGAAGCTCATCAAGGAATTGAAAGCAGATGCAAAATCAGTAGGTGTTATCTATAGCTCCGGCGAAGTGAATTCCAAGGTTCAAGTAGATGCAGCAAAAGCAGTTGCTGACAAGCTTGGTCTGACCATCCGTGAAGCAGCGATTACAAGTGCTACTGAAGTTAAGCAAGCGGCTGAATCAATGGTAGGCAAGGTAGATGCTTTCTATGTACCAACAGACAACATGGTCGTATCCTCCATCGCAGCAGTCCTGGGTGTAGCTGAATCACAAAAAATCCCTGTTATCGCTGGTGAAGAAAACTCTGTGAAGAGCGGAGCGATCGCTACTTACGGTATCGACTACACCAAGCTGGGTGAGCAAACAGCTGATATGGCTACGAAAATCCTGAAGGGTGAAGCGAAGCCTGCGGACATGGCAGTAGAAATGCAAGCAGACATGAAACTCGTATTGAACAAAAAAGCAGCGGAAAAAATGGGAGTGACCATTCCGCAAGCTATGCTCGACCGCGCAGGAGAAGTGGTAGAGTAATAAACGCAGCAACAGGAGGACTTCTTCATGAATTTGGCAATAATGGGAGCAATCGAACAGGGTTTGCTATTCGGTATTTTGGCCCTGGGCGTCTACCTTACCTTCCGCGTACTAAACGTACCTGACTTGACTGTTGACGGTAGCTTTGCCTTGGGCGGCGCTATTGCAGCTAAGTTTATCATTGATGGAACCAATCCGTTTCTGGCCACCCTGCTGGCGTTTGTCGTCGGCGGGTTGGCGGGAGCCTTTACCGGTATTTTGCACACCAAAGGCAAAGTCAACGCATTGTTGGCAGGGATTTTGACTATGATCGCCCTGTACTCAGTGAACCTGAGAATCATGGGCAAAGCCAACCTGCCGCTTTTGCGTGAGGATACACTCTTTACCTTCGTTCAGAATCTGAGCATCCCGAATCTGACAGTCGGTGGAGTGACCCTCATCACCGGAGTTGCCTTGGTATTTTTGATTGGTGTAATGGTCCTCAAGTTTATTATTGACTGGTTCCTTCATACAGACCTTGGACTGGATTTGCGCGCTACAGGTGATAACCCGAAGATGATTCGCAGCTTCGGAGTGAATACCGATACGACGACAATCGTCGGTCTGGCACTGTCTAACGGTCTGGTAGCTGTATCGGGTGCGTGGGTAGCCCAGTACCAGGGCTTTGCAGACGTCGGTATGGGGATCGGTATGATCGTAATTGGTCTTGCTTCTGTTATTGTTGGGGAAGTACTGTTTGGAAGCTCCTCTATTTTCCGCGTCACGCTTGCTGTTATTCTCGGTTCAATCGTGTATCGCCTGGTTATCGCTATGGCGCTCCAAGCAGGCTTGAACCCGTCTGACATGAAGCTGATCACTGCCTTGATCGTTATTATCGCACTGACGGTTCCGACCATTGCCAAGGGCATTTGGAAAAAACCGGCGATGCGCGCGGTGAAGGGAGGAAGCAGCGATGCTTAAAATTTCTGGAGTCAATAAAGTATTTAATGCTGGCACGGTCAACGAAAAGGTAGCACTGCGCAACGTGAATCTCGACGTCAAGCCCGGTGAGTTCATCACCGTGATTGGTAGTAACGGTGCTGGTAAGTCCACGATGATGAACATGATCTCCGGGGGCTTGATCCCGGATAGGGGTACGATTGCAATCGACGGCATAGATGTGACTCGAATGGGTGAGCATCAGCGAGCAGGACTAATCGGTCGTGTATTCCAGGACCCGATGGCAGGTACCGCTCCAAATATGACGATTGAAGAAAATCTGGCCATCGCGCTTAGCCGAGGAAAACGACGCTCGCTTTCCTTCGGTGTCAACAACGATAAGCGAGAGCTGTTCCGAGAGCAGCTGAAGCAACTCGACCAGGGCTTGGAAAACCGTTTGAAAACCAAAGTCGGTTTTCTCTCAGGTGGACAGCGTCAGGCGCTCAGTCTTTTGATGGCTACCTTTACAGAGCCAAAAATCTTGTTGCTGGATGAGCATACGGCTGCACTCGATCCAAAACGTGCGGCACTGATTGTCGATTTGACCGAGAAGGTTGTCAATCAATTTAAGCTTACAACGATCATGGTTACACACAACATGGAACAAGCACTCAACATGGGAAATCGTCTGTTGATGCTACACGATGGCGGCATCATTCTGGATATTCCTGACGAGAAAAAACGCACGATGAAGCCACAGGATTTGCTGCGAGCATTTGAGACCGCTCGCGGTGGAGAAAGCTTAAACGAAGATCGTTTCCTGTTGACGTAAACGTAATCTACTATCAGCCTTCCTGTTTTAACGGGAGGGCTTTTTCTTTGCTTCGAAGATAGGAATGGATTGCCCACGCGCCTACCAGCAAGATTGCCGCCACGATTGTAAACAGCATCGCGCCTCCATAATGAAGCAGTACAAGACTACCTAGGTACGGACCTAAAGAACGGGAAATATCCCAGTGTGTACCTGTTATGGCAAAATATCGCCCTCGCATCGATACAGGGGAGATACGCGTGACAAACGCCAATAGCTGGGTGATTCCGATACTTTCTCCGATCACGAGCAGCACTTGAAGGGCGATGAGCGCAGGAGCACTGTCCAGGAATGCGTAGCCGAGTGCCACTACGAAAAAGCACAGGTAGGAGCCTGCAATCAGCAGACGAGGATTCAGATGCTGTGTCCATTTCACTAGCAAAAATTCAAAGCAGAGCAGCAGTATTCCTTTTACCGATATGAGTAGTGCCAAGGTTTGCAAGTAATTAGGAAGCGTATTTTTCAAATGCAGCTGCAGGTTTGTTTCCGTTTGTGCATAGAACAGGCTGACCGGCAAGGACAGCATCATAATGGCGAGTGCAGGTCGATACGCCTGAAAAGAGCCGGTAGCGGGTTGATCCGTAGCAACAGTCTCGGTGTACTGTGGTAGCGCGGTATTTGGGATTTTCCACAAGACCGCAATCGTGTACAGGAATAGCGAGATAGCCGTAAACAAAAAGGCGAGTGCAGGATCAAACTGATAAATCATGACACCGATCAACGGTCCGATGGCTGCGCCAATGCTATGCGCCGTGTTCAACAGAGCAAAGGCACTTGCCATTTGCGCAGAAGCGATGGTGTCAGCGAGGTGCGCACGACTCACAGGAATGAACAGTGAGCGTCCTGCACCGTTCAACAGGTACAATACAGCAAAGGCAGCCATGGAATCAGCCCATGCCATTCCCAGCATCGCGATGCCTTGTAAAAAGAGCGCAACGAGCATCACAGGCTTGCGCCGGAAGCGGTCGGTTATCCCCCCAGCAACAAGCGTAATGAAGATTTCCGAAAGGGGCTGCAGTCCGATCACGATCATGGTCATCGTAATCGAGCTGCCGATTTTCTCGCTTAAGTACAGGACTAAAAACGGAGCGATCATAGCACTCGACAGCGAAGTGAGCAATTCTCCGAACAGGCGAACCCAAATCACGGGTGGATAGGTTGCGATGAAGCGATGAATCGAGCGTAGAGGGTTGGTCATAGAATGGGTCCTTTCTATCACACTTGCAAATGGACAATTGCAGCATGCCGATTTTTATCAAATTGTACGGTGGCGCAGCGCGGAGAAAAAGCGTACGATTATGGGTAATATTTTTTCATGTTTTTTAGAGTGATGGGTGGTGTTCAAAAAAGTGCAGCTAGTGGAGCAGTACATTCGAATATGTGCAGGCTT
Source organism: Brevibacillus reuszeri (assembly GCF_002897295.1). Classification (GTDB taxonomy): domain Bacteria; phylum Bacillota; class Bacilli; order Brevibacillales; family Brevibacillaceae; genus Brevibacillus; species Brevibacillus reuszeri_A. The sequence continues at coordinate 33,901 of NZ_BEXF01000017.1, forward strand.
TCCCGAAGAAGCTCTGGGTCAGCCGCAAGAAATATCCCTGGCGGAAGTCGCGACCCGTTTGTTTTGTACCCTGCGCAATGCAAACTTGATCGTTAAAAAATTGCAGAAGCAGGGCTGGCTTATTTGGCAGCCAGGAAGAGGCAGAGGGAATCGCTCAGTACTCACTTGTTTGCTGTTGCCAGCAGATGTGGTTTTGAGTGTGGCCAAAGAAATGGTGCAAAAAGGCGAAATCAAAGCATCGCGGGAATTGATCGATCAGTATCAAAGGGAGTGGCCAGCGCTTGCAGCAGGATACTCACTGTGGATGAGCAGTCAGTTTGGACTTCGTGTGACGAGGGAAAAGGAGAATAGTAGAGTCGATACGCTGCGCTTGTTCTTTGATCATCCGTTTCAAGGACTTGATCCGATTCATGTTCTCCTACGCTCACAAACTCATTTGGTCAAGCATTTGTTTGATTGTCTCGTCCGCTTTGATCCAGTCGCGAAGACTGTTGAGCCGCAATTAAGCTTTTATTGGGAGGTAGATGAGACAGGACGGGAGTGGACCTTTTTTCTGCGCAAAGGCGTCTTATTTCATCACGGACGCCAGCTTACGGCAGATGATGTCTGTTTCTCCTTGCAGCGATTACAAGAAGAGCGGTCCAAGCATCGCTGGCTGACGGCCTCCATTTTATCCGCCGTCGCCAAAGACGATCATGTCGTTGTCATTACACTTGATACACCCGATGAGCTCTTTTTAGAGGCGCTCAGTAAAGAATACATGTCCATCGTTCCTCGCGATTACGCCGATCAGATGGGAGCACAGTTTGCGCAGATGCCAGTGGGGACAGGACCTTTTCGCGTTGTGCGCAATGATGATTCGATGCTGGTTTTGGAGGCGTTTCAGCCTTATTTTGGGGGCCGTCCGTTTTTAGATCGGATTGAAATCTGGTGTGTGCCAGAGCTGCCAGAGGACAAGAAAATGGCGAAGGGATTGGACCGTACGCAGCTTCTGCTCCCTGTCACTTCGGGAGATCATAAGCTCGAACAGGATGAAGTATCGTGGAGAGGACTTGCGAGGCAAGAGCACTGCTTTCAATACGTCAGCTTCAATGTCGCAAAAAATGGTCCGTTGCGAAATCATGCCTTTCGTAAATGGCTCGCGGGAATCCTTTTACCGAATGAGCTGTGCGACGACTTGAAGGGAATGAGGGAGCCTGTATTTGCCTGGGGGACAACCGGCCCCTTTCTCGAGCGCAGTGATGAGAGGTGCGAGGATTCTGCTCAAGTGCTAAAGGCATGGAATGGGTTAGGGTATGATGGAGAACTGCTGCAACTGTATACGTATCCTGATCTGGATCATGTGGAAGATGCAGAATGGATTCAAGCAAAATGTAAGGCGCTCGGGGTCAATATCGAGATTGTATATGCGGAGCCAGAGGAGCTAGCGAAGCCAGCTGTTCTTGAGGCAGCGGATCTGGTTGTAGACAGCGCTAATGTAGATGAGCGAAGCGAGCTGTCCTTACGGGAGTTTTTATACGCAGATGCGTTGAGTATCACACATCATCTAAATGAGGAACAAAAAGAAGCAGTGGATCGAATCATGAGATGGATGGGACTAGCCAAAACACGAGAGGAGAGGCAAGCTTTTATGACGAGAATGATAGAATTGCTTGATGAATGGCATACATTTGTTCCGTTGTATTCAAATCGAGTAGAGATGCTTGCACATCCCCGTCTATCAGGAATTAGCCTGGATGCATATGGATGGGTAGACTTTACTCGTGTTTTTGTCAAGACTTAGCGAAAAATGTCACAATTTAGTGTGAAACCGCTTTCCTCTTTCATCGTATAATTACGTAGAGAGATATTCTTATCGATAACATGACATCACCACGTTTGGAGGAGGAAGTGCGCGTTGTTTACAAGAACGGAAAAGGACAAACATATTTTGTTTGCTTCGATTCGATTAATGATATGCGTCGGACATGCAGACGGTTATATAGGAAATAAAGAATTCGATCAAATTCATGATATTGTGAATGCGGAGCATTTTACGTTAAAGGAACGGCAAATTTTGATGGATGATCTGGATTATCCGAAACGTCCAGAAGTGATCGTCGAAGATTTGGTGGACCTCACGCAAAATGAAAAGCTAATCATGATGCGTAAGCTGTACCACATGGCGCTGATTGATCGCAAGCTGTCTGCCATGGAGACGAGGGAAATTGCGAGGATCGCCTCTCTCATCGGTATATCAAAAGAAAAGCAGGCACAAGTAGAAGAATGGATTCGCGAAGGCATCGCTTGGCGCGAGCGTTGGAAGGAAATCGTCGGAGACTAGGGAAGGGCCCCATTTCAATTGGGGTCCTTTCACTTTTTTGGTACAATAGGAAGTGTACAGGAATAGTGAATATGAGAGTATTTGTGCCACGATGAAGGAGGAAACGTATGTTTCGAATCTTAGTTACGAATGACGACGGCATTGATGCACAGGGGATTAGAAGATTAACAGAAGCTTTACTCACCCTGGAAGGCGCAGAAATCTATGTAGTTGCCCCTGTGGAGGAAAAAAGCGGGGTAGGTCATGGTGTGACGTATCGGAGTGCACTGGCTCCAGAGAAGCGCGATTTTTACGGTTTGCCGGTAAAGGCATGGGCGATTAACGGGAATCCCGCCGATTGTGTAAAGTCCGCCTACTATTTGCTGTTTGAAGATGGCCACAAGCCGGATATCGTTTTTTCCGGGATCAATGTCGGGACAAACCTGGGCAGAGATATTTATTACTCAGGAACATGCAGTGGTGCCCGTGAAGCTGTACTGCTCGGAATACCTGGGATTGCCCTTTCCTACGATAACTGGTTCGATCAGGATAACTACGGCGAAGTAGTTGAGATGATACAACCGCTGGTAAAGGAATTTCGTGAAAAGGCACAAAAAAGGGAGCTGCCACAGAATGTTTTCTGGAATATCAACATCCCGCATGTTCCACTAAACAAAATCAAAGGCATTGTGCCTGCAACGCTCTCCATGAATCACTATGAGGACAAATACAGTGAAGAGGCAGAAGGATACTTTTTGACCCGTGAATATCCTGAGGTTATGCCGCTTGCCGAGCCGCTTGATTATGATCTGGTCAAGCATGATTACATCGCGGTCACGCCTGTCCACATTGACGCGACCGATCGGGCTTTTTTGCAGGAAATGGGAGAGTGGTCTTTCGTAAAAGAGTGGGGAAAGCGAGAGGAATAACGGGATGGAGAATGAATTTTTTCCGCAGCTGACACCGGATTCAACCCTGCTTTCTCCTGATGAAAGCACCCAGGGAGAAGTTTTGGACAAGGAAAAATATCATGATCTATACAAACTGGTAGAGGAAGACGGACTCCCGTATTTCACCCGGTTAAACGGACATGGTGAGGTCGAGCTTTATTTGGTATTTGAAACCGTGGATGCCTTTAGTGAGCAAACAAGAGATGCTGTTTCGATCGAATTCAAGACCTATCAAAATAAATTGCTAGCGGTCATTTGGACGCTTACCGATCCTTTGCAGCCGCTTGGCTTTCCGCTTAGCTTTGATATACTCTCAGCAGAGGAAAGATTTATGGCGCTAACGATCCTGCAGCAGCCGTTTACGTATCTTCACTATCTTGCCTATGAAGATGGACAGATGACTCACATCTATTCGGAGGATATTCATTTTTCTACGGATGAATTAGCGCGTACACATGGAATGATACGCTCGCTTTACGACGGCAAACCCGAGTCGATGCCAGAGGCTGCCGAGGTCCGGGAAGAAGATACACAGACGATATCCGCATTGACCTTGCCTGACACTGTGCTTCTGGAAGCTGGCACGGCCTTTGTTTTACAGTACAAAAGGATGCTGGCGGCTCATGGGGAAGAGGAAGCTCAGCACCTTTTGATGAGCACGGTCAAACAAGCCGTTTGGGTGATGCGCAGGCACTCCCGCAGCGAGGTAAGAGATTCCTCCTTTACAGTGTGGGCAGCGGAACGGGACGATCAGTTTCGTTTGGTGGTGACCCCGAGCCTTGCTCATTTGTTTGAGGTGGTACATATGTCAGAGGATGAAGCGAATCCCTTTTCTCGCTTTTTGATGACGCTGCCCGAATTCGTACAAACTGAGGACGCCACTCCGCTTCAGCTTGGAGCCTTTCCGCTTTTGCGCTATGAAAGCGGGCAGCTCTATCATTTGGAGCTGGATGAAACGGTTCAGGAGCATCTCGGCAGCTTGTTTACGCAAGCGTTTCCAGCGGTTCCTAATCCATACATGTGATTGTTGAAACATTGTGAAAAATGTTTTCATAGGAATTTTTTGCGCTTCGATGAAATAAGGGTAAATAAGTCATTTTTCAACAAAGGATACGACAAGGGGGATTTCGAAATTAAGTAGTACAGATAATCCGCTGGGGAGAGGTGACGACGATGTACGCTGTTAAACCCGATGTTTTTCAGGTTGTTTCCGATTGCGCCCACCGTTTTCAAGAGGATATTGAGCAAGTGGCAGGGCGTCACTCGCTTACAATTGAAAGGGGATTTCCAGCTCTGGAACTGCAAGTCCATCCACAATTCCAGGCGTTACTGGAATACACATTGTGGGGAGAGTCAGGCTTAGTCGCCATTCATGGCAAATTAAACGTTCGTGATGATGTCGAGGCACAAACGGATTCATTTTCTATTATGATGAAATTCTCCTTGTCACACGATCCTACGCTGGATATGGAAGCGAAAAAGCAGCGTATTGAAGAAATTTTGTATGGCGAAGTGGACCTTTTCTGGAACATTCCCCCTGCAGGCCACATCGGTCACGTCGAATTGACCATCCGATTTATGTATCAACCCGGTTCAGGCAGGCTCGGTGAATACGTACGCAGTGTACTGGGCATCGTAACCGGAAAGATGCTCGCTGCTTAAAAGAAGCAATGGAAGAATGGCTCTCCGATCAGGGAGGGCTATTTGTTTTCGTTTAGGTAGCATTTGTCCAAAAGAGGATAGGTGATTGACTCATGCGTTTATTCGTAGCGTTAGACATACCACAAGAAGCGGCAGCGTACATGGCTGACATACAGTCGAGACTCAAGCAGGAAATCAGCGTGAGACGCTGGCAGCCTTTGCATAACTTGCATTTGACCCTGCATTTTTTAGGTGATGTCAAAGAAGATCTTGTGCCCGCGATATGCGAGGATATGGATATTGTCAGTGCAATTATCAATCCGTTCACCTTGCGCGTCGGAGGGTTTGGCGCTTTTCCGCATGCGGATAAACCGCGAGTATTGTGGCTCGGGCTGCGCGGCCAGGTAAGCTCGCTAAAGCAACTGCATCTTTTGCTGGGAAAACGGTTTGATTTGCATCAGGGCTTAGCCTATGATCGAAAACGCTATCGTCCACATGTTACCCTGGCGCACGGACCAGAAGAGCAGGAAAACGGATTGCCACTCGATGAATGGAATGACAGATATCTGGCATTGGAACCTCCACAGTGGAAGGCGAGGAATGTGCATCTGTACCGGTCCGAGCTGTTGCCGACAGGAGCGGTACATACGATTATACATACGAGCACGTTTGATAAAGATCACAGCAAAAAACAAGCGGTACCTGAATAGAATATGAAGAGTGATTAGGGAAAGCCTTCCAGAAAGCGGTGGAAAACGAATGGGTGAGTTCACGACCGGCATTCTTTATCCACGCAAATACGAACCGAAAGTACTGATTGCCTTGTCCAAGATCGATCAGTCATACTTCCACAGAAACGTCAACGGCGACTGGAACGCTTTTTTCCTGCAGGATGAGTGGCTGCAAACCTCATCGACCGTCCAATTTTTATTGCAGCTGTCGAAGCACTACGTGCCGCTCCTATGGTTTCATGATGCGGAAGACAACGGCTGGGGCTTTCGGTTGTTCGATGCCGGCTATGAAGTATCCTCTGCAACGATTAGCTACTCACTTGACGTCGAGATGGCAGAGGAGGAATTTGGTCGGCTCTATCCGGATGTAAACCTGCAGGAAAGGATTACAGACAGCGAGGACGTTCGCCAAAAGTATGAGGACATATTGGATCGGGTTGTGCGTTCGGAGTTGTATCGGCGAGAGATTGGGAAAGGGATTACCCGAATCAGGCCGCAATCCTTTAACCGGATCACGGGACCAAAACAGGTGCAACAACTGCGCTCGCTCTTTGACTTGCAGCTATTGACTGACGTGGATGACGAGACCGGGGCTTCTTTGTTATACGACTCAGTAGACCTGTTTAAGGAGATTCTGGGAATCGAAGAAATGGTATGGGTCAATTACGCATATTTGGCGAGTGGTGGAAGGGAGTGAGAAGTGAGGAAAAGGGCGGGAAAAGCTCCCGCCCTTTTTAACGTGTAGGAAATCGTGAGCGTGCCGCTTATGATTTCGTAGAGCATAATAACCAACCCATAAAACGCGGTCGCCCATCTTTGAAAAGTCCTCGATAGAGGTTTTTTTATTTTGGTTTAATAGATCCGTACTGTGGTGCCTTCCACTGACATACCTTGAACGAGTTCAAGACCATTTTCAAAGACAATCGGAATTGATTTGGCTGCAAGCAGCTCAGACCCATTGGAGACTTGAAAATGCAGATGGGGCTCACTTGAGTTGCCAGAGTTGCCACACAATCCGATGACATCACCAGCTTGTACATAATCCCCTGGACCAACTGCGATGGAGTGGTATTGTAAATGGGCGAGCAGACTGAACTCGTGATGCCCATGATCAATTTCCACATAGTTTCCCGCTGGCTGCTCTTCGTTTCTCACTCCGACTGGCGCATTGTCAGGGATGTCGTCTACCACACGGACGATTCTGCCTGCACACGGTGCTAAAATAGGTTTACCGTATGCGAAATAGCTTTCATTGAGGAGTGGATCTCCTGTTGCAGAACGGCCATGGTCCAGGATGATAAAATCAAAGGCGTAGCGCTGATTTTCATAGGCGTAATGATAATTAATCAGCTCATTTTTCCCACCCCAATAGGTGAACCACCTCCCATGAAAGGGGAGACGATAACGAAAATGGCTCTTTGCCTGGTCTGTTGCCGGATGTTCGGTTAGGTGAGTCAGACGAAGCCCGATAATCGTACCTGACGTATCTATGGCTGCTGACAAGCCTTTTTGATTATTGTCTGTGATCCAGACGTAGCGCACAATCCCGCCGATAGAAACGACGGAAGCAGGCTCGGATTGATAGTGGATGATATCGTGATGAAACGCAGAAGCATAGGAACAAAACTCCTCCTTGCTCACTTCTTCGCGAAAAGCGATACTGCACGCTTCATAGAGCAGTTCAAATTGTCCAGATGTACATGCAAGCGGAATACGCTCAGCAATCGCGGAAATATCGCAGGTGGTCACAGCAAATCACACTCCGAGTCCAAATAAGTACAATCATATAGTACGGATGGCACGGCAGGGAGGTTTCTTGGACGAAAAAGCCCAGAACCATTGATGGTCTGGGCTAGACGGGCAAACGAGTATTATTTTTTCCACTGTCCAAAAATTTCATCCACATCCAAAAGCATGATCAGCTTGTCATTCATACGGGCAATCCCTTGCAAATACTTGCCGTCCACACCCGCGATGATCGGCGGTGCGGGTTCAATCAGCTTTTGGGGAATATTCAAGACCTCTGACACAGCTTCCACGATAATTCCGATACCCAGCCCTTCTAATTGCAAATCGACGAAGCGTGTATCATCTGTTTCAGGTGTTGCCTCCAACCCGAACATCTTCGGCAGGTTGATGATCGGCAAAATCCGTCCGCGCAGATCAATAACCCCTTCCACATAAAGCGGTGATTTTGGAAAGCGAGTTACTGGCAAAGGCTTGATAATTTCACGTACTAACGAGATGGGAAGTCCGTAATACTCATTCCCCATTTTGAACAAAATGGATTGGGCGGTCGTTCCTTCTGTATCCCATTCCGCTGCATTGCTTCGTTGTGTCAGTTCCATACAAACATTCCTCCCCGGACCACTTTCCATTCTTTACCCATATTGTACCATGGACAAACCTATCCAGTGAGGTTTTTCTTGTGCGAGCTCCGTCATCTGTCCCAGTACCGATGGCCCGTTCGAGAGTCGAGGCATGAAAAGTAAGACGAACCAATTTTCCTTTGAAGAAAAAGCCATAATAGAAAATAGACCGACAAGTCCTGCCTGTCAGTCTGCTCATTTAGAGCCTAATTTCCTCAAATCAAAAGTCTACGGCTCACGCAAATCGTTCAGCGAAATACCTTGCTCCAGGGCAAAGTCAAAATCATCCACATCGTAAAATTGAACGGGCACAATATATTCCAAAATCCGATCCTGGTAGTCTGGCTGATCGGTAATCAGCGGAACTTCAAATCGTATCGATGTAAGCAGAAGCTGGGTTTCAACAGGATCAAAAATCTCTCCCCACATTGCGTTATCCTCGACTTTGATGATCGTCAAGGTAACACCATTTGGAAAGGTGAATGGCACCTTGGACCAAGGGGCAATTAATCCTTTTTCCAGTCGCTTGCGATTGAAAGGATCGGAAAAAAACTGACTCATTTCCTGCATGACCCGGCGCACGTACTGATCGTCGCCGGAGTAGGGCATGATAGGTTCTGGGCTTTGGATAAATTCGTCCAATTCATAGATTGTCGACGCGGGTATCAGGTATTCTACTGGTTGCGATGGCGCCATCAACTCCCCGTAGATAGCCAGCATAATCGCTTCTATAACGAATTGTTTCGACATTTCGACAACCCTCCTCGTTACCATCATACTGAAATCCTCGATGGACAACAACCCCGGACAAAAAGGGGAGTGCAGGGCACGTATTCCATTTTCCACCAAAAAGGCACAGCTGACAGCAGAAGAGGAAGTAGGAGGGTGCATGACTTGCTGGAATCGACATTTTTCTCATCGCTATTACTCATCATTACAATTAATATCGTGCTTAGCGGGGACAATGCGGTGGTTATCGCAGTAGCATGTCGCAAGCTGCAGCCTGTGCAACGCAAAAAAGCAATTTTATGGGGGACGTTTCTCGCCGTTATCGTCAGGGTAATAGCTACGATCCTTGCTGTTTATTTGCTACAAATCCCGTACCTGTATCTCGTGGGGGGCGTTATTCTTTTATGGATCAGCTACAAGCTGCTGCGGGATGAAGAGGATAGTGAACAAATAGATGCAAGCGACGATCTCGTCCAAGCTGTCAAAACCATCGTTGTCGCTGATGTGATGATGGGGCTTGATAACGTTCTGGCTATTGCCGGTGCAGCAAAAGGGAGCATCCTCTTGATCGTGCTAGGTCTATTGATCAGCATTCCACTCATGATTTTTGGCAGTCAGCTCATTTTAAAAGCGATGGAGCGGTTTCAGTGGCTCGTCTACGTGGGGGCTGCTGTACTTGCGCTGGCTGCAGCTAATATGATCGTGACAGAGAGAGTTGTATCTGATTGGATCGCGGGCAAAGGCTGGCTTGAGGCGAGTATAAAGATTGCGATTGTCGCTCTCGTCTTGATACTGGGGCTGTGGCAGCGTACACATACGGGTGAAAAAGAGCAGCAAAGCGAGCGCTGATGATTACAACGATTTTACGATAGTAACCGACACCCATTCTTTGTCATACAGATTGATCTCGTAAGGGGAGGCCACTGGCGATCCGTCCTCCTCTTGCAGGATTCGAATGATGGGCCTATTGACGGCAAGCGGGTTTACATTGGAAATGACACCAATGTGACCTGTGCTTAAAAGGACAGTGGTCGCGATTGGATAGATAGCGACGTGCTGGAGAAAGATCTTGAGCAGATCAATATCAAAATAAGTATTCCCCGAAGCAAACAAAAATTCAGTGGCATCGCTAGGCGAGTAGCTTTTGCGAAAAGGACGGGGAGAAATCAGCGCATCGTAAACGTCTGCGATGGCGACGATGCGTGCATACTCATGGATATTTTTTTCACAGAGCTGTCTGGGGTAGCCCGTTCCGTTGTAGCGCTCATGATGCTGCAGGGCACAGTGAGCAGAGACGACAGAAATATTGTGCTGATTCCGCAAAATGTTGAAGCCATCCTCGGTATGGTATTGAATGCGCTGACGCTCTTCCTGTGACAGCTCGGTTCGCATCGTCCACAGCTCCTTTGGAACCTGTGTCATCCCGATATCGAACAAAAGAGCTCCAATACCTAGCTCCATCATTTGACTTTGGTTATAGCCCTTTGCGAGTCCCACTACGCCAGCCAGTACGGCTACGTTGACAGCGTGGTGAAAAAAATAACCATCCAATACGTGGAGGTTGGACAGATTGACCATGACATCTCTGCGGCCGCTGAGATCGGTTAAAATTTCTCGAAATACCTTTTGAAAGCTGCTGCCAAAGTCAGGAACGGATGTGCGCCCTTTTATATGGGGCTGATCCATTAATGTCGTCATCGTCTTGTAAACCGTATCTACTGCATCTTTCCGCGTCTCATCGCGAATGACATCTTCAGGAATGATATCGTCGGTGTGCTTATCCTGAACGTAGAGGGTATCAATCCCTAAACGAACAAGCCGTTCAATGTAACGGGCTGTCAATTCCACCCCATGACCCAAGAGGACGTTTCCATTTTCCAGGAACACGCTTTTGGCTATTACATCTCCCGGCTTGACCGAGGTAATATGCAGTTTTCTCACAACGAAAGACCCCTGTCCTTTTGTGTTTTAATGTGAATAGTCCTACTTTTCTGGTTAGTTGTCCTAGTGCAAATATATCACAAAAAAAGGAAGGAGACTACCTTTGACTCATTCTTTCAAAAAATATTTTAACGAATAATAATTTATATGCGGTTATGCAGATGCCTGCATAGAGGCTTCCTTACTGTTCTGCGGCCCGGTCCGATCTCGTAAACCAACGGAACGGGTTGAGTGACCAGCGTGGCTCATAACGAGCATATCGCTCTTTACGCCGGGTAAGGCGCTGCTGCATTAGATCCATTTCAAAAGTAACACGACGCATTTCCAAGCGCAGAGACTCTTGCATCTCTTCGATGTCAGCGATTTTTTGCAGAATGGTTGCTTGCATATGGTTTAAAGAAGAGAGCTGAGTCAGTTCGTTTTGGAACTGCATCAACGTTTCTTGTACCGTCAATTCCATCTCGCGCATGCCGCTAGAAAGCTTATTTGGGGCGCCGACAGTGACCGCCGTTTCATCTGACAGAGACAATTCCTCTGAAAAGAGCATATCCTCTGAGATCCGGCCTTCCTCAATGAATTGCTTTTGAATCTCTTTTAAGGAGCTGTTACCGCTGTCTTTACGTTCCTTTACTTCCTTCAGAAGCGTAAAGCCCTTCTCGCTGATCAAATAGTGACCCTGCGGATTTTTCAGACGCTCTTGTAAGGGTACAAACAAGTCAAGCCAGTTACGCAGCGTACGAACATGTACGTCTAGGCGATCAGCTACCTCTTTCGAAGCCATCCAAACTTGTACATCCATCCCGAATCACTCCTTTTTTTCCCCTCAGTATTCCCGGTGGACTCATTATAGCACCATTTTTTTCCGGGAAAGGCAAAATCGACAAAGGTTCTAAAAAGAAGTGATGTTTCGTCCGATTTGGACAGGCGCGCATATTTTGTCAAAAGGAAGTGGGCCATTCATAATGACCGGGACATGCGCGTACATATGGAAGGAATACACGTCCATACCTATTGATGAGGAGAGGACCGTACGTATGCAGCCTGAGTTCTGGTTTGTTTTTGGATCTGCCGCAGTAGCGAGTAGTGTCGGCGGATTGCTGCTATGCTTGCGCGCGTGGTCTACCCAGTCCTTATTCGCCATGATCAGTGCAGGAGCGGGACTGCTTTTCGCAATTACGATGCTGGATCTAGTGCCACATGTTCTGGAACAAGAAGGGCAGCGGGTCATGCCTTTTGTTTTGATAGGCTTCGTGCTGATGTTTACACTTGAATTGATTGGCAAGGCAGGAAAAGAAGTGGGCTCGACCGGGGTCATTGGAGTGTTGACGGGTTTCTTGCTGCATGCGTTTGTCGAAGGCATGTCGCTGATCGCGAGCTTTCAAATGGATACAAACGTAGGGGTATCCGTGCTTCTTGCTATGCTTTTGCATAAAATTCCCGACGGCGTGACGGTGGCTTCTTTGTTGCTTGCCGCTACGCGTTCTCGACAAAAAGCTTTTTGGGGGGCTTCCTCTCTCGGGCTTGCGACGGTTATTGGAGCGGGAAGTGTTGGCATTGTAGAGCGCATTTTCCCCCCAAGCTGGTCAGGCGTCATTCTGGCTATGACCGCAGGCATTTTTTTGTATGTCTCGGCAAGCCACCTCATTCCTTATATTTTGAGTGCGAAAAAGGCACAGCTCGGTGCTTATTTTGTCGGGGCGATTCTCGTTTACATGGTGTTGACCGCTTATTTGCAAGGAAGTCATGTGCATGTATAAACAGCGGACTCCGTTGCCAGTCTAAGAAAAGAATGGCATTCTCTATCCGAGAAAAGGAGTCCTGAAGATGAAAACAGAGCAAGCAAACAGCAGCATGGAGGAACAAGTACAGAGACAGGCTGAATTCCCGGCAAACGGAACATCCCTCAATCCCCTGGATGAAGAATGGGTGTTTTCAGGCACGCAATCGACATCAGTTGACCAGCCTGCCAGCACGGAATAGGTCATGATCCGTTATGCCTTGTCCTTTTCGATAAAATCCCTACCCAGCCCCTCTCGTAAGTGCGGACGAGATCGGTTATAATGGCAGGGGAATATGTTGGAAAGGGGCATACATAAAATGAATACATTGTTACAAGGCAAAAACATCGTCATCATGGGTGTTGCGAATCACCGCAGCATTGCCTGGGGAATTGCACAATCCTTGCATAAAGCGGGAGCGAACCTGATCTTTACCTACCAGGGAGAGCGTCTGCGTGAAAATGTAGCAGAATTGACCGAGAAAATCGGAGCAGATTCGCTCCTCGTGAACTGCGATGTAACCAAGGACGAGGACGTAGAAGCAGCATTTGCCTTGATCAAAGAAAAAGTGGGTGTTATCCACGGCTTGGCACACTGCATCGCGTTTGCTAAAACGGAAGAGCTGGAAGGCGAGTACGTCAATACTTCCCGCGACGGTTATGCGCTGGCACAAGACATCAGTGCGTACTCTCTGGTAGCGGTAGCACGTGCTGCCCGCCCATTGATGACTGAAGGCGGAAGCATCGTGACCATGACTTACCTTGGTGGCGAGCGTGCGGTACCTAACTACAACGTGATGGGCGTTGCCAAAGCAGCACTGGATGCATCCGTTCGTTATTTGGCTAACGACCTGGGCAAGGAAAACATCCGCGTAAATGCGATCTCGGCAGGTCCGATTCGTACGCTGGCTGCAAAAGGAATCCGCAACTTCAACTCCGTTTTGAAGGAAATTGAAGAAAAAGCTCCATTGCGCCGTACGATTGACCAATCCGAGGTAGGCGACACTGCATTGTTCTTGTTCAGCAATCTGTCTAGAGGTATTACCGGTGAAATTCTGCACGTCGATGCTGGCTATAGCATCATTGGCGGCTAAACGAATAACAGGCTCCTGTTCCCCGCATACTATACAAAACAATCGTTTTGTTAACTGCGAGGAAGGGAGCCTTTTTTATGTTTCCATTGATTACAAACATGGAAGAATTTTTGATTTATATGGGCGGAGGATTTCAGTATTTACCTGCCCATTTCGGCGATGAAGCGGGAGGTTCTGGTCTTGCGTCCGAATCGCTCCCGGGGGATACCGATACAGAGGCTATGCCGAGCGCGGGTAATCGCAACGTATAACAATCTGCGTTCTTCCTCCAGGGCAGCATATCCACCTTTGCGCAGCTCGTCCAGCGTGTATTCATGAGGGATTGCGCCTTCCACCAGATCTGGTAAAAAGACGTGATCGTACTCAAGTCCTTTGGCACGATGAATACTGAGTACATGTACTGCTTCATCAGGGAGTGGCCGCTGCGTGCGCCACTCTTTTTCGTTTTGGGTCATCTGCTGGATGTAGGCCAAAAAGTCACTGACGGTGGCATGTCGTTTCGCTGCTGCCAAGATCTGTTGCAGCTCGTCACTCCAGCGTTCCCGGCCATCTTCCCGGTCGCGGGAGCGCTTTTTCAAATAATCTCGCAGCTTGCCATCCTCGAAAATCAGCTCGAGTGCTTGTGCGGGCGGACAGTCCTTGGCAGCAGATAATATCTCGGTAACCGCCTGCAAATGCTTTCGCTGATACGGCTTTAGCTGGGTGAGGAGAGGCAGGACATGCAAAATCGGGATATCCTCGATAATGGCTTGGCTGCGCAGCGCGTTCCACATATCTGCTGAGATGTAGAGCGTAGGCAAGATTTCTTTCAAAGCGTCCGTATCATCCGGGTTGACTGCAAGTCGCAAGTAATGCAGAGTCCAGCGCACTGTTTGCCGTTGATAAAAGGAGTCCTCCTCCTGTGTGTAGTGAAAGGGGATGCCAGCTTCACTCAAACGCTCCAGGATTGGGCGGGCGGATTCGTTCGTCCGATACAGAACGGCGCACTCGCCTAGAATGGCCCCTTGCTCACGGCGATGTATGATTTCATCAACAATACGTGATGCCTGCTCTTCCTCGTCTTCGGGCTCGAATAAATACGTGTCTCCTTCCTCGCTATGAAAGGAGAGGCATTCCTTTGCCCAGCGAGCACGATTGTTGCCAATCAAGGAGTATCCAAGACTGACGATGGAAGCGTGTGAACGATAATTCACTTCCAGTGTAATAGATTTGGCCTCCGGAAAATCGTTGGTGAAGCCCAGTATGTATTGGGGATCACTGCCGCGAAATCCGTAAATCGATTGATCGTCGTCACCGATGACACATAGATTGTTTTGCGGCGCGGCGAGCAGCTTGACTGTTTCGTACTGGATGCGGTTGATATCCTGAAACTCATCGATCATCACATGTGTTATTCGATTTTGGTAGCGCTGCAATAGCTGAGTGTCATCACGCAGCATTTCATAACAGCCGAGCAGCATGTCGTCAAAGTCAAACCAGTTATGCTTTTTCTTGGCTGCTTCGTAAATCGGGTAGAGTGCTTGTGCCCGCTTTTCTGAGGTGCTGTCGAGCTCCCTGTACGCAACATCCTGAGGGAGAAGGTATTCGTTTTTCCAGCGACTGACGATCCCCAGCGCTTCCTGTATGTCATTTTCCTTTAGGGCGATCAGATCATCATGACCAAGCAAAGCACCTGTTTCCCTTAGCAGTCGCCACTTTTGCCAATCCTTTTTCAAGAGACGCTGCTGGTCCCAACGATTAGGCTGATGGTGCATAAGCATGCGGTAAAAAATGCTGTGAAACGTACCTGCGATCAGCTCGCGTGCTTGGTGGGGAGGAAGCTGACGGGCAATCCGTTGCCTGATTTCATCCGCTGCCTTGGTCGTAAAGGTAACTACCATAATTTGTTTCGGTTCTATGCCACAAGCTTGAATCAGATGGGCAGTGCGGGCCGTCATCACTCTTGTTTTGCCGCTGCCAGCTCCTGCGAGAATGAGCAAAGGTCCGTCCGTCGTCTCAACTGCCTCTCGTTGACCGGGGTGCAGCGGCTCATCTCTTTTTTGCTCAAGCAGATGCTGAATGCTTTTCTTTGGTGTCAAACGCTTGCGAAAAATCGGCGGCTTTGGTGCTGGCGGGGGAGTTGTGGCGCTGCTGCCAATTGTTCTTTTTTTAGGCATGCGAAAGGAACCGATCATCACGGAATCGTCTTCTTCTGCTGGCGTATCTGCTTGTGGAATATCTGATTGATCAGAAGAAAAAGCGAGTTCATCCTTGTTCAAGTCGTGCGCGGTTTGCCCATTCGTGTATGCTTGTCCACCGTCTGTGCCTGTATCCTTGCGCAAGGCTGCCTCAAAGGCGGTTGCTGCCGTCTCATCCAGCGCTTGCAGCCAGTTCGGATTTTCGGAACTGGCTCGGTCGCTATCCATTAGCGAGCAGACAGCTCCTTCTGGATGAGCAAAATAAGGCTCGAAGCTTATCCCTGCAATCAATCGAAGCGCCGCTGCGCAGGCTGGACACCGTACCTGATCCTGTCGGGCAGCCATGCGCCAAAACGGTATGCGATTGTATGTCTCGGGTAGCAACAGGATGGGTTTGTTGTCTAGTAGGGCAAAGTTCATTATGACACCTCGAAAAGATGATAGGGAGTACCGGCGTATCTTATCGCTCGCCTTTACATGGAAAGAAGAAGTGCCCCCTGGCCGCAGGGGACACTTGCCAATAATCGTGTCGTTAGGATTGAGCGTGCAAAAGCACGGTATCTTCTGGCAGGGCTTCTGGGTCCTCTTCGCCCACATAGGTAATGTTTACCCGTGTGATCCGGTGGTTTTCCAGCTCGCTGATAGTGAAGAGATAGCCCTGAAACATAACTGTCTTGCCATTTGCGACTTCCTCGTTTAGCTGACTATAGAGCCAACCAGCAATCGTGTCTACCTCATCGGAAACGACCTCGATGGTAATGTAGTCGTTCAGTTCATTTAACAGCGTTTTTCCTGAAACGGAGAGAGCGTTGTTGGTGCTTTCTTCAATTTCTGGACGTTCATTCTCGTCAAATTCGTCCTGGATATCCCCAACAATTTCTTCGAGTATGTCTTCCATTGTGAGAAGACCTGCTGTTCCGCCATACTCATCGATGACGATTGCCAACTGCGAGCGACGTTTTTGCATCAATCGCAGCACGTGACTGATCTCCATCGATTCAGGTACAGTGAGGAGCGGACGGAGGAAGTTTTTCAATTCTGCCTTGCCTGTACTCAGAGCAGACAGGTAAAAATCAGAGATGTGGACGAAGCCAATCAATCTGTCTTTGTCTTCGTGAGCGACAGGGAAGCGGGAATGACGCGATTCCTTCATGATTTGGAGGTTTTCCTCAAAGGTGTTGTCATCGTACAGACAAATCATGTCGATCCGCGGAATCATGATTTCCCGGGCAAGTCGTTCGGAAAATTCAAAGACATTGTCAACAAGTGCCATTTCTGTTTGGTCGATATGCCCGCTCTTGTGACTCTGGTTAACGAGCAGACGAATTTCCTCTTCGGTATGAGCCGACTCATTCTCAGATGCCGGTTCAATTCCAAATCGTCTGATTAAAAGATTTGCTGCTCCATTCAAAAACCAGATGAGCGGATAGCTCAGCTTGTAGAAAAACATGAGTGGAGCGGCCGTCCAAAGCGAGGTTGCCTCTGCTTTTTGAATAGCCAACGACTTGGGCGCCAGCTCGCCTAAAACGATATGCAAAAAAGTAATGATCGCAAAAGCAATAGCGAGTGAAATCGGGCCACCCAAGTATTGAGGTAAGTGGAAAAATGCTACCATGGGCTCGACGTAATGGGCGATTGCAGGCTCACCAACCCAACCTAACCCGAGTGATGCCAGCGTGATTCCGAGCTGGCAGGCAGACAGATAGGCGTCTAGCTGCTTCGTGACCTTTTGCGCGTAGCGGGCTCTTTGGTTATTGCCTTCGCTTACGAGCTGGGTCAGACGGGTTTGGCGAACTTTTACCAACGAGAATTCTGCTGCGACGAAGAATCCGTTCAAAAGAACCAAAAACATCACGAGCAGCAGATTCAGCGTAATCTCCCCTATCGGACTCTCCAAGCATACCTCCAGCCTCCCGCAGTACGAAAGGTGGAGAATTCACCTCCGTTATTGTAAATGTACTTTCAATGTACGAAATCATTTGTGTAAACATTCGTATATTCGTTGTTATAGGTTAGTATACCAATTGGTCAACCGAAGAGTCAAAACGTTCCGATTCCCATATGTGCTAACAACGAGACGAATGGACATACCCGAAACCACTGAATCATACACATAAACGAGTAACTGTCCAAGGGAGGGGAGGAGACTGAACTGGCTGCATAAAAGCGTTGCCATTGTATCAGGTAGTGTGCTTATCGCAGTAGGAGTCAACCTGTTTCTCGTCCCGCACCGTTTGATGGACGGAGGCATGATCGGGATTGGTCTTTTGGCGACGTATTACATGCAATTACCACCTGGTCTAGTGATGATTTTTGTGAGTCTTCCTGTGTATGTGATCGTATTCTTTTATGATAGACGGCTATTTTATCACAGCTTTCATGGGATGCTCATCTCCTCGTTTTTCATCGATGTGCTGTCCGATTTACGAGGGTGGAATCTATGGTCAACCTCCAGCTCCGCAGTTACCGGAGGTGTTATGATCGGGATGGGGGTAGGTCTGATGCTTGCCTACGAAACGAATACGGGTGGGACAGATTTGCTTGCCCAATTTTTAGCCAGACGCTTCAAGCTGCATGTCGCCCTTTTGATTCTAGTGATAGACGGATTCATCGTGTCTTGCTCTTTGCAAACGATTGGGATGGAACGGACGATTTTTTCTTTAATCACGATTATTGCTGTTGCAGCGACAACGCATATGTTTAGTGGAATCAGCCGCAAGCGGCAGCCATACACGGTCATTGGACCCCTTGATTCTTTCGAGAAGCTGCAAATCAGCCAAAAAGGCAGGGGATGGAGATTATTTTGGAGAAAATAAATAGGAAAAGGATGAAATGAGGGACGAGTCTTGTCTACCAATACACCACAAATGATTACGGAGCGTGTCGGTTATTTTCCCGGTCACGTCAATATTGGCTTGGTCATCGGTAGCACGGGGGCGATCTTGATTGATTCTGGACTCGATACCCAAACTGCCAAGAAAATTAAGAAAGGACTGGACGCCATCGCCCAGCCCTTGTGTGCCATCATACAAACGCACGCACATGCCGACCACTTCGGGGGCAACGCCTATCTACTCGGATGCTGGCCCGAAGCACAGGTCTACGCGCCACCGCTAGAAGAGGCTATCATACGTTATCCAATTCTCGAACCAATCTACCTGAATATGGGGGCAGAACCACTTGCGGACCTTCGTAACAAATTCCTTTTTGCCCAAGCTTCGCGGGTGGACCACCTCCTTCCCCTGGAGGATTCGATAGAGATTGATGGCATAGCCTTTTCTATCCTTTCTCTGCCGGGACATAGCTGGCAACAAGTCGGTGTCGTGTGCGAAAATATTTGCTTTGCCGCCGACAGTTATTTAGGCGAAGAGGTATTGGAGAAGCATAAACTCCCCTTTCTCGTAGATGCTCATGAAACCTTGCTCAGCCTAAACAAGCTCTTGGACACGAGCTATACAGGATATTTGCCTGGTCACGGACCGTATATCACCTCCCCGGTCAGCGCCGTGCAAAAAAATATCGAATGGCATCAGCGAATCTATGCGGTAATCGAAGAAATTTTGGAAGAAGAGCATACGTTGGAGAATGCACTTTCGCTCTTATGTGAGCGGTTACACATTTCGATGGAGAACGCTTCCAGTTTCGTCCTGTTTCGGACGGCGTTCATGGGGTATCTCATCGGACTTCAAAAAGAAGAGAGAGTTGAATACCGGTTTGCCCAAAATCGATGGCTGTGGAGAAGCGTCAAAACAGAAGTTCAGGATGGTGCAGTAGGGGACGAGAGGTAGTCTGCAATTTCGGCGAGCTTGTGCTCCGCTGCTTCACGCACGGCTTTGGGAATGAAGAAAAGCTCTTCGGAAGCGGTGCTCATGTAGAATTTGGCTTCCAGATACGGATGGCCCAGCTTGACGGTAAGCTCGCCTTTTCCTGTTGTTGTACTGGTGAAGTTCGTCGGGATGCGTAGAAAATAAGTACTGCTGCTTGCGGAGTCGTACATGACGACATCATACGTGGGCATGGAATCCCCACCTGATCGGCGAAAGCCCTGCTGTCGCAGCATTTTGTCGACATAGGAGAGCGGCTGCACAACGCCGGTCAGGGTTTTGTTTTTTAACCGCATGGACATCCTCCTCGGCTCACCCTTTAAGAAATCGGGTTTGGTACCATCCTATGAGCGGCATTCAGAATTCAGACGTAGAGAAAAAAGAAATGAAGGAGTGGTAGTACCATGAACCAACACGCAGATTTACATACCCATACAAAAGCGTCAGATGGAACCTGCGAGCCGGCAGAAAACGTGCGCTTGGCAAAAGAGGCAGGCTTAAATGCTCTCGCAATCACGGATCATGATACGGTGTCTGGAGTTCCTGAGGCGCTTGCAGCTGGCAAGGAGCTCGGGACCGAAGTCATTCCTGGCGTAGAGGTTAGCTCGGTAGGGCGGGGACAGGATATTCACGTGCTCGGTTATTTTATCCCGTATGAGGACAGCGCTTTTCAGGAGCGCCTGGTCGGCTTGCGTGAGACGCGTCATGAGCGTAATCAGCTGTTGATTGCAAAGCTGCAGGAGCTGGGAATTCCCATTACACTCGAAAGCGTCTATCGCCGCAAACAAGGGACTGATAAAAATATCGGTCGTCCGCATATCGCAGAAGAGCTGATTGAGCTAGGAATTGTGGCAACGATCGAAGAGGCTTTTGAGAAATACTTGGGAAAAGGGGCGGCAGCGTATGTCAATCCGCCACGTATTACTCCGCAGGAAGCGATCCGCTTGATTCAGGATGCTGGGGGAGCCGCTGTTTTGGCGCATCCAGGGCTTTATGACGATGATGAGCTGGTGCAGGAGCTGATTGCTTTTGGGCTGGATGGCATTGAGGTCAATCACCCAGACAATACAGAGGAGCAAAGACTCGTATACAGTACTTGGGCAAAGGAACATGGACTTGTCATGACCGGGGGCTCGGATTTCCACGGCTGGCGAGGTGAAGAGCCGTTCCATGCGATGCTTGGTTCCCATACAGCACAGATGGAAGCAGTGGAGCGATTGCGGGAGATTGCAGCAAAAAGAAAATAATGATTCATGAAGAAAACCCCGTCTGAAACGTTGTTTGCACGTTTGGAGACGGGGTTTAGAGTTTTGCTGGGCATCTCTGCAATTAAAGTACGGTAAGCACAAAAGAAAAGCCAAGCCATATACAAAGCGGGCTAAACAGCCACGTATCATTGTGGGCGAATCGCGTATGCTTGACCTTTTTAAAGAAACCGATGTAGCGAAAATCGCCAATTGCACGGAGGAAAAAAACGATTGCGCAGATCACGCATCCCCATCTCAAAAGGGCAGGGGGAAACGACATGGACAGATAGCCGCTTTGGATCAGCAGTAAAAAAGCGGTCGATGCCAGCAAGAGAGCGACGATTAAGGTCGGACCCTTACCTGGAGTAAAGAGGCGACGGGACTCGTCGGAAGTACGTGGAATGACTTCACCCAAGCTCCAGCGTCCTCCCACGGCCCAGTACACATGAAGCAGAGAAACGAAGAGCAAGATGGCTGCTGACGATACAACAAAAAATGTGGTCATAGGATTCTCTCCTTTACTCATTTTTGATGAAAAATGCGAGTTGGTATGTCTTTTGCTTAAGATACGGCAGCGTATGTTTCGGGCGTAAAAGCTCCCGGCACTCTCATGTTCTCCCTTAAAAGGTAAGGCGTAGCCGGGGTATGATAAGAAATCGAAAGCCAAGGCTTTGTCACTTCCATGCCAGAAAATGAGCAAGTGATGCTTGTACATCCATTTCGGCATTGATTTCCGTACGGGCCAGCCAGCCTACGTACATGAAATAGGCGAGCTCAGCACGTTCCTTTGCCTCCATTTTAGGAACTCCATTCTTTTGGTACAGAGCTGCTACATAATCAATTCTGCGTTTTTCGATTTCAATGAGGCGCTGACGGAGGACTGCATTTTGCTTCGCCCACGCATACATGGCCGCTTCGAGTTTTTGTTCCCTTGAAAAAAGCTCGCCGAGAAGCTGCTCCAATGTCTGGCTCTCTGAGTCTGGGGTATGAATAATTCTTTCTGTTGTATGTTCTTCCCAGTAGCTGATCATGGAATCGAGCAAATCCTGACGATCCTGAAAGTGGTGATAAAAGCTTCCCTTGCTGATGTTCATTTCGCGGGCGAGTGCTTCTACACGGACTGATTCGATACCTGCCTCAGTCAGCTTGGTGAGTGCAGCTCTGACCCAGTCCTCGCGCATATATTGCATGGTTCACCTCTAAGATACGCTAGCGTATGTTTTGTCCGATTCCAGCATAATCCAAAGGGGGAGGGAAGTCAAACAAAAAACAACCTTGGCGTCGCGGTACGTCATAGCGACAAGGTTGTTTCGTAACAAATAGAATCTACTTTTTGCGCAAATTTTTTACCATGGCGATGTGCTCGATACCAGCGTCATCGAAAATGTCACCATACGCCTCATAGCCTAATTTTTCATAAAAGCGCTGCGCATGAGTCTGTGCATTCAGCTTAAGTGTTTCGTAGCCTTGGTCCTGCGCTGTTTCTTCCATCGCCATCATAATTTGACGACCGAGTCCCGTACCGCGCTCCGATTGGAGAACGGCAACGCGCTCGATTTTCCCTACACCAGGTGCATATGTACGCAGACGGCTCGCACCTACTGGGTGTTCTTCCTTATAAACGACGAAATGAATCGTTCCGCTGTTTGCCTCGTCGTGTGCATCGATCTCCAAATCTGCGGGAACTTCTTGTTCCACAATGAAAACTGCTTTGCGGACGGACAGGGCATCGGCCATTTCTTTTTCGTTGTTGACGGACTGAATCTGGTAAGTTGTTTGGTTCATCATGTCACACGTCCTTTGCTTTGGAAAAAAGATTCCTCCCTGCCATGAATGCACAGGGAGGGGGTAGGGGTGTTATCTACTTTACGTTACTTTTTTAAGAGGAAAGTCTGGTAAACGCTCCAAATGCCATCTTCCAACTGGTAGATCAGGTGGAAGCGGTCAATTTCACTTGTTAAATCAAGCTTCGCCATGCTCAGCTGACCTGTTACATCCCGTAGCTCATCGTCGGACAGATCACGTCCGATGGTCAGATGCGGAACGAAAGCATAGGTCTCTTTTTCGTTTACACATTGGTTCACGATTTTTTGGTGCAGCTCATTAAATGGCTCCTTGTTTTGGACAGCCATGTAGATGACGTTGTTTGTCGGATGGAAAGAAGAAAAACGGTGGAAGCTTGCTGTAAAGCTATCAGTTGAGGAGGCAACCTGCTCCAGATGGCTAACCAGCTCTGGCAGCTTGGATTCGTCCAGTTCGAAGCCTTCTTTTAAGCGCATATACGGCGGTACCAAGGCATATGCCGGGTCGTAACGCTTTCGGTAAGAGTTGGCGACTTCTTGCACCTTGCTGGATGGGAAAACTACGATACTGTACATCATAAGAACCACTCCTCCTTCACTATCTCTTATGCTCTTGCATCCTATTATTTTAACAGAAAATTCTCCATTTGTGTAATGTTACGCTTGGGTCCGTATATTCCTGAGGCCGCAGGAAAGACTGTGTAGTGCAAGGAGGTGCCGTACAGCATGTATATGGCCATGATGATTACATTCATTTTTCTCGTCCTGCTCTTGCTGTCTGTACTGACCTTCACCATCCTGTCGGCTATACGGAAAGGCGATTTCGAAGACGCCCTCGTCCCGGCAGTGAAGGAAGAAGGTCCGCAGGAAGAACAGCCACGGTAAGTTTACCCGTAAAGCGTGCACAGCATGCGCGGCAGATTGGCTTGCCAAAAGCCCCACGTATGGTCACCCTCAAAGGTCTCATAGACCAGGGTGGCCATTTTCTTTTGCAAAATATCGCGCAGCTCGGCGTTGGCAGAGACAAGATCGAGAGCTCCACGTCCAGATTCAACAGCAGTCTCTCCTGTACCAATTTCCAGATACAGGTTCAGCGGAACGATAAACTCCGTTTCTTCAACACGCTTGTTCAATGACTCGTCCATCGCGGCAGATTGGCATGCCACTTGACCAAAGGTATGTGGGTAAGATAAAGCCGTAAAAAGGGAAACCACCCCTCCGAGCGATTCGCCCAGCAGTGTCCGGCCGTTGCCGAGTGGGTGCGTAGAATAATGCGTATCAATGTAGCTGACCACCTCTTCTGCCAAAAAGCGACGATAGGCCAGATGCTCCCGCCCATCGGGATGGTAGCGGCTTTGCCGTTTCGTTTTATCCACAGGAAGGAAGACGGCCAGCAGATCAGGGAGCTTTTTTTCTTCGATTAGCTTGTCCAATAGTGTTGCCATTCTGCCCATAGACAAGTAATCTTCGCCATCCTGTACGTAGATGACCGGATAAGAGTAGAGCGGCGAATAACGGGCAGGGGTGTAGACAATCAGCTTTTCCGGCGAACCAAGATGCAGACTGTCCAAAATGATTTCCTCAAGAGCCACAGCGTTGTCCTCCTTATGGGATGTTCTGGTGCTAATTATACAGGAGAGGGGAAGGCTTACCCAAGTGTTTCGTGTGTTCGATTTGAATGAAAGATTGTCGCAATTTTGACACCGTGTGATACTATGATAAAAACGACTTCACTCGATTTGCGGAAGGGGTTGTCTCTTATATGAAGAAGCAGGTTCACAGCATCGAAGTCAGAAACGCTGCCCTCGCACGCCTGTCAGAACGCGGCGTGACGGTAGAAGATATCGCGGAGATTGTGTATCTCATGCAGTCACCATACCATCCTGGCTTGACTATGGAGCCATGCATTGAAAGCGTCAAAGCTGTGCTCGAAAAACGCGAAATGCAGCATGCCATTTTAGTTGGCATTGAACTCGATACATTGGCTGAAAAAGGGCTCCTGTCCGAGCCGCTCCAATCCATCATCGCAACAGACGAAGGATTGTTCGGCTGCGACGAGACCTTGGCGCTTGGATCAGTATTTGGTTATGGAAGCATCGCGGTGACGACCTTTGGGCATTTGGATAAGCACAAGGTTGGCGTAATTAAAAGATTGGATACGAAAACGGCAGAGGGCCGTGTGCATACGTTTTTGGATGATCTGGTCGCTAGTGTTGCTGCCAATGCGTCCAGCCGCATGGCTCACCGGATGAGAGATGAGCAGGAAGCCGAGCTGGCAAGAGCAGAGGCACTGCGTGAGCACGAGGCTGAGCTGCGTGTGGAGGAGAACGGAAAAGGAACTGAGCAGGCTGGGTAGGTTTTTTTGGAGGTTTTCCTTTGGGGGAATTGTTACCTAACTACCTTTGAGTAGGCGAGCTTGAAAAAGCCATTTTCTTTGCTGGTACTGTTTTGTATGCGAGGCGGTTTGGGGTTGTGAGCTGTCTTGGGTATGAGGGAGGTGCCTGTGAGGGAGTGGCTTTTTTTGATTGGGTGGGATTGGGGAGTAAGGCGTAAGGAGTAAAACTTTCGGTTTATGCTTAGGAAAAAGGGTTTGGGGGCGATCATGCAAGGTGTTTTACTTGGGTTTTTTAGTGTTCTTTTGGTACGAGTGAAAAAAATTACAAAAAATCATTATTTCCTCTTGAAATTGATTAAGTGATGCGGTATAGTAATAAATGTGATCGACGTCCGAGACGATTCGGGCCCTTAGCTCAGTTGGTCAGAGCGGTCGGCTCATAACCGATTGGTCGTAGGTTCGAGTCCTACAGGGCCCACCATTAAATGATTACATAAGTAAGTCCCAATGATCCGGTAGCTCAGTTGGGAGAGCACCATCTTGACAGGGTGGGGGTCGCTGGTTCGAACCCAGTCCGGATCACCATAATTTAAACGCTAAAACCCTTGGTAATCAAGGGTTTTTTAATTTTTATAACGACCCCACTCGTTCCCCTTTTATACGAACAATAGCAAATTGGTGCCGAAATGGTGCCCTTTATTCAACTAAAGATTTCTTGGTGTCATTTGGTGCCGAAAAGAACATTTCCCCGAAAGCATCGGCCGTTTCCTTTTGCATGTGTGGTGTAATGTGCGAGTAGCGATCCAGCATCATCACACTTGACCATCCCATACGCTCCGCTATGCGTTTATTGTTCTCTCTCATTTTCAAGAGCATAACAACATGAGTATGACGTAGATCGTGGAAACGAATTCTTTTCAGTCCCGCTTTTTCTGTAAGGCGATAGAAAGTACGATTGATGTTGCGTGGTGAAACAGGAATGCCTAACTGTGTACATATCACCAGGTCGTTATCCTCGTATATATCTCGATTTGCCATCTTTTCTTCTTTGGTACGGTGCCGTAATTTTTCAAGTTCAGTTGCTGTTACCTTATCGATCCCGATGGAGCGGATGCCTGATGCCGTTTTTGCTCCATGCTCCAGAGTTTTTCCGTCATGGTTAAGTATTTTCCTAACGGATAAAGTCCGGTTCTTCAAATCAAGATCCTGCCACCTTAGACCGAGTATTTCCCCTTGCCTCATTCCGGTTGTTACTGCCAGCAACATAGCGCAGTAATAGCGATCATCTTTGGCAGCTTCAAGAAGTCGATGAGCCTCTTCATCTGTCCATTACAACATTTCCTTTGTGTCGGCTTTGGGACGATCAACAACAGCAGCAGGATTTTTAATAATCATATCCCAGCTTGCAGCTTTATTTAGCGACTCATTAATAATGGTGTGGACTTTTTGAATGTTCTCTCCAGAAAGTCTGCCTGTCTATTGAAGCTTATTATATAAATTTTGGATGTGCCGAGGTGTAATATCGGCAAGGGCCAATTCTCCTATGGCAGGCAGTATGTGGTTGTTCACTAAGCCAGCATAGGTTTCAAGGGTTCGTGATTTAACTTTTGTTTTCTTGTCCCGAAGCCAGTCTTTCATGAAATCGCGGTATAGGAGCTTGGAAGCTTCAAGATTCAAGCCTTGTCCAAGTTCGTTTAATAGGTCGCGTTGAGCCGCTTCAGCTTCCTTCTTTGTCTTAAATCCTCTGCGTTTGATCCTTTTTCGTTTTCCATTTTCATTAATTTCAATAGTGAAGTACCAGGGGTTCTTCTGAACGTCCTTGTCTTTAGTTACCGCCATGTTTCAATCCTCCTTATTTAATCCAGACATTTAAACTAAGACCATAGTTCTGATTTGCGAATTCTTTTAGTCCTGGAATTAGCCTCCTTTTACTGCTCTCACAAGTGAGGTGAGTGTCTGCCCTGTTATGATTCGGAATTTCGAGTCGGCAATTTCGCCGAGCCCTCATATTTGAGGTGTCCTTATTATTGGGTGCTCAACTTTGAGCAGACAAAGGACTGTTCGGTCCGTTACACCCCTCCCCGAAAAGCCATTCCTAACATGGGGAACCCTTACTTTCTCTGTCCTCTAATCAGCTGACACTTAGTTTCTGCATACATTAACTGTGGTTAGTGCATACATTAACTCAGTTTCTGTATGTAATAAGTACACAAAGTAAAGTAAAGGAAAGTAAAAGAAAGTAAAAGAAAGTAAAAGAAAGAATAATGTACTCGTGAAATGTCACTCGTATGAAGAGTGGCTTTTTTTATTTCTCTGAAGAGATACGATCGCGGAAAAGAGCATCGAGATATGCAGTAATGAGCTGCTTGTCCTGATCGGTGAGAAGGTGGCTGTGGTATGTGACGCTGGGCCGTTTTAGAATATCGTGTAACTCAGAATGCTGTTTTGTGCCCGTATTGGAAGGAGCAATTTTCTTTGCCAATATTTCAAGGTCGGTTAGTAGATTTTCTTTCCATTCAAAACTCGCATATTCAATTAATTCGTGTCTTAAAGTTTTAATATTGTAATGAATGTCGAACTCTTTGAGCAAATCTTCGTCGATATAATCAGGCTCCTCGTCTTTTGTATTAAGATATTGTCGAAAATGTTTTTCAAACTCTTCGTAGTCGGGACCAGCAAATTGACCTTCAAATAATTGGAATAAGTCCTCTCTCAAATACGGATGAAAATAGCCGTCCTCAGAAAGAGAGCGTAAAGCCCGTATAAGACTTTCATCTAATCCTTCATCGTTGTCATATTCCTCATCAAGGTACCCTGCTAACTTCATGAGCTGACGGTACGAAAAATTGTATGCCTTAGATAACTTATTTAACGTTTCTGGTGTTGGTGTAATGGGATTACCAGATCGTGGGTCTACACCTTTTTCAAGGCTACTTAGGTACGTGTGACTAACTCCTGAAATTCTTTCGATTTCTCTGAGACTCCTATCGCCTCTAAGCCCTTTTAGTAAATCACCAATACGTTTAATGATGACCATCCCCTTAAAATAAAAATGCTATGCATGGTTGACAACAATAATATCATGACGTATTATCTTTATCAAGGAGGTGCTATGCGTGGTTAGCAATAGACTTAGGGAAGTTAGAAAAGAAATCGGGATGTCTATTTCTGAGCTTGCCCGAAGAGCAAAGACAAGTCGCCAAACGATAACCAATATTGAGCTATATGGTCAGGTACCTAATGGACTTCTTATGATTATAATTTGCGAAGTTCTAAAGAAAGAGCCAAAGGAAATTTTTTTTACTAAAGATGCTATGCATGGTTAGCGAAATGCAACGAAGAATCGTTCCTCGAAAACTGCATAGTTAAACCAACAATAAGGGGGTTCACCATGCGATATTTCGGCGTGAAGGTAGGGGGGAAGCTCTACATTCGGACACCAAAAGGCAATTTACTATCTCTTGGGTTCTTAGCTGACATTGAAAAGCTGTTTGAGGAATTGGAGGTAGATAAGCAATGATCTTCCTGTCAGAACACATGAAAGAAACAACCGACATTATGGCTGGGTTTACGACTGGCAGATTGTTCATGGAAAACGGAACAGTTGGGCTTCAACGATCCAACGGGAAAGAAATTTACTTGGGTGAAAGAGATCACATCGAAGTTCGAAATGGTGACGAGTACAAGCCTGTTACAACTAGGGAAGTATTGACAGCTAAAACGGTCGAGGGATGGGCTTTATACGCTGGGTTATATGCGAGGGTAAAACGAGAGGGTACAAACACCTTGCCATAACAATGTATCCAGTAAAATACGTGGCAATCGTCATGAAACGCACTTGAGAAGGGGAGATAGGCAATGCATTACACCAGCGAGGAAAAAGAGACGGTTTGTGTCTATGATTACATTGATGGAATGTGGGAGGTCTACAGTTGCGTACCTCGTCATATAACCAAACTTCGCAAAGCAGTGGGTGAACCGTACTGGAAAGAAGAACGCACGGGCCGGACAGGAAAAGTAATGCTTGCTGCTGGTAGATGGAAGTTAAATGGGAACCAAATTCGTTTCTTCGCTCCCTTTGGCTCCCACGCAAAGCAGAAAACGCCTAGGAACTCATAATCTCTCTAGTCTAGGGATTTATACCTTCTGCTACATTTTCATAACTAAGCACTTAACGAGGCCGCGTCAAAGTCACATGGGAAGGAAAAAGAAGCGAATCAATATCAAAGGGGGAATACCATGCGAACATCAGCAAGAAGAAAAATGGGCCGCGCAATCAGCCCTACGGTTATCGTACAAACGGCCCAGCCACTTGATCCGGTGTCTAATCCAGCAGTTGATCCAAACCAACTATTTCAACAGTTGGCCCAGGAGATGGCACAAGCATTAATCCAACAGCAGCAGGTGCAGGCGGTACAGCCAAAGCGCAATGTGCTAACCGTAGAGGAAGCAGGGGAAGAAGTGTTTGAATGCAAGATTAGCAAGTATAAGTTGTACCAGTTACTTAGAAATGGGGAGTGCCCCAGTGTAAAGATCGGGTCAAAATATATTCTCCGTCGCGATACTTTAGAGGTATGGCTGCGGCAACGGGAGCAGGGATATCAATAATCTTCAAATCTTCTGGATGACCCTTGAAAGAGAGGTGGTGATGTGAATAAAGGATGGATAAAGTTATATCGCAGCATCTCGGGGAGTTCTACTTTTCAAAAGCTTACGGCGGTACAAAAATTAATTGCTATTTACATCTTATTGAACGCCAATCATAAAGACAGTGTATGGATCGATCATTACCGTGGTATTGAGGTTAACGTTAAGCGTGGACAGTTAATTACTTCACGTCAAAAAATCATCGAGGAATGGTTTAACAACGACAAAAATGTAACCAACCAAAAAATCCGCACTTGTTTAACGAAATTAGAAAAACTCGGATTTTTAACTATCGAATCAACCAACTGGTATACGCTCATAACTGTCGTTAATTACGGCATTTATCAGGGGGGGATGAAGAAAATAACCAACACCCAACCAGCACATAACCAGCAGGATAACCACAAACAAGAAGTATTTAAGAATGATCAAGAAGGTAATAAGAAAAACCCTTCTTTTCGAAACAGGTCGAAGACCTATTCCGAGGACAGTGATTATTTCAAAATGGCTCAATACTTCTATGAAAAAGTAAAAGCAGTTGCAGAAGAAGAAGGATTAGGCCGTTTGATAATCAAGTCTGATCTGCAAAAGTGGGCTGATGAATTCCGGAAGATTGTCGAAATTGACAAGGTTGAAGACAAACATCTTATCCGGGATGTGCTCGACTGGGTAACGTCTGACACGTTCTGGAAAGTCAATGTCCTGTCGGCAAAGAAACTACGGGCAAAGTTCGGGGAGCTTGCTTTGAAGATGAAAGCAGCGCAAAGACCGAAACAACACAAGAAAGTAGATTATCGGGATAAGGAGATAGCTTTCCAAGAGTGGGTGAGTAAAGGAAATGACGAAAATGACTTCGACTGGAGTTGATGGAAGGAGGATGTGATGTGAGGGTACGGGTAGATAAAACTACCTTCAAAGTTGTTGAAGAACTTCTCAAGCAGGCACAGTTTTTGAAATACATCAATCTAGTTGGTGTTACAGAGGACAAGCTGCTAGATGATGACATTGTCCAGCAACGTAAGAAATTTGTTGAACGGATCGAAAAAGCAGTTGCACTCCTTGCTCCAAAAGAAATTCGGTTGATATCCGAGCGTTACCTTTCTCAGGACGAGAATTATGTCAAAGACTATGAAGTGTATGAGGCTATGCAGATCAGCGAGTTCACGTACTACAAATATAAAAACAGAGCAATGGAAAAGCTGGCTGAGATTCTAGGCATTAGCTCGAAAGTTCCAGATCCTCATTGGTGCCCACTTTGCAATCGAGGTGTTACCAGTGAAAGGGGCTGATGCGTTACATAAGGGTGAACGAAAAGCAATACTTCAATTTGTTGAATCCCTTCTTGAGAGGTACAGGCTTTGCAAATACTTAATTCCAGATGACGGCCAATCGATTAGATCAAATTATGATATCGAATTACTTGAAAAGCATCGTACATTCTGTAGAAAGATTGAACAGGCTGTCAGTCAGCTACCGGATCGTGAACAATTTTTGATCAAAGAAAGGTATTTAGGCATCATTTATATCACCTACTATCGAGTGTATCGCGATCGTTTCGATCCACCGATCAGCGAGGGCACTTATACCAAGGTCAGGTGGAGAGCTATGTACAAACTAGCGGTCATGCTTGGCATGCTTGAGAGCGACTGTTAACTAAACAATATGAATTAATTACGAAAAGGCGGTGCGGTGAATGCATACTCAGCAAATTGAAAATAGGGCAACACAGCTAAAAGAAGAATTGGGCGGGAAGATTTTTGCTTTCCCCGTAGACGAAGCCGATCCGTTTTCCGAGTATATGATCACGATGGACTCGGGTGAAGGTCACTTTAAGACATACCCGCAGCCCTTAACAATTAATGAAGTTGCTGCATGCGTAAAGACGCTACTGGAACAGCTGAAAGAGGAAGGAGTTGATGTTGAGTATTCGAGAGATGTGCGGTTCATCTCTTACCAAGCTCAAATGGATGCTCCAGACGTGACGATACATCGGTTGAAGAAGTCCAACATCGAAAAGCCACTGATGGAGAGCGACGTGGACGTTATGCCGAATCCAGATGATCCCGAAACAATGCTTTTCTCGGCACGGGGAATTCTCAAATACAGCATGCTTGAAATGCTTGATAAGAACCCGAAGGGCGCCCGATTCATCGATGAATATTTTAAGCTCTTGGCTTCACGAAGATATGGTAAAACGGTGGCAGCTATCAGGCAGGAAGTTCGTCGGATGAGCAAGTCAGAAGCGATTCACTGGGTGGAGAAGACGTATAAGCGGTACATTTCAGACAGTCAGGAAATTATGAACATCATGCAAGTAATCGATGGTGTCAGATCATGAACCACAGCAAGCGAGCAATTTGGTTAGCCGTTAATTCCGAAAATGGCGATCGTTTGGTACACATCACACAAGAACATACAAGACTTGCCCGCGAATTAATCATAGATCGCTATCGATTGTCGGATGAGGAGGTGGAGATTTACAAAGCACGTATCTAACAGCTACGCCGGGAGCGCGAAAGCATACTGAAACTGTTTCAGGAGGGTGGGGACGAGGATGGACAACAGAAAAACAGTTGACATAGGGAAACTGATCACCGCCATGAAAGACCGGGGTATGGATACAAGTAAGGTTGAGGTGCTCTTAGAAGAAATAAAGGCGGAAAGAAATAATAACCCCACTACCACGAATAGTGAGGTTATCAAAAACACTTACACTGCTTGAAACGAGGACATGCCGTCCAAAGTAGATTTTATAACAGCATGGCTTAGGATTGCCATATAAATTCTCATTTTCGGTTTCACCCAATAAAAACAAAGGAGAGATACAGATGTTTGGAAACAAAACGTTACAGCAACATGTTGATGAGTTTTTGGAAAAAGTGAGGGAGAGGGAGGGAAAGATCCAATCAAAAATTGAGGAACTGGAATCTCAAAGGGAGTCTCTCATGGCTAAAGTTAAAGAGCAGACTTCAGCAATGATTGAATTGGAAATTGCGGGTGATGATAAGGGGGCTGAAAAGTTTCTAAAAAGTAATCGGCAGATGCATTTACAAATTGATGAAATTAAGTACCGTATCCAAGAGTATCAGGCTCAGTTTGAAAAGACCCAACAAAATGAAAAGAGCTTGGACAAAGTGAAGGATGCTGCAATTCAAGCTAAGAAGGCGCTGTCTGGGAAGATGACCATGTACAAGAAACAAGAAGAGGAATTGGAACAGCAAATGGAGGAACTAAAGAAAAAAAGAGAACAAGTCATTTTGGATTGGCGGGTAGCTCATCACAGCGATATTGAAGGAGGTTTGATTAACCTTGCGCCTTATATTGACAGGAGGGCAAGAAAAATATCATATCCTGAAAATAAGGAATTTATACGTAGCTGGCTAGATGGCGAGTCTATAGAAAAGTACTTCAGAAAATCTTAGGAAAAGCAATATACAGGGCTTAACATAACAGTAGGTGAGACAGCTCCGCAGTTGAATATAGACCACCTCTACATGGTGGAAATGGAATCCCTAAATAATTGCGGTGTAACTAACAACTTAATAAACAATTCCTTTGATGGCCTTGGTTCAAAATAGTATGAATTGGAGGATGCTAACCAAGCATGAAAAACGAAAAACCAAACAAGTACTGGGTCCTAAATAAAACGGGTTCGAGTAGTGCTGAATTGACACTTTACGGGGAGATAAGTGATAAAGAATGGTGGGGTGAAGAGGTTACCCCTCAGCAGCTGAGCGCTGATTTGAAAGCCCTAGGGGATAATGTTTCTAAAATTACCGTTCGCCTCGATAGTCCAGGTGGAAATGTGTTTGCCGGTCTAGCCATTCGCTCATTATTGAAGAACCATAAAGCTCATATCACCGTCCATGTTGATGGATTGGCAGCTTCAATTGCTTCAATAATCGCAATGGCCGGTGACAAAATTGTTATGGCAAAAGGCAGTATGATGATGATCCACAATCCAATGACAACGGTGCGTGGAGGAAATTCGAAACAGTTTCGAGAAGTCGCTGACTGGTTAGATCAAATTAGAGATTCAATGGTAACCGTTTATAAAGATCGAACCGGTCAAGCAGCGAACAGAATTATTGAGATGATGGACGCTGAGACTTGGATGAGTGCTGAAGAAGCTGTTGATAAAGGGTTCGCTGATCAGGTAGAGGAAGGTAACACAGTAGCTGCAAGCATGATGGGTGCTATCGCGTTAATAAACGGTTTACAGATGGATCTATCAAGTTATAAGCATCCTCCGAAAAATTTAGTATCCAGTGGAGCAAGAACTGGCCTTGATCAAAGTAGTAATACACAAAGAACATTCAGTACCATGTATTCTGATAAACAGCGAATCGAGGAGTTAGAGAGCTTTAGAACCCCACGAAACAGTCATATTATTGATGCTGCAATTAAAGATGGACGTAGAGCTGAATATGTGGCTTTAGAAATAGTTAAGGGTGGTTATCATCTAAGTGACGATCAGGCTATCCAACTAGAAGTGGATGCAATGGTAGCAGAGGCAGAAAGGTTACTTAAACGACAAGGACGAAGATGAAGGTAACTTGGAAAATCAGCTAAAAGATTTGGAGTTCCAACGTTTGAGGGTATCTCTAAATAAATAGGTACAAAGCAACGGGCTGTTTCTGTAAGCAGTCTGTTGCTTTTTTTGATGTCAAGCCGAAGCAACTACGACCGTCAGTAAGTAGAAGTAAGTGGAGTGAATAGTCAAAAAGTAACAGGAAATGACTTCCTTTTGCCGAATTGTGTAGGTGAAAGGAGAGATATTGAAGATGCTAACATTTGAAAAATTAAAATCACAGTTAACAGAGGGTAACTTCGAAGGCATTGAAGATTGCAGGACATTATCAGATTTGGTTGAAAAATTTGTTGGAGATGATGAAATCATTGATTTCTATCCGAAGGGTTTATTCGTGAATCAAAGAGTTGAATTCTATATCTTTAAGAGGGACTGCGTACTTGTTTTTTCTACAAATAGAATCCATAGTGCTATAAAATCCTTTAAGTATAAAGACCTCTTAGCAGTCGAATACGTACAATCTGAAAATGATGGTCGAAAAAGAAGTATTGATATTAAGTTTAGTGACGAGACACTGCACTTGGAAAGTTTTGCAGATACTAATTACACCTGGAGTGACCGTTTCGGCGAAACAATTAGTCGTGTATTCAAATTACTTTCGTAGCAGAAAACTTCGGTCTTATAAGTTCTGACCGTTATAGTGAATAAGGGGGATAGAGTTAAAAGCATGATAGAAGTGATAAGAACATTGTTAGATCTATTTACGCAACCGTTAATTGTTTTCTCAGCTCTGGCAGCACTTGCGATTACTTTTAGGTCACAGATATCCGAATTGTTTGATTAGCACCCATGTGGTGCTTTTTCTTTTGTTCAAGGATTATAGACAACCTCACAAGTTTCCATCAAAATGGAACCGGGAGGGAATCAAATGCAAATTTATGGATCATTAATTGGTTTTATTACAGCAATCGTAGCGATATTTATAAGGGAATGGTGGGTTAATCGCAACACCAAGAAGAAAAATAATGAAACAGCAAAGTGGTTGGTAAAAGTCTTTTTATTAAGAGAGCTACATAACAACCATTCAGAATTGAAAAAAACCATTATTAATGGGTTTACTTTAGGTGATGTTCTAGAAGGAAACTGGGGTGAAAAACCCGGGGTAGCTTATGAGCAGCATTCAATGTCTAGTTACAATTTTAATGTTAACGCTTGGGATAAATTTAAGTTTGAACTATTGAAGCTAGATTTTGAATTGGCCAAGGAAGTTGCAGATATTTATATGCGATTTGAAATATTAAAAGAGCATAGTGACAAAGAATCCAATCTATCTGATGTTTTGGTTAGGGATTTTAAAGGTTTTGAAGAAGCTTATCAAAATTTAGTGAGTAAATTTAATAATGTCTAATCAAAAGCACCTCACTGGTGCTTTTTCTTTTCACCACAGAAAGGAAGGGTGCACCGTCTCCGTATAACAAGCGTGACCAGGTTAAGGTTTGGGTCGTGGCGGCTGCCTCATACTTGGAGGGAGCGAGGATGTAAATATTTGTAGACAAGGAACTATTTTCCATTCAAGATGTTGGTAGGAGGTTGGAAAATATGTGGATGGAAGTATCAGTTGAGAATTGGCAAGATTTTTTACAACAGGTTGAAGTGTTCCAGAAAAGAGACTGGATATTTAGAGGACAGTCAAATGCTGATTGGAGCCTACAAACTTCCTTTTATCGTGAAATGAAGAAGGCTGAATTAATTGGTAAACCGCTTGGAAATTATCGTAAATATGAAAAATCGCTATATAATGAATTTTTAACATCTGCACACCTATACTCGACTCTACAGCCAAAAGAACCCGAAGGGGACTGGGTAGAAATACAGATAGAATATACTGAGTATAAGCTTGAAATTATGTCAATCATGCAACATCATGGCGCTCCGACTCGTTTGCTAGATTGGACTTTCTCTCCTTATATAGCAACATTTTTTGCACTTGATGGTGCAAGTGATCATAGATTTTGTGTTTACGCTCTCAATCAAGCATATATTCAAAAGAAAAACAAAAAAAGATTCAGGCAAAAAGAATTTGTTGCTGACGCTCTCGGACCTGGTTTGAGAAAACCAGAACCGTTTGTTGTGCCTTACGAACCGTATTATAAAAATGAGCGTTTAAGAAAACAGCTTGGTTTATTTATTGTGCCACATCCGCTTGAAATGACAGTTGATGAAATTTTTGCTGAATACGGTATTGTCGATGGTGTGGATCCTGAAACAGGTGAAGAAGTTGCTATTAAGTTCGTATTTGACACGTCATTACAAATGCAGTGCTGGAGTAAATTGATGTTGATGGGCGTTACTCATGAGTCGATTTACCCAGGGCTAGACGGATTCTGTAGATCATTAAAATTAGACTTGCTAGAATCTCCTCGAAAAAGGCTTTCGTTATTATAGTGATTAACTTTGCACCCATAAGGGGCATTTCTTCGCTTAAACACCCGTTCTCTATTTAGCTGAAACTCGCGACATGTCACTCGTATTTAGAGTGGCATTTTTTATTTAAGAGAGAAGGAGTGAAAGAGAAATGATTTCAAAGATGAAATACCTGCTGATGTTATGCAGCATAGTGATACTAATCTATGGATGTGGTACAAGCAGAGAGTTCCTGGTAGTGAAGTACAACGAGCAAGGGCAGGTTATCACAAGCTATCATGTCCAAGGTAATCAACCAGTAAAGGATGAGGTCGGTGTTTCGTTCTTCCTCTGGGAACAAGGAGAGCAGCAATTTATTCAGTTAAGTGGGAACGTGGATGTAATAGAGGTTACAGGAACTGATTCGCAAGAGATAAAGAAGCAGCTCGGTGTAAATGCTTAGGGCTTATCAGATAGGAGGATATTGCATGAGTGCATTTATGTTTGCTGTTAACTTACTGTGTGGTGTTACTGCTGCATACTATTGCTGGACCGGACACGCATGGTATAAGAAAGGCGACAATCATAAAGCCATTTACCACGTTCTCTTATTTTCTATTAGCAGCTACAAAATAAAGATTTACGGGTCCCTCTGGAGAGGTAAAGCACTGCGGGTGCGTGCGAGCCCGAAATCCCGCCAGATTTTATTTTTGAAAATTACTTTCGCTTTTGCTTAACCAGGTCCTCAAAGAAGACATTTTCAATTTTTAGCTTCATCTGATGCTCTGAAAATCAGCACCGTTACAATACAAGCTTAAAACGAAAGTGAGGTGGAAAAATTGGCGAAGCCAAAGGCGAAACTTGAGAAGCTGCTGAAAAGGTTAGCGGCGAACTGGGAGCGCAGTGGAAGGCCTGCTCGATCGAGCATGTACAAGAGTAGCACACTACACCGCTAATTCGGGAAGCAGCCGGAATTTCAGAGAAATAGATGATCAATCTTAAGAGCAATTGACCGCCTGGCTGCTAAAGGTTTGCTAAACGAACCTGAGAAATGGAAACAGAGGCTAAAAGAAGACCCGAAAGACGTCTGGAAGAATTGCAATGGTTGGTCTTTACGCTGCATGACCGTGCAACGGATAAATACCGTTAGCCATAGTGCAGGGGCTGACAAAACTGTGAAAATCCCAAAATTGAAAACTTTGATTTACTAACTAATATTTCTGAACCGTAAAAGTGGCCTCTCCAAGTCGATTTTCGACTTGGAGACAGCTTCTTCTAATATTGTAATTTTGATTCGAATGGAATAGAAAGTTCAACTATTTTATGGGTAACTGATATAAGGTGTTTCTGTAAGATCATAGGAGTCTCTGCTCTAGATCACTCCATGGATTTTTAGCCATTCCTTTAATAGTTCCTTTCCCACTAGCTAAGACACGTGCGTGTTTTAATGCCAATTTACCAAAATTATTTGCAAAAGGAATTAAATGTTGATCAATGTACGTATTGAAAAAATCTTTATGAACGACATCTATAACATAATGCTTTCCTTTTATATAATTACTTTCTCCTTCTTCGTGTTCATGTCGAAGTACTCTGACCCAAGGTACGTAATTAATATTATTGACTTCCTCTTTGACTTTCACCCCGATCATTGGCCCATCAATTATTGCGACTCCCAATGTCATATAACAATCAAAATATTGCGCAGTTTTAGGTGGAACCACAACATTTGAATAATGTGCTAATGCCTTAGTTAAGGGCAATATCACTGAGTTATATGTGTCACTACCAGATAGCTCTATTTCTTTACCTTTTCTAACACATTTACTAAATACTTTTGAATAAAGTGGTGCATTACTTACAAATTCATGTTGTTGAAGATTAAAAATATGATTTATCGAAAATGACCAAGTGTCCCTCGTATTATCACTCTTAATATCAATATAATCATTTTCACGTAAACCCGAATACATAGGGAAATGGGGCATATACGGTATATTGTTAGTTGCAAAAAATACGTAGGGTAATGATGTTTGCTTACATTCAATTAGTAAACTCAAACCAGGTCTTACTTTTGTATCAGGATAATCATTATGATTGTATAAATCTAATTCTGCCAAAATATCGATATTCCTTAAATCCAAAGTATCTCTATCAACAAAACTCCATTCTTCAGTTACTTTGAATTCCTTTAACTGTTCGGAAATTATATTTTGTAAAGGGTAACCTGAATTTGCAATTGCTTTTAAAACATCTTCTTCATTAACACCAAGAGATAATTTATTTGTTGAAGGATTACCCGAAAAAAAGTCCATTATATTCTCCTTAATTTTGTCAGTATATATTTTTTCATATTTAATTATTCCTGCCTCTTAGAAAGAATCCTTCTTACTTGGTATTTTGTTGATAGTTGATAACTATTTTCTAAATTATTCGATTGGAATATGCCATAGTCCGCCTAACATAGTTCATCGTAGCAAACTGGATTAGCGAAACTCCATTTTCAGTTGTATGTTCGTATATGTTCGCATATAGCTCAAGCGAATGTTCTTGTTTTAAGGGCAGACTTAGTGGTAAAGGAACTGGAGCGTGAGATAGAGCAACAGCAGCACTTACAAGTAATCTATTTGGGGAGAGGTGTGGCAAGACATCAATGCGCACCTTATGCCCGTTAGAGGTTACATAGGAACGACTAAAAGCGTATTGTCTCACACGGAAAGCACCGAGGGTTTTTATAATCGACAACATACTTGCTGCTGAACCGGTGGTGAGTGGCCATGCTGTCTGATATCGAGAGAAAGGTACTCCGGGTCATTGGTAATTACTCTGCGGGGAGGCGTAGGACACCCACCGTGGACGAATTGTGTATCAAGACAGGACGTAATCGAGGCGGCATCATGACTATATTAGAGGTCCTAGCGAACGAGGATTATATTGAGTGGAAACGTACAGAACCCGATAAAATGTTGGTGCTGGAAGCATGGGAAAGGAAGGGGTACAGCATATGACAAGCAGAATAGAAAACCCTTTTTTATGCGATTTGTGTTACCGGAGCAGCGGGCATTGTACTTACAGAAGAAGGAAGACGATAGGCTCGTTGGTATGCCAAAGACGAGTTGGAGTCAAGTTGGAGTAATTCCACTACCTGATCCGTGATTCAGCACGCGAAGATTACGCAATCACAGTGTCATGGTGGAAGCCAATCAAAGGCGAGCTGGGAAGTACCTGTGAAATGTGGGGTGTAGTGAAATGGATCGATCAGAATGTCGACGTACCAAATTAGTTAGTGACGAGGATAGCCAATGGATAGATTTAGATAAGATAACTACCGTGAAAGGTTAGGAGGTGCTTTAAGTGGCAAAAGCAAATACACCCAAAAGCACAAGTGATGAATTCGAGCTCGAAGAATTAGGTAGTCAGCTTGTAGAAGCAAAAGATGATGGAGATGAACGGGCGCTAACAGTGTGGGGCGTGGCTGAGAAAATACATAGACGGATCATCGAGCTTGATTCAAAAACCAGATTAGTCCATGTAGATGAGAACGGAGTAACAAGGAAAATTCCTTTCCTGGATATTATGAAGGTTAGTTACGAATAAATTCAGTAAGAGATGTCCGCAAAGGAACAGCACGAGCTGCATGGTTAATTTTGCATCGACGGTTGAATTCATCAAAGAGTACCTACCCAAGGTGGAATCTACGGATCTGAGATTTCCGCTTATTGCTGAGTAGGTCCTTCGACGTTTCGGAAGTCATGTATACCAAAAAGATAAGTACATTCTGAAAGCGGGATGAGGGCAACCATTGAAAACTTATTGCTAACGAAACCCTATTCTTGAAATGCAATGGGTGAAAGCAGTAAGTCATTTGAGATGGAATTTTATTTTGGGGGTGGTTTTTTTATGGCACTCAGTGAAGAGCAAAAATTAAATATCGTTAAATGGTACTCAGAAGGGTTAAGTACCACGATTATTGCTAAACGTTTGGAAGTAAGTTCCGAAGGTGTTCGATATACATTAAATAAAATGGGAGTGGCTTTAAGGAGCAGAGCAGATGCATTACGAATACTTCCGAACGTCGCAGAGACCAAGTATCGCTATTTAACCGAAGAACAGAAAATCCAAGCTATCGAAATGTATCATAATAAGTTAAGCACGAATCAAATCGGAAAGCATTTTGGAGTCACGAGTCGAACTATTAAATTACTTTTAAATAAAAATGGAATACAGTTACGGTCTATAAGTGAAGCACAGATTATTCGCTCCAAGGATCCAGACACAAAAAGGAGAGCTTCTGAATCACACAAACAACTGTGGCTAAAACCTGGATATCGTGAAAATGTAATTGAAGGTATTGAGAAAAACAAAATCGCATTCACATGTGATGAGGAGCGGATGGCAAGCAAAAAGGGGATTATTGCAGGAATGATGTTGGGAGATGGGGGGTTATTTATACAAAAAGGAGGAAGGCACGCAAGCTTATATTTTGAACATACTATGAAGCAAAAGCCTTACCTTGAACATAAAGCCAATTTTCTAAGAGATATAACGGAGGTTCTTGTTAATGAATTGAAGCCTTCCGGGAAGAATCCAAACTGGCACGTGAGGTGTAAAACACGTACAAACCCTTTTTACACTCAGCTTTACAATATTATTTATCCCGATGGAAAAAAGAAAATTTCGATGGAATGGTTGTCTTGGATCACCTTCGAAGGCCTGGCTATTTGGTATATGGATGATGGATCATTTCAAAGAAAGGGAAAAAGCATAAATTTGTACACGTGCGGATTCTCTTATGATGAGAATGTATTGATACAATCCTTTTTGCAAACTCGATTTAATCTAAAATTTGATATATATAAGGCTTCCGAATATACCGGAGACAATCCTGAATATATTGGTAATGTTTACTATGCATTACGCGCAAATAGAAGTGAAACTAGAAAATTCTTTGAACTTGTTAGACCTTTTATTGTACCCTGTATGAGTTATAAAATAGATTAGTTTATCAAGCCTTGCTTGATAAACTGCAGTTATGTTGCTTGAACAAGTAGACAAACCGTTCTTAGTCAGACGCTATACTTTTGAACCGAAGATCGACGGCCACCGCTTTATCCTATCGCGGTGGCGTGGCGAAAACTTTAGTCAAAAGTGAGGAACGTGATTTTCGTTTGCGTGCAGCAGCGGATTAAAGCAAAGGTAAAATTCCGCAACTGGACTAAAAGTGGGACGCTCAGATCACCTGTATTTGTTGATTTTGTTTTATCCACATAATTCTTTACGAAATTGAAAGGGAGCCGTGAAGGCTCCCTTTTTTATTGTACTTTGTTGATATGTGAACAAAGCAGGAAGATCGAACGAGTCGTACCACCTGAAACGTTGACGAAACTCTCCGACCCTACAGGGACACCCACGATTTTAACTTTATCGCCCTTCAAGATGTCACCAGTAGTTTTCATGATGAACATCCGGTAAGAGTTGAATTCGTTGTCCATGATGTGAACAAGCGCAACTGTTCCAGTCCCTATGCCCTCAGATGGAGCCTCTTCAACATTGACCACGTTACCAGTTGCTGCAACCATTTTATTCAGGTAAGGAGTGATGTTCTTCTCAAGATGTCCATATTTGATATTGGTGTCTACTTTAGCCAGGGCTGCTTTTGGACATTGACCAAGCTTTCTCTGATTTACCTTGTATGAAGAAGAAGCAGCTTCCAATAATGACCATAAGCAGTAAATTAGCGATCACGGGGATGCTTTTCAACAACCGATGAAGAGTGAGCAATATCATTCAAGGTATTGCGTCGTAAAGAAAAAGAAATCGACTCCTGGACAATGTAAATAGCATCTTCTATATTTCTGCATTTGGAGGAAGTAGAATGGGACGCATGCATGTAAAAATGGTATTATATGACTATAATAGGTTA
Source organism: Brevibacillus reuszeri (assembly GCF_002897295.1). GTDB lineage: Bacteria > Bacillota > Bacilli > Brevibacillales > Brevibacillaceae > Brevibacillus > Brevibacillus reuszeri_A. The sequence continues at coordinate 76,324 of NZ_BEXF01000017.1, forward strand.
AAAGTGTTTAGTAAAATTGACATTCTAAAATGGAGATGGAAATTATGGGTGTTTATGTCCATGTTGAAAAAAAAGACGATAAAATCATAAATCTTGTTTTAGACGCTATAGAGAAAGAAGATTCATCCATTAGATGGTGGTGGTCGGAGCTGAAAGAATACGAGGCTATGTTCACAGAGTTGCATGCTTTAGTAGCAGACGGGAACACCGTATATTATGCTTTATATGAAAAAGAGATCCCAAAAGTAATTGCTAAAATTAAAAATGTATATACATTAGAAGAGTATAAGGTTGAATGTGAGTTGAAGAATATTGAATTTAATCCACCTTCTTCTACAAAAGCGTATATTGGAATTGTTGCAACACATGAGTACATAAAAGCTTATAACTTCCTGAACGATCACATTAAATTGAGAAATAATAATAGTTTTAAAGATGATGAAGATTTTACAGCTGAATTCTCTGTACTAAGTTATGAGGAGGAAATTGGTAGGCGCAAACTTCCAGTTGTGCGAATGAACGATTTATACAACGAGACGGATTTACTGAATGAATCGTTCATTTCTGAAGCAAATCTAAATCGGATAACATCATTGTTAGAGAATAAGAAAAATATTATAATGCAAGGACCCCCTGGGGTAGGCAAAACGTTCTTAGCCAAGCGATTAGCTTATCAACTGATGGGCTATCGTGATCTAACTCGTGTTCAAATGATTCAATTCCACCAATCATATTCTTACGAAGATTTTATACAGGGCTACAAGCCAACTAATGAGGGTAAATTTTCTTTAAAAAATGGGGTATTCTATGAGTTTTGTTTAAGGGCTACGAACGATCCAAATTATTCGTACTATTTTATTATTGATGAAATTAACAGAGGGAATTTGAGTAAAATATTTGGAGAATTGATGATGCTCATCGAGGGTGATAAAAGGGGAGAAGAATATGCGATACCCCTTACTTACTCAAATGAGAGTGAATCTTTTTATGTACCTGAAAACTTGTACATCATTGGATTAATGAATACCGCTGATCGATCGTTAGCAGTAGTTGATTACGCCCTTAGACGCAGATTTGCATTTGTAACTCTAGAGCCAGTATTAGATGAGAAGTTTATCGAATATTTGGTCTCAAATGGTCTTAAGAGGACTTTTGCGAATAAAGTTGCTAATCAAATAACTAATTTGAACGAAATAATCAAAAATGATACGAGTTTGGGTAATGGTTTTATGATTGGTCATAGTTACTTTTGTTCTAAGCTAGGTAGCAACGATCAGAAAGAATGGTATCAACAAATTATTGAAAATGAAATTTGCCCTTTACTTGAGGAATACTGGTTTGATGATCCCGAGAAAGCGGCAAGCGAAATAGCTACTCTGTTAGAACTGGTTTAGGTATACATCATGAGCAAGCAAATTCCAATTCAAAACATTTACTATATGCTCTGTTATTGTTATGATGTATTGCCTGAAAAAGAAGCTGTGGACGTAGCTGGTATTGATACGAACGATTTGCTTGAATTATTTGCGAACAGCCTTGTAAAAAAGCTAAATAGATTTATTAAAAAAGGATTTTATAAAGAGTACATATCATTTCAGGAGAATACAAGTAGCTTAAAGGGAAAGTTAATGTTCGATGAGAGTATTAAACAGATTACTTTTCTAAAAGCAAAGATGTACTGTGATTACGATGACTTTTCACCAGACATACTCCATAACAGAATAATTAAAGCAACAATCCACAGACTAATTAAGAGTAAGTCTATAATGCGAAAAACTAGAGACGATCTAAATAAAATTTACAGATATTTTCATGAAATTGAATTAGTAAGGCTCGACCGCAGGTTGTTTAACCAAACGCTTTTGCATCGAAACAATCATCACTATGGAATTGTCCTGAGTATTTGTCGTGTTCTTTTTGATCATTTGCTTGTGGATGAGACAACAGGAGAACTTATTTTTGATGACTTTGAACGCGACGAAAGAAAAATGTGGGAACTATTTGAAGGATTTGTTCGTAACTTTTATTCCGAGGAACTTAAACCTGGTTACAGAGTTAAGAGAGAGACTATACAATGGGATATACAACAAGTTATTCGTGGGTCAGAGAATTATATTCCCGGCATGCATACGGATATTTGCATAGTGAGTAAAAAGAAAAAGATAATTATTGATACTAAGTATCATAAAGAGGTCTTCTCTAAAGGTAAAAATGGAGAAGACAAAATAAAACCTGCAAATCTATATCAGATGTTTGCGTATTTATCTAATGCGGGGAGAAAAGAGGAAATGGAAGGGATACTTCTATATCCTCAATCAGACAAACAGGTGGATTTAGCCTATCGAATTAATGAGTATACAATAAAATGCGCTACAGTGAACCTAAATCAGCATTGGACTGGTATTCGAGAAAGATTGCTAAATATGATAGATTAGAGTAGTCGAAGTTGTAGTTGCAGTATATGTACTTAGGACATTAAATCAGATCAATTTGAGTAGTGTAGTAATGGACCCTTTATAAAGGTCTAGACTCCACTGCCTACAGGATTGCAAAACATACTTTTACACTCGATAGTTAAAGGATCAATAATGAATGGAAAAGTGGTGCCGAATCTGGTGCCGAAACGAAAAAAAGGGCACCAATGTGGGGCAAAAGATATCAAACATGCAAACTACTTAAATGCTGTAATATCAAGGTTTATTCAACTTTAACAAAGCTCAACAAAAACAGTCTGGCGTCTTGACAGGGTGGGGGTCGCTGGTTCGAACCCAGTCCGGATCACCATACATAAGACGTTAGAACCCTTGATATATCAAGGGTTTTTATTATTTTTACGACAGTAATGGGTATCCTGCAAATGGGGTCTGCTCACATTTTGCTCACATTCAGTTAGAGAATCATACGCCCAAGATCCTTAGCGGCTTCTTCCTGCATATTGGGCATGATATGTGAGTAGGTGTCTAACGTTAGTTTGATTGAAGCGTGTCCTAATCGTTCCTGCACGATTTTTGGATGTTTACCCAACTTCATGAGCAAAGACGCGTGCGAATGTCTCAGGTCATGAAATCGTATTTCTGGGAGACCAGACTTATCAAGAAGTCGATACCATGTTCTGCTAAGGTTTCTAGGTGTAATTGGCGTTCCTTTCGTAGTACAGATAACTAAATCGTTATCTACATACTTACCGCCTAATTGTACTTTCTCCTGTAAGATTATCCTACGATGTTTCCTAAGAGCGTCTAATGTCGCATCATCAATGGCAATTGAGCGGACGCTATTCCTTGATTTGCCGCCCGACTTTAACGTCTTTCCGTCATGACTTAAAGTCTGACGAACGACTATATTCCCTCTCTCGAACTCAACGTCTTGCCATCTTAAACCAAGTATCTCGCCTTGTCGCATCCCGGTCAGTAAAGCTAAATGGAAGGCAATATAAAGTCTTGGTTCATGTTCTCGGGCGGTCTTTAAGAACAGTTGAACCATTTGAATATCCCAGACTTGTAATTCCCTCTGCATTACTTTAGGTTTATCAACTAGAGTTGCCACATTCTTATTCAATAGTTCCTTCTTAACTGCGTTGTTCAGGGAAGCATTTACTATTGAATAGATTCGTTCAACGGTGGAGTTTGATAGACCTTTGTTTTTTAGTTCAGTAATGAACCTTTGGATATGAAGGGCGGACAACTTAGAAAGCTGAACGTCTCCTAACATGGGTTCAATATGATTTTTAATGTTTGATGAATACAACTCGAACGTTTGTTGGCTGAGGTTATAGCGTTTATTACTTAACCATTCATTAAGATAATCTCTGTATAGGAGTTTGCTAGGCTCTAAGCATTTTCCCTCTTGTTGTATTTCGTACTTCGCTATATTGTAGGCTTCCTCTGCCTCCTTCTTCGTTTTGAATCCGCGCCGCATGATTTGCCGCCGTTTTCCGTTCTCGTCTTTTCCCAACTCGATGACGAATAGCCATTTGTTCTTATCTTTTCTAATTGACATTCCAATTCCTCCCTAGCGTTGTGAGCAAACGTCTAGAGAGTGTTTCCGCTTCTTTCCTTAAAGTAAAAGACTCGGGTGTTGTTGTCAACACCACTCCCTAATTGTCACTCCGAGATAACAATCGCTAATGCAGGAAAGAAAATTGCAAGGTTAATTTTGAGAATATACAATATAAACCCTTTGACTTATTACATTTATAACCCACATTGAGTAAGTCATTATTCTATAATTCTCGGTTAACATCTGGTGATGTTAAGGTGAAAATATCCAGTTATATCCAATTAGATACAGGAAAAATGTTACCTTCGTTCTCTCTCCCCCTTCTTGAAATAAAATGCTCCGTATTTATCGGATAATTAAAGATTCTTCGATGTTTCTACGTACCTTTGTTAATCCTGCAATCTGCTTCCTTATATTGTGTATGTAAATAAATCACAACCGAAAGGGGCGGTTTTCATGGAACGTCTATTCAATATCCGCGAGGTAATGGAGATTCTACAGCTTTCATACACAACGGTTTACGCCATGTGTAGTAATGGCACTCTGCCAAGTTGCAAGGTCGGGGGCTCGATTCGGATTCCTCAGGAAAGTCTCAGGAACTTCATCCTCAATAACACTACAGGAGGTCAGCAATAATGGAAGACATAAATCGTATCTAGGTCGCTTGTATTCCGCCGATGAAGTTGCAAAGCTGTTGAGCATTGATATGAACACCTGCTATAAGTGGCTTGGAGAGGGACGCATTAAAGGAATGAAATTAGCAGGGACGCTTTGGAGAGTTCGAGAAGCCGATTTAAGAGCCTTCGTAGAGCAATCAATCAATCAATCAATGAAGGGAGACGATAGGTCATGGAAAAACTGTACACTCTGGCTACCATTGCACAAAAGCTGTCGGCTTCTAATCGCGGACGGTTCGTAAGTGAAGATACCGTAATGTCTTGGGTAAGAAGCGGTACGTTAAAAGCTGAGCGAGTACCACACAACATGCGAGGGTATGGGCGATACCCTTACTTAGTCGAGGAAGCACACCTAGTCAAAGTTCTACAAGAAAAGGGTTACGATACTGCGCTTATCGTATTGAACGCTGGATAGCCGCCCGGAACAATGAATACAAAAAGCCCCTGCTTAAGTCAACGGCAGGGGCAAGAAGAAAGGAACGTGTGCAAAAATTATAAGCACTTCCTTCCGCAACATAACACTCACTCGCAACGATGATTATGGCGTGAGGGTTATTTTTTACCCTCTGCTGTCGAAATCACGTCAAAGTTAGGAGAGGATTCTATGAACGAACTGATTAATTGTAGGGAAGCCGCCAAGGTTGCCAAAGTCAGCACTAGGACGATTCTACGGGCAATACAAGCCCGTCAGCTTGACGCTGTGAAGATTGGTGAAGGTAAGACCTGCTCTTACATGATAAGCCGCTCAGCCGTTGCAGAGTACATTCACAGAAGGGGGCGGAAGTAATGACGGGCAGACACATAGTGTACCATAATGGATTCTACTCCCTTCCGAACGAAGTATCATGTTGTAATCGCTTAACAGGAGATTCATTGAAGTTACTTGGACTTATTATGAATCGTGTCAATACCGCCAATGCCCAACTTCCAACAAAAGTAGCCCTGTCGAGAGTATTTCTAAAGCATGTATTCGGGAACAAGGATGACAAGACAGTAAAGAATTACACCAAACGGTTGAAGCAATATGGATTCATTGAAACATTCTCCATGCAGGGCGGAGACAGGGGCGAGTTCGTATTCAGTATTGCTGACCGTCCTGAAAACAATCCGTTCGTACTACTCAGTTATATTGAAAATGATGTGATTGCCAATGTTGAGTTACTCACAGCTCAGAAAGCGGATAGCTTGCTAGAAGCCTTTACAGTCGCCGTACAAGCCGTTGAACATGACTATGCCGCTAGACTAAAGAACGCGGCTGAGAGCCAACGTGAGCCGATTCTGACAGCGTACAGCAGTTACGTGAAGGAATCGCTTGAAGCTGATGGGAAGACTTGCGTAGGGACTAGACTAGCTAAACCTAAGAACAACAAAAGCAAGTCTTCACCGAAAGTGACCGACTTACCTGATGATGTGCAGTCATGGTCTTTTCCTGAGTTTACAAGTTACTTCCTTCAAGAATACAGGAAAGTTACTGGAAAGAAGCACAGCACTAGAAAGAGCCAAAAAACGGGTAAAAGTGTCGAGGATTGCATAAAGGACTTGCATCACCATTATATAGAACATGAAAGAGCCATGCTAAAACCTACGATGAAGAAGCACATTGATGCGTTCTTTGTGAACTATCCGCCAACTGATACAATCACCCCAACTGCATTTCTAATGGCTAACAGTGATGTTCTTTACAATGTCGAACATTTCCTTGAAACGGGAAAAAAGCATATTCTCTACGAGGAACGGTCATTCAAGGACAACAAGAGCAATATCCAAGCTGAAATGAAAGCACAGCAAGCACGCGAAGCAAAACAAGAGAACAAAGGTTTGTCTCTTGAACAACTAAAAGAATTGATGGAAGGTCGAACGAATAGGCGTTGATTGAAAAGTCAAGGAAAATAAATTCCTTACATAAGGAAAAATATTTCCCTGTACATGGAATTTATTTTCCTTCTAATCAGATACTTATGGAAATATTTTTCTTTCTCATGCCCGTTTTCTCTAGGTAACATCTAGGCATTTTGCTCCCCTGAGAACTTACATTAAAGAATAGAGAAGAACAGAGAACAAGTAGTACAGCACTACAGGGTAAAGTTCTTCCATAAAGTATGGCGGCGAATAAGGAAAAATTTCAAAAAGAAATAATTGTCCACTTTATCGCAACTATAGCCGTGGTCGTTGCGATTGTTATGTTGAAGGTTGAAATAACAAAACCGTTGGGGAAACTACTAATGCAGAAACTACTAATGCAGAAACTACTAGAATTAAAAGAAGCACCTGCCAGACTTAGACACTTACTATTATCCGCAGAGAAGTATGGAAAGTACGATACCATACGATACTGTTTGATGAACAAATGGCTGAAACTGTACGAAATGGAGGATGGTTCGTATCGTGTTGAAGCTACTGTATCCGCATGTAGCGAGGATGATGTCGATGGAGTATTCAAAAGAATGGAAAAGGCTCTGTATGGTAGTGATGCCGTCCTTTACAACTGCTTCCTGAAAGGCTATCTACAATTCGATACCTGTCTAATCTCTGATATGGTTTATCTGTACGAGGAATTGCCGTATAAGAAAATATCAGAAACACGTTCAGGTAAATGTACCTATATAATCTCCGAGAGCAATGAAACCCTGTCATAAGCAGGGCTTTCTTTGTTATTAGGAGACAACTTTTTAAGTACGAAAACGATTGTTTATGGAACAGTCGTTGGAGCAAGTTATTAATTGAGAATTTAGGCTATTGTTCGGTACGAAACCCGTTTCATAATCATATTCACGGAAATGTACGTTTATGATACTGTATTAGTAACGATACATTAGGGGAAAGGAACAATGTGAATGAAAATAGCTTACGCAAGGGTTTCGACAGCCGACCAATCTCTTGACTTACAACTGGACGCACTAAAGAAGTTCGGTTATGACCAAATCTATACGGAGAAGGCAAGCGGCGGCAAGGATGACCGCCCCGAACTAGCAAAGGCTTTGGAGATGCTTCGCGAAGGTGATACTTTTATTGTCTACAAACTTGACCGCTTGGCACGTTCAACTCTAAAGCTAATTGCAACGCTCGGCTTATTAAAGGAGAAAGGCGTTGAGTTTATAAGCCTGTCCGATAACATTGATACATCTACGGCGGCAGGAAAGGCTATGTTTGGTATGATGGCGGTATTCGCGGAGTTTGAACGGTCTATCATTCGAGAAAGAACTGTAGATGGATTAAAAGCCGCTAGAGCGCGTGGACGTAAGGGCGGTCGACCCATGACAGATAAGAAAAAGCTAGATAAAGCAATCAAGCTACATGAGAGCGGAGAATTTGCAGTAACACAAATTGAGGAAATGACAGGAGTAAGCAAAGGTTCACTTTACCGCGAAATTAATCGGAGAAAGCAAGTAGTAACATAAGCGACTGATACAGTCTAAGAGAGCCGTTATGGGGCTGTATAAAGACCGATATAGGCTTGAGCCACCCAAAAAACTTGGGGGCTCTTTTCTTTTGCTCTACAGGGCTTTTACGGAGCGTATTAAAGACCCTACTCCAGTGCCTAGCTAATTGGCATTTGTTGTCGCGGCAGAGTTTACCTGTCTTTGCTCCGCACCAAATTTTTCTGAAAAGTGCTTCCCTGTACATTTCTTAGCATGACTAATAAAGTGGTTCAAGAGTAAATTGGTTATACAATTGAAAAACCATATTGTAAATACCATTTATCTATATTATAATACATTATTTGCCATTATTTTGAGTTTGTGATACTGTTAGCTTATTAAAGCGAAACAATTTTCAGTGTGTTCAGATTTGAAAGGGGATTTAAAGATGTTAGATCAACATCACTGATCACCCATATTTTCTTTCTCATTGGCTATCTTATTGGCACTAATAGTAATGGGAGCCTTTTAACAGAAAAGGGGGAGGGCAAGTATGAATGTCCTATTAATAATAGTCTTATGTATTTCGATTGCACTTTCTTTAATAACAAGCATTATTAATTGGAGAACTTTAAAAATCTTAAAGAAGTTAAAGTAGATATTCATTAACACTTATTAATCTTTTCTAATGAGAGAATAAATATTATTGTGAGTTGATAATCTTGGATACAAAAGAGTTATATTGTTTGATATTTAGTCAGGACTTGAAGAAAATGCTTCTTTTAGAAAACAATTGGATTCCTCCGTTTATTGATAATACTAAGCCGTATAAATTTTTAGGAAGAAATGAAGATGAGCAAAATATCATGGATGCTTTTAATTTCCTGAGAACAGAGATTGACATAAGGCAATCAGAAATTTTATTCGATAAAGAGGTAATGAAAATATTAAAGCAAGGAAAGAAAATTGTAATACATTCTTTTATAATTGAAGGAAACTTCTCGGATGTTGAACGCTTCCCCAATATTAGTCTACGGATTGCTAACACAAGGGAAACAAAAAGATACTTTTACAGAGGGTTTAAAAATGATGAAATGTATTTTATTATGATTTCTGCATTAATTCGTGCATTAAGAGATATACCAAATGAAGTCTTAGAAGCAACTTGGAATCCTAATGCTTTCGAGGGGATTGAATTTTCCATGGACAGCTTTTGGATTTAAATTAAGGAATGATTTAATTCATAGCTACTCAAGGAAGGAATAAAGGCGGCTCTTTTTGGTTTGCTCTAGGGGCTTTATGTGCTTCTAATAAGCCCCCATCCAGTGCCGAATAAATTACTTTTTAATATAGCGGCATAGTTTACCTTCAATTTAAATATTAAAAAATTGGGAAAATTAAATGTGCGTACAGTGTAATCTTACTAATTTAATAGTATTAAAAAATCCCTCCATACAAGATGGAGGGATAAAAAATATTATTGCTCAGCAACCGATTGAATAATCGACCAAAACATGCTTTCAATTAATAATTGCTTATCTTCGTCATCAACAGGTAGTTCATCTAGTCTCCCGAAAAACTCCAACAAACTGTAAGTATTTTCAGAAGAAACCTTTGTATACTTCTCTTGGTATTTTTTGAAGCTTTTCTTGCCAACGATTTCAATTAGCGACTGCTGAATCTTATATGCAAGGAGGGAATCAATTTTTTTCTCTTTGACGGATTGAATTGTATCAACTGCTCTTTCAACGTGGGCAGGTAGCTGGCCTAACTCAAGTATTTTTTCAACAATGGGCTTAATCTCTTTCCCAAGATGGCGAATCTTAATTGTTTTATCAAGAACAATTGGAACGCTTGTTCCATCCTTGTTAATAATATTACAAGTAGGTAAGAACTCAACAGCATGTGCTTTTGATTCTGAATTAACAACTGAAAAACCATAGGATAATGTTCCGACCCCATTAATTTCATACACTTCATCTGATTGAAAATTAAGTCTCATGCGAGAGTGAGTAATTTTTTGAGAGGTCAGTTTGAAATTAAACTTCAACTTATTTAAAGCCCAAGCGGTGCAGTATAATAAAATATGATTGTCGATTTGTTGATATCTTTGAGAAGCGAAACATCTTGCAATGTATTGACCATTCTCTTGTACTGTTCTAAGAAGAACAGTAGATTTCGCGATTTTGTCACCAAACCAGTATTGGAAATTATGTTCAAGAAGATTGTAATGTTCATTCGGGTCATCAAGCAGGAAGTTTGCGTAGGTTCCCATACTAACTGGTTCAAAAAGCTGGTATACTGCTTCTGTTGTAGTAATAAAGGAATGTTCGACATCATCAACTCCAATAAGAAGTTGTGCCTTTCCCTCATTATCTTGTTGAGTACCGAGTAACGAAAGTTGAGAGTAGCTAAGTGGGAAGTCAATTTTCGTCCAAGTAGTCTTAGGGATGAGTTGTTCAAAAGACTCTCGAAGTCCTTCAATCTGAATAACTTCATCACTAAATGCGTATTCTTCACCGTCTACTGAATCAAAAACTAACTGGTCAATTTCGTTGCCTCTATCAAGCAGTTGGATTAACTCTTTCTTTTTTACGTAACTCAATAAAAATAACCTCACTTTAGATAGGATTTTGGGAGAGAGACAGTAATTCCTGATTTAGTCAACCACTATCCTCCTTAAAATCACCCACTAAAGTTAATAAGTTTATTTGGACAATTAAAACGAACAACATGGAAACGAGTTGTGAATTTTGTCATCTAGTAAAAATTACCCTTGTCAACTCGTAATCTTGTTGATAGAATGAAATACGTCATTAATCCAGTCCACAAGAAACTTGCTGATGCTTGGAACATCAGTTACTTTTTTGGGCATATAACTAGAATATACTGGAACTTTACTCCCACCTTACATACTAAGGTGTTGTTTTTGTTTTGTCAATGTTTGGCATATTTCTACAATTTTATGGGTTCACACTAGTATCCACTACCACTACGGTGGTATTTTTGTTTTTCTATTGGCGAATACTGTCGCATCATAGACAGTTCATTATTACTCTATTCGTACATGTGGGAGCGGCTAAGCAATCACTATTCCTTCGGACTCGTACCTGTTTTCATAGTCTATCTGTCAAAATAGACTACTACTCACTATTAGTTCGGAAGGACAAATAATTGGAGATGTTATAGAGGAAGAGATGACGGCCCACTCTTCTTTTGGTGTGGCGTGTGTTTTACTATGGTATCATGTTATTAAAGTATTCACAAAAAGGCTGTCCAATTATTGGGGAACTAAATTATTATGAAATAAATGGCTCGATTAAAGGTGCAATAAAATAGATAGGGGATAAAGTATGAAAGAAGCAGATATTATTAAAAATATAATTCTACCATTCTTGTTAGAATCAGGATTCAAACAAGAAGAAATTACACTTGATTACACTGTTACTACGGATTTTAATGGTGGGAAAGTTAATTTTAGACCTGATATTGTACTATTCGATAAAAATCAGCCCTTACTATTGATAGAAGTGAAATCAGCCCCCCATTTTAATTCTAATAGTGCTGTTTCTCAAGCTTCCTATTACTCTGAATTACTTGATGCCCCATTCTATGCTGTTTCAGATGGTAATGAATTAAATGTATTCTCCAAATCAAACAAGTCAATTAATAAAATTAGACTGGCTCATCATGGTGATGAACCATTAAAAGATTTTCTATTAAAAACTCTTATTGTTGAGAAGTTAATGAATAGTAATGATAACAATATCACTTCATTAAAAATAGAAGAAATGTGGCTAACAGAAATTACTGATGAAATTTTATTGAATATTGAAAATGTAGATTTCAGAAATTTAGGGGCAAGGATTGTTGGGTGGCTCGGAGAAAAGCTTTTTGAAGAGTTTTGTATAAAGCAAGGAATAATAATTAAGAAGCCAACTCTTGACCTTGGTTATGATTTCCTTGTAGGAGAAGAAATGGTTGAAGTAAAAACTATTCTCGAACATAAAAATGTTAAAAAACATAATTATAGGTTGAAAAAACTATCTAGAAAATCGGTAACATTTGTGTTTATACATATTGAAACTGAAATAAATGAAGATGCCACACTTGGTTACGACTTTAACCGTGCTTATATTGCAGGGTATTATACGTTAGCTGGCGATTCCGAAGTCAAATCATTGACGAGAGTGGTTGAACGTTCTGAATTGTTACCTATTACTCAGTGGGCTGAACAACGTATTGGGGGTGGAAAAAATTGAACCTCCGAGATTTATTTGAAGATAATGATTTTGAAGAATTGGCGATAGAACATTCTAGGATAGGATTAAAGGTCTTAGAGAGGGCAATTGTTAAGTCCGAACTTTCCGATACAATAAAAAAGCAACTGCAAGATATTCTAAATTCTCAGTTACAAAGAGAGAAAGTAAGGGCTTTCTTAGAAAAAATAGTTGAAACTAGGCGATTCCTAAATTTAAGATTTAAAGCAGACGGTATTGATAGTGCATATTCGTCCAATGAAAAAATAGTATATCTTTTAAAACCATGTAATGATGAAGCTGACTTTAATAATTTAATAATGGTTCTTTCCGGAATTATTGATGCTGATTTGATGTGTTTTAAAGAACATGTAGTGTTACCAAAGGGAAAAACTGGTTCTATATCCGCCTTTGAGGAATACTTAAACAATACATTAGGAGAAGGTGGTTATAACCAGGTAATTATTAAAAACCTCCGTGATATACTTGTATTAAGGAGCAAAAAGTTTCCAACGCATGTTGATTCTACTGATTGGATTAAGAAAGTTAAATCCCTTGGTTTTGTCTATCCAATCAATGATTGGCAGAGTCTTGGATTTAAGTGTATAGAACTGTACTTTGAGTCTATTGCCAACACCTTAGTAACTCAATAAATACTGACATTTGTTAGGCTTCCAATTGGAAGCCTCTTTGGTCGACTCCATACTTTAAGTAAATGGTACACTGACGTTAAACGTGTATTGTTCAACATAGAAAGTTACAATGAATTTATCATGGATGAAATTAATCAAGTTCTAGGTTGAATGAGTGTAATACGGATAACTAAGTAATTTATTTGAGTAAACACAATTCCTTAGGACACGGATATGTTTGTTGTCACTGTCTACTCGACACATGTCGAGTAGGTAAACAGTAAGTCTTATAATAATTATATTCCTAGTGATTTGAAGCGGAAACCCTCACTTAATCGCTCACATTTTTGCTCACACAATTGCTCACATATTTTTGGAGAGATACTGTCTCCTAATTAGGTGAATTACTACTTTTCGCATAAAATCAATACTTTTAAGAATCTTTAGATACCATCACATAATTGTTTTGCTTATAATTTAGCCCTCTCCCTTTATTGACAGGGTGGGGGGCGCTGGTTCGAACCCAGTCCGGATCACCATACGTTAGAAGCTGGAACCCTTGAGGAATCAGGGGTTTTTTAACTTTTTTCTGTTTGGAATTGATCACATATATGGTTGAAATCTGGACTTGTTGACGGATTGTTGACGAAATAAAACGGTCTTTACCCATTTTTGTTTTTGGATTGATTTGATTCAAATAGCGAATCAAAATGTTTAGCTGCTTCTTGATCGGCAGACCTCAGAGCGTGCCCATTGACGCTCATTGTTATTAAAATGTTGGCATGACCTAGACGCTCAGAAATAATCTTTGCGTGAACGCCTTTATAAATTAACAACGTGACTGAGGTATGCCTCAAGTCATGAAAACGAATGTACTTTAAGTTGTGCCGTTTGATAAATCTTGTCCACCATGTTTTCACGCTGGAAGGGTAAAGAGGCTTACCATTCTAGTGGCAGCTCTGGGCACTCGACCAACGCATTAATGATAGGGGCGTTCGGTTGGATCGGGTGGTTATGGATCAAGCGATTGAGAGCGATAGCCTCTATGAAGAACGCTTGGTCAGAGAGGTAAAAGAGATAACTGGACTCGAAAATCCGAACAGCCTGGCCCAGTTGAAAAGCTGGCTGGCTGACAACGGACTTGAGACGTCATACGGAATGTCAAAAAAGAGCAAATGCCTATCCTGCTAGATACTGCGCCGACTGATACGGTTCTCCGGGTGTTGGAACTGCGGCAGGAAATGAGTAAATCCAGTGTAGACAAGTTTAAGGCTATGAAATGAGCTATTCGTACTGATGACCGCGCCAGAGAGCTACTACAATTCTGCGGAGCAAATCAGACATGGCGGTTGCTGAGCGGCTTATCCAGGTGCAGAACTTTCCGCAAAACAAGATCGAAGACTTGTCCTTGGCGCGGGAGACGCTTCGAAGCGCAGACGTTGAATGGCTGGAAACACTATTTGGTCTACCGCCATTTGTTCTATCACAGCTCATCACTACTGCATTCATACCCTCGCCTGGCAACCGTTTTATCGTCTCTGACTTCGCTGCGATTGAGGGTAGGGTTTATCTCTTGGTTAGCAGACGAAGAGTGGAGATTGGCTGTATTCAGAACGCACGGAAAAGTGTTCGAGGCAACCGCGGCGAACAGGTTCGGCGTTCCATTAGAGACGATTGTGAAAGACCACATCAACCATCTGTTACGGCACAAAGGGGAAAAGTTGCTTAATTGGCGTGCCCGGTTATCAAGGTGGCGTTAACGCTTTAATCCAGATGGGGGCGCTAAAGGGTGGGATCCCAGAAGACGAATTGGCTGGGGCTGGTCAAACAGTGGCGAGAGGCAAATCCGAAAATCGTAAAGCTTTGTATGCTGCTGAACGTGCCGCCGTCAGAGCGATTCGCGAGAAGACAACCGTTAAGCTGGCCCATGGTGTGCAGTACCGATATGCACCAGGTATGTTGTTTGCAGACCTACCAAGTGGCAGGAGCCTAGCATACGTGAATCCTAGCTTGGAGCATGATAATAAGTTCGATAAAGATGGCATCACTTTCTACAGGCAAGACCAGCAAACAGGTAAATGGGTAATTCAGCGCACATATGGCGGGAAGCTTGTCGAGAACCATGTCCAAGCGATTACGCAGGATTGTCTGGCTCAAAGCCTCGTATGTCTGGATGAGGAAGGTTATAGCACTTTAATGCATGTGCATGATGAAGCGGTGCTGGATGTACCGATCGCAACAGGATCGGTGGTAGAGGTTCAAGAGATCATGAGTAGACCGATGCAGTGGGCACCCGAACTGCCTCTAAGGGCAGCCGAGTTTGAGTGTAATTTCTATCAGAAGGATTAAGCAGTAAATACAATTCTATTAAGAATATCCTTAAGCCTACTTCTAAGTGAACCAATTGACTTATCAGAGACCAAATCGGGGTTGTCTCTTCTGAGTTGAAGAATAATATCTGCAATTAATTCATCTTGGTTAAATTGAATACCGCGCTCAAAACTACTTAAGTAATTATTAACTTGATTTTCTAAATAATAATAAAGATCGTCTTTTGGTACAGTTCTTAGACTTGGGATTTGATGAATCTCTGTATTTCGGATTTTTGACTGTGAAAATTTTAGGGTGGCAAAATCAGATTGCATCTCGTTTAACTTACCCATTATTAACTCAATCGGCATTACTTCAGTTTCGTTTAATTTAGCAACTTTAAATTGACCAAAACTTTTAAGAAAAGGCGAGTGATTTGGGTCTTTTAATGAATCTTCAAATGTTGCAACAGTCTTTCTAAGCAAGGTGTTTTTAAAGTCTACAACCTTCGAAAATCTTAAATCTCTAGGGTAATCTAAATGTTCAATTCCGCCAGCATCGAAAGTATAGTTCGTCTTGTCGTCCTTAATAATGATAGTTGGTTTGTCAAAAGCTAACCGCATGCCTAACTCAAACATTACATTTGGGTTCTTGCAGCTAACATCACAAATAACAAGATCGGAATTGTAGAGGCCTTGAACAATCCGCTTATGTATGAGTCCACTACTGTCAGATTCACTGACAAGACGCGCTTCAAACTCGTATTGATCGTGGTTAGCGAGAGCATCGGAAATAATAGACTTTACTTCCAGCCAGTGTTCTGGTCCACAACCATCAATTAGGGCTATGGGCATAACTAGACCAACATTAATTTTCTTTTTCTCTTCTGCCATATTGAAATCTCCTGTCTGTAAATATTTTCAGGAACATTGTACCAATTGTCGCGTTGACGGTATACCAGAAATGGTAAATATGTGGAGACCAATAACTTGGTTCAATCTTCGGTCAATGTAAGAACGACCTTATGCTTGCATTTAGGGCAAACGCTAGTCGCTTTGTATTTCTTCTTCTTATTTAAGTCGATCATTTTCACAAATGTGAGCAAAAATTCCTGGGAGTGATAAAAGACCAACGTCTAACTTAAAAAATTGACTACTTAACTATTTATTATGGACTTACCATCAGCAATAGTGAGCCATATTGCAAGGGTTAAACTAATTACAAGCAGAACAAGTACAACCAGATAGTCCGCACGAAAAATTACTCTAACTTCTTTCCACCCCAATGAAAAACCCCCTAAAAACCACTAAGAGAATCTCTGATTTTTAAATCGAGTTTTTGGAAGAAATCAAACATTGCTTTGTGATGGATGCAGAAGCAGCATGTCAGGGAGGCGCCTCGTGTGGCTTCCGGTGTAAAGGATCGGGCAAAGCGCCTAAAAGCCTTAGGGAATGCAGTTGATCCGCTGCAAGCCTTGCCAATTCTGTACGGGATTAGGGTGCTTCACGATTGCTTGGAGAGAGGGACATATCTTGATAAGGCGTATAGGAAGGAAGAAAAACAGAAAGAGAGGGTCGCGACTCCCCCTCCTCTAACCCCACCGCTATGTAGTGGTTACAGCTTCTTATAAAAGAAATATAACAGCATCCAGCATAGCGAAGTACCTGCAAATCCAATTAAGTCACCGTATAGCAAAGTGAAGTACACTGGGCCATAGGCTCCAACCATGAAAAAGAGGTACTCTAGGTAAATCTTGGCAGTTTGCTTCCAGTCCCACATAGTCAACTTCCTCCTATTTTTATTCAAGAGCGCTGCTAATGCATTGCTCAGGTCTGGGAGAAGGCTGACAGCCACTCCCAGAATAGGAGAAAGAAACAAGGGGATCAGGAACTGCAAGCTCACCTAATGGGTTTTGTGAGGTAAAACATCAAGGAAGTGATAATGGGGAACTGGTGGGTCACCCTGCCAAAAGTAAACCCTTTTAATTTTCCAAGCCTAGATCAATACGTTATTGAAATTCTAATTAACCAATAGGTTTGTTACAAAGTGTTTGTTAATCATATAAATATTTGTTTTTGTTTCTAACATTCGTGACCTACAAAAATTAGAATTAGAATATTCTAATTAAAAATATATTCTTTCCCATAGATACCAACCTCCTTTAAAATGTTTTGGCCTCACAACTCCATTATAGGACGCATCAATATCCAAAATCAAGAAACATTCACTATATGTAGAAAAACTAGGATTGAGGTGACAACATGGATGAACTAGATATCTCGTTCGGGAAGAACCTAGAAGATACCAATTGGAAAGTAGAATATCTGGCGTGGGCCGATTTCGTTGATAAGCTGCGGAAGGTAAGACGCACAGCTGAGACGATGGTGCAATATGACAAGATGGATAAAGCAGGACAGGGTAGGGCCAAAGACGGCCCTGCCTTTGTCGGTGGATTCATCCATGGAGGAAGAAGGCTGAAAGGGAACGTAGAATCTCGCAGCCTTATTACGCTTGACACGGATTATGCAGATGATAGTTTTTCCTTTGACGTTTAGCTGCTTCTTGGCGGTCGGGCTTATGTGATTTATACGACACATAGCCATAAGCCGCACCAGCATAAGTACCGCCTGGTTGTGCTTACAGACCGTCTTATGACGCTAGACGAACACCTGGCAGCATCCCGTAAACTAGCTGAGTGCATCGACTATTTCGATGGCGCGACATTTCAGGTACAACGGCTGATGTTCTTACCCAGCTGCAGTAAGGGGGCGGAGCCAACTTTTAGGAATCGGAGGGTGAGGCGCTTAGCGTTGACTGGTTGCTTGAGCAGTACAACGATTGGACGAATGTAGCTGGGTGGCCACGCCATCCGAAAGAGAAGAAAGGCCCGAACACGCACGGTCAGAACGCGGAAGACCCACGAGAAAAACAAGGTACGATCGGCGTATTTTGTATCACCTATTCTATTGATGAAGCTATTGAGACGTTTTTATCGGATGTGTACGAGGTAGGCACAATGCCTAATCGCTATACATTTCTTGGAGAGACGTCCGCAAATGGTCTGGAGGTTTACCCTGACCAGGAGCTTGTTTTTCCCATCAAGACAGCGACTCGATAGCAGATGGACGCACTTACAACGCTTTTGATTTGGTTCGCGTTCATAAGCTCGGGCATCTGGACGAAAAGGTTGCTGACAAAACACCGGATGCCAAGCGCCCGAGCTTCCTGGCAATGGAGGTCTGGGCATCAAAGTAAGCCGCTGTAAAAAAGACCGTATGGCAAGATAAGCAAGAGGAGTTCGCTGAGTTTGAAGAGATGGAAGAAGAGGACGTGGAATGGGAAACCAAGCTGGAGTATGACCGGAAAAACAACCGATTAATTACGCCCGGCAATGTTGAGATGATCCTTTCTAACGGCGAATGGTAAGGCGTCCTTGCCTATGACGCGTTCGGTAATACGGAGACGGTCTGCAAACCGTTACTGTGGCGCGGCATGAAACGATCTGGAGTTCCGTGGCTTGGTGCCGATGATAAACGGCTGCGACATTGGATCGGGAAGAAGCGCGGCATAAAGGGGCGGCAATCTTATCATGGACGCCGTAACAGAGGTCACATGGCAAAACAGTTTTCACTCTATTAAGGAATACGAAGAGTCCGTAGAGTAGGACGGCGTTGAGCGTATTTTCATTGATTACATGGGCGCAATTTACCCATTACGTGCGCCAGGCTACACGCAAAATGATGATTGCAGCATTTGGCAGCCTACGGGCGGTTTTTTATCATTGGGGGATGTAGGTAAATAGATATGGAAAAATTATTGCTTTCCCTTCCAAAATGGAACTGGGTGAATGATATGGACAAAGATAGAATTAATATTATTTAGGAGTACACAGGATTACCAGCAATGTGGGTGTTTGTAATCATTGCGACATTCGCTTTTGTTGTCGCGTTCTGGGATATCAAAAGAGATTTCTTTATTGCAATGATTGGTTTCATAGGTTCTTTAATTGGCGGTGCAATGACATTAGTAGGTGGTAGGATAACATTGAAAGACCAAAATAAAAAATACATTGACCAGCAGACTCTAAGCAATCATTTTCAGGGAGATGTGAAGTGTAAAAAGAGATTAGTCTTAACAGTGGTCATGTAGTAGATGAGGGACATTTACATATTGCTTGAAGAATTTTCCGGGAAGCTACATCAAATAAGATGAGTGCGGTGCACCCTATTACGATCCAAAATCATTCTACCAATGCTTGATTTTGATACTATATACATTTTGATTTTTAATTTGTATAGTACTATATTCCTTGGTATTCTTAGCTTATGGATATTTTAGGAATGACAAGATTCATAACTATTGAAATGATTTGATACCATCGTGCTCTAATCTGTCCAGCATGTTTGGTTTATGGAAATTGAGAGAAGACCAGCTATTTATCATTTCCGAACGGGCTGGTTGTATTTAGATTTCCAAATTGCTTATGAGATTATCGTCTAAAGTAGAGAAGATTTCAATTCAATGGGAGGCATTTTTGTTAAGGATCCATAATATATCGTTTTTATAAAGACAATATACCCAAATTGTTTAATACGTAGCTCCGATAATTTTGATGAAATTGCTCCTCAATAGAGGTTAGATAACCAACAGTTACTCAAAATAGACTGATAATCTTAGCATATTGCAAACAGCCAACATATAAAGCATCTCTAATAGTAATTAGTTAAGTAGGATGAGGTGAAAATAATGAATTCTGAACAAATCAGAAAAGAACATTTATCACGCTTTCCAATTAATGGGCGTATTATAGCTCAACAAGTAAATGATTATATTTTATATACTTATAATCTTCATTTGGAGGATTTGACAAATAAAACGAAGCATGGAGTTGCATATAAGCGCCAAGGGAGACGTGGCTTTTTTGCAAAAATAGCCACTGATGCAAAGTGTCTAATTCTCTCATTTTGCATAAATGGACAAGAGGAAGGGATAAACAAACAAAATGAGTTAAGTGAAATGGGAATTGCTATGGCGAGAACTCCAAAGCATCTTGAAACATATACTCGGGAGGCTTGGGTTGATCTGAGTAAAGTAAGTGAAATAGCTGTTCTAATTCCGTATATAGATGAGGCTTTTAACAAACGGCCATAACGACTTAAGAAAAAGTTATGTTTATGATAATTAGTAAATAGAATAGACTTCTGAAACACAATTAATTCAGTACGATCTTTATTTATCTTGGATGCTTGAAGGTGATTTTATGAAATTCCGTTATAATACTATCGATAAATGGGATCTACAAAAATCTTCACTATAGGTATGAAAAAGGAGAGTAATGTAGTTGATGAGTCTATCTAGCTAAATAAGTAGTGCGATCAAACTAATAAATTTCTTGTAACTTTACTATCAAATTCTTCTTGAAGAACTAAAAAGGAGTCGTTTAAATGAGTACAACTTCCATACATGCTGCGGAATACCCCATCGAGAAAGTGTTGAGCGATGATTATGTGTTTACAATTCCGAAATATCAGCGACCTTATTCTTGGACAACTGAGCAGGCAGAACTTCTGTACGATGATCTCTTACTTGCACGTCAACAATCGAGTGCCAACATTGACTTAGTAAATCCATATTTTCTTGGAAGCATCGTTCTAATAAAAAGTGATAGCCCCGAAGCAGAAGTGGTTGATGGTCAACAACGTCTTACGACACTGACAATTTTACTCGCTGTCTTACGCGAAATGGTGCCTTCGGATGTGGCGACTAATTTTACTGCTTTTTTATATGAAAAAGGGAACATGCTTAAAGGAACTCAAGATCGTTACCGGTTGACTCTTAGGGATCGAGATGCTGAGTTCTTTAAAACATACATACAGAAGGAAAAAGGAATCGAGGAACTGAAAACTCTGCAGACAAGCCTAACGTCAAGCCAGAAAAATATTCGAGACAATGCTCTTCTCTTTATTCGTAATATTGAAGAGTTGGATGTAACGGACCGTATTAGTTTGGCGATGTTTATCATTAAGCGTTGCTTCCTCGTTGTAGTGCGTACCCCTGACTTCGATTCAGCCTACCGCATCTTCTCCGTTCTAAACGATCGAGGTTTGGATTTGACGCATTCAGATATATTGAAAGCGGAAGTCATCGGTAACATCCCTGAAAATAAGCAGGACATGTATACAGAGAAATGGGAGGAAGCAGAGGACGAATTAGGTAGAGATGTCTTTAAGGAACTTTTTGCGCACGTACGAATGATTTTCCGAAAACGAAAACTCGAGAAATCAATTCTTGAAGAAGTTCGGAAATACGTCAATCCATCCAAAAATTCGGAGTTATTCATGGATAATGTATTAATTCCGATGGCAACGGCAATGAAGGATATTACTTCATTTAGCTACGAAAGCTACACGTTAGCCGACGAGATAAACCATTACTTTAAGCTGTTACAGCGGATTGATAACTCGGATTGGATGCCTCCGACTTTATCGTATATGTCAAAGAATCGAAACAATCCAGCAATGCTATTAAAATTTTTAACAAAAATGGAACGTTTATCCATGGGGTTATTAATCCAACGGGCGAACATAAATGAACGGTTAGAACGATATGGACGATTGTTAGACGTAATTGAGAATTATTCAGTATCATTGTTTAATGTCGATTCTCCAATCGAACTAACAAACGACGAAAAGACGGCGATCATTGCTACACTTGACGGCCCATTTTACCCAATCACAAAAATTCGCCTCCCGGTACTACTTCGGTTGGACGAAGAGTTGTCGGGCGGAAATGCTACTTACAACTATAAAGTACTATCTGTAGAGCACGTTCTACCGCAAAACCCAAAACCGGACAGCCTATGGGTAAAATGGTATCAAGACGTGAAGAGTCGTACCGAGCAAGTACATCGGATCGGTAATCTGGTTCTCCTCTCAAGAGCGAAAAACTCACAAGCTGGAAACTTCGAATTTGACCGTAAAAAACAAGAATACTTTATGAAAAAGGGTGTCAGTCCATTTGCAATTACAACTCAAGTTTTGCAAGAGGATGAGTGGACATTAGGTGTATTGGAGAAGCGGCAGAAGAACATGATGGATAAGTTGATCGAAATTTGGGATCTTCGGTAGAGACGAAAATGACTAGTATCTAATCAATTAAATAACATTTGGACTGATGCTTTTTATAATCTCGTCTAATACAAATCAAGGCCCTTTCAACAAAGTAAGGGCTTTTTATTCTGTCTATTTTGAACTGCAGAGCATGAGAATAAGTAAATGCCCCCGAAATAACAATATTTGCTATAATATCCACACAACCCTAACCACCGGAGGAAGCAAATGGCCTTACCAATAGCCCTTACAAATATATTCAAGCACAAACAAAAATCATACAAAATGGTCCTAATCCTTTGCCTTATAGACGAACTAAAAAAAGGTAACACGTCCGTTACCTTGGACACACTCAAACAAAGATTCCTTACTTACTACCAAGCTCGAGAAGCGAAAGAGCTAGTAGTTGATCCACCACCATCAAAACTAGGCAAACACTGGCGTGGGATTACCTCAGCTCAAATCCATCACATCATTCAGACGCCAATCCAAGCTCTATCTCAAATTTTGATCACCGATCGCGACCATAAAGCATATGGCTTTCGACCAGATATTTTAGAAGAGTTACGGACACCACAGATCATCGAACTGAGTGAGTACGCTACACGAGAACTGGATGATTATTACGGCCAGCTAAATCCGTCCATTCCGCTACATGATCATTTAAATACGATACTGTCTACTTATTTGGAAACAAAGCGGCAACCATTCAAAGAGAATGATCTTGGGAAACTAGTGAGACAGACCATTCCAAATGACATTTCAAAGCTCCCGTTCTTTCCAGAGGAATGGAAAGCTCAAGGATCTGTGGGACAAGGAAATTGGGCAGATGTACCTTGGATTGCGATCATGGATAAAAGAATCACTACGACTACACAACAAGGTGTCTACATCGTTTATCTTTTTTCCCAAGATATGAGTGCAGTATATCTAACATTGGCTCAAGGTGTAACAGTGCCATTAAAGCAAGGAAAGAAAGAGGGCTATGAGTTTTTAAGAAGAAAAGTCCAGGAGATTCGCTCTGTTATAGCTCTAGATGGCTTCCAAAAAGATGAAAGCATCCATCTGACTGAGAAGGGGATTGGAGAAGATTATCAAGTATCAACGGTAGCCTATGCGAAATATGAAGCAAGCAACTTGCCGTCTAATCAGCAGCTTCTGACCGATCTGCATTCGATGCTAGAGTATTATCAAGAGTACGTGGAATACAGTCTTCCAAAGGACACAACTTTCAAAAGCGAATCTACTACATCTTCTATTAAGAAGGAGCCACTTCTTGTGAATGATTTATACGTAAAAGAAACGATAGGCACAATTAAAACTTATATACGGCAAAGAGGATTCCATTACCCCGACCATCTGATTGAGAACTTCTACCTTTCAATAAAAACAAAGCCGTTTGTAATCCTTGCAGGCATTTCTGGTACTGGGAAAACAAAACTAGTGAAGCTCTTTGCAGAAGCGATTGGAGCAACCAGCGAAAACAGGCAATTTCGACTTATTCCTGTTCGCCCAGACTGGAGTGACCCATCTGACTTAATCGGGTATAAAGATCTTACGGGAACTTTCCGTCCTGGTCCACTGACAGAGGTTATTATGGAAGCATCCAATCCAGATAATGAGGACAAAGTCTATTTTATTTGTCTCGATGAGATGAACTTAGCACGTGTGGAACATTACTTTAGTGACGTTCTCAGCTTGATGGAAACACAGGAGCGTAAAAATGGTCGTATTACTACAAATCGGATGATTTCGGCAAATCAGTTGGGCGAAGATGACCGGGAGATCTATGAGGAACTATACTTGCCAAGCAATGTAGTGCTGATTGGGACGGTTAATATGGATGAAACGACGCATCCATTTAGTAAGAAAGTTTTGGATCGTGGAAACACGATAGAATTTAATTATATCCAACTTGATAACTTCCCTGATGATGAAGAAATACTGGAATCGGGTACAGAGCGGGGAGTTCCAGCATCTTTTTTGTCGAGTGATTATATTACCTTACAAGAGGCATACAGAAATTATAAAAGTCTTATCAAAGAATCAACTGAGAAACTGATTGAAATTAATATGATTCTTGAAAATATACACGCACACATCGGTTTTCGTGTGAGGGATGCTGTTTGCTTTTACATGATCTACAATGAACGTTTTCGTCTCGTGACCAAAGCTGAAGCATTTGATTTTCAACTACTTCAAAAAATTCTACCCAGAATACAAGGTAGTAATTTATCTGTGAAGCGAACTCTAATAGAGCTCCTGAAAATTACCTTGGGAGATACTCGATTACATGTGGACGAGCTAATAGGAGATGCCTCGTTGTTATACGAGATAAATCTGCAAAAGGAATATCCCAGTGCGCCGTACAAACAAAGCAGTAAAAAATTACTCTATATGCTCCGGAGGCTTGAAGAAGATGGATTTACATCGTTCTGGGTCTCTTAGAGAAAGTGTAGAGTTATTGCGAATAGAGACAGATCTCTTTGATCTATATATTAAAGGCAAACCTTTTCATCCAACCGTTGAGAAACTGCAGCTTCATCGGGATAGTAGTTTAGAATGGGAGTCAGCGACGTTACGGGTATCCAGTGATGCTCGTTTACTTACAATGCAATCAAAGCTCGTTTTTTCGCCCATTACAGGTGCTTTAACGGATATAGGTGAGGAAGACTCTTGGCCGATTTTTTTTGAGACACAGTCGTACGAATTTGTTTTGGTACGTAAACAGGAGAAGGAAATCTCTTTTTTTCATGAGAATGTTCATCTCCGCCAAGCTGTAAAGCCACTTGGAAAAGACATTTTATCTGGAATTTTGCTTTTTCAAAATGAAGTTGGACTGACTGAGATTGTGGTTCAAATGAATCGTCAGCCAGTATTAAAACTTGAGCTCGAAATATTTCCAGTTAAAATGGATTATCGTAGGGATTATCAAAACATTTTACGTGAAGTGAATGAACAGGTATACAACCTCGCTTTCGATTTTATGCGCAAGACTTATCAATTGACTGGGTTTTCTGAGACTAATTCACAGAGTTTGACCGAATTTTATTCAATTCTGCAACATGTCTTCCAGCAGTTAATGGGTGCAGTCGAGCGAATTAAGGTTAATCCGCATCATAAGTTTGAAGCACAGCAAAAAGTTGTCGATGCATCACGGGTAAAACGGGTAAGCAGGCAAAATCACACGTTCCTTAGTAAGCATTCTCACTTGCTAATAGAAGATCATAAAAATGGACTTTTGAGAATTCAAGACAAGATGTACCGTCCTTCTTTATTAAAAGAGAAAAGGCGAATCATTGATTACGATACTACAGAAAACCGTTTTGTTCGGTGGATGCTACTAAAAATCGTTGCAAAACTCAAGGAAATTCGCCTTCATTTTGAAATGAGTGTTCGTAATCGTGACGAGGTATTCTTGCAAAAGCTTGATCGGATGGTTGAACAAATCAGGGGAGTACTACAACTAGACTTTCTTGCTACTGCAACAGAAATGAACCAGTTGTCCGTTACGCTAGTTTTGCAAATGGCTCCAGGATATAGAGAAATTTATAAAGCTTACCTAACCTTAATGAAAGGATTGACTATCCAAGGAGAGCTATCAAAGTTATCGATGAAAGACTTAGCTCAATTGTACGAGTACTGGTGCTTTTTGAAGCTCAACCAAATTCTAAGTAAGAAATATAAGCTTTTAAAACAAGATATTGTAAAAATAAATAAACGAGGGTTGTTCGTAACATTGGACCGTAGTCAGTCGGCTCGCATGGTTTATGAAAATCCAGCGAATAATGAGCGGTTCACCCTTTATTACAATACATTGCCATCTGAGGACAAGAGAAAAGTACCCACATTATCACAGAGGCCAGATAGTGTATTGACTCTGAAAAAAAGTGACTCTCAACAAGAATTCAAGTATGTTTTTGATGCAAAATATCGACTCAACCCAGCTTATGAAGGGACAAGCTACTACCAGAAATATAGATTTCCAGGTCCTGAGGAAGACGATATTAATACTATGCACCGTTATCGGGATGCAATCGTATATTTAGATTCCACTACACTAGAGTATGAGCGAAGCATGTACGGGGCTTATGTACTTTTCCCCTTTCCAGATGAGGAATTGTTTCGCAAGCATCAGTTTTATAAAAGCATTGAGTTAATTAATATCGGAGCTTTCCCATTCCTGCCGGGGGCAACCTCTCTTTTAGAACAGTTTTTAGATGAGCTCATTTTAGATAGTCCTGAAAAAGCTTATGAACGCTCTACTCGACCTCGAGGTACGGATTACTACTATCAGAATAAACTTGGAAACAAGAATGTACTTGTTGGGTCTTTGCGAACAGGTCAGCTAGAACTGGCAATAAAACACAAGTTTTACCATGTTCCTTTAAAAAATCTAAAGGATCATAAAATATTGACACAGATTGAGTATGTTGCATTGTGCCAGTCCAGAAAACAATTTGGAGAAGATGGAGGTATCCATTGGTACGGCTCAATAACTGATTGGAAAGTAGTGCGCAGAAAAGATATTTTAGAAAGAATCCCTCGTCCAGGTACGGAAGAAGAATTGTACGTACGATTTGAAGTGAATGAATGGATAAAACGAGAAAAACCAATCCGTTTCGGTGGGCAAGGCATCTATACGTTGCTTTTAACAACCAAGTACATGTTTGATCGGGCAGATGAAATTAGTGAGCTGCGGTTAGACGATGAAGAGCAGTTAAAACTATGGCGAGAGAAGCGTAGAAGTGGGAAGGTAAAAGTCGTTTTGGATCATGAGTATATCGATTTGGCTAAAAAGGCTCGGGTGGAAGAGGTATAGAGAGAATAGCGAATTGGAGCGTTTATTGCTTCCGCGCTCCTTTTTTCTTTCAGAAGTTAACTTTTACTTAGGAGAAGATTATGGACGATAAAACAACAATTAACGACCTTAAATTACGAGTCCAACAATTTTGCGAGGATAGAGATTGGGACCAATTTCACAATGCAAAAGATCTAGCAATAGGTATCATTACTGAATCATCGGAGCTACTCGAGCATTTTCGATTTAAATCTGATGCAGAAATGGAACAATTATTTTTGGATGGCAACAAAAGACAGGAAATCACGGAAGAATTAGCTGATGTTTTATTCTTTGTTCTAAGATTTGCCCAAAAGTTTAACATCGATCTCACGGAAGAACTCTTCCAAAAAATTGAAAAGAATAATCGGAACTACCCGGTAGACAGATCTAAAGGATCAAATAAAAAGTATTCAGAATTATAGGGTGCGTATCCAAGCTCTAACGAAATCAGGCCAGGATTTCTTCCTGAAGATCGCTGAAATTATTAAGACTAAGGTGAGCAAAATGATTGTTTATGAAGCAACGAAAGAGGAGTTTCTGCAAGATGTTTTCGATGACAACCTTGTACAGAACATAAGTAGAAATTTCCAGGCTAAAATTGGTCGAATAAACCAGAGTGAAATTCGAGCTTGGGACAACTCCATGCAGTATATGTATCGAGTGCTAAATGACTTAGAGATACCGAATGATGCGGGAGTGGCTATTGAGTATAAAGTTCCCTATACATCTAGAAGGGTAGATTTTCTTATTTCAGGTTCAGATGACGACAATCAAGGTTCAGTTGTCATTATTGAATTGAAACAGTGGGGAAGCATCGAGAAAGTAGAGGGTAAAAACCATGTCGTAAAAACTGTAATGAACCGTAACGTTGTTGAAACACCCCATCCATCCTACCAGGCGTGGTCTTATGCGACCTTAATTAAGGACTACAATGAAAATTTTCAACATGATGATATTGATCTCTACCCGTGCGCTTATTTGCATAACTATTTAGCCACAGAAGACAATGATCCACTTACTGATGAAAATTACCAAACATATATAGAACAAGCTCCTTTATTTATTAAAGGGGATGCTAGTAAATTACGAGCCTTTATTAAAAAATATATTAAATATGGTGATAATAAGGAGAACCTTTACAAAATCGAAAATGGACGATTACGGCCATCTAAATCGTTGCAGGATTCCCTTGTAAATATGCTAAAGGGGAATCAAGAGTTTGTTATGATCGATGATCAAAAAGTTGTTTATGAAACTGCACTTCAATTAGCGAATGAATCATTAAGAACGAATCAGAAACACGTTTTGATTGTAAAAGGTGGGCCTGGGACTGGAAAATCCGTTTTAGCTATTAATCTGCTTGTTGAGTTAACCAAACGCAATTTAGTTTGTCAGTATGCAACAAAAAATGCAGCCCCTAGAAATGTTTATGCAAACAGATTGAAACAAGACTATCGTAAAACGCATATTGATAATCTCTTTAAGGGAACAGGAAGCTATATTCAATCTGAGTGTGATGAGTTTGATGTTTTGATTGTAGACGAAGCGCATAGACTCAATGAAAAGTCAGGAATGTTCCAAAATCTAGGGGAAAATCAAATTAAAGAAATCATCTATGCTTCCAAGCTTGCTATATTCTTTATTGATGAACGCCAGAGAGTAACTTTGAAAGATGTTGGTAGCATTGAAATGATTAAGAAGTTTGCCTTTTCATATGAGGCAACAGTAACAGAGGTACGGCTAGAATCGCAGTTTCGTTGCAATGGCTCAGACGGTTATTTAGCATGGGTTGACGACGTATTACAGGTTCATGAAACAGCAAATTCAAATCATCTCGGTAGTAACTATGATCTTCGGGTGTTTTCGGATCCGAATTTGTTGCGTCGAGAAATTGAAATGCTAAATCAGAGAAACAATAGATCTCGATTAGTTGCAGGTTATTGCTGGGATTGGAGAAAGGAAGGGAAAAACAATCCTAATTTCCATGATATTGAACTACCTGAGTATAATTTCGGAATGAGTTGGAATTTGGCTAATTCTGACACGTGGGCAATCAATGAGAATTCGATTAGTGAAGTTGGATGTATCCATACAAGCCAAGGGCTAGAGTTTGATTACGTCGGGGTTATTATTGGTGATGATTTAATTTGTAGAGACGGGCAAGTTCAAACGGATTATACAAAAAGAGCTAAGACAGATAGTTCACTTAAAGGATTGAAAAAAATGCTTCAAAGTGACCCCACAAAAGCATTACAATTAGCGGATGAAATTATTCGAAATACATACAGAACTTTGATGACACGTGGACAAAAAGGATGTTTTATTTTTTGCACCGATAAAGAACTAGAACAGTATTTCTTTAATAGAGCGGAAGAAATATATCAAACATATAACTCGAATGAGTTTTTTAAACCACTTTTAAAAGTTGCGGAGGAGAAAGAGGGGTATTAATCAATTGGAGATTCTTTCACAAAGCAATTAAGCAATATAGCAACAGATGCAGGAGAAAAGATGGAAGTCTGTAAAATATTCTGTGTAAACTCTCAACCATTAAACTATAGTGAGTCTTAAAAAGGTTGGGAGATATTTATGATCTCAAAAGAGCAAATCAAGCAGTGGATCAAAGCGTAAACCATGTAGTCGGTGGACAACGTACAGTGAGCTCTAAAGGATTTGTTTGCTGAAACGATCCAAGAAATGCTCGCGGCTGAGATGGAGTCCTCTCTTGGATACGCCAAGCATGACATGAAAAATAAGCGGACAACAAATAGCCGAAATGGATAAAGCAAAAAAACGGTCCGTTCCGAGTATGGGAAGTGGACATTCAAGTCCCACGTGATCGTGAGGGAGAATGTGAGCCTGCCTATATGGTTATTGGAATTGACCTTGAAGGTCATAAAGATGTCCGTGGAATCTGGATTGGAGAAAATGAATCGGCTAATTCTGATGAACATACCCGGTCATACCTGAAGGGGGAAATCCGGGATTTTTTGTATAATCGTTATCTTGCCCGGTTAAATGAGGGAGGAATAATTTAACATAAGGAGAAATACTATACATCCATGTAAGAGAGGGGAACAATTATCTTGATTCATGCTGATACTTGGAATAATAGAATTAAAAGCATTTCAGAGGCAGCTGCAAAAAAGATTCCGTATGTTGGAGCTATTGTTTCATTTGCTATTGGACAATTATGGCCAACGGATAAAGCGGATATTTTTAGTCTCATTAAGGATCAGGTAAAGGGATTAGTAGATCAAGCGATATTAAACAAAGAGATGGAGGAACGGAAGCACGAGATTGAAGGTTTAAATGATACGATGAATCAATATGTGGATGCTGGAAATCATGAAAAAGGCGGCTTTATGACCTCCATGCTTACACAGTTAAATATTATGCATCATAAACTCACGGAGTCAACTAACTCCATTCATTTAATTCCCCTCACCATCACGATTGCCAATATACACCTCACACTGCTTAGAGAACGACTCAGTCACGGCAAGGAAATATATACCGAGGACAATACGACGGTATGGCAAAAGGATTTGACTAAGAGATATCAAGACTATCATAAATTTTTCCTTGAGATTTACCCGAAATGGAAGACATGGAGAGAAAGTAAAATCGAGATAAAGTGGTATACAGACAAGAACCCGACTACAGTCCCTCCATTTTTTTATTGGGCAGCTCACGGGTATGCCAAAGATACATTTGCTGCAGAAAAGCCTATCCATTACCGCGATGATTTTAATAGTATTGAAACCACTTTTCAAGGGGTTTGCCAAGCGATCAAAGAAAGCTGGATGAATGATGCGATTGCGAAAATTGCAGCAAGTATCGCAACAACTTTTACACTCCACCGTTACATACCTGGGCGTGAGGATGAACCAGCCATTGTAGATCCAAATCTTGAAACCATTTGGATGGGGCCATATAGTTTATCCATCCTGGGAAATGACAGTAAGGTTTCGTATGCAGTAAATGTAGAAGACCAACCAGGTGAACTCAAGCAAGTGTACATACGTGAGTACAACTCCATTGACGGTATGCAACTCATTTATACAGATCATTCCGGCAATTTTATCGGTAATCCAAAGGGGGGAGAGCCTCATTACTTACCTACAACACAGGATAAGTATGTTATAGGCATGAAG
Organism: Brevibacillus reuszeri; assembly: GCF_002897295.1. GTDB lineage: Bacteria > Bacillota > Bacilli > Brevibacillales > Brevibacillaceae > Brevibacillus > Brevibacillus reuszeri_A. Next base: position 107,669 of record NZ_BEXF01000017.1, read on the forward strand.
ATGAGATTCTCTTCAGGAATTATATGTAGACTGGAAGTTTTATTTTCAGATGGCTCATCTTCTGGAATGCTTGGAAACCGTAAAAATTGGAGCGGAACCGACGTGGATGCAGTTGTAGAGTCTAATTACAAGCTTGTCTGCGGAGCTTATAAAACGGGAGCTGGACCATCCGGAACAACAGGAATTTCTGTCATAAAGTTAGGATTCAAATATAGTAACTAACGTCTAAATGATCGCAAGCTACAAGAAACCCCATATCAAACATAAAAACAGGACTACGTAAACCGTAAGTCTTGTTTTTGTGTCATAACGTACCGGATTCTAAAAGATAACGCCCTAAACAAGCGAAGTCTCCTTTTGACACCCTCTCATTATCAGAGGAAGCATCGCTTTATTCAGTCATTTGTTGGAGCTTGCGAAGGAGAGCAAAACAAAATGGAGCGAAAATTATTAGGTCAAGTTGGCGTAGATTCTGGGCAATTGGTAATCATCGACCCTTGTTACATTGAAAGTGAGTGGCAAGGCAAAGACTCAGTACTTGGTGTTGATTTTTGGGGTCAAGGCCAAGAGAAGATATTCAGTCTACTAAAAGATGATGGGATTCAATAGAACGTATAGGCGGTAAGTGTAGAGTCATAACCAAAGATGCAGAAGCATTGATTAAGCGAATTAAATTTCTTCCAGAGGACATGAAACAAAAAATAGTGACTGCTCCTTATACTGATAGTACATATAATAAAGTTTGTGATATCACCTTGACCGATGATCAAGGAGGACAATTAAACTATAAGATGGGCCAGCCGGAATTGGGAGTTGCGTTTAATTCTGGACTTGGAGATGGAGTATATAATGTCTATGCTACCTATAAAGACGTTGAGGGATGGGGAAAACGCATCGTTAAAGTAGAAATTGAACTATTGGATGACGAGTATCTTGAAGATATTAATGAACGCTTTGGAATGAAATGAAAACAAGATTTCATCAAGAGGGCTTAAATGCAGTTTGAAGGTGTAGACTGGGTAGAACTATCGATCTAATTTGAAGTTGTTGAACAAGATTTTACGCGTCGAAAAAAACAAAAGCATCTTCAGGGAGCCAACCAGTGGTTCCCTTTTCCTTTCCCATGCGATGCAGGTAAAAGAACTATTTTTCAAAAATTGAAGAAAATGCCACTCCCTCTTTCAGACAACTTTCTTTGCAAAACTCATATGTTATGGCAGGAGGTGGTCCGATTGGCTAATAGGTGCCTTTGTCGGGGAAGTAGATGCACGATTTTTTGCAGGTGTGGATGTCGGAGAAGAAGCAAGTCAGCAATAGCGAGAGCAAAAAACGTGTAATCACAGGAGGTAGGGATGCTCTTTCTGAACATGGTATTTCTCATTTTGTTAACAGCAAGCAGCATGCTGTATACCTTTAAAAATCGGTCTGAGCTGGCTTGCATGGATGGCATGATATTCGCAATGGTGCTTGGTGCCATGTCTAGTATCTCTCTCGGATTGAATATACAAGTGTATCTCGTAAACGACTTGGGGCTCGCTACAATCCTTGCTGTTTTAATAGGGATATCCGTTGGGTTTGTTACAGGAAAATGGGTTTCTCTCACAGCATCCATTGAAGGAGTGATGGCAGGAATCATGGGCGGAATGATGTCACCCATGCTCGGGGCTATGTTAGGTCATCCTATGACCCTCATCTGGTTTCTTGACTTTGCTTATATTCTCGTTCTGATCCTGCTTGTTCATTTGGCAAAAGAGGCGAGGCAGGCATTTCTGGAAGAACAACTAGAAGCGGGGAAAAACCAAAGTGCTCCACATTGAAGCCTCCGATACTTCCATATTATCTTTACCCAGTTTTTCTCATGCAAAAGGGAGAGCATTCACTCTCCCTTTAGGTCATCCAGTCCTATTTCCTTTTAAAAATACTCGTTCCTTGCAATACCCGATACGTTTTAAAGATTTCTTTGGCGATTTGTACATTTCCCACAACCGCACCCAAGTCTATGTCTGCTATGCTAGGAAGCTGAAACAATGAGGGTCTCCGCGGTCTCTTTTTTCTCTGCGTTTTCATCCATTCCTGATGATACTGCTCCAATGCTGCCGGCTCTCTTTTCAGCAGTCGTCTGGAGACGTTGTTCTGCTTGAGCCATTGCATAAATTCTGGCGTGAAACGATCCTGGCTTGTGATTGGTTGTTGTTTTCTCAAAGACGTTCCTCCTTTCCCTACATGATCCTAACGAGCAGAAGGAACTTGGCTTCTCCTTAACAGATACACTAAAAGTACTATATGTCATTCGGACTACGTTTGCTTGTACGGTTGCCTACCAATGATATACAGGATGATGATCGAACCTAGGGACTTGCCAGGAATAGAATCGGTCACGCTAACTGGCTGTCGACATAAAAAATGGATGCTCCCTCCGCCTTGTTTATTCTACGTTGATTGGGATCTGATAAACTATTTCTGCCCATTGTAAGTTTCAGCGAAAGGAGACCTTTTAATCTGTTGGTGGAACGCCGTATGCGATGAAAGTCGCCTGTACGGTGTAGTCTCGTTATAAGACCGAGAGATAGAGAGGGATAAGACGAGAATAGCGATGTTGATATTGAATTTTCACCAAATAATTCAGCGCCTGCTAACTCCTATGGGGTATTTTCCATAAGTGGTGGTGATTTAAAATTTAGCAGTAATGCAATTGGTGTTAGTGCGGGGGAATCGGTACCGAGTGGTAGTTCCATACGCGATAACCTTGTGGTAGAAAAATCAAGGGCAGGAATAAATGTCTTTAATATCTTGTCTCCAAACCCAACTGTTTTCTTGATCTATGCTTCAGGTTTGACTGCGGTCGTGGGTGATACCGTAACGCTTGACTTAAATCAATTTCAAGATAGTGATGGAGACGTCCTTTCTGGTAAGCTTGTGATCACGTTCGACGGTATGAATTGGGTTTCTAGTATTACAAACTAACTTTTATGCTGCCTCACCATATTTTGGTGGGGCTTTTTCTTTGAAGCGGCGGAGATGTGAGTTGCACTAACTCAATATAGAAACCACATAAATTTACTTCAGGGGTCGTTTGGGGCGAGATTGAGACGACATCCCACCATTAACCTGCCTGCATGCGCGTGGTATAATTTGGTAAAAGTGAGGTGTGCGCTATGAAACGGTCTTTGTACATACTCGTAGTGTTGGCGATCCTAACGGGATGCAGAGAGTTCAAGGACACGAACGGAAATTTGGATTCTATACCGGACAGTGTCAAGAAAAGTATAGAGGAAGGGAACGTCCCTCCAAAGTCTTAAACACCCGCACCGAGTGAAGACACAGGTCCGTGATTAACTGCGCCATCTATTGTATAACTAGGTAATTTCAGCGAATGGGGGTTGCCATGAAACGGTTTACGTTATCATTATTCGTTATTGTCTTAATCGCGGCATTAGTCGGATGTTCGCCGAAGGGTGATCCAATTGATGAGAGATCTACAGAGATTATGATGTGACTTTTTATTAGCTATATTAATTGGATTTGGAGGAGAAGGAAATCAAAATATTATTCATTTGCAGCAGAAATAAATGGCGCAGTTTAACAGCCCAGAAAATTTTCCATGGTGTTAATAACTCTGACGTTAGATCTGCTGGTACCGAGGAGAATGCACGAATAAAAGTTACCATTGGTCATATTGGTTGGGCTGACGTGATCTTTGTAATGGAGAAAAAGCATGTTAGAAGATTAAAAGATAAATTTGGAGTAAACCTTTCGAAGAAAAAGGTCATTTGCCTTGGTATTCCTGATGATTATGAATATATGGACGGGGACTTAATTGAAATACTAAAGTCAAGAGTGTCTGAATACATCGATGTTCCAGAATAAATCAGCTTCTTGTAGCCCTCGACTTACAAGATTCTCCTAGTAGCATTTTAAAATAATTAGTCAAATAGTCTTAGCAACCTTGTGGCATCATTTTCCGTCAAGAGATGCGTAACAGCCATAATACAACTTCTAAGGAGAATGCATGATGAAAAAATTGGTGTCCGCATCTTTGGTTCTTGCCCTACTAACGAGTGCAGTTCCTGCTGCTTTAGCAAAAGAGGGTGGAGACGGAAATGGTAAAGGAAATGCAAAAGTAGAAGTATCTGAGAAAACGGCGAAAGAAGAAAAGACAACAGATACTGTACAAGACACTGCAGAAAACAATCCTTCTTCAGCCAAATCTGTCCTAGACAATGTGAAAACGAAAAAAGAACTGATTGAGCTGCGTCAGGAATTGAAGCACTCGACCGAGATTACTAGCGAACAGAAAGCAAAATACGAAGCCCTAGTATCCGAGTTAGAAAAACAAGCGGACATCCCTCAATCCCTAGAAGTGCAACTCGAACTAGTAGAGCGTTACTATAATAAGACTGACCGCTCATCTGTCGTCAAGCTGGGCAAACTGCTGAAAGCATCTGGCAGTACCGAGATCACCACACTCTTGGATGGGAAGGTTCTCGTGATGGAGGAAAAACCTTTCGTGCAGGGTGGTAGAGCTCTCGTTCCGATTCGAGCAATCAGTTCCGCGCTGAAAGCGGAAGTGACCTGGGATCCGAAAACAAGCTCAGCTTTGATCACTCGTGGCGATGACTCTATTACACTATACCTGAATAAAAAAGAAGCAACTGTGAATGGAAAAACTGTCGCTCTTGAGATCGCTCCGGTCCTCAAAAACGGTCGCCTGTTCCTGCCGCTGCGGTTTGTCAGTGAACAATTGAAAGCAGAAGTGAATTGGCAGGAAGAAGGCAAAATTGTCTTGATTGACGATTTGCTCAAGGACACGGATGAGGAAAAAACCGAAGCAAATATCGACGAAGAGACCGAATCCACTTCGAATGAAACCCAATCTTAAGTTTTATAACCCTCGCTGCGGCGGGGGTATTTATTTTGCGGTTAGGATGAATGACATGGAACCGCTAAGTTTTTGTGCTTCTGTTGCTTGTGATATATCCCTTTCATAGAAAACAGGCCATACATAAAGTATAAAGATGAAGTTGAAAAAAGAGGTGTCAGGCCGTGGGGAATGAAAAGAAAACGCAAAGCAACGATATCAGGATTGAAAAGCTATGTGTGGATGAAGTGGAGATTAAAGCTGAAAAAGTAGAGATAAAAGCTGAAAAGGTAGTGGGGCCATCTGGATCGTCCAGCTCGCCTTGTCCCGATGAGATCTGTTTTAAAGATTTGAGGAGGAAGCTGAGGAAATTAGAAGGCCAGTTTATTTCAGTCACGATCTCTGGATGTTGTGATATCATCCAAGGAACCATTTTCCGTGTTGACGAAGGAAGCTTGATTCTCAATAGTGGACTCGGTACACGTATTATCCCGATCTGTAAGATTAGTTCAATTGACGCTTGCAGTGTATTGGCTTATGTGACAAATTCGGGGACTCTTGAAGCTCTTGGTAATACGGTCTCTGTCATTAATACAGCAACTGATACCGTAATTGCTACCGTAACTGTAGGAAATGCACCTATTGGAGCAGCGATTACGCCAAATGGAAGAAGAGTGTATGTGCCCAATCAGTTTGACGGAACGGTATCCGTCATTGATACGGCAACCAATACTTCCATTGCTACGATCCCTGTGGGAATTCGTCCTCTCTTAGTGGCAATTACTGCTGACGGAACTAGGGCGTATGTGACAAATGCCGGTACTGTGGGCGTCCTAGACAAGTCCATCTCAGTCATCGATACCACAACGAATACGGTAGTCGCCACGATAACGGAGGGAGTCGGGATTTTTCCATTCGGAATTGCCATCGGCAATACACCAGCCGGGCCAAGGGCATATGTGGCGAATACGATTAATGGCACGGTCTCCATTATCGATGTGAACCCAGCTTCTCCAACATTCAATACGATTATCGCAACCATCACAGTTGGGAATGGACCAATTGATGTTGCAATTACACCGGACGGGACAAGTGTTTTTGTAACGAATTCAGGAGACGGCACTGTCTCGACAATTGACACTGCAACCAATACAGTCATAACAGTCACGGTAGGAGCTGGACCTGCAGGTGTAGGGATTGGGAATACTCCAGAAGGGACAAGAGCCTATGTATTGAATTCAGAAGATGATTCCATCTCTGTCATCGATGCGAGTCCGAACTCTCCAACATTCAATACCGTCATTGCAACCATTACGAAGGGCGTTGGGGATTCTCCCAGTGATGCAGCGTTAACTCCTGACGGAAGAAAGGTTTACGTACCGAATAATCTATCTAACAACGTTTCAGTCATCGATACGGCAACCAATACAATTATCACTACAGTACCAGTAGGGAATAACCCCAATTTAGTCGCGGTTGGAAGAGTTTGTAGCCAGCTATAATTAGTTAGATGGAAAAAAGTATGTGCTGAATGCATTTGAGAATAAAATAGCCCGTCTCTAGTATGAAAGAGACGGGTTTTTTGAATTTAATCCCTTTGTCTAGGCGTTAGTTTGGTTATATCAACTATTGAGCATTGTCTTCGAAAACTAAAGCAGGTTATCGCGCTTCATAGAAAAGTAAAGCGAAGACTAGGAATAAGTGAGTTATAATCTAGTATTTATTTTATAATAACATTACTCTTCTTAGTTTTTTCTCGCGGATGCTGAAATTAAGTCCTTTCTTTAATGAAATTCACCAGTTCGTTTGATTTGTAAGTGGAGTGAATCTATAGTGGAGTACAAGCTCAAGGGGATTGTAGAGAGAAGGAGGTCCAGGAATGGCTGTAAGAATAGTAAATGGTGATCTACTCAGTGCAACCGAAGATATTATTGGACATCAAGTCAATTGCAAAGGTGTTATGGGAAGTGGGGTAGCTAAATTAATCCGGGAGAAGCATCCAGAAGCATATGATTTATACAAAAACAAATGCAATGGTATTTTGGATAAAATTCAACTGCTAGGTGAATGTCAGTTGGTTCAATGCGCGGAAGGTAAAATTGTTGCTAATCTATTTGGGCAGTTTAAATATGGTCGTGGAAAAGAGCAATATACTGATTACTTAGCACTAGAAAGAGCATTGATCGAACTAAAAAATAGGGCTATGAAAACGAACTTAAGCATTGCTCTACCTTTTAATATTGGCTGCGGTCTAGCGAATGGTTCTTGGGATGTTGTCAGCAAGAGGATTGAAGAGATCTATAGCGATTATGATGTGACTTTGTATAAGCTATAATGAGTTAATTCTATAATATGGATGTGTAGGGGAGAAGGAAATCAAATTATTATTTAATGGTAGGGGGTTAACTATGAATGAGAAGGATTGCTTAATGTTAACGTATATTTTTGAAGCGCAAAATCTAACAAGGGCTGCAGAACTTCTCCATATTACACCACCGGCATTAACATATCGACTCCATCAGTTGGAGAAGGATTTTGGAGTTAATATTATATCTAAGAATGGTAGAAGCATTGAATTTACTCCTGAGGGAAGATATCTCGTTCAATATGCAAAGAAAACGTTAGTAGAGTTAAGAAATGCTAAGGATTATGTGTTAAATATGGGGAGTGAACCCCAAGGAACACTGAGACTGGGAGTATCTCGAGTTATTGCACATTACAAACTTCCACCTATCCTAAAGGAATTCTTAAAACTGTATCCCAAGGTTGAAATTAATGTAAATACAGGTATTAGTGATGAGATATACGATTTATTACGGAATGAAGATATTCATGTTGGTATCGTTAGGGGAAACTACCATTGGTCTGAAAAGAAATATTTTGTGAAAGAAGAAAATGTGTATATTATTTCAAAAGAGAAATTTCAACTTGAGAATTTGCCCAAAATTCCAAGAATAAACTATAAAAACAACATCGATTTTAGTGAAGATATTAATAAATGGTGGTATGAACGATTTTCGTTGCCTCCTCTTATCACTATGCAAGTTGATACTTTTGAGATCTGTAAAGAGATGGTGAAAAATGAGCTGGGTTATGCCATTATTCCAGATTGTTTTTTGAAGTCTGAAGATCAACTGCAAACCAAAGAATTGATCTACAAGAGTGGGGATGCGATAACTATGAAAACATGGATCATGTATCGGGAATCAGCCACCCAATTGGCAGTAGTTGATAAGTTCATCAATTACATTACATCGTTTGATATTATGGAATATTCGTGATCTTACTTCCTGAGCAGTGCATCTTGCACTGTTTTTTATTTGAGAAAGCTTAAAAATTTTTTTCAATTCATGATAAAAATATAAAATTTACTTTAATAATACCCCGTGATATTTTAATAGTACAAAAATTATAAAAATTTCTAAGGAGTTGATCTTTTTACATACGTGCTGAAATGTCAGAGTGCAGAGTGAAACAATGCTTAAGGAGCGAATCGAATGTCAGATCAACTAAAGGAAAACTACGAAGGTAAGTCATCAAAGGCGTTTCCGTTTTTTCGTTTTAGGGGTACACATCGCCAGATTGGACAACAATTTGGTGAATCCTGTACCAGCTTAATTAAGAAGCATCTTTATTATTCCCAAGAGCGATTAAATCGTCGGTTTCCGCTTTCTACCCGTAAATTGGAAGAAGCTGTTTTGCAATATCGACCATATGTACAAAAATATGCTGCCTCATTTGATGAGGAGGTTATAGGGATTTCAGAGGGCGCGGGTATCACTGTTGAAGAAGCTTATCTGCTTCAATTGCGAGCTGAAATAAACCACTATTTCAAGTCTCAGAACGAATGTACGACATTTGCAGTTTTGGAAGAGGCGACCTCCAACGGTATACCATTGATCGGACAAAACTGCGACCTTCCTGCTTTTTATTCGGAACTGGGTGTGGTCGTTGAAATCGTTCCTGATCATGGCCCTGCTACCCTGATGCTTACAACAGCAGGTCAAATTTCTTATATCGGGATCAATAATATTGGCATGGGCGTTTTTGCAAACTTTCTAACCTGTGATGGCTGGCGTGTAGGCTTCCCTCGTTATATGTTTTCCCGCCTTGCACTAACTACCTCTACGGTTGAAGATGCAATTCAACTGGTTAGAAGTATTCATCGGGCATCTTCTAGAAACTTGATCATGATGGACAAAAAAGGGGCGGCTGATCTTGAGAACACACCGACTCGTGAGATCATTATTCGACCGGAAAATGGCTTACTAGCCCACTCCAATCACTATACGGCGGCAGAATTGCTTAAAGAGGAGCGATTACATGGAGTTGAACTGGAGAATTCACGAATTCGACTGGATCTCATGCAACGTTTGTTGAAGGAAAATCACGGTAAGCTGAATGTAGATGTCATGCAAGACATTTTACGAGATCGCAGTACATATCCGCACTGTTTGTGTCAAATTCCAGGGGATGAGACAGTACAATCACCAGGTGATAATGGAGCAGACATTATAACCTTTGCATCGGTCATAGCTGAACCAACAAAAGGAAATCTCTGGGTTGCAATCGGACCACCTAATCAGTACGAATACAAACGTTATTCATTTTCAGAAAGTACGGATGGAATAGTAGGAGGGAGATCATTTCATGAAAAGTTCCAGCATGGCTAAAAAATTTTGCCTTCTTTTCCTGGCTCTTTGCTTAATGGGCTGCGGAGCTCAATCCTCACAAAATGAGGCAACAACTTCCGATACAAATATAAATACGGAAACAAAAGTGGGAGGCGAATTGAAAGTTGCCTATCAGGCACAACCCCAGACACTAGATTCGCATGTTACCACATCGCAGGCATCGGCAACCATTGGAAGAAATATCTTTGAAACGCTTGTCACGATAGACACGAAATATCAAATCAAGCCGATGCTGGCAGATTCTTGGGAGCAAAGTGAGGATGGTAAGACGGTCACGTTTCAGCTGCGAAAAGGTGTTCGTTTCCATAATGGAAAAGAAATGACAGCGGAAGATGTTGTGGCTTCTATGAATCGGTGGATCACCATTTCCAGTGCTGGTAAAGATCATTTTGAAGGGGCTTCCTTTGAAGTGAAGGATGCAAATACTGCTATATTACATTTGAAGCAACCAACCGCGACCGCCATGCCAATCCTTGCTTACCTTGGCGGGAATTATCCGGCAATTATGCCGAAGGAAATCATTGATACAGCTGATTCAAAGGGAGTAAAGGATTATGTGGGTACAGGGCCATTTCAATTCAAGGAGTGGAAGCAGGACCAGCATATTCATCTGGCTAAGTACCCAGAGTATCAGACACGGAGCGAAGTGGCTGATGGATTAGCAGGAAAACGAGAAGCTCTGGTGGATGATTTGTACTTCCAATTTACGCCTGATGCATCTACTCAAGTCGCGGGTTTAATAGCCGATGAATATGACGTTGCAGCTGACGTTTCTTACGATAATGTAGAAAGGCTTGAAAGCGATTCTAATATAAAGATTGATATCGCTCCAACGGGAATGTTGAATCTTTACTTCAATAAAAAGAAAGGGCTGTTTACCAACGCGAAGGCACGTCAAGCAATTGGTACGGGAATTGATGCCGAATCCATCTTAATCGGTGCCTATACGAATGAGAAGTACTACAAACTAAATTCTAGCATGATGATGTACTATCAGCTCGGGCAATGGTCCAGCGAAATAGGAAAAGAGTTATATAACCAAAATAATCCGGAAAAAGCAAAACAAATGCTGACGGAAGCGGGTTATAAAGGGGAAGAAATTAAAATTGTAACCAGTAGGGATTATGAGGATATGTACAACGGAGCTGTTGCCTTTCAACAACAGCTGGAAAAAATGGGAGTGAAGACAAAGCTGGAGGTGTACGATTGGCCAACCTTCACAGAGCTGCGTAATGATGAAAACAAATTTGACATCTTAGTGATTACCAATACGCCAAAACCTGAGCCAAGTTCACTGGCTTTTATGAGAAAGGATTTCCCCGGGTGGACGGATAGTCCTGAGCTTGACAAGCTTCTTGTTGCATTTAGAGGAGCACCAAATCTAGAACAAGCTAAAGTTGTCTATGATGATTTGCAAAAGTGGTTCTACGAATATGCTCCCGTAGTCAAAATAGGTGACGGCAACAGCGTTTCGGCAACCCAGATATCTGTAAAAAACATGCGATGGTTAGATGGTCTGATTTTTTGGAACGTATCGAATCAGAAATAGAGAGGGAAAATTTTATTCCACCCATTTACAACTGAAGTGGGTGGAATGTTTTTGGAACTTTTCGAAAAAAAGGAGGGTGAACATTGAACATTTATTTGTTAAAGAGGCTATTCGCCCTTATACCTGTATTGTTTGTTGTATCGTTAGTCATCTTTTTGATCATCCACATTACGCCTGGCGATCCAGCTACTGTTATGTTAGGAGAATCGGCCACGGCCCAGGATATCAAAGTATTGCGGGAACAGCTTGGTCTGAATTTGCCGTTATATCAGCAATATGTGGAGTGGCTTGCGAAAGTATTTCAAGGGGATTTGGGAGAATCCTTTTTTATGAAAGAATCCGTCATGCAGTCTATTTTGAGCCATTTGTCACCAACCATTTCCCTGGCGATACTTGCTCAGATCGTAGCACTAGTCATTGCTATTCCGATTGGGATTAAGGCCGCAATTCGACGAGGGACGGCAACCGACCAAACGATTATGGGGTTTTCGTTGTTGGGGATGGCAGTTCCTAGTTTTCTGCTCGCTCTATTCCTAATACTGTTGGTTGGCGTAAAGCTGCAATGGTTACCTGTTGCCGGTTATAAACCCCTTGAGCTGGGCCTGTGGACACACTTAAAATATCTGATTCTTCCCTCTATTTCATTGGGAGCAATACAGGCTGCATTAATCACAAGGATGACTCGCTCATCCATGCTGGAGGTTTTAAATACCAATTATATTAAAACAGCTCGTGCAAAGGGCGTTAAAGAGCGAGGGGTCATTTATAAGCATGCACTGCGAATCGCTTTTTTGCCGATTTTAACAGTTATCGGGCAAACATTTGGGGGACTGATTACAGGCGCTGTGGTGACTGAATCCATCTTTAACATTCCCGGAATTGGGCAGCTGATTATTAATTCTGTGGAGCGTCGGGATTACGCAGTCATTCAGGGGGTAGTGCTTTTTGTTACGACTGCCTATGTGGTAATCAATCTATTAGTGGATGTGTTGTACGGAATTATCGATCCGAGGGTGAGACTTGAACGGAAATAGAAAGGAGAAATCGGATGGGTGCGCTTGAAATTAACACTGACAATGTCGAGCTTTCTCAAATCAAACACACTTTGAAAAAGGAGCAGAGGCGCTTATTTTACCGCCGTTTTCTAGCAAACAAAATGATGCTTACCGGAAGCCTGGTCATCATCTTGATAACTGTGCTTGCGATTATCGGGCCGTATTTGGTTTCATATGATCCCTATGAGATGGAACCCGCTAATCGCCTTCAGCCACCAGGCCCAGAACACATACTGGGGACAGACAACTTTGGGCGTGATCTCTTAACGCGCATTATTTACGGTGCCCAAGTATCCATCGGCGTAGGATTTTCAGTGACCATCGTAGCATCGGTCATCGGCATGATGATCGGATTATATGCCAGCTACTATCGTGTTCTTGATCAAATCCTGATGCGAGTTTGTGACGGGCTAATGGCGATCCCTGGGATTTTGCTTGCAATTGCACTTGTGGCAGCGCTGGGTCCGAGGAAGGAAAACGTCATTATTGCGCTCGGGATCGTGTTTATTCCTTATGTCGCAAGAATTGTTCGATCTGCAGCGCTAGTTGTTCGCGAAGAAACCTATATTGAAGCCATGAAAGCACAGGGAGCTAGTACCGCACGCATTATTTGGTTGCATATCGCCCCGAATACACTGTCGCCGCTTGTGGTCCAGGCAACCTTTGTGTTTGCCGATGCGATCATTACAGAAGCAGCCTTAAGCTTCTTAGGAGCGGGTGTTCCGACGCCAGACCCTAGCTGGGGCAACATTTTATATGATGGAAAAATGGTGATTTTTAAAGCATGGTGGATGACTGTCTTTCCTGGAATTCTTATTATTTTAACAGTCATGGGTCTGAACTTTTGGGGTGATGGGGTTCGAGATATGGTAGATCCACATTCCAACCACACCTTTAAGCGAAATAAAAAGTGAATGAAAGGGGATTTTCATGAAGAATCAACCTCTCTTGGAAGTAAAAGATCTGAAGGTCCACTTTTTTACCGAGCGTGGTCGGATAACGGCAGTAGACGGAATTTCATTCCATGTCGAAAAAGGAGAAATCGTTGGGGTTGTCGGTGAGTCTGGATGTGGGAAAAGTGTCACATCTCAAGCGATTCTCAGGTTGTTTGATGAAAAGCATACAGCTCAGTATGAGGGAGAAATTCGCTTTAAAGGGAAGGATATGATCAAAATTCCAACGTCGGAGATGGAGCATATTCGGGGCAATGAGATCTCAATCATTTTCCAAGACCCTTTGAGCTCGTTAAATCCTGTATTTACCATCGGTTATCAAATCGTTGAAGCCATTTTATTGCATCAGAATGTATCCAAAAAGGAAGCGTACGTAAAGGCTATCGATTTGTTACGGCTGACGGGAATACCGGCCCCAGAGAAAAGAGTTCATGAATACCCGCATCAATTATCAGGTGGCATGCGGCAAAGGGCCATGATCGCCATGACTCTGGCTTGCCAACCGAGCTTGCTAATTGCGGATGAACCGACAACCGCTTTAGATGTTACGATTCAAGCTCAAATCCTAGACTTGATTCTAAATTTGAACAAAAAGCATGAGATGGGAGTTATCTTTATCACACACGACCTCGGTGTAGTCGCTGAAATTTGTAATCGTGTTGTGGTTATGTATCTGGGGCAAGTCGTGGAAGAAGCTGACACACAAACACTATTTGCGAATCCTTGTCATCCCTATACGAAAGGACTTTTGAAGTCGATACCGCAATTGGATGGTGATCGTTCTCAAAAGCTGCATGTCATTGAAGGGATGGTGCCTACCCTGCACAATATTCCCGTAGGGTGTCGCTTTGCCCCCCGATGTCCGTATGCGGATGATTTGTGTCGTGAACACTCACCAGATATGAAGGAACATACCGAACAGCACAAAGTAAGATGCTGGCATTTTGATAAAATCGCATTAGACGAGGAGGAGAGTTATGTCTCTTATGGCTAATGAAACCAAACAGCCTCTTCTTGATATAAAGGGGCTCAGAAAATACTTTCCTGTAAAAGGACCGTTGGGAGTATTTGGCGGAGTGAAAGGATATGTGAAGGCGGTAAATGACGTATCTTTTCAGCTTTACGAGGGTGAGACATTAGGGATTGTCGGGGAATCCGGTTGCGGAAAAAGTACAATGGGCAGAACGATCTTACGGCTAACAGATCCGACGGAGGGAAAGGCACTCTATAAGGAAGAAGATATCTTTCAACTATCGGGAAAAGAACTTCGTGCCATTCGAAAAGATATGCAAATGGTATTTCAGGACCCTTTTTCATCGTTGAATCCTCGTAAACGTATTGGTCAAACGTTGGAAGAGCCCTTGGCCATTCACTCGATCGGTTCGAAACAGGAGCGTACGGAACGAGTGATGGAAATCATGAATAAGGTGGGGTTACAGCTAGACCACTATTATCGGTATCCACATGAGTTTTCTGGTGGTCAACGTCAACGAATCGGATTGGCAAGAGCCTTGGTTGTCAATCCCAAGATTGTGATCTGTGATGAGCCTGTTTCCGCGCTCGACGTTTCTATCCAATCACAAATCATTAATTTGTTACAGCAGCTACAGGCCGAGTATAAATTGACGTATCTTTTCATCGCGCATGATATTAGCGTGATTCGTCATATTTCTGACCGTATCGGTGTGATGTATTTAGGACACATGGTAGAGCATGCCCCTACTGAAAGCTTATTTGCTAACCCACTGCATCCCTATACGCAAGCCTTATTATCAGCCGTACCGCTACCCAACCCGCAGAAGAAACGAGAGCGGGTTATCCTGCGAGGAGAAATCCCATCTCCTATGAACCTTCCATCCGGGTGCGTTTTTCAAACAAGATGCCCGTATGTGAAGGGTGTTTGCAAGGAAATAGCTCCAGTAAAACAAGAAGTAGCTTCTAATCATTTCGTGTCCTGTCACTTATATGGAGAGGATTATTCACATTGATCCTAGAGGATATAAACTATTGAACCTTAATAAGAGTATAAGTAAATAGGCTATATCAAATTAGATCCCCCAATATCTACGCGTGCATATTGTGCATAGTAGTCTGGGGGATTCAAAAAAAGAGACGCTATCCCGCGTCTCCCTCTTGCTCTGCCGCTGCTTTAAACCCAATCCGCTTAGGAGGATTCGCTGGATCAGCTTTTTTCACTGCCATCAACAGAAAGCTGATCTGACTTACATGCTGAATCAACTCCATCGACGCCCCTCCCTCCGCCGATCCAAAGAATCGAATGAGGCTAGGATTATAATAGCCTATACCCTCTACACGCAAAGTAACATTTTGTCCAAACGAAACGAGACGAATTCCGACTTCGTGGTGTTCATCCAGACCGTTTTCGAACTCCGCAATCATTTCGATCAATTGCTTGTGAAACCCGCTGGCGAGGTTAAGGCCCGCTTGTACTTCGAAAACAGGTAGTTCCTTCGTAGTAAGAGTATTCGGGGAACTAGGTAGGTTGATTTCGTTTAATGCCATAGCAATCCCCCCTTTCTAACAATTATAAGCTATCGGAATCGTTTGAAAAAGAGATTGAATAGAATTTAGAACCATTGAAACTGTAAAAAGGAATCATAAAGATGATACAATTCGCTGCTGGCAGGGAAGTAAATGGAACAACAGAACCATTTTAGTTTAGAGGCTACGCAAAAAGGGATATATGAAATGAAAATCGAAAACTGTACTTATTATCCTGTGTATGAAATATTTGACCTGAAAGAGGAACAAGCGAATGAATGGAATAAACAGACTGAACAATTATATGGAGGCAAACTTTCCAGAACTAGAGCTGGCGCCAGCCCTTTTTTATCACTCTCCGATTGGGTTGCGCTTCGAAATTGGTGTGCCTTACCGGGGGATTGAACATCCTGCTTACTTTCAAACAGTAAAGATGCGATCCATTTTTCTATTCGAAGAGATATTTGATGCGGCTGACGAGATGTGTGTGGTAGTAAATTCATACGAATATCATCTTTTGGACTATCCATTCCTAAATAAGGGTATCAACGTAATTCCTACATTTATCAGAAATAAGGATTTACTAGCGGAAGTGGACCGGGTCGAACTGGAAAGAGAATATGAAGAGGATGGCGAGCTTGCAGGGATAAGCTATCAAAGCTGCGTATGGTGCAAACGAGATGAGATTGATTACAAAGGCATTTTGACAGCAATCGGATATCAAGACTTCCCCCATTTTAATCATCCGTTTACTAGGGAAGGAGTGCATTTTATCAATCCGCGATCCCATATCATTTATCATCTTTATGATGACAGAGGACTTGATGTGGTTTCGAACCATGCTTTCTCTATTAGTGGCCTGTACAGAAAGTATAATAGCTGGATTTTAGACTATGACAGACAACGAATTGACAGCATGTTTAAAAGCTTTTGATGAAAAAGGCTGTATCAGATTGTTCGCGTGAAGAAGCTAGCCAGTGACGAAAGAGAACATCAATTTTTGGCTCTGAAAGCTTTTACAAAGATATGGAGGCATTACAAAGAAACTGGTGAATACCTAGCTCAGGGAGGATATTACGCCTGATCGGCATCAATCCTTTGAAATCTGTTCGAGAGGTGTGAACAAATGAATCGACTGGAGAAAGCGATTCTAATTGCGACACAGGCACACGCGGGACAAGTAGACAAAGGCTGCAATCCTTACATCCTTCATCCACTGAGGATCATGCTGCGGATGAATACAGAGGAGACGATGATCGCAGCTGTTTTGCACGATGTTCTCGAAGATACCAATGTAACGCCTGAAGACCTTTTACAAGCAGGGTTGCCTCGTGAGGTTGTTGCGGGTGTAGTTGCTTTAACCCGGCGAGAGGGTGAAACCTACATGGACTTTATCAAAAGAACAAAACAGGACCCGATAGCAAGATTGGTAAAATTGGCTGATTTAGAGGATAATTGCGATTTAACACGTCTCCCCAATCCAACGAAAGAGGATTTTGACAGAGTGGAGCGTTATAAACTGGCGATTAGTGAACTTCATTCATCTTAAAAAGGAAGCTGCTAGCGTGGCAGTTCTTTGGTCCGTGGTTTGATTGAGGAGTCAAGGGTTCATTACAGTTCGCTCACGAAAATCCCTTAGGGTTGTACCTAAGGGATGCTGTTTATTTCACTCGCTGCACGTACCGCAGACTGAATCGCTCCTTGAATCCACCCGTGATAATCAGAAGCATGCTCACCAGCAAAGTGAACTCTGCCCTCAGGCTTCTCTATATATGATCCGATTCCGGTTTCCTGCAAGGGTTTAAACATAGTGAAGGCGCCAGCTGCAAATGGATCGAGCGCCCAGTTATGCACAACTCCAGTCACAAAAGACTGATATACCACGTCCCCATGGATGCTAGCCATGATTTTGAGAGCCGTCGTGATCTGTTCATCCTTCGACATGCTGATCCAGGGAAGGGCATCATCTTCCCACGTATAACTAACCAGGACAACTCCACCTGATGCTCCAAAATGATGACTCGGATAATAAGAGAGTCGAATGGGCAGGTCCGTAGTAGAGTTGCCTCCATACAGGCCGTTATCTTCCCAGAAGCGGTGGGAAAATTGGATGCCAATTTTTGTGGAGGAAACGTAATGGAGCTGGCGAATAGCCGCCCATTTTTGATAGGAGAACAAGTGATAGGGCTCCACCTTAACAAACTGTAAAAGGGTAAAAGGTAAGGTGATAATTGCAAAATCTGCCGTCACTTGGAAGGGCTCTGAAGTTAAAGTTTGCAAGCCAGAGATAGTCACATGCTCTCCATGCTGGCTGATGGTGGTCATTTTATGGTTAAAGTGAATATTCTCGCGTAGTTGAGGCAAAAATGCACAGGGCAATTTATCAAATCCACCAGAGATTTCATAAAAGTGAGTAGAGGGAGAAAAGAGGATGAAGTCGCGCAAAATTTCCAGAAAGGCAAGCTCGGGAAATCCTTCGAAGCCTGACAAAACATTTATCATATGAACAGCTGCAGCGGACAAGGAAGGTCCGACAGGATTGTTACGCAAGAAAAGTTCCATAGAATACTTGTCGAACGATTCTTTTATGATGGGCCAATGCCTTTCAGGATTCTGGTTAATAAAATCGAGAATTGGCTTGATTGCGAGAAGGGCTAATTCATCAGCCGTTTTGCCACGTTCATTCGGTGCTACTGGGAAGCCAAGAATATCAGGATTTTGATCGTATATCCATCGACGAGTTCTTATTCCATTGACCTGAATCAGATCATTTGGTGTCTGGTTGATAAAATCATTTAAAGGCAGGCGAAATTTCGAAATGTATTCCATAGTTAGCTGGTGGGTGCTAGGAATTCGCATCGCTCCAGCTTCGATGTATTGCCCATCATAAAAAGGAGAACGCATGGTAAAAACACGCCCGCCGACTCGATTGGAGGCTTCTAGTATCGTCACGTGATGTCCAGCTTCTTTCAAAAGTGATCCTGCTACCAGTCCCGCCATTCCGGCACCAACGATGACGATGCGTTTGGGAGAAGACGTTGTGGGTAACCCATTTCTGATTATGGAAACCATTGAAGCTTCAGATTGTTTTGCTGTAAATTCCATTTTGTTCACCTTGGAGTTTGATTGATTTCATGGTATTCGTGGATGTGCCCAGAGGTTCGTCAGGGAATTAAGGTTAACTCAGCATTAACTTTGGATAGCAGACCAGAGGAAGGGGTTTGCTTATGATGAAGATGCCCGTTGTAAACAAACCTTCTTATTCGTTGATGGAACGCCGTGTGCGATGAAAGTTGCCTGCACGGTGTAGGCTCGAACGAAAACCGATCATTTAAGACGGTATAAGTCGAGAATAGCGAGACAACGCCTGCAATTGCAACAGTTGCACCTGAGAGCACAATTTCCAAGATCGTGATTAAATTTAATAAGGCTCTATCAAGTGAGACATTCAACTACACAGATGTAACGCTGGTAATTAACAGCTTTAGGGCCATGGATGGCCAGTGGCCGGCTGCATGGAATGGAGACCAACATGCTCTTTCTATGGACTGGGACCGTTCCGATGTGAACAGTCCGATTTTAACGGTCTATACGGATGTGACTGGCGAATTTACAGATATTCATGTCTTCTTTACTAGCAATATAATAGACATCCATGGGAAACATATCTCTGAAGCAACTCCTTAAACTTACAGCCCATCAACGGCCCTCGGGATAAAACCTGGGGGTTTTTTTTCTATCACTTTAGGTGGAGTTTAAAGATTGGAGATTCTCGAATAAAGCGATTCGCGAGCGAAGGAAGAACTGAGGAAGCGAAGCAAGCAGGTAGACGGAGATCACCCGGCAAAAATGAGTTCGACTGATTTTTCGCGGACGAGTTGAAAGAATTGGTTCAGCTCTGCCATATTATTCGAGATACGATCTGAACTAGCACAAATAACTTTTGTAATCATACCAGATTGAATGTCCTCAACAAGTTGAGATAAGCCTAGGCGTTCAGCATCAGTGCCAGTAGTGCTGAATTCCATATACATCTTTTGCTCTGATTTTCCCACGAAGGGTAAGCACTTTTCGATTTGCTGCTGAACCTCGATAAATTCATTTGTTTCCGTTCTGACAAAAACTGCTACCATGTAAATCACCTCTGAAGATGGGTACTATCCAATCAATTTAACATAAACAGCATTTTCTTAAAACTATATTTCACGATTGCATCAACTTGATACCTGTGCATATAATAAGAACATCAAAAAAAATTGATGAATGAGGTTGTATGTAATGAACAATATCAAGCAACAGTTGGAGCAATATGAGAAGAAATTCAAAGCTCTCGCCGATCAAAAGCGACTAGAAATTATGTATGAGCTATGCCAGAGAGGAAAAACATGCGTATGTGACCTCACAGAAATTTTTGATATGCCACAATCCAAGCTCTCCTACCATCTCAAGATTTTACTGGACGCAAACCTGATACTGAAAGAAACCAAAGGTACATGGAGCTATTACGATTTAAACGATGATGAAGTGAACCAGCTTTTATCAGAAGAGCTTTGCTGTGTCTTCAGAAAAACAGGGAAAGGGAGCTGCTGCTAATTTTTTTTTAAACCTTACATCAATTTTTTTTGATGAACAGAAAATAAAGGAGGAGTAAGTAATGAAGTATGCTCATGTAGGGATTAACGTAACCAATCTGGAGAAATCTATTGAATTCTATGGGAAAGTATTCGGAGCAGAGCCTGTAAAGGTAAAGCCCGATTATGCAAAGTTTCTGCTAGAAAATCCGGGACTTAACTTTACATTAAATGTCCGGGATGTTGTTCATGGAAATCAAGTGAATCACTTTGGCTTCCAGGTTGCGAGTGCAGATGAAATTATAGCCCATAAGCAGAGGCTGGAAAACGAAGGCTTCTTTGCACGTGATGAGCTGGATAAAACATGCTGCTATGCTGTTCAGGATAAATTTTGGGTCACAGATCCAGATGGAAATGAATGGGAGTTTTTTTACACAAAGGCTGACAGTGACATCCGTAAAATCGAGTTTACATCCTGCTGTGTAGAGGCAAATACAGACACAAACAACGCGTCTTGCTGCTAAAACCAAACAGGAGAGTGTTCATGAAACAATTATCATTTTTAGATCGTTTCTTGACCCTTTGGATTTTCCTTGCGATGGCGATTGGAATTGCTGTTGGCACGTTTGCCCCGGGTTTGGCAGGTAGTTTGAACAGCATGCAAATAGGCACCACCTCTATCCCTCTTGCTGTTGGCTTAATTCTGATGATGTACCCTCCTTTAGCGAAGGTGCGCTACGAGGAGATGGGACGTGTTTTTGGGGACGGGAAGGTTTTGCTGCTGTCCCTGATTCAGAACTGGGTGATTGGCCCTGTGTTGATGTTTGTATTGGCGATCATTTTCTTGCCAGATAAACCGGAATACATGGTTGGGCTGATACTGATTGGTTTGGCACGATGCATTGCTATGGTGATTGTCTGGAATGACCTGGCAAAAGGGGACACAGAATATGCGGCAGGGCTTGTAGCTTTTAATTCTGTATTTCAGATGCTTTTCTTTTCTGTTTATGCCTATGTGTTTGTCACCATTATTCCAGAATGGCTCGGCATCCAGGGTGCAGTCGTAAGCATTAGGATGGCAGAAGTGGCCAAATCTGTTTTTATCTATTTGGGGATTCCTTTTCTAACAGGGATGCTGACTCGCTTCTTTCTCGCAAAAGCAAAGGGCAGACTGTGGTATGAGAAGATGTTTATTCCCAAAATAAGCCCCGTTACATTGATTGCTCTACTCTTTACCATCATTCTGATGTTCTCCATAAAAGGAGAGAGCATCGCTCGTGTGCCGTTAGATGTTGTCCGCATCGCCATTCCACTTCTTATTTACTTTGTAGTGATGTTCTTTATTTCTTTCTTTATGGGGAAGAAAATAGGTGCAGCATATCCGGTTACGACGACTCTTGCTTTTACAGCAGGAAGTAATAACTTTGAGCTTGCGATCGCTGTAGCCGTTGGTGTGTTTGGGATTCACTCGGGTGCCGCTTTTGCGGCTGTGATTGGCCCTCTCGTTGAAGTTCCCGTGATGATTGCTTTGGTACAGGTAGCATTATGGTTCAAATGTAAGCATTTTGCGAACACTTCTCCCAATTAACTCGAAAAGGTGAGTCTGTCATGGAAAACAAAAAAACCATCTACTTCTTATGCACAGGAAATTCGTGCCGCAGCCAAATGGCTGAAGCGTGGGGAAAGAAATACGTAGGTGACCGGTGGAATGTATTTTCAGCAGGAATTGAAGCTCATGGCGTCAACCCGAATGCGGTTCGTGCTATGCAGGAGGTGGGGTTAGACATCACTTCGCAAACATCAGATGTGATTGACCCAGCAATATTAAACGAGGCTGATCTGGTCGTGACCCTATGCAGCCATGCAGATGCTGTTTGCCCGACCACGCCTCCGCACGTAAAACGCGTTCACTGGGGATTTGACGATCCCGCGGGTAAAGAGTGGTCTGAATTTCAACGAGTTCGTGATGAAATTGGGGCGCGTATAAAAGCCTTTATGGAAGCTGGATATTAGGGATAAGGGGACTATTTCTCCAAACGAATTGAAAAATGGGAGTGTCTGAAGGACAGTATTTGCAGGTAAATGCTGAAGACGGACACTCTTTTTTTATTGGGATGAAGTATTCGAATTCTAGCGAGGTTACCTTTTTGACGAGACATGAAGCAGGAAATCGTTATTCGAAACCGAAGTGAGCGTAAAAGGTTTATGGAGGGGTATGAAGTGAACTTTCATTTGATGACCATGGCTGAAGCACAAGAAATCATAAAGTGGAAATATCCACAGGAGTATTCGTTTTATAATTTTGATGATAGCACTGAAACCATACAGGAACTGCTGGACGGTACCTACTATGCTGCTTGCGACGATGATGATCAGCTGATAGGCTTTTTTTGTTTTGGACAAAACGCTCAAGTTCCGGAAGGGAGAAAGCAAAATCTGTATACCGGGGAAAACGTGCTCGATATCGGACTTGGGCTGAAGCCTGAATGGACTGGAAAAGGAAGAGGACAATCATTTTTACAAGCAGGAATTGCATTCGCTAGGCAGCAATTTAAACCAGAGTATTTGCGATTAAGTGTGGCAGCCTTTAATGCCCGAGCTATGAAGGTGTATGCGAGAATGGGATTTACTGAAACGTCCTCTTTTGTGAACAATGGGACTGCGTTTAACGTGATGGTGATGAAGGTGGATAAATAGACGGGGGATACGCATGGGAAATTGTATTGATTTATACGAAGGGATGGAGAAGGACGGCATCAGTATGTCAAACGGGACTACCTCTGTTGTCATTTCTGTTCTCGTTTTAGCTGGCTCCAGGCTGGCTATATCTGAAAGACACAAGGAACTGATTGTCTGGCTAGCCTATCAGGATCAGTACATCAGAGGTATCGGTGAAGTGCACCCCTTAAAGTAGACATTGGAAAAACACCCTGGTGTTAAAACCGATGATTATTTTAGGGGGTGCTTTTTTTCATGGCTAAAAAGGGGCAAAAATTCCAATCATTTAGTTTTGAGTTA
>NZ_BEXF01000018.1 GCF_002897295.1 Brevibacillus reuszeri
AATTCATCCATTTTTACAATAACGATCGACCACAAAGGAAATTAAACAAACTGACGCCGGTTCAGTACCGACGCCAGCTTGCAGCTTAGGTGTTTTTTTAACTGTCTACTAAATAGGGTCTTGACCACAGGAGCCCTTCCTGATGGAGGGGGTTTTACATACTGATAGAATTGGCTCCATGATTGAATCCCCCTAGACCTACATCTCGTGATCCTTGTCTAGGGGGATTTCTGTCTTGTTTCGAGTAGTTTGAATCTTTCGTGCAGTTATATGTTGGGTTTCTGGGGAGATAATAACAATATCAACTGCGTATCATGAGTTTTGGATATGCCGTAACTTCTTGATTTCAAAGGTGACTTCGCTATGCTTAATGCTATTCATTCCTTTCTATTATATCTGTCCTCCATTGACAGGAGCGACGAAACGATCACTGGATACAGCAAGGATCTTCTCTACTTCAATCGCTACCTGGAAAACAAGTACAATGGCGAGGCTTACGTGGATGAGATTACTTCTGAGGATATTGAGGAGTATCTGTTTTATTTGAAAGAAACCAAAGGGTACGCGCCTGCCAGCCGCCAACGGAATCTACATACCCTGCGATCCTTTTTCTCGTATTGTTATAAAAAAGAGCTGGTACTTCGCAACGTCGCGCTGTCCGTCGAGCGGATCAAGCTGCAGCAAAAGGAAAGAAACTATTTGTCAGAAGAAGAAGTAAAACTTTTAATAAGCGCGATCGATCATTCGCTTATTCGTCTAGTTGTACAGGTGCTGTATATGACAGGCTTACGGATTTCAGAGTGCGTGAACCTCACCATCGATGATGTGGACTTCAATCGCCGGGTCATTCATGTTGTCAGCGGGAAGGGCAATAAGGACAGACTCATCCCTATCTCCAAGCGCTTGTATCCGTTGCTGCTTGAGTATAGAGAGCATCACCGTCCTGAAACAGGCTCCCTCTTGTTTTTCTGCACCAAGAAAACAGGTATGCTCTCTCCCGTCTATGTCAACGCAGGCATCGCGGAGGCTGTACGAAAGTTAGGCTGGAGAAAGAAGGTAACGGCACACGTATTGCGCCACAGTTTTGCCAGCCAGCTGGTGAAAAACCAGGTAAGTCTAGTGCAGATACAAAAGCTGCTCGGACACTCATCTCTGAATGTTACTGGCATTTATACGCACACAGACATGGACCAATTGAGCAATGCCGTTGATTCCTTGTAGGGAAGAGCGGTCGAGTCAGGGAGGATTTTCGGTATGGAAGAAACAGTAGAGAAAAAACCAATATATGATGAACGCGTAAATGAAATCATCCGTGGCCTATTAGAAGGGAAAAACAGAGATACGATCGCCAAAGAGCTTGGATACAAGAATTACAAGACGCTGGACATTTACATGCGGCGGAAAAACTTCAAGTGGGACTCGGTGAATCAAAAATACGTCCCCGCGGGGAGTCTCCCTTCCAAAATGGACATAGACTACTCCTTGCACAGTTCGGCTAAGCTCAGCACCATCATCGCGTTGTTTCAAAAAGAAGGTGCGGATGCCAAGACCATTGCCAAACGAGTAGGGTTTTCAAATCACCGGGAGCTTGCCAACTACATGAAGGCAAAAGGATACAGATGGTCTTCTTCGCTCGGAAATTACAAGAAAGTAACTGGCTTGATTGAGGAAGATCCATCCCCGGCATATATGCAGGAAACGGACGAGTCATACACCTCTCCTTCAGAGGCGCTAGAGGGCCCTTCTGTTGGCCTTAAAGCATGGGGGAGGGTAGACGTGCCCGTTGATCGTTATTTGCCCTTATTGGAGATGCTAGAGCGTAATAAGGACAGACTGGTCGATCTGATCATGCCTCGCGAGGACAGCTCCAAGGTACCGCGTTATGGCGTACCGGGTGTTTTTGTAACGAAATCCGTTCATATGACGAATACGCTCGATCAGTTAGTGCGGGAATACAGTAAGGAAAAGAACATCAGCCAGAGGGATATTTTCGCTGTTGCGCTCATTGAGTTCTTCAGGAGATATGGGTATGAGAGAGAGGTTAATACGTTGTTGGAGAAGATGTAGAAATTAACGAAAGCCCCAATCATCAATTGGATGAATGGGGCAATTTGTACTATATCGAGTATGGTTATTACGTAGATCATCTCAAGCTTGGATACTCATCAAAATCTATTTGCCAAACAGAATCAAAGTCCCAATTCACAAATGAATTCTTGTTTTTCATCTCCGCAGTAGTTAGTGGGAGACCTTTGCCAGTATCGTTCATTGTGGTTGTATCTGTATCGTAATACGATTTCAAAACCGATCCACTGCTTACACCAATTAAACCACCTGTATCCTGAGCACTCCCCATCACTTCACCTGCAGCATAAGTTTCAGTGACATTCCCTTTATTATCCCCAATAAGCCCTCCCGTTTTGGTCGATCCGCTTGTGATCTGTGCCAAGGAATACGCTTGATTGACCGTACCGAAATTCTCTCCTACCAATCCACCGATCTGAGTAAAGTTACCGCCAACGGAACCCTCCGAATAAGATTGTTGAATGCTTCCGTCGTTTACTCCGACAAGTCCCCCAACTCCCGAGTATCCAAAAACATCCACATTTGCATGGGAGTTTGTGATCGTAGCTTCACTTCCCATTCTGCCAACGAGACCACCTGTATAAAAACTACCATTGTTAGAGGTTACTCTTCCTTCCACGTAACAATCACGTATTGTTCCGCCTTGCATGTAGCCAACTAATATTCCAACGTTAGAACCAGAAGCGTTAATGGTTGCTCTCTGGAGGGTAAGATCAGAAATTTTAGCATTAGCGGTGATTGTGCCGAAGAAGCCGATGCTAGTACCACTATTAATGAACAAGCTATTGATTTCCTTGCCATTACCATCAAAGGTGCCAGTGAAAGGGGAACTAGTGGTTCCAATAGGTACCCAGCCACTTCCTGTATTGTAAGGAGCCACATCCATATCCAAATTGTCATTCAAGACAAAATGAGAGTCCAAGTAATTTCTTACCTTGTCTAATTGCTCTGCATTTGCAATTACATACGGATTGCCTGCTGTGCCATCGCCACTTGCAAAATCGCTATTCGTATCATCAATATACGTATAAGCATTTATAGCTGTTGCTGTTCCATGGGGAGTAGTTACAGCAACATTCACTGGCCCCTTCACGCTACCTGCTGGTACTGTTGCCGTGATCTGCGTTTGAGAAAGGACGGTAAATGATGAAGCGGGCACACCACCAAATGTTACAGACGTGGCACCAGTAAAGTTCGTACCCGTGATAGTTGTTATGTTTCCACCGGCTAATGGGCCTTCTTCAACGGAAAGACCTGTGATTTCTGTTTCTATGCTATTCTCGGCTTATCCCACTACGTGGTTTTCGACTCGAGCCTACACCGTGCGAGCGACTTTCATCGCACACGGCGTTCCATCAACAAATGAAGAAGGAACGAAACCCATGAAACAACAAAGAGGATTGCAGATACAATCGCTCTACAATCCTACTTTGTTGTTCTTTTTACTTGTAGACTTGAGAAAATACAACGCCCATTGTAAGTTCTCGTATCCTTCTTATCCGCTGACTGGGTTCCTTCGCTCCGGCCAGTTTTCTCCTCCCCGCCTGTGTTGCCACTACGGGTACAAACGGCAAGCCATCCACACTACTACGAACCCGCTGCCATCTTATCAGCCTCACTGGTGCTATCCCACCTCTTCTGATAAGACTTCAAACGTTCCACCTTGTCTATCCCTATTTTTGCTGACCGTAGGTCCCCACTATACAATCCGAGAAAAACAGGTTTAACAGCCTGAATTGTTCCTGCTTCGTCTGTACGATCTCGCGTACATCGACTGTTGCCAAACCCCTAGCGCTTATTACCTGACAACAGCTATCTCGTATTGGGTCGCCATGGATTCGTCTCCTGACCATAGCCAGCTTTTAAAGAGCCCCGCCTTGCTTCCAGCAAGTACGACTTCACCTGACTTCACGAGAGCAGCTGGTATAGGACTGCTTCCGTGCAGGAGGATTAGGCACATGAGTTTGTAGGCTGTTCTCATGGATTGGGATTTCGCCAATCTATTCGACAGGGTAGTTGGAGAGGAGCCTCTTGAAATACTCGATAAAAGTAAATCAAGAGGCATTCTCCACTTCCTTCACTCCAGAGAGTTTATGAAGTAACGTTTCGTGATTTTTTTAAGAGATAGAAGTAAATGTTGCAGTCACTTCTGTAGCATCATTTCCTGCAGCATCAGAAACATTGTAAGTTACTGTGACTTTGTTTCCAGGATTCGCCGCCAAGTGAGCTCGAGCAGAAGTTAAGTTAGTTACGTTGCTTCCAGCATCTGGGCTTGAGTATGCTACCACAACATTTGCACTGATATTTCCATCAACATTATCATTTGCTACTGCAGCTGGAGCTTCCCATGTTGCTGCAGCTGCAACGGTAACAGTATCATCTGCTACAGGAGTAATAACTGGTGCAGTTGTGTCAGGAGCAGCTACAGATGTAAATGTTGCGGTTACTTCTGTAGCATCATTTCCTGCAGCATCAGAAACATTGTAAGTTACTGTGACTTTGTTTCCAGGATTCGCCGCCAAGTGAGCTCGAGCAGAAGTTAAGTTAGTTACGTTGCTTCCAGCATCTGGGCTTGAGTATGCTACCACAACATTCGCACTGATATTTCCATCAACATTATCATTTGCTACTGCAGCTGGAGCTTCCCATGTTGCTGCAGCTGTAACAACTACATTATCATCGTTAACAGGAGTAATAACTGGTGCTGTTGTATCCAAAGCAACAGTGTCAATACCAGAGTTTACATGTGCAGAAGTTGGAACGTATTTATTGCCAGCCAAGTCTTGAACATTTGCTGGTGTTGCTATTGGATAAACTTTTACAGTAGCACCGAAAGTTTTACCAGAAGCTAATTTCAATACAAGTTTATTATTGTTAACACTGGAAGAAGCTGCAGAAACAGTCGCTCCATTGTTATCGATGAGGAAGTCGGATTTAAACAGTGCACCCAGACCACCATTTAGATCTTCATTGAAAGTGATTGTAAGTTCATTTGCTGAAGTTACAGCCGCAGATGCAACAGTTGGAGCAATCAGATCATCTGCATCAAGAGCGCCGCCACCTTCAGTTCCAAGAGGAGCACCATTTGCATTTTTGGAGTCTACTGGACCTACAACACTGAGCTTAATATTACGACCATCAGCAAGAGTGCCTTGAGCAAACGTCAATGTTACTGTTTTACCATTCAAAGTAGCACTTGTTGGTGTAACAGGAGCTCCACCAGCTACTGATACGGCAAAATCATTTTTCTCGATAGTTACCAATGGTTGATCCACTTCAAAAGTCAAGATGTCAGTTGTAGATGTACCAGCCAGTGCCTTAACAGTGCCGTCAAGAATTACTGGAGCATCTACAGCAGATGCAGCAGCAACAGTTGTTGTCAAGTTACGAGAGATATTACCTGCTACGTCTTTTACAACAGCTACTGCAAATACATCAGTTGGAGCAATTGCGTCAGTTGCAGTAAATTGGAACACAACAGATTTGTTACCTGCCCCAGCGGACAAAGTTACGTATGCAGGAACGTTTCCAGCTTTATACTGCCAGTTCGTTTTATCGAGTACAGAATATGCGCCGGTTACTTGCACTGCTTCATTGAAGAATACTTCTACTGTGTGGTTAGCAGCATTGTAAACTGCAGCTTTACCAGTACCATCTTTGTCAACAAGAGCTGGCGGGGTCAAGTCAGTTACAGTAAATGCTTTAGAAGAAGCTGTCATAGCATTACCAGCAGCGTCCTTAACTCCAGTTACAGTAACTGTATAAGTACCTCCTGGCAATTTGGAACCAAAGGTGATTGCAACTTCTTTATTGCCAGTTCCGCCCAAAATTGGTGTCAAGTCTCTGGAAGCTGTTGGTGCAACAGTTGCTCCAGATGCATCCTTGATCACAAAGTTAGCCTTGTTCTGAGCAGTAAGTGAATCAAGCGCCTCATTAAATTTCAATGTCAGAGCTGTTTCACTTGTAGATACCGCATTTTCAAGAACAGGTGGTACAGTGTCAGCAGTAGCAGTGAAGTTGATACGAACTGGTGTAGTAGCAGTTGTTACTTTGTTACCATAGGTGTCTGCAACATCTGGGTTAATGATAAGAATGTTAGCACCTGCTGGAACATTAGCAAATGTCAAAGTTACTGTTTTCTTATCTGTTCCAAGTTGCGGAGCAGCAGTTACGTTATTCGTATCATTCAAGAAGAAGTTACCAGCCAATGTGGTAGCATCCATAGCACGATCAAAAGTTACTGTTACAGTGCCTTGTGCACCAGATTTAGCAGCTGTTACAGTTGCTACTGGAGCAGTTGTTACACCATCAACAGTAAAGGATTTTGTAGTTGCTGCGAGAGGGAATCCAGCTGCATCAACACGTGCTGTTGTAGATGCAAATTGAAGATTGTGAGCACCTGCTGGCAATGCATTGTTGAAAGTCAAGGTGTATTCTTGGTTAGTTGGTTGATCATCAGTTGCTCCGTTGCTTACTGAAAGAACTGCGCCACCAACGAGGCTCAAATCGCTGCCATTAAGTTTAAAATCAGTAATTTGTAGGTTAGCAACAGGTTCGCTAAGAGTCACAACAACAGCCTTATTGCCTTTTGCAACTACAGAAGAAATAGTCGGTGCTGTCACGTCAGCAAAAGTAACCTCTTGAATCTTCGTTTCGATAGTTTTACCATCGGCGTCCTGAACATTTGCAACAGATACAAACGCTTTGGAACTTTGAGTTTGTTGAGCAATTGTCAGAATGACAGATTTACCATCAGCCAGAAGAGTTGGAACGATTGCTCCGGAATAACCAGAAATAGTATAGTTAGCAGCTGTTTCAGCAGTAGTTTCTGTAACTTCTTTTGAGAAGGTAACTTTTACTTGAGTCAAGTTAATAGCACAAAACCCACTAGAAATCCCCATTTTCCTGGATAGTCTGAAACCCCATGGGACGCAAGGAGTTTGGCAATCGTCTCTTCTCACAGCATCGTAAAAGCCGAGTGAAAGTCTAGTGAGTTGTTGGGGAGCAGAGGAAAAGCTGAGTGAAAGCCGAAAGAGGAAAAAACGAAAAACTCCCGGAAAAACCGTGAGAAACCCGCAAATCAAAACCACGCCTTTTCTTGCCAGACAACAAAACCCCGCAATCCCGTAAAACCCGATAAAAAAAGTAATTTTAAACATGGAATTTCACCATCAAAAAAGACTCGAAAAAGAAGAGAAGAAATAAGACATATAATAAGGAAGGAAAAAAATAAGGAACCGAAAGAAAAGGGTCGAGGGAACTGTCGTAAGAGCACGAAAGTCACTTGAAAAGAATCTGTCGCTCGAACGATCTTCCACCCATAACGGTTAACTGACTATCTCCATACTGAGGGAGACGTCTAGTTTCTTTCTTTAGGACAGCCTTTTTCTGTTCGGGAAAACGGGAAATGCGGGGAACCCTTGACCTGACAATAAAAAAAAGCGGGAGAGGTTTTCCCGCTCCCCGCTACGCTTGCAACACACTGCTTAGTTGTTCTTCGTACCCATACTTCTTGAAAAACTCGGCCAAAGCTACCTCAATGATTACACGTTGGGTGACATTAAACTCTTTGCTGAAATCGCTTAGGAGAGTCATCAGCGAGGCCGGGAAACCAAGCGTTTTGTTGGCCTTGGCTCCTCGAAACTTGTACCGAGGCAGGGTTCCATCGCTCTCCGTTTCCAAAAGGTCAAACAGTTTGTTCTGCTTGGACAAGAGGTAGGCCAACAACGGCTGGTAGTCTTCCAAGCCGTCTGCTGACTTGGAAGGTAGCTGTGCTGCCGCTGTTTGCTCGTTTTTTTGCTTAGTGGAGAGGCTTTCACTGTACTCGTAGTTTTCTTGCTCACTACTCCAAACGTACCCTTGCCCCCTCATGTAGTCGCCCATCTCGTCGACGGTGGCAAACCCTTGCTTGATGGCTACCTGACGGATGTTGGCATTGCTTTGGCTCAGTTGACGAATGATTTGTCCAGCTTTGCTGTTCAAAAACCGAGACTCTTCCGCTGCCGACGGGGTTTCACCTTCTTCGGGAACAAACGTGTTACCATTCCAACGCATTCCCCTTCTGCGGAAATACTGGTCGATTGAAAACCACCCTTTGTGTCCAAAATGCTCGGTGATCTCTTGCTTACTTTTGCCTTCTGCCAGCAAAGCAAGCGTGGTTTTGATTTTTGAATCGTTGTAGACGCTGGGATCAAACATGGTCATGGTTATTCCTCCTTAGAAATCAATGCGGTTCACGGCTTCTGCCAGATCGGTCTGCTGTACATGCAGGTACCTGGAGGTAGTCCGTATGTTTTCATGTCCTAACAGGCGTTGAATGACCGCCACATGGGTATCCTTTGTGACCAAGTAGCTGGCGAACGAGTGGCGCAAGATGTGACTAGTGACGTGTTTGGGGATGCCCGCTTCTTGGTAAGCTTCCTTCAACAACCGATTGACGTACTGCTCACTCACTGTTCCTGTTTTCTTGAGGGCAAAGAAGAAGAGGGAATCGGTAGCAGGGCGGTACTTGGTTAGGTACTCCTTCATGTGCTGAACCAGTTTCTGATTCATCGGCACACGACGGTTTTTTCCGCCCTTACCATCAATCACTTGGACAAACCCTTCCTCCAGGTTCACGTCGCGTAGCGTGAGGTTGATGCACTCATTGACCCGAATGCCTGTGTGGGCCATCATCATGGCAAAGTGGTGAATGACTGGGTGCTTGATGGCCTGAATGATGGCTTCGATCTCGTCTTTGTTGAGGTAGGTACGTTCATGCTCTGGCACCTTGACGCGTTCTACTTCATCCACTGGGTTTTCCTGTACCAGCTTCTTTTTCTTCAAGCAGGTGAAGAAAGTGGACAGGGCGTTGATCTTCCGATTGACCGTCCTCGGCTTGCTGTCACGTTCGTTAGTCATGTACTCGACAAACGCTTCCACTTGGGGGAAAGTTACCTCGTCAACAAAGACAGGGCCATTCGAGCGATCCGACAACCATCTCTGGAATTGGCTCACATCCATCTTGTACCCCCGCAAGGTTTCTTCTCGCATTCCCCTTGCCTTGAGCCAATCCAAAAAGAGCGGAATGGCCTGTGTGAACAACATGCTATCTATGGGAATCATCGTTTTCATGTCCGTATCCTCCTTGTTTTGGGTTGAAAGTGGTTGAGAAAGGAGGACTAAGCTCCCCTCCCCGTTTACACGTCCTCTTCATCAAGCGCAGGTTCATCTGGCAGCCTGCCCCTTCTGACAAGACCCTCTAGCTGTTCGTTCGGGATTTTTAGGTTGTACGTCGTATCTTCCTGCTTTTTGGGAGGTGTTTCACCAAGCGCTTTTTTTCGCTCCTGTTGTTCCGACTCATCAAAAATCCGTGTACGCATCGTAGATCGATCACTTTCGGTGACGAGCCATTTCCTCTCTTTCCATTCTCGAATCAAGCCCTTTGTATCCTCAAATCCTAGTTGCTTCAACTGCTGCTCCAGGACATGCTTGAGGAAAGCCACCTCCGTGTTGGCCCCCTGCGGGAACATTTTGCCCCAACAATTGATTGGATTGGAGTAGACCCCTTCGATGCGAAAATTGCTCTGATGCTGGATAATCAGCTGAACCATCAGTTTCCATGCTTTCAAGCCAAGGTCACGTTCCCCACTGATGGCTTCCTCCTGTTGGACAAGGAAATCAAGAATGGCGTCGAGACGGAGATTGAGATCCAACGCTCGGTTGGCCAAATCTGCCGCTGTCAGGAGAATGGCGTACTTCTTTGCGATCCGTGTACGAAATGGTGTATCCGGCAAAACTTCTGCACAGCGTTCCTGCCACTCCTGCCATGTCTCGTCTATGATGCCAAGCCCTTGGTCGAACAGGTATCGCACAAATGCTTCACCAGCATGACCGTAGTTGTGCTGGACAACCTCCCGAATCGCATCTGCATGGGGGGCTGACTTGGTCCACTCAATGCCTTTGAAATCGAAGGCTCTGACAGTCAAGCCGACATTGTGATTGGTTCGTTCAAAAATGGATAGCTCCCCTGTGGAAAGGACGACCAACGCCCACTGCCCTTGTTTGCGTTGTTGGATGGTATCTGTGAGGCGACCCTTTTCCTGGCCCGATGCCAACACATACAACATACTGGTCAAGGATGCTTCATTACTCATGGACAACTCGTCGAGGACGACGGGGATTCCAAAGTTACCTCCCAGCATATTGATCATCGAATTGCTCGTTGCGTTCCACGATTTCACAAGCCCCTTCATTTTGAAGGCAGGCTTGCCAAAGATCGAAACTTCAAGAAAAGTTCCCGTTGTTTTACCTTTTGTACTTTTCCCACCTAAGTGAATGATCAGACTATCCACCTCATCGTACAGGTACGAAAGGTAGCCAACGATGGGTGAAGCAAACCCAGCAGACAACAAAAATTCCAGTGGTGCGTATCCGATCACATGTTCCCGAACCATCTTCAACCATGTGGCGAGGTCGCCCTTGGGCTTTAGATTGTAGTTGCCATTTTCATTGTCATTGATGGCCTTGACTGTGTCGTTGGCGGAAATGATGCGGTGATGGCGAAAAACGAGCTGCTTTTGGTCGTCACGATGCCAGCCGACTTGATGGAAAACAGCTTTGTGTGGGGCACGTTTTTGCTGCTCACGTAAATAGGTGGCGATCACTTTGACAAACTCATGTGGAATGTCGACGCCCTTGCCCATGAGTTTGAGGAGTTCATTGGGAACGAGCTGACCCATCCCAATCCGAAGCTCATGGTATGTTCCCTTGAACTTGTAGCAAAGATCAAGATGCACATCCTTGGTGTCCAGGTTCTGTACCGTCTGTTTGATAAACAACGGCTCGCAGACTTTCGTAATGGTCTCTTCACCCGTTTTCTGGTCTGTTTTTTTCAGGAACAGCGCCTTGTTAGTTACGGTGAAATCCCCAAAGGAAAAGGTCTGGCTATTTTGGAGTGCTTCTTCCGTAATGTGGATGCGGTGGGATGACTTTTTCGGTTGGCTTGTCATGTTTGACTCCTTTCCAGGGGGAGGAGGGGAGTACCCTCCCCTGGTTTACTGGTATACATGTCACCCCTACGGCATCAGGAACGATACCATTCCGAACGGTCACATATATAATTTCTGCTTGAAATCTGATTCGTTCCATTTTTTGGGATATCATTCGCGCTAGGATCCACCAGAAGCATCACTGATCCGAAACGCAAACTTCGAATCCACAAATCCGATCGAACTCTTGTAATGGTTTTATCTTCTTCTGGTAATCGAGGTATAGCTTGATCATCGGGATACTAGTGAACGTCAGGTCGCTATCAAAATAGTCCTCTGTCGGGACTGGCGTGCTAAAGTCTATGCTATTGAGCATCTTGAGAAAGTTTTCACGCATTTTGTAAAACTCTTGCTCCGGGAGGAACCTTCTTGCTTCCGGTATCTCCCAAACGGCTGTCAGGGATTCGGGATCATACATAAGGGTAAGCGGTACCAATGGAAGCCCCTTTAGTGCCTGTTCGAGTTCATCAATCATTGCTAAGCGTTGTTCGGAAGTCAGCTGGTCAACAGGCTGTCCCTTGTAATCCATGAAATGGACCTCAATGAATGGGCGGTAATTTCTGTGGAAGTACTGGACTGCCTCGTTAAATGCCTCGTTTAAATCCTCATCATGAAAATCATCGAACATTTCAACGGGGTAGTCGGCCTTCATCTTCTCTTCCACGAGGTACTGGTCAACGAAATTCATTAAAGATCCCATAGCCAAATCCTGATCCCTCATTGCTTCCTGCCCCACCTTTGGTACTACCACTGGATGTTGAACCCCGAATGCTTTTGCTTGAATGCGGTTGTTTACTTGATTCATCATGAACATTACCTCCATTTTTCTGATGCGGTTATTGGCGTTTAACCTAAGATCATCTTAGCATTTTGAATTTTATACAGACACTTTCGCATGTTATAGTTCATATAACAGGAATCAACAACAGAAATATGCTATGATCCATACTGTATATGAATACTCTATCGAACTAGGGAGTAATCCCTCCCGACACTTCGGACTTTCATTCATTCCATCGAAAAGGGTGTCAACGGTTTTTTTCAAAGTTTTTAATTGTTTTTAGGAGGGGTAGTATGGCCCGCGTACGTTCTTCACTATCTGACAGGAATAAAAGGCATGAAGCGATTGAAAGCCTTGTTGACTCAAGGAAAATTACTTCTCATCGGTATCTCGGTGAGATTCTCCGTGAGAGAGGAATCCATGTTACCCAGCCAACACTTTCGCGAGATTTAGAAGAGCTTAGTATTCAAAAAAATCCTGACACCAAGCGGTACGAACTATCAAAGAAAAAGGACGCTCTGAAAGAAAAGCTTACAAAAATCATTGATGACAGCCATGCGGCCTTGATGAGACCAACGTATAGCACGAGGATTTTCAAGGTAGATCCTGAGTATTCACATATATTCGCCATCACCCTTGAGAAATTCTTGATGAAGAAAGGGTTGGAAGTGGGGATCTTTGTGGGGCCAACTGGTTCGGTCTTGCTTTCCTTTCCAAAAGAGGCAAAAAAGCTTTTAAATCAGGCTATACGAGAACTAAGTGTTCCTGAAAGGTCAATGACTAGCGAGGACGGCGAGGACGATTCCGAAGAAATTTGATCCTGCTTATTCTCCTCTATCCCACTGTGGAGGATAGAGGAGAGATTTTATTTTTTGGCGGAGAGATATTGCCGTATTGATTTGTTCACCAACCAACTGTAGCTGGGGATGTACCGTTCCTTTTTCAGCTTTTCCATCGTCTCGATCAACTCTCGATCCACGTAGACCGTTAGCTTTTTATGCTGCTCATGAAAATCGGGCCGTTTTTGCAACCCAGGGTAGGAAGGGGAGGCATGAGCAATTCCAGTGATTTTTGACGTTCCACGTTCTGAAAAGCCCTGCCTAGACTGGCCCTTTGGATTTCGTCTGCTGCGACTCTCTTCTGCTGGTACAAAAAGATCCGCATCCTCTTCTTCCCAGCCATCTTCCATTTCCTCGCCTTCGCTTTTGTCTGGAACCCAGTCATTGTTTACGTGGTGTTCATTCCCCCAGTTGATCCCATGCGTAGCTCCTTCTTGTTGATTACTGTTTTGTGTCTTTGTGAAGTTCCAATTCCGTTTGCGTCGTTCAAACATCTCAATTCCTCCATGACGTTGGTATGTAGTCGACACCGACGTCGACGTCGACTTTATGAAATGTTTCTATCTACGTGAAATCAAAAAAAAAGAGGGCAAACACCGTCTGCCCATGTATCCCGCCAAATGTACCAGCCGGGACTCATCCGTTTACTGCAACAATGTGTGTAGATCTTCCGCAAGAAGCCCGTGCTCGTTCGCTACCTGAGCAATGGCTTCGTCCCTACTCATTCCATCAAGGACTCGTTCCGCTATGTCCCAGATCACAGCTTGAAGAACTGGATGCATGCCTGATTCCTCCTTTCCAAATGTGGTGTTTCGCGTTTACCGCCTCAGTATTCCTCCGCTAGTAGAGCTGTACTGTACTCCCCCGAATCGATGATCCAAACCGTAACTCCGATCGCTAGATTCTCGGTATGATCCACGTAAATCACTTCCTCATGGAAAGGCTGTTCCTGTCGGTTCAGTACCTTCTGCAACGGCTCCCCGTCTACCCATTCAGCCGAAAGTTCAAAGATTTGGAGGTGATCCAACTGATCTCCCCGTACCTGCCGTTTCTCAAGGATGCTCCACAGCATCCGCTGTAATTCAATCGGCACGACTTCATTGACCCCACGTGTCACGTATCTGTCCGTTGAAAACATTTTCCGCGCTTCCATCTTTACATGTACCCCTTTTCCTTTAGGCTTACGTAGGCACCCTCTACTCCCACCACAATGTGATCCAAAACAGTGATGCCCAGCAGTTCACCAGCTTCTTGAAGTCTTTTTGTTACTTCAATGTCTTCTCTGCTGGGAGTAGGGTCGCCGCTCGGATGGGAATGCGCTACAATGATGGATGCCGAATTGGAGAGAATCGCGATCTTAAATGTCTCACGGGGATGTACGATGGAAGCATCCAGTGAACCAACTGAAACCGTGTGAATAGCTGTTGGCTCATTTTTGGTATTCAGGCAGAGCAACAAGAACTGTTCCCGATCCGTTGCATCCAGAAACTGCCGAAATAGTCCTGCAGCATCGCTAGCCATTCTGATTCGTCTTTGCGGGTACAGGAGACTAGACTCCCGTACCATTTTTACCGAGACAATGCTGACTCGCTTAGCTGGTGTATGTCCTGTTTCAGTTACCACCGTATCGTTCATATGTTCTCCTCCCATTTCTGAGAAAAAGGGACTCCCCAAAACAGCGAGCTCCTAGTTCATTGTCTTTTCAACTACTCCTCAAGAAATCGCTGTATTTCAATCGCTTCTTTCATTTCGCGAATGCGTTTATTCGCCAGTTCGTCCAGTATCACCCGCACTCTGTCGATGTTGACTTGAATTTCTCCGCCTTCACACTCGATTTTCCGAATGAACAGCAGTCCGTTCATGACATACAAGATGCGTCTATCTTCAAGGTACAGCGGGTATCCTCCTTTTAACTCCCGCTTGAACTCCCGAATCAACTCTTCTTTGTTCATCTTCCTTCCCCCGTCCCTTGAAAAATAGCATCTCTTTCAGCCTGTTCTTCCAGCCAGGTTTTCATTTCATCGTCCGTTACAGCTTCAAGAGGAAGGTATAAGGCCATCGCGTACTCATTGGTGTAAATGACCACTACCTTGTACCAGCACTCGCCGTTCCGTTCTACCTTCTCTACAAACTCCGGCAGGCTTCCTAGTAAACCTTCACGATTGCGCTCCAGTCCCACCACGGACAAATCCCGTAGATTGTCGCCTTTCTCCAAGACAACCATGAAGCCGTACATGTCCAACGTGAAATCTTCGTCCAAACCGTCGAAGTCAAAAGCTTCTTTTAGTCCGTGAAACTCTTCCTTCAAGTAGGAAGTAAACGCATATGAAAACACCCGCGCCTGTCGCAGCAGTCGTACATCCTGAATGGTTTTGATTGTCCGCATCATTTATCCCTCCAGAAATGAAAAAGGGACTCCCCGTCTGCCGTAGCAGAAGGAAATCCCCGTTATTCGTTGGAAAATCAGTTGATTGATTATTGCCAGAAAGTACGGAACAGCCATTTTCGAATGGCGACTCCGGCAATTCCACCGACAGTCACTGCCACCATGAAATCAATGTCGCTGAACATCCAGCAGATAGCACCAATAACAGCTCCACCTATCGCCCATTTTACAATCATTTTCGTTTTCCCCTTCTCTTTGTATTTGCGTTCATTTGTTACTCGCGATGATTAACTATTATTAATTTGGTTAGTCGCTTGACGAATGGTCTCGTAATCATTGAAGGTTTTCCTCAAAAACATGACAGCCTCCATTTCTCCAAGAAGGAATCCGTCTACTGCCACGTAGGAAACCTCAAAGGTGCCATTATCCAAAAGCTCGAACTTGAGTTGCAACTCGTAGTTTTCCAGTTCCGAGTAGTACAAACCAGAAAACTCTACGAATTTCTTCCCGTTCGATTCGCTGAACGTCCACTTTGGCTCCGAGTGCAAGTACTCTAGCACCTCACCCAGTGGTTCGGTGGAGTATTGCTGGAGCGAACTAGCTTTAATGGCCTCCACATACTTTTTGCCTGGTTCAACAGCTTCTTCAATTTTCCCCTGTACATCTACTCCCATCCATGAAGCGATGAACCACACCGCTAGGACGATGATCCCCAGACTCGTCATGAAGCTGTAGAATTTGTTCATGCCGTTGAGGATCTTTTTACCTACTCCCATTCCTTGTACATCCTCCCTTGATGACTTTTGGCCTATCTAAACGTTTTTTCATTAGTTGTCGGAACATAGATGATTTCATCGAATCTAGTAGAATCTTCCTATATTATCTTATAGATGTTAATTGGTAGTCAATTACTATTTATAGTGTGTGTAAATGGTTTTTACCCTCTAGTACGCTTGTCTAGAGGTGGTACCAAATGGAAGAGAGCACAAAACAACTTGCAAAAATGCTAGGTGAACGTATCCGCAGTCTTCGTCTGGAACAGGGACTCAGCCAGGAACAACTCGGTGAGCGCTCTGGACTGCACACCAACTACATTGGTCAAATTGAGCGGGGGGAGAAGAACCTTACCCTCGAAACCTTGCTAAAAATTGCCCGTAGCTTGGGGACTTCTTTGGAGCAGCTCCTGCATTCCGTAGATCCGCTCAATGTTCAAACCCCTCTTGGGCAAATTGTCGTCATGCTCTCTGAACGTCCTGTGGCCGACCAAACCCTTGTTTTAGCGTTGATGAAAACGGTTTTTTCATGGGAAGAAGAAAAGCGGAAGTAAGTCACAGTGGACTTTCTTCCGCTTGTTTGTTTGCCGAGGGAAATTGGCAGGCGAGAACGGTCATTTCCCAGCGTACCGCAAAAATCTCCCTGCGCAGCTTTTCTTCCCGTTGTTGAATCCATTCGCACACTTCCTTGAGTGTATCCTGGCATGCTTCTCCCCGTTGTTTGTACAGCATCTCATCCTTTAAGAGAGACATTGCTTTCTCGCATGTCCTTACACTCCGTACTAGCGTATCCTCCTTGCCAACAAGCTCTTCGTATTTTTCCTGTACGCCATTCATAGAATCCCTCCTTTACCATCTACAGCAAGGCTACAGCCTGCTCTTTGTCCTGTCTGCTGGTGTTGATGTAGTAGTGCGCTGTCGTCTGGATGTGAGCGTGGCCTGCCAGCTTGCTGACCGTCGTGAGCGGCACGCCTCTCTTGAGCAAGCGGGAGCAGAAGGTGTGGCGAAATTTGTGCGGGTACAGTTTGAAGCCGAGCTGCCTCTCCAAGCCTTCCAGGAGCGTGTTGACCGCGTCCTTGTTGAGCTTCTCGGCTCGTTGACTGAGCAAGAGGTAGGGACTGTCCCTGTGCTTGTTTGCCTGCCGTTCTGACCGGATGTACTCTTTGATTAGATCAACTAGATCAGGCCGAAGTGGTATCTCACGATACTTGCCTCCTTTACCTGTTACCCTGAGCGAATTAGTGAGGTAGTCCAGATCATGAAGCTGAATTCCGCACAGCTCACTTACACGAACGCCTGTGTACAGCAGCAGCCAAACAATGAGATGGTTCCGCAGGCTGACTTTACTCCTGTCCTGAACGAAAAATAGGAGCTGATTGACCTCCTGCTCGGTGAACACCTCCACTTCACCCTCGCTACCTGCTGCCACCTTGATCCTGTCTTTGCGTAGCGTGACGACTTGTTCAGTGGTCATCTTACGGTCGATCAGGAACAGGTTGAACGCCTGTAGCGAGTTGATCTTCTTGTTGATCGTGGCAACCGCGTACTTGTTTTCCATTAGGTGGCTTTTGTAGCTGGAGACGTAGAATCGTTTCAGATCCGTTAGCTGCTCCACGCCCATCCCCTCAAGGAACACACAAAACCCTTTCACGTCGCCCACGTAGGATTCAATCGTTTTTTGCGCGATTCCTATCTCGACAAGATACTGTTCGAACTGCTGAATCACATCCATCGTCAAACACCTCCTGACATACTAAAATTCCGGTGGCCATCGTCATCTTTTGTGTCCAATCGCTCCTTGATCCAGCAAAATTGCGGAACGTACGCCACATCTCACCTTCATCCGTTCCCCATGCCTGTCTGACATCGTCTGGGTCTAGGATTCGAAAATGTCCTGAGAAGATGTTTTGCTGCAACTTCCACCCGTTTCTCCTGTCCAATGTGTCCCAAAAGACCTTACCTCCCGCCGTTTTGATCGGCAAATTCGGAAACAACATGTACCCCATTCCTTTCAACTTGTGCAACAAATTATTCGGATCGCAAAAAATCCCTACACCCTGCTGTGGATGTAGGGACGGTAAAAAGCCAGAATACAGCCTCCTTTCCTTTATTGGTCTATATTAATAATATTTATCTGAAAATACATTTAATTCGATTTTTTTAGTTGCGTATAGGGATGGTCTTAATTTTATTCGTCGTTATTTCCACTTATTTCTGGGACAATTTATCGGTTATCTAAGACCGTTTCATTAGACCAAAAGACCCTCTAACTGATGTCTAACTAATTTATACCGGGAACATTGAATCGATCACATAATTTCAACTAGCTAGTAGAAGCATAGAAAAGAGACCCTAGATAATCTAAGGTCTCTCGGTGTTTGGCCCAAATTAACGGAGCAATTGCAGAACGCCCTGCGGTTGCTGATTGGCTTGTGCTAACATAGCTTGTGCCGCTTGAGCAAGGATGTTGTTCTTGGTTTGTTCCATCATTTCTTTCGCCATATCTGTATCACGGATACGAGATTCAGCAGCAGTCAGGTTTTCGGAAGAAGTGTTCAGATTGTTGATAGTGTGCTCCAAACGGTTTTGGTATGCACCTAATGATGAGCGTTGAGAAGATACAGTATTAATTGCATCATCAAGAACACTAATTGCAGCGGTTGCTTTTTCACTACTAGATATATCAAGGGAGTACTCAACATTATCGTTGTTTGTTCCATTAGTTACATTTGCTTTTTCTACTAATGAAGCAATTGCTCCATTAGCAGCCTTAACTGTTCCAGATGCATTAGAGCTTATTTTAAGAGCTTGAGAACGCATATCTTGAATGTTAGTAGTCATAGTTTGTCCACTATTAGCTCCAATTTGGAAACTAACAGAGAAACCACTCTCAGCTTGCACATTCGTATCAACTTTTGGAGCTACTCTTGATTCTTGACCTGTCTTTTGAGTTAACGTAACCTGATTAGATGGAGAACCAGTTGCTACTGTATACTTAGAAGAAAGGGTTGTATTTAAGCTAAGTGCAGTTGCTAAATTTTTAGCTTGTTCATATTTATCTGCACCAGCAAGAATCGACGTACCTTTAGCAATTCCAGCATCTGACGCGTCATTAGTTACTTTAATGTCAACACCATCGATAGTGTACTTTCCACCATTTTTAACCATTGTGTTGTCATCAATATTTAGATTGTACACTCCAGCTGTAGCACTTGATGTTACAGTGCCCATTGCCTGAGCAGTTGTAGCAGAACCAGTTTTTTCAGTTAAGATTAACTTACTTCCTGACGTAATTACATTGTAACGTCCGCCAACAGTTGCATTTGCATTCAAAGCTTTTGCAAGACTTTCAGCCTGTGCTTTTGCATCACCATCAATATCAAATTGATTAGCTGCTAGTCCAGTTGTAGACGCTGACTTACCTGTAAATGTTACTCCACCAAATACGATTGTGTCATTTAAGTTAAATTGTTTGTCGATTGAGAATGATAGTTGTCCTTTAACTTCATCGACACCTTTTGTCGTAAGCTGTGCAGCTCCTGTTGTTGACGCAATTGTTACATTACCTGAAGTGGTAATAACTTGACTGTTATTTTTTGCACCAGCAGCAGTTGTACCTGTGAAAGTGATTTTTCCAGCTGCTCCAGAGATAGTAAAGTCAGCTAATGGAGAACCAGAATATGCTTTCATCTGATTTAATGCTGCTGCAATTGCTGTAGCTTGTTTAGCTGCTGTATCATCACCAGTAGTGGCAGTAGTATCTAGCGCTATATCAATGCTATCTCCAGAAATATTTGAAACAACCGCCGCCCCAGTATCAGAAGCCGATGCAGTAATATTAATTTTAGCTCCATTAAACGTAAGTGTTCCACTTTGTCCTGCAGTTAGTGCAGTTAAAGCACCAGTATCGAATATTGCACCAACAGCAGCTTTACCTGATGCAAGAGTTGTTACTCCGGAAACAACACCTTTGTCAGCACCTTTTGTTGCAGCATTTACATTAACCGAAGTACCAACGGAGCCTCCATTTAATAGCTTCTGAGTGTTGAACTCAGTTGTGTTACCGATACGGTTGATTTCAGAAGTCAACTGGTTCATCTCATCTTGCAAAGCACCGCGGTCAGCATCCGTATTCGTACCGTTAGAAGATTGAACAGCCAACTCACGCATACGTTGTAGAATACTATGTGTTTCGTTCAATGCACCCTCAGCTGTCTGAATCAAAGAGATTCCATCTTGAGCGTTTTTCGCAGCCATGTCCAAACCGCGGATTTGTCCACGCATTTTTTCGGAGATTGCCAGACCTGCAGCATCGTCACCAGCACGGTTGATTTTCAATCCGGAAGACAATTTCTCGATATTTTTGTTTGTTGCAGCAGTGTTGGTGTTCAACTGACGATACGTGTTAAGTGAAGCAATGTTATGGTTAAT
This sequence comes from Brevibacillus reuszeri, assembly GCF_002897295.1. Taxonomy (GTDB): domain Bacteria; phylum Bacillota; class Bacilli; order Brevibacillales; family Brevibacillaceae; genus Brevibacillus; species Brevibacillus reuszeri_A. Next base: position 20,325 of record NZ_BEXF01000018.1, read on the forward strand.
TCTCATTCTAAAAACCTCCGTGTAATTTAGTTACCTGGGTACATCCATTTACCCAAGTTTTATAAGGTCTACTCTTTCTTAAGGAGTAGTTCCTCACGAATAATACTAACTTCTTTTGGAGCTTCAATAAATAACTTCATCATTCCATCTTCTTTGTAAACCTTAATTCTGATGTTACCGTTAATTATAATCGATTCGTCAGGTTTTCTTGTAAGCACTAGTGCCATAAAATCATCCTCCTTGATGGTCACATTACATATATCGGAATATTTAACTTGCACCTTTAGTAGTAGATAGAAATTTTTCTAAGTTTTTTTTAAAAAAATAAAAACCAATCATAGTTAAAGTAACTCTCTGTAGTTTTTATAGTTTGCAGGGAGGAGAAAACCGATCGGTTCCTTGCCGGGAATGAAAGGTGGAGCACATTGATGGGGGAGGCTCTGTTTTGCAGCCAGTTTGCGGAGGGTTTTTCAGCTAGTTTGTAAGCGTCAAATAACTCGGTGGATAGAAAAAGAACAGAAACTCGTGTAAACTGAGTTCTGCTCTCTGAGTTTTGCTCTATTTGCAGGCTTCTTGAACTTCTGGGCTCCACGGAAGGTAACCCTCAAGAAATTCCGGATGCTGTGTCCCTCTTCATTCATTACCTGGACGGTCGTTTCATCAGCATGCAGATATTTTTCTTGCATGAGCTTCTGATGCATTCGCTTCACCAATGGCATCAACCAGTCACGTGATGCGGCTAGAATCCAATTAGCCATGGCAGAGCGGCTTAGGTTCACACCCAGTGTCTTCCACTCCTTTTCTTGACGATAAAGAGGAAGGGCGTTGACAAACTTCTGATGCATAACCCATGCGACTGTGGAGGGAGATGCCATGGAATGCTGAATCACCGGATCAGGCATTGGTGATGTCTCCATATAGGGTTCCCCGTTCTTACGACAGGTGCGGCACTCAAAGGTTTCACGATAATAATCGATGGCCCTAACTTTGGCAGGAATAAACTCGATTTCGGTACGGACGAATTCTTCACCTACCGATACAAGAGTAGTGTGGCATGCTTCGCAAAAGCGGTCTTCTTCAACCAGAGTACAAAGACGTTTATCGTGTGGGATATCCTTTAAGAGTTCCATCCGCTGACCTTTAAATTTCTTTCGTTGGTAACCCCCTACCTGCTTGAGGTCAGGCTCTGGTGCCATCGGATCGGCTTGGGTTTCTGCTTCATCAAAAAGAGACATCTGCCCCAAAGAAAAGGACGATGTCTTCTCGGTACTTCTGCCGAAGAGCTTGCGCGTCAGATATTCAACCGTTTCATGGAGCCGTTTGTTTTCCAACTCCAGTTCACCTATGCGATTTTCGAGTACTTTTACCTGATCTGCAGCGCTCATAAATACCGTTCCTTTACCGATTTCTTCTATATCCAGTATACCACAAAAGGGCCGAAAGGCCCAGTAACCATGCGCATTTGCAGGTCGTTTTGCTGTTAAATACAAGTAGCGATATTAATCTTTTTCACGGCCTTCGGTTGATCTATGGACAGGCCTTCTAGTAGCCAGCGAAATTCCTGGTATGTGATGGAGCGAACGGCTTCGGCATTCATTGGCCATTGAAAACTTCCGTTTTCCAATCGCTTGTAAAGGAGAACAAATCCATCTCCTTCCCAACAGAGTGCTTTCAGCCGATCCCGTCGCCGGCCACAAAAGAGAAACAGACTGTTCTGGAAAGGGTTCAACTGATAGTTCTGTTGGACAATGGCGGCGAGTCCATCAATGGACTTTCGCATGTCTGTGTAACCACAAGCGATATAGATTTTCTCCGCTTTCGAGATATCACCGAACATTTTGCAGTGCCCTCAGGGTGTTTTCGATCAACGTTGCTGATGCATTGTTGCGAATTTCCAGTTTTACAGCCCCAAAACTCAATACAATATCCGACGACGATTCTTGATCCGAAGAGCAAGTCTCAACCGCGCGGTCTGGAATATTTACTGGAACGATTGGATTGTTTCCACTAAGTGATGGAAGCACCTCGCAAGCGGCTTTACGGATCCTTCTTAACCAATAGTAATAACTTGTTGGTTTGATGTTATTCTCAGCACACCACACAGCGACTGTCTGCCCACTACTGCGGCATTGACGGACGATCTCTGTCCACTGGTTGAAACGATATTGGCTAGTGACTTCCCTAGTATCCAACTCTAACCTCCATTTGAAGTTTTTCAACTTTACTTTAAAAACTTTACTTGAGAGGATTGTCCTACAGTTTTCGGGAAGTTACCATCCACTGTCTTATTTGACGCTTACTATGCAGAAGATTTTCCAGTGAGTATGGATTACAAAAGGAGCGAGCCGCTCCTCTGATCAAAGGAAAAAAGAGCCCGATTTCTCGGACTCTTTTTTTAGTAGTTATTAAGGTTTTGTTACTTTTACAGCAGTTGTTGCAAATGGAACTTGGTTGCCATCTACTAGGTTAGTACCATCAGCAGCGACAGTAGTAAAGTTATCAACTACAGCGCTAGTTGTAGCTGAGCCACTAAATGTTAATGTAACAGTCATGTTATCTGAAGAAACAGCTGAAGTAAATTCAGTGTTCACTAGAGAACCATTAGCTACAGTGAAGTAGGTAGCAACATTTGCTGGAGTTGCAAGTGCAGTAGCTTCAGCTGTAGTCAATGGTGCACTCAGATTAATAACTACAATATCATTCTTAATTCCATCGTTACCTACATCAACGTGTTGAACAGAAGCAACCTTCTGTTTCACATACGTTGCAGAAGTTCTGAAGGCAGCAGTTTGGTCAGACCCTCCAAGAGCTACACCATTAGCAGCTTGGTAAGTAGACTTCACAGTAACAGTTACAATCTTATCTGCAAGCAAACTGTAAGTAGGATCGATTGTTACTGTTTTACCATCTGCACTCAGAGAAACATCAGCAGCAGTGAATGGAACTGAATCAACTGTCAGCACGATATCAGTACCAAGAACTGGAGTTTTCATTTTACTATCGAATGCGATTGAAATGTTACCATCTGTGGCAACATCAAAGCTGTTATCTGCAGGTGTGATGCTTACCAGGTGTGCTGCACCATCGTTCTTAGTAGTAAAGTTCCAAGTAGTATCAGTGATTGTGTTACCAGCTTGGTCTTTTACTCCAGATACAACGATTGTGTATTGAGTTCCAGCTTTTAGATCAGCATCTGGGGTGATAGTAGCTGTACCAGCCGCGAATACAACTGTCGCCGCAACTTTCTCACCAGTTGCAGTTTCCTTCAGGTAAACGTTATTAGCGTTTACAGAAGAAGCAAGGACTGCTGTATCATCACCAACTGTAACTTTTACTGTAGTGTTACGGTCTACGCCTACAGCCAAGTTTGCATCTTTGTTAGGTGTTCCACCGATAGTTACAAGTGGGGCGGAAGCTGTTGGTTTAGCACCTGTCAAGAAACCAAACACATACTCAGATGCAACTGGAGTATTAAATACATCTTTAACTGCGTTAGTAATGCGAACGCGGTATTGAGTATCTTTTGTAAGGGCACTTCCCGATGCATCTACCACAATAGATTTATCATTGTTTGCAGCTGTAACTGTTGGACCAGCAGCAGCTACCCAAGTAGTTCCATCAAATTTCTCCAGAACTACGTTAGTAGTGTTGACAGTCGCAGTATTGAGAGCAACTGGGAAGTTAAAGAACAACTTAGAAGTCAGTCCCAAACCAGTAGAATCCGCAGCTACAACAGTACCGGTAGCAGAACCAGAAGTTACGTTCGTTACAGATGGAGCAGTTGCTGCTACTGTGTTGAACATTACTTTTTGTTCAGCTGTCAATGTGTTATTTGCAAGATCTTTGATAGTCTTTTTAAGAGTTAAGCTGTATGTTTTGTTAGGTTTGAGAACGTTAGCACCGGATTTAGCGGGTGTAAGCGTGAAGGATTTCTTATCATCGCTTTGTACAAGTGCCCAACCAGCTGTTGTAACGTTAACACCATCAGTTTCGTTCTTCAATACGTAATCTGTGTCTGCAGTAATTGCAGCCATTTTCTCGCTGAAGTTGAGAACGATGTTGTCAGTAAGACCAACATTAGTTGTTCCAGTAGCTGGTACAACAGAAACTACAGTTGGAGCAGAGAAATCACCCGTTGTGAAGGTCTTAACAGTTTTAGCGATAGCAAGACCATCAACAGACTTAATTTTCGAACCAAAAGTTACTGTGTAGTTTGTGTTTTCCTCAAGGTCTGCTTTTGGAACAATGTTTACATATCGGGAACCAGCTTCGTAAGTAACGGTTGAATCAACAACTTTACCTGTTGCTGTCTCAGTCAATGTAACGTTTGTTGCATTGATGGTCGAAGCATCCATGTCTGCACCAAATTGAGCAAGATATCTAAATGCACTGTTACCAGCAGAAGCAGTGATTTTGTTGTAAACTCCAGTAGCTGCATTAGCTGGAGAGAAGTTTGTTAAGGTTACTGCTCCAGAAGAGAACACGTCTACTGTGTAGTCTTTCCCAAGTTTTGCTCCGGAAAGATCAGCAACATCTGCTTTAACAATTACACGATACTTTTTATTAGCATCTAAAGTAACATTACCACTGTTTACTGTAACAGAGGTAGAGGCAGCAGTAATACCTACAGGTACATATGCATTGTCAGTTACGTTGAACAGCTTAACATTTGTGGAGTTAAGTGTGTTAATATCCATTGGAATATTAAATGTTACTATAATAGAATTGTTTTGAGCTGTTAGTACGGAACCATTTGTCAGGTCGTTAGTACCATCGCTAGCTTTAAGTACAACTGGAGTAGCAGCTACATTAAATTTAACTACTTTAGCCGCAGAAAGGGTTTTACCAGAAGCACCTTTCAAACCAGTACCAACATTCAACACAAACGCTTTACCAGGAGCGAATCCACCTGCTGGCGCTGCAATTGTTACTGTTTTAGTTGTTTTGTCATAAGACAGTGCTGCCAATTGTTTAACGCCGTCTTGTGTCAGGTAAATGTTGTTTGCATTTACTGTAGTAGCATCCAATTCTTCACCAAAAGTCAGTGTCAAATCAGAGTTTGCAGCGATGCTTGCACCTTCCAGAGTTACAGTAGCACCAGCAGTGTTAATAGCACAACCCCAACCTAGTTTCCCCTAAAAATCCCCAATTCCAAAACCCTTGCCACTCAAGGAGTTTGGGAGTCGTGTTGTTCGACCATTTGTTAATCAATACATAATGGAAGAAACAAGTTGCAACAAGTAGCAGATCCACAGAAAAAAGATAACAGTTGTTCAATAAGTAGGTTTCCAATAGATGTCCAAAAGAAGTTGGCTTGCCCTCATGTCTGGCAAGGAAATGTCCCTTCAGACAAAAAAATTGTAGGCAAGTTGCAGACGCTCCCTTGGGTTGCTGAGTCCCCTCAATCTGAGCCCCAGTAAAAAGGAAGCGCCCCAGCAAAATGCCCCAGTGGGTACGTGTCAAATTCCATGTCTCACAAGGAAAGGCAATCGGTGCCCCTGTTGCCCCAGCATAATTGCGAAAAGCATAAATCCTCAAAATTGCGAACCACTAAAAACATGACCTCAAGCAATAGATGTACATTTTTGTAGCTGTTGCTTCCCTCTTTTCTAAAAGGTAAGGAAGTTGTACAATCAACTGATTCTCTCACGTCACATGTTTCTAGTTTTCTCCTTCAAGCCTTAGTACCTCGTCATACATTCGCTTGGAAATCCTGTACTCTTTTTCAACCAACAAATCAAGATAAGGTTTGACCGCCTCAATCTTTCCAACTCTCTTGGCAAGTCGCAAAATACCGATGGAACCCATTGGAATGAGGAAGAATGATTTTGCCATGTTTCGGGCAGCTCTCTCATCAATCAAAACAAAGTCAACTTGAAGTTCCATGCCACCCACGATTGTCTCAAGCTCACCATGATGTAATTTGCCATACATCCGCTCGACAAACAGCTCATCTCGTACCTCGTACAACTCAATCCTCTTCTCACGAATCGCTTCCATGACTTCCATTTTTCCAAAGGCAAACTCATCCTCTGGAGAACAAATCTCCGTAAGAACCGCCTGTGGAATAAAGACTCGATCAAACAACTCCCAGAGAAGATGGAGCTGACCAATCATGGATAAAGCAATGAGAGGACTGGTATTACTAATCAGCTTTGTCATCCGCTTTACCTTCCTCTACGAACTTCTGGATGGCAAACGAATCTTCTTCGAGGTGTTCTTCCGTAAACTCCATCCAAGGAATTTTTTTCACTCGTAATATCTCAATAAACTGGGCTAGAGGCATCCCAGCTAGCTCAGCCGCTCTCTCCAACGTCACCGATTTCTCCACAAAGAGTCCGATGGATAAAGACAATTTCACTTTTTCATCCATCGATTTTCCATACCCTGTTTTCTGAATCACATGAAGTAACTCGTCAGGGATACGTACATCAGGAACATTTTTTTCAGGTAACATCACCATCACCCCTTTGGATACCATTATACCATTTTTCCACGAAAAACCCTTGAAAGGCATTGTACCGATAACTCCTTATACCCATACTATTCTGCTTGTGTTGAGCCGGAAAGGAGAAGAATGCACCCTTTTTTCCTTTTCTAACATTCCCCCTTTTCACAGGGGCAGCAGGGGCGTAGGAGCGAAACCCTTGTTGTGCATGGCCTTTTAGGCTGTACCCACAGGGGCGTTCATTAGGGGCAATCCGAGCGAACAGGGGCGCATGGTGTATTTCTTGCTTTTTCGAACTAGGAAAACAAAAAAGAGGACAGTTGCCTGCCCTCCCTTTACCGTCTTTATCGTTGTCCAAGTAGCTGTTCTACCTCACGTTCGTAGCCATATTTGCGGAAAAATTCGATGAGAGCCACCTCGAAAATTTCTCGTTGACTAATGTTCTTTTCCCGATTGAAATCGACCACGAGCTGCTCTAACATGTTCATCATGTGTACCGTCTTCGTTTTCGCTACACCTGGAACCACATACCTAGGGATTTTGCCCGTTTCGCTACCTGGCACCAGCAAATCAACAAGTTTGTCTTTATTGCGATCCAGCATCTCTAGAAGCGGCATGTACTTAGCCATTCCTTCTTCAGCAGGCAAATTTCCTTTTGTTGGTGATGGAATTGGCATCTCGGACATGAGTTTGTCTTTCATCTTTTCCGCAGCAAAAGATTCGCTCTCTTCCTTGATCTCTCCAACCATTTTGATGTAATTATTTTGCTCAGCATTCCAGACATACCCTTTGGTTGTCATGTACGTTGCCAGCTCGCGGTGATCCCCAAAACCCAGTCGCTTTGCGATCACTTTGGCATCCGCTTCCTCTTTCGCAAAAAGGGCGACTACCTGACCCGCTTTGGATGAGTCCATAACGGGAATGCTCTCTCGCTCACCAACTCTTGTAAAGGTGGGGACGTAGTTCCCTTTTTGCTTATCCCACATAAAATTCTTTCGATTCATGACCGTGTGCATGGAGCTTACACTACTGTATCCCAGCTCCTTTGCTACATGTTCCCTTGTTTTTCCCTCCGTCAACATTCGTTGGATCTCTTTGACTCGGTCGTCATAGACAGGTCGTTTTTCTGCAGGCAATGCCACGATCATCACTCCTACTTGAAAGAAATCGTCCCCTTCTCTTTGCAAAAGGCTGTAGAGAAGGGGCTTGGTTTATTCATTTTCTGGCTTGAAGTACAGGGAAACAGGGGAAGCATTTTGACCGGAAGCCATCTTTCTCGCTTTTACCAATTGATTTGGGAGGCTTCCTTCCTCTCGCATGTCGAAAATGTTCTCCTTGATTCGGATGCAGTAGGTGAGCTCCCTTTTGGATGTTGCCTTGGTTTCAGCTTGGACAATCCCATCGTTTTCCGTCCCAACGACCTGCACAATGGCTCTTTTGCGAGTCAATTTATCCGCATCATGGTCGAGGTAGCCTTTTTCTTTCCAGCTTTGCAGAATGACATCTGAATCTTCAAAGCCTCCGTCTGCCATCATTTGCTTAAACGGTGTCGTAAGCATAGCTACCTCTGTTTCTGACCCCTTTTGCGTAATTTTCCCCCAGCATTCATAGGCTTTTGCTGGGAAACTCTCACCATCAAACTTGGACCGGTGCTGAATGATCATCTGTTTGAAGTAGTTGTACGCATTTTCGCCAATGTCACGCTGTCCTGCGGATTGTTGTTCCATACCTACCAGCATGTCCAGCATTCCGTCAAGGTTCAGTGTGAAGTCAAACGTCTGGTTTACCAGTTCTGCCGTTGCCATAATGAGTGCCAACTTATCAGCGATCCGATGAGAAAAGGCATCTCGTATCGTCATGTTCTCCAGACAGATGGTTGCCCATTTCCTCCATGTGTCCATGACTGTCTCTTTTCCGGTGTTGATGAGGAATTGAGAAAAGATGGGGCCTGCATGACCGTAGTTTTCAAGGAGTCCGACTTTCAGTTGATTTGCATGTTCCGCTGAGGTTGTCCAAAAGATATTCCCAAACTCAAACAGCCGAACCTTGAGTCCCGTATTTTGATTCGCTTTCTTTTGCAGGGAATGCTCCGCAGTGGAAAAGATGACCCCTGACCATGTTCTACGCTCACGGAGGGCCAGTTCTTTGGTCATTCTCGCCTTCTCGCTTCCCTCTGCCAGTAAGTAGATGGTTTCAGTGAAGTCCTTCATCCGATTCATAGAGGCTTCGTCTAACGCAATGGGTAATCCGTGGTGATTGGCTAGTTGAGCGACAATTCCGTTTTGTGTGCCATTCCATTTACAAATGAGTCCACCCTCTTTGCTGGTTGGAGCTCCGTAGGGAGATACAAACACGCGTGCAGCCGTTGTCTTCCCTTGTGAGCTATCTCCGTAGGCATGTGAAACAAGTACTTCCAAGTCCAGATCTTTCGCGATCAAGGAAACAACAGCAGCAGCAAATCCGTAGGTGAGTGCGAGTTCTAACGGTGTATGCCCAACCACACGCTGCTTTACCAAAGCCAACCAATTCTCCAGCGTACCCTTTGCTTTCAACTGAAACACTCCCTCATATTCAGAAGGTAGATCATCATTTCCGATGATGTGATGATGTTTGTAAATCAGTTTCTCTTCATGTATGGCCCATCCAGCCTGATGATGAACGTACGTGGTAGGCACAAACTCTTCTTGGATTGAAAGAAATTTCAGAACCTCACCTGCTTTGTGATGGTAGATGTCCAATCCCTTTTCGAGCAGGTTGGTAAATTCATTGAGTTGAAGCTGCTTACGTGAAATGACAAGCTCGTTCATCTGGTTATTAAACCAGTATTCAAGTGTCATCCAGACGGATTTTGTCTCGATATCCTGCTTCATATTCTTGATCCGAACCAACCGTCCTACACGGTATTCCGTCTCTTCGCTCTTTTTGCTTTTTTTGATGACATACAAATCATTGTCTTTGATGAAGTATGGATACAGATCAAGGGAGGGCGTTTCGACAGGCTCTTCTAGCAGTTCTTGTTCAAGTGGCATGATCAGTTCCTCCTTTTTCGATTGTTGTAGGAATGCTCCTTCCAGACGTTCACTCCCTTCTCTCACGTACGGAAGGGAGTACATCGGAGACAAAGGGGAAGGAGATCATCTCTCTGTTCACAGTTCCTTTCTTGATCGCCAGTTGACTTGTTTTTGATGCCATTCCGTCCACCCGATCATGTCTTTTCGTATGGTTTTGCACATGGTAGCGTCCTGGAAACTGGCATCGGTCACATCTGCCTCCGTTAGATTTGCTTGCGTCAAATCTGCACCATATAAGCAAGCATTGTGTAGGATGGCTCCACTAAGATCGGCATGCGTGAAATTGGCACCACTCAAATCAGCACCTGTAAAATCTGCCATGTACAAGCTAGCATGAGACAAATTAGCATGGGTTAGGTCGGCACCCCGAAAAGAGACAAAGTCTAGTTTCGCTCTGTGAAGAAAAGCATTTTTAAGGGTAGCAGCCTCCATATTGGCACTCAGGAAATCCGTTTCAAAGGCACGAAGGTTGCTCAGATTCGCTCCTTCAAATTGGGATGCCTGAAGTGTTCGATTCCTGATCTCCATCCCAGACCAATCCTGATGACTGAAGTCTTCCTCATACCCTGCAAATTCTCGGGCAAACGCCTTCTCTTCTACCGTCATCTCATCTGTGATCGCAGGGAGATGATAAAAAAATCGTGCTTCATAGCGATCTATTTTCCGGTTCAATTCAAATTGGCGTTGGATATCATGCATCATTTTTCTTACTTTGGCATTGGACATGTTTCCTTGCCTCCCTTGGGTGGTTACAACACACTTACTGCATCTTTCAGTTGGTCCGTGTCGGCATGGGTATAGATGCTTGTAACTTTCAGAGAGCTATGCCCTAAAAGTTTTTGAATTTGAACAAGGTTCACATCTTTTTTGACCAACTGACTCGCAAAGCTATGACGCAAAATGTGAGCGGTGACGGTCTTTTTCCAGCCTAACTTCTCAGTGGTTTCTGCCAGCACCCGATTGACGTACACTGGAGAGAGCTTCCCTGTCTTGTCGGTGGCAAAGAAACGATCCGAAGTCTGTGGCCTAACATGTTCGCTGTACTCCCGTAGAAGCGGCACAATTTTGTCCGACAACGGAACGACTCGGTCTTTGTTACCCTTGCCAGCGCGAACGTGAACCATCTGACGGTTCAGGTCTACGTCATCTACCTTCAGATTCAGGCATTCCGAGATGCGTAATCCGGTGTAGTACAGGAAAGTTACCACCAACCGGATAAGGTCATGGTCGATGGCCTGTACCAGTTCGTTTACTTCCGGTTCTGTCAGGTAGGTACGCTCTTTTTGCTGCAGCTTGATGTTCTCAAGCGAAAAGGCAATGTTACGCTCAACCAGTTCCTTTTTGTAGCAGTAGTTGTAGAAGGATCGGAGTGTGTAGAGATTTCGACTACGACTGGCGGGAGCGTACTCTTTTTCTTCCTTGAGCCAACTCAGGTATGCTTCCAAGTCGGAGAGCTTGACATCCTCCAAGTAGGGAGGGCAATTGTACTGATCTTCCAAGAAGCGGTGGAACTGTGTCAGGTCTTTTTGGTAGCCAGATCGGGTCTGTTCGCTACGGTCGATGGCTGAGAGATGCAGGTCGAACAGGTGAATCGCTTGTGACAAAAGCATCTACATTCACTCCTCTTTCAGTTGTAGTTGCCAAAGGGCAAAAACGGTGTCGAACGAAACCGCTAGGGTGATCGTGGAATCTATGGGAGCTAGACTCCACGATCCAGGCCTAACGAATGATTACAGGGACTGCAGGAGGTAATCGGGTACCCCAATGGCATCTTCCAAATCTGCTCCGGTCATATCATTACCGCTGAAGATGGCACCGCTCAGGTCGGCCCAACGCAAGTCAGTATGATGGAAAGTTGCTCCGGTTAGGTCAGCTCCGCGTAAAGTAGCGCCAACCATTTCTGCAAAGCTGAAATCGGCTCCACGTAGAGATGCTCCGCGTAAGTCGGCATGAACCAAGTCAGCATCCACAAAACTGGTGCCCACGGCCTGAACCTTTCTCAGACATGCACATGAAAAATTGGCATGGGTCAAGTTTCTCCCACTCAACTGCAAGTTGCTCCAATTCTGGCAGCTAAAGTCTTCCATCATCATGTCATAGAGCCGCTGGTAATACTTCCGTTGGTGTTTCGTCAGGTCTTCTTTCAGCTTCCCGCATGCTTCGACAAAGAGCTCATGACGAGAAACTTTTTGCGACAGCTCGTCCTGTCGCTCAAGAAGCGCAAGGAGTGCATTTTTGGTCACGATGTCCCGGTCATTGTAGGCTAGAAAGGATGTAGATTGTTTCATGGTTGGATTCCCCTTTACTGTTTTTTTCTGTTGTCGAAGGACAGATGATGCTTGCATTAATCATAGTAACCAAATGATTTTACTTGGTTTAATGCGTTTGCCAGATACTCCATTGCCTGCCAATTACAACAAGCAATGGGTGGAGGAGTATCAGACAGGATTGCCGATCGCTGTATTCTCCGGTCATGCTTGCTTTTCGAATCGTAGTAGCATCGACGTTATGGTTCATATTATAGGGGAAGAAGAAACCAATGGAAAAAGCCGAGAAGCGTCAAATTTGCCTTCCTAAATTTAGATTGAGTATTCAGGCAAGTCATTCGAGCCCGATAACGAGCCTTAAAAAGATGCCTGTTTATTCTGTTATTTTGACAAGCTAGGTTATCTTCAAATTTCACAGTATTTGATACAATTTTCTCCGTTTTACTTTGAATATCTCATTTTCGGCTGATTTTGAACCGCCACCTTACATTTTTTATGCTCTTTTTCCTTTTGCCAAAAGAACGATTACCTCCGCTATTAAAACAACGACCTGCACGATTAACGCTGGATTCATACTTGTGCCTCCTTAGTATTCTTTTGGCAGGAGCATGGTACTATACGTTCGCGAGTCCACAATCCACACGGTGACCCCTATGGCCAGATTCTCAGTGTGATCCACATAGAACACTTCCTCATGGAAGGGCTGTTCCTGCCGATTGGTCACCTTCTGTAATGGCTCTCCGTCCACCCACTCTGCCGAAAGCTCGAACACCTGCAGAAAATCCAACTGATCGCCCCGTTCTTGTCTTTTCTCCAGGATGCTCCACAAGATCAGCTGTAGCTCTACGGGAACTACCTCATTGACACCCCTTGTCACGTATCTGTCGGATGTAAATCGTTTTTGTTCGCTCATGTGCTCACATGTCCCCTCCTTCTTTCAAGCTATAGTAGGCACCCTCTGTGCCCACGATGATGTGATCCAAAACGGTGATGCCCAACAGCTCTCCTGCCTGCTGGAGCGTCTTTGTCACCTGAAGGTCTTCCCTGCTTGGAGTAGGGTCACCTGATGGATGATTATGTGCAACGATTACCGACGCGGAATTGGAAAGAATGGCAGTCTTGAACACTTCCCTGGGATGGACAATGCTAGCATCCAAGGAACCGATCGAAACCGTGTGGAGTGCAGTCGGTTCGTTCTTGGTATTTAGGCAAAGCAAAAAGAACTGCTCCCGATCCGTTTCATCCAGAAACTTCAGGAACAGTCCCACCACATCTTTTGCCATTCTGATTCGGCGTTGCGGGTACAAAACGCTTGATTCCCGCACCATTTTCAGTCGGACAATGTTGACCCGTTTTGCTGCTGTATAGTCTGTTTTCATTCTACATGCTCCTCCAGCCAGTTTAGGATTTCTTTATCTTTGGCAACAACTTCTAACGGAACATAGAAAGCCATTGCGTACTCATTGGTGTAGATCACGACCACCTTGTACCAGCTCTCATCGTGTCGTTCTACCTTCTCGACAAACTCCGGCAGGCTACCAAGCAAGCCTTCGTCCTCTCTTCTTAGGCCGACTGCGGACATGTCCCGCAAGTTGTCTCCTTTCTCCAGCACGACCATGAAGCCGTAGTGATCCAGCGCAAATTCTTCGTCCAAACCGTCGAAGTCAAACGCCTCTTTCAGTCCGTCAAACTCTTCCTCCAGGTACGCCTGAAAGCTAGGGGAAAAGGCTTGTGCTTCCCGCAAGCATCGTACATCTGCCAAAGTTTTGATCGTTCTCATGCTACACTTCCTCCTTCTTCTTCATTTGATTGGCTAGTAGTGCCTTTTGGATTTTGATGTTCATCCATTCCCGCCGAAGCCGCTGTTCGACTTCGAGGACAATGGTCAGAATTTCGTTGTACGTCTGTTGACTACGTGGCTCTCCTGCTTGGTAGAGGTTGTCCAGAAGCAGTGTGACGCAATGCTCGCAGGTCTGGATGCCAAACACGATCTTATCCTCCTGCAAGACAAGCTGCTCGTACTGTTGGGCTGGTGTCAGCATGTGTGCCCTCCTTGTCTACTTGCTTCAAAATGAAAAAAGGCATCCCATCGTCCCTGTTACGGGCGACAGAATGCCTTACCTATGCAAAAGATCACCTATTCTTTTCCTGTACCATTGCAGGCCGGGCAGGTATGTACACCCGAACCGCCGCAAGCGTAACAATCGTCATCGGCAGCATGTTTTCCAACCCCACCGGTGCAATCGCAAAGGACTTTCTTCTTACCTCCGCATTCGCTACAAAGCGCCATGTCTTTCACCTCCCTCCACCGAACCATCGTCTTTCCCGAAAGAATGTTGCTGGACTAGGTGAGATCCCGTTCCCTTGACGCAGTCGGCTTTTTCCGAAACAGGCGAAAGATGGCTCCGATCAGACGGAATGGCAGCGTCACCACCCACCAGACAAAGCGAACTAGGCCGAACAGGAAGTCGAAGATCATAGAGAACCATCCGAGCAAAGCTTTAAAGAGAAAGGAAAGGATGCCAAGCGCAAGGATGATGAGAATGCCGTAGAACAAAACGTCTGTCATTGTACTATTCCCCCGTCATTATCTAATAGGAAAAACACACTATGAGTTAGATTTTCATAGGAAATATTATCTATTAGTGTTGCTTTAGTGTCAATTACTATTTATAGTGTGTGTATGCTTTTTTCCACCTCCTTTAAGCTTGTCTTGAGGTGGTTTTCATGACCGAATTGATTAAGCGTTTAGGCAATCGCATCCGTTTCCTCCGCAAAGTGAAAGGGCTGAGCCAGGAACAGCTAGGCGAATTGTCCGGTTTACATACGAACTACATCGGGCAAGTGGAGCGCGGGGAAAAGAACGTGACGGTTGAGAGTCTGGAGAAGATCGCCAAAGGTCTTGATGTTACGTTAGAAGAATTATTCCGGCACATTGACCCTTCTCCTCAAGCGGACGAGCTGCAGCAGCTGCTTGATTTACTGGCGGAGCGTTCCACACAAGATCGCGAATTGGCTCTACAACTAGTGAAGTCCGTTTTTAAATGGGAGAAAGAGAAGTACCAGTAGGCAAGGCTACAGAAGGTTAACCGCCAGTTCCTTTTCCTGTTTGCTAGTGTTGATGTAGTAGTGCGCGGTGGTCTGGATATGGGCGTGTCCTGCTAATTTTGAAACCGTTGTGAGTGGCACACCCTTTTTCAGCAGTCGGGAGCAGAATGTATGCCGGAACTTGTGCGGGTACATCTTGAAACCCAACTGCTTCTCCAGTCCTTCCAGCATAGTGTTGACTGCGTCCTTGTGAAGCTTTTGGGAACGCTGGCTAACGAGGAGGTAGGGACTATCTTTATGCTTGTTTTCCTGCCGTTCTGTCCGGACGTATTCACGAATTAATTCTGCAAGGTCTGGCCGGAGCGGAATCTCTCGGTACTTTCCTCCCTTGCCTGTAACCCGTAGCGTGTTTGTGAGGAAGTCGATGTCTGCCAACTGAATGCCGCACAACTCACTGACCCTGACTCCTGTGTAAAGAAGTAGATGGACAATCAGATGATTCCGCAGGATTACCTTACTCCTGTCCTGGACAAAGAACAGCAACTGATTGACTTCTTGCTCAGAGAAAACGTCTACCTCTCCTTCGCTGCCTGCTGCCACCTTGATCCGATCCCGTTGCAGGGTGACGACCTGTTCCGTCATGATTCCTTTTTCGATCAGGTACAGGTTGTATGCTTGCAGGGAATTGATTTTCTTGTTGATGGTGGCGATGGCGTACTTATTTTCTTGCAAGTGATTCTTATAGCTGACGACGTAGAAGCGTTTGAAGTCTATTTGATTCTCTACACCCATGCCAGACAGGTACTCGTAAAATCCTCGTACATCCCCTGTGTAGGACTCAATCGTTTTCGGCGCAATGCCATTCTCCAACAAGTGCTGCTCAAACTGAGAAATGATTTCCACTCGTTTTCCCTCCTAACCACGCAAAAATGCCCTACATCCACTGAGGGACGTAGGGCTGTGGGCTTGATCACTTTTTGATTTCCAGTTGCGTACAAGGCGTTATCTGTGGGAATTTGGGCTACTCATTGGTTCCGTAGCTGTAGTATTTCCGAAGGTACAACTTGACCGCTGTGTTGACCAAGTTATTGATCCGGTCAATTTCTCCACTTTCATGAAGTTCCTGTACCTTCTCGTAAACGTCGTTTTCGAGGTAGGTAGTCACCCTCCTGTAGCGTTCCTCGAAACGGGCCTTTCTTTTTGGCAGCTTTGCTGTTTGTTCTTGCTGTGGCTTTGGCTGCGCTACTACCGGTTTCGCAGCATCGGCGGTTCCTTGTAGCGTGTTTTTTGGACGTGGCTGTACTCTCTTCGGTGAAGTCTGTTCGGTCTGTTTCAGATTCGGCGCAAGTTTCTTTCTCTCTTGAACTTTTTCCTCTCCTGACTTGATGGGTACTACGATTCCTTTCTCTGGAGAAGCCCCAATTTGATCAGCTTGTTTCTGTTCAGCTTCCCTTGCTTCCTTCTTTGCTTGATGTTCCGCAGCTACTCTTGCAAAAACAGTTCTCATGTCTTCTCTCATTTTGCCCACTCCTACTCGGATGTTTCGTTTTATCTACGCCTACGAAACGTAGATGTATACGTTTATGTATTTGTTTTGTAAACGTAGGAGTGGACGTGAGCTGGTTTTTCTGCCTCCTTTCAGGTATGGTCTATAAATATATTAAATGTTTGAATTTTCTGTTAATACAATTTCCTTTTTGAGTAAGGAGGGTTTCTGTGATTTTTGCGGTTCTAACTGCATTCTTTATATTCTTTAGTGAGTATTATGAGTGAACCAGAGCAGACTCTTCTTGAGCAGCATGCAAATTAAACTATCAATCATGGGTCTTTAGCTTTTTGAAGTGAGAACGAGTAGTGTTTTGCAGTGACTATGACCTTCAAAGATAAACTAGAGTTGACGGCGACAGATCAACCAAAAGATCTTTATATGAAACGGTATAGGGGACCAGCGGTGACCAAAACGGTACAGATCCAGGCACAGTTCTCGGATAGACTGACTGGATTTGTGAACAATTCCGGTTACACGGTGAAGGATGTCATGAATAAGGCTGTGGAGGATTTTCTAAAGAAGTATGGAGGATAGGAGCCCTATGGGCTCTTTTTTCTGTGTAAGGGAAGTAAATACTCTCTGACAAACAGACAAAAAGAAAGAGCCTACCCCTTTCGAGGTAGGCCATTTCTTTACTTCTTTCGTCAACTTAGTTGCGCTTAAGAAGTTATGTTCCGATTACTTCGCAACATTCACAGTAGTTGCTGCAAGTCCGTTAGCAGGAGTGGCAACATCTACGATGTCATTGGAAGACAAAACTTCGACTGTAAGAGCTTTTGCCAATTGATCAGCAGTTACGTCAGCAGCCAAAGTAACAACGAAATGTTTGTCATCTCCATCTTTAGCGATAGTAGCTGTAGTTGCAAGTGTCAGAGCATCGGTGCCAGAGTAGATCACCAAGTCTTTATCTGCATCAGCTTTTACACCTTCAATTGTAGACAATTTCAGGTCTTCACTGAAAGTCAGAGTGATTGTTTTAGGAGTAGTCAGTGCAGCAGAAACCAAGGTTGGTTTAACGTTCTCAGTAAACCCTTTAGAGAAGTTAACAGTTTCCATTACGTTACCGGAAACATCCTTAACGTTCTTAACTGTTACCAAACGATCACCAGTAAGGTCAATTGCACCTGGTTTCAATGTCAACTTAACAGTTTTTGTATCAGTGTCAAACACTGCTTTGCTGAATACTGCTACACCATCAACAAGATAGTTGTTTACATCTTGAGCAGTTGTCTTATCAAGAGGTTTGCTAAATACCGCTTTAACTGTATCTGCACCCAATGCACCTTGAACAGTCAAATTAGCTTCAGTCAATTTTGGTTTGGCAGTATCGCTACCTTGACCCAGAGTAAACGTTACTTGTTTCGCAGCAGATTGGTTACCAGCCGTGTCTTTAACAAGACCTTTTGGCAAAGTTACAGTGTAAGTACCGTAGTCAGCCACAGTTGCTGGCAAAGCAATTTGAATTGCATTCGATTTACCAGTAAGGTTTGGATCATAGATAGCATTACCAGTAGTAACAATATTAGCTGCTTTCTCGATACCGTCAGCATCAATATACGTACCAGTAATAGCACCAGCAGCAGTCTGAGGTTGTACATTCGTATCATCATATGTTACAACCAGGTATTGAGTAGAACCAATTTGTTCTACACGGGAGCTACCAAATACAGGAGCAGTAGTGTCACCTTTAAAACTTACAGCCTTAGTTGCGGATGCTGTTTTATTTCCATTCAGATCCACAAAGTCAGTCAAAGTTACAGTGTAGACACCATCAGCTGTTTGCACGTTATCACCAGCAAGAGTTACAGTGTAAACCAAGCCAGTGCTGTCAACAGTTGCATTGCCAGTGCTAGCAGTGCTGATAGCTACAGCTGTTCCTGCGCCAACTGCAATTTTACCTGGGTCAGACAATTTTTCGTTAAAAGTAACTTTAACTTTGTCATATCCCAAAGCTTCAACTGAAGTAGCTACTGGTGCGTCTGTTTCAGTAATGTTCTTTTTAACTGTAACGGTTACTGGGTTAGGATTAACAAGGTTGCCAGCAAGATCTTTTGCACCGACAATTTTCACAGTGTAATTCACATTGTTCAATACTTTAGCGTCTTTAAGGTCAACAGTGAAGCTCTTCTTGTCAGAAGAAAGAGTTGCCGTTCCTGGAGTACCAAAGTTTGCAGTTACATCTTTACCTGTGGAATCCAATACAACAACAGTGCCAGCAGAAGAGAGCGCTTCGCTAAAGCCAACACGTGCTGTGATGCTGTCATCATAAGTTACACCAGAGACAGTTGGACGAACAGTGTCGTTGAATGTAATTACTTTAGTGTATTTTGGAACAGGATTTTCGTTTTTGAAGTCATTGATACCATCGATTACGATAGCATAATCAGTTGCATTAACAAGAGTTTTGCCACTCAATTTAATAGTTACTGTTCTTCCATCCTCAGACATAGTCAAAGTGGAAGCAGCATCCCAAGTGCCAAGTGCAACGTTATCTACATAATAGCTAGCTTTGTTCAAAGCGCCACCAGTAGAAGTTGATTTGTTGACTTTTTGACCAAATGTTACTTGAATCGTTTTAGCGTCAATAGCACTAACCCTTACAACAATTACGAATTGACAGCCAATTACAGAAGTTCGCTATTTACTTGTTGTTATTCATGGTAGTGATGCTCTTCCATTTGTAGAAAAAAGGAATATGGATGATGCTAATTCCTAAGTAATGGAAAACCCCACAATTTGGAAGTGATATTCCCATTATTTTTAATGGATTTTAGAGAAACGAGTCAAATTTCTCTAAATGTATAGAAGAAATTCTTAATAAACCTATCTTTAGTTAGGTTTTTTACAATCGCTGTTTTGCTACAATGTCAGGAAAAGACCGTGGTAGAGAATAAAACTGTCATTATAGAAAGGGTAAGCCCATGCCTATGAAACGAATAATGATCGTAGATGACGCGGCATTTATGCGTGGTATATTAAAGGAAACGATTCTAACTACCGGGTGTGACGTTGTTGCAGAAGCAAAAAGCGGGGAAGAAGCTGTGAGACTTTACAAGCAGTTCAAGCCAGATCTCGTGACCATGGATATTACGATGCCAGGAATGGATGGAATCACTGCGTTAAAGGAGATACGTGCCTATGATCCAAAAGCAAAGGTAATCATGTGCTCGGCGATGGGACAGCAGGTAATGGTAGTGAATGCCCTACAGGCAGGAGCACAGGACTTTTTGGTAAAGCCTTTCCTTAGCGAACGAGTTAGAGACTCAATCATGAAAGTTTTAGCGATATAGGCTGCATGCAGTGGAGCAGGGAGTTTAGAATAGCGGAGGTGAGGCGATTGTGGATCATTTCTACAAATATATCGACTCCGTCAGGGATGTAAATGAGCTGGAGCGGCTCAGGGAGGAAATAAAAGATCAGGTCATTGATCCAGCGCTTAATTGGGAATCAAGGATGCCGATCTATCGAAAAGTACAAGTGGTGACAGAGCGTATCGATCATCTCAAAAATAATCCTCATGCGATATAAATGAATCAATCACATATATTGGACGTGGCCTTTCGGTTAGTAGAACGGGAGGCTTTTTTTTCGGTCAGGTATCTTTTTCGAAACATATCTTCTAAATAAGCGTCTATATAATGAAGAGATTCGTCGAGGCTTGATGGTCATCCCAGCTTATTTGCACAAAAAAAGTCGACTGAGCACGTCAGTCGACAAATAGGTAATTCCCCAAGTTATTTGTTTAAACATGATTATTTTATCAACAAAGGATTAATATGTAAAATGGAAATTGCTATCTGCCTGCCATTCCTTGACATTGAATAGGCATACAGGTATCCTAACAAATATTACACATCCTTTATCCGTATCTCATAGCACCTGATTGACTGTTGATACAGCTGGATCAGAGGCTGCGAATGCCAAGTTTTCTATGTTGCAAAAGGATGTCACTATGCTATAGTGAATGACGAACAGAACTCTATATATAGATGTAGAGAAAAGTGGGGAGCGAGACTATGTTATCCTTCTTGAAGAATTTAACGGGGAAAACGCCAACACCGCAAGAGGTGCGTGAGCAGGTTCAGGAGGAGTCCATTTTGTCCGCTGCTGATACCGAACAGTCCCATCAGGAAAAGCAGCAAAAGCATGCGGAACCGACTGGTGTCGTGACTTCACTTTCCTTGCATGCATCTTGGGAGGAAAAGCTCAGCAAGCAGGAGCAATATGCGCTCTCTTTTATGGCTCAGGAGCTGGCTCCACTGGAAAAAGGGAATATTTCTCTGGCTGGGACATCTATCGTTCCACATGATGCGGGAGTAGAAGTAACAGCATTTGTACGAAACAGTACGGATCGCCCAATGCGCTTGGGTGAAATGACACTGGTGATATTGTTCGGAGATCAGCAGTTGTTTACCCGACAAACCTTTGATTTGAGCGAGATAGGGGAAATTCCGCCGCGTTCTGCAAGACCGTGGTCGTTTGTATTTGCGCGGGAGCATTTTTTGCAGCTTGATGTATTACTGGCGAACTGGAAGCTTGCCTTTGAGCTGGCACAGAAAAAGATGGTCCTTCCATCACAGCTGGAACTGGAAGAGTCCTGGATCAAGGCTCTGTCTGATGATCAGAAAAATTCATTGATTGAGCTGGCAAAGAATCTGCCTGCTTTAAAAGAGGGCGAAGTCAATTTTCAGAGCATGCAGCTGCGCCGAACTGAAGAGGGTGCGCTTCATGTGATGCTGCTGATTCGCAATGGCTCCACGCAATCTCTTTCCTTTGAAAAGCTGCCGCTCGTTCTCTATGATGCGACAGGAGACAAGGTTGCAGAAGGTGCATTCCACTTAAATAATTTCACAGTGAATGCAAACACAAGCAAGCCGTGGATGTTTATTTACCCGCCTGAGATGATTCAGAAGGATGATCCAGATTTTTCACGCTGGAAGGTAGGTATGCCTCAAGGCTCGTAGTGAGTTACAATTAATGAAGAAGCTTCGTTCGTGCTCGGACGGTAAGGAGGTAACACATGTTTTCCTTTATGAAGAATTTTTTCGGGAAAGATCAAAAGGATCGTTCCATCGAGGATTTGAAAAAAGAAATTCAAGAAGAATCGACCATCAATGCTGCTGAACTGAAGGAAAGTGAAGTGGAGATCGAGGAAGCGGGATCAGCAACTCAAGCTGCGAATTCCGCTAACTTGATTCATACAGAGCTTTCGCTGCATCCGATGTGGGAACAAGAACTGGACACGGAGAAGAAATACACGTTGCGCTTTTTACAAGCTGAATTGCCTGATATGGTGAGGGGCTTGGTCAGCGTGACCGGGTTTAGTATGGTTCCACAGCCAAACGGTCTCGTAGTCGCCATGTTTTTCCGGAACTCAACTGAACGCACGGTACGGATTAAAAATATTCGTCTCGCGATCTACTTGGATGACGAACCGTTTGCTCGCATGAGGGTAGACCTCTCTGACATTGGACCGATTCCGCCGCATACTAGCCGTCCATGGGAGGTACTATTCCCGGAAGAGTCCTACCTGCATGAAAACTTTACTTTCAATCGCTGGAAAGTAGTGATGAAGGCAGGTAGCAGTACACACGTATGGCCGTCCACTCTGGAGCTTGATCCAGAAATGGAGAAGCGCATGACTGAGCGCCAAAAAGATCGTCTGGAGAGATTGGCGTTTTCATTGCCAATGATTCCTGTTAATACTGTAGAAATTACTGGCTTTGATATCGGAAAAACAAAAGAAGGCCATGTAGTAGCTGCTATGCTGTTCCGTAATGGTATGACCTCGGAGTACCGTCCGGACAAAATAAAAGTTAAGATTTCGGATGCTGAAGGCGATGTAGTGGCTCAAGGCGTCATGGATACGAGCAAAATCTGTGTGCAGCCAGGCAACAGCCGCCCATGGCTGGTTGTATTCCCGCCAAACGTAGTCAAAAAGCCTGACGCTAACCTGCGTAAATGGGTTCTTGAAGTAGAGTAGACGTTTTACTTTTTGTCGCAGGAATGAGGAGGTTGACATATGAGTTGGTTACTGGAGAATTGGTTTGGTTCCAAGGAAAGCTTGGAACAGGTAAGAGAAGATATTCACGAGTATTTGCATAAAGAGTTTTATTTGGGATTATCCGGGATTGATCAGCCTGAGCAATCCGCTAATCGCGTGGAATCCAAAGAGTTGTTCCTGCAGATGAACGGTCCATGGGACAATCAATTAGAGGAAGCTGAGCAAGAGCTGCTGCAATATGTTCATGACGAGCTGCCTCCTGTCGTTCGTGATGAACTGGGAGTGTTCCCTTTCTATACGCAAACGACAAATGATGGATATCTTGTCCTTACATTTATTCGCAATGCGACTGATCGCAGTGTGCTTTTGCAAAAGCTACCTTTGACACTGGTGACTACAGATGGCCAAGAGGTAGCACAAAAGACGTTTGATCTTCTTGAAAACGGACCGATGGGAGAAATGTCTAGCCGTCCGGTAGAGTTTATGTTCCGTTGGGATGAGTTTAGCTTTATCCCGGAAAAAGAGGTACCTCTGACTCTTACTTACAAGAAGCCGGAAGCAAATCAAGCTGAGAAAAATCATGAGCTGAATGTAGGATTGTCCGCATCGGAGACGGATCACTACATGAAGAGGGCAGCAGAAGAAGCACCTGTAAAATCAGGTGAGGTAGATCTGCAAGTACTCGATATCAGCACGGGAGTAGACAACGGATTGAAAGTGGTTGTTGTCTTCCGCAATGGTTTGGAAAAGCGTTTGGAGTTTACAGAAGTGCCGATTATTGTGCATGACAAGGCAGGAGAAACGGTAGCCCGCGTAAGCTACACCCTGCAAAATATGAAGGTAGAGGCGAATAGTCAGCGAGTATGGGCATTTGACATTCCGTCTTCTTCGATGAAGCAGCAAGGGGTGGATGTAGCAGAGCTGACTGCTTACATCCCAAAAGCGCAACCAAGAAAAAAAGCGGAAACATTTGTAGTTCCGGACATGGATGACAACAAAGGATTGCTGCAGTAATCAAGGGAACCCTTTTTGCCGATGGTGGTGAAAAGGGTTCTTCTACAATCAGAACATTCCAAAAAATGGATAGTTGGGGTTGCATGTCTCCCTTTTCATCCGCTATGCTAGATAAGAACGAAAAGAATCAAAATACCTGAATTCCTTTAGACTGCCCGTCACAGCAGGAGAGAGAAGGAAGGACTGTTTTCCATGAAAAAGACGATACAGGTCACATTTGCAATAGTACTAGTCATAACAATGACAGTCACGAGCGTTCAGCCCATTTTTGCTGCTGCGGGAAAAGCGAATGATCCATTCCTCGGTAACCAAATCCATTTGAGCCAGATAAACGCTGATAAGGCCTGGTCAGCGGTCAATAGCAATGAATCGATTGTAATCGCTGTTCTGGATTCGGGGGCTGATTACAATCATGCTGATTTGAAAGATAATCTTTTGCCTGGCATCAATTTGGTCAATCCCGGACGGAGTGCACAGGATGACAATGGACATGGCACTGCAGTCACAGGTATCCTCGCAGCCAAAGGAAACAACGGGATAGGCGTAGCGGGTGTATTATGGAATGCTCAAATATTGCCGATAAAGGTTTTGGACAAAAAAGGTGTTGCTGACGTTGATTTGATTACAAAAGGAATCAATACGGCTCTTGATCGGGGAGCCAAGATCATTGTGATGTCTGTTAGTAGCATGTCCTACTCGCGGGGATTGGTCGCTGCTGTTAATCGCGCTGAAAAGAGCGGAGCGATCATCGTTGCAGCAAGCGGGAATGAAGCAGATCGGGTTGCTTTTCCGGCCGCGTATCCAACAGTTGTGGCTGTGGGGGCGGTAAAGAACAATAACCAGCCACTGCACGAGTCTAATTCTGGTCCTGAGCTGAGTCTGGTAGCTCCAGGCTTTAACGTGTATACGACCAAGCTGGGTGGGGTATACGGTCCTTTTAGTGGAACCTCGGCAGCTGCTCCTCAGGTGGCAGGTGCTGCAGCCCTTATTCTCGCCCGCAATCCACAACTAACCCCGCTGGATGTAAGGATGCTTCTTTATCAGACAGCCAAAGATCTTGGGGAGAGTGGTTGGGATCGAGCCACAGGATATGGCTTGCTAGATGTAAATAAGGCAGTCCGTACGCCAATGTCCATGGACTTTTTGGAGCCAAACAACACCAAATCAACGGCCAAGGCTTTTCCAATCGAATCACAAATACGGGGGAATCTCGGTCCGAATGATACGGTTGATTGGTTTCGAATGGATGTCCCCTATGATGGAAAAGTAAATTTTACTTCAACGGTTAATTCCGGCGTAAGCTCAGCGATAGCGGCGACTTTTTATACGGAGAATCGGGAGCCCATCACGGAGTATTTTGGAAATGGAGACACAGTCACAGTCCCAGCCAAAGCTGGGCGCATGTATATACGACTTTTACGTACGGCAGGGGTCAACTCCTTTACGTATGTACTAACCAGTCGCTTTAATATCAACCCGGATCGCAATGAACCGAATGATTCGGAAGCAACTGCAAGACCCCTTGTAGGAAATCAAATTAGTGTCACAGGTAATTTTCATTATGAGGGAGATCAGGACTGGTTCTCTTATTATGTGCGGGAATACGGTCAAATGGACGTAACAGTCACTCCTGATAATAAACGGATGGACATTTTGCTCGCGATCGGAAAACAAAGTCAGGGGAATAACACAGTCTGGGATTCTCCTTATGATAATGGAACCCGTGATGACCCGTCTGAGCATGTAAGAAAAGAAGTGTCTCCTGGTAAGTACTTGATCCGCATCAGTGAGTATGAGCAAAATGCGGTGAATGGGGAATATCGTTTGGACCTGGGCTTTACTCCGATTAAGAAAGATCCAAATGAACCGAATGATACGTATCTTCAAGCATCCCCGCTTGCAGGTGGAACCTTGATGACAGGGAATTTTCCAACGACAGCGGATTCAGACTGGTTCCAATTTAGGGTCAATGCGGAATCCTTTGTTAGTATTCGTGCTCCCTTCATTCCCGTCTCAAGTGGTGTCAGACTCGCGCTCTACAGTGAGAAAAACCTCAATTACGCGCTGTCCAGCACGAATCAAGTGGCGGAGCTCTCAGACCAAGGAAGAGAAATTATTGGCCTGCGACTGCAGCCAGGCAAGTATTATATCCGTTTAAATAGTGGAGTACCTTTCCGCTATGATTTGTACCGTTTGACGGTCACCCAGCAGGTGCTTGTCGCAGGATATCGCGATATTTCCGACCATTGGGCGCGCTCGGAGATTGTGAGACTGAGCGGCAGAGGAATCGTCAAGGGCTTTGATGATGCGACATTCAAGCCGAATCAGGCAGTGACACGGGCACAATTTGCGACCATGCTCATTCAAGCGATGAGAGCGAGTGGACAATCTGTGGGCAGTACCTATAGAGGCAGCACCGCTTTCAGCGATATGCCAAAAAGTCACTGGGCGTATAATAATTTGGGACTAGCTTATCAGCAAGGCATTTTGAGGGGATACCCAAATAATCGTATGAGACCCGACCAAGCCATCTCTCGTGCAGAAATGGCGGCTATGATTGCGCGAGCTCAAAAGGTTTTCCTGTATGCGCCAAGTGTGTCTTCCTTTCGGGATGTTCCAACAAACCACTGGGCGTTCTCATCGATTGAGGCACTCACTTCAAGAAAATGGATAAATGGATATGGAGCTACATTTAAGCCGCAGGGTAATGCGACCAGGGCTGAAGTCGTTGTCCTCATTTCAAAAGCGTACAAATTATAATCGCGCAAGCAAGCGATTGTAGAAAAAATTTCGGGGCACACTTGAAATACGCCCTTTACCAAATGTGTCTATTGACACCATAGAAAAAAACAATTATTCTATATTCCGTAATGGATACTCTTATCCAGAGCAGGCGGAGGGACTGGCCCGATGAAACCCGGCAACCGACTAGAGCGGTGCTAACCAGCAGAACGGACATCTGTTCTGGCCGATAAGAGGATGAAGGAAGCATAAAGCGCTCAAACCTTTTCCTCCAAAAACGCGGAAAAGGTTTTTTTTATTGCGTTTACGTCGATAAAATCCTGTCTCGGCTACCACACTATTTGTATGAGGTCAAAGGAGGTATTTTTCTCATGGCTTTGCAAAAAGGTCGTCGTCTCTTTACATCTGAATCCGTAACTGAAGGGCATCCGGATAAGATTTGTGACCAAATTTCCGACTCTATCCTTGATGCGATTCTGTCTAAAGATCCAAACGCTCGTGTAGCTTGCGAAACATCCGTAACAACTGGTTTGGTGCTCGTAGCTGGTGAAATCACTACAAACACGTACGTTGATATTCAAAAATTGGTTCGTGAAACAATCCGTGAGATTGGCTATGATCGTGCTAAATTTGGTTTTGACGCTGATACTTGCGGTGTAATCACTGCTATCGGCGAACAATCCGCTGACATCGCTCTTGGTGTTGACCAAGCTCTGGAAGCGCGCGAAGGCAAAATGACTGACGCTGAAATCGAAGCAATCGGTGCTGGTGACCAAGGTCTGATGTTTGGCTTTGCTTGCAACGAAACACCTGAGCTGATGCCACTTCCAATCAGCATGTCCCACCAGCTGGCTCGCCGTCTGACAGAAGTGCGCAAAAATGGCACACTGGCTTACCTGCGCCCAGATGGTAAAACACAAGTAACAGTGGAGTACGATGGCGATAAACCAGTTCGTATTGATACGATCGTTATTTCTACTCAACATGCTCCTGAAACTACATTGGAGCAAATCCAAAAAGATTTGGTTGAGCATGTAATTAAACCAGTGGTTCCTGCTGAGCTGTTGGATGCTGAAACCAAATACTTCATCAACCCAACTGGCCGTTTCGTAATCGGTGGACCACAAGGGGATGCTGGTTTGACTGGCCGTAAAATTATCGTAGATACGTACGGTGGTTATGCTCGTCATGGCGGCGGTGCATTCTCCGGTAAAGATCCAACCAAAGTGGACCGTTCCGGCGCATATGCTGCTCGTTATGTAGCGAAAAACATCGTGGCTGCAGGACTGGCTGACAAGTGTGAAGTTCAAGTAGCTTACGCGATTGGTGTAGCTCAACCAGTTTCCATCGCTGTAGATACGTTTGGTACAGGAACCATTTCTGAAGAAGATCTGGTAAAACTGGTTCGTAAAAACTTTGACCTGCGTCCAGCTGGTATCATTAAACAGCTTGACCTGCGTCGTCCTATTTACAAACAAACAGCTGCTTATGGCCACTTTGGACGTAACGACCTGAATGTTCCTTGGGAGCAAACAGACAAAGCGGAAGTGCTGAAGCAAGAAGCAGCACAACTGGCAAAATAAGAACGGTAGTGAAAGAGCCTAGTACTGTTACTAGGCTCTTTTTTCTGTGGAAATCAAAATCGTTGGGAGTTATTGGGGTGGGGTGAACAAAGGAATTTGTAGGGTTATGTCGAATCTCCTAAAATGGGAAGTGAGGAGGGGTTTTTTTGCCGAAAAGAAGGCTCTTCCTGATCGTGTTTGTAACCTTTTTGTTACTTATTGTGGCAGGTGGATTACTGGGAGAATCGGGTTTGGTAAAAAAGAATGTACAAAAACTGCAACCTTTTCCCCAAGTTGATACGTCTAACTACATAAGTGGTGCACAGAATGCTGAGCCAAACGTCACAGCAATCCAAAAAGCAACTGCAGTCCCGAAAAAGTGGTACAACAATCAGGTTGTCGTATTAACGTATCATCATGTGACTGATCAAACCGATCAGAGATACGTCATATCGCCAGAACTATTTGCGAGGCACATGGCGTTTCTGCATGAAAATGATCTACATCCTATATCGCTTGCAGAGTTTGTGCAATTTGTTCAGACGGGGACCTTGCCAACGGAGAATGCAGTACTCATTACATTTGATGACGGATATGAGAGTTACTATACAGAAGCGTTTCCGATTATGCGTGAATACGGTTTTCCATCTGTCAATTTTGCCATTGCAGGCAGGATACGAGATGTAGCAGAACGAAAGCGGGTAAACATGACGACGCCACTGTCGCGTCAACAAGTAAATGAAATGATAGCCTCTGGACTGGCTGATGTTGCCTCTCATACGTACAGCTTGCACGAAGAGGAAGAGAGCAACGAATGGGGCGATCTTGGACCAGGGACGGCCCCTGTCTATCTGAAGGATTTAAACCGATTGGAAGTTGAAAAGGAGTATAGAAATCGACTCTACGTTGATTTCGTTATGTCACGAGTAGGTCTTGGATCGTGGATTGGTTACGATGTGAAAGCACTCTCCTTGCCATTTGGCTATACGAACAATATTGTGCTGGAAACCGCACGACAAGCCGGTTATGAGTTTGTGTTTACATCCACACCAGGAATAGTAAAGCGTGGAACCAATCCGTTTGCCATCCCGCGAAATGGCGTCGGGTTACGAGATGTGGATGAGGCCAGCCTCCATCAGCTGTTCACGAAAGCGAAAAACGAGTTTGAAGGAGAGCAATCATGAACAAAGCGATAGACATCAGCGTACTCGATGGGGTGATCAAGCGGACGATCGAAACAGTTGAGACAAGTAAAACCCAAATATTTGATATAGCGGAAAGCGCAAGGCAGCAAGGAAACTCACTGAAGCTTGATTTGCACGAGCTGCGCCAGGAAATTTCCAAGGTCATTCAGAAGGTAGATGCGTTGGAGCTGGCATACCAAAAATCGCGCAACAGGCTCGTATTGGTGAGCCGAAATTTTCATATGTACACCGAGGAAGACATTCGGATTGCGTATGAAGAGGCGAGCCGTATCCAAGTGGAGCTGTCCATTTATCGCGAGCGCGAAAATAACCTGAAGCGAAGACGCAATGACCTGGAGCGCCAATTGCGGACGCTGGAGGAAACAATCGTCAGAGCTGAGAAGCTAGTCTCGCAAATGGGGGTAGTTCTTGGCTACCTTACAGGGGACTTGAGCAAAATTGGCGAGGCTCTGGAGTCAGCCAAGCAGCACCAGCTCATGGGGCTAAAAGTCATTCAGGCTCAAGAAGAAGAACGCAAGCGTGTAGCTCGGGAAATTCACGATGGCC
The DNA here is from genome assembly GCF_002897295.1 of Brevibacillus reuszeri. Lineage (GTDB taxonomy): Bacteria > Bacillota > Bacilli > Brevibacillales > Brevibacillaceae > Brevibacillus > Brevibacillus reuszeri_A. The sequence continues at coordinate 49,781 of NZ_BEXF01000018.1, forward strand.
CAGCACAGTCGATGGCGAATGTCGTCCTGCGCTCGGAAATCGTCGAAAAAATGCTGAAGAATGAGCGTATTCTCGAAGCGCAGATGGAGCTGCATGAATTGAAGGAAATGGTCCGAATGAGCTTGGCAGATGTCAGAAGGATCATTTTCGATTTGCGTCCGATGGCATTGGATGATCTCGGTTTGGTGCCTACTTTGCAAAAATATATTCGAACATGTGAAGAGCGTATCGCTTCCTCTATTGATCTGGTAATATTTGGTATAGAGCCTCCTTTGCGCAGCTCCGTAAAAGCCGCTATTTTTCGTATGGTTCAGGAGTGCTTGAACAATGTGGAAAAGCATGCCGAGGCCACCAACGTACAAGTAAAGCTAGAGTTTTTACAGGAATCACTGAGTCTCGTGGTAAAAGACGACGGTGTTGGATTCGATCTCGAAAAGCGGATGGCAAATGGCAATTCATTCGGTCTGCTTGGCATGAGGGAGCGCGTTCAGTTATTGGAGGGCTCTGTAGAATTGCAATCGGCACCAGGTGACGGAACAAAAGTGATATTCCAAATACCGCTGAAAATGTGAAATTACATAGAATGTACACAGGGGGATGAACCATGGATAAAAGACAGCAAGAGCTCCGTATCGTAATTGTAGACGACCATCAATTATTCCGTGAAGGCGTAAAGCGTATTCTGGAAATGGAAGAGGATTTCAAGGTCGTTGGAGAAGGTGCGGATGGAGGCGAGGCAGCATTACTGGCAGAGGAGCATAAGCCAGATGTTCTGCTCATGGACATCAACATGCCTAATATTAATGGTGTTTCTGCTGCTGAGAATGTAATTACTGTAAGTCCGACTACTCGTGTCATTATGCTGTCTATTCATGACGATGAGGGCTACGTTTATCGTACGCTGCGCTCCGGTGCATCTGGTTACTTGCTAAAAGAAATGGGTACGAGTGACTTGGTGGATGCCGTTCGCGTAGTAGCTAGTGGTGGCGCATACATACATCCTAAGGTGACGGGCAAGCTGATCGAGGAATTCCGTCGCTTGAGTGAGCAAGAGGGATCGACAGAACGCAGCTTTTCTGTAGATGAATCGCAAGCAATTGATCCAAAAGTGATTGAATCATTGACCAGGCGTGAGCGTGAAGTACTGCAGCTCATGGCAGAAGGAAAAAGCAATCGTGCAATTGGCGAGTTTTTATTTATCAGTGAGAAAACGGTTAAAAACCACGTCAGCAGCATTTTGCAAAAATTAAACGTGCAAGACCGCACACAGGCAGTTGTTATTTCGATTAAAAATGGTTGGGTAAAACTGTAGGCAGCTATCAAAAAGTGACCTTGTTCAAGCTATGCGGCATACCTTGTTAGTGGAGGAGGTATGACCGTGATGGAAGAACTGGTTGTATGGCTATTGGCGGCATTTGGCTGCTCCTCTTTACTCTTGATGATAGCTGAGAGCTGGATTCGGCAGATGAATGGGGTCGCCGAACTGCCGTCAGTACATTACCGGCTGCTGCTGCGGGATTCGGAGCAGGTACTGGAACAAGCTGTTCGAAAACTGCTGTTTCGTTCCTACTGGAGTGGCAAGCCCATCCGTATTACGTTAATAGATGAGGGTTCCGTGGATGACACGCCTCAAATATGTACCGTTTTGGACCGCTATCCGCATTGTCATTTGATGGATTGGCAAGAAGGTGTAGCAGCGGGAACTATTGTAACAATTGATTTACGTCAACACGAAAAGTAAGGAGCGCCTATAGCGTTCCTTATTTTTTTGGAATAGTTGACCTGATTATCTAGTTTTCTAAGTGGAAAATATTTTCTGAATTTTGGAATCATACATATTGAAATCTTCTTTAATCTTGGACTATGATTTTCCTAAGAATATACAGCTCCCAAAAACAGTCCCGATTAACTCATGGATCGAGGGGAAGTCATACATGAAATTCAAAACGAGACTGTACCTAGGTTTTGGTCTGATTATTGTCCTTTGTATTATTCTCGTGTCAATGATGATGAGTATGCTCAATCAGTTGAATCACAATTTAAATCGGGTCGTTCAGGAACGCTATGAAAAGGTAAGGCTGGTCAATATTATCTATCAGGAGCTAAATAGTATAAGCCGGGATTCGCGAGGCTTGCTTGCCAATCCACCTTCCGAACTGCTGCCGATATTTGAAGCGAATATTACGCAGAACAACGCTAGCTTGAAACAAGCATTGGATGATCTTCGTGGATTGGAAAATGAGGAAAAGACACGAGATTTGATCCAAAAGCTGCGAGGCTTCGGTGATATTTATCAGAATAATCAATACGAAATAGAATTATTGCGAGAGGCTGGTAAAGAAGAGGAAGCCAATCGCTTGTATTGGTACGAGAGCAGAGAGATTCGCGAGCGAATGTTTGAGCTTATTGATAAGCTGAAAAAAACGGAAGAGCAAGCAATGATGGACGAGCTCGACCAATCGCGAAACGGCTACGAACTAGCGGTTAAAATGACTTATATTTACGTCGTGCTAGGTGTCCTGATGGGCATAGGGGTTACCATCTGGGTAGTGAGGAGCTTAACGGGCAGTCTTAACCGGATCACTTCGGTCATGACGGAAGTCGCTGACTACGAAACAGACAAGCTGCCGCGGCTACATGTAAATGCGGAGGATGAGATCGGTGCTATATCCAGCGCTTACAACCATATGGCGAAAGCATTGGAGGACCATATTCAGAAGGTAAAGGAGTCTAGTGATACTGCTGAGAATCAAAGCTGGTTAAAGACGCAAGTGGCAGAGATGGCTACGATGTATGCGGGAATTGAAAGCCTGCAGGAGCTGGCAAACCTGTTTATTACAAAGGTGCCCCCTATGGTTGGTGCGAGCTACGGTGTCTTTTACAGGAAAGAGGGCAAAGGCGAAGCAGCCAGACTCCGCAAGCTGGCTGCGTATGCTGATAGCGATATTGATTTTGGAGGCGAGTTTCGTTTAGGGGAAGGGCTCGTTGGTCAGTGCGCTTTGGAAAATCGGGAAATTAGCCTTACCCAAATCCCTGATGATTACATAAAAATTGCATCCGGCATCGGCCTTTCGTCGCCCAAAATGATTCTGCTGCTTCCTGCTGATTTTGAGGGCGAAGTGCTGGCTGTAGTTGAATTAGCATCTTTTACTGAATTTACCCCTCTGCAGCAAATGTTATTGGATGAAGTGATGAGCAGCCTCGGTATCACGATCAACAGTATTATCAGCCGTATGCAGGTTGAAAAACTGCTTCAAGAATCGCAGGCGCTGACGGAAGAATTACAGAGCCAATCTGAAGAGCTCCAGCTTCAACAGGAGGAGCTGCGGACGATTAACGAAAAGCTTGAGGAACAATACGAGAACTCGGAGCAAAAGACAACCGAACTGGAAAAAACGCGCCTGATTCTGGAGGAAAAAGCGCAGCAGCTGGCGATTAGCTCTCAGTATAAATCAGAATTTCTGGCCAATATGTCTCATGAGCTGCGTACACCGTTGAATAGCTTATTGATTCTCGCTCAAATGCTGGCTGAGAACAACGAAAAAAATCTGATGCCGAAGCAAGTGGAGTATGCCAATACGATTCATTCAGCAGGTAATGATCTGCTGCATTTAATTAACGATATTTTAGACCTGGCAAAAATCGAATCAGGCAATGATGAAGTGAATCCTGAGGAAGTGACCCTCCACACAGTCAAGACATTGGTAGAAAAGCAGTTTATGCCCGTAGCTCGTCAAAAGGGTCTTCAGTTTACGGTTGAGCTTACTTCGGGTCTGCCCAAAATGATTTGGACCGATGAGCGGAGATTGCAGCAGATTTTGAAAAACCTGTTATCGAATGCTTTTAAATTCACGGAAAAGGGAAGCGTCTCCCTACATATTGGCATCGCAAAAGAAAAAATAGCTGGTATTCAGGACGACATGATTATTACTTTTTCGGTTATGGATACAGGGATTGGCGTCTCCAAAGAAAATCAGGAAATCATTTTTGAAGAGTTTAAACAAGCAGATGGCACTACGAGTAGAAAATATGGTGGAACTGGTCTTGGATTATCGATTAGTCGAAAGATAGCTGAACTATTAGGCGGGCATATTGGCATTGAGAGTGAGGAGGGAAGGGGCAGTACCTTTACTCTTTACTTGCCTGGTCGTCAAACAGAGGCTATGTCCGCGGAAAAGGAGGTTGCTGTCAGCGTCGATTATAACGAGGAGGCTGTTCAATCGATTCCGCAGGTGGGGCCAGCAGAAGCACTGCTGGTTGGGAAGAAAATACTGATCGTAGACGATGATATGCGCAATGTATTTGCGCTAACGACTGCCATCGAAGGGCACCACATGAAGGTAGTTTTTGCTGAAAATGGACGGGAAGCCATCGATGTATTAATGGGTAATCCAGACATTGATTTAATCCTGATGGATATTATGATGCCTGAGATGGATGGGTTTGAGGCGATGCGAATCATACGTCAAAACCCGGAGTATCAGACATTGCCAATTATCGCCCTGACCGCCAAAGCCATGAAGCATGACAGGGAGCAATGCATAGAAGCAGGTGCATCGGATTACATTAGCAAGCCTGTAAATTTGGAGCAGCTGTTCTCTTTGATGAGGGTATGGCTTTACAGATAGGTGGGACTGGCCAGATGGCAGACGTCAAGACACAGGAGCATCTGGAGCTGGAGAAGATCGAGATGACTCTATTGCTGGAAGCGATTTATCGCTATTACGGGTTTGATTTTAGAAACTATGCGGAACCATTTCTTCAGCGCAGAGTATGGCATCGTATCCGGGCAGAAAAGGTAAGAAGCATCTCAGGGCTGCAGGAAAAGATATTACATGAGCCTGGCGCTATGAAAAGACTGCTCGATGATTTATCCATCAATGTGACAGAGATGTTTAGGGATCCACCTTTTTTTCTCGCCTTTCGTTCAAAGATTATTCCACTGCTAAAAGAATTTTCCTCCATTCGAATCTGGCATGTGGGCTGCTCATCAGGGGAAGAAGTATATTCGATGGCCATTCTTTTGAAAGAAGAAGGCTTGTATGAAAAAACCAAAATATACGCTACTGATATGAATGAGAGGATGGTTGACTTAGCCAAGCAAGGCATTTTCCCTCTGGATCGCATGCAAATGTACACCAAAAACTATTTGCAAGCGGGAGGGAAGCGGGCCTTTTCTGAATACTATACGGCTACGGTCGAAAACGTCATTTTTCAACCATATTTACGTGAAAACATCGTGTTTGCCCAACATAATTTAGTGACTGATCATTCTTTCAACGATTTTCATGTCATCATTTGTAGAAATGTAATGATTTATTTCAATAAATTATTGCAGGATCATGTCCATAGTCTGCTTTACGAAAGTCTCGTGTTATCAGGCTTTCTCGGTTTGGGTAATAGAGAGGGGGTAAAGTATACTAGCCATGCGAACTACTACCAGGAATTTGACTGCACAGAAAAAATCTACAGAAAAATCAAATGATACGTCGCTAGTGGAAGTCCCTGAACAGAAAGTAAGTATACTACTCGTTGATGATCGCGCTGAAAATCTGTTGGCACTGGAAGCAGTGCTTACCTCTCAAAAATATCATTTGGTTTGTGCCCATTCTGGAGAAGAGGCTCTGAAGTTTATTCTAAAGCAAGACTTTGCGGCAATACTACTGGATGTACAGATGCCAGGATTAAACGGCTTTGAAACGGCGAAGCTGATCAAGGCAAGGGAGAAGTCACGTTATATCCCGATTCTCTTTATTACCGCCATTAGTCAAGAAGCGGAGCATGTCTTCCACGGTTACAGTGTTGGGGCAATCGATTATATTTTTAAGCCGTTTCAACCAGAGGCGCTGCAAAAAAAGGTGGAAGAGTTCGTCAGGATTTACCAGAATCATGAGCGCATGCTGCTTGAGGGAGAGCGGGAGCTGGAGAAAGTACATCAGAGGCTTGATCGTGTTACCTTTGATCTGAGGAAATCAGAGGCGTTGGCGCGGGTGATCAGTGAAACGCTAAAAGATACCATTGTCACTTTTGATGAGCATGGATTCATTTTATCGGCAAATTATGCTGCTGAAAAAATGTTTGGTTATACACCTGAGGAATTAATCGGGGAGTCGGTTGCAAAGCTATTGCCTGAGTTAAAGCGTGGGGACCCGTGCCCGCTTGAATCGAGCCTGATAGAAACAGAGGCTGTTCGCAGAGATAGCAGCGTGTTTCCTGTTGAGGCGCAAATTGGGGATGCAAGCATTGAGGATCAGAACATTTATGTTTGCTCCATCCGTGATATTACCGAGAGAAAGCAGCTGGAGGAGGAGCGTAAACAACAACTCCGAAATGACCTTCATTTGTCCAAAGAGCGCTTTCGAATCATTTTTGAATCGTCTCCCTGTCTGATCTCGATCTTATCGTTAGAGGATGGCCGCTACATTGATGTAAATCCGGGCTGGCTTGGTTTTTCCGGCTATGAATATAGCGAGATAAAAGGTAAAGCTTTTGATATTTTGCAAATAACTGCTGCTTCGGATAAGGAAGTAGCACAGGGTTATTTGTTTGATTTGCAGAAGCCTGTGCACAATGCCAAAATTAGCTATGTCACCAAATCGGGTGAGACTCGCGAAGGGTTGTTGTCGACAAAAATTATTTATATCGAAGGGGAAACGTGTGTCCTTTGCTTCATCACGGATATCACCGAGCGCGTTCGATTGGAAAGCGAAATGATTCGACTGGACCGGTTGAATCTAATTGGAGAGATGGCAGCAGGGATTGCCCATGAGATTCGCAACCCGATGACAACCGTCCGCGGATTTTTACAGCTTTCCAATCACAGTCCCCATAATCCACTGCAATACATTGATTTGATGCTCAATGAGCTGGATCGTGCTAATGCCATTATTACAGAGTTTCTTACTCTTGCAAAAAACAAAGTAAATGACAAGCAGATACAAGACTTGAATGCGATTATTGAATCACTGTTTCCGTTGATACAAGCAGAGGCGCTGCTCTCTGATAAATATATTAGTTTGGAGCTGGGGGATTGTCCGCCGCTCGCCATGGATGAAAAAGAAATTCGGCAAATGATCTTGAATCTTGCCTTAAACGGCTTGGAAGCAATGTCTGCTGGTGGTCGCTTGTCGATCAAAACGCATACTGAGAATCAAAAGGTCGTACTGGAAGTTCGGGATCAAGGAACAGGTATCAAGCCAGAGCTGATCCAAAAGATAGGAACGCCTTTTTTCACCACGAAAGAGACAGGAACAGGCTTGGGACTTGCCATATGCTACAGTGTAGCTGATCGGCACCATGCCGAAATTGAAGTGAAAACGGACCATACCGGAACGATCTTTTTTGTTCGGTTTACTGTTTAAGAGGTTGTTCAAAAAGTCGTCTTTTGATCACGAAGGAGTCCTGAAAGCTCATTCGACATCGAAAATGGCGTTCATCTTCGAAGTCCGGTGCTCATGTAGTTTGCCTACACTCCGCTCCTCCTTCGTTCGATTCTCGCCATTTTCTCGGTGCTGAAAAGACAACTTTTTGAACACGCACTTTAAGAGGCCAGGTGCCTCTTTTTTCTTTTCTTCTTTTCTTGCACGGTACCGTTGTCTTTTTGCAAACTGAGAACAAGCAAGAGGAACGGGAGTGATCGCATGCGTGATTATTTGCTCTATCTCAAACAAGGGAAGATGTCGATACAGGCGTATGTTACTCCCTGCTTTGAGGTCGATCTGATGTATTGGCGTGACCGAGAAGGATGTCAGCTGCACATAATGGGGAAAAGCCCTTCTTTGGCGCTGGTTTTTTCTTTGCGCGAAATGATCAACACACATTTGCAAGGTTTATCTGGGACTGGAAAGAGTATCACTGACACGGCACTGGCGAATCTGAAACAGATGATCAATGGGTATGTACGTGATGTGAGTCATTTATATAGACGTGCGGCAACGGGTAAAGACGCGCCAGGAAAAGAATGGTTTGAGTGGGAGGAAAGTGACCATCCCTCGCAGGAATATGGCAATTCTGTCGATGAGACTGGCGCATGTACTGGTAATTTGTCATCCGTCATCTACGCCCAAGCACTCGCAGGCCGCTCGCTCTTATGGGAAGAAGTGGGGACGCTGCTGCAAAAAAGAGGGCTGGCAGATCAAGATTGTACAGCCGTATTGCAGCAAATGGTTTTAGCTGGCAAGGCAGAGTGGCAGCCGGGGATACGTCTGTCCATGAAAAAAGGCTGGTGGCGAAATAGGCTGGAGTTGAAATGTGAGCGATGCGGGAGCGGAAGCAGGGATTTGGAGCTGACGGTTTGTCATAGCTGTGGACAAGGCTGCGCATATTGTACGGTATGTCTCGGGATGGGGAGAAGCAAGTGCTGCACGCCTTATGTATTGGTACCTGCTCCGTCGGTTGTGTCGGCTGTGAATAAGAGAGAGCGGGTGCGTGATGTCGCCCGTCTACAGTGGACGGGCAGCTATTCAAAAGATCAGGCTAGAGCAGCTGAGCAGGCACGTCGGTTCGTCGCTAGCCCGCGTCTTGGATTGGATGAGTTTTTAATTTGGGCAGTCTGTGGAGCGGGAAAAACAGAGCTATTGTTTCCGTCGATAGCGGAGGCATTGTCCGCCGGTGGCAGGGTGCTGATTGCTACTCCGAGAAAAGATGTTGTACTGGAGCTTGCGCCTCGTATACAAAAGGTTTTTCCGAACGCTCAGGTAATTGCCGTGCATGGATCGAGTGCCCAAAAATGGGATGACAGCGATATTACGATTGCGACAACACATCAGGTCATGCGCTACTATCGCAGATTTCCGCTTGTCGTGCTCGATGAGGCAGACGCTTTTCCCTATCACAACAATCTTGTTTTGTATCGAGCAGTCGCCAGAGCTGTGCAGGCTGGGGGCAAGCTGCTTTATTTGAGCGCGACACCTCCGCGTTATTTGCAAAAGCGCCTGATTCCAAGCAAACGGGGCTTCTTTATTCGGACATCATCGGGCACTCCGTTACTATCAGCATCTCACGTTTTGTTGCCCGGCCGTTATCACGGTTCCATGCTGCCAGTACCGGATGTTGTAACTGTACAGGGGCTGCATAAGCGCGTTCAATCGAATCGCCCGATTGCTCCTCTCGTTGAAATGGTGCGCAGCTCGCTGGACAATGGACGTCAAGTTTTTCTCTTCGTTCCCCGGATCGATGACGTAGCAAAAGTTTTGGCTTACATACAGCAGCTACTCCCCGCGCATGCAACAAAAATGGCTGGAGTTCATGCGGCAGATACCTTGCGTGAGGAAAAGGTCCAAGCATTTCGCGACAAGCAATATACGCTTATGGTGACAACGACCATTTTGGAACGCGGAGTCACCATCCCCCGAAGTGATGTTGTGGTATTAGGTGCTGAAGCCCCTGTTTTTGATGAGGCTTCACTCGTACAAATAGCTGGACGTGTAGGACGGTCGATAGATGATACGACAGGAACGGTACTTTTTTTACAGGCTGACCGAGCGAATGCCCCCAAGGCTGCTGTGAAACAGATTTGTCGGATGAATCAGCTGGCACTAAAGCTGCGAGCACAGGAGGGGAGGACATGAGGACAAAATCCTGTGTAAGCTGTGGCAATCGTATTGCGTCATCTCTCAGAGAAGCAAGCGTACGAAGCTGGGCGCGTCAGCTAAGTAATAAAGCGCGCTATCCGATTGTTTATCGGTTGTTAACGGGACTTCCGATTTGTGCAGGATGCCTGGATGCACTTCCGGTGATCGAGGCTTCTATTTGCCAGAAGTGCGGACGCGAGCTGGAGGTTGGTATAGCTACAGGCACTTTCTGTCATGACTGTAAGCTAGTTAGCGATGAGACGCTCGTGAGTAATCGCAGTTTGTTGCACTATAATGAGTGGGGCAAGAGCTTATTGGGATTATACAAATATCGTGGAGATGAACGGCTGGCATCCTTTTATGGAGCGCTTCTCGCCATTACGTTTTTCCGTTACCATGACCCGACATCGTTTGCTTGCATTACCACAGTACCGCTACATAGCAATCGTTTGCATGAACGTGGCTTTAATCAGGTCGATCTTTTGGCAGCTGGGCTCAGTAAAGCGGTCGGCGTTCCTGTGCAGCCACTACTACAGCGAACAAAAGAAACCGCCAAGCTGAGCAAACAAGGAGGGCGTACGGTACGGCAGGAGAGCATGCGCGAAGCCTTTGCCTGGACTGGAGATCGGGGTGTTTCAATCTCGTTTGGAACATCCGAGAAGCCATATAAAATCTTGCTTGTGGACGATATCTTTACAACAGGATCGACTCTTCGCTCATGCGCAAGTGTTTTACGGGCACATTTGGGAGCAGTTTGTGAAATTTACTCCTTGACAATATACCGATAGCCAGGTTGGTAAATTTGCGTTATCATGGAAGCAAACAACAGTCAGGAATCGGTGCGAACTTTCCGAATGAGCAAAGGGGTTGTCGTTTATGTCTCTGGGTAAACTCGCAAACTGCTCGCGGTGTGATACTCTTTTTGTACAAGTAGTCCGCGACATTTGCCCCAAATGCAATCAAGAAGTGGAACAGGAATATGAAAAATGTGCCAGGTTTTTGCGCAAACGTGAAAATCGCGGGTCGAATATTCACGTAGTGAGCGAAGAAACTGGCGTGAGCGTAAAGCAGATTACGAAATTCATTAAAGAAGGCCGTATCTCTATAGAAGGAAACCCAAACCTTGGCTATCCGTGCGAGGTTTGTGGTTTCATGATTCGGACAGGCAATATGTGTGAATCCTGCATGAAAGGCTTAAAACACGAAATTACCCAGCAGCTTGATGTTGAGCAGCGATTGGAAGCGGACAGTCGTGCCCGCTTGGCTGAGGCAGCGGTTTATCGAAGAAAGCAGAATAGTGACGAATAGTTTTGCTCAAAAAAACTAATTGTGGAGAGCGAATTTGCCGATGATACTACTAGAAGGTATCATCGGCATTTTTATGTGTAAATGAACGAAAAGACAGTCAAAGCGGGTCGAGCAGACCAGCCAGTAATCAATTAAATGTCCGGTGGTTTGAGAGGATGGTTATCACATGCGCATTAACGAACCCAACCGAATAGGGATGATCAATGCCTATAACAAGTCGGGGAATACCCAAGTAGGAAAGAGCGGCAAAATCCCAATGGGTAAGGACAAAGTAGACATTTCTACAGAGGCATTGGAAATGCAAAAGCAGGTAGAAGATCCGAATTCTCCGCAACGCAGAGAAAAAGTGGATCAACTGAAAAAGCAAGTAGAGGAAGGTAGCTATCGCGTCTCCAGTGAAAAGATTGCTGAGAAGCTCCTTTCCTTTTGGAAAAAGCTGTAGGCATGGATGTTCCGTTTGGAGTTTGGAACATCCTCTATAACCAACTTCTCTAGGGAAGATGAGGAGAACCAGAAAATATGCAAACACTCTACGAACTGCTCGACAATTTGATCCAATTGCACAAAGCCTTGTATACCTTAGCCATGCAAAAGAAGGACGTGCTGGTAAAAGGAGATGTGGATGAACTGGTGGCCATTACTCGCCAGGAGCAAAAGCTGATCAAGGGTATAACAGCAGTAGAAACAGCCCGCCTGAATGCGGTGAAAGAACTGACAACCGAAAAGGGTTTGACTCCGCAGGAAGGTACACTGGCTGAACTGATCAAATTGACGACTAGTGCGGAAGAGAAGCTGCGACTCACGTCCTTTCGTAATGAACTAAGCCGGATTGTCACCGAACTCAAAGAAGCGAACGAATTGAACCAACAGCTTTTGGAGCAATCCCTATCATTTGTAAATATGACGCTCGATCTGATCACCGATACGCCCGAGGACGATTTCATTTATGGCAAACCGACCTCGGATTCGTACCGTCAGGCAAATCGAACATTTTTCAATAAAAAAGCGTAAAGAGGTGCTAAGATGCGCTCTACCTTTCACGGAATAGAAGTGAGCAAGCGCGGGCTATTCGCTCAACAGTCTGCGCTGAATACAACCGGACACAACATTTCCAATGCCAATACCGAAGGATACACACGCCAACGGGCGAATATGCAGGCTACTCCGGGAATTCCTTACCCGGGCCTTAATAACAGCACAGAGCCAGGGCTTCTTGGGACGGGTGTTTCGGTAGTTGGTTTGCAGCGATTAAGGGAAGATTTTCTCGATGTGCAGCTTCGCACAGAAAACAAGCATTACGGCTATTGGGAAGCGCGCCGCGATGTTCTGCAAAAAGTCGAAGGGATCATGAACGAGCCTTCTGATACCGGACTGCAAAAGGTAATGGACGAGCTGTGGAAGTCCTGGCAGGACCTCTCCCAAAATCCGGAGAGCCTCTCTGCCCGCGCGGTAGTTCGCCAGCGTGCGATTGCAGTGACGGAGACTTTTGCTGCATTGAACACTTCGCTGACAGAGCTTCAGACTGATCTGGACAATGTCGTGGCATCAAAAGTAATCGACATCAACTCCATGGCCCAACAGTTGGCCAACCTGAACCGACAGATTGGCGATGTCGTACCGCATGGCTATCAGCCGAATGATTTGTACGACCAGCGTGATTTGTTGCTCGATAAGCTGGCTAAGCTGGCTGATGTGAAAGTGACGAATCTGAACAGTGGAATGATTCAAGTCACAATTGATGGCAAGGAACTGGTTAACGGTCGTAATGCGGTAGTAATGGCAGTCGAAAAGGATGCGACGACTGGCTTTAACAACATTACCTTGGGCGGAGAACCATTTGTTCCAGCGTCCGGCGGGTTGTTGGGGACATTTGAAGCTCGGGGAATTCCAGGCGTCGATCAAAATGGGCAACCAATTGTCTCGGGTCCCGTGCCAGATATAATCAGCAAGCTAAATACCTTGGTTGAGAACATGGCCAAAGAGGTCAATGATTTACATGTAAAAGGGATGAACCTGACTGATATTGAAAACAGAAAGGCGAATCCAACAGCAGCGCTGGAAGCACTCCCATTTTTCGTTCAAAAAGATGCAACCAAGCCACTTAGTGCATCTAATATGCAGGTCAATCCTAAAATTTTGGGCAGCTTGAACGCGATTGCTGCAGCACAGGCAGAAGATCCAGCTACGTCAACGGGTGTGTCTTTCCATGGGGATGGGCGTAATGCGCTTGCCATTGCTGGGCTTAAATTTAAGACTCTGTCCTTGACGTCAGGAGCATCTGGAGCAATCGAGTCTACTACATTAGATGATTTTTATCGCTATAGCATTGCACAACTTGGTGTAGATAGTCAGGAAGCCTTGCGAATGGAAAAGAACTCCGAGCTTTTAGTGGGACAAGTGGATACGAACCGACAATCGGTATCAGGTGTTTCCATTGATGAAGAGATGTCGGAAATGGTGAAATACCAGCATGCGTATAGTGCTTCTGCGAGGGTCATGACCAGTATGGACGAAATTCTAGACAAAGTCATAAATGGGATGGGACGTGTGGGGCTCTAAAGCACGTAACTATCTGAAAGGAGTATTTCCATGGCAGTTCGTGTAACGCAGACGATGCTGAACAATAATATGATGAGAAACTTGACCAATTCCATGGGAAGAATGGACAAGTTTCAGGAACAGCTCTCGTCCGGGATGAAGTTTTCCCGTCCATCTGATGATCCAGTAGCAGCGAGTCGGGCTATGTTTTATCGCTCGTCACTGATTGAAAATGAGCAGTATCAACGAAATGTAAATGAGGCTCAGTCATGGCTCGAATTATCGGATAAGTCGTTGGATGAAGCTGGGACTATTTTGCAGAGGGTAAGGGAATTAGCGGTTGCCTCGGGAAATGGTGGTCTTGGACCTGATTCTTTGGCTGCGATGGGTAAAGAGATTGCAGAGATCAGGGATCACATGGGGAACATTGCGAACCAGACCGTCGGAGGACGCTATATTTTTGCCGGGACAGATACGGTTACTGCCCCTTATGACCCTAATGATGGGGACGGGAAATTTACAAATGCCAATGGTAATGAAATTTTACTGGAGATGAACAAGGGAATTCAGTTGCCGATAAACGTGATTGGACAAGATGTGTTCAATTTTACTGGAAAAGGCGGGCAGAACATTTTTGATCTATTACAGAAGGTGGTCAACGATTTGAACAGCGGTCAGCCTGTGAACAACGAACTCGGCAGGATCGACGAGCAAATCGATAATCTACTGGCTGAGCGTGCAACTCTTGGGGCCAGGATGAACCGAATTGATTTGATCAAAGGCCGTTTGGAGAATGAAGAAGTAAGTGTCACCAAGCTGATGTCGGAGAATGAAGACGCTGATGTGGCACAGGTTATCACAAATTTAAAAATGCAGGAAAACGTACACCGCGCTGCTTTAGGCGCAGGGTCAAGGATTATTCAGCCAACACTGCTTGATTTCTTGCGTTAATGAATAGGGGAAGCAAAAAGGCATGAGACTCCCGCAATTACGTATACATCAGACCTACGCGCAGCACGGGCTGAAAATTACAAAGCCCGTCCAGGAAATTCGTCAGCCACAGGCGGAATTGAATCTACGCCAGGAACCGGCCATTTTGGACATTCGCCAAGCTAAGGGACAATTGCAAATCGATTCGAGTGCAGCACGTGAGAATCTGGATTTGAAGAGCTCTGCACAGCGAACGAGAGAAAATGCCGAGTATGGAAAACAAAAAGCTCTGGAAGCTATTGCACAAATCAGCATGGAAGGCGATCGGCTCGCTGCCATTGAAAATAAAGGGGCCAATCCGATCGTAGACATTTCCTTTGAGGAAAGCATTATTTATCAGAGCCAAGAAATCATTGCAGCAGGCTCGATTGTGGGGGACGGGATCGAAATCAGGTACGACCTCCACCCAGCCCAAATCGATGTACAGGTACGCGGCAAGCGAATGGACCCGGTTATTCACCGTCCTATCCATAACTATACGCCTGGAAAAGTGGAAGGCTATATGAAACAGTGGAATCGTGTGGATATTGATGTGGTAGGATTGTATGTAGATCAAAAGATGTGAGGTAGGAGATATGATCATGACACAATCCATGGAAACACAAAGCAAAGTGCTGTCTTTTCCAGATGGCGTGCCCGGATTTCCGCAGTTGTCACGTTTTCAATTAACACAAGAAGAGTCTGGTCAGCCCTTCTTTAACCTGAAGTCATTAGAAGACGATCAGGTAGGCTTCTGGATGGTTGATCCGTTTCCATTTTTTCCACACTATGAATTTACATTAGTCGATTCCGTAAAAAAACAACTTCATATCGAAGAAGGAACACCTGTTTCAGTCCGCACGGTCATTACTGTTCGGAACGAAGGAGAAGTCACTGTCAACCTGAAAGCACCCATCATCATCAACGAAGCTAAAGCGTTAGCCAAACAAGTCATTTTGAACGACGAAAACTACGGAATCCGCCAGCCGCTCTTTGAGACGCGGTCCTCGGCGGTTAGTGAGTAGGTGACCTATGCTTGTACTATCCAGGAAAAAGAATGAGTCGTTGATGATTGGTGACGAGATTGAAATCAAGATTATAGCTATTGATGGGGATGTAGTAAAGATCGGGATCGAGGCCCCCAGGGAAATTGATGTATACCGCCAGGAGATTTACTTGGCCATTAAGGAAGAAAACCGTCTGGCCTCGCAGACAAAGCTGGATTTGTCCAGCTTAACCCGAATGCTGGGAGATAAATCTGATGCGCAATAGCGTGTCAGATTTTTTTTGTAGATTTGTCGCAAAAAAAGTAGAAAAAAGACTAAAGAAGGAAGAACATCCCACCGATAATAGTATTGTAAGGAAAAACGGCCTAAGCGCGCGATTGGGTCGGGTTTTCCAAAATACTCGAAACCTACCACAGGGACGTGGTTGGTTACACTCAAGGAGGAAATATTCATGCGTATTAACCACAATATCGCATCTCTGAACACTTACCGTCAATTGACTGGTAACCAAGCTGCAACAAACAAAAACATCGAGAAACTGTCTTCCGGTTTCCGCATCAACCGTGCTGGTGATGACGCAGCTGGTCTGGCAATCTCTGAAAAAATGCGCTCCCAAGTTCGCGGTTTGGACATGGCTTCCAAAAACGCGCAAGATGGTATCTCCCTGATCCAAACAGCTGAGGGTGCACTGAACGAAACACACAGCATCCTGCAACGTATGCGTGAATTGGCTAACCAATCTGCAAACGGAACGAACACAGACGCTGACCGTTCTGCTCTGCAAGATGAAATGAACCAATTGACTTCCGAGATCAACCGTATCGGTAACACAACTGAGTTCAATACTCAAAAGTTGCTGAATGGTGGACTGGCATCTAGTGATGGAGCGAAGATTACCAAAGCAACCAGCGCTGGAGTTGATGGTGGTACAGCATGGGTTGCAGCTGATACAACTGGTCAAACTGGTTCTATCAAGGTAGATGGACAAACATTTGATATTAGCTCTGTTTTGGATCAAGATTGGACAGACTATAAAGGATCTGGTTCGGCTGGTACACTTGACGACTTCATTAAAGAGTTGAAAAATGTTACGTCTGGTGGAACCAAACTATCTGATCTTGTTAACATTGAGAAAAACGCTGCGGGTACTGGCTTGAAGTTTACCGCTAAATCTGATGGTGCTGCCAGCACACTCGAAGTTAAAGTAGGATCTGGTGATGATGAATCTGCAGTAATGTTGGGATACGCTGACGAAGCTGCTCTTACACTTGTTGGCGAAAAGAAAGGTACACCAACTACGATTGAACGTGCAGGTCTCCAAGGCACTGCTGTGAATTCAGCTATTTCTGTTACTGCTAATAGTGGATTTAAGTTGACTGTTGGTGGTGGTAATGAAGTTGATGTTAAATTTGATGATGCTAAAACCTATACAAATGACGACGCAGGTCGCGCAGATTTTGTAAAAGATCTGAATGCTGCTCTTCAAAAAGCGGGTCTTGATGGTCAAGTAACAGCTAGTCTGTCCGCTAATAATGAAATTCAATTGATTTCTGAAACTGGTAAAGACCTGGATATCGTAACTGGTTCTGTAACAGGTTTAACCAATACAGGAATTACTGATGCTCTTACCCCACAAAATGTTAATCAAGTAGTTGGACCTGGCGCACAAGGTTCCGGCTTCACTACTAAATTCCAAATCGGTGCTAACAAAGGTCAATCTATGTCTTTGGGAATCAGCGACATGCGTTCTGCAGCACTGGGCATCACTGGTAACGCTGGCCAACAAGGCTTCACAAAAACAAACACAGTTACAAATGGTACTAACGATATTCAAGCCGAAGCAGCTCTGAATATCTCCACTAAAGAGGGTGCTTCCAACTCCATCGAAGTTCTCGACAAAGCAATCAACAAGGTTTCCGGTGAGCGCGCTAAACTGGGTGCTGTACAAAACCGTCTGGAGCACACCATCAACAACCTTGGTACTGCTTCCGAGAACCTGACAGCTGCTGAATCCCGTATCCGCGACGTAGATATGGCGAAAGAAATGATGGAACAAACTAAGAACAACATTCTTGCACAAGCTGCACAAGCTATGTTGGCTCAATCGAATAGCCAGCCGCAAGGAGTTCTCCAACTCCTCCGGTAGGATATTCCAGGGCGTCTCATTGAGTAATTAGTGAGAGCATGACTGGGTGAATTGCTGGAACTTCCTTAGAGCCTTTGATCCCACAACGCAATCGGAAACGGTAATCGTGAAGGGTAAAAAATCAAGGGATTGGATAATCAGCAGCCAAGCTCCTGTCTCGAAAGAGTGGAGAAGGTTCAACGACTAGGACATACCACCTACAGCCTGTGGCCATGGTGATGAAGTTCGTAGGGTAGTAGGATAACTACTCGAAGTGCCCAGCCCCAAACAGGTAAAGCTGAGGGTGAAGATATAGTCTATTCTGTTACTGAAAGGTACAGTGGCAAAGCAAGCCAACCAACAACCGCAAGGCGTTCTGCAATTGCTCCGTTAATAACGGGAAACACCCTGGTCATGATGATCAGGGTGTTTCATTTTTTCGTGATACCCAACTGTCTCGCTTTATAAATAACCGACCAGTACGAACGATTGAGTTGAGAGGCAATATCGGACCAAGTCTGTCCTTCTCGATAAAGTTGGGCTAATAATTCTATTTCTTCAACAGAATAATGACGGGTTTTTTCTGAAGAGCAGAGAACTACTTGTTTATCTGTTCGTTTTTCTTGTTCCATCCTTAAGCGCTCGTTTAGATCGGTTTTGTATCTCATACTGGGGAGAGTATTCATATAGGGATTAACGATACGGAGAAAATGCTGAACTTCATGTTCTTTGTTAAGTTTTAAGATAAATCCATGACCATCTGGACGAGATGTAATAACAAAGTTTGTTCCAAATGAGTGATTTATGTGATCTTTTAATAGTTCGTTTTCGACACGAGTAAAGCATTGTGTATAAATAACGATGGCAGGATGGAGAAAGAGCGTTGTATGAGCTTCTCTTTTGGAGAGTAGTATAAGGGAGCCATCATCCAGAAACAAAGTGGTAAGGAATAGTGGGTGTGTCATCTGGGGGAGTAAGTTTTCAGGGATTATTTTGACACCGTTTTGATAGAACTGGGAGTGGAGTTCTGTGAAAAGTGGATGTGAGTAGGAATAGAGATGATTAGTCTGTGTAATATGAAATCCCAGGTCAGATAGAGCGTGCTGTTTCCATTCACGATAAGCCCGTTGTTGTTCGGAAAAATGTCCTTGTAAGCAGAATGTTTACTGCGTGGCCCCTTTGATAAAGAGGCGTCTCCTAATAGGCTTCCATAGATGATCGCCATTTGTTCCTTTGTTGGAGACAGTTGCTTGATACGTTTTTGAAAATACTCCTGCTGTGATTTTCCACTTTTTCCCTTTTTATATCCAAAAATTCTTTGCTTTTACGCAACCCCCATTTAGTTGCAATTCTCCGAACTTGATGGATGGATATTCCTGTCTGACTCGCAATTTTGTCATTTTCCATGTCGGGGTAATGCATTTTAATAAATTCCTGAACCTCTTCCATGTGGTTGAGTCTCACCTTCTTTCAATACAGGAATGTATGTTCTGATTTATTTTACCATGTTTCTATCCTGATTCCTTCTTAAATCTTTCAAACATTCTTCCGATACATACTATAGGGAGATAAAGGAATGGAGGCTATAAGTCATGGATGTTGCTAAAAATAGTCAGCCAGTGTTCGGTACGAAACCAGTAGGATTGCCCACACAAGCATCAACATCGCAAACACAAAAAGAAGGCATGCCTAATGTGGAGGGCGGAGAGCATCAGGTTTCTGAGAAAGAACTAGGGAAAGTAGTAAATGACTTAAACAAATGGGTACAACAGACACAAACCACGCATTTGCAATTTCGCTTACATGAAAAATTAAATGAATACTATGTGGAAATCGTTGATGACCTTACCAAAGAAGTTGTGCGTGAGGTGCCTTCCAAAAAGTTATTGGATGTCGCAGCAAAAATGCAAGAAATGATCGGCTTGTTGGTAGATGAGAAACGCTAAGGAGGGAATGGAATGGTTAGTCCGATTCGCCTGACCGGATTGGTCTCCGGCATGGATACCGATAACATGGTCAAAGAGTTAATGAAAGCGCAGCGTGCCCCGCTGAATAAGCTTCTTCAAAAGAAACAGTCAGATACATGGAAGCGTGATGCCTATCGTGAAATGAATGCGCTGCTCCTTGATTTTCGTTTGAATACAGTAAGCGACATGCGTCTTCAAGGTCAATACCTGAAGAAAAAGCTTGTTTCGGATAATGAATCAGTAGGAACGGTTAGACAGACTGGGACCCCTAATTTGTCTGCGTATAAGGTTGAAGTGACCGAGCTTGCTAAGGAAGCTGAACCAGCAAGATTTGATACGACCACAAAAGTTACTGATTCTACCAAAGAATTATCTGCAGTTGGTTTAAGTGGTACATTTGATTTAAGCATTAATGGAGAGAAAGTCACCATTAGTGATAAACAATCAATGGATAGTGTGGTAAGGAGTATTAATGAGAAGTCAGCTAAGACAGGCGTAGTAGCTACCTTTTTTAACAGTAAACTTATCTTTACCTCTACTGCTTCCGGAGAAAAAGCAACAGTCAAACTGGATTATACAAATAATGATAACGCAAAAGTGCTGGGCCTCGGTGACAGCAATCGTCCAGCGACAGATTTACTAACAAAAGAAGTAAATGGAACAATAGGCGAAGATGGTACAGTATTCATCAACGGGGTAAAAAACACAATCACTAGCAACAAATTCATTTACGACGGAATTGAATTTAACTTGAAATCAGAGGGCGTTATTAATGTAAACGCCACCCAAGACGAAGATGCCATTTTCGGTTCTATCAAAGGCTTTATCGATAAATATAACGAACTGATCGACAAAATTAACAAGAAAATCAGTGAGCCCCGCTATAAAGACTATAAGCCATTACTTGATGAAGAGAAAAACGCATTGGACGAAAAGCAGGTAGAAAAGTGGGAAGAAAAAGCAAAAAGTGGTGTATTGCTTCGCGACTCCAATCTCCAATCTGCCCTCACGGAAATGCGGCAAATCTTTTCTACAGCAGTTGCAGGTATTGCTGACGACAAATTTGATACCTTGAGTGACATTGGAATCACTACTGCCAAGCCAGATTCCAAATTTAGCTATGCAAACTATATGGAAAAAGGCAAACTGTATATTGACGAGAAGAAGCTCCGTGAAGCAATCCGTGAAAACGGGACGAAAGTGATGGATTTGTTCACCAAGAATCCTGCGGAGACAACCACCGATAAAGATAAAGCCGTCCAGGAGACCGGGATTGCGAAAAGACTGTATAATAGCTTGACCGGCATCATGTCGCGAATCACAGATATCGCTGGATCGTCCAGCATGGGAGATTTTGCTGACAGCTATTCCATGGGGCGACAAATGAAGACGCTCAGCAAAAGCATTGATAGCTGGGAGCTTCGTATGAAAAATATGGAAGAACGCTACTACAGACAATTTACTAAGATGGAACAAGCGATGAGCAAAGCAAGCTCACAAGGCAATTGGCTCGCCCAACAATTCGGCGGCGGACAGTAACACAAAAAGGAGCTGGATGACATGGCATACCAACAATCTTTACAAGCATACCAAACCAACTCGGTGAACACTGCCAATCCAGGAGAATTAACACTCATGCTATATAATGGGGCACTGAAATTTCTTAAACAGGCGAAAGTATCGCTTGCTGAAAAGAAATGGGATAAAGCAAATGAGTACAACAAGCGTGTACAAGATATTGTGGGCGAGCTGATCGTTTCGCTGGATCAAAAATATCCGCTAGCCAAGCAAATGTTGTCCCTCTATGAATACCTGCAAGAAAGGCTGATCGAAGCCAACATCAAAAAGGAATCTTCCATTTTGGAAGAGGTAGAAGGTCTCCTTACTCAGTTCCGGGATACGTGGAAGCAAGCCATGGTCTTGGCAAAAACACAAGGATAGTGGGATAGCGATGTCAATCCAGCTTACGAGAGATTCAGTAGAGTCGCATTTTCAACAGCTATTGCTTTTGTCACACGATCTGGAGAAGTCTGTTATGCAGGAAGATTCTGATCCAGAACAATGGTTGGAGATCATTGATAAACGTGAGCAAGCGATAGGGCATATATCGGAAGCGATCGATCAAGGCTTTGTCCTGCCAAAAGAATGGGAGCAGCAGTATGCAAAGCCGTATTTAGAGATCGATAACCGTGTGATTCCGCTCATGCAGGAGAAACAGGATGAGCTTTCCGATAAAATTGACCAGCTCAAGCGCGGTCAAGCTGCAAATAAGCAGTACGGAGGATATAGTGGTTCTCCAGCCTACGGCGCATTTTTCGACACCAAGAAATAAAAAACGATCACGGCATTTTGATAAAGTCCCTCTTGAATGAACAGGTACGTCAATGAGCCGTATCGTGCATGCTAGGAGGGCGTCTTTATGCCAAAGAAGGGTCAAAGATTCGCAACATATACACCAGAGTTCAAGCTAAAAGCTGTCAACATGTATCTGGAAGAAGGACTGGGCTACAACAGTGTGACCAAAGAGCTGAATTTAATTAGCAGCTCCTACATCAGAAGATGGGTCAAAAACTATCAGGAGCTTGGAATTCAGGGGCTCGAGGAACGGCGAGGAAAAGCGCTAACTTCTTCAAATCAAAAACCCCTATCCTACGAATGAACGGGATAGGGATCAAAAGACTTACGACGAAGAATCCGTTTCTTCGTTTTTTTCTTGCGAGGAACTTTGGGGAACCACCCGAGGCGTTTCTCCTTTTTCCTTCCCACGACTAAAGCCAGATCAACCCGACCTTATTTACACACTCAAGTCAATCTGCTTGCCAAGTGTAGGATGAGGAGCCTGTGTAGCTGCTTGCGCATTGGCGAAATCCTGGAGCATAACCATAGCGCCTGCTGCTTGTGTTGCTTGCGACATTTTCAGCATGCTGAGGCTGACGGTCTGCTGCAGCTGGCTGACCTGTGCGCCCATGAAGGAACTGATATCCATGGTTTATTGCCTCCTTTCCTGTCATCTGTGTTCTTTTCTTTATCGGATTCCATACGGTCTGCTATAATAAAAAAATTCAAAATAACCGATATACCAAGTGATAACCCATTTTAGCGGAAGAACTCTAGGAAGGTGACAACATTGTCCACAAAACGCCGCTCGCTCCTCCTGATCGGAGCAGTCCTCCTCATCTTCATCCACGCGGTATACTTAAACGGCAACCTCGCCGATCTTCTAAACATCACCGCCATTGAGCTGGTAGCGCTTGCCGTAGTGATCTCCTACGCGATCAAGCGCAAGCATCTGGACCTGAAGAAGATGATCCGCCTCCTGATCCACGGACGGGAAAGCAACGTGGAAGAAACGATCAAGCGCTTCTATTACTACGCGCTCGTCCAAAAAGAGCAGGGCTATATCGCGCTCGAAAAGGAACTGCAAAGTGAACGCGATTCATTCGTGCAGCGTGGCAGCTTGCTCGCGATCGAGGGCGTTCCAGAGGACGAGCTGCGCATGATTCTGGAAAACGAGCTCAAGGGCGAGCAATATCGCTACCAGCAAGCAGCAGGCTTTTTCCGACTCATTAGCTTGCTCGCACCTGGCATGGGGCTGGTCGGTACACTGCTCGGGATGACGGGCGTGCTGCGCTCGCTCTCTGATTTTACGCAAACGGGTCATAGCCTGAGCGCAGCGGTTGTGGCGACGCTCTATGGCGCTCTTTTGGCGAACCTGTTCGCCCTGCCATGCTATTACCGAATGATGGATTTGTATGACCGGGAAATGTTTGAAAAGCGCCTGTACATCGAGGGGTGTGTTGGTCTGCAGCGAATGGAGACACCGCGCCTGTTGTTTGAAAAACTGAACTCGTTCCTGCCAGGTGACCAGAAGCTGGTTCTTATTAAAGAAGCGGGCAGTATGAAGGGAACGATTGAAAGGCAGGATCGTTATGCATGATGATCGGCTGTATGACGAAAAGGAGCTGGAGAAAAGCTGGCTGCTCAGCTACAGCGACTTAATTACGCTACTGTTTGTCATCGTGATCATTATCGCGGCGACCTACACCTCTAACATTCAAGCACAGCGCGAAGAGGCAAAAAAGGAAGCGGTGCAGCAGCAAGCAGCTATGGAACAGGTACATGAAAGCCTGGATCTGTTAAATCTGCAAAAGCTGGAGCTGCAGCGCGAGGTTCATCAGCTGGAAGCGCGTCAAAAAGCGCTCATGGGGACCGAGGAGGGCGAGGGGACCACAGAATCTCCAAGTCTACCAAAACCGCCTGCTGGTATAGCAGATACGGGTGAGCGCGACATGGACACGGTGCGAACGCAGCTGTCCTCCGCCTTGTCTGAATTGAATCTGGACTATGAAGAGACAGACGAAGGTCTGCGCATTCGTTTGCCGGAGAGCATCTTGTTTACCAGCGGGTCAGCTGAGCTGCAAGACCAGGGCAAGAAGGTAGTTGGGACGATAGCGGGGGTGCTGCAGCGCTATGGTCACATGGTGCGAATTGAAGGCTACACGGATGATGTGCCGATCAAGCGCAGCTCGTTCAAGTCAAACTGGGAGCTATCCTCTGGTCGCGCTATCGCGGTAATGCGGGAAATGGTTGATGGATATTCTATACCAGCTACACGCTTTACGGTCGCAGGATTGGGAGAAAACAAGCCACTTGTGGATAATTCCAATGACGAAAACCGAGCTCGCAATCGTCGGGTAGAGGTAATCATTTTGGCGGATAAAGAATAATTCCCATTTTTCTGATAATAAAATGATTTTGAAGAAGGATTCTTTTATGTAAGATCGAAATATATCTTACATGTAAGAATCTTTCTTTTTTTATCAACTGTGCCGTAAAACCCTTGCTTTAGTTAGGGGGATGTAAGGCACTTTGCTCTTCATCCCAAGCAAGGGTGTGTTTAATTTACAGAATTATGGAATATTTTAAAAGATATACATCCAGAGGTTTGCGAATGGAATGTAGACATCTCAAGGTGACAAAAAGTACATGGAGTCTCAAAAAGTAAGGATGATTGAGAATGCATAGAGCTTACAAATTTCGATTGTATCCAAACAAAGAACAAGCGACTCTCATCAACAAAACGATCGGATGTACTCGATTTGTATTCAATCACTTTCTTGCAAAACGAAAAGACGCTTACGAACAAGAAAAAAAAACACTCAACTACAGCGATTGCTCTGCCCTACTTACACAACTCAAAAAGGAGATAGAATGGCTGAAAGAAGTAGATTCTACAGCCCTGCAATCCACCTTGAAAGATTTGGATTGCTCTTACAAAAAGTTTTTTAAAGAGAAAAAAGGATACCCAAAATTCAAGAGCAAGAAGAATACAAAGCAATCTTACACATGCAAGATGAACATCAGAATAGAAGGAAATCGAATCAAACTCCCTAAACTTGGATGGGTTACATTTGCTAAGTCAAGAGAAGTTGAGGGGCGTATTCTCTCTGCTACTGTCAGAAAAAATCCATCGGGCAAATACTTTGTATCTGTTTTGTGCGAAACGGAGATTCAACCACTATTACTAGCACGAAAGTCAGTGGGTATTGACCTTGGCATCAAAGACTTTGCTATTCTTTCGACAGGTGAGAAAATAGCCAATCCCAAGATTCTTCGTTACTACGAAAATAAGCTTGCTACTTGGCAAAAGAAACTGTCCAGACGTAAAAAAGGTGGCCAGAACCGAGAAAGGGCACGTAAACAAGTAGCTCGTTTGCATGAAAAAATTAGGAATACCCGTAGCGACTTCTTGCATAAGCTGTCAACCAAACTGATCAACGAAAACCAAGTGATCTGTTTGGAGGACTTGACAGTGGAGAATATGGTTAAAAACCACAAGCTAGCAAAATCCATCGCGGATGCTTCGTGGTCTATGTTTCGGACGATGCTGGAGTATAAAGCGGAGTGGTATGGTAGAACAATCTCTATTGTCGGGAAGCAGTTCCCTTCGAGCCAACTCTGCTCGACACCAAATTGTGGATACCGAAACAAAGACGTGAAAAACCTCGACTTGCGTAGTTGGATATGCCCGAACTGCGGCGTACAACATGATCGTGATCAAAACGCTGCAATCAATATTGAACTAGAAGGACTTCGATTATTGAGCATAGCCAACTAAACTGTGGGACACACAGGGATAGCTTGGTGAATTTCACCCCGTTAGGAGTGACTACCCAAGAATCCCCTATCTTTAGGCATGGGGAGTGTCAATCCCAGCTTGTGCACAACGTCATGTGGATAATGTGGATAACTCTGTGGAGAACGCAAAATACCCGTGATTTTCTTGTGGACATTGTTGGGGGCAAACACAGATAAAAAGAGATAGAATCAAGGGGGATTTTCAAATGAAGATCGGGAAAAAATGGTACACCTCGCTCGCGCTGATCGTGGGTATGGGACTTATGCTCTCAGCCTGTGGATCGGGAGGTCAGCAAACGGCAGGATCAGGGGAAAAGGTCTACGTAATTGGAACGGACGCGGCGTATCCTCCATTCCAAATGCTGGAAGCAGACAAGATCAGTGGTCATGACATTGATGTGATGAACGCTGTGGCTGAAGCAGGCGGATTTAAAGTGGAGTGGAAAAACACAGGCTGGGACCCTCTATTCGATGGCTTGGACAAAGGGACGGTAGATATCGGGATCTCGTCGATTACCATTACCGACAAGCGTAAAGAAAAGTATGATTTTTCTGAACCGTATTTTGAAGCGAACCAGCTGATTCTGGTAGCCGAAGATTCACCTGTTCAAACTTTGGCTGATTTGAAGGGCAAGAAGATCGGTGGGCAAGCCGCAACAACAGGTGAGGAGGTCGTCAAAAAAGCATTTGGAGAAACCTACGAAGGCTGGAAGGGGTATGATGACATGCCATCATCTGTTGACGACTTCTTCAATGGCCGTGTAGATGCGGTTGTGGGCGACAACGGCGTTCTTCAATACTATGTGAAGAAAATCGAGAAAAAGAAGTTCAAGCTCATCAAGGACGATTCATTTGAAAAGGAATTCTACGGCATTATGGTCAAAAAGGGCAACACGGATGCTTTGACCAAGATTAACGACGGCTTGAAAAAGATCAAGGAAAATGGAAAGCTTCAAGAAATTCATGACAAGTACTTCGGTAATAAGTAGGACTATTCGTTAGCCGGGTACGTCTATAGGGCGTACCCGGTGTTTGTGCTATAGAGAGTGCTACCAGGCTCCACCATAAGGAGTGGCGTAGCCAGCTTTCTAAGTTGTCAGCAGGAATATGCGAAAGGAGGAGCTGCCTTTGGATTGGAGCGTCATCTATGATTATCGGGAATTATTTATTCGAGGCGTTATTAATACGATATTACTGACTGCGGTAGCTACTGTCTGTGGGACGTTGCTCGGTCTGTTTATCAGCTTGGGTAAAATGTCCAGCAAGCGCTACTTGAGATGGATTTGCTCCATTTATGTAGAGCTGTTTCGAGGAACACCGATGTTGGTTCAGATTTTACTCATCCATTTTGCCGTGATACCGTCCATCTGGGAAGTTTTTTTCCCGGGACAGCCTAATCCGGAAGCGATTTATTCCGGTTTTGTCGCACTCTCCTTGAATGCAGCAGCATACATAGCGGAGATTTTTCGCGCGGGTATTCAATCCATTGATCCAGGGCAAATGGAGGCAGCAAGGTCGTTGGGCATGAGCAAAGGCTTGTCGATGCGCTTGATTGTCCTGCCCCAAGCGTTTACGCGCATGCTGCCCGCGATTGGTAACGAGTTTATCGCACTTTTAAAAGACTCTTCCCTGTGTGCCGTTATTGCTACCCAAGAATTAAATTACGCAGCCATGAACGTGGCGAAAAGTACCTTTGAACGATATCCTCCTTACTTGACTGAAGCAGCCGTGTACTTGGTGCTGACCTTGTTCTTGTCACGCGTTGTCGTGAGAGGGCTGGAGAAAAAATATTCTACAAGGTAATGGAATTTTGCTATAAATTTGGGCAAGCTAAGTCTGAATTACACGGGATACTTATCCTGATTTCCTACAAAAGAAAGGGTTGTGCTGTTTCATGCAAGGCAAAGTAAAATGGTTTAACGCAGAAAAAGGGTTTGGATTTATTGAACGTGAGGGTGGAGACGATGTCTTTGTTCACTTCTCTGCCATTCAGTCTGATGGATTCCGTTCGTTAGATGAGGGACAAGCTGTAGAGTTCGACATTGTGGAAGGTGACCGCGGTCCACAGGCAGCCAATGTCGTCAAATTATAAAATAATTTGAACTCCTGGTTACGTCATGCTTTTTGGCGGAGCAGCGGCTGTATTCATACTGGATCGGAATTTCATATATTCCCGTCTACAGGAAAATCCCCCTTGCCCAACTACTGGGTGAGGGGGATTCGCTTTTTTTTCAACTAATCATTTTATGAATGCGGAGGGAACGATGCTCGCGAAGGTCGAGGAATTCCTCTCCCCGGCGTACGAGCGGGCGCATAGGCTCATCAGTATGTATCATGATCACTTCTACCTGGTCTCCATTGCTGAGCAGGGCACTCGAACCGACATAAAGCACGACAATATACTGGATAAAATGAGATACGATAAAAGGATTGAGCTTGCCACTGCATGCCAGCTCCCACAAAACGTTTGCAGCTTCAAAGGGAGAGGAGCCCTTCCGATACACGCGATCCGTGCAGATCGCATCAAAGACATCGGCGACACTAATGATTTGGCATTCAAAAGGAATGGTCTCTTTGGTCCGCCGCTCAGGATAACCGGTGCCATCCAGCCGTTCGTGATGCAATAGTGCACATAGTGCCAGCTGTTCATTCGCTCCTTCCATGGAAAGGAGAAGCTGGCTGCCATACTCAGTATGTAACTTCATTACTGAGTATTCCTCATCGGTTAAATGAGTTGGCTTCGAGAGCAGTTCATCTGCAATTTTCATCTTGCCGACGTCATGTAGTAGACCTGCTTGTCCCAGAAAGTAAATATCTTCATGAGATTTTCCTAGCAACTTAGCAATTACTGCTGAAACAATGCCAACATGAAGGGAATGACGATACGTATAATCTTCTGTTCCTTCTTTTAAGTAAATAAACTGGAGAAATTCCAAGCGTTGCAAAACTTGATCAAGCAAAGGATAAAAGGCTTCGTTGAATCGGTTCAGCGGAGGGATCGTCCCAGAGGCAATCTGCTTAAATAGGTATCCAGTCTTCTGAACAGCATCGGCATATTGGTGTGCTGCTTCAGTCTCGCTCCAATGCAATACAGGTGTAGGCATATCGATAGTCGATGGGGCAGCAACTACATGAACGGCCAAAATATTATGGGCTTCCAGTAGGCGGATGTCACTTTGGTGCAGGGTAGCTCCAGCGGGCAATAGAAGTAGGCCATACTCGTTGTATACGTCTTGTGCGAGTGTAGTTCCAATGATTGAATGGGAAGGTTTCACCTCGGTCATGAGGATTCCTCCTGTGCGAATGGTGACATGCAAAATATATTTGATTGACTATAGTCTATTATAGCATAGGGAAAATAGTAAGTATTGGTAATATCCTGTCGCTATTTGTTGGATTATATAAAAATTGTAAAGATTTTTTGTAGAAGGGAAGGAGGATTATTTACAAAAGTGCCGAATATTTATATATAGACGGAAGGAGGTTGGAACCATGAAATTTAACATTCGTGGAGAAAACATTCAAGTCACCGCAGCACTTAGAGAGTATGTGGAAAAGAAAGTCGGCCGTCTCGAAAAATATTTTGAAACTGGGCAGCCAGCAGATGTACAAGTCACTATGCAGGTACATCGAGGAGAGGGCACGATTGAGGTCACTATCCAGCTTAACGGAGTGATTCTTCGCGCCGAAGAAACAAATGAGGACATGTATGCTGCCATTGATCTGGTAGCAGAAAAGCTCGAGCGTCAGATCCGAAAGCACAAAACAAAGCTGATGCGCAAGCTGCGAATCGATGCTACCAACAAGGTAGGACAGCGTGAAAGCGCACCCGTTGCTGTCATGATGGCAGACACGGATGAGGAAGATGTGGATATCAACATCGTCCGAACCAAACGTTTTGATCTCAAGCCGATGGATGCACAGGAAGCGGTTATGCAAATGGATATGCTAGGACATAGCTTCTTTGTCTTCCAAAACAGTGACACCAACGATGTAAGCGTGGTGTATCGCCGCAATGACGGTCGCTACGGATTAATTGAGCCCAAATAACGAAACTTTATAGCCTATCACTCGTATAAGACTAGGGAGTTGCTATTGGCAACTCCCTTTACTTGTGTATATGAGGCTTCTTTTGATAAAATAGCTTTTTAGAAAGTATTATTTTTTATTCGATAGCAATATCTCTTTAGGGATATGTGGAACCCTCTCTTACGGAGTAGTCATTATCTTTGTTTGGGAGCATATGGAAGGGGTGTCCTCATGTTAGGACTCGTTAAAAAGATATTTGGCGACAGCAACGAACGCGAAGTCAAAAAAATGTTTAAGCGCGTAGAAGCCATCAATGCGCTGGAAACTGGCATAGCGGCACTTTCCGATGATCAGTTGCGGGAAAAAACGACCGAGTACAAAGCCCGCCTGGAAAAAGGGGAAGACCTGGACAAAATCCTGAATGAAGCGTTTGCCGTAGTACGCGAAGCATCTAAACGGGTTCTGGGCATGCGACATTTCGACGTACAGCTGATCGGCGGTATGGTTTTGCAAGAAGGCCGCATCTCTGAAATGAAAACCGGTGAGGGGAAAACGCTGGTGGCAACACTGGCAACCTACCTCAATGCTTTGCAAGGTAAAGGGGTTCACGTCGTTACGGTGAACGAATACTTGGCGGAGCGCGACTCGACGATCATGGGACAGCTGTACAATTTCCTTGGTCTGACTGTCGGCTTGAACAAAAATGGCTTGAGCGCAGAAGAAAAACGCGAAGCATACGCTTGTGACATTACGTATGGTACAAACAATGAGTTTGGCTTCGACTATCTGCGTGACAATATGGTGCTTTATAAAGAACAAATGGTACAACGCCCGCTTTTCTACGCCATCATTGACGAGGTCGACAGTATCCTGATCGACGAAGCGCGTACACCGTTGATCATTTCCGGATCGGCCAACAAATCCACGGAGCTGTATTACATCTGCTCTCATTTTGTGAAGCGTCTGGAATTGGAAAAAGACTTTACGATTGATGAAAAGCTGAAAATCGTCAACCTGACAGACGATGGGATTGGAAAAGTAGAACAGGCTTTCAATATCGAAAACCTGTACGATGCTGCGCATACAACACTGAACCATCACATCACAGCTGCTTTGAAAGCGCAGGTTCTGTTTAAACGCGATGTGGATTACGTAGTGCAGGAAGGCGAGGTCGTCATCGTTGACGAATTTACTGGTCGTCTGATGGTAGGACGCCGTTACAGCGATGGCTTGCACCAAGCGATTGAGGCAAAAGAAGGTCTGCGCGTACAAAGCGAGAGCATGACTCTTGCTACCATCACACTGCAAAACTACTTCCGTATGTACCAAAAGCTGTCCGGTATGACAGGTACAGCAAAAACAGAGGAAGAAGAATTTAAAAAGATTTACGGGCTTGATGTTGTGGTCATTCCAACCAATAAGCCTGTTGCACGTCAGGATGCGCCTGACCTCGTGTTTAAAACGGAGGCAGCCAAGTATCGTGCGGTTGTGAATGATATCGTAGAACGCCATAAAAAAGGGCAACCGATTCTGGTCGGTACGATTTCCATCGAAAACTCCGAGCGTTTGTCGCAAATGCTGAAGCAAAAAGGCGTGCCGCATAATGTATTGAATGCGAAGCAGCATGAGCGTGAGGCGGAGATTGTTGCCCGTGCAGGTCAATACGGAGCCGTTACGATTGCTACAAACATGGCTGGTCGTGGTACGGATATTCAGCTGGGCGAAGGCGTCGCTGATCTGGGCGGTCTTCACATCATTGGTACAGAGCGCCATGAGAGCCGACGCATCGACAATCAGCTGCGTGGACGTGCCGGACGTCAAGGGGACCCAGGTTCTTCGCAATTCTTCCTCTCTATGCAGGATGAGCTGATGCGCCGTTTCGGAGCAGACAACATCATGAATATGATGGATCGCTTGGGCATGGAAGAAGATATGCCTATCGAGAGCCGTCTGGTTACACGTGCTGTCGAATCTGCACAAAAACGTGTAGAGGGCTCCAACTTCGATGCACGTAAAGGCGTCCTCCAATACGACGATGTGATGAACCAGCAGCGTTTGGTTATTTACAAGCAGCGTCGTGATATTTTGGAACAGGAAAACCTCAGCGAAGTGGCTCTCGGCATGATCAACAGTGTGCTGGAGCGCAACGTTGCTGCTCATTGTCCAAAAGAAGAGGTGCCGGAGGATTGGGATCTGCAAGCATTGGCGGATGCAGCCAATCAATCGTTCCTGCATGAAGAAACGATTACTGTCAAAATGCTGAAAGGCAAAGAGGCAGAGGAAATCGAGCAGCTCCTGAAAGATGAAGTCATGAGACAATACAAACAGCGCGAAGAACAAATTGGCGAGATGATTCGCGAGTTTGAAAAAGTCGTCATTCTGCGTGCTGTCGACAGTAAATGGATGGATCACATTGATGCGATGGAGCAGCTGCGTCAAGGTATTCACCTGCGTGCTTACGCGCAAAACGATCCGCTGCGCGAGTATCAGTTCGAAGGCTATGAGATGTATCAAGCGATGCTGGCTGCTGTGCAAGAAGAAGTGGCTATGTACATCATGAAAGCAGAAGTCAGCCAAAACCTGGAGCGTCAGGATGTCATTCGAGGTCAAGGTATCGATCCAGAAGACCTGCAAACCTCTGGACCATCCGATCGTCCTGATCCGGAAACCTCTGGTGACGCTGATCCGAAAAACCGCGCACAACGCCGTGCCCAGGAGCAGGAGCGTCGTCGTCAAAACAAGCGTCAGTAACACCCATAACGCAGATTTTCATAAGCATTCCTCTCGTATCGTCAAATTCGGTACGGGAGGAATGTTTTTTTCTTGTGGATTCCTACTCCCTAGACAGCGTTCGTCCCAATCCCTTTCTCCTCGTCTGATTTGATAGATCTATTTGTCTAACACTGGAAAAAGCTATCGAACGATTCAGGTGGAAATGTTTTAAAAAATCCATAGAATCATAGGTACAACACTTTTTACCAAATAGCACACTACCAAATACACGGAGACGAGGGATGAAAAAATGAAAACGTCAGTCAACGTGATGGGCATACAAGCGCAAAACATGCTGGAGTGTATCGCGGCTACTTTAAAAGCCGTTTTGAGAAAAGGAAAAGAGAATAAAAATATACAAGTAATCAGTGAAGAGGCAGGAGAAGAGCAATCAGCCGTATTTACAGCACAAGACGCTGTCTTCTATGAGGAGCGACTGATGCAGGAAATTCCGGAGCCAAATTGGACGTCTGGAGTAATCGCACACCCCAAGCTGCTGGCAGAGCAAGCAATCCGATCTGCTAATCAAAAAGCTCAACAGCCGCCAACAAGACGAGCGCGGGTGATGGGACCGATTCGCCAGAGAAACCCGATGAAGAATCAGGCAAAAGCGATGCTGTTCACGTTTCCACAGGTGGAAAGTAAACGACCACGCGACATCCGCTACGTGAAAAACTCGTTATCCCCACCAAGGGAAACGGTGACGTAAACGAGCCAGCATCATATGGAGCGAGCCTCTTCTCGCAGCGTGCACTTACGTCAGGTTGCGCATCTGGCAAATTACGTTACAATAAAACGTAAGCTTACGTAAAGAGAAGGTGATTCGCAGCATGGCATTAATCGATATTGCGGACATCAAACAAGAGATGTCCAGTATGGCTAAACGTTTAGCAGATATCAGGGGGTCTCTTTGACCTCCCTGTAAAAGAGGAGAGGATCGGAGAACTGGAGGAGCGTATGCTCGCTCCCGACTTTTGGGATGACAACGATGCAGCCCAGAAAACGATCAGTGAGCTGAATGTAATCAGAAACCTCGTCGATACGATGGGGAAGCTTGATTCCCAGTATGAAGATCTTCAGCTCATGCTGGAGTTAGTCATTGATGAAGGCGATAGCTCTCTTATTCAGGATTTGTACGACAGTACCCAGGACCTGAAAAAATCGTTTGAAAGCTTTGAGCTGGAGCTGCTATTGAGCGATCAATACGACAAAAATAATGCTATCCTGGAGCTGCATCCAGGTGCAGGGGGAACCGAGTCCCAGGATTGGGCGTCCATGCTGTTGCGTATGTATACACGCTGGGGCGATGCCAAAGGCTTCAAAGTGGAGACCTTGGATTATTTGCCTGGGGACGAAGCGGGCGTAAAAAGCGTGACGCTGTTGATCAAGGGTTATAATGCCTATGGCTACCTTAAATCAGAAAAAGGGGTTCATCGACTTGTTCGGATTTCTCCGTTCGATGCTTCTGGACGTCGTCATACCTCCTTTGTTTCCTGCAACGTCCTGCCGGAAATTGAGGATGATACGGCTGTAGATATTCGTTCGGAGGACCTCAAAATTGACACCTATCGCTCAAGTGGAGCGGGTGGTCAGCATATCAACACGACAGACTCCGCAGTCCGGATTACACATTTGCCTTCGGGTATTGTAGTGACCTGCCAAACAGAGCGCTCGCAGATCAAAAATAGGGAGCGAGCTATGAAAATGCTGACAGCGCGACTGTTTGAGCGCAAACGGGAGGAGCAGGAAAAGACGCTGGCGGCGATCCAAGGCGAGCAAAAAGACATCGCATGGGGAAGTCAGATTCGCTCGTATGTCTTCCACCCGTACAGCTTGGTTAAAGACCACCGGACGAATGTCGAGGTGGGGAACGTTCAGGCAGTTATGGACGGGGAGATCGACACCTTTATCGATGCCTACCTGCGTGCACAAATTAATCGGTAATATCCCTTGAGGAAAACCTTGAAGACGGCATGAAATTTCATGCCGTTTTTTGCGTCCGCAATTAGTTGAAAAGATGCACTGGTAAAATGTGATATACTTCATTCAAACAAGCTACTTAAAAGGAGAGGGACGTATGCTTTACGCTGCATTTTTGACGATTATTGATCAGGAATTAAATGCAAAGGTAAGACCAGCTCACCTGGAGTATGTAAACGATCTGTACAAACAAGGAATCGTATTTATGGCAGGTCCATTCACTGATAAACAGGGCGGTCTTGTTATTTACAAGGCGGAATCACTGGAGGAAGCCCGTAAATTGGCAGAAGCCGACCCAGTAATAGTCGAGGGAGCACGTACATTGGAGCTGCGTGAGTGGAGTCCACTTGAGTTTCCCTTGAACTAATTTCCATTTTGCACAGGAATGATAATCCTGCACAGGAGGCATACTTAGCTAAGAAATATCCGAAAAAGGAGGGAACAGCCATGAAACGTTTTCCGTTTGCAATAATGGCGGCTGTACTCGTGTTCTCGCTAAGTGCCTGTGGAGGCGGAAATACCGCGCAACCACCAGCTAACAAGCCTTCGACTGAAACACCTTCTACACCTTCTACAGAAACGCCATCGACTACTGCTCCATCTGGAAGCTATGACACGGCAACTGCAGAAGCGTTATTCAAAAACACTTGTGCAGGGTGCCACGGTCAAACGCTAGAGGGCGCAGTTGGCCCAAATCTCCAAAAGATTGGCGGCCAGTTGAACAAGGATCAGATCCTCGAAGTATTGAATAAAGGAAAGGGTGCTATGCCACCTGGACTGGTAAAAGGTGCCGACGCTGAAACATTGGCAGCGTGGCTGGCGGATAAAAAATAAGCAGGAAATACACAAGAGCGCTCGAGCATATCGGGCGCTTTTTGTGTACTCAAAAAATCGCGACGAAAATTTTAAAGGTTGTATTCTGTATGAATTTTTATTATTATTCATGTATAAAAATACAGAACGATGGAAAAGGAGAGAGGAGCATGGTTCGGGTCGGAATCGTTGGAGCTACAGGTTATGGTGGAGCAGAATTAATCCGTTTCTTGGCAGGACATCCTCACGCACAAATTGCGAATTTATATTCAAGCTCATCTGAGGGAGAGGCACTGGAAAAAACGTTTCCGCATGTAACCGGATTGGGCTTGCCACTGCTTACTGCGATTGATGCAGCCAAGATGGGCGCAGATAATGATGTCATTTTTCTCGCTACACCAGCAGGGGTAAGTGCTGAATTAACACCGCAGCTGATGGAGCACGGAGTGAAAGTGATTGATTTGTCAGGTGATTTCCGTCTGGAGAGCGGAGAAGCGTACAAAAAGTGGTACAAGCGAGAGGCTGCTCCTACTGAATGGGTGGAAAAAGCAGTTTATGGTCTGACAGAGTGGAATCTCGAGCTGGTTGCAGGCGCACAGCTCGTAGCCAATCCTGGATGCTATCCTACAGCTGCATTGCTTGCCACACTCCCACTGATGAAAAGCGGGTGGGTGCAGCCGAACAGCTGGATCATCGATGCCAAGTCAGGTGTATCGGGTGCCGGACGTGGTGTATCTCTCGGGGTTCATTACAGTGAGATCAACGAAAGCATCCATGCTTACAAAGTATCCAAGCACCAGCATACACCAGAAATTGAGCAAGAGCTGTTTAGACAAAGTGGTCAATCGGCGATCGTGCAATTTACGCCGCATCTGGTACCGATGACGAGAGGGATTCTGGTGACGGCATACGGACAATTAAGTGCTGATGTGACGGCAGAGCAAATTCAAGAGCTTTATACATCCACATATACAGATAAACCGTTTGTGCGGGTGCGCCCTGTCGGAAGTCATCCTCATACAAAAGAGGTGTATGGCTCCAACTATTGTGACATTGCCGTTCATGTGGATGCGCGTACAGGTCGTGTGATTCTTTTGTCCGTGATTGACAACGTCGTAAAAGGCGCTGCAGGTCAAGCGATACAAAATATGAACGTCATGTTCCAATTGCCTGAAAAAGCTGGTTTGCCGCTCGTACCGGCATTTCCGTAAGAGGGGGAGTACGGATGCAAGGAATCGTCGTGATCAAATGTGGCGGCAGCACTATGGATCAGCTGCCACATGAGTTTTTTGGGGCAATTGCGAAGCTGCAAGAGGAAGGCAAACAGCTCGTGATCGTACATGGTGGCGGTCCTGCGATCAATAGTATGCTCGATCAGGTCAAGATCACTCCAGAGTTCGTAAATGGGCTGCGTGTTACTTGTGAAGATACATTGAGGGTCGTCGAAATGGTACTATGCGGCAGTATCAACAAAGCATTGGTACGTCGCTTGACACAAGCGGGGGCAAAGGCGTGGGGCGTCAGCGGAATTGACGGCCAAACCCTGCTGGCAGAAAAAACAGCAAAGCCGCTGGGATGGGTAGGAGAAATTACGAAAGCAAATACGACCATTCCAAAAGCCATTTTGGAGCAGGGCTTTGTGCCAGTCATCGCTCCACTGGCTGTTAGCGCAGATGCAACTCAGACGTATAACATTAATGCAGATGTAGCTGCCGGTGCGATTGCTGCCGCACTGTCTGCCGAAAAGCTGATTATGGTGACGGACGTCCCTGGGATTATGCGTCCGCAAGCAGACGGTACGAAGGAGATTGTGGAACAGACAAGTGCTGGCGAGATCAAAGAGATGATTGCGGCCGAGATTATTACAGGCGGAATGATTCCGAAGGTTCAAGCGGCACTGGATGCTTTGGACCAAGGCGTTCAGCAAGTCGTGATTTGCCGGGGCAATGCAAGCGATCTCGTAGCTGTATGCAACGGAGAAGCGGTCGGTACAACTGTAAAAATGAATGTAAATCAAGCCCTATAAGGAGGGAAAGAAACATGAGCACAGTAACAGCTCCTATGCATCTCATGAATAACTATGCAAGATGGCCCATCAGCTTGGTAAAAGGGCAAGGCAATCAGGTGTGGGATGATACCGGAAAGCAGTATTTGGACTTTACGTCGGGTATCGCGGTTACTTCTCTGGGGCATGTTCCTCCGAAAGTAACGGCTAAGCTGCACGAGCAGCTGGATACACTGTGGCATTGCTCCAACCTGGTGCACGTTCCGCAGCAGGGAGTTTTGGCTGAAAAGCTAAGCCGCTTGTCTGGTCTCGACCAAGCCTTTTTCTGCAATAGCGGAGCAGAGGCTAACGAGGGATTAATTAAACTGGCACGGAGATACGCGCAAAAAGTGAAGGGTAATGACCGCTATGAAATCATTACCTTTGAACAATCCTTCCACGGACGTACGCTGGCTACATTGACAGCAACCGGACAAGACAAGGTAAAGGATGGCTTCGCTCCACTGCCACAAGGCTTCGTGACTGTTCCTTACAATGATTTGGCAGCCGTCCAGGCAGCAATCACCGATAAGACATGCGCGATCATGCTGGAATTGGTTCAGGGGGAAGGTGGAGTACATCCTGCTGATGAAGCTTGGGTAAAAGCACTGCGTGAATTATGCGATACACATGGTATGCTGCTGCTTTTCGATGAGATTCAAACGGGAATTGGTCGGACCGGCACCTGGTTTGCTTTCCAGCAATACGGCGTGAAGCCAGATGCGATTTCGCTGGCAAAAGGCTTAGGAAGCGGCTTCCCGATCGGAGCGGTCGTGGCAACCAAAGAAGTAGCTGAGGCATTTGCACCAGGCACGCACGGAACGACCTTTGGTGGAAATCCACTCGCTGCAACAGCAGGAATCGCTACCCTGGAAACGATGGAGGAAGAAAACATTCTCGATGCGGTCGCTCATATTCATTCACTCCTGATGAAGGAGCTGGAGAAGCTTAAAGCAGAGCACCCTGACAAGGTTTCCACGGTTCGTGGGAAAGGCTTGCTCCTCGGAGTAGAGCTGACGATTCCAGCTGCAGATGCTGTGACGTATGCTCGTGAAAAAGGTGTTATTCTGCTCATGGCTGGACCACAGGTAGTAAGACTCTTGCCTTCCTTTGTAACGACAGAGGAAGAAGTGAAGCACGCCATCGCGGTACTGAGCGAAGCATTGTCTTTGCAATAATGTAATAATTGGACGCATTGGAAAAATGCAACGAGTAGATCTGTTCAAAAAACTCGTTGCATTTTTATAATATTGAATGTATATTAATACACAGAGTTGCATAGATTTGCAGTAAGAAACGCAAATATGTGAATTGATTATTCACATGTCGTCGCCATATATCTATGTTTTTTGCCCATTGGAGAGGAGTGGCTTCATAGATGAATAGAGAAAAGAACACATATGGAACAGGATATCTTACGCTGGAATCCGGCGAGGTTTTTACAGGAACGCTGTACGGAGCTCCGGTGAATGGATTTGGAGAAGTCGTATTTACTACAGGAATGACTGGCTATCAGGAAGTCATGTCCGACCCATCCTTTGCAGGTCAAATCGTTACCTTCACATATCCCTTGATTGGGAACTACGGAATCAACCCAAAAGATTATGAGGCACAAAAGCCAGCTCTTACCGGAATGATCGTCAGCGAGCTGTGCATGGAACCGAGCCACTATGAATCCACGAAAACCTTGGCAGAGGCAGCCGAGGAATTTGGTTTTCCTATCTTGGCTGGCATCGATACACGAACAATAACAAAGCGTGTTCGTCAAAATGGACCGTTGTTTGGCGTTATTTCCGATCAGCCTATGCAAGCCGAGGAAGTTGTGTCACTGCGTAACAAGCATGCGAAAAAATCGCTGGTCGCGGAGGTATCGAGTCAGAGAATCGAGCGTCATCCGGGAACAGGTGAACACGTTGTCCTGGTCGATCTGGGAATGAAGCATTCCATCGTGGATGCACTGCTGGCATTGGGATGCCGTGTCACAGTGGTTCCTTTCGATACGACGATCGAACAAATTAAG
This sequence comes from Brevibacillus reuszeri, assembly GCF_002897295.1. Taxonomy (GTDB): domain Bacteria; phylum Bacillota; class Bacilli; order Brevibacillales; family Brevibacillaceae; genus Brevibacillus; species Brevibacillus reuszeri_A. Next base: position 89,063 of record NZ_BEXF01000018.1, read on the forward strand.
TCACTTTCACCAGACGGGCTGATGTTCTCCAACGGCCCTGGTGATCCGGAGCATTTGCTTGCTTATTGCAGTGAGTGGCGCAAAGCGGTTGAACAATATCCGACACTGGGAATTTGCTTGGGACATCAAGTGCTTGCTCTGATGTACGGAGGAAAAACGGAAAAACTGGCTTATGGTCACCGCGGTGGAAATCATCCTGTCAAAGATCTGGAGACAGGTAAAGTATATATGACCTCACAAAATCACGGATATGTAGTGAAAGAGGAGTCGCTGGAACAATCTGAGCTGACGGTGTCCTACAGAAATGTTAACGATAGCTCGGTCGAAGGGCTTACCCACAAGAGCTTGCCTGTTTTCAGTGTGCAGTACCATCCGGAAGCACATCCTGGACCTAGCGACACTTCCCACATTTTTCACCAATTTATCCAGTCTATGCGTGAAGTAGGAGCGAAAACATATGCCTAAATTGCCACACATCCATAAAGTATTGGTTATCGGTTCGGGGCCGATCGTCATTGGCCAGGCTGCAGAATTTGACTACGCAGGTGCTCAGGCATGCCTTTCTTTGAAGGAAGCGGGTGTCCAGGTGGTACTGGTGAACAACAACCCGGCTACGATCATGACAGATGAGCAGGTAGCGGACAAAGTTTACTTGGAGCCCCTCACAGTGGAATCCGTGACAGCGATAATTGCAAATGAGCGCCCAGATGGTCTCCTGCCGACACTGGGCGGTCAAACAGGACTGAATCTTGCTGTTTCCTTGGCTGAAGCAGGTGTATTGGAAAAATATAGTGTTCAGCTGCTGGGAACACCGCTCGATGCGATTCAAAACGGGGAAGACCGTGAGCTGTTCAAGCAATTGATGCAACAAATCGGAGAGCCAGTACCTGAGAGTGACACAGTTGAATCCGTTGAAGCTGCGATTGCATTTGCCAATTCGATTGGTTATCCGGTTATCGTGCGTCCGGCGTATACGCTCGGTGGTGCCGGAGGCGGGATTGCTGGGGATGAAGTAACTCTGCGAAAAGTCGCGGCTGGTGGTATCGCAGCAAGCCCGATCGGCCAAGTATTGATCGAACGCAGCGTAAAAGGCTGGAAGGAAATCGAATACGAGGTCATGCGTGACGCCAATGATACATGCATCATCGTGTGTAACATGGAAAATCTCGATCCGGTAGGCATTCATACCGGAGACAGTATCGTCGTCGCACCATCCCAAACGCTAACAGACCGTCAATATCAAATGCTGCGCAGCGTATCGACAAAGGTTATTCGTTCTCTGGGAGTAGTGGGCGGCTGCAATATTCAATTTGCTCTCGATCCATTGTCCGATCGCTACGTTTTGATCGAGGTAAACCCGCGGGTAAGCCGTTCCAGTGCCCTGGCTTCCAAGGCTACCGGATATCCGATTGCCCGTATCGCTGCAAAGCTGGCTCTGGGCTATGGATTAGATGAAGTACTAAACCCGATTACAGGTTATACGTATGCAAGCTTTGAGCCTGCACTTGATTATATCGTAGTAAAAATTCCTCGCTTCCCATTCGATAAGTTCCCACTCGCAGATCGCAAGCTAGGCACGCAAATGAAAGCAACCGGCGAGGTTATGTCTATTGCACGCAATCTGGAAGCGGGACTTCTGAAAGCTGTCCGCTCCCTGGAGCAAGGCTGCACGCATTTATCTCGTCCAGAGCTTGCGGATTGGACGCGCGATGAGCTTGCACATGCTTTGCAAGAAGCGACAGATATTCGCTTGTTTGTGTTCGCGGAAGCAATCCGCAGAGGCTTCACGGAACAGGAACTGCACGGTCTGACTGGCGTCGATCCGTTTTTCCTGCGCAGCTTGCGTAAAATCGTTGATCTGGAAGTCGAGCTTGCCCAAAAAACAGCGGAGGGGCTATCACCTGAACTGTTGCTGGAAGCGAAAAAACGTGGCTTCGCCGATGAAACGATTGCTTCCTTAATCGGCAGCACTCCAGCCAAAGTGAAGGAATTGCGTCAGCAGTCAGGAGTTACACCTACTTATAAAATCGTAGATACATGCGCGGCTGAATTCGATGCGCAAACGCCTTATTACTACTCGGATTGGCAGGGCGTAGATGAAGTCGAGTCATTAGAGGGACGCAAGGTGCTCGTGCTTGGCTCCGGTCCTATCCGCATCGGACAAGGGATCGAGTTCGACTACTGCTCCGTGCATGCGGCGAAATCCTTGCAAGCGAGTGGAATTGCCGCAGTCGTGGTGAATAACAACCCGGAAACAGTCAGTACCGACTATGAAACAGCCGACCACTTGTATTTTGAGCCACTTCACGTGGAAGATGTGCTGCATATCGCCGAGCGTGAGCAGGTAGAGGGAGTCATGGTGCAGTTCGGTGGTCAAACCGCGATCAACCTCGCTGCGAAGCTGGAGAGTGCAGGACTAAAAGTAATGGGTACTTCACTTTCCGCGATTGAACGGGCTGAGGATCGTGAGTTGTTCTATGATATGCTGCGCAAGCTCGACATCCCGCACATTCCTGGTAAAGGGGTCTCTTCACTGGAGGATGCTACTTCGATTGCAGAGGAGATTGGCTTTCCTGTACTGATGCGCCCATCCTACGTAATCGGCGGTCAAGGCATGGTGGTCGTTCACAATATGGAGGAGCTTACTGCAACGATCAACGATTGGCTGAATCATCCGGAAAGCAGCGCATTTTTCCCACTCCTGGTCGACAAATATGTACCAGGCGGAGAAGCGGAAGTCGATGCGGTCTGCGATGGAGAGTCGGTCATTATCCCAGGTATTTTCCAGCATGTAGAGAAAGCGGGAATTCACTCTGGTGATAGCGTGGCGTTGTTCCCGGCACCAAAATTAACCGAAGAAATCAAGCAAAAGATCGCCAGCTACACAGAAGCGATTGCTCATGAAATGGGAGCTGTCGGTCTTATCAATATCCAGTTTGTCATTAGTGGCAATACCGTTTACGTATTGGAAGTAAATCCACGTGCTTCGCGTACTGTGCCAATCACAAGCAAAGTAACAGGGATTCCAATGGTTCAGCTGGCAGTACGGGCCCAATTGGGAGAAAAGCTGTCCACTATGGGCTACGGAACAGGACTTTTGCCTGACATTCCATTCTCTGTAGTAAAAGCACCGGTATTTTCGACGGTGAAGCTGAATGGTGTCGATCCTGTACTCGGACCTGAGATGAAATCAACGGGTGAAGTACTTGGCTTGGGTAGATCGTTTGAAGAGGCTGCAGGCAAGGCATTCGCCTTCAAGGATAACCTCTACGGGGATTGGCAAAAGGGTGATCTGGTCATTGTGTCTCTCGCAGATGGCGACAAGCAGGATGAGCTGGCCCAAACCATCGCACAGCTGCAAAACGACGGAGCCGCTCTGGCAGCAACCCAAGGCACAGCTGACTGGCTAAAAAACAACGGAGTAGCAGTGAACCACGTGATTACGGAGGAGCAGGCATTTATTGAGCTTTTGCAAAAGGAAAAAGCTGCATTTGCTCTCGTCACCGCAACAAAAGGAAATCGCCCGGGACGTACCGGCTTTGCCTTGCGCAGTCGGATGGTCCAGCAGGGAGTTCAGCAATTTTTTGCCGTCGATACATTCGATTTGTACGTGAAGTCCATTATGAAGAAAAGAGGTGGCTCGCATGCAGCCTGTGAAGATATTGGAACACTTTCAAAACTTACCGCTCAGCAAGCATAAAGGAAAAGATTTTCTGCGTGTCGATGAATTCAATGGGGAAGAACTGATGGAGTTGCTTCATCTGGCAGCACATATCAAGCAATTGCAAAAGCTGGGTCAGCCGTTCCAGCCTTTGCTGGGCAAGACGCTTGGCATGATCTTCGACAAAGCTTCTACCCGTACTCGTGTTTCTTTCGAGGTAGGGATGCACCAGCTCGGTGGTTTAGGAATGTTTATGAGCGGAAAAGAGCTGCAGCTCGGACGCGGTGAGCCGATCAGTGACACAGCCAAGGTTCTTTCCCGTTATGTAGATGCGATCATGATTCGCACGTTCTCTCACTCGTATGTGGAGGAGCTCGCTGAGCATGCATCGATTCCGATCATTAATGGTTTGACTGATTTGTATCATCCATGCCAGGCGATGGCTGACATGCTGACGATCTGGGAGCACAAAGGCAAACTCAAAGGCGTCAAGCTGGCGTATGTAGGCGATGGAAACAATGTGGCGAACTCCCTCGTGCTGGCAGCCGTTCTGTTGGGAATGGATGTACGTGTAGCTACGCCAGCAGGTTATGAAATGGATGCTGCGATTTTCGCCACAGCAAGTGAGTACGCGAAAAAGAGCGGTGGAAGCATGATGGCAACAACTGATCCGATCGAAGCCGTTGCAGGTGCAGATGCCGTTTATACAGATGTTTGGACCAGCATGGGCTTTGAAGCAGAGAACGAAATTCGTTTGAAAGCTTTTGCCGAATATCAAGTAAATGAAAAGTTGGTAAGTCATGCAGATAGCGACTACCTCTTCCTGCACTGCCTGCCAGCTCATCGCGGCGAAGAAGTAACAGCAGGCGTAATCGATGGCTCGCGCTCCGTCATTTTTGATCAAGCAGAAAACCGTCTGCACGCGCAAAAAGCAATTCTGGCCGCGTTGGTGTGAAGATAGTTCTAGTTATTTAGGACTATTTTGAATTAAATCGAATAGACTATGAAACTATGATTGCCGAATTTTGTCACTTATGTGTAAAATATAGGTATGAAAGTGGCAAAGAAGTACGGACTCTATTTGGTCGCTTGGTCCGTATGGAGCCAGTAGCGAATCCGCCCTTTTTCGGAATGGAGAAAGGAAATAAGGACAGAGGCTGTATCTGGTCGCTTGGCCTCTGTTTCTAGGACAATAGCGAAGCCAGCTTTCTCCACTATAATAAAGGAGGGGAAAAAAATTATGAAAAAATGGGTTGCAGCAATTATGATGGTGGCAGCGATCGTAGCAGCTACTTCTGCAAACTGGACTTCTTGGTAAAAATATAAGTGGTATTGCGGAAAAACACCGCTTTTTAGTGGTGTTTTTTCACTATTATTGGGAGGGCTTGTATGACCGACGTAGTAGTTCTGTCATTTGCCATAGCCTTAATCCGAAGAGGCAAGATTAGTAGTTTCCCAAAGTTCTATTTTATATGGGCCCTGATTGTCAGTGTCGCCTTGCAGTTCTGTTCACAGCTCATTCCAACCTGGTCAGGCATTTTTGTTTGCTTGTCCTACTTGTTTGTCCTCGTTTTTTTCATCAGCAACCGACAGCATGAGGATATGCGAATTTTTATGATTGGCTGGCTGTTAAACGCACTCGTCATTTGGGCAAATGCTGGAAAGATGCCGGTTGACCTTGAACAGGCGAGCAAACTGTCGTATCCGATCGACGCGTTAATTAATGGTACCGATTTCAAACATATTGCCCTTACTGCAGAGACAAAACTATCTTTTCTGGCAGATATCATATACAAGCCGTTTATCATTCCTCGTGTAATTAGTATCGGTGATATATTTATTATGCTGGGAACCTTCTTATTGGTGCAGCGCCTGCTGAATAAACCTATATCTCTAATAAGGCTGAGAGAAGGAAAAAACTATGCGGTTAAACATTCAAAGTGATCAGATATTCAAACAGTTAATTATATATCTATGTTTTCCCGCACTCGTTTTTTTCGTGGTTTTTTTAGTGCTGCCTCAGTGGGAAGTAAAAAATAACATACCTGTTTTGGTTGCTTTTACTCTCCTAACAATCGTTTGTTCGTTTACGCCGTTCAAGACACCGAATGCAACGCTGACGTTGAATAATGCAGTGATCTTGTCAGGATTAATCCTTTGGGGTAGCTGGATTGCAATCTGGTCATGTTTGCTGGAGGCTCTGATCCTTGGCGTATTGTTTCGTTCATCGGTAACGAGGGCACTTGCAAATGCAGGTCAAATGCTTTCTACTGTATTGATCGTAGGCTGGATTCAAACAAGTCTTGGCGGTTATCTCATACCGTGGCCCATTTCGGATCTTTTTATTGTTGTTACATATTTTATAGTGAACACACTGCTTTGCGCGGTTTTGGTTTCTTATTACGGAAAAGTATCGCTGATAAATGCCATATCGAATATGCTCAAAAACGGCTCCGCTACGTATATCATGCTGCTAGTGGTTGGTGGACTTGGGGCTAGACTTGTAGATGCTTACGGGATCTTATCATTGATCCCACTGGTAGCTATCTTTCTCATCATTAGTGTTGTGTTGCGTCAATATTATGAGAGCATGCACAAACTGGCGCAAAATATGGAAGAGGTCAAAACCTTTAATCACAAGTTCCTGACCGCGATGGCCGCATCAATCGACGCCCGAGATCGCTATACAAGCGGCCATTCTCAGCGGGTAGCTCATTGGGGTAGAGAGATAGCCAAGGAAATTAGGCTGCCAGCTGATAAAGTAGAAGAGATTTACGTTGGTGGAATCTTGCACGACATCGGTAAGATCGGTATTGAAGATGAGATTCTCAATAAAAAAGGAAAATTAACACCAGAGGAATACGACAAGATCAAGCAGCATACGGTGATTGGATACGAGATCATATTACAGGCTGGCATGTTTAATGAGTTACTTCCGGCGATTCGCTCCCATCATGAGCGAATAGATGGGCGGGGGTACCCCGATGGCCTGGTTGGCGATGAGATTCCGCAAATGGCAAAAATCCTGGCAATCTCAGATGCATTCGATGCCATGGTGGCGGATAGGCCGTATCGGAAGGGCTTGCCTGTAGAAGAAGCTTTGCAGGAAATCCGGCGAGGGTCGGGAACTCAGTTTGATCCTGTATTGGCAAGTCATTTTATCAAGCTTGTGGAGAGACTGCCGCGAGAGGAATTAGAAAGTATTATCGGACAGGAAACGAATCCTAAAAAACAGTTGCAGGAGGCGACCCACTAAAGGTGCCCCTTGTAACTGTTTTTATTTGCTTATGTGGAATGTTAACCCCAGATTCGTTTGATATGACGCTCTGTATCGGTGCAAGTCAACAAATAGACATCGGGATTACTCATCTGCTGCCAATCAGAAAACCCAAATCGATCATCAACAGATTTCAGGAGTAGACTGAGCAAGCCCCCATGCGAAACGATGACAATATGCTGGTCCTCATTCGTAAGAAGCTCGTCTACTACTTCGCTTGCTCGCTGCATAGCAGTCAAGCTGGACTCACCACCTTCGTAGCAAAGGGAGAGATCTTGGAACGTATCTCGCAGGCGATCTAGCCAATCGTCCATATGGTGCGAGGACAATACACGTTCCTCCAGGCGTTGATCGAGTTCAATAGGGATGCTTCGTTTGCTGGCTACAGGCTGTATCGTGGCGATCGCCCGATGAAAAGGGCTGGAAACGATCCGGTCAATCGCCATATCTTCGAAGAATGAAACCAACTGCTCAGCTTGCTGGATGCCGGTTTCTGTTAGGGGAGCTGCTGCTTCCTGACCAGTAGCCTGACAATGCCGGATTAAATAAATTTGCTTCATGAAAGCCTCCTGCTCCTTATTTTTAGAAGACAATAATAGGAAGTCATCTGTATTCATAGTGTATCATCATTTTGCCTTGGAAAAGTCGTCTGTGTTCGCTTGTATCGGTGGGGAAAACGATCCATACTACTAGTACATTCCATTTTTTTGAAGAGGTGTAAAAAGAGATGGTCCCTACCTATCAGGATGCAGAAATGATCCTAAAATTGTATGAGCAGTTTGAATCTGAGCGACTGCGTGCAGCCAAAGCATGGTTTGGCCGAGAGCTTTCATCTGAAACAATCAATCCCGAAGCGTTTTGGACGCGTTTCCCAAAAGGCAGTGAAGGCTTTACACATTTTGTAGCCCTGTATGGCTTCTTCGAGATGGTGGGTGTATTGCATAAAAACGGTCTTATACATCCAGATTTACTATTTGATATGTGGTTCATCAACGGCTTTTATCAAAAAATGTATCCGATCATTGCAGATTGGCGAGCACAGGGCGATATTCACATTGCAGAGAATTTCGAGCGCTTGGCTATAGCTGAGCTGGACTGGATTCGCAGGCATAAAGGCGCGGAGTACGTACCGCAAGTCGCTTATGCAGGTCACCACTAATAAAACGAACAGCAGCCGGACGAGACGAGGATCTTGTTCGGCTTTTTTCTATATTTGCCTTCCTGAAATTGTCTTATAAATTAAAACAAAGATCAAAGAAAAGGGGTTGTATTTTTATTAATCCGTTTGTATAATTACTCACATAAGAGATACTTCGAAACGGGGAGAGAGAATAATGGCAAAAGATAAAATTGTGTTGGCCTATTCGGGCGGTTTAGATACATCTGTAGCAATCAAGTGGCTCCAAGAAACATACAACTATGATGTTATTGCGGTTGCACTGGATGTTGGGGAAGGAAAAGACCTCGACTTCGTTCAGAAAAAAGCGCTGCAGGTGGGTGCTTTGAAATCGATCGTAGTAGATGCAAAAGAAGCATTTGCGGAGGAGTTTGTTCTGCCAGCATTGAAAGCAAACGCGATGTACGAAGGCAAATACCCATTGGTATCCGCTCTGTCGCGTTACCTGATTTCTCGCGTGCTGGTTGAAATCGCTGAAAAAGAAGGCGCTGTTGCGGTTGCGCACGGCTGCACAGGAAAAGGAAACGACCAAGTACGCTTTGACGTTTCTTTCACAGCCTTGAACCCAGATATCAAAATCGTGGCACCTGTTCGTGAGTGGGGCTGGACGCGCGATGAAGAGATCGAATATGCGAAAAAGAACAACATTCCTATCCCGATCGACCTCGACAATCCATACAGTATCGACCAAAACCTGTGGGGCAGAAGCTGCGAGTGCGGCGTACTGGAGGATCCATGGGCAGCGCCACCAGAAGGTGCTTACGATCTGACGAAGTCCATCGCAGATGCGCCGGATGAGGCAGAAGAGATCGAAATCACGTTTGTACAAGGCAAGCCAACTGCGCTGAACGGTGAAGAGCTGCCATTGTCCGAGCTCATTTTGAAGCTGAACAAAATCGCTGGTAACCACGGTGTTGGCCGTATCGACCACGTAGAAAACCGCTTGGTTGGTATCAAATCCCGTGAAGTATACGAAACACCTGCTGCAACTACATTGATTTTGGCTCACTGTGAGCTGGAATTCTTGACGCAACCGCGTGAAGTAGCAGCATTCAAGCCAATCGTGGAGCAAAAATTGGCGCAAGTGATCTACGAAGGACTGTGGTTCTCGCCAATTCGCAATGCGGTTCAAGCATTCATCGAAGAGACACAAAAACACGTAACAGGCGTAGTACGCGTGAAGCTGCACAAAGGACATGCGATCGTTGTAGGCCGCAAATCCGCTTCCTCGCTCTACAGCCATGAGCTGGCAACCTACAATGCTGGCGACCAGTTCGATCATAAAGCAGCGCTCGGCTTCATCAAGCTGTGGGGTCTGCCAACCAAGGTATACGCACAAGTAAACGAAGGTGTTCTGCACGAAAACATGAATACCGACATCAAGATTTTGGATGAAAAGGATGCGATCAAGCAATGAAACTCTGGGGAGGACGCTTCACGAAGCCGACGAATCAGCTCGTAGAAGAGTATACTGCTTCTATTTCTTTCGACCAGAAAATGTGGCGACAGGACATCGTCGGTAGCCTAGCACATGTAGCTATGCTGGGTAAGTGCGGCATCGTACCGATGGAGGAAGTCAGACAAATCATTGCTGGTCTGAAGAAGGTAAAAGACAAAATCGAACGTGGGCAAGCCGAGTTCCTGGTTGCTCACGAAGATGTTCATATGAATATTGAAAAGATGCTGATTGAGGAAATCGGACCGGTAGGGGGCAAGCTTCACACCGGCCGTAGCCGCAACGACCAGGTTGCACTCGATATGCACCTGTACCTCAGAGAAAAGCTGATGGAGATTATCCAGCTGGCGATGTATCTGCAGGAAGCGTTGATCGAGCAGGCTAATCAGCATCTGGATACAGTAATGCCTGGATATACCCATCTGCAACGTGCGCAGCCGGTATTGTTTGGCTACCACTTGATGGCGTATGTATCCATGCTGCAACGCGACATCGAGCGTATGACAGAAACCTGGAAACGGGTGAATGTTTTGCCGCTTGGCGCAGGCGCATTGGCAGGGACTACCTTCCCGATTGATCGTACGTTTGTAGCGGAAATGCTGCAATTTGACGGCATCTATCAAAACAGCATGGATGCGGTAAGTGATCGTGATTTTATCGTGGAATTTTTGGCTGATTCCTCGTTGGTCATGACGCACTTGTCCCGTCTGTGTGAGGAATTGGTTATTTGGAGCAGCCAGGAATTTTCTTTTGTAGAGCTGGATGATGCGTTCTGCACAGGCTCCAGCATCATGCCACAGAAGAAAAACCCGGATGTAGCAGAATTGGTACGTGGAAAAACAGGGCGTGTATACGGCAATCTGTTTGGCTTGCTGACAGTTCTGAAGGGCTTGCCTCTTGCCTACAACAAAGACATGCAGGAAGACAAGGAAGGCATGTTTGATACGGTAGCGACGATTCACGGTGCTCTCGCCTTGCTGACACCGATGATTCAGACCATGCAGGTGAGAAAAGATCGGATGCGTCAGGCTGTGACCAACGACTTCTCCAATGCTACTGACCTGGCAGATTATCTGGTTCGCAAGGATATGCCTTTCCGTCAGGCTCATGAAGTAGTAGGCAGAGCGGTTCTGTACTGCATCGAGCAACAAAAATATCTCTTGGATATGTCATTGGAAGAATTCCAAGGCTTCTCCGGCGTCATCGGTGCAGATGTGTATGATGCACTGGCGGTAGAGACAGTAGTCAACGCACGTAACGTAATGGGTGGAACGGCTCGCAATCAGGTAGAATCGCAGATTGCTTGGTACCGCGAGAAGCTCGTCGACACGCACGCATGGGTAGACAAAAATAGTCAAAAAGTCATGATTGAATCTTTGATTGATGTTGGGGCACCAGCGTGATATAGTAATACTTAATAAACGGATAGGCGATTCGCCTGCCCGTTTATTTTTTTGTACAAGCTATCGTGTAAAACGCAAAAAATGCCGAACTCCCCCGAGGGAGCGCGGCATTTTTTTAAAAAACTATCCGTTTACAGCGACATACGCAAAATTTGCGCCACATCTTCACTCGACAGCTTTTTGAAGTTGCCGATCGGTCCATATGGTGTCGCTTTTTCTGCCATTAGCTGCAGATGCTGATCATCGATCTCGTAGTCAGCCAAGCGGGTAGGGGCACCGATTCTGGCAAAGAATGCTTCCGTCGCAGCAATTCCTTCCAACGCAACCTCGTCGTCAGTTTTTCCAGTAGGATCGACATTCCATACTTCTACAGCAAAACGGACAAAGCGTGCAACGTTTTCACGATACACATAGCGCATCCATTTCGGGAAAATGATAGCCAAACCGCCACCATGCGGTATGTCATAGACGGCACTTACCGCATGCTCAATGGAATGAGTTGCCCAATCTGTTTCTACCCCGACTGGCAACGTTCCGTTCAGTGCCATGGTTCCGCAATAGAGGATATTAGCGCGTGCGTCGTAGTCTTCCGGATTTGCCAGAACGCGATCCGCGTTTTCAATCACCGTTTTCAGAATCGATTCTGCGAAACGTGTCTGCAGTGGTACCTCTGGTGTATGGGTAAAATATTGTTCAAATACGTGCGACATGATATCGCTGATTCCATAGATGGTTTGATCGTGTGGAACGCTGAACGTATTTTCAGGGTCTAAGATAGAGAAGGCAGGGAACGTCGTAGATGCTCCATGCTTTTCTTTTGTATCCCAATTGGTTACGACACTGCCTCTGTTCATTTCAGAGCCGGTTGCAGCAAGGGTAAGGATAGTTCCTAAAGGAAGAGCTTCCGTAGCCAGTGCTTTGCGCGTATAGAAATCCCATACATCGCCTTCGTAAGGAACGCCGACAGCGACTGCCTTGGCTGCGTCTATAACACTTCCGCCGCCTACTGCCAAAATCCAGTTGACGCCCTCCTGACGGCAAAGCTCAATTCCCTTTTTGACAGTGCTGAGGCGTGGATTCGGTTCTACACCAGATAGCTCGAGCACGCGGCAATCAGCCTCTTGTAGAAGGGAGACGACTTTTTCATAGAGGCCTGTACGCTTGATACTGCCTCCTCCATAAACCAGCAGGACGGTTTGACCGAGTTGCTCGGCTTTTTCTTTCAGCATGGACAGCTGGCCCCGGCCAAAAATCAATTGCGTAGGGTTATGGTAGACAAATGGATTCATCATGCATGCTCCTTTCCACAGTTCACTCCCACTCATTGTAACGAACAGAGTAAACGGATGCTAGCTGACGATGTGCTGCCGGGACTTTCAGCACAAATCATGTCGTTTTGAAGCGAATTGAAGCGGTTTCGACAAGAAATGAGAGATTTAGTGGATTCCATCAGCGAATGACGGTGGTATAATAAATAAGATGGATTTTCTCGCTGTTTTTAGGCAAGGTTTGGCAGCGGGCTAGAAAGAGATGAGGGGAATTGTCGATTTGCCTTGATTTAACGGTGTTTTCGACAAGATAAAATAAATCAGGATCAAGAAAAAGAATGGATCTGACAATGTAGGATGTGATTGACTTGATCGAAATGTTTGACGTTTGGAAGACGTACCCAAACGGTACAAGTGCGTTAAAAGGTGTAAACATTCGGATTGAAAAAGGCGAATTTGTGTATGTGGTGGGTCCCAGCGGTGCAGGGAAATCTACTTTTATCAAATTGATGTATCGGGAAGAAAAGCCGTCAAAGGGTCAAATTTTCTTGGGTGGCTTCAATGTCAGCCGGATCAAGGAACGCCAGATTCCCACGGTTCGTCGCAGTATTGGTGTTGTATTCCAAGATTTTAAACTATTGCCAACGCTCACCGTATTTGAAAATGTAGCATTTGCGATGGAAGTAATCGAGAGCAATCCAAAGCAGATCAAGCCCCGCGTGATGGACGTATTGGGATTGGTCAAGCTGAAGCACAAGGCAAAAATGCTGCCGAACGAGCTATCTGGGGGAGAGCAGCAGCGTGTAGCACTGGCTCGCGCATTGGTTAACAGTCCAGGCATTATTATCGCCGATGAGCCGACAGGAAACCTTGACCCGGAGACTTCTTGGGAGATTATGAAGCTGTTTGAGGAAATCAATCAGCGTGGTACGACTGTTGTCATGGCGACGCATAACCGCGAAATTGTCAACACGATGAGAAAACGGGTCATAGCGATCGAAGCTGGACAAATTGCCCGTGATGAGCAGAGAGGGGAATACGGTTATGAAGATTAGAACGCTAGGGCGCCATGTCCGTGAAGGGGTCAAAAACCTCGGGCGGAACGGCTGGATGTCGTTCGCTTCAATTAGTGCCGTAACGTTTACCCTGTTCATTCTCGGCGTATTCCTCGTATTGGCTATGAATGTGAACTTTTTTGCTCAATCCGTGGAAAAGCAGGTGGAGATTCGGGTATTTATGGCGGATCTCACTACAAAAGAAAGCCTGCAGCAATTTGAACAAGATGTACGTGCTTTAGATAAAGTGGAGTCCGTCCAGTTCATCTCCAAGGATGAAGGCTTAAAGCAGTTCCGCGAGAGCATGGGGGAGAAGGCTTATTTATTTGACGGATTAGAAAAAGGAAATCCGCTGCCGGACGCCTTTGTTGTTAAAGCAAAAATGCCTCAGGACACGGCAGTCTTGGCAGCTCAAATCAAGCAAATGAAAAATGTCAGAAGCCTGAACTATGGAGAAGGCACAGTAGAAAAGCTGTTTGCAGCAACAGATACCGTGCGAAACGTAGGAATCGGCTTCATCATCGGGCTAGGCTTCACAGCGATGTTTTTAATTGCCAATACGATTAAGCTGACGATCGTTGCGCGTCGCAGGGAAATCGAAATCATGAAGCTCGTTGGGGCAACAAACTGGTTTATTCGCTGGCCTTTCTTTGTTGAAGGGCTGCTCATGGGTATCACCGGGGCATTGATTCCAATCATTATCCTAGGTGTGGGCTACTACTATCTGCTTGACGCAATCAAGTCGAGCTTTGAAGCAACCCAACTATTTACACTGTTACCATTGTTCCCGCTTGTGTATCAGGTAGCACTTGCTTTGCTAGCAATCGGTGCGTTTATCGGGATCTGGGGAAGCTTGGTGTCAGTCCGTCGCTTCTTGCGAGTTTAATATTTAGATAACGTGGGAGGAGTATCATGAGGAAGAAGGTCCTGCTAACTCTCTTGATCGCCGGTCTCGTGGCCGGATCTGCAATCCCGACAAACGTAAGCTGGGCAGCTAGTAAAGCATCTTTGGACAAGATTAATCGGGAACTAAAAGAGATACAGAAGAAAAAAGAGCAGCAAAAACAGCAAGTGAAGCAAACTGAGCAAAAAATCAGCGCTGTACAAAAGGAACAAAAGGATTTGCAAACCGAGCTGATGCAGATTGATTTGCGTCGTAACGAGACACAAAAAAAACTGGACAAGCTCGAAGTACAGATGAATGAAACCACAGAAAAAGCAGCGCAAGCGCAAGACAATCTGGATGAAGCAAAAGAACGCGTAGCACAGCGGGAAACCTTGCTGAAAACACGTGTGAAATCCATGTATGAGCGTGGAAAGGTTTCTTATTTAGACGTGCTTTTGGGCTCGTCTGACTTCGGTGATTTCCTCACACGTATGGAAGGGCTGCAGTTGATTTTGGAGCAGGACACCCGCATCCTGGAAGACAACATGCGTGACAAAGAAACGATTGAAGTGAAAAAGAAAGAAATCGATCATCAATTGACCGTCTACGCTGGCATGCTTGACGAAGCAGAGAATCTCAAAGCTGAATTGGACAAGCAGTACAAGCACAGTCTGGTGGTAAAGGCAGAGCTGAAGAAGAAAGAGTCTGCTTTGGAAGAAGATTTGGAGCAATACGGACAGCAGCTGCTTGCCATCACCAAAGCGGAATCAGATAAATATGCTGAACGTGTCCGGGCGATGAGCAGCAGTAGCAGCGGATACAAAGGTGGAAAGCTGGGTCTTCCAGTCGCTGACGGACAATTCCGCTTCAGCTCGGGCTTCGGGATGCGAACAGACCCGTTTACAGGCCGGTCAGCTGGGCATAATGGAGTAGACATGGCAGCACCAAAAGGAACGACGATTATGGCAGCAGCCAATGGAGTAGTTATCTTTGCCGGATACTCTAACGGCTTTGGCAATACGGTCATGATTAAACACAGCTCTGAGATTACAACTCTTTATGGACACATTCGTGAGGGCGGTATCAAAGTTTCTGTGGGACAATCTGTATCAAAAGGACAAAAGATTGCCGAGGTCGGCTCTACTGGACGATCTACCGGAAATCACGTTCACTTTACCGTTTATAAAAACGACGTTGCTGTCAACCCGATGCCGTACCTGAAATAGCGAGGTGTACGGCCAGACAAATATTGCTAGCCGGAGTTGCATACAATAGCAGCATATCTTTTCACCGGTAGCACAAAGGATGGTGACGTAACAGTGAGATGGAAAGGGCGTACCGTACTAGCGGTTGTGCTCATCTCGATGGTGGCCAGTAGCTTCTTGACCATGGCGATGATGAAGACTTCTGCTAGCGCTAATGCGAATCAGAACGGGGCACTTACTGCATCGAGCAATAAGCTGTTCCAAACAACAGGGGCAGAATATCCTCAGGAGTTCAAAAAGCTGTACGAAGCTTTTTCAGCCATCAAGAAGGAATACATCCAAAATGTCACCAATGATCAGTTGGTAGAGGGCGCAATTGGGGGCATGGTAGGCTCCTTGGAAGATCCATACAGTGACTACATGGACCCACGCTCTGCAGAGCAATTTACGTCTACTCTACATTCCACGTTCCAAGGAATTGGGACGGAAGTTACGCTACAAAATGGACGGGTAACCGTCGTTTCTCCATTCAAGGATTCTCCTGCGGAACGTGCAGGTCTGCGGCCAAATGATCAAATCCTGAGTGTAAACGGTGAGTCGCTTGAGGGCTTGGATCTGAATCAGGCCGTCATGAAAATTCGCGGACCTAAAGGAACGAAGGCCGTTTTAACAATCGCTCGTGCAGGTGTAGCTGAGCCGATCACGATCGTGTGTGTACGCGATGACATTCCGATCGAGACAGTGAACAGCCAAATTATCGAGAAGAATGGCGTTAAGGTTGGTGTAATTGGAATTACCCAGTTCTCTACTGAGACAGCAAAACACTTCAAGGATCAATTGGCGTCTTTGGAGAAAAAAGGCATCGGTGGATTGGTTATCGATGTACGCGGAAACCCAGGCGGCTACTTGCTTGCGGTAAAGGAAATCGGCGAGATTCTCGTTCCAAAAAAGGGAGTCATCGTCCAAATCGAGTACGGAGCTGGCGGACAGCAAAAAGAAGAGTATCGCTCGACGACTGACGCAGCCAAGCCGTATCCGATTTCTCTCTTGATTAACGGAGGAAGCGCAAGTGCTTCGGAAATTCTCGCAGGCGCTTTGCGTGACAGCGGAAACTATAAGCTGGTAGGCGAGAAGAGCTTTGGAAAAGGTACAGTCCAAAGCACCATGGAAATGGCAGATAAGAGCCAGCTGAAGCTGACGATTGCCAAATGGGTTACGCCAAAAGGCGAATGGATTCATAAAAAAGGAATCGAGCCTGATTTCAAAGTAGATCAGCCTGCGTATTTTAACGCTGTTCAACTGCCGGCTGATAAAGAATTGGCTCGGGACATGGCAGGTAATGAAGTGAAAAACCTGCAGCTAATCCTGAGTGGATTGAATCTATCGCCAGGACGAGATGATGGCTACTTTGACGAAAAAACAGAGCAAGTAATCAAGCAGTTCCAAACTTCACACAAGCTGCCTGCGACAGGCAAGGTAGACGCGGCTACTCGTACACAATTGGAGGAGGGCTTGCGCAAAGTAATGCGTGACCCGCAAAACGACCTGCAATTGCAAAAAGCGATCGACGTTGTCAGCCTGAAGCAGCCAAAATAATCCATAGCACTCGAGGCAGGGAATTCCCTGACTTTCGTAGAAATGGTAACCACGGTAAATCACATGCCGTGGTTTTTCTTTTTCCATTTGAGGTGAGGCAATTGGCGATACAGGCAGATATGCTCTCCATTGCATATGGATTTGCTGCATTTTTTCTCAATCCAATCTTTTACGTATTTCTGATCTTTATTTATCTGCATTACAGGCGGCAGATGAATCTGGAAAGACAGTTGTTTGCTGCCCGTATTCAGTCACCGCTACTTTCCACGATTCGGTCGGTAGGAATGGGACTGGCAGGCGGTCTTTTGATTTCCGTGCTGGCCGCAGGACTCGGTGTGGTTGTACAGGCACAAGATTTATGGATTTTATGGGGCCTCGCTCTGATTATGGCGCTCATACGTTTACGGTTTCTCTGCTTTGCCTACGCGGCAGGCTTGCTGACGGTTTTGCATGCGATCGCGCAGGTTTTCCCGGGGGTATCCGATGTAGCAGGAATTGGCACCGTCTGGGAAATGCTTCGTCAGGCGAAGCCATTGCCACTTTTGGCACTCGTTGCGATCATGCATTTGATGGAAGCGATGCTTGTTCGTTGGAATGGGGGTCGTGATGCGTCACCACTGTTTGTAGAAGGGCAGCGCGGCCGGATTGTAGGTGCGTATTTACTTCATTCCTTTTGGCTGACGCCATTGGTGCTGTTCGTCCAAATGGAGCCAGGAGCATTGAGTGGAGCGCTTTATCCAGGCTGGCCCTTCTTTTCACCAGGTGCAGCTTCGTTTGCTCTAATGCTGCTGCCGACCGTGACCGGTTTTTCGGACATGACCCAGACGATGACTCCGCGTATGAAAGCAGAGAAAGTCGCGGGGCAATTGGCTATTTATGCGGTAGTATTATTGGCTTTGACGGCACTTGCCGTGTGGTTCTGGCCGCTTTTGCTAGTAGCAGGACTGTATGCCCTTTTTGGACACGAAGGCCTGTTTTTCCGAAGCCAGTCCCAGGAGAGAAAGCGCTCGCCGTACTTTATACAGTCTTCACGAGGAGTCAAGGTGATGGGAGTCATCCCTGGCACACGAGCAGAAGAAATCGGAATTGTACCGGGAGAAATCATCGTCAAGGTGAATGGTATCCCTGTCCGTAACAAAGAAGATTTGTATCCAGCGCTGCAGGCCAATTCAGCCTTTTGCAAAATGGAAGTACTGACGCATGACGGGGAACTGAAGTTTGTGCAATGTGCTGTTTATGCAGGGAATCATCATCAATTGGGGATCATCGTGGTTCCTGATTCGACGACGCGTGTTTTTGTAGACTTGAAGCGAGCGAGTGTTGTGCAGCTGATCAAGCAAAAGCTGGAAAAGCTGAATATCGGAGCATAGGCGAAGAGAGGGAGAGATTGGACACGCAGGATAGGGTGTCTGTCTCTCTCGTTTTTGTACTGCCTGGAAAATAGCGCACCCTTTTCAATAAAAATTTTTTTCTTGAATAGCCTGTTTATTCGCAAAACTAAATACGTGGTCGTGCGTCTGAATGTAAGAGGAAAAAAGAGGGAGTGAAATTGGTTGTGTCGATGATAAAAAAGCCTGTTCTCTGTGTACTTACAACAGCGTTAGTGGCAGTGAGCTTATATACGGCACCTTTTGCCGGAGCGAGTACAGAAGCAAGTAAGGGTCAAATGGCTCCATGGAGTGCCCAAGCAGTGGTTGCTGTTCCTGTGCAGGTGTCAAAAGGTGTGCAGCAGCTCGTGCGTTTAGTCCCCGAGCTCGCCAGTCGGCACGTCATCTTTGGTGGTGATGTGGATGGACCGGGGGTGAGTGGCGTCCAGGTAATCTTTTCGAAAACAGCTGTGCGAGATGAAAACGCGAAAGAGGATCAAGCAATCTTTGATCCACAAACAGGGAACCTCTTGGTGCTGGATTTGCAGCCGAATACACTGACGAAGCCTGCTTTCCCAACTGACCAGGTAGCTAAAACAAAAGCTCAGGCTTTTGTAACTGGATTACTTCCTCCTGGCCATGCGTATCAGCCAAGAGAAGTGACACGTGCAGATGACCTGTTGACTGTCAGGCTGGTACGGAAGCTGAACAATGTCGCTCTGGATGACGACTACGACGCTATGGTCAGCTTTGACCGGGCTGGAAGAATCGTGTCGTTTCGTACGTTTGATGGCAGGCTGTATGAGAAAATCAGTCTGGCTTCACTCCCCTCTCCACAGCGTGTCATCTCTGCACCGCAGGCTTTGCTTCGATTCAAAGAGAGCAAGCCGTTGGAGCTGGTGTATCTGCTCTCCCAGGTAAATCAGGGAGAGTCTCCGGTTGAAGCAAATCTGGCCTATGTAGTGAAGGATGGCGTCATCAATCAGACGTTCTCAGGAAGTGCGTTGGATGCTTTCAGCGGAAAAAGGCTGATCGAGTCAGTAAATACAGTCAAACTGCCTGTGCAAACCATCAGCATGACAGGAACAGGTGAAAAATGGATCGCGCAAACAAACCAGCAGGCTAGTGAGCTCATCAGATCATTAATACGCAAGGAGACTGACAAACTGCCGCTTGCGACATTTACAGAGAACTACGGTGATGGACAGGAAAGGCGCCTTTTTATTTGGGGGCAATTTGATGAAGGAATCAAGGATCAGGATAAACAATACATGATCGGTCAATTTGCACGTGGCACCAGCAAAGACAAGCGGCTCCATATTCTTCTGGAGACGAACGCCAAGACAGGACAATTGATGAGACTGGTAATAAAGGATGGGAATGATCTGAATATCCAAACCGATAAAAAGCGTGATTGGAGAGAGGCTGAGGCGCTGTTAAAACGCTTGATTCCGGCCGGAACCAGTCAAATGCGGATGAAAGACGTAGGGGATGCGAATTATACGCTCATCACTGCTGATCCTCTCTTGAATGGCATTCCTGTTTATCTGGCAGGACAGCAGAGCGAAGAAGGTATGTATACCATGAAGATGAATTCTTTCACCGGAGCATTGGAGGAGCTGATCTTGGCATCCCCTTCTGTCCTGCGTGCTCCTGACAAATCAAAGGCAATTACAGAACAAGCGGCTGTTGATCAATTACTCAAGGCATATCCGCTTGAGCTGACCTATATTCACCTAACAAATTTGCAAACCGGTGAAGTCACCTGGAAGCTTGGCTACGATCTATCTTTCCGCCAGACACGTTCTCATTGCTTCTGTGGCGGTGAAGCCAAGGTGGATCAGACTGTTTATGTCGATGCGATAACAGGGAAGGTTATTGTGAAGGAATAAAGTGGTGCGATGTGAGAGTAAAAACAATAAGCCGCGGCCTTCTGAAAAAAGAGGGACGCGGCTTTTCTATTATGCGTTTGCTTCAAAGCCATTGATTTGGTTCAAGGCGACCTTTTTGCCATCCTCAAGCACGAATTCGACGAGACCGTTTTTCATGCTGACGGCTTTGATAATGCCCGACAGGTTGTTTGTAGAGGTCGATCCATCTGAATTCGTTTGACCTTCGTTATACGTAACCGTGTAGCCGATCATCTGAGCGTACTGGAGTGAGTTGCTCATGGTCTTGCTCTCCGGCTTGACAGTCATTCCAACAATTTTATCCAGATTTACAGTAGCTCCGCTTTCCAGCTGGAATTCGGCGGTGCCATTTTTCATCGTAAAGCCGCTAATGACGCCATTTACGATCTCGTCTACTTCGGTGATGTCGTCGGTAGTTGCAGGATTACCATCCTTGTCTACACTTTTAGTTACTTTGTATGAAATATCTTTACCGATCATTTCGATGAACTTCACGCTGCTGTCCAGAGCACTACCGGTCATTCCCTGTGACTCAAGACCTTTTACATCGGCGAGTGGGATCGGCTTGGATTCGCCAGCCATTCGGAAATAGATTTTTCCGCTATCCATATAAACTCCCTGGAGGAGACCTTTCTTGGTCTGAGTGGAGGTCTCGCCTGTGAGCTCGTCTTTTGTCGTGAGCGAGTAGGTAGCTGTGCGACCAACGAGTGATTCATACTTCTCCAGCGTCAGCATGCTGTTGTTGGATTGCTCCATGAGGGAAGTCATTTTCGTAATTTTTTCGACCATGGTCATCATGCTCGTCTGTTGAATAAATTGGGAGTTATCCATTGGAGACATTGGGTCCTGATGCTTCAACTGCTCCAGCATTAGTTTCATGAAGGCGTTGGAATCGAGCTCTGTTGTGAACTCCTTTTTGCCTTTAAAGCTCATATGTGGTTGTACAACGTTATTTTTAACGGTGGTTCCGCTATCTGACATGAGAATCCTCCCTGAAAGTGGCGAATCTATCAATACGATGCGTATATATGCTTCCTGTTTCATTATCGGTAAAACTTGGCTTGTGATGAAGACAAACATTTGTTCGAATTTCCGGCTTATAATAGCCGTAATTGTGTTATAATGGAAATAGAAACAGTCATGCAACGAGGAGATGAACGAGGGAATGGAGCGTTTTGAATTGGTATCGGAGTATCAACCGTCCGGTGACCAGCCGACTGCCATTGCCGAGCTGGTAGCGGGCATTCAGGCCGGGAAGCGACACCAGACACTACTGGGTGCGACGGGTACGGGAAAGACCTATACAGCAGCCCAGGTGATTGCTCGGGTGAACAAGCCGACGCTGGTGATGGCGCACAACAAGACATTGGCTGCCCAGCTGTGCGCGGAGTTCAAGGAATTTTTCCCCAATAACGCAGTAGAATACTTCGTCAGCTACTATGACTACTATCAACCAGAAGCATACATTCCCCAATCGGATACGTTTATTGAAAAAGACTCCAGCATCAACGATGAGATCGACAAGCTCCGTCACTCTGCTACCAGTGCATTGTTTGAACGGCGCGATGTCATCATTGTCGCATCTGTCTCCTGCATCTATGGTTTGGGTTCGCCCGAGGAGTACAGGGAGCTGCTCTTGTCCTTGCGTGTAGGCATGGAAAAAGGACGGGACGAGATTTTGCATCGCCTGGTCGATATCCAGTATACACGCAATGATATCAACTTCACCCGCGGTACTTTCCGTGTACGTGGTGATGTCGTAGAGATTTTCCCAGCTTCCCAGAGTGAACAGGCGATCCGGGTCGAGTTTTTTGGTGACGAGATCGAGCGCATTACGTCCATTGATGTTTTGACCGGTGAAATTCTAGGGCAGCGTGATCATATCGCTATTTTCCCTGCTTCTCACTACGTGACTCGCGAGGAGAAGATGAAGCTGGCTG
Source organism: Brevibacillus reuszeri (assembly GCF_002897295.1). GTDB lineage: Bacteria > Bacillota > Bacilli > Brevibacillales > Brevibacillaceae > Brevibacillus > Brevibacillus reuszeri_A. Next base: position 111,264 of record NZ_BEXF01000018.1, read on the forward strand.
TTCAGAGCATTCAGGCTGAGCTGGAAGAGCGACTTGCCGAGTTCCGTGAAGCAGGCAAGCTTTTGGAGGCACAACGGCTGGAGCAGCGTACGCGCTACGATATTGAAATGATGATGGAAATGGGTTTTTGCTCTGGAATTGAAAACTACTCGCGCCATTTGACGGGCCTGCCTGCTGGAGAAGCACCGTATACACTTATGGATTACTTCCCGGATGACTACCTTGTGATTATGGATGAGTCACATATGACGTTGCCGCAGGTACGAGCGATGTATAACGGAGACCGCGCCCGCAAAGACGTGCTGGTAGAGCATGGGTTTCGTCTGCCGTCAGCACGGGATAACCGCCCGCTCAAGTTCGAGGAATTCGAAAAGAAAGTGAATCAGGCGATTTATGTTTCCGCGACCCCGGGCAATTATGAACAAGAGCACTGCCCAGAAGTGGTGCAGCAGGTGATTCGTCCAACAGGGCTGATTGACCCGACGATCTCTGTTCGCCCTATCAAGGGTCAGATTGACGATTTGATCGGTGAAATTCATGCGACGATTGCCAAAAATGAACGGGTGCTGGTAACGACTTTGACAAAGAAAATGTCGGAGGACTTAACAGATTACCTGAAAGAAATCGGAATCAAGGTACGCTATCTCCACTCAGATATCAAGACGATTGAGCGGATGCAAATCCTGCGCGCGCTGCGTTTGGGTGAATTCGATGTTCTAGTCGGGATCAACCTGCTGCGGGAAGGCTTGGACTTGCCTGAGGTATCTTTGGTAGCCATCCTTGATGCAGATAAAGAGGGCTTCTTGCGCAATGAGCGCTCCTTAATTCAGACGATTGGCCGTGCTGCCCGTAATGCGGAGGGACGTGTACTCATGTATGCGGACAAAATGACGGATTCCATGACGTCTGCGATCCGCGAGACAGAGCGCCGCCGTGCGATTCAGGTTGCTTACAATGAAAAGCATGGAATTACGCCGCAAACGGTGAAAAAGGCTGTTCGTGAAGTGATCGAGGCTACCAAGGTAGCGGAGGAAAAAGCAGATTATTTGCCACACGCAGACTTCAAGAAAATGCCGAAAAAAGATCGCCTAGCGGTTATCGAACGGATGGAAGAGGAAATGAAGGAAGCAGCGCGCAATTTGATGTTCGAGCGCGCGGCAGAATTGCGTGATTTAATTCTTGAGCTGAAGGCTGAACTCTAAGGAGAGATTTTTTTCATGCCATTAGAACATATTGTGGTAAAGGGTGCTCGTGCCCATAACCTGAAAAATATTGATGTCGTAATCCCGAGGGACAAATTCGTCGTGCTGACGGGTTTGTCCGGCTCGGGTAAGTCTTCCCTGGCCTTTGATACGATTTACGCGGAGGGCCAACGCCGCTATGTGGAGTCTTTGTCTGCCTATGCCCGTCAGTTTCTCGGGCAGATGGACAAGCCGGATGTAGACTCGATTGAGGGACTTTCACCGGCGATCTCTATCGATCAAAAGACGACTAGTCGCAACCCGCGCTCCACGGTAGGAACTGTTACGGAAATTTATGACTATTTGCGCCTGCTGTATGCGCGCGTGGGCCGACCGATCTGCCCAGATCACGGAATTGAAATTCAGTCCCAAACGATTGAGCAAATGGTTGACCGCTTGATGGAGTTTCCTGAGCGTACAAGAATGCAAATCCTGGCGCCGATGGTACAAGGCCGTAAAGGAGAGCATGTCAAGCTTCTGGAAGACATTCGCAAGCAGGGCTTTGTTCGTGTGAGGGTAAATGGTGAGATCACTGATTTGTCCGAGGATATCAAGCTGGAGAAAAACAAAAAGCATAACATCGAGGTTGTCGTAGACCGGATCGTTGTCAAACCGGATGCGCAGGCTCGATTGGCGGACTCGCTGGAAACCGCGCTTCGTCTGGCAGATGGCAAGGTCATTGTCGATGTTATGGAGCAAGAAGAGCTGCTGTTCAGTGAAAAGCACGCTTGCCCGATTTGCGGATTCTCGATCGGGGAGCTGGAGCCGCGGATCTTCTCGTTTAACAGTCCTTTTGGCGCTTGCTCGGAGTGTGATGGACTCGGAGTTAAGCTGGAAGTCGACCCTGATATGGTCGTTCCTGATGGGACCAAGACGTTGAATGATGGCGCCATAGGAGCGTGGGAGCCAAAATCCTCGACCTATTACCAGCAGCTGCTGGAGTCTGCCTGCCGTCATTTCGGCATTCGCATGGATGTTCCCTTTGAAGAGCTGACGGCCGAGCAAGCCCAAATTCTCATGTATGGAAGCTCGGGTGAAAAAATACAGTTCCGCTATGAAAATGAATTTGGGCAAGTTCGAGAAGCAGTCGTACCGTTCGAAGGCGTCATCCCGAATTTGCAGCGCCGCCATCTGGAAACAAGCTCGGATTACATTCGTGAACAAATTGAAGGCTTCATGAGCCAAAAACCTTGCCCGGTCTGCAAGGGGCATCGTCTGCGTCAGGAGAGCCTGGCTGTGAAGGTTGGCGATCGAAGCATTTCCGAGCTGACGACGTTGTCAATTCTCGATGCTCATCAGTTCGTGAATGATGTTGAACTGACCGAAAGAGAAGCCAAAATCGCCAATCTGATCGTAAAGGAGATCAAAGCTCGACTCAATTTCTTGATTGATGTAGGGCTCGATTATTTGACGTTGAGTCGTGCTGCCGGGACGCTGTCTGGTGGGGAAGCCCAGCGGATTCGCTTAGCGACACAGATTGGCTCGAGCTTGATGGGGGTTCTATACATTCTGGATGAGCCTAGCATCGGGCTGCATCAGCGTGACAATGCGCGACTGATCAAGACATTGGAGCACATGACTAAGCTGGGCAATACGCTAATCGTCGTCGAGCATGACGAGGATACAATGATGGCTTGTGACTATATCATCGACATTGGCCCTGGTGCGGGCATACATGGTGGGCAGGTAATCGCAGCAGGTACGCCACAGGAAGTCATGAAGGATGAAAAGTCACTGACGGGAGCCTATTTGAGCGGGCGTAAATTCATCCCGGTACCAATGGAACGCCGCAAGCCTTCGGATAAATGGATAAAGATCGAAGGGGCAAAGGAAAACAATCTGCAGAATGTGACCGCGAAATTCCCGTTAGGGGTGTTCGTTGCCGTGACAGGGGTTTCTGGTTCGGGAAAAAGTACACTAATAAATGAAATTTTGCAAAAGACACTGGCTCGTGACTTAAATGGTGCCAAAGTCAAACCTGGAGAGCACCGCCGAATCGTCGGACTTGAGCATCTTGATAAAGTCATTGATATTGACCAGTCGCCAATCGGACGGACTCCACGCTCCAATCCGGCTACGTATACCGGTGTATTTGACGATATTCGCGACTTGTTTGCGTCAACCAATGAAGCAAAGGTACGTGGCTACAAGAAGGGGCGTTTCAGCTTTAACGTCAAAGGCGGACGTTGTGAAGCGTGCAGCGGCGACGGGATTATCAAAATTGAAATGCACTTTTTGCCGGATGTTTATGTACCGTGCGAGGTGTGCCACGGCAAACGATATAACCGTGAAACGCTTGATGTGAAATACAAAGGCAAGAGCATCGCAGATGTACTTGGAATGACGATTGAGGATGCCGTAGAGTTTTTCCGCAATCTGCCGAAAATTGAACGCAAGCTGCAGACCATCGTTGACGTAGGCTTAGGCTACATGACATTGGGGCAACCAGCTACGACACTTTCTGGCGGTGAAGCACAGCGTGTGAAACTGGCTTCTGAGCTGTACAGACGCAGCACAGGGCGCACCCTGTATATTTTGGACGAACCGACCACAGGACTGCACACAGACGATATTGATCGTTTGCTCAAGGTTCTCCAGCGTCTGGTGGACAACGGTGATACTGTACTTGTCATCGAGCACAATCTCGATGTTATTAAAACAGTAGACTACGTCGTTGATCTGGGACCTGAGGGTGGTACTCGCGGCGGCACGATTGTTGGTACAGGTACGCCTGAAGAGGTAGCCAAGCTGGAGGGGTCCTATACAGGGATCTATCTGAAGCCTATTTTGGAGAGAGACAAAGCACGTACGGTTGCCAAACTAGAGCAGCTTGTTTCCAAATAAAATGGTCGAGGCGCCTTCTCACAAATGAGGGGCGTCTTGTTCGTATGTACGCAATTTGCGATAATGGCAATGATCTGCTTGTAAGAAGCGTATAAATAGGGAGAGGGGGAGAAGCGATGGAATATATAGCCGAAGCACTTGCTGCCCTGCCTGCTGACTTGGTTGAGGAGGCTCGTAAGCATTTTGATGGTCAGGACCCCGCTCATGATTGGCAGCACAATTTGCGTGTGATGGCAATGTGCGAGCGAATTGGACGTGAGGAAGGGGCAGATATGACGATTCTGCGCTTGTCTGCTTTGTTGCATGATATCGGAAGAGCTGAGGAGCGGCGTACGGGGGAATGTCATGCTGAGATCAGTGTTCGTGTGGCAGGAAGCTGGTTAATGGAGCGGGGGATGACCGACGGTTTCATTTCACGTGTGCAGTCTACGATTCTCGCCCATCGTTTTCGCAAAGACCGTCCGCCAGCTACGCTGGAAGAACAGATCCTCTTTGATGCAGACAAGCTCGATTCGATCGGGGCTATCGGTGTGGGACGTGCTTTTGCATACTCAGGAGTACTGGGACAGCCGATTCAAGCGGATGATCCCGATCAGCATACCCCTGCGAAGGAGTTTGCCTGGAAGCTCCAGAGAATAAAAGAGAGACTCTACACCAAAACAGCCCAGCAAATTGCGATAGACCGGCATCTTTTCATGACCGAGTTTTTTGAGCGATGGGAGCAAGAAATACAAGGAATTCGTTAAATAAGAAGAGAGGGGGAGAGAACATGATTCGGTGGATAATCAAGCTGTTGTTAAACGGTGCGGCCCTGCTGTTGATCAGTGACTGGTTTCAGTCGATTGTCGTTGCGAACTTCAAGGTAGCTGTCTTTGCATCACTTGTCTTGGGCGTAGTGAATACCATGATCCGACCAATCTTGACGTTTTTTACGTTACCGCTACAGCTCTTGACGATGGGTCTGTTTTGGTTCGTAATCAATGCCGTTACCTTTGCTTTAACCGCCTACTTTATTGATGGCTTTGAAGTGGGACCTTGGCCGGATAATATCGGTACGATTATCATTGCGGCTGCGCTTATGAGTCTTTTTGGCTGGTTGATCGATTTGGTTGTTGGCAGACCAAAAGAAAGATAAGCAAGAGAACAGCAAAATGCCCGCATTTTCTAGGAAAGAAGATGCGGGCTTATTCGTATAGATGGAAAATTCTATCTATTTTGTGCACTTACCTACTTCTTTTCTTCTCTCATGTGAGGCGGGGTGGGCTCGTACATGAAACCGCCCTTCAATACACCTGAGACGTTCAAAACGGAAAGGGAACCAAAGAAATTGCAAATAGCTGGAAGCACTTTCTTCATAAGTATCATCCTTTCAAGATTTGTTTTCCAGATACGAGACGATCTGGAACGAACGCGGCATGAGAAGAACTGACTGTAGCAGAACAGCAAGTATGTAAGTCATAGATAGCTTATAGGTATATTCTATCAAAATCACGGATAAAAGGCAACCAATTCCAATTGCTAGTAATACTATTATTCTATTTCTATTCTGAATTTTTGGGTCGGCAGGCATGTAGGTGTGTTTGGCCGGAGCATAGAAGTAGTTTATGAGGAAGCCTGCTCCGCCTACAAGTATCATTCCTATTTCTACATAAGGCGAAGAAAGCTCAGGTAGATTCTTGATAAGCAATCCGCCTGAGACGATGAGTGTTACCGTGAATGCAAGGCATGTCCAGGGGTTTTTTAAATGAACGCCGCCTGTCAGAAGACGTAAGCCGAAAAAAAAGAAGAGGAGAGGAATCACTTCGCCAATCAAGCCAAAAAGAAGGGAAAGGGCTACGATGACAATCACGTTAATGACATTAAGGATGAAGATTTCAATACCATGTGCCAATTGTCCTGTTGAAAAATGAGTTTCCTCTGTCTTGATCGATTGAGCAATGCGAAGAGATAGCCTTTCCGTCCATGTCATGCGACTGACCTCCTGTTATCGATTTGCAAATGAAATCCGAAAACTGGTCACACCATCCGCCGAGCGAACTAGGATCTTTCCACCATAACGATCTGTTACTGTTTTGACGATAGTTAAACCAAGGCCACCTTCACCAGATTTTTTTGTTGTATATCCGGCTTGATAAATATCATTTAATTTTGTTTCCGGGATAGTAGGTCCGCTATTTTCGATATAAAGGTAGTGCTCACGTTCTGACTGTCCCCATTCCAGAATGATATACCGATTTTCCTCAAGCTCGTATGATGTGGCCCGAATCGCATTATCCAGTAAATTACCTAAAATTTTAATGAGATCGAATGTTTTCATTTGGGAAAACTGACTGAGATCGTTAATGTTCATCGTAAGTGTTATGCGCTCGGCCAGACAAACAACCATTTTGGATTGCAGCAGAGAGGCGACAGCAGGATTTTTAATCCGCTCCAGGACCTGGGAGCTTGCATCAGCTGTTTTTTCAATGATGACGGTTTCTTGTAAAAGCTGTTCTACATACTCCTTTGCATGATGGTGCAATTCTTTCTTTAGAAAACCATTGATGGCCGTATAATGATTCAGAGAATCGTGCTTCATGGAACGCACGGCAGTAAACAGGTCTTGAATGCTGTTCAAATAAGGTGTCCCTGTTTCTTCCTCTACGCGGTTAATCGTTAAGTTGATATAGATCCGGAACAATACCACGATCACAATAAATAAGGCAAGGATGGCAAGCTGAAAAACCAACTGAAACTGTGGAGTATAAGCAGCAAGCACTTCTGAATTATTGCTACGAATAAAGAATGAGGTATTCATAAACAAGATAAGTAAAAACTCAATACTTCCAACCAGGATCAGTAGGAACAAGTAACGATTGATTCGATTTTGCTGAAAGAGGCGGCGAATATCGAATTTGGTCATTCGAAGCGTGAAGGCAATGAGAACAAAAATAAATAAGTACAACAGACGAACAATAACAGTCAGCATGGTTGTCGAAAGAATCTCGGTCCAGTAGATTTGCTGGGAGTTAAAGACCATCAACACAATTGATTCGGAAACAATCATGGAGCCAATCGCAGTCGTTCCCATAAATACCGACTTCAACAGGTTGAAACGATACAAACTAATGATCATTACGGTCGTGAGTAAGAACATAAGTAAAACCTTTGGCTGGTAATACACGTCAATAAATGAAAGAAATTCACCAGCCATTGAAAAAAGAAATGCAAACAAAAAGGCTTGTTTCTTCTTTTCAAAGACGGAATGGTTGAACATGGCCAAGCTAATCGTAAGTAGTAAGAAGGCTTCTGGTAGGTCTACTAGTATGAATCGAAGTATAAAGTCCAAGGTGATGCCTCCTCTCGGTCCGAATTTCGGAGTGAAGCTGTATGTAAATCTAATGTAACCCATATATGTCGTGATACCAATATCAATTCTATCTTATGAAATAACGTGAAAAATGTAAATGATACGACAACTTAGTTTGCTAGATATATCGGGCGGCGAGGTTGTCGTGGGTATGTCCATTTCGCTACAATAGGGTTATATAAATGAGGGACGGAAATCCCGTGTAAGGGGGAAGCTTCATGCGCAAAACGAATGTGAGTCATCTCGCCGATCATTTTAATATGACGATTTTGAGCGGCGAAGAGGGGCTGGGACGTGAGATTACAGTAACCGATTTGAGTAGACCCGGTTTGCAGCTGGCAGGCTATTATTCGTACTACGCCGAGGAACGTGTCCAGCTGTTCGGTCTGACCGAGATCAATTTCTTTCAAACCTTGTCGAGAGAAAAGCGCTTGGAGCGGATGAACTTTCTTATGCAAGGGCAAACCCCTTGTTTTTGCGTGACGCGCAATCAAGTTGTACCAGAAGAAATGATCGAGGTCTCCAATAAACAGGGAGTGCCTGTGCTGCAATCACCTTTGGCTACAACGACACTGGTTGGAAAAGTAACCAATTATCTTGAAAACCGCTTGGCGCCTACAACGACGATCCACGGTGTATTGACAGACGTTTATGGTGTTGGTGTGCTGATCATGGGCTCGAGTGGAATTGGAAAAAGCGAGGCGGCACTTGAGCTGGTCAAACGCGGGCATCGCCTGGTTGCAGATGATGCGGTCGAAATTCGGCAGACACAGGGTGGGCAGCTTAGTGGTAGTGCTCCTGAGTTGATTCAGCATTTGCTCGAAATTCGCGGTGTAGGTATTATTAACGTCATGACAATGTTTGGTGCTGGGGCAGTTCGCAACGTGAAAAATATAGAGATGGTCGTACAGCTGGAGTTGTGGGAGCAGCACAAAATGTACGAGCGGTTGGGGCTGGATGAAGAAACGTTGAAAATCATGGACACAGAAATTCCGATTATCACCGTACCCGTAAGACCTGGTCGAAACCTTGCTGTCATTATTGAAGTGGCGGCGATGAATTTCCGATTGAAACGGATGGGGTACAATGCTGCAGTCCATTTCTCCCGAAAACAATCGAGTGCGATTCTAGAAGACGTCGATTCCGATCTGTAAGAGGGGAAGAAGGGGACAAGCGTATGCGAAAGACGACACGGTATCCGGTCCATGGAGCCAATCCATTGTGGCAAATGTATCAGACGGTGAGCTTTTGGAAGGTCATGAAAAACTTTGTAGTGATCCAAATAGCACGGTATACACCGTTTTTAACTTGGAAGAACTGGCTGTACCGGACGTTTCTGCGTATGGAAGTGGGCGAGCAGACTGCCGTTGCGCTCATGGTCATGATGGATACCATGTTTCCCGAGCTGATCAAGATTGGCCGAAATAGCGTGATTGGATATAATACGACGATTCTCGCTCACGAGTATTTGATCGAGGAATATCGTCTCGGAGAAGTCCGAATTGGTGACGGCGTACTTGTTGGAGCGAATTCTACGATCCTGCCAGGAGTGACGATTGGAGATGGAGCGATCGTAGCGGCGGGAACGGTTGTACATAAGGATGTTCCGGCTGGTGCTTTTGTCGGGGGCAATCCGATGCAGCTGATTCGGGAAGGCAAGCAAACAAAAAACGAACAGTAATGCTTTGAGAAAACGAATATGGACCATACGAAAGAGTACTTACAACAATGTTGGGGTACTCTTTTTTTACGTGTAAGAATTTACAAGAGAGGCGGTGATCTTGAAAGGATGTAATCTTCTGACTATTCTAATCTCTGTTGACCGTATTTTGTTTACGTGGTAATCTTCTTCATAACACTTTAACTTGTTACCATATTAGCAGAGTAAAGCATTTTGAGAATAACGCATGGAGGGAATAACGATGGCGAAGCCGTTGGGATTTGAAAAGCCGTTAGGGATGAGGGATATATTGCCGGAATCACTTGCGAAGCAACGGCATCTGGAGCGCCTGCTCGGGCAGTGCATTTCTCGCTGGGGGTACGAAGAGATATCAACCCCGTCTCTGGAATATTACGATACGGTCGGTGCTGCCAGTGCGACGCTGACAGACCGCATGTTTCGATTGTTGGACAAACAAGGGCATACAGTTGTGCTGCGGCCGGACATGACGACGCCGATTGCCCGCGTTGTTTCCTCTCTATATAAAGATGTACCTGTACCAATTCGGTTGTTTTATCAGGCAAATGTATTTCGGGCGCAAGAAAAAGAAGCGGGGCGAAATGCAGAATTTTTTCAGACGGGCATTGAGCTGATTGGGGATGCTTCCGACGATGCAGACGCAGAAGCGATTGCACTCGCCGTTTTTTGTTTGCGAGCGGCTGGAGTTGAAACGTTTCGCATCGCAGTTGGACACGTCGATTTTGTAGATGGGCTTTTAGAGGATGCTATCGAACAGGAAAGCGATCGAAACCAATTCCGCCAATTTTTATATGAGCGTGACTTTGTTGGTTTTCGCCAACTGCTCTCGACGCTGGACATCACGAGCGAGGCAAAAGACAGATTGGAAGCCTTGCTGCGGTTGCGTGGAGGAAAAGCAAAGATCGCGGAAGCCTATGAGCTGACAGGCAACGAAAAAGCGAGACGTGCTGTTGATACGATCGCCTCTTTGTGGGAAGCACTAGAAGGCTACGGGGTTACGGATGATCTGTTGCTCGACTTTAATCTGATTATTAACCTGAATTACTACACTGGGGTTGTTTTTGAGGGCTATGCTGCCGATTTGGGCTCACCTCTTCTGGGTGGAGGACGTTACGATCATTTGCTCGCACAGTTTGGACGTCCTGCATCGGCTACCGGCTTTGCGATCAAAATGGACCGACTTTTGCAGGTTACTCCAGTGCTCGACAGCCAGCCAGCTTCACGCATCCTGCTTTGCTACACAGCCGATTCCCGCAAAAAGGCTTTGACTGAAGCTCAGCTATTGCGCGACGATGGGCTTGTCGTAGTCACGCGCTTGGTGAGTGAGGAAGCGGATGTTGCAGCCCTTCAAGATAAGGGATATACGAAGGTTATTTGTTTGACGGAACAGGGGGAGTAAGAGATGGCGGCTTTCGACAACGCCCAGAAGCTGACGATTGCGATGCCCAAGGGCAGAATATTTGAAGAGGCTGTCCATTTTTTGCAGCAAGCGGGCTTGCAGGTGACAGCAGAGCTCCAGGATTCTCGCAAGCTGATTATCCCGGTCGAAAATGCACAGCTCGAATTCATTTTGGCGAAACCAACTGATGTCCCGACTTATGTGGAATATGGAGTAGCGGATGTCGGCGTGGTAGGCAAGGATGTTCTGCTGGAAGAAGAGCGGGACGTTTACGAGCTGCTGGATTTGCAAATCGGATATTGCCGTATGATGGTCGCAGGGCTACCAGACTGGAAGCCGACAGAGGCACCGAGGGTGGCAACGAAGTACCCGAAAATTGCTTCTCGCTATTTCCGAGAGCAAGGTCAGCAGGTGGAGGTCATCAAATTAAATGGCTCCGTAGAGCTGGCTCCATTAATCGGCTTGGCGGATCGGATTGTCGATATTGTTTCGACAGGCAGAACCTTGCAGGAAAATGGATTGGTAGAGCTGGAGAACATTTGCGAAATCACGACCAGGCTGATTGCCAACCGAGCCAGCTATCGTATGAAAAGCGAGGCAGTAGATGATATAGCAGGAAAATTCCTCGAGGTTATACCAAGAAGAAAATAAATAGAGAACGTGGAGAGGTGAATAGGATCATGCGCATCATGTCGGCGAGTCAATTTGATGGGAAAAGAACGGTAGACTCCGGGACGACGGATCAGCAGGAAGCGGTGCAAGCGATTCTTCTCGAAGTTCGGAAACGTGGAGATGAAGCGCTGCGGGAGTATACTGAGCGATTCGACCGTGTGCGATTGCAGCAGTTTCGGGTAAGTGAAGCGGAGTTTGCTGAAGCGAGTGAGCAAGTCACACCGGAAGTAAAGGCAGCTCTGGAAGAAGCAGCAGCTAATATCCGCGATTTCCATGAACGTCAGGTACGTCAATCGTGGTTTACCACCAAGGAAAGCGGAACTCTGCTCGGACAAATCATTCGACCGCTGAAGCGTGTGGGACTCTATGTTCCTGGCGGGACTGCAGCGTATCCCTCGAGTGTCTTAATGAATGCGATCCCGGCAAAAATTGCGGGTGTACCTGAAGTTGTCATTACGACCCCACCTGGAGCAGACGGAAAAATCAATCCGGCCATCCTCGTAGCAGCACAGATCGCCGGAGTGAATGAGATATACAAAGTAGGGGGAGCGCAAGCTGTTGCAGCGCTAACGTACGGCACCGAGCAGATTTTGGCGGTAGATAAGATTGTTGGGCCAGGCAACATCTATGTCGCACTTGCTAAGCGTGAAGTATTTGGGCTGGTGAGCATCGATATGGTTGCAGGTCCTAGTGAAATTGCCGTACTTGCTGATGATACTGCGAATCCACGCTATGTCGCGGCAGATCTACTCTCACAGGCAGAGCATGACCCGATGTCGGCTGCTATCCTGGTTACCACTTCGCAGACATTGGCGGAGGCTGTTGCGTCAGAGGTAGAGCGGCAGCTGAAGGATTTGCCTCGCAAGTCGATCGCTGAGGCAGCAGTGCGGGATCATGGTGCCATTTTAGTGGTTAACGATTTGGATGAGGGCTTTGCGGTTATTAACCGGATTGCTCCTGAGCACTTGGAGATCATGATTGACGAGCCGTTTGCTCATTTGGGCAAAGTAGAAAATGCAGGTGCGATTTTCTTAGGCCCATACAGCTCGGAGCCGGTAGGAGATTATTTTGCCGGGTCAAACCATGTAATTCCGACAAATGGAACGGCTCGTTTTTCATCTCCTCTATCGGTAGATGACTTTATTAAAAAATCAAGCGTGGTTTCGTATAGCAAAAGCGATTTGCGCGAAAATGGTCATAAAATCATTACGCTAGCGGAGCAAGAGGGCTTGGCTGCACACGGTCGAGCGATTGCAGAGCGTCTGCGGGACTTAGATAGCGAAGAGTAGGAGTGGAAAGAGAAAATGATCGATACGCAAAAGCGAGTAGCACAGATTGAACGAAATACGAATGAGACGCAGATTGCGCTTTCCTTTGGAATTGATGGAGCAGGTGACAGCAAGCAGGATTCAGGCGTTCCGTTTCTCGATCATATGCTTGATTTGTTTACCCGTCACGGTCACTTCGATTTAACGGTAAAAGCAAAGGGAGACATCGAAATCGATTATCACCATACCGTGGAAGACATCGGTATTTGTCTCGGTCATGCGCTGCGAGAGGCACTGGGTGACAAAAAGGGGATCAAGCGTTACGGAAACGCTTTTGTGCCAATGGATGATGCGCTAGCGCAAGTCGTGATCGATATCAGCAATCGTCCGCATCTGGAGTATCGCGCGACTTACCCGAGTAATGTTGTGGGACAGTTTCCTACTGAGCTGGTACATGAGTTTTTGTGGAAGCTTGCTCTTGAGGCGCGGATCAATCTGCATGTAATCCTGCATTACGGACACAACACACACCACATGATCGAAGCCATTTTTAAAGCACTGGGTCGCGCTCTGGATGAAGCAACGACGATTGATCCTCGTGTAAAAGGGGTCCCGTCAACTAAAGGGGTTTTGTAAACATGATCGGCATCATCGACTATGGCATGGGGAATTTGTACAGCTTGAGCAAGGCATTGGAGCGACTGGGGTATGCGTATGAGTTTGTGTCCGATCCTGAGCGTTTAACAGAGTTCAGTGGCTTGATTCTACCGGGGGTAGGCGCTTTTGGTGATGCGATTGCAAACATTCGTGAGCTCGGATTGGAAATAGCGTTGCAGGATTATGCGGCATCTGGCAGACCGATTCTCGGCATTTGCTTGGGGATGCAGCTGTTGTTTGGGAAAAGTGAGGAGTATGGGGAGCACATCGGGCTTGGTCTGCTAAGCGGAGAGGCTGTTCGCTTTCGCGGTGACTTCAAGGTGCCGCATATGGGCTGGAACGAGCTGCAGGTAATGCAGCAGCACTCTTTGCTCAAAGGAGTACAAAGCGGCGATTACGTTTATTTTGTGCATTCCTATCATGTGCGTGTAGGGGCGCCTGAGGTGCTGCTAGCGACAACTGATTATCATCGGGATGTTACTGCGATTGTAGGGCGCGACAACGTATTTGGGATGCAGTTCCACCCGGAAAAAAGTGGAGAGACTGGCATGCGCTTGCTGCGCAACTTTGCGGTTTTGTGTGAGGAGGTTTTGGCATGAGCTTTATCATATATCCTGCTATCGATATTCGCGGCGGAAAATGCGTTCGATTGTTTCAAGGGGATTACGCCCAAGAAACGGTGTACGCAGATTCCCCTCTCGAAATGGCAAAACGTTGGGTAGAACAAGGGGCAGCCTGGGTTCATCTGGTCGATTTGGATGGAGCAAAGGAAGGCAAGCCCGCAAATGCAGAGCTGATTAAAGAAATTGCCCGTTCGATTTCGGTTCCTGTTCAAGTGGGAGGCGGCATTCGGACTGAAGAGCAAATAGCGGATTACTTGGAGGCGGGCGTAGCCAGAGTCATCGTCGGTACGGCAGCAATCGAGGACGAGCCCTTCACCCAGAGGATTTTGCAGGCGTACGGAGACAAAATCGCGATTGGGCTGGACTGCCGCAATGGATTAGTGGCCACGCGCGGCTGGTTGACGACGACCGATGTGCAAGCAACTGAGCTTGCCAAGCGCTTGGTATCATATGGAGCGGAAACTTTTATTTATACGGATATCGCACGAGATGGCACCTTGACTGGGCCGAATGTGCAGGAAATATCAGCACTGGCGCTAGCTACGGGTAAATCCGTAATTGCATCGGGCGGAGTCAGCAATCTTGATGATCTGCTAGTCTTATCCGCACATTATGCAGAGGGTGTTTCGGGAGCGATTGTCGGCAAAGCGCTCTATACCGATGCCTTTACATTGGAAGAGGCGTTGGCTCGTATGGAGGAGCGTGGAACGAATGCTGGCTAAACGAATCATTCCTTGTCTGGATGTAAAAGACGGACGTGTCGTAAAAGGCGTGCAGTTTGTGGGGCTGCGTGATGCGGGGGACCCGGTCGAGCTGGCGAAAAAGTACAGTGAGGAGCGAGCGGATGAGCTCGTTTTTCTTGATATATCTGCCTCCCATGAAGGCCGGAAGACAATGGTAGACGTCATTGAGCGCACGGCAGCAAACATCACGATTCCTTTTACGGTAGGTGGAGGCATTAACAGCGTAGAGGATATGAAGCGAATATTACGTGCGGGCGCAGACAAGATTTCACTCAATACAGCGGCTGTTTTGCGCCCTGAGCTGGTTCGTGAGGGTGCAACCGTTTTTGGCTCGCAATGTGTGGTTGTGGCTATTGATGCTCGTCTAGTCGGTGGAGATCGCTGGGAGGTGTACACCCACGGCGGGCGTAATGCAACGGGTAAGGACGTTATCAGCTGGGCACAGGAAGTAGAGGTGCTGGGAGCGGGAGAAATTTTGCTGACCAGCATGGATAACGATGGAGAGAAAAAAGGCTTCGGTATCGAATTGACGAGACGGGTATCAGAGGCTGTCCGTATTCCAGTAATTGCGTCAGGAGGCGCTGGGTCAAAGGAAGACTTCTACGATGTACTCACTGATGGAAAGGCTGATGCCGCATTGGCAGCCTCGATATTCCATTATGATGAAACGTCCATTCAGTCGGTGAAGGAGTATTTGCAAACCAAAGGAGTAGTGGTGCGGCCATGACAGTACAATTTTCACTAGAGGAATTGCGGTTCGACGAAAGTGGCCTGATTCCAGCTATCATACAGGATGCAAGTAGTAAGAGCGTGCTGACGCTTGCCTATATGAACAAAGAATCTTTGCAAAAATCGTTGGAAACAAAAGAAACGTGGTTTTGGAGTCGCTCCCGGCAAGAGCTGTGGCATAAGGGCGGAACATCCGGCAATACACAACGGATTGTTTCCATGAGCTATGATTGTGACGGTGATGCACTTGTTGTGCAGGTTGTTCCGAACGGTCCTGCTTGCCATACAGGAGCCTATAGCTGTTTTTCCAATGCACTGCTGGGAACAGAAGCAAAGGAACTACAAGCTGGCAACCAAGCTGATCGTTTTGCGATCCTGGGTGAGCTCGAACAACTGATTGCTGCACGTGAGCTGGAGCGTCCCGAAGGCTCCTATACGACCTATCTGTTTGAAAAAGGTGTAGACAAGATTCTGAAGAAAGTGGGAGAAGAGGCAGCGGAAGTGATTATCGCAGCGAAAAATCGTAGTGCAGAGGAATTGCGATATGAAGCCTCCGATTTGATTTTCCACCTGCTTGTTCTCTTGCAGGAGCAAAAGCTGCCATTGGACGCGGTATTAACTGAACTCCAAGGACGTCGATAGATTGTGATTCAGGTAGCCACTCTTTTGCGAAAGAGTGGTTTTTAATGTCGCCTGCCATAAAGTGGTTTCCTTGGAGGTTTTCTTGTAGAATAGTAACAACTGACTTTCGAAAGGTGTGGTGACCATGAATACAAATAGTCAAAGCAAGTTCAACCGTCAAAGTGAATGTACCAACTACCAATCGAAAGGCAGGAAACGAAATGATCAGAGGCAATTTAGTAGAATTGCGTCCAGTTACGGCGGAGGATATGGAGAGGCTGTATGTTTGGCGTAATGATGAAGAGGTAGCGACGTTGGCAGCAGGCTCCTCGTTTGTCACATATAGCATTGTTTCACTTGATAGCTTGCGTACTATGTACGAGGAGGCCGTACGAACTTCAAAGCTGGATGACAAATTGAACCAGTTTGTTTTTTCGGTCTATACGCTTGATGGTGTGCACATCGGAAATTGTGATTATCGCCGGGTGGATCCAATCACACGTGCTGCTACGATTGGAATCGGCATTTTGGCAAAAGAATATTGGAGCAAAGGGTACGGTACGGATACTCTACATGCTCTGTTGCGCTTTCTCTTTTTAAAGATGAATTTGAATCGGGTGCACTTGGATACATGGAGCGGAAATACCAGAGCGATTCGTGCCTATGAAAAATGCGGCTTTGTTTTGGAGGGTCGCCTGCGACAAAACGAATACATTGATGGGCAGTATTACGATACGATCATGATGGGATTACTACGTGAGGATTATCTACAAACGAATTAATGAGAAGGGCTGTGCCAAATGAAGGTTTGGCGCAGCTTTTTTGTACGCCAGGGAGCGAAATAAAATAGCTGAGAAACGAACGAAAAAATTTAGTGTAAATAAACTTTTAAAATAACCCTTGATTTCGCTTTTTAGATATGATAGATTATTCCTTGTCGCCAACAAGCGATGACAAAATGCGAGTAAAGACAACAAGATTCAACGAAAAAACTTCTTGACTCGCCTATGACGAACGTGATAAGATGTAAAACGTTCGACAAAAAACGCTCTTTGAAAACTGAACAGCGAAAGCGTTAATGAGTCTATCATTAAATGATTTGCCAGCTTTGAACCAGTAACAAACTTTATTGGAGAGTTTGATCCTGGCTCAGGACGAACGCTGGCGGCGTGCC
>NZ_BEXF01000019.1 GCF_002897295.1 Brevibacillus reuszeri
CGATTTAAGCAGAGTTTAAAACACTCGTGATCATGAAAAAGTTACCCACCCAACGGGTGGTAATATTTTGCCATGGTGGTCAATTTTTTGATGAGCACGGTGGTCAACTTTTTAGTTGACATTCACAAATGTGCTTACTGAAAAAGAAAAGAATATACTATCTCTTATTTATATGAAGGAGCTAAAAGAAGGGGAGATAGCTATGTCGTTAAATATTTCTCAGCAAGCAGTATCCAAAACAAAGCGAAGAGCTTTACAAAAGATAAGAGAGATGGTTAGAAAGGATGAAAAAAATGAAACTACTTCCGCTAGTAAGACGAACTCAAGAAGATAATGATGAGCAAGCGATGATGGAAATATTTCAAATGTTTGAGCCAAAAATAAAAAAGTCTCTTCGCATGATACAAAGAGAAGATATTAGAGAGGACTATAGACAAGAAGTTTATATCAGGATAATGAAAGCAGTAAGAACCTATGACCTTAAATCGGCGCCTGATCTGATTCAATTCATTAACAACGTAGGAAAAAGAAGAATGGAAAAAGAATAAATTGTGACCTTAATTGTAGATAGTTTGAATTAAGAAAATTGGTGGGTCTGTCAAGAATTTCGTGTAAACTCAATCAACCTAAATATATGAAGAGGTGTCCCCCCTAATTCGGACATCTTTTCGGGAACCAACAGGATCAAGGGCGTGAGGCAAAGCGTCTTTCCACGCTTTTTTCAAAGAGTCCATCTCATGGATCACAATTTAGAATTCTTTTAAACTTAGTCATTACTTTGTAAAAAGGGTTGTATTTTTAGCTTTTGTTTCTCCTTTATTAGTAACAAGTTAAAAATCCCGGGAAATTAACTTGAAATACAAATTTGGAGGAAGAAAAACTATGGCAACAAAACTAAAGCAATATGCAGATACAATTCGAGTTACAGCTGATGAATTGGATGAAGTGACTGCTACTTCAGAGGACATTCTCGAGTACGGTATTGAGCAAATGGATAGTAACCTCTTGACAAGTAGTCTCTCAATCTCCGCTTCAGTAGCGACGATGGTATGGGCCTTTACCAAGAAAAAGAACTTTGCATTAGGTCTTGTAGGCTTAGTCCTCGGTTTCCAACCTAGCTTGCGTGATCAACTTGCAGATCATGTCCGGAAGGCTAATAGAGAACTGCATTCTATCCGCCGTTTCATGAAGAGAAATCCTGACTATATTCAGGTGGAGATCGAAGCGCCATTTATGGATTTTGATGGTGGTCGCGTTATCACCGGTGAGGGAGTAGTTCACCGCGTTAAAACCAGAAGTGGTTGGATTACATTGTAGTTAAAAAAAGCATGTTCGGATATCATCCGAACATGCTTTTTAGTATGAGTAGTTTGCCAGGATGTTAGAAAGACCTCGATTATTAAGTTAGTTGCTTATTTCAGTGCGGATTTAAATATATTGTCAATTTCTAATTCGGGGTGATTTACTATTTCGTATATTATGGTTTCATTTGTACTGTAACCAATGATTTTTAAATATTTATTACCAGAAAGGTAAATTATCTCCACTAAATTCCCATTGTTTTCTAACTCGATAAAATATTTTGGGGTCCCATTATTATCTTTCACATCAGTATTATTTGTATCAGATTCTCTTTTTCTTTTACTTAATTCCATGATTGAAAAATCATTTAATACTTTTTCAATCATGGAACGATCAGTTAAATGTACTTCCTCACCTTTAGTATTTCTTATATTAATTGAAGTTATCTTTTCTTTTTGTATTAAACCTAGATCATCAAAAGCATAAACTTTAAAACCGGGGAAATATATAAGGTTGCTTAGTGAATAAATTAAGAGAATTGAGAAAATAATCAGCGTTAGCACTTTTTTCATGATTGACACCGCCTTATTGGTTTAGCCATTGCCCAATTATGAGAAGGATATAAATATAAATTACGTATTAAAAGGAATACGGGTAAACAAGAGTGGTTGTTACATATATTGTAAATAAAATTCGAATTAAAGTCAGTGATTCTATAGATGCATTTTTTCAAGGAATTACCAACATTAGCACCGTTTATATAGAGTGAAAGGTGTTGTCGGACTCTAAGTGAGCAGCATCCATATTCATTGCAATACCTACAATTAAAGAGAAAAGGATTAAAGATAAAATGTTCATTTGCGAACGCCCCTAAACCACAATCGTCCGCATGAACCTCTTTGAAAAAGGTGGTTTTTGTGGACGATTTGTTTTTGATCAACGTATACATATTAAATGGCGATCTTCCTACACGCCATTTACGAATACACTACCGACTGATTAAACGATTGTCGTACGATCTATTGCAACCACAGGAGATCAGAGTGGTTTACATATCTGCCGCTGAGTTGGGCTATAGACAGGTGAATCAGAGCTATACCTTACTTGAAAGAGGGAATGAATCAGCGTTATTTCGATATCAAAGCGGGAATTTTCAGGAGAGCATTCCAGTTGATTCAAACGGCATAGTAACGGTTTACCCGGATTTATTTTATCGAGAAATTTTGTGAGACGCTTATTTGGCGTCTTTTTCTTTTTCAGAACTAAAGGTCGGACACCGTCAGAAGTTACCTTGTTTATTCTGTGTTGATAGTAGTTTGATAGAATGAACACGCCCATTGTAAATCTCTAGCGGAAGGAACCCTTTTATCCGTTGATGGAACGCCGTGTGCGATGAAAGTCGCCCGCACGGTGTAGGCTCGTTATAAAAGCCATATGGTATAAGACGAGAATAGCGAATTGCCGGCACCAGATGTTACTGCGACAGCAACTGCCAGTAGAGACGTGGTATTCACTTTCAGTACAGATGCTGAAGGAGAGGCTTGGAGAACAAATATTACTGGTATTTATATTGACGGTAATAACAGAAATTACTTACCATATTTTACGATAAACAATGCTGGAACCCTAGCGACTGACGGCATGGGGTGGTCAGCAGGATCAACATTTACGTTTATTGTAAAGTCCAACGGTTATAGAGATGTTGTAAAAACTGTGACCATTCCGTCTTAATTAACTATAGTATCCATCAACGATTCCCTTGGGAGAAATCTCAGGGGATTTTTCTTTACACCAAATAAGGAGCTGCTATTGTGGCTCCCTGATGAAATGCATTAACTTTGGATAGGTTACCAACTCGTGTTAGTAGGTTAACCTGAAGGTGCCCGTTGTAAAAACTTTCTTACCCGTTGATGGAACGCCGTGTGCGATGAAAGTCGCCCGCACGGTGTAGGCTCGAACGAAAGCCCTCCCGAAGCTAAGGGTATAAGTCGAGAATAGCTCAAAACCGATTACTGATTTGGATGCTTATGGAACCGCAAAAAATGAGCTGGGAGATGTATATGTACTTCTGTCATTTTCCCAACTAACCGGGGTTACCTCGGCTAAAATTCAATATTCAACAGACAAACAAACATGGCAAGATGCGGAACTGGATAGCCCTATTACCTCTACAACGGATCAAGTAAATGCAAAATTACCATCCTTCGCATCCGGGACCTATTATTTCCGGATGATTGTTGATGGAGGTCAGCGAGCGGGTGTTTCCAATATAACAAGCAAAGATATTGAGTAATCACGATTTCCATCAACCAGCCCTCGGGGGTAATCCCGGGGGTATTTTTTATCACCAGGAATTTGAGTTGCCCGGAACCGTTCGTGGCTATTTTTATTGCCTGCTATAGGAAAGGAGAGGTGACCAGAGGGATCTGATTATGGGACTCTATCAGAAGTTTCCTTGTTTATTCTTTGTTGATTGTAGCTTGATAGAATGAATATGCCCATTGTAAGTTTCAGACGACGAAAGGAGACCTTTTTATCTGTTGATGGAACGCCGTGTGCGATGAAAGTCGCCCGCACGGTGTAGGCTCGTTATAAAACCGTAAAGGAATAAGGCGAGAATAGCGATCCGGGAGTAACTGGAATGCAAGGAAATATTACGGAAGGCTCTCCAGGTACAAAAGCATCGATTAAACTAACCTGGGTAGCTCCAATAAATGGAGATGGAATTAGCGTAAATGGAACAGCTTTTTTCAAGGCATCAACTGGTGACGGTAGCACCACATTCAGTACAGTTGACGAGCTAGTTACTTTAATCGATAACCACCCATTAGTGGATGCATCGCTATCTGGATCGACAATCACGGTTACGTACTATGAGGTAGGAGAGGCTGGGAACGAATTCAGGGTTACTACTAGCAATTACAATGGATTTCAATTTTCAGCGGCACCATTTCTTTCAGGCGGAACGGATGAGCAAACAGAATCAACAATCTTCACAGTACAAACCGGGGCGTCTGCCACAGGAAATATTACTGTAAAAGTTGGGGAGGTTCCCCACACAGTTGCAGTTACAGCTGGTCAATTGCCTACTCAGGTAGCGGCAGCAATCGCTGCGCAACTGACCGAAGATGGAGTACCTGGGTACTCGGTAATTAATTTGCCTTTATCGGCAATTGTACAATTTACTGCAACTACCCCAAACACTGACATATCACCGAATCTAACTGTGTCCATCGACTAAAAACAAACCATTTTCTCTATTCTTGAGGAGCTGCAAACGCGGCTCCTTTTTCTTTTGACGCCACCACTAAGCCAGCCTCGAACCGTTCGGGGCTACTTTTATTGCCCCGAGGAAATTACTGGCACTTAATTCTGCAGCATCAGCACGCAGACGTGGATCTAACCCCCGGTATCAGGCTCAGAACAGATAAGCCAAATCCATATGAAGTATGTAATAATATGAAAGACAAACACATCCATTTGATTTAAGAGGTTTACACTTATGACCTGTAAAATTAGTATATGTAACAGAGAAATGTAACTTTGTGGGGGACCAGAGCATTGACAAAAAGAAAGATCTTCCTTCTAATTACCCTATTTGTTATTTTCCTATTAGCGATCCGGACAACCTGGTACCTACTGCTTGCGGAGCCGAATCACAAAGGAGCGGAACAAGGAGTGCTTGATCTCAGGGACTTCGATTTCCATTCTAATCGTGTTCTGACATTGAATGGAGAATGGGAATTCTATCCTCACGAACTTTTGATTCCGAACACATCTACTATTAGTAATCGACCTACCTTCATTCAAGTTCCAGGAAACTGGGCGGGAACCTTAAATCCTGAGACGAACTCAAAAATTGGCTACGGAACTTATCGTTTGCGTGTATGGGTCAAGCCTGATCCTCAGCGTTTGTATAGTATCAAGTTATCGTATGTAGTATCCGCGTCCGCAGTATTTGTAAATGGTCACTTGGTTGGAAGCTCAGGTAAGCCGGCTGAGAAACTCGATCAAAACATAGCTCGAAATGTCCCTTACACCGCTACCTTTACCACCGATAAAAGCGAACTGGATATCGTAGTCCAGGTAGCGAATTACGATCATCTTCGAAGGGGAGGAATCATTAGTTCCATCAAGCTTGGCAATGAGCAGGCAGTTGAAAGGGACAGGTGGTTCTCAATCAGCATGCAGGTGATTGTTTGCACTGTTTTGGTCATGCATGCCATCTATGTTTGTATCCTCTATCTAATAGGAACTCGACAAAAGGCTCTGCTTTCCTTTTTCATACTTATTCTCTTTGCATTGCTTATGACCCTAATGGATGATGACCGATTGCTTTTGTATTGGCTACCGATCGATTATGCATGGTCTATTAAACTAATTTATTTGGCTATAATTGGTGTGGCTGCATTCCTGATGCACTTTGCCAGAAGCATTTTGGTTTCTCCCAGGAAGGATAACATATTCAACTGGTTCTTCTGGATATGCGCCATTTCAGCGATCGTTATTCTTTGCACTCCTGCAAAGCTGACAACGGTCCTAGCTTCTTTTTATTTCGGTCTGACCTTAATGGCAAGCATTATCTTACTGGTCCTCTCCGTTCGAACGGCAGTAACCGTCGATGAAGATGCAATTTTCATTTCTTTGGGAATTAGCGGCATTTTGACAAACGTCCTTGGCGGTTTTATTAAGGGTCTCTTCTGGCCAGATATCGGTTATTATCCGATTGATTTGATCGTAGCCTTTTTGATGTTTGCCTCGTTTTGGTTCAAACGTTACTTTCGAGCTTCGACGCGCACCGCCGAGCTAGCTTCTCAACTACAAGCTGCTGACAAAATGAAGGATATCTTCTTGGCAAACACGTCACATGAACTGCGTAATCCACTTCATGGGATGATTAATATCGCTCAAACTGTCTTGGAAGATTGGGACAACCAACACCATGAAAAGAAAAAAGCAGATCTTGAGTTACTCGTTACGGTCGGGAAACGCATGTCCTTTTTATTAAACGATTTACTGGATTTAACCAGATTGAAGGAGAATGGTATTCGTCTGAATGTTCGTCCTCTCAAGATTCAGGGTATCGCAAACGGTGTCACTGATATGATGAGATTTATGCTGCATGGTAAATCAATTCGACTCATTAATCAGATTCCAGACAAATTTCCGGCTATCGTCGCTGATGAAAACAGATTTACTCAAATCTTGTTCAACCTGGTTCACAATGCCATAAAGTATACAAACGAAGGCAGCATAACCCTCCATGCAACAAAAGAGAGTGGTATGGCAAGGATCAGCGTTATCGATACAGGCATCGGCATGGATGAACAAACTCTCAAACGTATTTTTCAGCCATATGAACAGGGAGAAAATGACACGCAAACTATGAGTGGTGGCATTGGACTTGGGCTGAGCATCGCTAAGCAGCTTGTAGAGTTGCATGGTGGGATAATCGAAGTGTACTCTGAGCCAGACCAGGGATCGCATTTTCGTTTTTCCATTCCATTGGCGCAAGAAAAAGAACAAATGCCCGATCTTTCAAATCACCAAGCAGAAGATGTGGTACAGCGAGAAATTTCGGCAACTGCTCCTCATACGGCAAATGATGCTGAAATAGAAGAACAAGTAAGCATTCCCGAAGATAGAATAACGGTTTTGGCTGTTGACGATGATCCTGTTAACTTGCAGATCCTAACCAATATTCTTTCCTCAGAGAAATATGACATCATCAAGACGACTAGTGGCAAGGAGGCTTTGTCTATATTGGAGCAGCGAGAATTGGATCTGGTTGTTACCGATGTCATGATGCCGAACATATCTGGTTACGAGTTGACACGTCTCATTAGGGAGAGATACTCCCTTTCTGAGCTACCCGTACTGTTCCTAACAGCTCGTAGTCAAATAGAGGATATCCATGCGGGGTTCTTAGCTGGTGCCAACGATTATGTGTCAAAGCCTGTGGATGCCCAAGAGTTGAGGTCACGCGTGAAAGCTTTAACGGATATGAAGCAGTCGGCACGAGAGAGGCTTCGAATGGAAGCAGCATGGCTACAAGCACAGATAGAGCCGCATTTCTTGTTTAACACATTGAATGCTATCACCGCTCTAAAGCTAGTAGATTCTGAACGGATGAGTGGGCTGCTGGAAGCTTTGACCGACTTCTTACAAGCAAGCTTTGACTTTAGTAATTCGAGAAGGCTTGTTCCGCTTTCGCAGGAGCTGGATCTTGTGCGGTCTTACTTGTACATTGAGAAGGTACGTTTCGATGACAAGCTTCAGATTCATTGGGATATCGATGATAATCTCGAACTGCAAATTCCACCTCTTTCTATCCAACCACTTGTAGAAAATGCAATTCGACATGGTGTCTTGAAGCGATTGCGTGGGGGGACTGTCAGCATTCAAATTACGAATTTGGGGACTTGTGCTGAAATCGTTGTCAGTGATGATGGGGTAGGGATGGACGAAATTACCTTGCGTCACTTATTTGCTACAAATCGTCAGCAAAAATCAGGGATAGGTCTTTTGAATACACACCGACGCTTACAGCAAATATACGGAAAAGGTCTGCAGATACAGAGCCAGCCTGACCTGGGGACAAAGGTTTCCTTCACGGTTTGTAAGTGAATCAGCGTTATCTCGATAGCAAAGCGGGAATTTTCAGGAGAGCATTACAGTTGATTCAAACAGCATAGTAACGGTTTACCCAGATTTATTTTATCGGGAGATTTTGTGAGACGTTCATTTGGCCTCTTTTTCTTTTTCAGAACCAAAGGTCGGACACCATCAGAAGTTTCCTTGTTTATTCTGTGTTGATGGTAGCTTGATAGAATGAATATGCCCATTGTAAGTTTCAGATGACGAAAGGAGACCTTTTTATCTGTTGATGGAACGCCGTGTGCGATGAAAGTCGCCCGCACGGTGTAGGCTCGTTATAATACCGAAAAGGAATAAGACGAGAATAGTGTGCCGTTAAGCAGTGATGCAACGATTAAAGTACGAAATGGAAACATGTACTCTTATATTAATCCCAACGAACCGTTAACGATTTGGGTTTCGTATGACTACGGTCCTGTTACAACTACACAGTTGCGGAGCAGTTTGCAAACTAATGACGTTGGAGCGACGTTCAAGATTGTACTAGTCAACAGTGTTATTACAACTGAAACTGAGTTCAATGACTCGGATGAAGCACCAGAAACCGCCACAGTCCTTGATGGTTCTTCAGGAACGCCATTTGTGAAGGTGGTTGTAAAAGCAGCGAATGGCGCATTGGAGACTTATGTAGTTAAGAAAAATTTACTTTAATTGATTCGAGGAGGAGCCGCATTTGCAGCTCCTCTTTCTTTTTCCACCATGACAGTAAGCCGGCCTCGAACCGATCGGGGCTATTTTTATTTTGCCCCCACCTCTATCGAACTGTCACATTCGTATACAAAATAAAATTAGCAACCCCAATCAATAACTGGAGACAAAAAGAAGCTAGTGAAAAGTATAAAGCGGTTCGTCCGACCTTTTTCATTTGCGGGTTTTGGTTAAATAACGAAATGATCCACGTGATAAAACCGATCGGAAAAAGGATGAAGCTCAAAATATACAAAATGACCTTTTCAAATTTGTTCATTCCATCCACTCCTTTCCCTATTATTATACAAAAAGTATATAAATTAACAAAAATTCTAAAGCTGTAACGAATTCCATAAAGAGAAGGGTTTGTCCGCTTTGCGGGGGATTCGTGTTTACACAAGGTACGGAGTAAAGTAAAGGACATATGTCCTTTCTTGCAAGTCAGGTTCTATCCTTTAATTAAGGAAAACGACCTCAAGGAGAGAACGAAATGAAAGGCAGTTTCTTTGCATTTATCGGTGGGGCTTTCATTACCTTGCAAGGAGTAGCCAATTCCCGAATCAGCCAAGATATAGGAACCTGGCAGACGGCGACACTTACCCAGCTTACCGGTTTTATTACGGCCTTATGTATTTTGCTTGTCGTGCGGGATGGTAAATGGGTAGGATTGAAAAGAGTCCAGCCGTTATACTTGGCGGGTGGTGCGTTGGCGGCGGTCATTATTTTTAGCAATGTCACTGCGATACACCAGATCGGTGCTACGCTGACGATATCCGCTGTTTTGATTGCGCAACTAAGCTTGACCTTTTTTATTGATAGTAATGGCTGGTTTGGGGTGGCAAAACAGCAGATGAGACTCCCTCATTTTATCGGAATTGGTCTTATGATCGCGGGTGTAGCCATTCTTAGATGATAGAAGCCTCCTGTGATAAAAAGCGGTGGGAAAAGGGTTGGAGGGAACGAAGTTATGATCGAAATCTCGGATCGTGAGCAATTAAACCATTTTTTGCGTGAGTATCAGCTAGAATCTGTGTTTCCTAAGCAGCTGTTTCCCCAATTATCGCTGTTTCGTGTTGATCCCGGAGAGCCCATATGCGTCCAAGGAGAGCAAGCGCATGTTTTGTATGTGCTCGTTAAAGGAAAGGTGAAAATCTACATGACGACGGCAGAAGGGAAGACACTGATCTTATCCTTCAAGACACCGCTGGAGGTGATTGGAGAGATCGAATACGTGCGGGAGATGGAGAACCTCAATTCGGTAGAGGCGGTATCGACGGTATGGTTGATTGGGATCCAGCATCGGTTATTGAAAAAATACAGCTCTGATTACGCTCCCTTCCTGCAATTTTTACTGGAGACCCTTACAAAAAAATTTACACTAAAATCCAATTCGCTTAGTTTCAATCTAATGCATCCGGTAGAGGTGCGTCTGGCCAGCTATTTGCTATCCGTTTCCTATGACGAATCTGATTCATTAATGAAAGGACAGCTCGGGTCGGACCAGCTACTGGATGCTGCCAGCCTGATTGGCACGAGCTATCGGCATCTGAATCGAGTCATCGGGCAAATGTCTGCGGATGGCTTGATCGAGCGAAGCAAAGGATACATCGTCGTGAAAGACAGGGAAGGACTGGCTGTACTGGCAAGAGGCAATATTTATGAATGAACGAAGGGGGAAAGCAACATGATTGTTGGGCTGTTACTGGCACTTACCGCTGGCGCATTGGTCAGCTTGCAAAATATATTCAACAGTAAAGTGAATGAACACGCGGGGACATGGACAACTACCACGCTTGTATTGGGAATGGGCTTCTTCGCTTCGTTTGGCATCGGGCTGCTACTAGAAGGGAAGCACTTGTTTTCCTTAGCGAATATGCAGCTCTGGTATTGGTTCAGCGGAATCATTGGTGTCGGGGTAGTTATCAGTCTCGTACAGGGGATCAGATTGCTTGGGCCTACGTATGCGATTTCGATTGTCCTTACATCTCAGCTAGGCTTCGCCCTCCTGTGGGATTCACTTGGCTGGTTCGGCCTGGAACAAGTTCCTTTTACAAGCAAGCAGTTGTTTGGGGTCCTGGTCATTATCGCTGGGGTGATTGTGTTTAAAGTAGGTGGGGGACGTGAGGTTCAAAAAGCTGCTGGTTAACCTCTTTGGGGCGAACCTGGGAGGGCATCATTCTTCATGCAATTTTATCCAAAATAAAATATTGACTTAAAATAATTTCCTGTGATAAAATTAAAAATTTTAAAATGAAAATCTGTGGTATAATGAAATGGATCGTATTGAAGGAGGTGGACGTATGTTTCAAGTTGGAGACAAGATTTTTTATCCCATGCACGGTGCTGGAATCATCGAGGTCATGGAGGAGAAGGAGTTTCTGGGGGAAAAGCATCTGTATTTTGTACTAAACATGGTGTTAAAAGAGCTAAACATTATGGTCCCTGTTGAAAAAATGTCCGCTCTGGGTATACGCCAGGTAGTTGAAGCAGATATTTTGGAGCATGTGTTGGCGGTTTTGCATGAGGGGAAACCCGATCTAAGCATCAATGCAGCACAACGGTACAAAATGAACACGGAAAAAATGAAGAGCGGCAATATTTACGAAGGTGCCGAGGTTATCCGCGATTTGTTCCTGATCAGCAAAGGAAAGGTGCTAGGGACAGGAGATAAAATCATGCTGGATCAGGCACAACAGCTCCTCATCAGTGAAATTGAGCTCATAAAAAGTTTGGATTTTGATGCAGCTTCGGAGTGCTTGAAGCAGGTACTTTATAAAGAAGAGGCACAGGTAGCGCCGTAAGCGCCAGCTGTTACTGTATGCACTGATTTATAATAGGAATAGGAAATAGGGGTGGGACTGCGCTGGCAATCTCACCCCTTCTTGTTGTCTAGATAAACCGTGGACCGATTGTGCGCCTGGAGTGGCCAAAGAGCAGCCTGAGTTTCTTGCGCTGGGTCAGCGTCAGAAATTTGTCCGGGGAAAGCAGAGCAGAACGCATCGGAATGACGCGATACCGGACACGTCCCCCTGAAAAAAAGCGGTGTGAATAGGTAGGTACGACCGAAATGTGCGTAATTTCTATTTGCCCTTGTTCATCTTTTTCCACGGTTAAGCGTAAAATTGCGCCACATAATGAAGTCTCGAAATTAAGCATACGTTCAGAAGTGAAATTTCCGAGTGAGTATGCGACAACGGTTCGTCTGATTTGTCCATCGGGTGTTTTGATCTTCGGGGTCACGACTGGCTGCAATACATGGGGGTGAGCACCGAGAATGACGTCTGCCCCCTGATCCAAAATGCTTTGGGCAAGCAGCCTTTGTCTTTTGGTTGGGATATAACGGAATTCGAGTCCAAAATGAAGACACACTATCAGGAGATCGACGAGGGGACGAAGCCGAGTAATGTCCTGCAAAATCTTTTCCTGGATGATCAGATTGACTACCCAAGGAGAGTTTGGCGGGATTTGCTGTTTGTTCGTTCCGTACGTATAAGCCAAAATCCCGATGCGGATGCCATTCACCTCTTTAATCAGATAGGTAGAAGCATCCTGTTGATTGCGGTATGTGCCTGTGTGATCAATTTGATGCTGATCGAGTATATCCAGCGTTCGAAAAAGTCCGTTTGTACCCCCATCAAGACAATGGTTGTTGACGGTCGTCAGTACATCAAAGCCTACCTTTTTCAAATCAGCAGCGAGGGCATCAGGACAATTGAAGCGAGGGTAGCCTTCTCGTGCTGACCCGATTTGATAGGGCTGCGTACTCCCGGAAAAGGTTGTTTCTAGATTTCCGATGGTCAGATCTGCGCCTTGCAGAATAGGCGCGACAGGAGCAAACATGTCCGCGAATGAATACTGGTTTGTCCCGGGAAGGTGAGCAGTTGCGATTTGCTCTCTCCACATGAGAATATCCCCAACCGCGGCTATCGTTACCTTTTGTTTCATTGGCTTCACCTCTCTTTCCTACTCTATTCTGGGAGTCGTCCGCTTGTTTTGGATAGAAGCGGAACGTTTTCATAGATATCGGTCTATACAGGCTGTCTCAGATACTCATACAATGTGAAAGCTGATCGTGAGGTAACCGAGGTAAAGGGGAGGGTGCCAGTGAGAAGGACCGGGGGAAAGAAAGCGCTCAAGCATGCGCTAAAGCCTGCAAAAACGCTCATCCTGGATAAACCGGTTATCGCCGTGACAGGAAGTGCAGGCAAAACAACGACCAAGGAAATGATATCGGCTATCCTTAGTAGACACTGGAGTATCTATAAATCCATGTATAACAGGAATTTTTTAGGGAATACGAGGGCGCATGCTAGACGAATCAAGGACGAGCACAAAGCAGCTGTCCTCGAATTCGGCATGCTGAACAGTGGCCATATCAAAAGGCATTGCCAGATTATTAAACCATCAATAGGTGTCATCACGAACATTGGAACGGCACATATCGGTAATTTCGGCGGGCAAATCGCAGGAGTAGCAAAAGCCAAATCAGAATTGATTCGACATATGAAAACAACAGGGAAAGTCTTTTTAAGCGCGGATTGTCCGTACACCGATAAGCTGATGCAGCAGCCTTATACAGGCTCTTTTGCAGGCTCGTTTATTACGATTGGAATTCACAATGAAGCAGAATATCAGGCCAGCGATATTTCGATGGATGAGCGTGGCATTACCTTTACATGCAGCATGAATGATACAAAAGAGTCCTTTTTTATTCCGACTCTCGGAGAACACAATATTTACAATGCGTTATTTGCGATAGCAGTTTCGCACACCCTCGGCTTTCCTATTAGCGCGATTCGAGAAGGACTGCGGACCTTTCAACAGCAGCGAAAACGGTTGACACGATATCGCTTCTCAGGAAACGTGCAGGTACTAGACGATACGTTCAGCTCGAATCCCCATGCTGCCAAAGCAGCGATTGATGTCCTCTGTCAGGTGGCGAATGGGACGAAGGTAGCGGTTTTGGCAAGTATGCTGGAAATGGGAGC
Organism: Brevibacillus reuszeri; assembly: GCF_002897295.1. GTDB lineage: Bacteria > Bacillota > Bacilli > Brevibacillales > Brevibacillaceae > Brevibacillus > Brevibacillus reuszeri_A. Next base: position 13,638 of record NZ_BEXF01000019.1, read on the forward strand.
GTATGAGGTACAGGGACACGAAGATGTGGGACGCTATTTGAGTCAAAAAGACGTAGATTACCTCTATACACTAGGAAATAGTGCCCGCCATATTGCCAGGGAAGCGATTCGCTCAGGCTTTCCAGCGGAACGGGTGGTGCATTGCAGGACAAAGGCTCGCTTGCATCGAATGCTGGCGAAACGGATGGGGCCGGATACATCGTTTCTCGTAAAAGGCTCTCATCGGCTAAAGATGGGAGAAACAGTTGTCTTTCTGTGCAAGCAGACAGGTAAAATCTGGTCTCATAAGAAATGATAGACACTAGTGAATGTAGTGTCGAAGCTCTTGTCAATCAGGAAGGACAAGGGCTTTTTTCCATGTGTTGAGGGTGGTATCAAGATAGGACAATGGTCATCCTACTATGTAATCAAATCCTCAATTGGAAAGATTTACAGCCTTATAAGAGCTCTATTCTTCCAGTAAACTGGTTTTCGTACCCAATCCGTTGGGAAAAACACAGCCAGGAGGAGAACGAATGACGAAACGAGATTGGTTGCAAAAGTCGACTGTCGCCGTCATGCTGAGTACATCCCTGCTCATGTTTGCTGAAGGTGGACATGCTGCAGCTAAGACTGTGGATTCACAAGCTTCTGCGAAAGCGGCAGCAGAAGTGGTATCACAAGCAAAAGCGCTGGTCGGAAAAGATTACAAATATGGTGCAATGGGACCGAATTCATTTGGCTCGGCAGGTTTGGCAACATACATATACAAAAAAGCAGGTATAACGATCGGGGACACCATTCCAAAGCTGTATAAGGCAGGGGAAAAAGTGCCGGAGAAGGATATTCAGGAGGGTGACCTCTTGTTCTTTTCCTCGAATGGAACAGGAACGCCAAGCTTTATGGGTGTTTATATCGGAGATAACAAATACATCTACTCATCCCAAGGCGAAGACGCCGTTGTAGTCAAAAATGTGAGCGATTATTCAAAAAAATTGGTTGGTGCGCGCCGGATACTTCCAGCAGATACCGGTACAGGATCAAAACCAGCACCGGGTGGGACAGAGAACAATGCCTCGTCTGCTTTGGGAGATAAAGTGATTGCAGCAGGTAAGAAATATATGGGCACGCCATACGAGTACGGATCGACCCGCTCGAATAAAAAAACCATGGATTGCTCTGAGCTGACAATGTGGGCTTACCTGGAGGGCGCAAATATTGACTTGGGACGCGGGGGAGCACGCTCCCAAGCGAATTATGTAAAGAAAAACGGCAGCTACACGACGGATATTAATAAGCTGAAAAAGGGCGATCTTGTTTTCTTCATGGCTTACAAGGGTTATAAGGAGTCCGATTACAAAGGAATCGATGTAGGGAAGCAAAGTATCACGCACGTAGCTATCTACATGGGAGATAATAAACTGCTCAATACGTTTTCCAAAGAGTCTGGTGGGGTCAAAATTACTGATTTCAAAGATACGCATTGGGGATACCGGTTTATCATGGGAGGACGACCTTACTAAGCTGTGCATAGCAGGCAGTAGCGGAAAAAATAGGTGAATGACCGAGGGCAAACGCACATACCATCTGTGCGTTTGCTGCATCTCTTATAGGGAGACTTGTAGGAGGTGAACGTCATGTCATATCAATATCCGCCTGGAGGTTATCCTCCCGGAGGCTACCCGCCGCCCCCCGGAGGTGGTTATCCACCACCACCTGGAGGCTCATCTGGATTTCCACCCCCACCACCAGGACCTCCGCCAGGCAGGACGCCCAGTTCGCCAGGAGCACGTGGATATGGAGGTACACGGCGCATTGATCGGGGTGCGATTTATCCCTGCCTATATCGCTATACCTACATCTGGCTGAAAAATGGTCGTTCCTTCTGGTTTTACCCCGTATACGTCAGTCGTAATTCTGTAACGGGGTATCGATGGAGAAACAATCACTGGGAGTATTATGGTTTAGAGCTGGATCGAATCGCCTACTTTACTTGCTAGATAAAATCTACATCCAATCACCATACAACAAACGGCCTTCCGCGATGGAAAGGCCGTTTTGTTTATGCTCGTTACTGCACCGTCAGCGGGAACTCTTTATGATCGTGAACGTCCCCTTTTTCAACGTGTACATTTACTTGATAAGAACCAGCGGTAGGAAATGAGATGCTGCTATCATATTGTCCGGGCTTAGACTGGGCAGCCTCCACAAATGTGTGCTTTTCTTCATTTCCTTGCCAGTATTCGAATTTAACCGATGCATCCGCGAAAGCCTGATTGTCCTTCATCAGATGGACCATCACAATAGCGGGCTGGGAAGCTTTGATGTCGTCAGCAGGCATGAAGTGAAAATCGACTCCGCTTGCCGTGTGATTTCCGCTCTCTGCATTATTACCATGCTGATGGTCCGAACCTGCGCCTGTAGCTGGCACCGTATGCGAAGCATGTTCATCTGCCGAGCCCTTTACTGTAAACGGGGTCTTTTGCATATTGTGAAAATCTCGTGCAGTTACATGGTAGTAAACAAAGTACGAGCCAGGCTCGCTGATCATTTGCTGGGCCGTATAGACCCCATCAGATGTCAGGGCAGCGGGAATGGTCACATGCTGCTCCTGGCCATCCTTCCACCACTCAAATTTTACTTCCTTGGCGTCATCAACAGGCTTTCCTTCTTGGGTCACTTTTACAGAAAACGTAATCGCTTCTCCTACTACTGGCTGTTCAGGAGCAAAAGAGAAGGAGGCCTCTACAGGTGCACCGGAGCCAAGATCGGTATTTGCGCTGTTATCATTGCCACAAGCCGTTGCGATGAGTGCAACCGTACATAGTAAAAAAAATAAATAGCGTTTCATTGTCATTACCCTTCCTTATTTAACGTTCAGCAGCTCTTGATATATTTGGTCAGGATCAAAATCCTCCCCCATGCCAAACTTGCGCATGACTTTATTATCCTGGTCGACCAAATACGTACTGGAAGTATGAGAGATAAATCCATCCTCCATTTTATTGGCGATAAAGCCGAGGGAACTCGTTACTGTTCGGGTCGTCTGCTCATCACCGCGCAGAATCGTCCAGCCCTGGGGTTGAATCCCCAATTGCTTGGCATAGTACTTGAGTACATCAGGGGTGTCATTTTCAGGATCGATGGTCACTGTCAAGAACTCGACCCCATTGCCCATCAAATTGGCTTCCTGCAGGCGTTTTTGCAATTGGACCATTTTGATCGTGGTTGTCGGACAAATGTCGGGACAGCGTGTGTAAATCAGCTCGACCAGACGAATATTCCCCGGCTTTGGGGTGAGGGCAAAAGCATGTCCATCGAGTGTTTCCAATGTAACATCGGGGAGCGTGGACTGTGTATTTTTTGAGCCGCCCCAAAACCAGGAGGCGACCAATGCAGCGAGCACGAGCAGCGGCAATAAAATAAGCAGTCGTCTTACGCGTAAAGCAGTGGTTGTAGGGACAGTCATCAAGTGCGCCTCCTTGGTAGATTTGGTCGTAGAAATTGTTATTGCGGCAACAATTCATCCTCAGGCTGATTCTTTTCCTTTTTGTACCAGGCTGTAAAAATGTAGGCGAGCACTGCACCATACGTCATTTCCTGCATCAGCTTCATAATGATCCCGCCAAGTCTCTGATCCTCGTGAGGCGGGAGTGGAACAGCAAACATTGACTTGTCGATCGGAGCTGAAAAGAATGGCGCACAAAGCAAGGACGGACCGTTTACATAAGTTTCGTACATGGCTGTTTCCGAAAAGATGATCAAGGCACAAGCGGGCGTGAGAAGTACGCCATTGGCGAAAAGATAGGCCAGCTTTTGCAGATCAGTCAAACGGTTAATCTCCGGGAATGGTGCAAGCACAGGTATCCACATAATCAAGGCAGCGAGGAGCAGCACGAGGTGAATCATATTATGTACAGCCAGATTGTTCATCGCCAGATCCAGGACAACAGGCATATGATAAAACGAAAACAGGCTATTAAACAAGAGAACAGCAGGAATGGGATGAGTGATGACACTAAGAAGACGTCTCGACCAATTGCGTGCAATGAGCGGACGCAGCAGCCATCTGGGCATTCCGTAGAGTAATAACAGCGGCATGATCAAATATAAAAGAGACTGCTGCAGCATGTGGGCACTAAATAAAAAGTGTCCCGCTACGTTTAGTGGACTGCCCATGCCAAAGTAAAAGAGCACGAGGCCAAGCGAAAAGGATATCTTTTGTCTTTGCTTAGCAGGAGTGGCATCCGCAAATGTATGACGCAGAGGGCCAATAAAGGAAAAATACGCCAAAGCAAGCAAAGCAGTCAAGAGCATCAGCTCCGGGTTCCATGTTGCCCGAAAGCCAAAGGTTTCCGTCAGATAAATGAGGGTCAATGGTCTTACCTCCGTTTTCCAAGGATCTTCCCCAGTACTCATTATAGGCAAAGATTGAAAAAGCCTTATGACTCGTTCGGGCTATTTCTTCCATCGAAAGCGCAGGAGTTCACATGAATGTCACGATTATCCAATAGAAAAAGCCTCCCGAAAGAGGGAGACCTTATTTTGCTTATGATTTTTTCTGCTCCTCCAGCCACGTCTTCCATTCGTTGGCTTCATGACCACCTACCATACGAGCGACTTCCTTGCCATCTTTGTAGTGAACGAGGGTAGGAGTGAATTCGATGTTGTATTGGTCCCAGCTAGCGTTGAACTCCAACAAATTGTGCTTTTTCATATCGATTTGCATGTCTTTGACGATAGGGACGAGAACAGGTGTGGTTGCCTTGCAATGCTCGCAAACCGGGCTGTAGTAGTATACGAACAGTTCATCTTTATTGGCGAGCTTTGTCTGTAGCTCCTCAGGCATGATCAGGTTGTCGTACAAAGGATCATTCAATTGCTCGATTGTGGCTGGATTCAGGTTTGCTTTTCCATAAGGATTACCTGCTGCTGCTTCGCGATTGGAAATATCGGAGTAAACGATAGCGCCGATCAAGAAAGCTGCGACGAGAATGGAAAGAAAAATAATCTTTTTCATGGCATCAGTTCTCCTTTGTGTTTTTCATAACAATAACTTGCAGGATGCTAATCAAGGTAAAAGCGATTAAGGCCAAGAATGGAATCGTTATGAATCCAAACCAGTTGATATAGTCCGTATTGCAAGGTACAATTCCGCAAGCGTTACCCAGGTCATGCAGCGCGGGAACCTTTTGGACGAGGTAATGATAAAGCGAAATTCCACCACCAATCAACGAAAGAACCAGTGCGTACATAGACATTTTGTAGTCTTTTTTGGCGCTTGCGATCCCGAGCAGGATAATGAGCGGATACATCAAGATGCGCTGGTACCAGCATAGATCGCATGGTATGTATTTCAGTACTTCTGAAAAAAAGAGACTGCCTGCTGTAGCAATGAGGGAGATTCCCCAAGAGAAGAACATTGCTTGCTCAGCGACTTGTTCACGTTTCATAACAACACCTCGTCCATATCTTAACATATTACGAATCGGAAGTAGATTATAAAAAGTAACAATTTGTGAAAGGCATAGCTGGCAATGCTTGTCCAAAATGGAAGGAATGGCAGGCTACCTGTTGCCTTATGCAGCAGGTAAGCGCACCTGATTGCTCGCTTACAATTTATATGGTTCATTCATCCGGACGTTTGGAGAGGACGTCGCTTCATGGATGGGCACAAATATGCTTTGCAGCGAAGGCCATTCCACCAGCATAACGCCACGCCGATATGCCGCGCCACCATCAATACCTACCAAATTATTTCGTCTCCATGGTCCAAAGCCCTCGTAGCCAGGCAATTTAGGTACAGGGGTATGACCGAAAACAATAGGGCGCTCTCCTTCATAATAAAGGTAAAAGGGCTCCCGAATCCACAACAGATCTTCAGGTGACTGTTGTTGCAGCGGGATTCCAGGACGAATACCAGCGTGAACGAGGAGGACAGCGGGAGCACCTGTCTGCGGATTCGCTGGAAGCTCTACGTAGAGTGGGAGGGAGGCAAGAGCCGGCAGCAGTTTAGGATAGCGGGACAGGATGAGTTGACGAGCTTCTTCCTGTGCTTGTTCGGAGGGCATCGAGCCAATAAAGGCACGGCGCAGTGGGTGATTACTCAAAAAGGAACGGATGGTCGCATCACCTCCATTAAACCGGAGGTAATTTTCAGAATTCCCGCTTCTTTGTAGCCAATCCTCAAACATTTGCTCGTGATTGCCTTTTAGTATGACGATTTGCTCTGGATACGCTTGACGCATCGCAAGTAAATCCAGCAGGACTTCTTTCGATTCGGGTCCACGATCGATCATGTCTCCTAGCACATAGAGCTGATCATTGCGTTGCGGTGAGAAGGAAGCGTTGCGAAGTGCTTGCTGAAAGGCTTGATACTGTCCATGAATATCTGAGACAAAATAGGTGGCCATACTTCCATTCCCCTCCTTCTAAATCCGATCTATCGTTCTTATTAGCATATGTACAAAAGCGAGTAGGGTGATTGAATAGGGTGCTGGGGGTGCGATGCATGGATGCGGGGCCTAAAGATGGGTTCACTGCATGTAGGCAGCTGGAATACCTATAGATGGTAGTCAAATACCTATGATGTGGGAGGATAAAAAGAAAGATGGCTAATACATCCGTTGATTTTACTTCACCGTCCGTACAATTTACGTACGACTTGAAAAATAATCTCTTTTTTAAAAAGGATGACAGGAATTACATTGACTCGCTATCGATCAATCAATTAAACACATTAGGCAATGCATCCCTGCTAGATATTTACTTGACCACAGGCAATGTCGTTGAGCCTCATATTCATCAAAATGCCTCCGAGCTTGTTTACTGCATCTCGGGTGGAGCAGTCGTTTCGATCATGAATCCTTATACAAATCAGATGCTCAATTTTACGATCGGGCCAGGGCAGGTAGCGAATGTTCCTCAGGGCTGGTGGCACTATGAAATGGCTACCACAGACAATACACATCTTTTGGCGATTTTTGATGCAAACACGCCAGAGGTCATTTTCGGTTCCCAAATGCTGCGCTTGACTCCTGCAAGTGTACTCGCTCATACGTATTGCCTGGATGAAGCAAAGATAAAGGAAGCGCTGGCCCCGCTCACAAGCAACGTCGTTATCGGTCCGCCAAGAGGCTGCCAGCAAGGCGGGCGTGGAAGTATGACCTCCAGTTCATATCCATACCAGTCATACTACGGCCAATCATCAGGAGCCTATCCCTATTACGACGTAGCCCATGTACAGCAATCGCAGCAACCATACGGATATCAGCCAGCTCGACCCCCACAGCCACCATTTCAACAACAGACCGCCTACCAGCAATCACCGACATATCAGTGGTATTACTAACAGGATGAAACCGACTCCCTACGTGTACAAGAAACTACTTGTCCCTTACAATTTAGGGAAAGGTGGAAAACAGACGCGGAGGGGATGGAAGCGATGAAGCAGCTTGTTGAATGGATCAAGCAATCTGCGTGTACGGTTGTTTTTACGGGAGCAGGTATGTCCACAGAGAGCGGTTTGCCAGATTTTCGCTCGCAGACGGGGTTATGGCGTGGGCAAGACCCCATGAGGCTGGCAAGCACGTGGGCAATGGAGCATGAGCGAGATGCTTTTCTTTCGTTCTATCAGAAACGAGTAGAGGGGTTGGTGTCATGCCAGCCTCATCAAGGACACAAAATCTTGGCAAAATGGGAGAAACAAGGGCTTGTTCATGGGCTCATTACACAAAACGTTGACGAGTTTCATCAACGGGCAGGCAGCATGAAAGTAGCGCAGCTACATGGCACACTCGGGTCCATTCACTGCGTAGTGTGCTCACGTACGTTTCCAAGCAGCCAATATATGACACCGGATGGAGCGACATGCGAGTGCGGAGGTATGCTGCGTCCAAATGTCGTGCTGTTTGGTGAAGCTTTGCCGCATGAGGCCCTTCAGCAAGCAGAGGGCTGGAGTAGTCAGGCTGAGCTTTTTCTGGTACTGGGTTCCTCACTTCAGGTAAGCCCCGCCAATTGGTTCCCCCAGCTAGCAAAGGAGCAAGGCGCCAAACTGGTTATCGTTAACAAAGAGCCTACGCCACTGGACGGATTGGCTGATTTGGTTATCCAAGACGAGCTGATTGGTACGGTGCTGCAGCGAGCAGATGAAGCTTTGGGATCTAGGTAAGTGGCATTTGGAGAACACGAATGCTGCTTGCCTTTTGTCCGTTTACATAGTCAGGCTCAGGTTGCGGGTGAAAATCCTTTGCGCCCTAGAGCTTCGGAGAAAAACATGGTACCATCGGGTATAGCATCCATTTGCCTTTTCATGCGGCAAATAGAAAAGTATAGGTGACCGATATGCAAATACTGACAGTAGAAAATCTCTCCAAGGGTTACGGAGAGAAGGTTTTGTTTGACAACATTTCCTTTCACATTGCCGAGCAGCAGCGCATCGGATTGATCGGTGTAAACGGCACAGGAAAGTCTTCCTTATTGAAAATTATTGCTGGGCTGGATATGGCTGATAGCGGAAAGGTAGTTCACGCGAATCATTTCCGCGTAGAGTACTTGCCGCAAAATCCGAGCTTTGAAGAGAATTCCTCCGTATTGGATCAGGTCTTTTACGGTGATTCCCCACTCATCCAGTTGTTGCGCGAGTATGAGCAGGCAGTAGCAGATTTGCAAAATGCTCCCGATGACGAGAAAAAGCAAGCACGCATGTTTTCGGTGCAAACCAGAATGGATGCTGCTGACGCGTGGGAAAGCAATACGCAAGCCAAAATGATCTTGACTCAGCTGGGGCTGCACGATTTTTCGCAGCAGGTCAGCGAATTGTCTGGTGGGCAGCGCAAGCGTGTAGCGATGGCCCGCGCTTTGATTCAGCCAGCCGATCTGTTGATTCTCGATGAGCCGACCAACCATATCGACAATGAGACGGTAGAGTGGCTGGAAGAATATTTGTCCCGCTATAAAGGCGCTTTGCTGCTCGTTACGCATGATCGCTACTTTTTGGATCGCGTAACAAATCGGACATTCGAGCTGGACGGAGGCAAGCTGTACAGCTATGAGGGCAACTATGCGACCTTTTTGGAGAAAAAAGCGGAGCGTGAAGAAAACGAGGCAGCGGCCGAGAGCAAGCGGCAAAACCTCCTGAGACGGGAGCTGGCGTGGCTGCGACGTGGAGCAAAAGCACGGACGACCAAGCAAAAAGCACGGGTTCAGCGTGCTGAGGAGCTGAGAGACCGGGTGATAGAAGGACCGGCAGCCAAAATGGAGATGGCGCTGGGAGCAAGCCGCCTGGGTAAAAAAGTGATTGAGATTGAAGGCATCAGCAAAGCGTACGGAGATCGCAAGCTCATTCAAGATTTCAGCTACATTGTTCTCCCAGGTGATCGAGTCGGTATTATTGGACCGAATGGCAGCGGAAAGTCGACGCTATTAAATATGCTCGCAGGCAGAATTCAGCCTGATGGCGGTTCTATCGAAGTGGGTACGACCGTTAAAATCGCGTATTATACACAGGGCAGCGTGGAAATGGATGAAAAACTGCGCGTGATTGAGTATGTGAAGGAAGCTGCAGAAGTCATCCAAACGAGTAACGGGGAATCGATTACAGCATCGCAAATGCTGGAGCGTTTCCTTTTTGCCCCGCACATGCAGTGGACCCCCATCTCACGTCTGTCAGGTGGAGAGCGACGTCGTCTTTATTTGTTGCGCACCTTGATGGGAGAGCCGAATGTTTTGTTCCTGGATGAGCCGACCAATGATCTCGATATTCAGACACTCAGTATATTGGAAGATTACCTGGAGCAATTTCCGGGTGCAGTCATAACCGTTTCCCATGACCGCTATTTTCTGGATCGTACGGTTGACCATTTGTTTGCTTTTGAGGGGCAAGGCACCATCCATCACTACAACGGAAATTATTCTGAGTACCTCGAAGAAAGACGTGAGCAAAGGTCTTCGCCGCAAGTAGCCGCAGAATCCGTCGAAAAAAGTGAAAAAACGAGCGGAAACAGGGGCAATAATCGTACGAAGAAGCTCTCTTACAAAGATCAAAAGGAATGGGATGAGATCGAAGGCAAGATCGCTTCTTTGGAAGAGCGCAGCGTTCGTCTGAAACAGGAGATTGCTGCTTCCGGCAGCGACTATGGCAAGGTGGAAAAGCTGTTTGCAGAAGAACAACAGGTAGCGGCGGAATTGGAAGCGGCAGTGGAGCGATGGGCAGAGCTGTCTGCTATGATAGAAGAATTGGAGCAAGGAAAATAAGGGGTGAAACCGGACAAGATTTGGAAGTAAAAGGCTGAGTGCCAATCTCTGTTTGTTTAGCCAGTAATTGAGGCTGTGAAAGCACTCCCTGCTTCCTGTAGACTAGAGAAGATTACTAGAGTAGAGGAGTCGCTGTCGTTGCCTGCCTATAAATTGGATCCAGAATGGGTTGAGTCTTATCTCGCTCAGCAAGAACAAAAACTCGCTTGCGAAGTGCACCCTGACGAAAAAGATGCGATCATGAACAAAATCAGAGAAATGACGTTATCCATTATGTACAAACAAGCAAGAAGATTTCTTGTATATATGGAATCAGATGGAATGCATGTAACCGATCAGGGAAAAGCTCGTTTTATGTAAAAGGGAATGGAAGACCCGCCTCGGGATTATAGGGGCGGGTCTTTGCATTTTACGAAAAGGAACGGCGCTCACTACTGCTGCCTAATACGTACTGGTGTACCAATCGGAACGGTCCTCGCCAACTCATTGACGTCCTGATTGTACATGCGAATACATCCGTGAGAAACGTATTTGCCGATGGAGGAAGGATTATTCGTTCCGTGAATGCCGTAATGCGGTTTGCTCAAACCAAGCCAAAAGGTGCCAAACACACTTAATGGACCGCCTGGATACGAGTTCGGATACGGTACTTTATTGATAATGGTGAAATCCCCATGCGGTGTTGAGGTGGCAATCTTGCCGAGAGCAACCGGATAGGAGCGGACAAGCCGGGAACCGTCAAAAAGGTCAAGTCGCAAATTGGCAATGGAAATACGAATGTTATAGGATGCCATCTTCTTCACCTCCTCCAGTTAGGGGGAATCTAAACGCCTCTATCAACATCCTATGTGCGTAAGCTGAAGCGGTACCTGTCCGCTGCTTGCATTATCTGAGCTTATAGCTCGCAGAAAATGGATCTGGATAGCGGAGACCATCTCGATAAAACAAGGCGCGCACCCAGGCGTACAGGCGCAGTGGGATAGAAGGGAAGACGATAGCTAGCTTGCCTTCCTCTAATATAGGCAAATCTACTGGAGATTGAATTTCATAGGGAACACCTTGTTGATCCAGCATGATTTTGTACTTGTGAGCTTCACTCCAGCTAACGGGATAATAAAAAGACCTCTCCATTTGTATCCAACACCCCTCCGATATTCACTGCTTCTCATTGTATGCAAATCGATTGAGATAAAAAAAGAATCCGCAGCCCGAATTAAAAAAGGGCTGTTGCATGAAAAACGAAATGATTTTCTCGATCATTTTCGTGTAAAGTGAAGTGAGAGGAACAGGAGGGGCGATTGTATGACGCAGACGCATTTGCACTTTAATATGCAGATGGGTAGGAAAAAACCAGAGAGTGTGATCAACCGGGAAGCAGCCTGTCCATTTTGCGATCGCAAAAGTCTCACGGACGTGCTGGAGCAGCGTGGATCGATGATCTGGCTTATGAACAAATACCCGGTTTTACAAGAGACCTATCAGACTGTCTTGATTGAGTCGGATGATTGTGAGGGAGACTGGTCGGTCTATTCCAAAGAGCATGTACGGGCGCTTTTGTCCTTTGGGGTAGAAAAATGGCTGGAGATGGAGCGGAGCGGCTCCTTTCAATCGGTCCTGTTTTTCAAAAATCATGGCCCATTATCTGGGGGAAGCATTCGCCATCCACATATGCAAATCGTAGGACTTAATCAGTATGATTACCACGCGCAAGTCAAGGACAGTGATTTTATCGGGAAGACCATCGACAGAGAAGCAGGGATCGAATGTACGCTGTCGACACATCCGCGAGCGGGCTTTTTTGAATACAATGTGGTCTTGTCGGATTGGGATCGCTTGCCCCAGATGGCAGACTACCTGCAAATTCTTGCTCATTGGGTACTGAATCATGTCAATGTGCGAAATAAAAGCTACAATTTCTTTTTTTATCATTGGAAGGACAAGCTGATTGCCAAGGTCGTACCACGTTTTGTTACCTCGCCGTTGTACGTTGGTTACGCAATTCCACAGGTAGCAAACAATTTGGACGAAATCATTTCGGAAATGAGACGCCATTATTTTTAGGCAAACTGCATTTGTTGCCGCTCCAGATTGGAAAAAGAGGGAGCAGGCGTGCTACGATAAGGAGGATGCTTGAAGTAGTACGGAAAAAGGAGTGACAAATGATGAAGCTGTTGTCTATCGAACCAACACCAAGTCCAAACGTGATGAAGCTAAACGTAGACGTGCGTTTGCCAGACGGCGTTCAACATGTTTATAAAAAAGTAGAAGCAGCCAAAGCGCCAGAGCTGATGGGCAAGCTGCTCGAAATCGATGGGGTAACATCCATCTTTCATACTGCCGATTTTCTTGCATTGGAGCGCAAATCGACTGCAGATTGGCAGCGTATTTTGACACAGGCAAGAGAGGTTTTGCAAGCGGGTACAGGGACGAATGTTACGGTTCCGTCTGCGGCAGACGCTGCAGCCTTTGGCGAAGCGCAGGTGTTTATCCAGATGTTCCGCGGTGTACCGATGCAGGTTAAAGTAACCATGGGTACAGAGCAAATACGTGCCGCCCTGCCAGAGCGGTTTGGGCAAGCAGCTGTAAACGCAGGCTCTGCTTCTCCAAACCTGATTATGGAGCGAAAATGGGTGGAGCATGGCGTACGCTACGGGGATTTGCGCGAGATTGGGGAAGAGGTTGCCGGTGAAATCGATGCAGCCTATCCTGAGAGCCGTGTTGCACAGCTCGTAGAACATGCGATGCAGCTTGGACCAGGAGAAACCCCAGAGCCTGTTGTAAGGGAAAAGAAGGTTGTTACACTGGACATGCTCGACGATCCTGACTGGCAAAAACGATATGAAGCACTCGATCGGATGGAGCCGACTGAAGAAGATTTGCCGATTCTTGAAAAGGCATTGCGCGATACGAAGCCCTCTATTCGCAGGCTTGCTGTGGTCTATTTAGGAATGGTTGGGGGAGACGCCGTCTTCCCACTCTTGTTCGAAGCGCTTCGTGATGACTCTGTCTCTGTAAGACGTACTGCGGGCGATACCTTGTCTGATTTGGGTGATGTACGAGCAACCGCTCCGATGTGTGAGGCTCTGAAGGATCGCAATAAGCTGGTTCGTTGGCGTGCAGCGAGATTCTTGTTTGAGGTGGGGGACGAGTCTGCACTCGAGGCATTGCGTGCAGCACAAAACGATCCTGAATTCGAGGTCAGTCTGCAAGTACAAATGGCTGTTGAACGGATTGAAAGCGGTGAAGCGGCTAGTGGTACAGTCTGGCAGCAAATGACGCGCAGAAATGACTAAGAGGATAGATGGAAAAACGGGGCGATGATACTGCCCCGTTTTTTTTGCGGGTTAAGAAGACTTTTCTGGGATGACTCCGCCATAAATAGCTGTCTCATTTCCAGTCAAGACCGCCCAGGCTTGATTGCCATAATCAAAATGCCACCACTCATCAGAATAATTGGTGAAGCCAACCTGACTCATGACGTGGTACAATAGCCGACGGTGGTCACGACAAATTTGTTCATCGTCAGTAAGCTCAGCCTTCTGTTCAAAGTAGAGGGTGGCTGCTCGATCGCTGAAATCATCAAAAGGTGTACCCATGTCTAGCCAACCATTGGGTCCTGAAAGCGTCAAATCTACAGCGCCTCCCGTTAAATGACGAGGTGGCTTCTGCGGGTCTGTAGAGGGGCGGGCAACAAAGCGGTGCAACTGCGCATACATCTCTTCATTTTCTGTCCAGCCCTGGTCAAGCAGACAGTTTTTCTGGCGATCGTACAAAGCCTGTTGTACCTCTATGGGCCGATAACCATCCAAAAGTACGAGCCGAATTCCTGTCGGAAGCAATGAAGCAGCTTCCTTTAACCGCTGTGAGACACTCTTGCGCAGCAGGCAATCATCCGTTGCCCCGGTTAATCCTTCGTGAAAGTAAGCCGGATACACCTCAATCTCAGGGGAATACTGCTTGAGAGAGAGTAGGGGCTCGTGATTTTCAATGATGGGTGGCAACGAACCCAGCTGCTGGACTTGCATGGGGATAGGAAAATTCCATCTCATATGTGGAAACACCCTTATCTTTTCAGGTTTTCTTTCATTATAGCATGATGGGTATAGAGGAAATAAATGGTATGCGCCAGTATAAAAATAGACACAGTTCAATAATAGTTGACTTCCACCTTATACATCCAGTATTCTAGGATAGGGTTTAGCATTGTTACTGAATCAGAATCAACATCGCTAGTGCGTAGGGGAGATTGTGTATGACAACCAATCACTATGACGTTGTTATCGTAGGTGGAGGACTAGCTGGTCTTTCCAGCGCTGCCTACCTGTCATCGAAAGGCAAAAAAGTTGCAGTATTGGAGCGCGGTCAATTAGGTGGACGTGCCGTTACGTTGAAGATCAAGGGCTTTAACTTTAACTTCGGTGCCCATGCTATTTACGCTCGTGACAGCTCAGTTCTGAGAACGTTTGAAAAAGAGCTGGGGCTTCACATTGACTGGCAAGACTTTAACCCGACCAAAGCTAAGTACGATATAGGAGACGAGCTCACTGCTGTTCCTTCCAACGTACAAGGTCTCTTCCAAACAAAGCTGCTTACCGGTTTGGACAAAGTGTTGTTTACGTTTGAAATTTTAAAAACCATGTTGAAAATGGAAAAAGGCCATCCACATATGTCCATTCTGAAGTGGATGGAGAAGAAGCATGTCAATGAAGAAGTAAAAGACATGATGCTGACACTCGCTTCTTCAAACTTCTTCACACGTGAGCCGGAGAAAATTCCGTCTGACGTATTCTTCTCGTACTACAGCCGTCTATTTACAACCAATAAGCCTGTTGCCTACATCGGTGGTGGCTGGCAGGCGTTGATCAATGAATTTGTTCGTGTCATTGAAGCGAATAATGGAACGATTTTGACCAAAACCAAGGTTGAACAGTTCCATGTAGAAGACGATCGTGTTGTGGGAGTGGTAACACCGGAGGGCGAGTTTACTGCTGACGAATTTATCAGCTGTATTCCGCCGAAAGAGATGGTCAAAGTCTTCGCTGAAACTCGTTTGGAGCATGCGATTGCCCAGCACGCGGAGTACGAGCCGACTGTCGTTATCGTTTATGACATCGGGCTCAAAGAACGCATTGACGTTCCGTTCTCGTACATCTACGACAAGCAAAACAACATCTTTATTACGGATATCTCGTATTACGACCCGACTTGTGTACCTGAGGGTGGTCAGCTTTTGCAGGCAACCGCGTATATGCGTCAAGCAGACGTAGGGAATAAGGAAGCAGCTGAGCAGCGTAAATTGGAAATTGAAAACCTGTATGACAAACATTTTGCTGGCTGGCGCGAACAATTGGTTGTGCCACGCGTCTCTACCCGTGCGATTGTACAGGAGATCAAATGGACCATGAACCAGAAGCCATTGCCCATTTCACTGCCGGATTACCGTAACCTGTTCTTTGCTGGTGACTGGTGTGAGGGTCAAGGACAATTGTCCGAGCTGTCTTTCTCCAGTGCGTTGAATGTAGCTAACCTGATTTTGGAAAAAGAATAATGTGTGAACAAATTACGGGTGCTTCCTTTTTGAGTGGGAGCGCCCGTTTTTCGTCAACAAGGAAAAGCCGCCAAACGTAGCTGGCGGCAAAGATTACTTATCAATTTAGGTGATTTAGGAAGAGTACAGACCGTAGACGAGGCTGCCGATACGCGCCATGACGTCCGCTGCTGTTTTTTGCTTCAGCCCTTTATTCAGCACACTGATTGTAACAGCGTGGCTGCCTACGTAGAGGATACCAACATCGTGAGTAATGTTTGTAACAGAGCCTGTCTTGTTTGCAAATTCCCATTTTGGCACCATGCCGATGATATCACCATCAGGATCAGGCAGCAGGAAAGGAATGCGGTCACGGTGCTGCTGCTGCTTCAAAATCGCAATCATTTTTAGACAGCTGTCATACGAAATGACTTTTCCTGTAGCCAGATAGCGCATATGGCTTCCCATGTCGGCTGCTGTAATCTCGTTGTAGCCCTCAAGCTCGGCTGGGACGACCATCAGCTTGTTGTAGAACTGGCTGTTCACCATTTCGGTTTTGCTCATGGCAGTACGGATTGCTTCGATGCCAACCAGATCAATCATCATGTTGGTAGCGGTGTTATCGCTCTGGATGATCATCAGAGTAACCAGGTCTTGTACAGTCAGCTCGGTACCGGGAGTCATATGCTGCAGCACGCCTGCTCCACCCACCAGGTCTTCATGGCGCAGCTTGATCTTGTCCTCAAGTGCGAGCTTGCCTGCGTAAGCCTGGGCAAATACAGCTGTCATAATAGGAACTTTAATTACACTAGCGGCATAAAAGCGTTGATTTTCATTCCAGGTGAATTTTTCGCCGGTTTGTAAATCTTCCAAATAAATACCCCATTCACCGCCAGCTTCTCGCAGTAAATCGCCTATGGAAGTAGAAAGGCTAGATAGCATTTGATCCATCTCCTTTTTCTTTCGTGTAGACAAAATTTTCTCAAGATAATATTATTTAGTCATGCTCCTAACAATCAAGAAGAATTATTCCAGAGACGGGGGTTTTTTGTGAAAAGGTTCAAAAAGCTATCATTCTGTGCTGTGCTACTGACCAGTCTGGCATTTGCTGGCTGTGGTACACCGCAGGCGGGCACGAATGAAGGAGGGTCTACTGCCGAGCAGAAACAAGCAGCATCCAGCCCGCAAACCATGCAGGTGAACCTGAATACAGGTGAGCCGAACACGATCGACCCTGGACTGGCAGAAGATATCCCTTCGATGTCTGTTGCCCGGGCAGCATTTGATGGCCTCCTTCGCCTGAATGAAAAGGGCGAGCTGAAAGAGGCGGTCGCTGAAAAGTACGAGGTATCAGAGGATGGGCTCACGTACACGTTCCATTTGCGAGATTCCAAATGGTCCAACGGGGATGCGGTAACCGCTCATGACTTTGAATACGCGTGGAAACGTGTTCTCGATCCTGTAACCGCTTCCGGCTATGCGTACCAGCTGTACTATTTGAAAAATGGAGAAGCCTTCAACTCCAAGAAAGCAAAAGCAGAGGATGTTGGTGTAAAGGCAACGGACGACAAGACGCTCGTTGTGACCCTGGAGAACCCGGCGCCGTTCTTCCCGGAGCTGGTCGCATCTGTCACCTACTTCCCTGTGAATCAAAAGGTTGTAGAAGCAGGAAAAGAGTGGGCATCCAAACCAGAAACCTACATCGGAAACGGTCCGTTTGTGTTGAAAAAATGGGAGCATAAATCGGTCATCGAATTCGAGAAGAACGATTCCTATTGGGACAAAGCTAAAGTCAAATTGTCCAAGCTCACTGTAAACATGATTGAGGATGCCAACACAGAGCTGTCCATGTTTGAAAAAGGCGACCTGGATTGGGCAGGCTCCCCGCTTGGCGATTTGCCACTCGATGCGCTCGATGCTCTGAAGGATTCGGGTAAAATGCAATCGCAGGCGACTGCAGGGACGTATTGGTACATCTTCAACACGACCAAGAAGCCTTTTGACAACAAAAAAATTCGTCAGGCGTTTGCGACAGCCGTAAACCGCAAAGAAATCTCGGATAACGTCGTACCGTTCAAGAGTACGCCAGCGACGGGAATCCTGCCGCCAACTATGGCACTCACTCCAGATGGCTACATCAAGGATGGCGATGTAGAGACAGCGAAAAAGCTGCTTGCCGAAGGAATGAAGGAAGCTGGTCTGACCGAGCTGCCAGAGCTGACGATCGCGTACAATACGACGGAAGTAAACCAGCGCATTGCCACTGTTATCCAGGATCAATGGAGAAAAGCGTTTGGAATCGAAGTGAAGCTGGTTAATAAAGAAAACAAGGTACACCGGGAACAGATGAAGGAAGGCAACTTCACGATTGGACGTGCGAGCTGGATTGGCGATTTCAACGATCCGATCAACTTCCTGGAAGTGTTCAAGGGTGGCCTGAATACATCGAAATGGGAGAACAAGGAGTTTCTTGACCTGCTTGCACAGTCTGCCAAAGAAGGCGACGTAGTCAAGCGCAAAGAAATCTTGAAAAAAGCAGATGCCATCGTCATGGACGAAATGCCGGCAATGCCGATCTACTATTTCACGTATGCATGGGTGAAACAGGACAGCGTTAAGGATGTAGTAGTAGACGCCCTCGGATTCATTGACTTCAAATACGCGTCCAACGAAAAGAAATAAAGAATGGATGAGGGAGTGACTTGTGTGCGTCCGATTATTGGGGTAGCGTGTACGAAAATGTTTTTCCCAGGTAACAATCTGGACCAGTTCTTTTATGTTGGTTCCGGCTATGTGGATGGAATTGCCCGCGCTGGCGGTATTCCACTCATCCTGCCGCTTCTCACGATACAAGAGGCACCATTTCGCCAGATGATCGAATCACTGGATGGTTTGATTTTGACGGGTGGAGACGATCCGGCACCACACTTGTACGGCGAGGAGCCGCTGCAGGGCTTGGGAGAGATTGAATATGAGCGCGACCAGGCAGAGCTTGAGGTGATCAAGCTGGCGATGGAGCTGAAAAAGCCAATGTTAGGCATTTGTCGTGGGATGCAAATCATGAACGTTGCTTGTGGCGGCACGCTCGTTCAGGATATACCGAGACAGGTTCCAGGCGCTTTGCAGCACGCGCAAAGAGGTTCACGCCAGTACGGGGCACACAAGGTAGTGCTGCAGCCAGGCTTTGTATCTGATGCACTGGGCAAGACCGAAGTGCTGGTCAATACCTCTCATCATCAATCGGTAAAGGATGTAGCACCAAGCTTTAAAATGACTGGATGCGCGGCTGACGGTGTGATTGAGGCGATTGAGAGCCTCGACGGGCTACACGTAGGGTTGCAATGGCATCCGGAGCGCATGTGGGCGCATGACAGTGATATGCTAAAGATCGCGGAGGCGTTTATTGCCCGTGTCAAACAGCAGAAGCTGCAGGCGACCTAGGAGCGATTAGGAAACCAAAAAACATTTCAAGAAGAACCGTTCTGTCAAAGGCAGGACGGTTTTTTCATCTTCTCTGTAACTGTCTGAGTTTTCGCGCTGGTTCATGTATACTGGGAGAAAGAGGTGAGTGATATGTTAAAAGTGGGAACAGATGCCCCGGTATTTGCGGCAACGAGTACAAAAGGCCCTGTAGACCTCAAAGACTATCTGGGCGAGCAAAATATCGTCCTCATTTTTTATCCGGGTGATGACACGCCTGTATGCACGAAGCAGCTCTGTGCCGTGCAGGACAACTACGCTTCAATTGAACAGACTGACACAGTCGTATTCGGGGTAAACCCGGGAGAGCTAGACAAGAAGCAATCTTTTGCAGAGAGGTTTGGCTATCGCTTTCCATTGATCGTTGATGCTGACGAGTCCATTCGATCCGCATACGGAGTAGGCAAAATTCTCGGTCTGTTCTTCCAACAACGCATCGTCTACATCATAGGCAAGGACAGGAAAATCATGTATGCGAAAAAAGGAAATCCTCCGGTTTCGGAGCTGCTTTCGGTGATCGCTACGCGCTCTTAAAGAAAAAGGGCGGTTCGTATGGGGATTCGTTACTTGCAACAAAGACGAAAAACGGGGATAATACAAATGAGAATGTATGTTTGGTGGTTATCCGACATGAGAAAAATCCTTCATATGGATATTGACGCTTTTTTCGCGAGTGTGGAGCAGCTGGACCGACCGGAATTGCGTGGGAAACCGATCATCGTTGGGGGTACAGGCAATCGTGGAGTCGTATCGACCTGTAGCTACGAAGCACGTAAATTCGGCGTTCGCTCTGCTATGCCCATCGCTATGGCTCGAAAGAAATGCCCGCAAGGTGTTTATTTGCCTGTGCGGTACAGTCGCTATATAGAAAAGTCTGCGGAAGTTAGAGAAATTTTTTCGACCTACGCGGAACGTTATCAGACGGTCGGATTGGACGAGGCGTATTTGGACGTCTCGCACTATGACAATGCCGTCCCTGTCGCTCGCGAAATAAAACGGCGTGTCAAACGGGAAACGGGGCTGACCTGTAGTATTGGACTTTCGTATAATATGTCATTAGCCAAAATTGCCAGCGATCTGAAAAAGCCGGATGCCTTTGTGATTATTCGCCCAGAGCAAGCGCTGGAGGTAC
Organism: Brevibacillus reuszeri; assembly: GCF_002897295.1. GTDB lineage: Bacteria > Bacillota > Bacilli > Brevibacillales > Brevibacillaceae > Brevibacillus > Brevibacillus reuszeri_A. The sequence continues at coordinate 34,010 of NZ_BEXF01000019.1, forward strand.
TGAGGACGCTCCCGATTGGCACATTGCATGGTGTTGGGAAGAAGTCGCAGGAATTGCTCGCCAAAAAAGGAATTGAGACGGTCGAGGACTTTTGGCAGCTTTCTTTGGATGAGGCAGTCAGCTTGTTTGGCAAATTCGGAAAGTCGCTCTATCATCGTGCCAGAGGGGAAGACAGCAGGGAGATTGAAATGGATCGTACGCCCAAATCGACGAGTCGTGAAACGACCCTCCCGTTTGATTTGTATGATCGGGAATCGATAGAGCCGATTGCCACAAACCTGCTCCGTGAGGTTGAGGAGGACATCCGCCAGGAAGGGGTAGAGCCTCAGACGATCACGCTAAAAATCAAGTACGCAGATTTCACCCAGCGCACCAAGCAGCACAAAGCTATGGCAGGTGCCAATTGGAAGGATTTGCTGGATGATCTGCTCGATGCGTTTGACTATTCCGCAGGTGTGAGGCTGGTTGGTGTCGGTTTTTCCAATTTTGCTGATCAACAGGTAGAGCGCTATGAGCAGCTCACGATGTTTTCCTGGAAGCTGGGGCAGTAGGAGGGAGAGCGGTGGAGGAAGCAAATGCATTTCATTGCTGTGCGACCTGTATTCATTTTCGCGTCGAAAAAGGCGCAAGTGGGGTCAGCTATCGATGTTCACGTCTCACTTATGAAACACGTCCAGATTACCGTTTTGAGTGCTGGACTCCGACGGAGCGAGTCCGGCGATTGATGGAAGCGAGACAGAAACCAGCAGAATAAAAGGCTTGTCAATAAACAGCAGCACCCCCTTGCCGACGAGCGCAAAGGGGTGCTGTTTTACATGCTCAGGCTCAAAGCCGGATTGTGCGAGCGAATAGGAATTATTCTCTACAAAAGACGTCTGATCCTCGTTGACAGCTAGCATGGCAATCTGCCGCCAGTTGTCTCTTGTGATCGGACGTAGATTCAACCTCAAAATTTCAGCTCGCTTTCTTTGCGCGTGATACGAACGGTTTTGCTTGCCCGCAATTGGACAAACAGCAGGATGCCAAAACCAAGCACAGCTGCTGCTACGACAGGAATGGCACTTGTGACTGGCAACAGATCCGTCAAAATTCCTCCAAGCAATGGACCTGCCACCATACCGACACCATGGAACATGTTAAAGAGCGAATAGGCGATACCATAAGCCCCGCTGCCGCCTTCGTCAATGATTCCACCTAATGTGGCAAGTGTTGGTGACAAAGTGAAGCCTACGCCTGCGCCAACAAGTGCCATGGCGATCGCTGCTTGCCAGAGCGACCCAGACCATACGAGGAAAGGCATGAAGATGGCTAGTGCAATAATGCCGGCAAACATCAGCTTGTACGGATTATAGCGGCTGGAGAGAGAGCCTGCTACTGGAGCTATCATCCCGTATGCCAGGGTCATCACAGCAAACAACAGGCCAATTGTGGTTGGTGTGCTGCCCATCTTCTCTGTAAAGAATACAGGGAGAGTCGGCTCCAGCAAGCAGAGGGATACTTCTGCCAGGAGCACGATTCCGGCAATAAAGACGACCTGTGGATTGCGGATAAAGCCACTCAGCTCCAGCTTTTCGCTGACAGTCCGATTTTTTTCTTCTTTTAAGAACAAGAAAACCAGAACGATGTTGAGCACCGTAAATGCCGCAGCGGCAAGGAAGGGCATCCGGTGGTCACTAATCTCAAACAACCAGCCGCCAATGGGAGCACCAAGCAGAGTGCCAGTAGAAATGGCAGTCAAAGCGGTACCCATGACAGCTCCGCGTTTTTGCGGCGGAAACAAGTCAGCAAGCAAGGCAAGGGCTGTCGGCCATGTAGCTGCTGCTGAGATCCCTTGTACGAAGCGTGCGGTAATCAAAAGCGTCATGGACTCTGAAAAAGCAAACAAAAATGTCGATGCAGCGAGTCCAAGCAAGCCGATCAGAAGCATAATGCGTCTGCCGAACCGGTCAGATATCGGACCAAAAATAGGAGTGGCGATAAGCATAGCAACCGCATAGCTGCTAAATAATACCCCCATCATGGTCGAAGAAGGCTGCAGCGTTTCCGTAAAATAAGGAACAATCGGAATCAACAAGCTGTACAGCAGCATGTCGATAAACAGAATCAGAATGACGAACAGAAGACCTGTTTGCTGTTGCTTTGTCATTTGTGTAAAGAAAGACATGGTGAACACCTCGTAACTATGAAAACTATTTTTGTTTTATTGGTTTTTGTAAAAAAAGGGGAATAAAAGGATCACCTTTTATCCACTGGTACGAGCCCGAACAAAAGTACATCCACAATTGCGGAAAGGGCCTGTGACACGGTAATTTGGTTTTGCATGTAAAAACGTTGGTCAAGCGTCGAGTTTACGGCATCGATGATCAGCTTCATCAGGAGAGTGACGTTCATATTCACAATCTGACCTTCGCGAATTCCTTGCTCAATAAGCACACGCAGTGTTTGCCAATCGTCTGATAAAGACGAGTCTACCATGGCCCATTGCTCGGGATAATAGCGCTTCATCTGTTCAAGTACACGTAAATCGTATAACTCGTAATGGGTAGGTAAAACCATCATGACCCCTTTGATCTTATCAATGAGAGAGAGACTGTCGTCTTCAATGATTTGCTGTGCTTTTTCATCGCCTTCTGCAAATGTTTGTTCAATAATTGCTTCCAAAATTTCAACCTTGGATGAGAAGTGCTCATATAGTGTGCGCTTGCTGATTCCGAGCCTGCGAGCCAGATCATCCATAGAAAATTTCATGCCCTTGTCTCTGATCTCTTCAATAAAACCTTTCATGATCCGGTCTTTTATGTCAATCAACCCCCTGACAACTACTCGCGCGAAAACCGTTTAAACAAAAGTAGTTTTCTTAGTACCTCCATCTTACTCAAACAGTTTCCCGAACGCAAGGGCCTTCTGTGCTTTTTCTTTTGCAACAGAGTGGTCGATTATGGTATAGTAGGTGCCGAAATCGCGGTTGATTGCTTTACATCATTTGGAGGTGCCCCCGTGTTTTTAAAGAAGCTGATGCCCAGTCAGTTCGTGGAATCTATCCACCATATCGATATAGATCAATTGAAGCGAAATAAGGTACGGGCCGTCATTACAGACCTGGACAATACCTTGGTTGAATGGGACAGGCCGCTTGCCACCCCCGAGGTAGAAAACTGGCTGAAACGCTTGCATGAAGCGGATATTCAGGTAACGGTAGTCTCTAACAACAACAAGGAACGTGTGGACCGTTTCTGTTCACCTCTCGATATCGGATTTATTTGCTCGGCTCGTAAGCCTACGAACCGGGCTTTCCTGCAAGCGGTGCGGCAGATGAATGTAACGATTGCCGAGACCGTTGTTATTGGCGATCAATTGTTTACTGATGTGCTGGGCGGAAACCGGCTTGGGTTCCATACCATCTTGGTAGTACCAGTAGCCCAAACGGACGGTTTTTGGACGCGTTTCAATCGACAGTTGGAGCGTGTGGCCCTTATTTGGATGGAGCGGAAAGGAATGGTTTCGTGGAGGAGAAAAGCATGACAGAACAAACGTCTGGCTCCTGTGCCGGCTGTGGGATCATGATTCAGACGGAGGATGCGAAAATGCCCGGCTATGCCCCGGCGTCTGCACTCGGCAGAAAAGTCGTCATTTGCCAGCGCTGCTATCGCATCAAGCATTACAACGAAGTGGCCCCTGTAGGAATGGGTGACGATGACTTCCTGCGCATTTTGGATGGGATCGGCTCTACCGAGTCATTAGTGGTCATGGTAGTCGATATTTTCGACTTTCAAGGCTCTTGGCTGCGTGGATTGCCTCGATTTGTCGGTAAAAATCCGATTTTGCTCGTAGGCAACAAAGTAGACTTGCTTCCGCGCAACATCAATTTGAATCGTGTTCGCAACTGGATGCAGCACGAGGCAAAAGAACGCGGCTTGCGTCCAGAAGATGTGGTACTGATCAGTGCTGAAAAAGGTCAGAACATCGACGAGCTGCTGAACCGGATCGGCGAGCTGCGCAAAGGCCGCGATGTGTATATTGTTGGGGTCACGAATGTAGGCAAGTCGACTATGATTAATCGGATTTTGCATGATTATGGCTCTACCGATATGGAAATCACTACTTCACCGTTTCCAGGGACGACTCTCGACAAGATCGAGATCCCGCTGGAGGACGGTCGCTCCATTTTTGACACGCCTGGCATTATTAATCGTGATCAGATCGGACACATGGTTTCACCGGCAGACCTTCGTAAAATCACTCCGAGAAGTCGAATCAATTCCAAGGTATACCAGCTAGACGATGGTCAATCTCTCTTTTTGGGTGGGCTTGCACGAATTGATTTTGTTCGCGGTCCACGTCAGCCATTAGTTATTTATGTAGATAACGATCTATATATCCATCGTACGAAGCTGGAAAAAGCAGATGAAGTGCTGGCAAAGCATCATGGAACACTTCTTGTACCACCAACAGGCGAAGAAGGAGTCAAGGCATTGCCGCCATTCGTTAAGCATTCCTTCAAAATTAAACCAACCGAGACGACAACCGATATTGTTATTTCCGGCTTGGGTTGGGTCAGTCTCCAAGGAAAGCATGAAGCGAGCATCGTAGTTCATGCGCCTAAAGGTGTAAGTGTAGGGATGCGCAAAGGCTTGATCTAGTCACTGTTTGAAATAGGAGCATCTTTTTTCCGTGATATACGCTAGAGAGACATAACGGGGAGGATATCTTCATGATTACAAGCAAAACACAACTGGTTGGTTTGTTTGGACATCCGGTTTCTCATTCGCAGTCGCCGATGATGCATAATGCGGCATTTGCACAGATGGGCCTGGGGTTCGCCTATGTTGCGTTTGATGTTGATCCTGCCGATCTGGAGGACGCTGTTAGAGGTATACGTGCCCTTGGGCTAAAAGGTATTAATGTAACGATTCCGCACAAGGTAGCCATTATGCCGATGCTCGATGAGATTGATCCGCTGGCAAAACGAATTGGGGCTGTCAACACAGTTGTGATCAACGACGGACGACTGATCGGTTACAATACGGATGGTATGGGATATGTCCGCTCGCTCGTAGAAGAGACAGGGATTGTTCTGGATCAGCAAATTGTAACTATGGTCGGAGCGGGTGGCGCTGCCAGAGCAGTTGCGTTTACTCTAGCGGAAAAAGGTGTTAAGGAAATTAGAATCATGAACCGCTCAAGAGAAAGAGCACAGATTCTGGCAGAGCATGTGGGTACGATTGTCCCTACCAAAATCGTAGAACAGGGTGACGGGATGGACGCGATCGCAGACTCTTCGTTACTGATTAATACGACCTCGATTGGGATGCTCCCAAACGTACAGGAAATGCCTGTTCCACCAGAATGGCTTCATAACAAATTAACCGTAAGCGATCTTATCTACAATCCGTTGGAAACACGTCTGCTCGGCGAAGCCCGTGCGATTGGCGCAACTGTTCATTCCGGTGTAGGCATGTTCGTCAATCAGGGAGCATTGGCCTTTGAGCTATGGACTGGCCAAGAGGCACCTACTGAGACCATGCGTGAGATCGTCTTGCAGCAACTAAAGAAAACGACCTGATCGACAACGATTGCAGGACAAATAAGGAGGCATGCCGATGTTAACCGGCAAGCAAAAACGTTTTTTACGTGCAGAAGCTCATCATCTGACCCCCATTTTCCAAGTAGGAAAAGGCGGAGTAAATGAAAATATGATTACACAAATCAAGGAAGCGCTGGAAGTGCGCGAGTTGATCAAGGTATCCATCCTGCAAAACAACAGTGATGGCAAGCACGAAGTAGCAGAGGACCTGGCAGCTGGTGCTGGAGCGGAGCTGGTGCAACTGATCGGTCATACAGTTGTACTGTACAAAGAGTCCCGGGAGCACAAGACAATCAAGCTGCCATAGGACAGTAGGCAATCACTATGAACGAACAACCACAAAAGCATATTGGCATTATGGGCGGAACGTTCGATCCGATACACTGCGGACATTTGCTGGCTGCTGAACAAGCGCGTGAACAGGCAGGATTGGATGAGGTGTGGTTTATGCCTACCCATATTCCTCCCCATAAAAAACGGAACAGCCTAACATTGGCGAAGCATCGACTGCAAATGGTAGAGCTTGCCGTGGCTGACCATGAATCGTTTTTTGTAACGGATATAGAGCTTAGGCGTGAAGGGCCTTCCTACACCTATGACACGATCGTAGAGCTTGTTTCGCAGTACCCAAATTACCGATTCTCCTTTATTATTGGGGGAGACATGGTGCAGATTCTTTCCGAATGGTACCAGTACAAAGAACTGATTCGTATGATACACTTTATTGGTCTGGCTCGGCCAGGAGCTGAGCTGGACAAAGGCAACAACGATGAAGTCGTGACGTTTGTCGAGATGCCAGTGTGGGATATTTCTTCTACACTCATCCGGAATAAAGCAGCTGCTGGCAAGAGTATTCGCTATCTCGTGCCTGATGCAGTCGAACGCTATATAAAGGAGAACCGATTCTATGAACATGTGGAGTAATCGGGAGGCTCTGCTCGAAAAGGTACGGACGCAAATGCACGACAAGCGTTACCAGCATACGCTCGGAGTAGCTGCGTCGGCAAAGGAGCTTGCAGAGCGATTCGGGGCTGATCCTGAAAAAGCAGAGCTGGCTGGCTTCTTGCACGACTACTGCAAATGCTGGCCTGTTGACAAAATGTTGGAGATTCTGGTTCGTCATGACATGCCAACCGAGCTGTTGGAAGGAGAAAAAGAGCTGTGGCACGCCTTTGCCGCAGCTATTGTCATCCAAACGGAGCTTGGCGTCACCGACACAGAGATCTTACAAGCCGTGCGCTACCATACGACGGGTCGGGCAGGGATGTCGATGTTAGAAAAAGTGGTTTGTGTGGCAGACTATATAGAACCGAACCGCAACTATCCAGGTGTGGAAGAAATTCGCACGCTTGCACAGCATGATCTGGATGCTGCCCTCGCACATGCTTTGGGAGGGACGATCCGCTTTTTGATAGAAAAGCAGAAGACGGTTTATCCGTTGACGCTGATTGCATACAACGATTTGGTATCCCAAAAAGGGAGAGCAGGAGGGTTTAATGGTTAAAACAGTAGATGATTTGGCACGTTTGGTGGTAAAGGCAGCAGAAGATAAAAAGGCAGAAAACTTCAAGGTACTGGATATCAAAAAACTGTCCGTAATCGCAGACTACTTCATGATTTGCCACGGTAACAACGAACGCCAGGTTCAGGCGATCGTCAGAGAAATTCGTGATCAGGTACACAAGAATGGTTTTACGGTACGCGGCATTGAGGGTGCAGAAGAAGGACGCTGGGTTCTTGTTGACCTCGGTGATATCGTGATCCATGTCTTCCACCGCGAAGATCGTGAATTTTATAATTTGGAGCGTCTGTGGAAGGATGCAGAGGAAGTTTCCTTCGCAGAGCAAGGGTAAATTCAGATGGCGTATGCACATATGGCGGCTGTGTACGACAGGCTGATGGCCGACACTCCCTATAACCAGTGGCTGGACTGGGTTGAGCGAATGTGGGCAAAGGGAGAGAAGCCAAAGCAGGTCATCGATCTTGGCTGTGGTACGGGTACGATTGCCATTCCGCTTGCCAAGCGAGGATATCGTGTTACGGGAGTCGATTTGTCAGCTGAAATGCTGGCAATCGCGTACGACAAGATGAGGCAGGAGCAAGTAGATGTTTCCTGGGTGGAGCAGGACATGCGCGAGCTGGATTTGCCAGTGGCGGACGCAGTCATTTCGCTCTGTGATTCACTGAGCTATTTGACCGAGGAAGCAGATGTCCAGGAGACCTTCCAGCGTGTTTTTGCTCATCTGGCGCCCGGAGGCAGCTTTCTGTTTGACGTACACAGTCCTTACAAAATGCTGCATATTTTCGGCGATGAAACGTTCACACACGTGGAGGATGAAGTTTCGTACATTTGGCAATGTTTTTGCGACCCGCTTCGCTTGGAGGTAGAGCATCAGCTGACCTTCTTCATTTTGCAGCCAAATGGCTTGTACGAGCGAATGGAAGAGGAGCATTGGCAGCGTGCCTATCAACCGATTCAATTGATTCGCTGGCTCACAGAAGCTGGGTTCACAGACATTGTGATCACTGCTGATTACTCGGATTTGCCGCCACAGGAATCAAGCGAGCGCCTATTTTTTGCGGCCCGCAAGCCGAAAGATTTGACATGATTGGTTCTCTTTTACTATAATCGTGTTATAACTGCAAATTTCGACGCGTAGAAGAGGAATAGTAAGAAACGACTTCGTGAATTTAGAGAGTTGACGGCTGGTGCAAGTCAACCCGGAGCATTCTGAACTCACCTCCCAGCACTCCCCCTGAAAGCCTTTTGGCTGTGTAAGGGAGAGCGACTCATCCATGATACGGATGAACAAGTGGGTGAATGTCTAACATTCGCCAATCTGGGTGGTACCGCGGGATAAACACAACCTCTCGTCCCTTTTTCGTTGAACGACAAGGGACGTGGGGTTTTTTTATTTTTTTACCTATTGATGATGGGAGTGCTTTACCATGGTTTTTAGTCATCGCAATATCGAAAAGAAGTGGCAGCAATACTGGGAGCAAAACAAAACCTTCAAAACGTCTGAGGACGAAGGCAAGAAGAAATTTTACGCACTCGATATGTTCCCGTATCCATCCGGTGCAGGACTTCACGTAGGTCACCCAGAGGGATACACGGCTACTGATATTTTGTCCCGCATGAAGCGCATGCAAGGCTACAATGTTCTGCACCCGATGGGCTGGGATGCTTTCGGTCTGCCTGCTGAGCAGTACGCACTGGATACAGGGAATGATCCCGCTGAATTTACCGAGCAGAACATCAACAACTTCCGCCGCCAAATTAAGTCTCTGGGCTTTTCTTATGACTGGGACAGAGAGATCAATACGACTGATCCGAGCTACTATAAATGGACGCAATGGATTTTCACCAAGCTGTATGAGCATGGCTTGGCTTATGTTGACGAAGTAGCCGTTAACTGGTGCCCTGCTTTGGGAACTGTATTGGCTAACGAAGAAGTCATTGATGGGAAAAGTGAGCGTGGTGGACACCCGGTTGAACGTCGCCCAATGCGTCAATGGGTACTGAAAATTACGGCTTATGCGGAAAGACTTCTGTCTGACCTGGAAGAGCTCGATTGGCCAGAGAGCATCAAAGAGATGCAGCGTAACTGGATCGGACGTTCGGAAGGGGCAGAAGTGACTTTTGCGATCGACGGACATGACCAATCCTTTACCGTCTTCACAACACGTCCTGATACCTTGTATGGAGCGACATATGCTGTGCTGGCGCCAGAGCACAAACTGGTTGACGTAATCACTGTACCCGAGCAAAGAGAAGCAGTCGATGCATACCTGGAGCAAGCAAAACGCAAAAGTGATCTTGAGCGCACGGATTTGGCAAAAGAAAAAACCGGGGTATTCACTGGTGCCTATGCCATCAACCCGGTAAATGGCGAGCGTCTGCCAATCTGGATCGCCGATTACGTACTCATCAGCTACGGAACAGGCTCGATCATGGCGGTTCCAGCGCATGACGAACGCGACTATGAGTTTGCCAAAACGTTTGATTTGCCAATCAAGCAGGTAATCGCAGGTGGAGATATCTCCATGGAAGCGTATGCAGGTGATGGCGAGCACATCAACTCCGGTATTCTCGATGGCCTGAACAAAGAACAAGCGATCAGCAAAATGATCGAATGGCTAGAAGCAGAAGGCAAAGGAAATCGCAAGGTAACGTATCGTCTGCGTGACTGGTTGTTTAGTCGTCAGCGCTACTGGGGTGAGCCGATTCCGATCCTGCATCTGGAGGATGGCACGATGAAGGTCGTTCCAGAATCCGAGCTGCCGATCATTTTGCCAAAAACAAAAGAAATCAAGCCGTCCGGTACAGGGGAGTCACCACTTGCCAACATCACAGACTGGATTAACACGGTAGATTCCGAAACAGGCCTCAAAGCACGCCGTGAAACGAACACCATGCCACAATGGGCGGGTAGCTGCTGGTACTTCCTGCGCTTTATCGATCCACACAATGATAAAGCAATGGCTGATCCAGAAAAGCTGAAAGAATGGCTGCCGATCGACATTTACATCGGCGGAGCCGAGCATGCGGTTCTTCACTTGCTCTACTCCCGTTTCTGGCACAAATTCCTGTACGATATCGGTGTAGTTCCAACCAAAGAACCATTCCAAAAGCTGTTTAACCAAGGAATGATTCTGGGTGAGAACAACGAGAAGATGAGTAAATCCAAAGGAAATGTCGTAAACCCTGACGATATCGTAAACAGCCACGGTGCAGATACGCTTCGTATGTACGAAATGTTCATGGGACCTTTGGACGCTTCCATCGCTTGGTCCACAAAAGGTCTGGATGGATCACGCCGCTTCATAGATCGTGTATACCGCTTGTTTGTTAACGAAAGCGGAGAGCTGAATGACAAAATCGTGGACACCTCCAAGGCTACCAGCATGGAACGCGTGTACCACCAAACGGTGAAAAAAGTAACAGAAGACTACGAGGGTCTGCGCTTCAATACCGGTATTTCCCAACTGATGGTCTTCATCAACGAAGCATATAAAGCTGACGTACTGCCGAAGAAATACATGGAAGACTTCGTGAAAATGCTCTCCCCAATCACGCCGCATATCGCTGAAGAGCTGTGGGAGAAGCTTGGTCATACCGAAACCATCGCGTATGAAGCGTGGCCGACATATGACGAGTCCAAGCTGGTTGATGACGAGGTAGAAATCGTCCTCCAGGTAAATGGCAAAAACAAAGAAAAGCTGCTCATCGCATCTGACGCAACCAAAGAGCAAATGGAAGAGCTGGCTTTGGCAAACGAAGTCATCAAAGAACTGATCGAAGGCAAAACAATCGTCAAAATGATCGCTGTTCCAGGCAAGCTGGTGAACATCGTCATTCGTTAAGTGAATAAAACGAGGTAGGAAAAGTGGAGCCTGTTCTGACGGGTCTCCACTTTTTTTATGCGATCAAAAAGGTTGCAAAATTGGTCTGCATCTTGAATTCGCAATATCAACCTTGAACAAGAGTTTTTCTTGTCCTCATTCTTTCCTTCTTTTAAAAGTTCCGAGTGCAGGGCCAGGAGCTGGAGAGAGGAAAACGGAGAAAAAGCGAGGCTCTTTGGAACACAACCCAGGCGAAATGGAAAAAGCGGAACACGTCTTTAAGCGTCCAACTCTGAAATACTCCGTGAGCCAGCCACTTTTGGACGCGGTTCCGCTTTTGGAATGTAGCCGTACAGTTCATACGCCCAGCAAGTGTTCCAAGAGGCCGGAGCTTTTTCTCCGTTTTCCTCTTCACCCCAGAAGCTAAAGCCCAAACGAGGCTAGCTAGGCTGATTACTCCAATACCTCTCAAGCATTTCCTGATCCTCAGCGAACTTGGCCTGCGTACGTCTAAATACTTCAGCGAAAAGTCCGGGGATGCCATTTTGCAAAGGAATCAACCCTTCTCCAGTCACACCACCCGGCACGCAAACACGCTTTTGCAGAGTAGGGAGGGTAAACGCTTCTTTTCGTAGCAGTTCAGCCATGCCAATAACCATTTGTGTAGTCAAGTAAGTAGCGGCTTCTTCAGAAATGCCTGTTTCCTGTACGGCATCGTGAATCATTTGCTGGAGGATGTAGCTCAGAAAAGCAGGGCCGCAGCTGGCAATATCAGAGGTTACCCGGAGAAATGGCTCAGTCACCTCGATAGGGGTGCTGATATGCGAGAATAAAGCGCGAATAAACTGACGCTGCTCATCTTGGATACGTACACCGAATTCGCAGAGGCAAACGCCACCTTGGGCGGCATTGGTTATACTGGGCACAACACGCGCTACAGCGCTGGGAACCCATGCTTCCAATTGCTCTAGCTTAATAGGGCTGGTGATCGTAATCAACAGGTGCTCGGGTGTCAGCGCAGGGGAAATCTGCTCGAGCATCACGCTATATTCCATTGGCTTGACGCATAGCAGCAAGATTTTGGCGGCTTTGGCCAGCTCCAGGTTGTTTTTGGCAACGACAAGTCCGGGATGCCGATGAGCAAGCTGCTCCGCTTTGGCGGGAGTACGGTTGCTGACAATAATGTGTCCGGGGGACAGGGCTTTTGCAGACAGCAATGACTCGATCAAAATGCTGCCCATACTGCCCGTGCCAATAAACCCAATTTTATCCATGGGCATACCTCCCTCCAATATTCTTACCCCATTCTATGAGGGGGAGGAAGGGAACATGACCAACAATTTCGTCATCTATTGAATGCGGACGCGGTCTTTTATGCGTTCGAACATTTTATCGCCGATGCCTTCGATATTTTTTAGCTCTTCGACTGATCGGAATCCGCCTTTTTCAGTACGGTACGATAGGATGGCTTTTGCCCGCGCTTGTCCAATGCCAGGAAGAGTCGTCAGCTCCTCTGCAGTAGCCGTGTTCACGTTGATGCTAGGTTCCTGTCCACTGCTCTGGCTATGCATAGACCCTGAGCTTACTCCATAAGGTGGAAGGGCGACTGTCTGTTGTCCCGAAATAAGAGCTGTCGAAGAGCCTTTGGCAGGTATGATTACGGCACTGCCATCCGACAGCGGCTGCGCCAAATTGATTTGGTCGAGATCTGCCTCGGGTAGAGTGCCGCCAGCTTTTGCTATAGCGTCTGCTACTCTCATTCCTGTTTCAAAGCGGTACATGCCAGGCTGCTTGACGACACCCTTCACGTCTACGTACAGGGGAGCAGGGGGAGGCTCGGTGCTTTTTGGTTCCGAGGACTCAGTAGGCTTCGGTGACTCCTCGCTCTGTGCATCGCTTCCAGCAGGCAGATGGGTTTTCGCGTAAGCGGGAGCTTCCAATGGCAGTCTAGCCTTTTCGTTCCCTTGATCCGTCTGATAGAGCCAGACGCTGCTGCCAAGAAAGAAAATGGCACCCGCAAGTAATATGTACCTGCGATAACGTTCCCACAAATCAAACAGCATAACAAAAAACCTCCCTTGCCTTGCGCGCGTATCGTAATAGAGAGTATAAATTCGTTCTCTAAGCACGATGCTACGAAAAGTAAGGGAGGGGTTGCAAATCTATTTTTGCTAGTCTTCGAGAAGGATGAAAGACCTAGCCAATATGCTGCAAGGAATTTTTCTTGCGACGTACGTCTACATTTGGACTGACATACGGATCAAAGTTATAGCGCTGCTCGATGAAGATTTGATGCCACAGCATGAAGACCAGAACCGTCCAGATTTTGCGGCTGTAGTCAGCATTTCCTTCGCGATGTTCATCTAGCATATAAAGGACATAAGCCTTATTGATCAGATGATCGACTTTGGATTCAAAAATGATCTCTTTGGCCCATTTGTAAAACTCGTTCTTCAGCCAATGGCGTGTCGGAACCGGGAAGCCCAGTTTTTTCCGCGTCTTGATTTCCGGAGGCAAGAAATCTTTCATCGCTTCACGGAGTACGTGCTTGGTGGTGCCATTCGCGATTTTATACTTCGTTGGAATGGTAGCGGCAAACTCGAAAACTTTCGTATCGATGAAAGGCACACGCAGCTCCAATGAATTCGCCATTGTCATTTTGTCGGCTTTCATCAGGATATTTCCACGAAGCCAAGTATGAATGTCCAGATACTGCATTTTCGTCACATCATCATATTGCGAAGCGCGTTTGTAGATCTCCTCTGTGATGGTAAAAGGGGAGACGTATGAACTAGAATGTGCGATATCTTCCATTACAACGCGTTTTTTCATCTCTTCACTGAAAATCAGTGCGTTTCCGAAAAAGCGTTCTTCGACTGTTTTTGATCCGCGAATCAGGAAGTTTTTCCCTTTTACCTGATCAGGAAGAAGCTGAGCTATATTGCCGATGGAGCTTCTCATCCAAGCCGGCATCCCGGAGAACATTTTCAACGAGCTAGGCTCTCGATAAATGTTATAGCCGCCGAAGAATTCATCAGCACCTTCGCCTGAAAGCACCACGGTTACGTGCTCACTCGCCATTTGGGCGACGAAATAAAGCAAGATAGCAGATGGGTCAGCAACCGGTTCATCCTGATGCCAGATCAGGCGCGGCAATTCATCCATGTACTGCTTGGCACTAATGACACGCTCAAAGTGCTCTGTGCCTAAAAACTCAGCAGTCCGTTTGGCGTAATCAAGCTCGCTGTAACCTGGGATATCCGAACCTACAGAAAAGGTCTTGACAGGCTCAAACGTTCGCAGCATAGCGACGATACTGCTCGAATCAACACCGCTGGAGAGAAATGCCCCGCGGGATACTTCACTGATCCGATGCTTGTCGATAGACTCCAGCAAAACATTGCGTGTTCCTTCTACAAAATGGGAAAACGGCTTGCTTTCGTCCGGTTTAAACTCAACATCCCAATATCGTTCCAGCTTAATCTCGTCATGCTCGATGATGAAGGAATGTGCTGGAGGGATGCGATAAATTCCGCGATACATGGTCTCAGGGTCAGGTACATATTGGAAGGTCAAATAGTGATAAAAGGCGTTTTCATTGACTTCACGTGTCAAACCTGGGAGTTCCAACAGACTTTTGATTTCACTGGCTACCCCAATGGAATCCCCTGTTTCTACGTAGTAGAGGGGTTTGATTCCAAAGTGATCACGGGCACCGAACATACGCTTTTTGCGAGAATCGTAGATTGTAAATCCAAACATACCGCGCAAATGCTTCGGTGCTTCAGTGCCTACTTCCTCATAAAGGTGAAGAATGGTTTCAATATCAGAATCGGTTTGGAAAACATGACCGATATCTTTTAACCATTGTTGGAGTTCTTTGTAATTGTAGATTTCTCCGTTACCAATAATCCAGATGTCTCGTGTTTCATTGAACAGCGGCTGGTGTCCGCCTTCCACATCAATAATGCTTAAACGGCGAAAGCCCAGGGCGATGTTGTCTTCGAGATGAAAACCATCGTCATCTGGACCACGGTGCAGGATAACACCTGTCATCGCACTAATTGCTTCTTGCCCGACGGGTACTTGCCGTTTGTTGTAGAGTGATACGATTCCACACATATGAAATGACTCTTCCTCTCACTGGATTGCTCCTGCTAACTCTATCACGTATCGCAAGTCAGCGCAATCTCTACAAAAATGCCTATCCATCCAACCAAAAACGTTGTCCCACCAAGGAAAAGGGTCATTGTCTCTCTTCTATTTTTGTCCGCATTTTAAGAGATATACTCCCTCTTATTGATGAAAAAAGCTCGACAAAGAGACGGAGGGTAAAAATACGTGACAGTACTTGGCGCAAGTGTTTTGGTGATGGCAGGTTTCTTGCTTTCTGCTTATTTGCATCCTGCCTGGCTGCTGGCAACAGCTGGCTTGAGCGCAGCTCTTGCTGGATTTTTCCCTAATCCTTTGCGAAAACAGTGCGCATTCTATACGCTTATTCTCATTCTAGCAGGTCTGTATTTTGATGGGTACGAGTTTCTCCATCGCTCTGAGCTGAGTCGGCTTGCCGTAGACAATAAAGCTGTTTGGATACAAGCAACAATAGCTTCACCGGTGAAGAGAGATGGGGATGTGGCTCGATTTTTTGCAGATGTGGAGGAGAGCTATGCTGCGTATGGTGCTGGTGAGCGACTTCACCATTCCGAACGAATAATGCTGCGCGTGAAGCTTTCAACCATCGATGAGGCCAGATTGATAGAAAAATGGAGAAGAGGGAGTAATCTGACGGCGAAAATCCAGTTGTCACTACCCAGTGCTGCCCGTAATCCTCACGCTTTTGATTATGCGCGGTATCTCTACTGGCAAGGCGTCCAGGTGACAGGAGAAGCTGAATTTTCCGCGATTGAACATGTAGAGCAAAAATCCGTTTTCTCCCGTTTTCAAGACTGGCAAGATGATGGGGCAAATCGGATCGATCGGCTTTTTCCCGATCCTGAAATAGCAGGATATATGAAATCGTTGCTGCTTGGTCTTGGCCAGGAAGTGACGCCAGAGCTTTCCGAGATGTACTCACTTCTGGGATTAAGCCACGTCTTGGCAATATCAGGGCTACACGTAACTCTCGTCAGCAGCATGTTTATGTGGACACTGGAACGAGTGGGAGTCAGGCGCAAAACGGCGCTCGTGACCACGATTATCATGCTTGTCGCCTATGTGCTTTTAGTTGGAGCCAGCGCTTCCGCTGTTCGCTCCGGACTGATGGGTGGAGTGGGAT
Organism: Brevibacillus reuszeri; assembly: GCF_002897295.1. Taxonomy (GTDB): domain Bacteria; phylum Bacillota; class Bacilli; order Brevibacillales; family Brevibacillaceae; genus Brevibacillus; species Brevibacillus reuszeri_A. The sequence goes on from NZ_BEXF01000019.1 coordinate 50,215, forward strand.
TGGCGTGCCAAGTCCTAGGAAAAAGGTTGGATGGAAAGGAAGTTTGGGCAGGAGCACTGATTGTCATGCTGCTGTGTAATCCGTATCAGCTATGGCATGTCGGATTCCAACTGTCATTTGCGGTGACGCTCGGTCTCATCATTTACGTGCCATACAGTATACAGGTTTGGGACAGGATTCCGGTCTGGCTCCGTACGCTAGTAGCGGTTACTTTCACTGCGCAGGTAGTTTCATTCCCGTTTCTTATCTATCACTTTCATCAGTTTTCCCCCTTATCCTGGCTTGTAAATCTTGTGGTGACCCCGCTCCTTTCCATTATTGTACTTCCACTTGGCTATATTGCGATTGTTTTGGGCATGGCTCATCCGATTTTAGCCGTTTGGCCAGTAAAGCTGTCGAGTATTTTCTTAGAGTGGGTTCATCAACAGCTATTCAATCTGCAAAAATTGGAAATTCCCTATACCAATTGGCCCCACCCAACTTGGTGGTGGCTATTTTTGTACACCATATTTTTGATTGTGATACCCATTTTGTGGAAGAGGGGGCTTCATCGCCGAAAAGACATAATCCTTTACATCGCTGTATTTTTTGCGCTATTAGTAACAGCGAGACAACCTTTTGCAGGCATAGATGAAGTACGAATCACGTTTCTGGATGTTGGTCAGGGAGATTCCATCGTTGTCGAAATTGCTAATCAGAAGGTATACTTAATTGATGCAGGTGGAACGATTTCGTTCTCTGCGAGTGAACCATGGCGCGAAAAACGTGACCCATTTGAAGTGGGAGAGGATATCGTCCTTCCCTTTTTGATGGCCCGAGGGATCGAGAAAATTGACAGAGTTGTCATGACCCATGGGGATATGGATCACATTGGGGGCATTGCAGCCTTGGTACCGCGCTTTTCTATCGGCGAGGTGATTGTAAATGGAAGCTCGCCGCAAGCACACGAAGAGAAGGTATTGCAGCTTTTTCGTGAAAAAAATGTTCCGATCGTAACAGGCAGACCTGGGCAGAAGTGGTCAGATGCACCGGGAATTGAGTGGAAGTGGCTTCATCCAGGACAAACTGGGGCTTTTGCTGGTAACGATGCATCAGTTGTGTTACAGTTGACAGCTTACCAGACAACAGTATTATTTACCGGAGATGTGGAACGTAATGGGGAAATGAGGCTGGTGAAAAACGGGTTGCCCCCTGTGGATGTATTGAAGGTAGCTCATCATGGCAGCAAGACATCAAGTACGGAAGCCTTGCTTTCGGCTACTCGTCCAAAAGCCGCAATTATTTCGGCAGGTGCAAACAATCGCTATGGGCATCCGGCACCAGAGGTTTTAGCAAGATTGAAAAATGCGGGTTCTACAGTGTACAGAACTGATCAGCAAGGAGCAATTACGCTAATCATTACTACTTCAGGCATGAGCTGGAAGACGCAATTAACAGATACATAAATTGAGGTTGCAACCTTTTCATTGAGCGAACCGTCTGTAGGGGGGAGAGGAGAATATGCAGGAAGCAGAGCTGATCAGGATGGCGCAGTCAGGCGATCACGACGCGCTGGTCGAACTGCTTCGATCCATTGAGACCTCCGTTTACCGCAGCGCTTATTATATTCTAGGGAACGAACAAGATGCGCTTGATGCAGCACAGGAAGTGCTCATTCGTATCTATCGCAAACTGGACACCTATCAGGAAAAGGCGAAATTTTCCACGTGGGTCCAACGAATTGTGAGTAACGTCTGTATGGATAAATTTCGCGCGAAGAAGGAAACGGTCTCAATAGACGAGCATGAGTTGATTATTCCTGATCGTAACAACGTAGAGGATGAAATTCTTCTCACTGGATTGTCCAATGACATTCAGGAAGCCATTGGAAGACTGCCAAAACAGTATCGAATGGTAGTAGTACTCCGCTATCTGGAGGATTTATCCTACCAGGAAATCGCGGAAGCTTTGGATTTGCCGCTTAACACGGTAAAGTCGTATTTGTTTCGGGCGAGACAGCAGCTTCAGGAACTACTGTACGACTACCAGAAAGGGGGGATCGGTTGATGACCAATGATGAGATTTGGGAATGGATGCAACGGGATCTGGATGGAGATCTGTCTTCGGGAGAAAAGCAAATGCTTTACAGTCTCCTTCAAAAAGATTCTGATCTGCAGCTGAAGTACAACCGTTTGAAAAATGTTTCAGAGCAGCTAGAACAGCTACCCCCTGTCGTACCCTCATTCAGTATTGTAGATTCCATACTGCCAAGACTGGAATCAGCGGCAGCAATGCCAGCAGCCAAGTTGATTCAAAATGAGGAAATCTTGCCCACACTGGAAGTAAAGCACAAGTCGTCTTCACCGGTTACATCGAAAAAGTGGAAGCGGACAAAAGTTTGGCTTGCCAGTATCGGAAGCACAGCAGCAGCAGCCTGCTTAATGATTGGGATGCTGTTAACAGGTAGTGACGGTAAGAATCACGAAATCACTGATTCAAATCAAGGCGCGATGATTGCCCCTCCGCCAATCGAGGAAAATACTGCGTTTATTGGGCCTCCTGCTCCAACTCCAAGCACTAATACATCTCAATCCATTAATGCGGAGGAAGAGAAGAAGCCTGCCAAGCAGCCTGCGAAGAAGCAGAGTTCGAAGCCACCTGCAAATCAGGTTACGCAAAAACAAGACACAAAACCGATTGTGAAACCGACCGACAACAAACCTAAAGCACCTCCAACGCCTGTGCGCCAAGAGGAAAAACCACCAGCATTTCCTATCGGGCTGAAAGATAACCCGGACCGTGAAGACAAGACATCTGCTAAAGACGACAAGGAAAACGACGGGGACAAGAGTAAAAGCAACAAGAATAAAGATAAAAAAGACAAAAAAGATGATGACGACGATGACGATGATGATAACGATTAAACCGCGATCTGCATGACAAACGCGGCTTTTTCGAAAAGACTGGCACCAAGCGGGGGCTTCTTGCGTATTGTACAGTATCAAGCACCCCCTGCTTACCGTTTGGGGAGGAGGAAATCCCGGGGCTTTTCCCTGAACGTTTACATAGAGGTGCCATGTATAGAGAAACCGCTGCTGATGAGGCTAGCGGTTTTTTTCTTTTCAAACGACCTGGGAAACATGTGCTATAATAACGCAGGTAAGGTTAGGGAAAGGGAGAGAGTTACTCATGCCACTACTGTCGGCCATCAGGGAAATTCGCCAAAATCAATACTCGCCGATCTATGTGCTCTACGGTCCAGAGAGCTTTCGCGCAGAAGAGTTCATGGCTCTGGCTAAAAGGGAAATGATTGCTCCCGAGTTTAGTGATCTCAACTTGAGTGTGTACGACTGTACAGAAACGGGACTGGCAGATATTTTGCAGGATGCGGAGACATTGCCGTTTCTAGGGGAGCACCGGTTGATTATTGCCAGACAAGCCTACTTTTTAACAGGCAGCAAGCCGCCAGCAAAGGTAGAGAGTGATCCTGATGCCTTACTTAGCTATTTGCAAAACCCCCCGGACTATTCGACGCTGATTTTACATACAGAGGCAGACAAGCTGGACGAGCGTAAAAAGCTGGTTAAGACATTGCAGCAAAAAGCAAAGGTGATACCGTTCCCCTTGTTAAAGGACGGGGATTTGTATGGCTGGGTTGAGCGTCAGGCGGACAAATATAAGGCAGCCATCGACCGTCAGCAAGCCATGAAGCTGGTTGAGCGTGTGGGGGGCGAGCTGCGTCTTCTGGATAAGGAAATTGAGAAAATGGCTTTATACGTTGGCGAGGGCGCGACGATTACAGAAGAGGTTATAGAAATGCTTGGTGCGCGTACACTGGAGCAAGACGTATTCGCCCTGATTGAACAGGTAGCTTCCGGGCGATTGGATAGAGCACTTAGGATGATGTACGACTGCATGAAGACAGGAGAGGAGCCGATCAAGCTCTTGGCGCTTTTGGCCAGACAATTTCGCATGCTGCTCCATGTCAAGCAGTTGGCGCCTCGTGGCTATTCGCAGCAGCAGATGGCTGGGATGATCAAAATGCATCCGTATGCCGTGAAAAAGGCGATGGAGCAAGCCAGACATTTTTCGGAGAATTCATTGAAAAAACTGCTTGGCATTCTGGCAGAGGATGATTTCCGGATGAAGTCCGGGCAGGTGGATAAGCGCCTAGCTTTGGAACTGTTCATTACACAGGCGTATGCAGAGCGGCAACAAGCCTGAGGAGAAACCATTTTTTCATGCAAGAAGGAAAAAACCCCAAGAACATGATGTTCACGGGGTTTTTTGCGCTTGGTCTCTTACGCTACAGGAGCGCTCAGAACGTTAAGCTTTTTCATCAAACGAGACTTTTGACGGTTTGCTGCGTTTTTATGAATGAGACCTTTCGAAGCGGCCTTGTCCAGCTTTTTCACAGCCACCAGAAGAGTAGATTTAGCCAATGCTACATCGGAAGCGGCAACAGCTTTCTCAAAGCTTCTTACGGAAGTGCGCAGATCAGACTTTTGAGAAGCACGTTGTGCGCGGCGCTTTTCGATTGTTTTGGTGCGTTTAATCGCGGATTTAATGTTTGGCATGTGTGTCACCTCCTTAGACGACCATAGACATACAGTCATACAACAAAGTAATTCTAGCATGCACAGAACCCATTTGCAAGAAAGGATTCGGAATAAAAATGGGGGATTCAAGCAAGCTAGTAGCAGGAACAAAATGGAGGAGTGAGTCTATACAAGATGGAACACAACATTGATTTGTCGGGATATTCGATTCGGACCGATTTGGCGGTGGAAGCACATGAGCTCGCACAGCAGCAAAATGAAAGCAATATTCCTGGTGTATGGCTGCAAGCAGACGATACGGAAGCAGATATAAAAGTGACGCGGCTTCATGTACAAAATGAAGAAGCAGCAAAACAAATCGGCAAAATGCCAGGGCGCTACCTGACGATTGAGGTACCCAAGCTGCGTGACAATGATACAGCCATTGAGGAAAAGGTAGCTCAGCGCTTCTCGGTTGAATTCGCGAATTTCTTGCAGCAGCTGGGGATCACCGAGGATAAAAAGGCTTTGGTGGTAGGACTGGGCAACTGGAATGTAACGCCTGATGCTCTGGGACCGATGGTTGTAGAAAATTTGCTGGTCACCAGGCACCTCTACATGCTCGCACCAGAGACGGTGGGAGAAGGCTATCGAGATGTCAGTGCGCTATCGCCGGGGGTACTCGGGATTACAGGCATAGAAACGAGTGAAATCGTCTTCGGCGTCGTAGAAAAAAGCAAGCCCGATTTCGTGATCTGTATTGATGCGCTTGCCTCGCGTGCCTTGCACCGCGTAAATACAACGATTCAAATATCGGATACGGGAATCCACCCTGGATCAGGAGTGGGCAACAAACGCAAAGCAATAGACCAGTCGACCCTTGGCATACCGGTGATTGCGATCGGTGTCCCAACCGTCGTTTTTGCCTCAACGATTGTAAATGACGCCATCACCTACTTGCTCGGTCATTTTGGTCAATCGATGGTGGAGAGTAAACGAGCTTACAACAAGCTGTCACTCAGTTCATTACCTGAGCGCAAGGAGCCTTACACGGAAGACGATCTGCCGGATATGGAGTCACGCAAGACATTCATGGGTTTAGTAGGATCGTTGCCAGAAGAAGAGAAGCGGCAATTGATTCACGAGGTGCTAAGGCCGCTTGGACAAGATCTGGTGGTTACGCCAAAAGAAGTAGATGACTTCATGGAAGGGGTCGCCAATGTGATTGCAACAGGCCTAAACCGCTCCCTGCACAGGGCTGTGGACGAAGGAAACAGTGCATCGTATACACACTAAATAGGGAAAAATCAATCCGCTAGAGTTGGAAGAGAAAAGCTAGAAAAGGGTTCTATCGTCTCTATGACGCTCATAGGCTAAAGCATAGACAAGCGTGAACGGCTAATAGCCCGCTACGCAAGGTCAATGGCTCAGCTAGAGGAGTGAGACAGATGGCGACCCTAATTCAACGCCAATTCGTTGTCCTTTCATTTATAACAGCGATTCTATTTGTATTAACTGGGGTACTTTCACTTGGGGGCAGTCGCTTTATTATCGCCTCCTCTACCATTCAACAGGCAGCGGCGCACGTTTCAAGCCTGGCTATACTCAACTGGATGGGAAGAGAGATACCCATATTGACCGATACCGTACAGGTCAATTCGGATCGACGGACAAATAGCGTGTCAGGCTTTCTATTTCAACTAGCAACAAGCATTCAGCCTGGTGATTTGCGGAGTCTTTTAGGAAGAGAGCTGCCAGGGATGATGACAACGGAGGATGCAAGATATGTTGTAGCGGGTAAAGGGGCCACGCTTGCAGATTTTTACGTGGAGTACCCTCCGCATCCGAAGCAGGTCATCGATGCTTCCCAGTCTATTCCGGTCTCGCAGCCGACAGATCAAGACACTCCTGATCAGACGGAAGAAAAGCCAGCACCAATCGCGAAGCCAAGCACTGGTGACAAGAAGATCGTGTTTGTGTATAACTCTCACAATAGAGAGTCCTGGTACAGCGAGACAAAGCCTGTCGGAAGCTCTGTTGACCACCCGACGAAAAACATTTCGCTAGTTAGCAAGCGTTTGGCAGAAGCATTGAATGAGAATGGCATTGGAGCTGACGTGAGTACAGAAGACATTTATCAGCAGCTCTTGAACAATAATCAGAACTTCGCTCTTTCTTACGCCCAATCTCTCAAGGTGCTAAAAGCAGCAACGGAAAAGAACAGGGAGCTGCACTATTTCTTTGATCTCCATCGCGATACAGCACCAAGAGATCGGACCACTGCTACAATCAAGGGCAAAAGCTACGCCAGAGTGATGTTTGTCATCGGAAAAATGAACAAGAATCATGAGAAAAATGAAGCGTTTGCGACCGAGCTGCACAAGCTGATGGAGAAAATGTACCCGGATCTCTCGCGTGGCGTGATGGAAAAAGGAGCAAAAACTGGTCATGCCGAGTATAACCAGTCCATATCTCCGGGAAGCCTGTTAATGGAAATAGGTGGAACGGAAAACACGTTGCAGGAAAGCCTGAACACGGCAGAAGCATTGGCAGATGTCTTCGCCGCGTATTATCTGCAAGCGGAAAAAGTGGGAAAACCGGTAGCGGAAGAGCCGGCGAAGAGGTGACGGGTATGAGTGTGACAGTAAGGCTGACAGGACTTCTGGTGGTTCTACTTATCGGCGTAGTTATCGGCTTGCAAACGGCTGAGCGTGGCATATCCAAAGTAAGCGGGATACCAGAAGAGGCGGCGCAGACCTTTTATATTAAAAAAGTAGAGCAGGGACAAATGGAGATTGCCGTCATGGGCAAGCAGGTGCAAACGGCTGACCCTAACAAAATGGTAAACTACGTCAGTCGGATGGGCTTGACTCTTGGCGGCAGTATCAAGGACGGCGCGAAAACGTTTGTCGATTGGATAGGCGGATTTTTTGAACCGTAGAGATTGTTTACGCGCAAAAAGATGGGATGTAAAAAGCCTCAGTGACAAAAGACCCGTTCCGACGGGTTTTTTGTGTGTGAGCCATTCCCTCTCCAAAAATTGGATAATATTGAACGGCGTAGGCATGGCTTGACCCCATTACGCTATGAAAGGCATTTTTCCTATGCAAAGCGTTAATGGAAACAAGCGAGAATATTGTCGGCAAAAATATAATTTTTTGAATTTATTGTGTTGCCAAAAAATTGAATAAATGTAATAATGTCTACTGATAGATCTTTTTTTACTTCATATTTCGGTGTGAGAGGTGAGCCACGTGTCACATCCTGTCCTTCAAATTGAAAACCTGCAGACACATTTTTTTACGGACCGCGGCCAAATTCCAGCCGTTGACGGTGTATCGATTACGGTAAACAAAGGGGAAGTAGTTGGTATTGTAGGGGAGTCCGGCTGTGGAAAAAGTGTTACCTCCCTCTCAGTAATGAAATTGGTGCCAAACCCTCCTGGGAAAATTGTCGGAGGGGCAATCAAGTTCAAAGGGGAAGACCTCGTTTCCGTAGATGAAAAGCGGATGCGAGCCATACGCGGTAACGAAATCGCGATGATTTTTCAGGAGCCGATGACTTCGCTCAATCCCGTTTTTACGATCGGCGATCAAATCGGTGAATCCGTCCGATTACATACGAAGGCTGGCAAAAAGGAAGCGAAGCAGCGAGCCATTGAAATGCTGAGAAAGGTTGGGATTCCAAGAGCAGAGGCAATCGTGGATGAATATCCTCATCAGCTCTCTGGAGGGATGCGTCAGCGTGTCATGATCGCCATGGCGATGGCCTGTAATCCTGAGCTGTTGATTGCGGACGAGCCTACAACTGCACTGGATGTGACGATTCAGGCGCAAATTCTTGACTTGATGCGACAGCTCAATCGGGAAGCGGATACCGCCATATTATTGATTACGCATGATCTTGGTGTCGTTGCGGAAATGTGCCACCGTGTTGTGGTTATGTATGCAGGTAATGTGATTGAAGAAGGTGACGTTCGGAGTATTTTGAAAAGTCCGAAACATCCGTACACAATCGGTCTGCTTCACTCGCTTCCGAGACTGGAAGAATCACAGGAACGCCTGTATTCCATTCCGGGAAATGTGCCTATTCCGGGCTCGCTTACCGTTGGTTGCCGATTTGCGCCCAGGTGTGAACAGGTGACAGACAAATGCCGCCAAGAGATGCCTGAGCTGAAGGTCGTCGGGGAAAATCATCGATCCCGATGCTGGCTGGGCGAATAACCCGAGAGGAGCATGCAGGTGACTGAAGAACTTCTTGTTGTCAAAAACTTAAAAAAATACTATCCCATCACAGGCGGTGTTCTTGGGGGAGAAGTAGGTTTGGTAAAGGCGGTTGACGATGTGTCGTTTACCGTACGGCGGGGAGAAACATTGGGGCTGGTTGGCGAAAGCGGTTGCGGAAAATCAACGACAGGACGCTCCTTGCTGAGATTGATCGAACCGACAGAAGGGGAGATTACCTTTGACGGTGTCAATGTCATGTCTCTCTCGGCGGATGATATGCGCAAAATGCGTCGAGACATGCAGATCGTTTTCCAAGATCCGTTCGCCTCTCTTAACCCTCGTCACAATGTTGAGAAAATTCTGGAAGAGCCACTTATCGTACATAATATCGGAACAGCCGCGGAGCGCAAAAAAAGGGTGCAGGAAATGCTAGAGGTCGTTGGGCTAAGCAGCTATCATGCCAGGCGCTATCCTCACCAATTCAGCGGAGGCCAGAGGCAGCGTATCGGAATTGCACGTGCCCTCATGTTAAATCCAAAGCTGATTGTGGCTGACGAACCAGTCTCAGCCCTAGATGTCTCGATCCAGTCACAGGTGCTGAACCTGATGCAGGATCTGCAGCGCGATTTGGGTCTTACCTACCTGTTCATCGCTCATGATTTGAGTGTAGTGCGTCACATTAGCGATCGTGTCGGTGTGATGTATTTAGGGCGAATCGTTGAGCTTAGCACAAGCGGCCAGCTCTACAGCAATCCGCTCCACCCTTATACACAGGCATTGCTGTCAGCCGTGCCCACTCCAGACCCGGACGCTGCAAGAGAGAGGGTCATCCTCCAAGGCGATGTTCCGAGTCCAGCCAATCCTCCAAGTGGATGTACCTTTCATACGCGTTGTCCGCATGTGACCGACGAATGCCGAAATGTTCGCCCTGTTTTCCAAGACGTGGGAGACGGACATTTTGTTGCCTGTCATTTATACAAGTCATAGCTTGCGTTCATCGTCGTTTGTGTAGAAGCGCTTTAAAGGGGGGATGCGCGAGAGATTCTACTCTATCTACCATATGGTACTTGCTGTCATTTTAGAAGAGGGGGTTATTTCATGAAGAAGAGAGTACTCTCCGGAGCTATGACCAGTCTGTTGGCATTGTCCATGCTGCTTGCTGGTTGCGGTGGAGCTCAAACAACAACACAGGCACCGGCAGAACAACCAAAGACAGAAGCGCCGGCAACGACGCCAGCTGCGGAACCGGCAAAAGCTGGTCCTAAGCAGCTGATCATTGGCCGCGGCGGCGATACGGTTGGACTTGACCCGATTGCACAGACGGATGGCGAATCCTTCAAGGTAACGGAAAACGTATTCGATACACTAGTTGGTTATGCCGAGGAAACGACTGAAGTCGTACCATCCCTTGCTGAGAAATGGGAAATCGCTCCAGACGGTTTGACGTATACCTTCCATTTGCGTAGCGGAGTCAAATTCCACGATGGAACGGATTTCAATGCGGAAGCAGTAAAATGGAACTTTGAGCGTTGGAGCGACAAGAGCCATCCACAACATAACAAGGAAGGCTTTGAGTACTACAACGATATGTTCGGCGGATACAAGGGCGACGAGACTCATGTAATCAAATCCGTTGAAGCTGTGGACGCACAAACCGTGAAATTTACGTTGAACCGTCCACTGGCACCATTTATCCAAAACCTGGGCATGTCTTGCTTCGCGATTGCTTCTCCAAAAGCAGTACAAGAAGCGGGTCCAGAGAAATTCAATGAAAAGCCAGTTGGAACTGGCCCATTCAAGTTCGTAGAGTGGAAGCGTAACGACACCATTACATTGGAAAAGAACCCCGATTACTGGAATGCTGGCTTCCCGAAACTGGATAAGCTCGTATTCAAAGTGATTCCTGAGAACACGGCTCGTTTGACAGCTCTTACTTCCGGCGAAATCGACATGATGGACGGTCTGAACCCGGATGATGCTCAAACCGTAAAAGACAACAGTGAGCTCCAACTGATTTTGCGTCCTTCCATGAACCTCGGCTTTGTCGGCTTCAACGTTGAGAAGAAGCCACTCGACAATCCAAAGGTACGTGAGGCACTTGCCTACGCGATTAACAAACCGGCAATCATCGAAGCATTCTTCGCAGGTCTGGGTCAACCAGCAGTGAACCCAATGCCGCCTTCTATTTGGGGTCACAACAACGAAATCAAAGATCGTGAATTCAGCATCGACAAGGCAAAACAATTGCTGAGTGATGCAGGCTTCCCTAATGGCTTCAAAATCAAGTTCTGGGCTATGCCTGTAGCTCGCCCATACATGCCAGACGGTGTGAAAATTGCCGAAGCGATCCAGCAAGACTTGAAAAAAATCGGCGTAGAAGCCGAAATCGTTACGATGGAATGGGCTACTTACCTTGAAAAAACCAAAAAAGGTGAGCAAGAAATGTTCATGCTTGGCTGGACTGGTGACAACGGAGACCCAGACAACTTCCTCGCAACCTTGCTCGATAAAAACAATATCGGCGGTAACAACCGTACACGCTGGGCAAACGAAGATGCGCACAAGCTGCTGATGGCTGCTCAATCTGCAACCACAAAAGAAGAGCGCGAAAAACTGTACTATCAAGTTCAGGAAATCATCTTCAAAGATGTGCCAATGGTACCTCTGGCTCACTCCACACCAGCTCTGGCTGCCAGAGCAAACATCATCGACTACAAGCCGCATCCAAAAGGATCGGAGAGCTTGGAAAAAGTTGATCTGAAGTAAAAGCTGAGAAGTAGGGCCAGCACATTTATAGGGTAAGAGGAGAAACACCCTCTTCTTACCCTTTCTTTTTCACCCCAGCACTTATTTTTTTGCAAGGAAAGCGAGGAGATGGCATTGCTATCTTACAGCATCCGAAGAGTTCTTATGCTCATCCCCGTTCTACTGGGCATGTCCATCGTCGTATTTTCCATCATCCGTGCTATTCCAGGCGATCCGGCCCTGACGATTTTGGGAGAAAAAGCAAGTCCCAAGGCTATTGAAGACTTACGAGAAGTACTAGGCTTGAACAATCCATGGTACATCCAATATTTTGACTATCTGAAGCAAATTATCACTGGCGATTTGGGAGTGTCACTGCACTCGGGTGCAAGTATTACACAGGAAATCGGTCCTTATTTGGCGGCAACCACAGAACTGACGATTGTCAGTATGTTATTCGCTGTAATAATTGGAGTGAATGCGGGGATATTGTCCGCTTGGAAACAAAACTCCTGGTTTGACTACTGTGCGATGTTGATCGCCTTGATCGGTGTATCCATGCCAATTTTCTGGCTGGGTCTGATGGAGCAATGGTTTTTTGCCCAAGAACTCAAATGGCTGCCATCAGTTGGTCGTGACAATTCGCGTAATCCCATAGAGGCAATTACGCAGTTTTATATACTGGATACGATAATCGCAGGGCAATGGGATCAGCTGTGGGAAGTAATCAAGCACTTGATTTTACCTGGAATTGCTCTTGGTACAATCCCGATGGCGATCATTGCGAGGATTACCCGTTCCAGCATGCTCGAAGTGATGCGTGCTGACTATGTACGTACGGCACGTGCAAAAGGCTTGGCCCAGTTTTGGGTGGTGTACAAGCATGCCTTGAAAAATGCCATGATTCCTGTGCTGACTGTGATCGGCTTGCAGACGGGCTTACTGCTTGGCGGGGCCGTGTTGACGGAAACGATCTTCGGATGGCCTGGCGTTGGACGATACATTTTTACGGCGATCGGGAATCGTGATTATCCCGTGATTCAATCTGGTATTCTCGTAATCGCTACCATCTTTGTTTTGATCAATCTGTTAGTGGACCTGTTGTATGCCTATGTAGATCCGCGCATCAAATACCGCTAAGGAGGTGGAGGAGACATGGCAGAAACTCAAGTACAGACCTTGCCTTTACAAGTAAAAGATGAACAAGTAATCTCTCCTTGGCGGGAAGCATGGAGAACGCTGCGAAAAAACAAATTAGCGATGGTTGGACTTGCGATCATCATCTTTTTCGTCGCAATTGCTCTATTTGCACCGATGATAGCTCCCTATCCGTACGATCAAGGCGAGCTGGTGATGAAAAACAAGCCACCTTCAGAAGAGCATTGGTTTGGTACCGACTACAATGGGCGTGATGTACTGAGCCGTGTTGTATACGGGGCGAGAATTTCGCTGTGGGTGGGAACCTTTTCGGTCATTGGATCAGTAGTAGCAGGGACGATCCTTGGGCTTTTGGCGGGTTATTATGGCAGATGGATCGACATGATCATTTCACGAGTTTTTGACATTATGCTGGCGTTCCCGAGTATTCTCTTGGCTATTGCGATCGTTGCCATCCTGGGCCCTTCCCTGCAAAATGCGCTGCTGGCCATTGCGATTATTAACATCCCAACTTTTGGGCGGTTAGTTCGATCGCGCGTACTCAGTTTGAAAGAAGAAGAGTTCGTAATGGCAGCACGTGCGATCGGGATGAAAGATTCGCGCATCCTAATGCAGCACATTTTGCCGAATAGCTTGGCTCCGATCATCGTTACCGGTACGATGGGGATTGCGACAGCGATTATTGAGGCGGCTGCGCTTGGATTTTTGGGCTTAGGTGCACAAGCTCCCGAACCGGAGTGGGGAAAAATGCTCTCTGATTCACGTCAATACATTCAAAAAGCACCATGGACCGTTATTTTTCCAGGTCTCTCGATTATGTTGACGGTGCTCGGTTTTAACCTGATCGGAGATGGCTTGCGCGATGCGCTCGACCCGCGAATGAAAAACTAAAGAGGAACGTAAAAAGACAGAAGAGCATCGGCTCTCCCGTCTTTTTTGCGTTTATTGCATGAAATCGCGACACAGCTGGTTAAAGGCAGGTGCGGCGCGAGTAATGACTTGATGTTGAACATGAGGGATGTACAGCAGCTCGGCCTGAGCCAGCTGCTTTTTTAACAGCAGAGCGTACGGCTGCATCTGTCTGTCTTCTTTGCCGTATACGAGTAAAGCGGGCATGTGTAGCTCGTCCAACCGATCCGTACAGCGATAGCGATGACCAGCTGCATAAAGAGAGGCAAGACTTCGGGCATCTGTTCGACTGGCATGCTCGACCCATTTGGCCTGCATAGCAGGATCAGTTACATGAGAGGATGCAATAGAGCGGGCAAGAAGTGGAATACCGTGTAGCCAGGACATCGTTTGTGCCATGAAAAACCGACCGTGCAAATAGAGATCCTTTACTTCAGAAAACGCACTGACCAAAATGACTCCTTTTACTTTCTCAGGATAACGGAGACAGTATTCCAAGGCGATAGATGCTCCCTGGGAATAGCCCAGAATGTAAGGTTGCGTAATATTCAGCTCCTGAATGAGCTGATGCAAATAGTCAGCAAGCTCGCCAATGGAAAAACGCCCTCCAAATAAAGAGCTCGATCCATGTCCGGGCAAGTCTGGCACGATGAGCTGGTAAGCATCAGAGAGAGCATCCTGATAGCTAAAATTCATAGAGCCGATGCAGGGGGCATGAATACATAAAACAGGGGTGCCTTTGCCTGAGAGAGTACATGTAAGCTGACCATTTTTTAGCTGTACCATAACTTGTTCCACAGATCATATTCACCTCTTTCATATGTTATCCATTACATGGCAAAATTTTTAAGAGAACTCTTCTTTTTTTTATGAGGAAATGTTATTCTCGCAATAGAATATTAGGCGAAAGCAGGGTGAAGTAAGGTGACAATGGTATACCAAGAGCGCATTTCAAAGCTGCATGATTTTTTGACGAAGCAAGAGCTGGACGCGGTGCTCATCACCTCTCCCAAGCATGTATATTATTTGACAGGCTTTTTTACAGATCCACATGAGCGCTTTTTGGGCTTGGTCATTCCTGCTCAGGGCGAGCCATCCTTGATCGTACCTGCACTTGATCGTCAGGCAGCGTCGGAGGCTTCATCCGTCCAAAACATCTACACACATACAGATACGCAAAATCCGTACGAAGTATTGAAACAAAAACTTCCAAGCGGTTTGACTAAGCTCGGAATCGAAAAAAGTCATATGACAGTCGAGCGATTTGAAGCGATGGGGCAAGTGGTCTCTGCTACTAGCTTTGTAGACGTGGAAGAGCCGCTTCGCGAAATGCGTTTGATCAAATCCTCTGACGAAGTGGCACGTCTGAAGCACGCTGTTGTGCTGATTGAAAAGGCATTGACAGAGACACTGAAAACCGTGAAGATCGGCATGACCGAAATGGAAATCGTAGCTGATCTGGAATACCAAATGAAGCGTGTAGGAGCAGAGGGTCCTTCCTTCTCCACGATGGTTTTGGCTGGGGAAAAATCTGCTTTGCCACATGGAAATCCAGGAACGCGTGAGGTTCAAGCAGGGGATCTGCTTCTGTTTGATATCGGCGTAGAAGCAGACGGGTACGTCTCTGATATTACCCGTACTTTCGCAGTTGGTGAAATTAGCGAACAGCTTCGCGAAATTTACGAAACAGTATTGGCAGCAAACGAAGCAGCGATTGCCGAAGTTCGTCCGGGCGTAACCTTTGCGCATATCGACAAAACCGCACGCAATGTCATCGCGGCAAAAGGCTATGGGGAGTACTTCATTCACCGTCTGGGACATGGACTAGGCATGGATGTCCATGAGTATCCTTCTGTACATGAGCAAAATGAGGAGGTACTTCGCCCAGGGATGGTTTTCACTATCGAGCCAGGAATTTATTTGCCAGGCGTAGGCGGCGTCCGTATCGAGGATGATGTGGTCGTAACCGAGACAGGGGTAGAAGTATTGTCGAGCTTCCCGAAAAAATTGACTGTAATCGGTTAAATTGCGCGAAATAAACAACTTCATAAGCATTTCATGGTGCTGACTGGGCGTATCTCAAACGTCCCCTCAGCTTAATAGGGAAGACCGGTGAAAAACCGGCGCGGTCCCGCCACTGTAACGAGGAGTACCTAGCCAAGACCCACTGTTCCGATAGAGAGGAATGGGAAGGAGGCTAGAGTGCGACGATTCGTAAGCCAGGAGACCTGCCATGAAATCATATACAATCGACCCACGAGGATGGGGCAGATGTGGAATTTAGGCATAAGTCTAGAACCAGGCACCAAAAAGCCAGATCTATTACTATGTCCACGTTTGTCATGCACCTCCCGATTGAAAACAGGGGGGTGCTTTTTTGTGCGGAAAAGGGGGCAGGAGAAAAGAATTGCAAAAGCAGTAACGTACGCGTATAGTGATAAAAGCGAATAAAACGTAATGATTACGATTTGCACAAATTGATCATCATCTCGAATCCATGAAGAGGGGTTATGTAAACATGAAAAGAGTTTTACAAGGATTTTGGATTGGGGCAGTAATGGCACTGGTACTCATTGTGTCGGCTTGCGGTTCTGCTGCAACAAGCACGACTGGGTCGCAAACGGGAACAGAGCAGGCTGCTAAAACGGAAACGACGATTGAGCAGCCTGTAGACAATAAGCCTGTCACGATCACGACAAACGGCATTGAAATGACCTATCCAGAAGCGCCAAAGCGTGCGGTCACCTTAAACCAACACGTGACGGAAATCATGCTTGCACTTGGCCTTGCAGATAAAATGGTAGGAACAGCATATTTGGACGATCAGATTTTGCCTGAGCTCAAGGAAGCGTACGACAAGGTACCAGTGTTGGCCGATAAATATCCGAACAAAGAAGTGCTGATGGCAGCAAACCCCGACTTTGTCTACTCAGGCTGGAAGAGTGGTTTTGGTGATAAAGGAGTAGGTTCTATGGAGGATTTGGACAAGGCAGGAATCAAATCGTACCTGCAAGAGTCATCCAATAAGCCAGGCCCAACTGTAGTAGATGTCTTTGCAGATATTCAAAACATCGGGAAGATTTTCCGAGTTGAGGATAAAGCCAATGAATTGATTGGAAAAATGAAGCAGGAAATGGATCAAACCGTGAGTAAAATCGGCTCTGTGGACAAGCCGCTGCAGGTTTTTGTGTATGACAGCGGGGAAGATAACCCCTTTACAGCAGCGAACAATTACATGACATCCCTAATTAAAATGGCAGGCGGTAAAAACGTATTTGATGATATTCAAAAGGGTTGGGCAGAAGTCAGCTGGGAAGAGGTTGTCAATCGCAAGCCTGACGTGATTGTAGTAGTGGACTACGGGGACAAAACGGTAGATCAGAAAAAGAACCTTTTGCTGACGAAGCGAGAGCTGGCAGATATTCCAGCCATTCAGAATAAGAGATTGATCGTCTTGCCACTTTCCGCAGCGTCAGAGGGTGTTCGCGCACCAATTGCACTGAAAATCCTAGCAGAAGGGCTCTACCCGGATAAATTTAAATAAAAAAGTCTACTAGAGGAGGGAATGACTCTGCATCGGATCAAAATGCCTCTCATTATCATCAGCCTGCTAGTCGGGCTGGTGCTTTCCATCACGATCGCTGTCACCTTGGGCTCTGTAGATATCAAGCCCGCGACGGTATGGAAAATTGCCTTGTCGCAAATTCCAGGAATGGGTCAGTGGATTCCCGTTGATTGGTCAAAGGGTGAGGAGACGATCATCTGGGATATTCGTTTTCCAAGAGTGCTGCTAGGGGCAATTGTAGGAGCAGGCCTTTCGGTAGTAGGTGTAGCTATTCAGTCTCTTGTACGAAACTCACTAGCAGACCCGTACATACTGGGAGTTTCTTCGGGTGCTTCGGTTGGTGCCACACTGGTTATTCTCTTCGGAGCCTTCAGCATGTTTGGGCAATTCGCCCTGTCACTTGGTGCCTTTGCAGGTGCGCTTTTGTCTATCCTGTTGATCTTTTCACTATCGCGGATTGGTGGACAAAACTCGACGGTACGTTTGCTTATGTCGGGGATCGCGATCTCGGCAATTTTGTCAGCAGTTACCAGCCTAATCATCTTTTCCGCGCCGAATGAGCATGGTATTCGGTCCGTTCTGTTCTGGATGAGTGGTAGCCTGGCGGGAGGAAAATGGGAATACCTCACAATTCCCACGTTAGTCGTGCTGATTTGCCTGTTTGTATTGATGGCGCAATATCGTTCGCTCAATGCGATGCTGATGGGGGAAGAGTCTGCAGGAACGCTCGGTGTCAATACAGTCCAATTCCGCAAGCAGCTCTTGATGATCACAGCTTTGCTGACTGGGGTGATCGTCGCGATCAGTGGAGCCATCGGATTCGTGGGGCTGATGATGCCGCATATCGTGCGAGTCGTTGTCGGGTCGGATCATCGCCGTGTCCTGCCTGTCAGTGCCCTATTTGGAGCGATCTTTCTGATTTGGGCTGACTCCATTGCGCGGCTAGCCTTTGCTCCAGAAGAGCTGCCGATTGGGATCATTACGGCTCTATGTGGCGGACCGTTTTTTATCTGGTTGATGCTGCGCAATTCATATTCCTTTGGAGGTAGCGGACGATGAAGCTGGTTGCGGATAACATATCAGTCAATCTGGAGAAGAAAACGATCTTGTCCAACGTGGGGCTTGAGGTCGCAGCTGGTGAGTTTGTCGGACTGATCGGGCCAAATGGCAGTGGGAAATCCACGCTGCTAAAAAGCATCTATCGTACAATGAAGCCTCAAGCAGGCTGGATTTCGCTGGACGGAGACGATGTGTATAAGCTGTCTGCCAAGGAAAATGCCCAGCGCATGGCTGTTGTCCGTCAGGAGTCCTCGATCGAATTTGATTTTACAGTGATGGAAATTGTCTTAATGGGGCGCGCACCTCACAAGCGGCTGTTTCAGCAGGACACAGAAGCAGACCACGACATTTGCGAGGAAGCGCTTGTGCGTGTAGGCATGGAAGCCTATGCAAATCGCAGCTTTTTTAGCTTGTCAGGGGGAGAAAAGCAGCGTGTACTGATTGCCCGTGCGCTCGTGCAGCAGGCCAAATTTCTCGTTCTGGACGAACCGACTAATCATTTGGATGTTCGCTATCAGCTGCAGGTAATGGATTTAGTAAAGGCGCTTGGGATCACAGTCTTGTCTGCTTTGCATGATCTTAATATCGCTGCGATGTACTGTGATCGTTTGTATGTGATTAAAAATGGGGAGATCTTTGCAAGTGGAACTCCTGAGCAAATTTTGAATCCGCCGTTAATCCGTGATGTATTCGGTGTGGAGACCGAAGTGACAACGCATCCGATTACGGGAAAAAAGCATGTGTACTTTTTTTCGGAAGCTTTTAGAATCAAGCAATCACCGCAGGAGGTGTCCAAAGCATTATGAGTGTGTATAGCTGCACGGTATGTAAGTTTCGCTATGATGAATGGCTGGGTGATACGAAAAATGGCGTCCCTCCTGGGGTGCCTTTTCCACATTTGGCGGGGTCTGTTTGCACGACCTGTGGTATGGAAGGTGAGGGGCGTCATCAGCCACTTTCTGAAACGAAGTACGCCGGGCTTGAGGCAACCTACTATGATCAGTTTGCGGGCAAGGCCGGGATTGCCTTTTATCGCGACTGGCTTCTTCAGGAAAACGAAAAAAGCCCAGTCTCGGTGCTAGAGCTCGGGGTAGGAACAGGACGAATTGCCATCGAGCTCGCTCGAAATGAGCTGCCAGCATGCGGAGTGGACTGGAGCCCGGAAATGCTTGAGCTGGCGGAGAAAAAGAAGCGGCGGATGTTGAAGAAAAAAGAAGACCTGCTGCAGCTGATTGAACAAGATATGTACGAGCTCAATTTGGGGCGGACGTTTTCCCACATTTTGCTGCCGGAGGGGATTTTTCAGCAAGCTATCTGTAGGGAAAAGCAGCGACAATTGCTTGGAATAATCAGGGAGCACACAACGGAGGATGGCATTGTAGCGATTGATTTGCTTTTGCCGCCATTGAAAGACAAATGGTCGCTTTTGCAGCGTAAATATGTATTTCCAGATCGAATGGTTTACCAGCGGGTAGAAGGAGAAACTTCTCTTGCCGAGCAGCAGTTTCGCTACACGCTCACCTATGAGACGTTTTTGGAACAAGTCGAACAGCCTCGTTATCGTGTTGAACGACAGCTGGCATTACTCTTGCCAGGAGAGCTTTCGCTTCTATTGGAATCAGAAGGCTTTCAGGTAATCAATAGCTTTGAAAATGTTCCACGCAGCCAACAAATAGATCGGGATTTGCCAACAGACGGCTATGACATGGATCGCTGGCAGTATGGAGGCTATCCTTTTGCTGAGCTGGCTGGCACATCAGGGACGGCGACACGCTGGACTATTTTTGCCCAAAAAATAAATCACTAGATCTTGTAACAAAATCATGTCTGCCGCATCTAACCAGTATAGAAAGCAAGTGAAGGAGGACGCTTCCTTTGGAGAAACTGCAGCCTACGCTAGATGCTGCATTCGAGCAAATCATGCGGGAATACGGGACGCGTGTGCTGCGGCTTGTTACTTTTCTAGTGAAGGATAAAAATCTGGCAGAAGATATCACCCAGGATGTATTCGTGAAGGTGTACCGGCATCTTCCGAGGTTTCGTCAACAGAGCAGTATCCATACGTGGGTGTATCGCATTGCGGTGAATGAATGCAAAGGTTTTTTACGCTCCTGGACATTCCGCAACCTCCTGTATAGCGCATGGATCAAAAAGGACGGAGAGGTGTCGACGGAGCACCTTGTGCTGGACCAAGTCGCACGAGATCAATTAGTCGCTCATGTTCTGGAGCTTTCCCCACCATATCGCAGGGTAATCGCCTTGCACTATTATGCCGATTTGTCGATTGCCGAAGTAGCCGAGGTTCTTTCGGTATCAGAAGGTACGGTCAGGACGAGGCTGACTCGGGCGCGACAGCAGCTCAAAAAGCGAATGGGAGAGGGGAGGGACTGGGAGTGGACGAGACCAAATGGCTCGAGCAGTTAAAGGAGCGGGCGAATCAAACGGAGATGCGGGACGTACAGTTTACATCCGCTATGGAAGAGAGAGTTCGCCAAAAAATCAGGAAAAAAGCAGGCTGGAGACCGCTTTTGGTACCTGCTGTAGCCGTTATCCTCTGTCTGATCATGTGGCAAGCCTTGCCCAAAGAGGTGGGAAATGACCAAGCTGCGAAGCCAGGGACAGTGATGAATCCCGTACCCAGCTTGCTGCCAGGCGGCGTATTGGAGACCCCGGTGCTGTGGAAGCCATCGACACCTACAAAGTCCACTTATCAAAACCAGTCCTTCACTTATTTGGGAGAGAAGCCTGTTCGGGTCATTACCGACGAAAAAGGCTTTTATGAAGGGCAGGCGCAGCGAGTCATCTGGTTGTTGGATGAGACCACAGCGTCTACGATAGAGATTGTTGCTTATAGCAGTGAAGGAAGTAGTGTACCAGTAGGCACCTTTCAAGTCATGGATCCACTATTTGATGCAAAGGGACATTTTCCAATGCTGGTTGCTCTACCTGATCCGGGTATTTGGAAGCTGCAGGCTTTATCAGAAGGAAAGCATTTGGGTCAAGTGTTCGTACAAGTGCAGGAGGGAATCTCACCTGCGAATCGAACCTTGGTGGAGCCACTCATCTACGAATTTCTCAATGCAGAGGGAAAAAAACTGGGATGGCTGGGCCTTGACAGAAAAGTAGAGGTGGAATTGCTAGGTGTGGACGCACCAAATGCCGAGAATAGAACGGTGTATGCCTGGGTAAAGATTCTTGGAGAAGCGCATTCCTCCTCTGGGATCAGCTCGCCCATGGTATTTTCAATTGCTTATAATGGGAACAAGTATCGCGTAACGGGTTTTCAGATTCCAGGTAATGGAAGTGAATATCAAAGCAGTATGAAAAAGCTGTTTCCCCCGAAAATATTGGAGAAACTTCGCAACAGATAGAAACGAATGATGGCTGATCAATGAAAAACGGACCTTTCGTAGAGGGTCCGTTTTTTGATGCACGAAGGCGAGTGATTTAGCCAAAAATTTGGGCGGCTATGCCAAAATAGGTTCCATTGCGATCGGGTAAGCGATTCGTATTTGCAACCATGACAGGAGGCTCAGAGACTTTCGTAAAACCATTCTGCAGCAAAAAGTCGAGGAAAGACTCTTGTCCATTCGGAACATCGATGCGAATCTTCCCTGTATGCCCTATGGTTAATTGGCAAAGTAGGCGTATTGCCGTGGTGGAATCTGGAGCCACGAGAGGACCGACGATGAGATTGACTGGACCTTGGACTGCCATGCCATATCCTACGGTTTTACCGCTAACGTCTTTGGCAACGAGACATGAAGCGGCTTGCTCCATCCGTGCTTGAACAAAGTGGGAGCGTCTGCTGCCTACAGCAAGTCGATCGAGCTCAATGACGTCCGCAACATCTGCGACCTCTATAGGGAGGACGGCAGGATAGCTTTCGTCCTGTCCGCAGGAGCCAGCAGAGGGAGAAAAACGATCGCTCAAGCATTTGTGAATCGACTCAGCTGTCGTAAATCCCAAGCTTTCATACAAAGGTTTCCCGGCTGGGGTAGAAACGAGCATGATGGTCGTGTCACTGGGGACAGATGACATGCAAGCCTGCATGAGCTCTCGTCCTAAACCATACCCTCTGCATGAGTCATGTACAATCACCATCCCGATCGTTGCCAGTTGTTCTTCATAGACGAGAATGGCTGAGCAGGAAATGAGCTGATCGGCTTCGTTTCTGTGTCCAAAAACGTTGCCAGTAGACAAAATGGTACGAAGCTCAGCCTCATCATAGTCCCATCCAACAGAGTCCGAGAGTGCGATCAGAGCAGGGATATCATTTTCCGTTAAAGCATGTAGCCGAAACGAGGTGCTATTCAAGTGAAACGAGCCTCCTTTAGTGCTTGGATGAGCAGGGCGCGGGTATTGGACAAACGAGTTTCTGCCCCATGAGCCTGTAGCGGTTCACCCCATGTAAAGCCATCCCCATCGAATCGGGGAATGACATGCATATGAAAATGGGCAAGCTCATTAAAGATGCCGCCATTTTGGCAAATGGTAATGCCTGCTGGCTTGTACACATTTTTGAGTGCTTCCGATAGCAGTGAAGCTGCTTTTGTTATCTGTTCCATCATGAGTGGATCTAGGTCTGTCCATTCCTCATAATGGTGTTTCGGTAGAATGAGCGTATGTCCTTCATTAAAAGGCTCGATATCTAGCAGGCAGGTGACCCACTCATTTTCAAAAACGATGTGAACAGGCTGGGCAGCATGGGCTAAACGACATCCTAGACAATGAGACTGCTTCTGAAAATCCTGCTCCATATCGAAACCTCCCTATGTCCTCACTCTAGCATAGGGAATAATTGGTGGCGAGAAAAAATCATGTCAAACGCCCAATTCTCTTTTGTTGCTCCGGTTTCCCCCGTTTGTTATAATTACCGTTAGTGTATTTTTTGCGAGACGCAATCTGAAACGTTTGTATGGATTCGCGTGGGAGGGAACGAACAACACATGGATCGCCGTGAAAGACAAAAAAGGATTCGAAATTTTTCCATCATCGCCCACATTGACCATGGCAAGTCAACGCTGGCAGACCGGATTTTGGAATTGACCGGAGCGCTGACTGCACGTGAGATGGAAGCCCAGTTTCTGGATACTATGGAGCTGGAAAAAGAGCGCGGGATTACAATTAAACTGAATGCCGTGCGTTTGAACTATAAAGCAGATGATGGAGAGGAGTATATTCTCCACCTCATCGACACCCCTGGTCACGTCGACTTTACGTATGAAGTATCACGCAGTTTGGCTGCCTGTGAAGGAGCTATTCTGGTTGTGGATGCGGCACAAGGGATCGAAGCACAAACGTTGGCCAACGTTTATTTGGCGCTGGACAGCAATCTGGAGATTATCCCGGTCATCAACAAGATCGATTTGCCGAGCGCAGAGCCTGAGCGCGTCAAGCAAGAGGTTGAGGATGTTATCGGACTGGATGCCAGTGATGCAGTACTGACCTCCGCGAAAGCAGGAATCGGAATCAAGGAAGTGCTGGAAGCGGTTGTACAAAAGGTTCCAGCACCAGAAGGCGATCCAGATGCACCGCTGCAAGCGCTTATTTTTGACTCGTATTTTGATGCTTACCGCGGCGTTATCGCTTCCATTCGTGTCATTAATGGAACGCTGAAAAAAGGCATGAAAATCAAAATGATGGCGACCGGCAAGTCGTTTGAAGTTACCGAAATCGGTACTTCGATGCCACGCCAAACACAAGTGGAAGAATTGACAGTTGGGGATGTAGGCTATGTAGCTGCCTCGATCAAAACAGTAGGGGATACGAGTGTCGGTGATACGATCACGGATGCAAGCCGTCCTGCTGCTGAACCGCTCCCGGGCTACCGCAAGATCAACCCGATGGTTTTCTGCGGATTGTATCCGATTGAGACCAATGAATACAATGATCTGCGTGAAGCGCTGGAAAAGCTGCAGCTAAACGATGCGTCCCTGCAGTTTGAGCCGGAAACCTCTCAAGCTTTGGGCTTCGGTTTCCGTTGTGGATTCCTCGGCCTTTTGCACATGGAGATCATCCAGGAACGGATCGAGCGCGAATTCAATATCAACCTGATTACAACAGCGCCAAGCGTTATTTACCGCATCACGCGGACGAACGGTGAAGTGTTTGAGATCGACAACCCGTCCAAAATGCCAGAAGCACAAAAGATCGAAACGATCGAGGAGCCGTATGTTCTCTCTACCATTATGGTGCCAAAAGAATATGTAGGTGACGTCATGCAGCTCTGTCAGGGCAAGCGTGGTGACTTCCTCGACATGCAGTATCTGGGAGAGAATCGTGTACAGCTGAAATACGACATGCCGCTCTCAGAGATTGTTTATGACTTTTTTGACCTGCTGAAATCGGGTACGCGAGGCTATGCTTCCTTTGACTACGAGCTGGCTGGTTACAAACCATCCAAGCTGGTAAAAATGGACATTCTCCTGAACAGCGAAATGGTGGATGCCCTGTCCTTTATCGTTCACAAGGATACCGCGTATGCGCGTGGTAAGGTCATTTGCGAAAAGCTGAAGGAACTGATTCCTCGCCAGCAATTTGAAGTGCCAATCCAAGCAACGATCGGGCAAAAGGTTGTCGCTCGCGAAACGATCAGCGCTCTGCGTAAAAACGTGCTTGCTAAATGTTACGGTGGGGATATCTCACGTAAACGCAAGCTGCTTGAAAAGCAAAAAGAAGGTAAGAAGCGCATGAAGTCCGTTGGTTCCGTAGAGGTACCACAAGAAGCATTTATGGCTGTATTGCGCATGGATGATAAGAAGTAATAAATCTAAACGAACGCTGCTCCCTCACCCGATTAGTAAAATGGTGGGGGAGTTTTTTCATTCGTTCATGAGCTCTCCGAAAAGCCAGTTGGTTTAGCGTTTGGAGTAAAAGTCATTTTCGCTTGCTCACTGGGACTACTAGGGGATTGTGCATTCACTACAGCTGCCATAGTAAGCATCAAAATAACGAAAGATTTCGTCATGATAAGCTGCTTTTTCAATAATATACACCTTAATGTGTAATCCCACCTATTGAGGAAGAAAGCGAGAAGGGAGTATTGTTCATCGAAAATACTGTCGTAGACTGACAATACGTCAGGAATCTAACAGGCAGGATGCTCCATGTCCGACCACTTTCCGCTCCAGGAACAACCTTTGTCCGAGAGAAAAAAATACCCCACCATAAAGGTGGGGTATAGCGGCACGTTAGCCACGTAGGTAATAGGTGATGGTCATTTTTACACCATGACTATCCGCAACATCAAATGTAACTGTAGTGCTGCCACTACTCACTTTAACTACAGACAAAATACCACTAACAATGGTTACTGTTGCTACTTCAGGATTGCTACTAGTCGGGTTTGAATAGGTTACTGCGCCTCCATATCCGTCTGTAAAGATTGCATTTAAATTAAGTCCCAATCCAGTTGGACTCATCTCGTGAGATGTACCATTTTCATAAGCATAATAAATGGTGATGTTTGCTTTTGGTTCGCTATTCTCGTCTTATCCCTATTTCTCTTTATGGTTTTATAACGAGCCTACACCGTGCGGGCGACTTTCATCGCACACGGCGTTCCATCAGCGGGTAATAAGATGAAGACTTACAATGGGCTTATTCAGAATATCAAATGGTTCTCACAAAATTCTCACAAACTTAGGGTTGTACACATCTCTCTAGCTGGAATTCAGAAAGCTATATTTATCCTACCGTAACACAAAAGCAACATGGCTTATTCGAGTTGTAGGGGCTCGCTGTTTTGCTAAATGGCAAACGGAATCTCCATTGCTTGCAGAGCATCTTTCAGATAGCTGACCTCTGACCAAGTCACTGCGTAGTAAAACGATTTTTCCATTTTGAATACGTCCTTTTTCAAGAAGTATAACGTGGGAAGATGGGACAAAAAAAGACCCACCCTTAGAACATTCACCAAGGGTGGGAGTTGCAAGCGTTACCCTAGCTATGGCTCACTCTTCAGGGATTCAATCCAATCAGCATGACAGGTATCGCATAATAGCTCATCGCGATCCTGCTTACCTTGGAAAAACGTGATTTGGCGGACGCTGTCGGTTTCATTTTCACAGTAATAACAGCGATATTTCCCCAATTCGTTCCCTCCTTGAAGATTTTTTCAAGAGTAACGATAGTTATCCTCTCCATCTAAGGTGTTATCTAACACACTAGGATTTTTTCAAATGATTCAAGCTGGAACGAAGGAGATGCAGGGAAAAGCCACTGATCAATGGTTTTTTGACTAGGGTTTGTTAGCTAAAATATACGGATCTCTTAAGATATATGTCCGTTACATAAGTAAGAATCGATTCATTTACTAAAAGGTAAGGATATTCCTTATATTTACAATATAGGGAGGTGTTTTACATGCCGATTATTAAACCCTTTATCACCTCAGTGAGATTTAATTCAACGATGGGAACCGGGACAGGCACTGGTGCAACATTTGCTATTGCAGCAACCGCTTTTAACAATGATGCAGGAACAGCAGCCACTGCATTTCCCAGCACGTTTGCTTATTACAATCTCTACATTAACGGAGTTCTACAACAAGGAAATACCTCGACAGTCACAACAACTACTATCACTATTCCAGACGGAGATGCTGAAAATGGAGGTACACCTGTAACTGTAGAATTTGTTGTCAACTAAAGAGAATCAAAAGAGTAAACCCCGAGCCGATAATTTATCCAGGGGTTTACTTGCTTACTATATCAATAATTCAATTCTTTTCACATGATAAGTATTTCTATGGTTATCTCCAAGAAAGGAGATTTAGAATGAGATACTATTTGGCCAAACAACAAAATAGGATGAATAACGTAAGTGCGAGAAGCCCGGGTTATCTTATAATCCCTCCGTTAGGTTGTCCAGACGTTTATCCGGGACAGCCATGTCCTACTTGTCCTCCTTGCCCCTGTACTCCTGGTTTACTACAAACGGAGATATTCCAATATACGGCAATTTCTGACGGCATGAAAAACGTATATACAAATAGCGATGCTGTTATTCAATTTAGTACGTCTGGTATACTCGATCCCAACTCTGTATCGATTGTTAACCTATTTATTAATGGGATTCTTCAGACATCCAATTTATATAAGCTACAACCAGGTGTATTGATTCTAAGTGATGTTCCGGTGCAGGGGGTTCCTCTCATTTTGCAGTTCATCAAAATAACCAGTTCATAACGAATCCCCATTTTCTCTTGCTTTATACAAGTCGAAAAGGGCAGCTTTATAAGCTGCCCCTAAACATAAAAAATTAATCACAATCACAACCGACAATAACTAAAAGGACGAAAAGAACTAAAACCAACGCAAAGTTATCACCAAAAAATCCACCCACACCCATTCGTATCACCCCTGAAATGAGATTGAGGAAAACCTCAAAACAAGGTATTCAGTAAAACCAGCAAGGTACGGGCGTTCGTTTACAAATGCAAAATTTGGGTTTACGGTTTCATTCAGGTGAGTGTTAAATTCGTTCTAAATTCATTAATCGGCAAACGATGGCTTGGATTTTTTCATAAATAAAATTCCGCTCATGCCAAGTTACGTCAATAGAATGGGCATTAGAAGCCAATTCCTCTCTCATTGACTCCAATACGATGATATCCGTAATTGAATCTAACTTGAGGTGAAAATCCTTCATCGCCATATCCCCTTTGATGAATTTACTAACAAGATATGTAGAGAGGGAAAGATGCGAATGGACTTATGACCGGCTAAACTTATTCAATCTCTATGTATTGTTACCAATGAAATAATTGAATCGATCCAAAGCCGCAACGTCCTCTTAGTCTCATCTTTTCCCATATAGGTAACTCCCTATCTATTAGGATTAAGTGACCATTAGAAAAGGTATAACCCTGCAGAAGCTTTTCCGCAGGGTTATCCATCGATGCAGCTGAAAGAAACCAGCCGAGTCATTTAAAAAGGTCTTCTAATCACTTTGATTCTCCGTGCTCCATTGCGAAGAAGCCTTTGAGCCTGTGCCCGGTTGATTCTTACAAGTACTGAAGTATCGGTCGAATTTTCAACGTCAAAGACTGAGAAAAACCGACCGTTAGCAAACAATACACCTTTAAATTCAACGTCCAATCCAGGTCTTGGTTGGGGACGTGTATTTTGAATAGTTGTTCGCATTACACCTGCATTAAGGAGTCTTCGTGCTTGCTCGCGGGTTAAACGGACCGCAAATACTGGGTCAACTTCAACACCGGGCACTTTTGCCTCGACCTCAACGATCAGGAAAAAACGGTTGCCGATCCTTGCAATACTATTTGCTCCAATAAAAATTGGCGGGTTCATTGCCATGTCTTACCACCTCCTTGTATCAAAATATGCTGGAGGTGTTAATTTGGACAAGGGCATCACCACAACTTTTGATTTTTGGTATATTGACCAGATGTATAACAGACTATGAGTCTTCTTTACTTATTGGAAGTATTGCTAAACAAAAAAAGCCCTATGTGGGCCCAAATACTCAAATGTTGATACCCTCTATTTCCGTATGTTTCTCCATAAAACAAAGCAAATAAACGCAAGCAAGATTACTAAACCAATCAGAGCAGCTGTAATGGTGATCCCCCCATGAATAACACTACTGCAAAAGGTTATAGTCCATCAGGTACTGGGTTTTATTACTTATTCCAGCAATCCCAATTCTTCGTAAACCTTGTTTGAAACAACGCCATTCTGTGGTAAATTGCGATCGCGTTGAAATTTTTTTAAAGCTGCTGTTGTGCTCCTACGAAATTTACCGTCGCATACGCCATTATAATATCCAGCACTTTTTAATCGGGACTGAATAAGCTGTACGTCTCCACCTACATCACCTTCTGCCAAAGCTCTTGGATTACGACCTGAATCTCCTAATACATGACCATAAATCGTTACTTTTGTTCCAAGTGGAATGATCTCGTATAACTCAAGAACGTCCTTGTTGAGCATTCGAATACATCCATGGCTTTTATGCTTGCCGATGGAATCTGGTCTGTTTGTCCCGTGTATGCCGTAAATTCCCCAAGGAACGTTTAAACCAAGCCACCTTGGTCCGAAAGATGTGCCCCAATCTTTTCCTTTATATACGACTTGGTATTCCCCAATTGGAGTTGGAGTGGAGGGATTTCCGACTGCAACAGTATAAGTCTTAATTTTTTGCCCTTGCTTTCGAACGATTAGTTGGTGTTTTTGAGGATAAACCTCAATGGAAATCGTTCCGTGGTCTACTACAATCGGTAAAGATGGTTCGGCATAAGCCGATTTCAGAGTGTATCCTCCAGTTATGATCATAACTAGTAAAGCGATTACTGCAGGTCGAAATAAAGGGGGAACATTATCTATCTTCATCAGCATTATTACCTTGTAGTTTAGTTTTGGTTATAGCGAATCCGTACAATCAGTTTTTAGTTTGGAGCCACTTATCAAATTTTATTCAGTAAGTGGAGAGGGAGGTAGTAACGGCATTATTTGCATTAATTGTTACTTAAAATAAAAAGCTTCATTATATAACAAGGGCGGATACAACTCCTTTTCATTGAATGATTCCAGCTACTGACTAGCCAACGCTTTGGGAGGGGAGAACTCTTGTTTGATGCGATATAATCAAATACAATAGGATGAAGGCTGTTAGATGCATGAGTAGGCCTGACCTTGTGTCAGGTTTTTTCCATTCTGTTATTCGATTAAAAAGGAGGGAAAGGGACATGATGCCTCAATCGGTTTACATCCACATTCCCTTTTGCACAAATAAATGCTACTACTGTGACTTTAACTCGTTCGTGACGAACAATCCTCAGCTTATCTGGGATTACCTCGAATCGCTGACGAGAGAGATGGAGCTGACCTTTAGCCAGCAGCCTGTCACGCAGGTTAAAACGATTTTTGTAGGTGGAGGGACTCCAACATTTTTGGACCATGAACAGATGAAAGCATTTCTGGCGAACGTACAGGATCAGCTCGGCAAGTACTGGACTTCGGATTTAGAATTTACGATGGAAGCCAACCCGGGTACAACCGATGTGGAAAAGCTCAGAATCATGCGGGAGATGGGGGTCAACAGACTCAGCTTTGGGGTGCAGTCGTTTGATAATGCGCTCTTGAAGCGTCTGGGGCGCATCCATGATCGCGATGATGTGTATCGCAGCATCGACAATGCCAAGAAAGTAGGCTTTGACAATTTCAGTATCGATTTAATGTTTGGCTTGCCTGACCAGACAGTAGAGATATTCCGCGAGACGCTGGACAAGGCATTTGAACTTGGCACGACCCATTTTTCTGCCTATAGCTTGAAGGTAGAGGAAAACACGCTGTTCCATACCCTCTATCAAAAAGACCAGCTTCCTTTGCCTTCCGAAGATGCTGAGCTTCTCATGTACATGGTTTTGATTGAAGAAATGGAGAAGCACGGCTACCAGCAGTACGAAATCAGCAATTTTGCCAAATCGGGCTTTGAAAGCAAACATAATAAAACATATTGGCTCAATGATGAATACTATGGCTTGGGGGCAGGTGCCCACGGCTACGTTGGTGGAGAAAGACATGTGAATGCTGGTCCGCTGGCCATCTATTTGCAAAAGTGCAAGGAAGGCTTGCCACGTGTTGATCAGTTCCCTGTTCCTCGTGAGGATGCGATGGAGGAGCAAATGATTTTAGGCTTGCGTCTACGTGAAGGAGTAGACCTTGAACGTTTTGCAAAACGCTTCGGTTCAACCGTAGAGGATATTTTTGGGCAGATTGTCAAAGAAGAGATTGCCAAAGGAATGCTGCAAGAACAAGACGGCTTCCTGAAACTGACAAAACAAGGACTGCCCCTTGGAAATGAGGTATTTGCCCGTTTCTTACGCTAATATTTGCATAAAACTGGCGAAAATTGTTCCATTTTGACCCTCTAACTCACTCAAGTCCGTTGACAAATCCTTCTACTATTGATACCTTAGTAAGTAGATTTAGCACTCGCTAGCATGGAGTGCTAACAAAGTACTTTGCTACGCAAAGTGCCACACCACAGGGAGGCGAGCGACATCCATGTTATCAGACCGTCAACAATTAATTCTTAATGCGATTGTCGATAATTACATTCATTCAGCCGAACCTGTTGGCTCCCGCACCATCTCGAAACGAGAGGACATCGGATTTTCTTCGGCAACGATACGTAATGAGATGTCCGATTTGGAAGAGCTGGGATACTTAGAGCAACCTCATACGTCGGCGGGACGAGTTCCTTCTACAAAAGGATATCGCTTTTACGTCGACAATCTGATTCAGCCGCATCTTTTGGATGACGGCGAATTGGGTAAACTGAAACAGTTGTTTGCCGAACGTATTCTCCATTCTGAACAAGTGGTAGAATATACCGCTCAAATTCTTTCTCAGTTAACCAATTACACAGCGGTTGTACTGGGGCCAGAAATCTTTGAGCATCGGTTAAAACATATACAAATCGTTCCTCTCAACGAACAGCAAGCAGTAGCGATTGTAGTGACACATACAGGACGCGTGGAAAACAAGCTGATAGATTTGCCAGAGGGAATTGGCTCTGGAGAAATAGAGCGTCTGGTCAACCTTTTGAACAGCAGACTTGCCGACGTGCCACTATGGCAGCTCAGGCAGCGTCTCTATCAGGAAATATCAGGGGAGATGCGACGCCACGCAGAACAGTATGAGGAAATGCTTCGTGTCCTCGATCAGTCGCTGACACAAGAAGAGGATCGAGTGTACCTTCGCGGTGCGACCAAAATCATGAATCAGCCTGAATTCCGGGATGTAGACAAGGTCAAGGACATTTTGGAGCTTTTGGAGCAAAACGATCAATTACTTCATTTGTTCGGGATGCCAGCGGATGGGCTTACGGTACGCATCGGTCAGGAAAACCAGCTAGACGCGATCAAGCAATGCAGTATTATCACGACATCCTATTCACTAGGTGGGAAGCCAGTAGGGATGGTGGGGATACTTGGGCCAACGCGGATGGAATACGGCAGAGTCATTACTGTGCTCAACTATCTGGCAGAAGGCTTATCGCGCATGCTGACCTCGCAGTTTGAGAAATAAATGGATGGAAAGGCTGCCGGTACAAGGTGCCGGAGGTGAGCCGCAGGAGGTATCGACTTGAGCGACGAAAAATTGACGAAAGATTTGTCTGCCGATGAGGAGCAAGCGACTGCAGCAAGTGAGCAGCAGGAAACGGTCAACGTAAACTGGGAGCAAGAAGCAGCCCAGTGGAAGGCACAGGCAGAGGAGCACCAAAACCGGATGCTTCGTGCTTTGGCCGACATGGATAACCTCAGAAGACGTGTGCGCAAGGAACAGGAAGATCTGGCTAAATACGCTTCCCAAAAAATCGTAGAAGAGCTCTTGCCGGTTCTCGATAACTTTGAGCGGGCACTTGCAGCTGACAAGGAATCGATGACTGTTGAATCACTGTTAACAGGGGTTGACATGGTTTACCGTCAGATGGTGCAGGCTTTCCAAAAAGAAGGCTTGAATGCGATTGAAGCAAAAGGACAGCCGTTTGATCCTCACTATCATCAAGCGGTCATGCAAACGCAAGATCCTGAATTCGACTCAGGTATTGTAGTGGGCGAGCTGCAAAAAGGGTACATTTTTAAAGACCGCGTCATTCGTCCGGCGATGGTTCAAGTAAACGAATAACCATATTTTCATATCTATAATTTGACAGTGAAGTGTTAGGAGGACATATTGTATGAGTCGCGTAATCGGAATTGACCTTGGAACAACCAACTCTTGTGTAGCCGTAATGGAAGGCGGAGAGCCTGTCGTTATTGCCAACGCAGAAGGTAACCGTACGACCCCATCCGTCGTTGCTTTTAAAAACGGTGAGCGAATTGTCGGGGAAGCAGCAAAGCGTCAAGCAATCACTAACCCGGATAATACCGTAATCTCCATCAAGCGCCACATGGGATCTACTCATAAGGAAACGCTGGAAGGAAATCAATACACGCCAGAGCAGCTTTCTGCAATGATTTTGCAAAAGCTGAAAGCTGACGCTGAGGCTTATCTGGGCCAACCAGTGACGCAGGCAGTGATTACGGTTCCGGCATACTTCAATGACAGCCAGCGCCAAGCAACTAAAGATGCTGGTAAAATCGCTGGTCTGGAAGTACTTCGTATCGTGAACGAACCAACCGCAGCAGCACTAGCATACGGTATGGAGAAAACAGAAGACCAAACTGTCCTCGTATTTGACTTGGGTGGTGGTACCTTCGACGTATCTATTCTTGAATTGTCCGAAGGCTTCTTCGAAGTAAAAGCAACCTCCGGTGACAACAAACTGGGTGGAGACGACTTTGACCAAGTTGTTATGGATTACCTCGTGAGCGAGTTCAAAAAAGAGCATGGCATCGACTTGTCCAAAGATCGCATGGCGCAACAACGTCTGAAAGATGCAGCAGAAAAAGCGAAAAAAGACCTCTCCGGCGTATTGACTACCACCATCTCTCTGCCGTTCATTACAGCAGATGCGACTGGTCCTAAACACTTGGAGATGAACCTGACTCGCGCGAAATTCGAAGAACTGACTGCTGAACTGGTTGAGCGTACAATGGGTCCAACTCGTCAAGCGCTGAAAGATGCTGGACTGACTCCAAGCGAGCTCAACCGCGTAATCCTGGTGGGTGGTTCCACTCGTATTCCAGCGGTACAAGAAGCAATCAAGAAATTCACAGGCAAAGAGCCACATAAAGGTGTTAACCCGGATGAAGTAGTAGCATTGGGTGCTGCTGTTCAAGCAGGCGTACTGACTGGTGATGTAAAAGACGTTGTGCTTCTCGACGTTACTCCACTCTCCCTCGGTATCGAAACATTGGGTGGCGTATTCACCAAGCTGATCGATCGCAACACGACGATCCCAACAAGCAAATCCCAAGTGTTCTCTACTGCAGCTGACAACCAAACATCCGTTGAAATTCACGTGCTGCAAGGTGAGCGTCAAATGGCGAATGACAACAAATCGCTCGGACGCTTTACATTGTCTGATATCCCACCAGCTCCACGCGGCATCCCGCAAATCGAAGTTTCCTTCGATCTTGATGCCAATGGTATCGTGAATGTACGTGCAAAAGACCTGGGTACAGGTAAAGAGCAGCGCATCACGATCACATCCAACTCTGGTCTGTCCGACGAAGAAATCGATCGTATGGTAAAAGAAGCAGAGCTGAATGCTGAAGCTGACAAACAGCGTAAAGAGCAAGTAGAAATTCGCAACGAAGCTGACCAACTCGTGTTCACTACTGAGAAAACACTGAAAGAAGTGGAAGGCAAAATCGATCAAGCAGAGATCGATCGTGCGAATGAAGCAAAAGACAAAGTGAAAAAGGCGCTGGAAGGCGGCGATCTCGAGGAAATCAAGTCTTCGAAGGACGCATTGTCCGAGATCATTCAACAAATTTCTGTGAAGCTGTATGAGCAAGCTGCTCAAGCACAGCAAAACGCGCAAGGCGGAGCAGATGGCCAAGAGCCGAAGAAGGACAATGTAGTGGATGCTGACTATGAAGTGGTAGACGACAAAAAATAAATTCGTTGGAAGCGGTGAGGGAGGGATCATCCCCTCCCTTGCTCTGTACGATGTGACCCATGGAAGTCAAAGTCACTTAACTGCTGACTTTGACTTTTTTTCAAGTCTGTCACATGCTATGATAACAGTTGACTGTCATGGGAGTGATATAGGAGATGAAACGCGATTTTTACGAGGTACTCGGAGTCTCGAAGGAAGCGGACGCTGAGGAAATTAAAAAAGCGTATCGCAAGCTTGCGCGCCAGTACCATCCGGATGTAAATAAAGCCGCTGATGCGGAAGAAAAGTTCAAAGAAGTAAAGGAAGCATATGACGTCCTTTCCGAGCCACAAAAGCGTGCTCAATACGACCGTTTTGGTCATCAAGACCCGAATCAGGGCTTTGGCGGCGGTGGTTTTGATGCCTCTGGAATGGGTGGCTTCGGTGACATTTTTGACATGTTCTTCGGTGGCGGTGGCAGAAGAGGGAATCCAAACGCGCCTCGCAAAGGTGCTGATTTGCAATTCGGTTTGAGCATAGATTTCACAGATGCTGTTTTTGGAAAAGAAACCGATGTGGAAATTCCAAAAGAAGCAGAGTGCGATACATGTCTCGGTTCTGGTGCAAAACCAGGAACGAGTGTGGACACTTGTAAGACATGTAACGGTACAGGTCAACAAGAGGTTGCAGCCAATACGCCGTTTGGCCGTATCGTAAATCGCCGCGTTTGTACGGCTTGTGAAGGAAAAGGGAAGGTTTACAAGGAAAAATGCCCTACCTGCCGTGGAAACGGACGCGTCAAAATACGCCGCAAAATTCACCTCAACATTCCAGCTGGTGTGGATGACGGTGCACAGCTGCGTGTGTCTGGCGAGGGCGAACCAGGAGCAAACGGTGGACCTCCGGGTGATCTGTATGTTGTATTGCGCGTGAAGAGCCATGAGTTTTTCGAGCGTGAAGGCAATGATATTTACTGTGAGGTTCCACTCACCTATGCACAGGCAGCACTTGGGGATGAGATCGAGGTGCCGACGGTCGATGGCCGTGTGAAGCTGAAGATCCCGGCTGGAACGCAGACAGAAACCTTCTTCCGCTTGCGTGGCAAAGGTGTACCTCACCTTCGTGGCAGTGGTCGCGGGGATCAGCACGTAAAAGTACGCTTGATTACACCAACCAAGCTCAGCGACAAACAAAAGGAGCTCCTGCGTGAGCTTGCTGAATTGTCCGGTGAAAAGCCAGGGCAGCATGGCGGGGAAGACGAAAGCTTTTTTGAGAAAATGAAACGGGCATTCCGCGGCGAATAAGTCGCGGATTTTGTCCGATTACTTGATGAAAAGCCCAAATGGGAGCTTATGTGGGGAGTGGTAGATTCGTGAAATGGTCAGAAGTAAGTATCCATACAACAGCGGAGGCTACGGAGGCGGTGTCCAACCTCTTGTATGAAATGGGGGCCAATGGCGTCGTGATCGAAGACCCAGAGGTGCTTTATCGCGAGTGGGATACACCGTTTGGTGAAATCTACCAGCTATCCCCTGATGATTTTCCGGCCGAGGGCGTATTCGTCAAAGCTTACTTGCCCGTAGACAGCAGTGAACTGCTTGATGTGGTAGAAGAGCTGAAGGAGCAATTGGCCCAGCTGACAGAGTACGGTCTGGACATTGGCAAAGCTACCATTGCTGTCAACGATGTTCACGAAGACGAATGGGCCCACGCCTGGAAAAAGTATTACAAGCCAGTGCATGTCTCGGATCGCATGACGATCAAGCCGGTCTGGGAAGAGTATGAGCCGAAAACGCCGGACGAAATCATTATCGAGATGGACCCGGGAATGGCTTTTGGTACCGGAACGCATCCAACGACGATCCTGTGCCTGCGTGCATTGGAAAAGTATTTGGCAAAAGGCGACCGTGTCTATGATGTAGGAACGGGAACAGCCATATTGAGTATTGCGGCAATCAAGCTGGGGGCAGAAAATGTTTTGGCGATGGACCTGGATGAGGTTGCGGTCCGTTCTGCGCAAGCTAATACAGAGCTAAACGGGGTACACGAGCACATCGTTGTGAGACAGAACAATCTTTTGGATGGCATCGAGGAGCAGGTTGAGGTAGTCATTGCCAACATTCTTGCGGAAGTGATCCTGCGCTTTACCGATGATGTTTTCCGGGTGCTGAAGCCTGGAGGGACCTTCATCGCTTCAGGGATCATTGAAGCACGTGCGGCTGACGTAAAAGCAGCACTGACAGCTTCTGGCCTTCAAATCGTGGAAACCATTTTCATCGATGACTGGGTAGCAATTGTAGCGAAAAAACAGTAGAATAGTGAGGTTGGCGAGATGCAACGATATTTTGCCGAGCCACATCTCTGTACCGAACAGGAGATTACCATTATCGGAGACGATGTTCATCATATCGTAAACGTAATGCGGGCTCGCGTCGGCGAAGAAATTCTTGTTTCGGATGGAGCAGGTAAAACGGTAAGAGCCAAGCTTGTCTCTCTTTCTCCAAAAGAAGTAAAGGCGGACGTGGTAGAGGTGCTCGCAGAAGAGCGCGAACTCCCGATTCGTGTAACGATTGGACAAGGGCTGCCAAAAGGCGAGAAGATGGAGTGGATCTTGCAAAAGGGGACGGAACTCGGGGCGTACTCTTTTTTTCCGTTTTCTTCTGAGCGTACCATTGTGAAGCTTGATGCAAAAAAAGAGGCAAAAAAGCTAGAGCGCTGGCGCAAAATTGTTAAAGAAGCAGCAGAACAGTCCCATCGGGCCGTTTTGCCAGAGCTGCTGTCACCTGTTTCTTTTCGAGAAGCACTACAAGCGGCAAAGAGCTACACAAAATGTGCCATCGCTTATGAAAAGGAAGGCAGCACGACTCTTCATCAGGTGCTGGAGGATATGTCTACAGATGATTCCTTGCTCGTCCTCGTTGGACCAGAGGGTGGATTTTCTGCGGACGAGGTAGCCCAAGCGGAGAAAATGGGGTTTCTGACTGTGTCACTCGGTCCACGCATTTTGCGCACCGAAACAGCCAGCCAGTACATTCTGGCCTGCGCATCCTACCAGTTTGAACGAAAAAGCACATTACTTCGCTAGGACCCGAGCAGGAACGAAAGGAGGAATCGCAATGTCTACCGTTGCTTTTCATACATTAGGTTGCAAAGTAAACAGCTATGAGACAGAAGCTATTTGGCAGCTGTTCAAAGCAGACGGCTATGAGAGAGTCGACTTTGAGCAGGATGAGGCAGATGTCTATGTCATTAACACTTGTACCGTTACCAATACAGGTGATAAAAAGAGTCGCCAAGTAATTCGTCGTGCCATTCGCCGAAATCCTGAGGCGATTGTCGCGGTTACAGGCTGCTACGCACAAACCTCACCAAGTGAGATTGCGCAAATTCCGGGAGTCGATATCGTAGTAGGTACGCAAGGCCGCGAAAAGCTGATCGAATATGTGGATCAAATTCGCCAGGAGCGGACACCGATCAATGCCGTTGGAAACATCATGAAAGCTCGTGAGTTTGAGGAGCTGGACGTTCCTAACTTTATGGACCGTACGCGTGCTTCCTTGAAAATCCAGGAAGGCTGCAACAACTTCTGCACATTTTGCATTATTCCGTGGGCGCGTGGCTTGATGCGCTCCCGCAAGCCGGAAAGTGTAATTGAGCAAGCACAGAAGCTGGTAGAGGCAGGCTATTTGGAGATCGTTCTGACAGGGATTCACACTGGCGGATACGGCGAAGACCTGGAAGATTACAACCTCGCCAAGCTTTTGGTAGACCTGCATCAAGTAGAGGGACTAAAGCGCATTCGTATTAGCTCGATCGAAGCCAGCCAGATTACGGATGAAGTGATTGAGGTTATCAACAACTCTGACCGCGTCGTCCGCCATCTGCACGTACCGCTTCAAGCCGGTGATGACGAGGTTTTGAAACGCATGCGCCGCAAGTACACAACGGCTGAATTCTACGAAAAAATGGTCAAGGTTCGTGAAGCGCTGCCAGGCGCAGCTATTACGACAGACGTGATCGTAGGCTTCCCAGGTGAAACAGAAGAGCAGTTTATGAACGGTTACGACTTTATCAAAAAAATCGGTTTCGCTGAGCTGCATGTATTCCCTTACTCTATGCGAACAGGAACACCAGCTGCTCGTATGACCGATCAAATCCCTGAAGAAGAAAAGCATCGTCGTGTAACCCAGTTGCTGGAGCTGAATCAAGAGTTAACCATGAACTACTCCAAGCAATTTGTTGGCGACGTATTGGAAGTCATTCCAGAACGTCCATTTAAGGATGCTCCAGAAAGCGGCCTTTTAATGGGCTATTCCGATAACTATCTCAACGTCATTTTCCAGGGTGATGAGAGCATGATCGGAAAAATCTGCAAGGTACGCCTTGACGAGCCAGGCTCCGAATACTGCAAAGGAACCTTCGTCCGTGTCGTTGAAAACGATATGCTGCCTTATTTGAAGGAGCGGGCTATATGAAGGAGATTTCAGCTGGAGGCGTAGTGTATCGCGAGCAAGATTCTGCGTACATGCTTTTGTTGATCGAAGACCGCTATGGCAAGGTAACGCTCGCAAAAGGCAAGCAAGAGCTCGGAGAGACGATTGAAGAGACTGCACTACGAGAAGTACTGGAAGAGACCGGTGTAGCTGGTCGCCTGGATAAAAAGCTGGATATGATTACGTATGAGTACCATCATCCAGTAACAGGCGAAACCGTGAACAAGGAAGTCCATTATTATTTGGTTGAAGCTTATAACACAGAAATTACCGTGCAGCTGGAAGAAATCAATGATGTGCATTGGCACACGGCTGCCGAGGCGTGGGAGCTTCAGCGCAGCCGGGGATACCGAAACAATGATAATGTTTTCCGCCTTGCCTTCCAACAATTAGGGATTGAGGTGTAATTCATGAAAATGAATAAATATATCGATCACACGCTTTTGAAGCCAGAAGCGACAAAAGCAATGATTGACAAGCTTTGCGCAGAAGCAAAAGAGCACGATTTCGCATCTGTTTGCGTGAACCCTTATTGGGTAAAGCGTTCTGCTGAGCTTTTGGCAGGGACAGATGTAAAAGTATGCACAGTTATTGGCTTCCCTCTGGGAGCATCTACAACGGAAGTAAAAGCGGCAGAAACACGTGATGCGATTAGAAACGGAGCGACAGAGGTAGATATGGTGCTCAACGTGGGTGCCTTGAAGTCCGGTGATTTGGAAACGGTGAAAGCTGACGTTGCGGCTGTGAAGCAAGCAGCTGGGGATGTTCTGCTCAAAGTGATTTTGGAAACAGGTCTTTTGACAGACGATGAAAAAGAAACAGCGTGCAAGCTCTGTGTGGAAGCAGGTGCTGACTACGTGAAAACGTCCACCGGTTTTGGTCCTGGTGGCGCAACAGTAGAAGATATTGCTCTCATGCGCAAGACGGTTGGCGCTGATGTAGGCGTAAAGGCTTCTGGCGGCGTACGTGATGGCGAAGCAGCCTTGGCGATGATCGAAGCAGGTGCGAGCCGGATCGGGACTAGCTCTGGTGTGTCTATAGTCACTGGTGCAAAAACGACAGGAAGCGGATACTAGTAGGGGAGAAAAGCCTGGCCAAGGATAGGCCGGGCTTTTTCCGTGATCAAGGCTTCATTTCGTTTGCTTCAAATATGCAATAGCTTAAGAGAGATAGGAGTTAGGGAAAAGGGGGAACAGCAATGAAGATCATTAGAGGGATCGTGATCTTGCTGGCCTTTTATGGAGCGGGAATCGCTGCGAGCAAATGGCTTCACATCCCTTTGCCAGGAAACCTGACGGGGATGCTGCTATTGACGCTAGGGCTTTGTATGGGCTGGATACGCATGGATTGGGTCGAACAAGCAAGCTCTTTTCTTGTACGACACATGATGCTCTTTTTTGTTCCGATCATTGTTGGTGTTGCCTCGTACATGAATTTGCTTTCCCAAGATCCATGGCCGCTTCTGATAGCGCTTGTTGCAGGTCCGATGCTTGTCATGCTAGTTACCGGTCGAGTGGTTCAGTGGTATTTAAAGCGACAAAGGCAAAAAGAGAAGCCGTCCGTACAACAGGAAGGGAGGGCGCTCGATGCTTAGTCAATTGTTTGCGATTTTAGTTACGCTCGCAGGCTACAGAGGCGCTACGTCGATCTCAGCACGCTTTCCCCGCCTGCAACCCCTGATTGTCGCGGTTGTCCTCGTATGGGTATTGTGGTGGGCTCTCAGTGGCGACTGGGAGGCGTTTTCTGCTGGAGGCCAATGGATCTCGTTTTGGCTCGGTCCTGCTACTGTAGCGTTGGCAGTCCCTTTAGCAAAACAAATCAGAGAGTTCGCGCATATTTGGCGGGGTGTTGTTCTCGGTATTTGTGTTGGCTGCGCAGTAGCGATTTTAACGGTTTATGTGATTCATTGGTGTTTTGGATCAGATGAAGTCCTTCTAAAAAGCATGCTCAGCAAGTCAGTGACTACACCCATCGCGCTGGAGCTTGCGCGCTCAGTAGGTGGAGTCCCCGCATTGGCAGCCTTTTTCACTGCACTGACAGGGATGATCGGGGTTCTCGTCGCCAGGCCAGTGCTCAAATGGGGCGGAATTACGGACGATTGGGCCATCGGGATTGCGGTCGGTACAAGTGCTCATGCGATCGGGACTGCCAGCTTGAACCGGATATCCCCTGTCCAGACGGCTGCCTCCAGTGTTGCAATGATTGTAGCCGGTGTTATCACTTCGCTCTATTTGATTCCATTTACGATGTAGTCCCGCTTATCTGCTGATTTTTCGTTTATCCGGGATGAGCCACTGGATAAAGCGTGCGATGTGCGCAGCAAAAGGCAAGGCGACAAGGGAGCAGACCAAATTAAATATCGTCTGGGAGTGGGCGATCTGCATCGAAGGATTGTCCGTTAAAAAAGCACTCACCAGGGCAAGCTGGGGAAGTATGGGTAAAAAGACGAGTGCTCCTGCGACATTGAATAACGTATGGCACCAGGCGACTTGTTTGGAGGCAATATTGGTTCCAATACTGGCGATGACAGCAGTAAAGCAAGTACCGACGTTGGCGCCAAGTACGATTGCGAGAGCAGTTTCCATCGATAATACATGATGTGTCAACAGCCCCATCGTAATCACGGTAGTTGCCGAACCACTATGAATCAGAGCGGTAAAGACAATCCCAGTGATGAGCCCGACCCATATGGAATGACTGCTTTCCATAAACAGGGAGCGAAATGTTTCGGATTGCTCCAAAGGCTTTGCCATGATCTTCATAGTGTCAATACCGAGGAAAATGAGTCCGAACCCGGCAACAACAAGCCCGATGCAACGGATGTTTCGGCGGGGCATTAACCATAGTGCGACACCTACGAGCAACATAGGAATGGCAAAGGACTCCAGCTTGAGCGCGATTAGCTCGGTGGTAACGGTCGTACCTAAATTCGTACCGAGTATAATTCCGACTGTCTGCGTAAATTGGATCAATCCCGCATTGGTCAGCCCGATAGTCAAAACAGTTACGGCGCTGGAGCTCTGCAAAACAAAGGTGGTCAAAAGTCCAATCCAAAAGCTGTGGACTGGTGTTCGGGTGAAGCGTGACATCCATTCTTCCATTTTCTTGCCTGCGAGATTTTGGAAGCCAGTCCGCATGGCATACATACCGAACAGAAAAAAGCTAAGCCCGAAGGTAAAAGGAGCGAGGATGGAAACGATCACTGCTATGGGTCCTCCTTCTTTACAGGGTCAAAAGAGATACTATAACGCTATGCCTGTACCAGGTCAGGCATGACAATTGCCTGACCAGGTCAGCGAGGAAACGCGTAGGAAAGCCAGATCAGAGGAGGAATAGCAGCATGGCAAAAGTATTGTTGAACCAACATCGTAAAAAGCGATTGGAAACAGGGCACCCATGGATCTTCAAATCAGAGGTGCTGGAAATTCAAGGTGACGTCGTACCAGGTGAAATTGTTGAGGTTGCCAATCATAAAGGGCATTTTCTTGCAAAGGGATATATCAACCCGGCTTCGCAAATGATTGTACGCATCCTCAGCTTCGACCAAAAAGAGACGATCGACTATGATTTTTTTCTGAATAAAATCAGACAAGCAGCCGAGTTTCGTACCCGTTTTGTGGATAACCCTAGAGCGTGCCGCGTCATCTACGGGGAAGCGGACTTTTTGCCAGGACTGATCGTCGATCGCTACGAAGATATTTTGGTTGTCCAGGTTCTTTCACTCGGAATGGAGCAGCGCATTTCTTGGATTCGTGATGCTTTGGTTGAGGTGTTTTCGCCAACGGGGATCTATTTGCGTAATGATGTACCAGTGCGAGAGCTCGAAGGCTTGACGCAAAGCAAAGAGGTGCTCTACGGCGAATGTCCGCGTGAGGTCATGATTGAGGAAAATGGACTCAAATATTTCGTGGATATCGTCGAGGGACAAAAAACAGGCTTTTTCTACGATCAGCGGGAAAACCGCGCCTCGATCGCACCGCTTATGAAGGGCTGGGGCGAAAAACACGGCATTACGCTCTCGAACGTAGAAGTCGAGGGAGAACAGAAGCTGCTTCCTGTCGACAAGCGTGGAAAAGTCGTCAAAAACCCGTTTTGGGACGGAGCAGAGGTACTGGAGTGCTTTACCCATACGGGTTCCTTCACGCTGAACGCGTGCAAGCACGGGGCCAAAAAAGTGACTGCATTGGACATTTCTGAGCATGCGATTGAAACTGCGAAACGCAATATTACACTCAACGGCTTTTTACATCGGGTCGATTTTGTCGTAGCTAATGCTTTTGATTACTTGCGTGAAAATGTAGAGGCAGGGAAAAACTGGGATGTTGTGATTCTGGACCCACCAGCCTTTGCGAAATCTCGCGGAGCAGTAAAAGGGGCGGTCCGTGGCTACAAGGATATTAACCTTCACGGCATGAAGCTGGTTCGACCAGGCGGGTTCCTCGTAACCGCATCTTGCTCCTATCATATGTCCCCTGAGCTGTTTCTGGATACAATTCAGGAGGCCGCTGTGGATGCGAAGAAAATTTTGCGTCTGATTGAATGGCGTGGGGCGGGCAAGGATCATCCCCAGATTAGCGGGGCTGATGAAGCAC
Organism: Brevibacillus reuszeri; assembly: GCF_002897295.1. Taxonomy (GTDB): domain Bacteria; phylum Bacillota; class Bacilli; order Brevibacillales; family Brevibacillaceae; genus Brevibacillus; species Brevibacillus reuszeri_A. The sequence goes on from NZ_BEXF01000019.1 coordinate 93,997, forward strand.
ATTATCTCAAGTTTGCCATTTTTGAAGTACGGGATCGTCGCTAGTTGGATGATAAAAGAGAGCGCCTCATAAAGGGGCGCTCTTTTATCGTATAGGAATTGATAAGCGTGATGCTTATGAATTCCGGAGCGCATGACAAGGTGCCTCAGCGTCCGCATCCGGCATAACTTCGGTAAAACTTTCCGCTAAAACGCGATCGTTCCTCCTTGAGGAGGCCACGATAGAGGTTTTCTTATCATCCTGCTTTAGGTTTTTCAAAGATCAGTTCAAAATAATTGGCCATTCCGTCACCACCAGTGCTTGGGGCAAAAATTTGAACAAGCCGCCAGCCCTCTTCTGCATGCTGGTTCACGATCGCCTGATAATCTTCTTTTGGGCGTCTGCGAAAGGATGACAGCTCCACCCGCACAAATTTATATTCGTACATAAACGTACCCTCCCGAGGAAAATAGTCTCCCTTTCTTATACGGGAATTGTGTCGGAAGGGTTGCAAAACCGTCATTCTGCAAATTGCTTATCGTTCATGACACGATGCACCAGATCGAGCGATTGCTTAATGCCAAGCTCTTTTCCGAGAATAACTTGTCCTTCTGCCGGGGTAGCAGCCCGTACATGACTCAAGGCTTGTAGCTCGTGCGAAATCAAATGCTCAATAAGATATAGCTGTACCTGGCCAATTTCCCGCTCGCTTTTTCGATCTCGTTCGTTGTACTTTGCACGGTCTCGGCTTTCTTCCACGTATTTGTCTATATCGTTTTCCAAAAAACGGGAGGCAGTGCAAATGATTTCACGGTAGTCGTCCGTTTGCGAGGGAATGCTTCGGATCGTATGGCCAAGATGTGCTAGCAAGAACTTGTTCAGCACGATGCTGTTTCGTGTGTACTCGTTGTGCAAAAGGGAATACTCCCCCAAAAAAGACCCGCTTTCTTTGTCAAAGCTGTGCAAGAGTGTGTAAGAAGAGCAATACGAGCAAAACAGTAGATAGTCTCTCATGGACATTCCCCCAACCCAAGTGCTCCATGACAGGAAGTTTATTAGCCATGATATGTTAAAGGAAGTCGTTGGGTGATACTTGTGTCTCTTGTATTTGACGTTTGGTTTGTGTATGCTATATGACGTACTTTAGCCTGATAAAAGAGCATCTGATGGGCTTTTGCATAGCATAGGAGAGGAACCGAAACGGGATAGACGCTTTTGTGTGTCCGTGGAGAGGAAAGGAGCATGGCACAGATGGGAAACGAAAAGATTCGCCTGGGCATTATTTATGGAGGAAAATCCTCGGAACACGAGGTTTCATTGCGCACTGCCATGTCGATTATGAAGGCAGTGGATGCAGATAGATATGAAGTAACCCCGATATACGTTCAGCTGGATGGCTCCTGGGTAAAGGGAGAGGCAGTTTCAGGTCAGTTGCCTGAAAAGATTGAAGCGTTGCGCTTGTCTGCGGGTGAGCCTGCTGAGAATGGTGAGGAGCGCGGACAAAACGTGGTTGCGTCGAGCAGACCCGCTTCTCTTTTTGCCATTGGGCAGCAGGTAGATGTCATTTTTCCGGTTGTTCATGGACCAAATGGAGAGGATGGCACGATTCAGGGGATGCTGGAGCTTGCGAACCTGCCTTACGTGGGAACAGGTGTCATGGCCTCCGCGGTCGGTATGGACAAATGGATGATGAAAACGGTATTTGCCCAAGCCGGATTGCCACAAGTCAAATATGTGGGCTTGCTTCGCTCGCAATGGGAAAGAAATCAAGATGAAGTAATGGACAAAATCGAGCGAGAACTCGGCTATCCGTGCTTCGTGAAGCCAGCCAATATGGGCTCTAGTGTAGGGATCAGCAAAGCAAAAGATCGCAGCGAGCTGGCACATGCACTTGAGGTTGCAGCCAAGTTTGACCGTCGATTGATTATCGAGGAGTTCGTTGTTGCGCGAGAGCTGGAGATAGGTGTCCTCGGTAATGAAGACCTCGTTACCTCTGTCGTAGGTGAGGTCATAGCAGCAAAGGAATTTTATGACTATGAAGCGAAATACAAAGGCGCAGGAACAGAGCTGTCCATCCCTGCAATCATTCCAAACCGAGTAGCTGACCAAATTGCAGAGGTTGCCAAGACGGCTTTTCACGCATTGGATGGCTCAGGGCTTTCACGGGTTGACTTTTTCTGGGATGAGAAAAACGATCAGCTCTACATCAATGAAGTGAATACGATGCCAGGCTTTACACCGTTCAGCATGTATCCGATGCTGTTCCAGGCTGCTGGAGTGAGCTACAGTGAGCTGATTGACCGCTTGGTGCAACTGGCGCTTGAGCGTCACGCAGATAAACAACGCAACATCGTGGATGCAGAGGAATTGGATTAGTATACAAAGAACGCAAAAGAAAGAAGGATGCCCTGTGCTGGCATCCTTTTTTGCTATAGTAGTTTATATGTTTCCACTTGAGTGAACAGGAGTGATGTGGATGTTGACACATGTTTATATGGTACGCCATGCAGAATCCCCGTTTTCACCAGGTCAGGAGGAAATCCGCGGCTTATCCGAGAGAGGGTGGGAAGATGCGAAGCGAGTAGCTGAACGGTTAAAGCCTGAGCAAATCGATGTGTTCATCTCCAGTAATTACGCACGGGCACTGCAAACAATCGAGGAGGCAGCCCGCCAACAGAGCCAAGCTATCATCATGGAGCCCAGATTTCGCGAACGCGAGTTGGCCTCGTGGGACTACCGGTTTGCTGACTTCGAACAAGGGATTAAGCAGGTTTTTGACAATCCGAGCTTTGCCTATCCGGGTGGAGAATCCAATGAGGTGGCTCAGGAACGAGGTATAGCAGCACTAAAGGATGTGTTTCATCATCATCGTGGGAAAAAGATTGTCATCGGCACACACGGCAACATCATGACGATTATGATGAATCATTATGACAAGCAGTATGATTTTGCTTTCTGGAAAAAGACAACCATGCCCGATATATATAAGCTGAGCTTTGACGAGGATACGCTCGTGAGCGTCAAGCGCTTGTGGGAGTGATTTTCCAGACTATAAAAAGACGCCGTCTCCACCATATTGGAAGAGCGGCGTCTCGTGCTTATTACGCATGATCCTCTAAATCAGTCAGCATCGTCCATAGCTCCATGCCGCGAGAGGCCTTGAACAAAAAGGCGTGGCTGGCATCCCGGAGCGGAAGAAGTACGGTCAAAGCGTCTGCTTTTGTAAGGAAGTGCTGCTTGGGTCCTTTGTAGGCATCATGGATGCAGCGACTTTCATCACCGATGGTCACCAGCAGCGCGAAGCGATCAGCAAGATCATTGATGTTGGTCCCTACCTGTGCGTGCAAGGCTTTGCTATCTGGTCCCATTTCAAACATGTCACCGAGCACAAGAACCTTTTTTCGATCGGAGAACAGCTCTGCGAATGTACGAATCGCAGCTTCCATTGTCGTCGGACTGGCATTGTATGCATCGCTTATGTAAATCGAGCCGTGGCGTGAGTCGACCTGTTCAAAGCGCATCGCAGATAGCTTGATGGTCGCCAGTGCATCCACGATTTGCTGAGTGCTCATCCCCAAGCGTTTGCCGATCGCTACAGCCGGTAACGAGTTGAGCACACTATGCTTTCCATACAAAGGGATAAAAGCAGTGGTGCGTTCACCAGTAGGGAAGCATATATCAAACTGCGTGCCGGCTTCCACAGTTGTAATGTGCTCTGCCCATAAATCAGCTGGCTCTGTTATGGAGTAATACATGATCTCACCAGAATACAGATGAGCAACCATCTGCAAATATTCCGAGTCCTTGTTTAAAAGAACGAGTCCATCAGGAGCGGTATGCGGGAGCAGCTCTGCCTTGGCGAGAGCAATTTTTTCTCTGGTGCCAAAAAACTCGAGATGGGATTCACCAATATAAGTAATGACACTGATATTCGGTTTTGTGAGAGAAGCGATGAGGTCGATTTCTCCCGCATGATTCATTCCCAGCTCCAGCACAGCTGCTTCGTGCTGCTCCTCGATCTGCAAGAGGGACAAGGGGACCCCGAGATTGTTGTTTAGGTTTTTGTATGTCTTGTAGACAGGAGTCTGGCTTTCCAGAACGTGAGCTGCGATATCCTTAACAGTCGTTTTACCGATGCTCCCTGTAATTGCGATAAAAGGGAACGAAAAATCTTTACGATAGGCAGCAGCGAGCTTTTGAAAAGCACGCTCTGTGTCGTTAACCAGAATCAGACCAAAGTCCTTTGGTAGCTCGGCAGGAATTTTTTCCTGGTTGGAAATAATCGCAGCGGTTGCGCCTTGTTCAACGGCTTGCAAAAGAAAATCATGTCCATCACGAACACCGCCCGTTAACGCCACAAACAAAGACCCCGACGTCAGCTGTCTTGTATCAAAGTGAACGGATGACAAGACAAGATCCGGCGAACCAGTAAGTATCAGTCCCTCTGCTCGTTTCGCTGCCAAATCCAGTGCAATAGGTTTCATGTCCACGGACTCCTTTTTTCTTCGGTTTCGATTCAACCTCGAAGTCATGCTACCACGCACTTTGTACCGTCGCAAGACAAAAGTGGAGCGAGAAGGATTGCTTTTCATCGAGATTGTCCGCTATCATTGTACTATCTTTGCATACATAACAGGTCAGACTTGATATATCAATGGAAGGAGCATATTCATGGAAAAAAGCATTTTCACCAGAATCATGGAGGGTGAAATCCCTGCAAAAGTAGAATATGAAGACGAGCAGGTCATCGTCATTCACGATATCGCACCGAAAGCTCGTGTTCACTTGTTGATTATCCCGCGTAAGCCGATTGCGACGTTGATGGATGTGACGCCAGAAGATTTACCTTTGATAGGCCATATTCATCAGGTAGCCCAAACTCTCGCGAAAAAGCTTGAATTGCCGGGATTTCGCCTGATTAACAACTGTGGCAAAGAAGGCGGACAAGAAGTTTTTCATATTCATTATCACTTTTTGGCAGGCTTTACCGAATAAAAATGAACTAAAGGTTGACCTTCGTTGGGTCTGTATCCTATAATGAAGTGTGACAGTCTGTTCGTACGATCGACTCAGGCGTCCCACGGTTTTAGCGGAGGGAGGGAAGACAAATGGCAGAAATTCGAGTCAAGAAAAACGAGTCTTTGGATAGCGCACTTCGCCGCTTCAAGCGTGAAAGCGCAAAATCCGGGGTGATGGCAGAACTGCGTAAACGTCGTCACTTTGAGAAGCCAAGCATTAAGCGCAAGAAGAAATCCGAAGCAGCTCGTAAACGTAAGTTTTAATTGACGGAGGGCTCATCATGAGTGTAATGGAGCGACTCGATCAAGATATGAAGCAAGCAATGAAGGACAGAGCTGTTCTAAAACTCTCTGTTATTCGCATGGTGAAAGCCGCGTTAAAGAATGAAGAGATTAACAAAGGCAGACTTTTGTCTGAAGACGAAGTGCTGACCATCTTGACTCGTGAGTTAAAACAACGCCGTGAATCCCTCCATGAATTTGAGAAGGCAGGCCGCGTGGAACTTGCCTCGAAATCGCGCGAAGAGATCGACGTGCTCTCCGCCTACTTACCCGCTCAGCTTAGCGAAGATGAAATTCGTGATATCGTTCGGGAAGGTATCGCAGCGACAAATGCCTCCTCCAAAAAGGAGATGGGCAAAGTAATGGGTGCGATCATGCCGAAAGTGAAAGGCAGAGCAGACGGAAACCTCGTGCAAAAGATTGTATCTGAGGAACTACCATCGTAGACGAGTAACACCTCATATAGATACGAACAGAGAAACTCAACCCGATGAAGGTTGGGTTTCTCTTTTTTTCTGGAATTTTGTCGAGATGCTGTAAAAAAATGAAACAAATTTCCCCCACCTTCGTATACCCTATTAGGCATTCGTTGAATCTGATAGGAGGAAAGGAGGGAATAGCGATGAGTTCAACATGGCCAACCGTCCGCCGCGTACGTTTGCTGATCTCAATTCTGTGCCTGATGATGGGAATGACGATGTTTGTAACTGCCCCAGCCACAACTGCTCAGTCTTACCAAAAGGCAGTCTGGATTCCGGTCGATAATACGATCGAGCGCGGCTTGGAGAGCTTTTTGCGTCGAGCCTTTACAGATGCAGAAAAGATGCAGGCAGATCTCGTCATCTTGCATATCAATACACCGGGTGGTGAAGTTGGAGCTGCCGAAAATATAGGGCAGTTGATTCGGCAATCCCCGATGCATACGGTTGCTTACATCGACAATCAGGCATTCTCGGCAGGGACATATATCGCCCTAAATGCAAATGAGATCGTGATGACCCCGGGCAGTACCATAGGGGCAGCTACTCCGATTGATATGGCAGGAAATGCTGCAGATATCAAGTTTATCTCCGGCTGGAGTGAGCAAATGAAGGCTGCTGCCAAGCTCAATAATCGCAATCCAGATGTTGCGCGAGCGATGGTAGAGATAGAGAACGAATTCCCGGGACTCAAACCAAAAGGAACAGTGTTGTCTCTCGACGCTCACAGGGCAAAGGAATTAGGCTATGCAGATCAAGTTGTTACCGGTAAGGATCAACTATTGGCCCACTTAGGTGTTAATGCAGATTCACTCGAAACGATTGAACCGACAGGCGGGGAAAAGGTCGCGCGATGGGTTACGAGTCCAGTAGTCATGAGCTTGCTTTTGGTCGTTGGATTGGTCGGAATCGTAGTGGAGCTGTTCGCGCCTGGATTTGGAGTTGCAGGGACGATTTCGCTAGTGTCGTTTGGCCTGTATTTCTTCGGACATTATCTGGCTGGTTTTGCGAACTGGCTGCATATCGGACTGTTCGTTATTGGTATCTTACTAATGATTCTCGAAATTTTTCTCCCGGGTGGCATTGTCGGGGCAATCGGCTTTATCAGTATCGTTACCGGCTTGGTGATGGCAGCCTATGACACCAAGCAAGGGCTTGCTTCGCTTGGCGTAGCTGCACTGATTACAGCGATTGTGACATTCCTGCTCATAAAGCGATACGGCATCAAGGGCTTGTTTAGCAAGTTTATCTTAGGTGACGCGCAGCGCAACGAGGAAGGATATGTCGCACCACGTGATCAGCGTGAGCTCTTAGGAAAAACGGGTATTACGCTTACTCCACTGCGCCCTGCTGGTGTAGTAAAGGTGGAGGGCAATCGCGTAGATGCCGTATCTGTTGGAGGTTTTATTGCGGCAGGAACAACGGTTGCCGTCGTGCAGGTAGAAGGCACGCGCGTAGTCGTTGCGGAACAAGAACAAAAGGAGTGATTGATTGATGTTGGAAAGTGGCTTGATACCTCTCATATTTATGGTGGCAGTAGCTATTGTCGCCCTCTCGATTTTCTTCTCATTCGTTCCAGTGATGCTCTGGATTTCCGCGCTGGCATCAGGCGTGAACATCGGAATCATTACACTGGTTGCGATGCGTCTGCGTCGCGTCGTTCCATCCCGGATCGTCAACCCGCTGATTAAGGCTCGCAAAGCGGGACTTCAGCTTGATACGAACCAGCTTGAGAGTCACTACCTCGCTGGTGGTAACGTCGACCGGGTAGTAGATGCATTGGTTGCTGCTCAACGTGCAGACATTCCACTTGGCTTTGAACGTGCCGCAGCGATTGACCTCGCAGGTCGTGACGTGCTGCAAGCGGTTCAGATGAGTGTAAACCCAAAAGTAATTGAAACACCAGTCGTAGCGGCAATGGCGAAAGACGGAATTGAGCTGCGTACAAAAGCAAAAGTAACCGTGCGTGCAAACATCGACCGTTTAGTCGGTGGTGCGGGTGAAGAAACCATCATCGCACGTGTAGGGGAAGGGATTGTCTCTACGATTGGTTCGTCCAATAGCCATAAAGACGTCTTGGAAAATCCTGACTCCATTTCGAAAACAGTATTGAACAAAGGTCTGGATGCAGGAACAGCGTTCGAAATTCTTTCCATTGATATTGCAGACGTGGATGTAGGTAAAAACATTGGTGCGCAGCTGCAAACCGATCAAGCAGAAGCCGACAAACGAATCGCTCAAGCGAAAGCGGAAGAGCGTCGCGCGATGGCGGTTGCAACCGAACAAGAGATGAAAGCGCGCGTACAGGAAATGAAAGCGAAAGTTGTGGAGGCCGAAGCACAAGTACCGTTGGCATTGGCAGAGGCATTGACATCTGGAAAAATGGGTGTAATGGATTACTACAACATGCAAAATATCGCGGCGGATACCCAAATGCGTCAAACCTTCGGGCATACAGGTGACAAACAAGATCCTGTAGCACCAGACGACAAGGAATAAGGGTAGCCTTTATGGATGATCTCCTAGATCTTGTCTTTGACCTGATAGGTTGGATATTGCCGCTGATTGGCAAGTTCTGGTTTGTGATTTTAGCGTATTTGGGCTATAAGATGTTTGGTAAGACTGGCAAGAAAATGACACAGGGCAAGATGCCACGCACGCTCACGCCTGTGAATGATCCTACGAGCTTTGAGGTGACACGTCCGTCAGAGGATGCTGAAGAGCGTAAGCCTGTGCGTGCCTCCGCTAAGTATGAGCCGATTGAACCCGAATCCATGGAAGGCGTAGGGGTCGAGCAGGAATGGGCATTTACGGAGCCTACTCGGGCTTCTGCTGGGCCTTCTCTGCGAGTGGGAAGCGCTTCTGAACAGATGGTTTTATCTGAAGCCAAACGAACTGAGTCGAATCCACTTGATGTTGATCCTCGCGAAGGCATGAAGTGGGCGCTCATTTTCGGAGAGCCTCGTTCCAAAGCGCCGTATGTTTCCCCGGCTTCACGTAAAAAAAATGCATAACGTAGGAGAGAAACAGGTGGACTTTCGTTCATCTGTTTTTTCTTTTGTCGAAACTTAGCGAATCTCTTGTCTTGTTTCTGGTACAGCTGTTTACTATCCTGATAATATAGAAAATTCTACCAACAATGGGTGAAGGGTAGTGGACGTATATTGAATCAGCAACTATATGAACAAATGGGGCGTTTCCGTCAAAAGGTGATTCGTCTTGTCGTCCTCGAAAATAAATCGATTTATGAGACGGCGATTGCTTGCGGTTGTTCAGCAGACAAAGTGAGACGGGTCATGAAAAAATGGAAGGCACTTTCAAAATACAACAACTCAGCATCGACTGAGGTCATAGAGAAATGAGGATAACCCTTGCCGCTTATACGTAAGCGTCAGGGGTCTTTTTTTGGAGTAATGCCTTTTTAATCCGTCGCATACGCATAGGTAAGAATGGTTTTGCCAGCGAAGACGAATGTAAAAGATACCAGGCGCCATGCGCCGATAGAAGGGGGGCTTATCCATGAAGCGTTGGAGCCGCCGTCTGCGCCAACTGGCTGGAGGGGTGCTGGATCTGCCGCAAGATGTGGTCCTGGAAGTCCCGCGTATTACCATGATTGGTCATTTGCAAATGTACATAGAGAACCACCGGGGAGTCCTCCACTTTAGTGAAAAAGAGCTGCGCTTGCTGCTCACGAATGGGCAAATGATTGTCTCCGGTGAACAATTGGTCATCAGGGCGATCTTGCCGGAGGAAGTGCTCTTGGAAGGAAGAATTGGCGGAGTAAAATTTCTGGAAACCGGGCCTCAAGGCTCCTAAAACTGGGGAAGGTGGGAATCACACAAATGCGAAATGGTCTAAGAGAATGGGTGGACGGACATATTACGATCACAGTGCGCGGAAAACGATTTGAACGCTTGCTGAATATGGCTGTGCGTGACGGCATCCGGATTTGGAACATTCGCAGGGTTGGCTTGGAGGTGAGCCGCTGCGACATTCTAATACGGGATTATTTCCGTTTGCGTCCGCTATTAAAAGAGACAGGCTGTCGCAGCCATGTAGAGCGTCGGGATGGATTGCCCTTTTGGCTGCTTCGTTTGCGCAGACGTTCTGGACTGGCCATCGGTGCTGCTCTTTTTTTCATCGGATTGTACATGCTCTCTACGTTTGTGTGGAGTGTTGAAGTCAGTGGTACGAAAATGCTCGACCCTCAAAGGGTCATTCGAGCTGCGGCACAGATTGGGATTAAAGAAGGGGCTTGGAAGGTCAAACTAAAGGAACCACTACTTTTGCAAAAAGAGCTCATGAGCCTGCTGCCGGAAACGACCTGGATCGGAATTGAAATGAGTGGCACGAAGGTCAAGCTGCAGGTTGTGGAGAAAGATGAGCCAACCCTCCCCCTTCCTTCGGGACCCCGTCATCTCGTGGCAAAAAAACGGGCAGTCATACACAAGATCCTGCCAGAGGTAGGGCGCAGTCAAGTGACGAACAATCAGGTGGTCGAAAAGGGGCAGGTCCTGATCTCCGGAATTATCGGGAATGAGACACGTCAGCAGGCAGTGTCAGCGCGCGGGAAAGTACAGGGGGAAGTGTGGTATATTAGCAATACTTCTGTTCCGCTGAACCAGACACACTACCAGCTCACTGGCGAGAAGCTGCAGCAGCAATATTTGCTGGTCGGCCCCTATGCCGTTCAACTTTGGCCCTTTAAAAAGCAATCCTTTGCTCTTGCGGAAAGCTCTGAAGAACGTTTTGTTCCCTCTTACGCTGGCTTTATCTCACCACTCGGATGGAAGACGGTTACGCAGCTTGAAACAGAGCCGATTTCCAAACAAATGACGGTAGAGGAAGCGACTGAGCTAGCGAAAAAATTCGCCAGAGAGGATATCTTGCAAAAGGCAGGAGCAGATGCGTTCATTCAGGACGAAAAAGTTTTGCACGTCACATCAGAGAATGGTAAAGTTTACGTAAGCATTCATTTTTCCGTCATTGAAGATATTGCCGTTGAACAACCTCTAGTGGGACTACCCCAAGCACCAGCGAATAACGGCAATCCATGACGAATTGCTGATAACCGTTGCAAGGAGATGGAAGCCTGTTGCACGTACAAGATGAGGTAAGAATCCCGTTTTCAGACGCATCTGAGGCCTTGCTGTTGTTTGGACCGCATGACGCGTACTTGAAGCTGATTGAGGAAAAGTACTCCGCCAAAATCATGACCCGAGAAGGCGAACTGGTGATTAGTGGGGACAAACCAGAAGTAGACCTGCTCACCGAGCTCATTATGATTCTGCTCCAGTTGATTCGCAGAGGAATTGCTCTGTCTGAGCGTGATATTTCTTATGCGATCATGCTGATCGACCGGGGCGAAGCGGCAGCGCTTTTGGATGTGTATGACGAAGAGGTTGCCCGCACCCAGCGAGGCAAGCTGATTCGTGCAAAGACATTAGGGCAGCGACATTACCTGTCCGCGATCAAAAAGCACGATATCGTTTTTGGAATCGGGCCTGCGGGAACAGGGAAAACGTATTTGGCGGTCGTTACGGCAGTAGTCGCTCTGAAAAGCGGACGAGTCAAGCGGATCGTTCTCACCAGACCGGCGGTAGAAGCAGGGGAGAGCCTCGGTTTTTTACCAGGGGATTTGCAGGAAAAAGTAGATCCATACCTTCGTCCACTCTACGATGCCTTGTACGACATGCTTGGCAATGAACAGGTGGCCAAAATGATGGAGCGTGGCCTGATTGAGGTGGCTCCGCTTGCCTATATGCGCGGTCGCACACTCGAGGATTCCTTTGTCATTTTGGACGAAGCGCAAAATACCACTCCGGAGCAAATGAAGATGTTTTTGACTCGTCTTGGATTCGGCTCAAAAATGGTCATTACCGGAGATGTCACCCAGGTCGATTTGCCCAAAGGCAAGAAGTCTGGTTTGCGAGAAGCTGAGCGCATCTTAAACAAGATTACCGATGTTGCCTTCATCCATTTCCAAGAAGGGGACGTAGTGCGCCACAGCCTTGTACAAAAAATCATTTCTGCATATGCCAAAGAAGAAGCCAACCACGGGTATTGATAAATTGCAATGGAAAAAGGAGATCGTTCATCTGTGCTAGCTGTTGAAATTCTTCATGAAGAAATCGAACCGATCGATGAGGGCTTGCAAAGCTTGCTAGTACGTTGTCTAGAAGCGGCAGCGGTCCTGGAAGAGGTGAGCGGCGAAGTCGTGGTTACACTCGTTACAAACGAGCGTATTCACGAGCTGAATCGAGATTATCGTGGCGTAGATCGTCCGACTGACGTCTTGTCCTTTGCTATGAATGAGCCAGGAGAGGGAGAAATGGAGATTTTCTTCGACGAGAGCGAAGCGGAAGAGGTCCCGAACATGCTGGGGGATATTATTATTTCCTTGCCAAAGGCACATGAGCAAGCAGAGGACTACGGTCATTCGTTTGAACGCGAGCTTGGTTTTCTCGTCGTACACGGTTTTCTTCACCTTCTGGGTTACGACCATGGTACTCCGGAAGAAGAGAAAGAAATGTTTTCCCGTCAAGAAGCGGTTTTGGAGCAAATTGGCTTGACGAGGTAGGAGATTACATTGAAAGAATGGCGTCGTCTTGTGCGTAGCTTCTCTTACGCGCTGCGAGGAATCGTCTATACCGTGAAGACACAGCGAAACATGCAAATCCACGTAGCCGCTGCCACACTTGTGCTGGCGGCGGCTTGGTGGCTGCAGATTCCCCGCAGCGATGTTTTGCTGGTCTTTTTTTCTATCGGGCTGGTTTTTTCGTTGGAGCTGATGAATACAGCAGTGGAGGCTGCGGTTGATCTCGCATCCCCGGAGTGGCACGCCAAGGCCAAAATTGCCAAAGATGCCAGTGCCGGTGCTGTGTTAGTCGCTGCCATTTTGTCCGTTGGGATCGGGATCATGGTCTTCGGGCCACCCCTGCTGGATAAAATGACGGGCTGGTGGTAGCACCCACCGATGAACCTTTTGCAAACGCTCGCTATGATAGAGAATAACGATATGAGGAATGATGAGAATGGATAAACAAACATTGATGGCTAAGGCCATTGAAGCGCGAAAGCTGGCTTATGTGCCTTATTCCAACTTTCAGGTGGGGGCTGCCCTCTTGACCGACAGTGGTAAAGTATATTTGGGCGGCAATATCGAAAATGCTGCATATTCATTGTGTAATTGTGCAGAGCGTACCGCATTGTTCAAAGCATTTTCTGAAGGGGACAAGACCTACGCAGCGATCGCAGTTGCAGCAGATACGCCACAAGCCGTATCTCCATGCGGAGCGTGCAGACAAGTAATGGCTGAGCTATGTCCACCCGACATGCCGGTCATCTTAACGAACCTAAAGGGAGATGTATGGGAAACGACAGTATCAGCCCTGCTCCCAGGGGCTTTCACCAAGGAGGATTTACGTGGATAATCGCAAGACCAAGAAAGCATTTAAATCGGGCTTTGTTTCTATTGTAGGCAGACCGAATGTTGGAAAATCAACGCTGTTAAACCATATCGTCGGACATAAGATCGCCATCATGTCCAACAAGCCACAAACGACTCGCAACAAAATCACGGCTGTTCACACGTCCGAGGAAGGACAAATCATTTTCATTGATACGCCAGGTATTCACAAGCCTCAATCCAAATTGGGTAACTACATGGTTTCTGTGGCAGAAAATACGTTGAACGAAGTGGATCTGGTACTGTTTGTCGTAGATGCAACAGAGAAGCGTGGCGCTGGTGACGAGTACATCATCGAGCGATTGAAGCAAGTAAAAACGCCGGTATTTTTAGTTATCAACAAGATTGACAAGGTGCATCCAGAGGCGCTGCTGCCGATTATTGACGATTACCGCAAATTGTATGATTTCAAGCAGATCGTGCCAATTTCCGCTTTGGAGGGCAACAACACGGGCTCCCTTACCGAAGCCATCATGGGTGAGATGGAAGAAGGGCCGATGTATTATCCGGCAGATCAGGTAACCGATCATCCGGAGCGTTTTGTCGTGGCAGAATTAGTCAGGGAAAAAGTGCTGCACTTGACTCGTGAAGAAGTTCCTCACTCAATCGCTGTTGTTGTGGAAGAGATGAAACGTGGAGAAAACGGGAAGACTCTCTACATTTACGCAGCGATCTATGTAGAAAGGGATTCGCAGCGCGGTATTTTGATCGGAGAAAAAGGCCAGATGCTTAAAGAGATCGGGCGCCGCGCACGCAAAGACATTGAGCGTCTCATGGGCGACCAGGTCTTCCTAGAGCTGTGGATCAAAGTGAAAAAAGACTGGCGCAATCAAGAGCGAATGCTTCGCAACTTTGGTTTCTACAACGAAGAATAAGGTTTTTATAACCGTTAAAATTTCCAAGGGATAGAATAACGGGCACAGGTGATTCTAAGAAGGAAGTGGATAGACCCGATGTAGGAAAGGATGATGCTCCATGCTTCGTGACTTTTCTTGGAGAGTTTTCGCTTCAACCGGTGACATCCATGCGTACCTTCTCTACCGGGATCACCCCCAAGCGGATGGGATCACTGAAGAGACCTCGCTTGAGTTTGCCCAGGAGGAATTGGGTGACACGCAGGCATGCTTGTAAAGTGGGAAGGAATTGTCATCCGCAGTGTGGACTACGGTGAGTCCAGCAAAGTGGTGACATTGTTTACCCGGGAGAACGGCAAACTAGGCTTGATGGCCCGTGGTGCTAAAAAGACAAAGAGCCGTCTTGCTGCCGTCTCCCAGTTGTTTTCACATGGCTACTACTTATGCAAGGCGGGACCCGGTACGGGGATGCCTGATCTCTCTCAGGGAGATATCGTGAACTCGTTCCGGGAATTGCGGCAAAGCTTGAATACGACAGCTTATGCCGCATACATAGCAGAACTACTGGATCGCTTGACGCATGAGCGTGAGCCCAATCCTTTTTTATTTCAGCTGTTGCTGCAAACCTTTCGTCATCTGGACGAAGGGCGGGACCCGGAGATTCTTTGCCGAATTTTCGAGACCAAGATGCTGATGGTAGCCGGGATTTCTCCGCAGCTATCTGCATGTGTAAACTGTGGTGCGCAGCGCGAGCCCTATGCGATCAGTGTGACGCAGGGCGGATTGCTGTGCCCCGTTTGTTTGCCTTCTGATCCGTATGCACGCGCGGTTACCCCTTCGACCTGGAAGCTGCTCAGGCTATTCCAGGTATTTGATTTGGAGCGTCTCGGTGATATCGAGGTGAAGCCAGCCACGCGCAATCAGCTCAAGCATGTGATACGAAGCTTCATGGATGAGCATCTGGACATCCGGCTGAAAAGTCGCTCATTTTTGGAGCAGCTGGAGAGAATGGAAAGAATGGCGCAGCCCGACCAAAGTGATTAATTGACATCCGAATTTCTTTTCGATATGATAAATACCAACTTGATATGAAAAGTATGCTATGAAGGAAAAGAGTAGTCAGTCGATGGCTGTAAGAAGCGAATCAGGGACAGTGAAAGCCTGGTCACCAAGCTGATGAAGGGCGTTCTGGAGCAATTGGAATGGTTTGAAGGTGGGCGAACATCTGATTCGCCAAGTAGGGTGGAACCGCGAGAATCCTCTCGTCCCTACACTGTCGCTACGAGGCAGTGTAGAGGGCGGGAGTTTTTTTATTTTGTGAGGAGGAAAAAAGCATGAAAATGACATTTCAAGACATCATTTTGACGCTGCAAAACTTTTGGGCAAAGCAAAATTGCCTGATTGTCCAGCCGTACGACGTAGAAAAAGGAGCGGGTACATTAAACCCGATGACATTCCTGCGCTCCATCGGACCTGAGCCGTGGAATGTGGCGTACGTAGAGCCTTCCCGTCGCCCGGCAGATGGTCGTTACGGGGAGAACCCAAACCGTTTGTATCAGCATCACCAGTTCCAGGTCATCATGAAGCCATCGCCTGACAATATCCAGGAGCTGTACCTCGAAAGCTTGCGCCAGCTGGGTATCGAGCCATTGGAGCACGATATTCGCTTCGTTGAGGACAACTGGGAGCATCCGGGACTCGGTGCATGGGGTCTTGGCTGGGAAGTGTGGCTGGACGGTATGGAAATTACGCAGTTCACTTACTTCCAGCAAGTCGGCGGACTGGAGTGCAAGCCAGTAGCAGTAGAGCTGACATACGGCTTGGAGCGTTTGGCTTCGTACATTCAGGAAAAAGAAAATGTGTTCGATCTGGAATGGGTTAATGGTTTTACTTACGGGGACGTGTTCCTGCAACCAGAATACGAGCACTCCAAATACACGTTTGAACTGTCTGATGTAGACATGCTGTTTTCGCTCTACAACACATATGAGGCGGAAGCGAAGCGCCTGATGAAGGAGCGCCTCGTGTACCCGGCCTATGACTATGTACTGAAATGCTCCCATACCTTTAATCTGCTCGATGCGCGTGGTGCAATCAGCGTGACTGAGCGTACCGGATACATTGCCCGTGTTCGCAACCTATCCCGTGAAGTGGCGCAAACCTATTATGCAGAGCGTGAGCGTCTTGGTTTCCCGCTTTTGCAAAAGGAAAATGTACAAGCGGATGGTCAAGTGGTAAGTGCGAAGGGAGAGGATACGAATGAGTAAGCGAGATTTACTTATTGAGGTTGGATTGGAAGAAATGCCTGCGCGCTTTGTAGCGCAGACTGCTGCTCAATTCAAAGAAAAAGTGGAAAAATGGCTAGCTGCTGAACGCATCCCATTTGATCAGATTACTGCATTGGAAACACCTCGCCGTTTCGCTGTTCTCATCAATGGCTTGGCTGAAAAGCAGCCTGACCGAAACGAGGAAGCCAAAGGCCCTGCTCGAAAAATTGCTCAGGATGAAGCAGGAAACTGGTCCAAAGCTGCACTGGGCTTCGCCCGCAGCAACAATGTAGAGGCAGATCAGCTCTACTATAAAGAAGTAAATGGAATTGAATACGTTCATGCGCGCAAATCTGAAGCGGGCAAGGCGACAACCGATTTACTTCCACAGCTGGGCGATGTCATCACCAGCATGAACTTTCCTAAAAACATGCGTTGGGGAGCAAGAGACTTAAAGTACGTGCGCCCGATTCGTTGGCTGGTAGCGCTGTTTGGTGAAGAGCTGGTTTCACTCGAGGTGGCAGGAGTGAAAAGCGGTCGCGTCTCCCGTGGACACCGTTTCTTGGGTACCGAAGTGGAAATTAGCAAGCCAGCCGAATACGTGAGCAAGCTTGCTGAGCAGCATGTATTGGTAAATCCGGAGGAGCGCCGTGCGATCATCGTGGAACAGATCAAACGGATGGAGCAAGAAAAGGGCTGGAACATTCCGATGGACGAAGGTCTGCTTGATGAAGTCGTCCATCTCGTCGAGTATCCAACTGCACTCTACGGTACATTCGAAGAGGAGTTCCTTACCATTCCCCGTGAAGTGTTGGTAACCTCCATGCGTGAGCATCAGCGCTACTTCCCAGTGGAAAATGCAAATGGCCAACTGCTGAATCATTTTGTTACCGTGCGAAATGGTGACAGCAGAGCATTGGAAAACGTAGCAAAAGGGAACGAGAAAGTACTGCGTGCTCGCCTTTCAGACGCTCGCTTCTTCTACGTCGAGGATCAGAAGCTGACGATTGACAGCTGCCTCAAGCGTTTGGAAACGATTGTTTTCCACGAGGAATTGGGAACGATTGGAGATAAAGTGCGTCGCGTCCGCAAAACGGCAGAACAAATTGGCGCAAAGCTGGGAGTAAGCCAGGAGGAAGCGAAGCAGGTAGACCGGATCGCGGAAATCTCCAAATTTGACCTGGTCACGAATATGGTTGGTGAGTTCCCTGAGCTGCAAGGAATTATGGGTGAGGATTACGCTCGTAAAGCTGGCGAGAGTGATCTGGTCGCGAGTGGCGTATTTGAGCATTACTTGCCGCGCTTCGCCGGAGACAAGATGCCAGTGTCAGCACAAGGTGCGATCGTCAGTATGGCTGACAAGCTGGACACGATTGTCGGCTGCTTCTCGATCGGTATCGTGCCGACAGGTTCACAGGACCCATATGGACTGCGCCGTATGGCAGCAGCGATTGTATCCATTCTGGTGGAGCGGGATTGGCAGCTCTCCTTGGATCAGCTGTGGGACGCAGCGTTAGAAACGTACGCAGCACAAGGCGTCACGAAGCGCCCTGTAGAAGAAGTGAAAAAGGATCTTGTTGATTTCTTCGCTCTGCGTCTGAAAAACGTTTTGCAAGAAAACCATGTTCGCTATGACGTCATCGATGCAGTACTGTCTGCTGATCTGACGCAGGTTCCAGATCTCTTGGCAAAAGCGAAAGCATTGATGGCAGCGGTCGAGGACGAGGAATTCAAGCTGATCGTCGAACAATTCAATCGCGTGAACAACCTCGCACAAAAAGCTGAAGCGGATCAAGTCGATGAAGCGCTGTTTGCAGAAGAAGTAGAGCGCGCCCTGTATCAGTCGTACTTGTCCGTTTCACAGGAAGTGAGTGTCTTAGCCGATCAGGAGAAGGTGCTGGGGACCCTGTCTACCTTGCGTGAGCCGATCAAGGCGTTCTTCGATCAAGTAATGGTCATGGCCGAGGATCAAGCTGTCCGTGCCAACAGATTGGGACTTTTGCTTCGTCTATCCCGTCTCATTTTTGGATACGCTGACTTTGCAAAGATTGTTTTTGCGTAACCAAATAGGTGGTGCCTCCGTCAAAAAAAGGTCGGAGGCACCTTTTTTCCACGCGAAAGAAGGAATATCCAGTCGAATAGAGTAATACTAGGAAGAGGTAAAGATAGAACCGGGGTGATTGGTCATCGAGCTTACCAAACGACAAGAGCAGATCTTACAGATAGTGAAGGATGACGGACCGATAACCGGGGAGCATATCGCAGAAAGGCTGCATTTGACTCGCGCCACACTGCGCCCCGATCTCTCCATCCTCACCATGTCAGGATATTTAGAAGCCAGACCTCGGGTCGGGTATTTTTATGCCGGGAGACCAGCGAGCTCGGTTATTAGTGAACGGCTTCACAAGCTTATCGTCAACGACTACAAGGCGGTACCGATTGTAGTCGCCGAATCCGCTTCTGCCTACGACGCGATCGTTACACTCTTCTTGGAGGATGTCGGCACGTTGTTCGTCGTTAATCAAAAAGGCTACTTGGCTGGCGTGATATCACGAAAGGACCTTTTGCGTGCCTCATTAGGCAACAAAACGCTTGAGGACGTGCCGGTTGGTATCATCATGTCTCGGATGCCGAATATCATTACTTGCTCTCCCGAGGAAACCTTGTATGCGGCAGCAAAAAAGCTGATTGATTTTCAGATTGACTCTTTGCCTGTAGTTCGGCCAAGCGAAGAAGATCCCAAGTTTATGGAGCTGACTGGGAGAGTCACCAAGACGACGATAGCCAAAGCGTTTGTAGAATTGGGCAGCGAACCGAAAGTGTAGGAGGAGAAGCGATGCAAGTAAATCAACAAGGACAGCTCATCTACGTAGTCTCAGACTCCATCGGCGAAACGGCCGAGCTTGTCGTTCGCGCAGGAGCTAGTCAATTCGATCGATTCATGATCGACGTTCAAAAATATCCCTACATAGAAGACAAGGATTCCATTGACGAAATTATTGCCTCTGCTAAGGAATCGAAGGCAATGATCGTTTTTACTCTGGTCATTCCAGAGCTGAATGCTTATATCACCAAGCAGGCGGCGCTCCATGGGATCCCCGCGATTGATGTGATGGGGCCGCTCATGCAAACGCTTCAAGGCATGCTGAAGGAGCCTCCGACAGGAAAACCTGGCCTCGTTCGCCGTCTGGATGAAGAGTATTTCCGCAAAGTAGATGCGATCGAGTTTGCAGTTAAATACGACGACGGACGTGATCCGCGTGGTCTTTTGCGGGCAGATGTCGTTTTAATCGGGGTCTCTCGTACATCAAAGACACCGCTGTCTATGTATTTGGCAAACAAGCGTCTGAAGGTAGCAAACGTCCCTCTCGTTCCAGAGGTCGAGCCACCCGAAGAATTGTTCCAGCTGCCAGTGGAGCGATGTATCGGCCTTACGATTAATCCTGAGCAATTAAACGGAATCCGCACCGAACGGTTAAAAGCGCTTGGTTTGACTGCTCAAGCCAACTACGCCAATCTCGATCGGATTGCGGAGGAGCTGGCGTATTCAAAAAAAATAATCGACCGTCTTGGGTGCACGGTAATCGATGTCTCCAACAAGGCTGTAGAAGAAACAGCGAATATCATTCTGGAGATGATTCGCAAAAACAATCTTCGCAGCGAAAGGAAATAGGTCAAAAGAAGGGATTTGCCGTTTTTTGTAGAAAACGTGTAGCAAGGATCAACGATCATGAGCTTCCACCCGCGTTTATTGCTCGCGGAAATGTGGAAAAGTAGAAAAGAAGAAAAGAAGTTTGATCTAAAGAAGGAAATTGACGAATTTTGACGAACTAAATAATCTCACGTGCGATTCTCCTTAAAAAGGTGGATAGACATGACTGGTCCCACTTCAGATGAATTTGTAAATCAAGTGCGTGCCGCTGTCGACATCATAGACGTTGTAGGAGAGTACGTTCAACTGAGAAAAAGCGGTCGTGCCTTTGTTGGGCTTTGTCCGTTTCACTCTGAAAAGAGCCCTTCCTTCAACGTAAATGCAGAGCGACAGTTTTTTCATTGCTTTGGCTGTGGGGCAGGTGGGGATATCTTTTCCTTTTTAATGAAGCTGGAGCAGCTGTCTTTTCCCGAAGCACTTCATAAATTGGCGGATCGTGCCGGGATTGCAGTGCCCCAGACACAGCAAGAAGAAGATACTCCGGAAAAGCGCGCGAAGCAAGCCATGCATGAAGCACATCAGCTTGTTTCCAAGCTATACCACTACGTACTGACAAAAACCCCCTACGGTGTAGAAGCAATGAAGTATCTCACCAAGCGCGGGATGTCAGAGCAGACCCTCGTGGAGTATCAAATTGGGTTCGCCCCAGATTCTTGGGATTTCGTTACGCAGTTTTTGAAAAAACGGCGGTTTTCCCAGGAATTGATGGTGGAGGCAGGACTCTTGGCCAAAAGCGATGCGGGAAAAGTATTTGACCGTTTTCGCGGCCGTGTCATGTTTCCTATTCAGGATTCGCAAGGGAATGTCATCGGATTTGGCGGACGATTATTAGGTGGATCACAGCCCAAATCACAACCGAAGTATCTCAACAGCCCGGAAAGCCTCCTGTTTAACAAGAGCGCAACCCTTTTCAATCTGCATCGTGCCCGCCCATACATAAGAAAAAGAAAGCAGGCATTGCTGTTTGAAGGGTATGTCGATGTAATTTCGGCATGGCAGGCAGGCTTCACACAAGGGATTGCAACTTTGGGAACGGCTTTGACTGAGCAGCAGGCTCGAATGATAAGACGAAACGTCGATTCAATTGTTCTTTGCTACGACGGAGACGCTGCCGGTCAAGAAGCAACGAGTAAGGCTATACATGTTTTGCAGCAAGCGGGGTTGATTGTACGGGTCGCACCATTGCCACAAGGCTCTGACCCGGATGATTATATTCGCCAGCATGGGGCTGAAGCGTTTTCGCAGCAAGTATTGTTACAAGCGATGCCGGTTACAGCATTTCGTTTGAAACAATTGCGAAGCCAGTACGTAATAAAAGATGAGACAGATAAAACACGCTTGATCGCAAAAGCGGTAGAAATCATCAACGAACTGGACAGCCCGGTGGAACGGGATTTGTATCAAAGGCAGTTGGCAGAAGAATACTCCCTGACTCTCGGCGATCTCAAATGGGAGTCAAAGCGTGTATACAATCAGCAAAAAAGTGAACGCCAAAGGGATAAAGTAGCGCCAGCATGGAATAATAGTATAAATAATGGCAAAGTTACGCTCGCAAAATCACTTCCGCCCGCTTACCATACGGCTGAGCGCATGCTGCTTTACTACATGATGCGT
Source organism: Brevibacillus reuszeri (assembly GCF_002897295.1). Taxonomy (GTDB): domain Bacteria; phylum Bacillota; class Bacilli; order Brevibacillales; family Brevibacillaceae; genus Brevibacillus; species Brevibacillus reuszeri_A. Next base: position 115,670 of record NZ_BEXF01000019.1, read on the forward strand.
GATGAAGAAATTGCTCTGCGCGTCCAAAAGGAATGCAGCGCCCACTTTCAAGTGGACGAACATGATGCGCTGGCTGCCTACCTGTACGCCTACTACGCAGAGGGAAACCCGGAAGACCCTGGAAAGTTTATACATTTTGTGCAAGACGATTCGTTAAAGCAATTAGCCTCGGGATTGGCCATGATGGAGTGCAAGGAAGACGTATCTGAGTTAGAGATCGGTGACTACATCAAACAAGTGAATAACTACCCGAAGCGTGCCGAGTTGGAACGATTGCGCGAAGAGCAGCGGAGCTTACACCTCCAAGCGGCCGCAGCGGACAGCGAGGATGCGCGCAAACAACTGGAAATTCAAGCAGCCGTCACAGGGATGAAGATTCTTGAATTGGAAAATGCTTTAAAAGAAGGGTAGCTTCAGATCATTCCCGGGGAAGGAGGGATAGTAGATGAACAAGCAAAATATCACTTCTGACATGGAAGCAATGTCCATCGAACAAGTGAAGGAACAGTTGGTCGAATTAGGCAAGAAACGCGGCGTATTGTCGTATAAAGAAATTACTGATCGCCTCGCAGGATTTGAACAGGATTCAGATCAAATGGATGAGTTTTTTGAATACCTGGGTGATCAAGGCATTGAGATAAACAACAATGAAAACGATGACGACGACGATGAGGTCGATCAAATGGTCATCAAGGACGACGACAACGAGGAATTCGACTTTGATGATCTCTCCGTTCCGCCTGGAATTAAGATCAATGACCCTGTAAGAATGTATTTAAAGGAAATCGGACGTGTTCCTCTGCTCTCCGCTGAAGAGGAGATTAAACTTGCCCAGCGTATTGAACAGGGCGACGAAGAAGCAAAACGACGTCTTGCAGAAGCAAACCTCCGATTGGTGGTATCGATTGCCAAACGTTATGTCGGACGCGGCATGCTGTTCCTTGACTTGATCCAAGAAGGAAATATGGGTCTGATTAAAGCGGTAGAAAAATTTGACTACCGCAAAGGCTACAAGTTCAGTACGTATGCGACATGGTGGATTCGTCAGGCCATTACTCGTGCGATTGCTGACCAGGCACGTACGATCCGGATTCCGGTGCATATGGTAGAAACCATCAACAAACTGATACGCGTATCACGTCAGCTGCTCCAAGAGCTCGGTCGTGAGCCGATGCCGGAAGAAATTGCTGAAAAAATGGATTTGACTCCGGAAAAAGTACGCGAAATTATGAAAATCGCTCAAGAGCCAGTATCGTTGGAGACACCAATCGGGGAAGAAGATGATTCCCACTTGGGGGACTTTATCGAGGACCAGGATGCACTGGAACCATCAGATGCAGCGGCTTATGAGCTGTTAAAAGAACAATTGGAAGACGTTCTGGATACGTTGACAGATCGTGAAGAAAACGTACTGCGTTTACGTTTTGGTCTTGATGACGGGCGCACGCGCACGTTGGAAGAAGTGGGGAAAGTATTTGGCGTGACCCGTGAACGGATTCGTCAAATCGAGGCAAAAGCCCTTCGTAAGCTTCGTCATCCAAGCAGAAGCAAGCGCTTAAAAGATTTCTTGGAATAACCGATATAAGTAGTATGTGGCCTACGTTAGCCGACGTAGGCTTTTCTTTTTGAAATCCGACGATCATAGTCGATAGTAAGGAGGGGCCGCGTTGGACGACCAGCGCAAACGAACCATCATAACCGAAATTGAAAACTGGCGACGAAATCACTTGCTGCCTGAACATTACTGCATTTTCCTGTTAAATCTGTATACAGAAGGTGATCGTCCGCAAACTCCAGCATCCGCAGGCAGGGGAGAAAGAAGAGGAGCAAGAACAGATGCTGCAGTAGGAACAGGTACTGGCTCAGGTAAAGGCGGAGAATCGTCAGCCGCTTACGCCTACGAAACGAGACCTATTTCTCCTGTCACAGGGAAAATGGTGTTAGCATGGCTCCTTGGTGCATTTGTGATTGCCGGATTGATCTTGCTTGCTTTTCATTTTAACCGTTTTCAAACCCCAATGCAAATTACCATCTTTGCCTGCTTTGCTCTTGTTTTCTATATTCTGGGATTTGCTTTTCGCAGGTCGGCACCTCCTTTGACTCATTTGTTTCTGGGTCTTTCATTTCTGATATTGATTGCAGGCGGTATTTATTGCATAAAGCAGCTTAATGGTTCGCTGCCCTTGATTCTCGTTTATCTAGGGGTCATTTGTATTTTGCTCAGTATGAGTGCCTTTTTGTTTGGATTCACGTACTTGCTGTATGGCGGCATGTTTGGATTAGCTATTTTGTATGGAGTAGCGACGGTTCACCGCGTAGGCGAGGATTATTCCTGGTGGAAGTCTGAGCTGTATTGGGTTCCGTTGGCCTGCCTTTTGACGGGGATGGGGTTCTTGATGAACAGTGCAAATCCAAAATGGGCAGGTGTTTTTGCCGTTTGTGGCTTGGCAGCATTTTTTGGTGCAGAGATTCAGTCTCTCTATATCCCAGAAGCCAAACGCGACATCATCCAGCTATTACTGTTTATCAAAGTCTTCATCGCATCTGCTTTCTTTTTCTTCACACGAGGCTATTGGTACACATGGCTGCGCCTGTAAAAGGGACGGTACGTGGATTCGTTCGTTTTCCTTGCCCATGTGGTTTGGTACAATGATAATAGAGAGAAATGTGGGGGGATTGGATGAATAGTAATAGTAAGGTTTTGATCGGAATTTTGCTCGCGGTCGTTTTTCTTGGCGGAGAAACGGCTATGCAGCTTATGGGTGTTAACACGTATTATATTGGATACATATTGGGGGCCGTGTCCTTTTTGGGGGCGGTTTTGCTGGGAGCACGCCGACGTTAGGCGTGTTTTTTCTATGCATGAACAACAAAGACTCGCGGTTACATACCACGATAAGTAAAGTTTTTCGAAAAGAAAACAGACACAATAGTAAAACGTGGTGTATAATGGTAAGAGAATTCTGAACAAACGCTCAGTCATAATTGCGCGAATCTTGGTAAATCTAAACTATAGCGTTTTCAAGGGGGCTTTAATTATGAACTTCGATTTGACTTCCGAACAACAAATGCTTAAGAAAATGATGCGGGAATTTGCCGATGAAGTAGTAGCTCCAGGTGCAGATGAACGTGATCGTACTAAACAATTTCCTGTCGAAATATTCAAGCAGATGGCTGAATTGAATTTGATGGGACTTCCTTTTTCCGAGGAGTACGGTGGAGCTGGCGCGGATTCGACCAGCTTTGCGATCGTGGTAGAAGAACTGAGTCGTGCATGCGGTTCTACAGGGATCACCTACTCCGCGCATATTTCCTTGGGAGGTGCGCCTTTATCTCTGTTCGGCACCGAAGAGCAGAAGCATAAATACTTGAGCAAAATTTGTTCGGGCGAAAGCTTCGGTGCGTTCGGGTTAACGGAACCAAACGCAGGCTCGGATGCAGGCGGAACCAGAACAAACGCGATCTTAAAAGGTCAAGAATGGGTAATCAATGGCTCCAAATGCTTTATTACGAATGCTTCGCATGCATCGTTTTTGGCATTGACAGCGGTTACAGATAAAGAAAAAGGCTCTCGCGGTATTACTGCATTTATCGTACCTACAGATGCCCCTGGCTTTACCGTTGTGGATAATTATGAAAAGCTGGGTCTGCACAGCTCTAACACAACCGAGCTCATTTTGGAAAATGTACAGGTTCCCGAAGAAAATATGCTCGGGAAAGAAGGGGAAGGCTTCAAGCAATTCCTGATTACGCTCGATGGTGGACGAATCGGTATTGGTGCGATGGCAGTAGGGATTGCTCAGGCTGCTCACGATAAAGCACTGCAGTATGCCAAACAACGTACAGCTTTCGGCAATTCATTGAGCCATTTCCAGGCGATTCAACACAAGCTGGCCGATATGGCGATGCAAATTGAGCTAGCGCGAAACATGGTATACAAAGCAGCGTGGTTAAAAGACAATGGAAGAAAGTTCACTAAGGAAGCTGCGATGGCAAAGCTGTATGCTTCTGAGGTGGCAATGTCCGCTACACATCAAGCGATCCAAATTCATGGAGGCTACGGCTACATGCGCGAATATCAAGTGGAGCGCTTTTTCCGGGATGCACGCCTCTTGGAAATCGGAGAAGGTACATCAGAAATTTTGCGTAATGTAATAGCTCGTGAGATAGGTTGCTAATCAAAGATTGTAAGCGTCCCCGCAGGTGAAAACGGCGGGGATTTTTGTCGTTCTTTGCTGCTGGGCTGTCATGTATTTAGCATTTCGCAATTGCTGGATTATAGGGTAAAATAGAGGGACGGAAGGTGAAGATACAGATGACATCAGTAACAATCTCGAAGCGGCTGCAGACAATTGCCCGCTATTGCCCAGAAGGAGCACGTGTCGCCGACATTGGGTCGGACCACGCATTACTCGCTTCTTATTTACTTGTAAAAGGGATTGCCTCCCACGTTATTGCTGGGGAGCTGAACGAGGGTCCCTATCAAGCGGCTCTCAAACAAATACATACGCTACAGGAAAGACAGCATGCTTCTGTTCGAAAGGGAGACGGTCTCGCCGTACTTCAACCGGGAGAAGTTGATGTGATTTGCATCGCTGGTATGGGGGGAGGGCTCATCTCTTCTATATTGGAGGCGGGTGCAGACAAGCTTACAGGCGTAAAACGCCTCATTTTGCAACCAAACGTAGGTGAAGAGCTCGTTCGTCGCTGGTTCATGGAGAATGGCTGGCAGCTACTTGCAGAGACGATTTTGGAGGAAGACGGGATCATTTATGAAATCCTCGTGGCTGAGCGTGGTGAAGTAACTCTTCCTTATGAACAGAAAGACCGCTCTCTGGAGGAGCTTTTGCGGATTGGTCCGTTTCTCTGGCAGGAAAAATCCCCGGTTCTACAGCAAAAATGGCTGAATGAACGGGAAAAGTGGGACAAGGTGCTTCTCCAGCTACAGAAGTCTGACAAGCCAGAAGCTGCTGAGAGAATTAGGCAGATTCAGGAGGAAGTAAAATGGATTGATGAGGTGATTGCATGCTTGCACACGGACAAACAGTAATTCAATATGTAGAGCGTCTTGCCCCTAAATCCTTGGCGATGGAAGGGGACAAGATCGGTCTTCATGTAGGGACCCTGCAAAAAAAGATAAAAAAAGTCATGGTGGCGCTCGATGTGCTTGAATCTGTAGTCGATGAAGCGATTGCAGAAGGCGTGGATTTGATTGTTGCCCATCATGCTGTTATCTTTCGTCCGCTCAAGCATATTCGCACTGATATGGCAGCAGGACGCGTGTATGAAAAGCTGATCAAGCATGACATCGCTGTTTATACGTCACATACCAATCTGGACATCGCCGTAGGCGGGATGAATGATTGGCTGGCAGAAGCGATCGGTTTGACGCAGGTGGATGTATTGGATGTTTTACAGCGAGAAGCTTGGAAAAAGCTTGTCGTCTTTGTTCCAGCTACAAATCGAGAAGCGGTTTTTTCAGCGATGAGTGATTCAGGAGCGGGACATGTGGGTAATTATAGTCACTGCTCGTTTCAAATAGAGGGAACAGGAACCTTTGTGCCAGGGGATGGAACCAATCCATACATAGGTGCACAGGGGAAACTGGAAAAAGTAGAAGAGGTTCGCATAGAAATGGTCGTACCTGCTTCCAGGCAGTCTGCGGTAATCAAGGCGATGCTGGCAGCTCACCCGTATGAAGAAGTGGCCTATGACATCATTCCACTGGAGCAGTCAGGAGCTGCGTATGGGCTTGGACGAATCGGTATCTTGCCAGAGCCGATGACTCTTCGCCAAATGGCTGAGATGGTAAAGGAGCGCTTTTCGTTAAAAGGCGTGCGTGTCGTAGGTGACCTGGATAGGGCTGTGAAAAAGGTAGCTGTGGTTGGTGGCGATGGCAGCTCCTACGCATCCAAAGCGATTTTTAAAGGAGCAGACGTATTTTTAACAGGTGATATTGGCTACCATGTTGCTCACGACGCTCAGGCTGAGGGCTTATCCATCATTGATGCGGGTCACAACATAGAAAAGATCATGAAAGAAAAGCTGGCATCCTATTTACAGCAGCAATTAAAAGAAAATGCTTATGAAACGGAAGTTATCGCATCGCGGCTGCACACTGATCCGTTCCAATTTGTGTAAAAGGCAGAAGAGTCCAGCTGCCAGTTGAAGTGTAGGAGGATTTCAATGTGCAAAAACTAATTCGAACGCTTACCTGTGGTCTACTCGTTGCCACCTTGGTGACCCCCGGCTTTGCCTCAGCAGCTGGGGGCTTTATGCCTTATGGAGATATTAGCAAGCACCATGCGAGAGATTCGATTATCCGTAGTGTGCAGGCTGGTCTGTTTGCTGCCGGTCCAAACGTCCCATTGTTCTACCCGAAACGTGACATGACGAGAGCGGAGTTCTTGGCTTTGATTGATCGTCTTTATTACGGTGGTCAGTATCAGCTTTACCCGCTTACTTTTTTATCTGAGCATGCTGAATGGACGAGCGGTGAAGGCTTTGATAAACCGTATCTTCCTTATAAAGACGTCGATCGCCTGACCTGGATGTACAATCCGACTCTACGGATTTCTTATGTTTTGGATAGATTGTATGGACCAAATGCTATCCAGCAGGTGTTTCCAGGGGAGCAAATGAACCCGAACCAGCCTATCACACAAGAAGAAGCTGCGAAAATCTTACAAATGTTCGTGATGTCTAGTGACGGAAAGCATGCGTGGGAGGATATACGCGAATGGGGCTGGCTGGAAGGGGAAAAAACCGACCGCTTGAAACGTGGCGAAGCTGCCGTGGCCGCTGATCGCTTGATGACCTATCTGGTTCAGGATACGATCATGCCTTTGCTCGATTATGATGGTCAAAAGTTTCCGATGGTTCCAGAGATTCTGGACGTATTCCCTCTTTTCTCAACCTATACAAATCCGAAATCGGTAGATGAGGAGAAGTACGTCAATGCGGTAGAGGCGATACGAAACCATGAGGACACGGATGCTACCTTTGAAGATCTGCGAGAACTCGCGAGCAATTCGTTTGGGAATAAGATTGGTACTCATTTTTATTTGAGCTGGGACCCTAGCACAACATTAGATTTGAATTTGGAAGAAGCGTATAAAGCAATTGATGCTTACTTCGAGAACAAGATCATTTTGCCTGACACACTTCAGCTCCTGGGCGCTAATGTGTATGATATTGCCCTGCAACTCGGAGGCAAGGATCAGCGTCAGTATCAAAAAGTGCTTGAACATTTGCGCGGATACGAAAAAAAGGTAAAGCAGGATTCAAAAGAATGGGAATCACTCGGAATTTATATTGCTGCACTGGAAGTAAAGGCGGGACAAATCGATGCTGCGCTTGATCAGTACCGTTTGTTCAACTCTGCTCACCCCGAGGCTTTGATCAATACTACGTACTATTTGATTCAGCAGGGAAGGCTGCAAGATGCTGAGCAACTGGTGGCAAGCCAAAAGCCAAAAGCGACTGATAGCAGAATGACCCAGCTTATCCGCTTGCTAAAGCAGGATATTGCCTCATTGAAGCAGCAATCCGAAATTGCAACAGATTTAGCATTTACCTTGAGACGTTTGGATAATTCCGATTCTTATCAGGTAAAGGGTGAGGCCGTGCTGAGTGGCTTTACTTTCAAATATACGCAGGATATCGATCAGCGAAATAACACCAGCAGAGTTTCTGGCTTTTATCAGTCGCCACAGAAGCTCGTTTCTGACAAGCTGGAGACTTATACGGATGGAAAAGAACAAATCCAATATTCGTATGATTCCGATCGTGATAAGTGGGACAAGTATAAAACGAATTCCCTGGATTTTCTACACGAGTGGATTGACAAGCAAAGTGCAAAGGATCGTTTGAATAACCTGCAGGCGCGCTATTACAAGCAAACCTTCGGGAACTACGACATTATTACGGAGTGGATTCCAGGCCCGGTGCTGGAGGAAAAAGCGAAGCAAGTCTCGACGGGACGTGGAAAAATCAAGAGCGTTCCGCTGTACATGAACAAATATTATATTGATCGCGATACCGATCAGCTTCTCCAGCATGTGTGGCGTTACGAGGAAATTTACGACAGCGACGAATACGTGGCTTACTCAGGTACAGACAAGTTTGACTACCAGCATGCTGTAAAAGTTTCCATTCCAGAAGAGGTTCGGAAAGGAGTGACTCCATGAAGCGCATAACTCATTGGTTACTCGCCGCATTTTTATTGTTAACTGCTGTACCTGTACAGGCGGCAAGCAATCCATATGCAGAAACGGAAGAAGTTTTTTGGCATATCATGGAGAGTCATTTGAGCAAGCCGTCAGCGAATCAGCTGGTCAAGGGTGCTCTTGAAGCTGTCAGCAAGCAGGCTGAAGAAGAAAAGAAGCTAAAGCTGACTGTATCGCCAGAGGATGATACGTTGCCGGAAATGGAACAGCGACTCCTCGAGTGGCAGAAAAAAGGTGGCTGGGATGCAACAACTGTTGGGATATGGGCGATTGATGGCATGCTGTCGACGCTAGATGATCCGCATAGCATCTTTTTTACCGCTGATGAGCTTCGCTTGTTTCAATCTGATGTCGAGAATCAATTCGTTGGGTTTGGATTTCGCCTCCGTCTCCAAAACGACGCATTGATCATTCGCGAAATCGTACCGAATTCTCCAGCGGCTGCATCTGTTTTGAAGCGTGGCGACCAGTTACTGAAAGTAGATCAGCAATCACTCGTCGGAAAAAGCTTTGAGGAAGCTTACGCTTATTTAAAGGGCAACGAAGGAAGCGAAGCCGCGATTACTGTGTATCGTCCATCCGAGTCGCGCGAATTTGTGGTGAAGCTCAAGCGGGCAATGATGACCCTACCTGAGGCAGAAGGCCAGCTCTTTGCAAAAGGGGGAGTCGGGTATATTAAGCTCGAAACCTTTGGTTCAGAAGGGGCGCTCCAATTTAGAGACAAGCTGGAGGAGTTTAAGCGCTCTGGAAAGCTGATGAATGGTTTGATCGTAGACCTGCGAGATAACGGTGGGGGCTATCTGTCCACAGCTCGTGACATTGCCAGTCTGTTCATGGAGGATGGACTCTTGATGTATACCACCAATCGTAACGGCGTCGAGGTAGAGACGTGGGTGCGAAACGGACGAGATATTGGGGTTCCGGTCCTCATCCTGGTCAATGGCGGCACGGCATCTGCTTCCGAGCTGTTGTCAGGTGCCCTGCGTGATCATGGTATCGCGAAGCTGGTTGGTACCAAGACGTACGGAAAAGGCAGTGCGCAGCAAGTGATTCCTCTGTCAGAAGGGGATGCCCTCAAGCTAACCCTGAATGAATATTTTACGCCGAAGCACACTGTAGTAAATCATATTGGCCTTACGCCAGACATGATCGTGGAGGATTATGCGGCACAGGTTGTCGAAGCGCTGCATGCTCTTCAGGTACCTACATGGGAGTTGAGTGACGAAGACGGGGACACCGTAATTAATGGCATTCCATTCCCGACAGTCGATCCGTTGTTTAAGCAGACTGAGGGTGGCTTGCAAATACGTGCGCAAGTGTTGGCTCACCTTTTAGGTGACACGACGATAACGGAGAAGGATTATATTGCGCTGGCACCTTATTTGGAGAAGCATAGAACGCTAAAGCTCACGAGCACAAATGGCGTTCGTACACTGAGCTATAGCAAGTCATAATAGGTGATAGCCCCTTTTGCAACTTGTTTGCAGGAGGGGCTTTTCTATTTGGATGCATATCTGTCCTGCAACTATCGAACACTAACAGGTGCTATGACCATGACGGACGAAGGATGGCAGACGGATGAAAAAGGTAATTCTTTTCCTGATCGACTCCATGATGCCAGACGTGCTGGAGCGATGTATTGCTGCGAAGAAAGCCCCCGGCTTGCAGTTTTTGATGGAACGAAGTCAATACATCCCGGATTGTGTGACTGTTTTTCCGACGATGACCGCGTCGATTGACTGTTCATTGATTACCGGTGTATATCCTGACGTGCACAAAATTCCAGGTCTTGTTTGGTATGACACGGAGACACAGCAAATGATCAACTATATTAATGGAGCAATTCCAGTCCAGAAAATGGGGATTACGAGCTGTGCGAGCAATGTGCTCTTTGATTTGAATGAACGACATTTGAGCAAAAATGTAAAAACGATCCACGAGGTTCTGGAAGAAAATAACCTGGTATCTGGTTCTATTAACGTAATCGCTCATCGCGGACATAAAAAGCATAAGGTACATATGCCCCCTATGCTTGATGCACTTACCTCTTTTCAATTACGGGAAAAAGTCAGTGGTCCCACGCTGATGAGCATGGGGACTTTGGTTCGCCCACAGCTATTTCGCTCTGTCACGTGGGATATGTCACAAACCGTACTGAAAGGTTATGGGATCAATGATGCTTACGCTATAGATCTGTTGATAGAGGTGATTCGTAGTGGCAAGCAGCCTCATTTTACGCTGGTGTACTTGCCGGAAAATGACCATAAGCTACATAAATCACCGCATGATGCCGTTTCACATCTGGCGGATGTAGACAGGGAATTGGTCCGTTTTTTAGACAGCTTCTCATCTTGGGAACAAATGCTGGAGAGAAATGTGTGCATCCTGATCAGTGACCATGGGCAAACCGTCATTGGTGAAGGGGAAGAGCATAACATTTCCTTGAATCATTTGCTTTCCGGTTTTTCGATTCACGCACTCGGCAAAGCGGTTACGCAAGATGTGGATGTGGTCATTTGCAATAATGAGCGAATGTCGTACTTGTACGCAAAAGATGCAAATACGCTGCACAAGATTGTAGAAGCAGTGACTGTGGATGAACGAATTGACTTGATTGCGTGGAGAGAAAACGAAAAAGTGATCGTGCGCCGGGGTGGATCGACGGAGTCGCTGCACTTTTGGCGCGATGGAATATACCCAGATGCATATGGTGCGACATGGGGAATAGAGGGAGACGTATCTGTGCTAGATGTGCATTTCGATGGGGAGCAGCTTCATTTTGACACTTATCCAGATGCGTTTTCCCGCCTGTATGGAGCTTTGTTTTCGCAAAGTGGCGATGTAGTTGTGATTACTGCAGCAAAAGGCTACGAAATTTTATCGGAGAGTGCTCCCACTCATTTAGGCGGAGGCAGTCATGGATCTTTGCACAAACAGGATTCCCTTATCCCGTTGCTAATTGCAGGAGCAGCACACCAGTTTAATCTGCCGGCAAGGCTTATTGATGTCAAAGATTTTATTCTCCGTGAGCTGGGGATTGCAGCAGTTCCAGATCAGCGATAACGGGTACGTGATCAGACCAAGGGGCATTGGATAGAGAGTAGCTGCGGACATGCCAATGGGAAGAGGCAAAAATATAATCGAGCCGACGGCGAAAGGCGGGAAGGGTAGGCCTTCGCTCTTTGCCTTTGATTGTGGCACAATCTATTAGGAGAGGCGCAAATGATACAAAGGGCGCATTGAAGTCTCCCAGTAGCAAGATGGGAATGGAGGATTGCTCCTTAGCCAGTGCAGTTAAAAGATTCAACTGCATCGTTCGACTTGCCTGATTGAGACTGCAGTGCGTAACCCAAACGGAAATCTCTTTTTCCTGCCAAATAAGAGTGCTTTGAAGCAAGGTTCGTTTCTCTTTTTTCGCTGGTAGGTGCAGGCTTATTGTTTTTGTACACGGGAGTTTGGTTAACAATGCATTCCCGTATTGTCCGTCATTTATCGGGATTGAGGGGGAAAAGGCTAGTTCATAGCCTAATTGATCTGCTAAAAAACTTGCTTGGTACCCGTATTTGCTGTTTTGATGGACTTCTTGCAATCCGATTACATCTGGCGCCAGATCTTTTAATGTATCTGCCATCTGCTGCAATCTCTTTCTCCACCATAAATCTCGTCCACTATGGATGTTGTAGGTTACAATTCTTATCATCGCTTTGTATTTTCCTTTTTATCTGGCATCATTGCTTCTATAGTTAGTATGGTCCGTTTTTCCAGTTGCTCAATCACGTTTGGTTGTGCTATATTTTTGAGTCCCGGTGCCTGCACTGTGGTACATGAAAAAAAGATTTATGCGTAACTTATTTATAATTTCCTGTTGTAATTACTTTTAGCCTATGCTATATTAAAAAACGTCGCCTCTGCTAAAAGCGACTGCAAATTGAATAGAAATGTTCCTTGAAAACCGGATAGAAACAATCTGTGAAAATAAGCTTGTGTTTAACTTGAAGTCAGATTCATTTTCCACTTTATTGGAGAGTTTGATCCTGGCTCAGGACGAACGCTGGCGGCGTGCCTAATACATGCAAGTCGAGCGAGTCTCTTCGGAGGCTAGCGGCGGACGGGTGAGTAACACGTAGGCAACCTGCCTCT
>NZ_BEXF01000020.1 GCF_002897295.1 Brevibacillus reuszeri
CCAAGCTGATCAACGAAAACCAAGTGATCTGTTTAGAGGACTTGCAAGTAGAAAATATGGTCAAAAATCACAAGTTAGCAAAATCCATTGCAGATGCTTCGTGGTCTATGTTTCGCACGATGCTGGAGTATAAGTCAGAATGGTATGGCAGAAAGGTCTCAATTGTTGGGAAACAATTCCCTTCCAGCCAGCTCTGCTCGACTCCAAACTGTGGATACCGTAACAAGGACGTAAAATATCTAAATTTACGTAGTTGGATATGCCCGAACTGCGGCGTCCAACATGATCGTGACCAAAACGCTGCCATCAATATTGAGCAAGAAGGACTTCGATTGTTGGCGTAGCCAACTAAACTGTGGGACTCACAGGGATAGCTTGGTATATTTCACTCTGTTAGGAGTGACTACCCAAGAATCCCCTGCCTTTAGGCATTGGGAGTGTCAAAACAATGATAACTCACATTCATACAGGAGCTGATCGGCATGAGACCCGTGCTCGTACGAAGAGCTGATTCAGGCTCTAGGCAAAGAGTTCCAGCTGTACTTTGCTTAGAGCCTTTATCACAACAGTAAAACTGGTACTCTTTGCTTCTCTATATACGGTAGGTCACGCTATATAGATAGGAGCAAGAACGAATGAAATATCAAAATGCCCGAGCGTTGCTGCCCGAAAAGCTGGTGCGCGATATCCAAAACTATGTTCAAGGAAGCTATTTGTATATTCCGATTCAACAAGAGCATAAAAAGCATTGGGGAGATAATTCAGGCTCAAAAAAATTGCTGCAAGAGCGCAATGAGCAGATTGCCCAGGCTTACCGCAGCGGGACCAGTGTCAAAGAGCTGGCTCAGCACTATTTTTTAACCGAGCATAGCATCCGTAGAATTATCCGTGAAGAGCACAACGTACAAACTTGATGCTGGATGATGTTTGTCCTGTAACCTTCTCGTTTGATCGACTAAGCTGATCATATGACGATAGAAAGTGCCCAGGATAGGAGCTGTATGCGGGATGAAACAAAACAAATACGATGATACGGATTTTTTTTCTGCTTATAAACAAATGCCTCGCTCCGTCAAAGGATTGGAAGCGGCAGGAGAATGGCATGTCTTACGCGCTTTATTGCCAGATGTAAAGGATAAGGACGTACTCGATTTAGGCTGCGGTTTTGGCTGGCATTGCCGGTATGCCCGCCAAGAGCAAGCACATTCAGTGACCGGTGTAGATATTTCGGAAAATATGCTGGAGCAAGCTCGCAAGCAAACGGACGATCCTGCGATCACCTATATACAGCTGCCGATCGAAGATATTTCGTTTGCAGCTGAGCAATTTGATGTCGTGCTCAGCTCGCTTGCCTTTCATTATATCGAATCTTTTGCAGACATTTGCCAAAAGGTGTATGAGTGCTTAAGGCCAGGCGGCTCCTTCGTTTTCTCAGTAGAGCATCCTTTATTTACAGCACGAAACGAACAGGATTGGCATTATGATGATCAAGGTAAACGCCTGCACTGGCCCGTCGATCAATATCAGCTGGAGGGAGCTCGAAAAACGACTTTTTTGACTGACAATGTCATCAAGTATCATCGCACGATCTCCACGTATCTAAACGACGTCATGGGGGCAGGCTTTGTTTTAAAGGCTGTTCGTGAACCGATCCCTTCGGAAGAAATGCTGAAGCAGGATGAAGGCATGCAGGATGAATTGCGCAGACCGATGTTTTTAATCATAGCTGCGGAAAAAGTATAAACGCAGTAGTGTCCAAAGCATATATACAATTAATTTTTGTGCGCGGGAAGATTTTCCCGCGTTTTTCACGTCTTTTCCCTGTTTTAAAAAGCTGTTAGGAAGACGCAAGGCTGCGCGAGGAAAAAGGAGAAAAAAGCGAAGATCTTTGGGGACCAGCCGAGGCGGAAGGCAAAAAGAGAAACACGCCTTTAAGCGTCCACTCTGAGAAGCATCCCGAACCGACCACTTTGGACGCGGTTTCTCTTTTTGCATGTAGCCGGACAGGAAAGACCCCCAAGCAAGGTACCCAAGAATCTAGAGCTTTTTTCTCCTTTTTCCTCCCACCACAGCATTACTAACAAGCGCCCCCGTATTTTCCAATTATTTATTCTGTTTGAAATAAAATTAGGTTGATGCAGGTTAAAAAATTAAGTTATACTTATGAAAATTTTATTAAAATAAATAATATTAAGGGGAGACACATGAGAGATTTAACAACTAGACAAACCATAACTGTGGGCCTCATGCTATTCGCCTTGTTCTTTGGTGCGGGCAATATGATTTTTCCACCTGCTTTGGGACAAGCGGCAGGTTCAAATGTATGGCTAGCGATGCTTGGATTTATTATTACTGGGGTGGGCTTGCCTTTGCTAGGGGTAATCGCCGTCAGCTTGAGCGGTGGTAATCTGCAAACATTGGCTGGTCGTGTACATCCTGTTTTTGCCGTTATTTTTACTTTTGTCGTCTACTTAGCGATTGGACCGTTTCTAGCGATTCCACGAACAGGGACCGTTACGTTTGAAATGGGTGTTCTGCCATTTTTACCGGAGGCGGTGAAAGGGAGCTGGGTACCACTCTTTATCACCACAGTTGTCTATTTTGCCATAACATTCTGGCTTTGCCTGAATCCTTCCAAGCTGGTGGATCGGATCGGAAAGATTCTGACGCCTGCTTTGCTTATCATTATTGGAATCATGTTCGTACAGTCGTTATTCCAGCCTATGGGCGGGATGGGACAACCAACTGGCGCTTATCAAGAAACAGCATTTTTTAAAGGCTTTTTGGAAGGGTATCTGACCTTGGATGCTCTGGCTGCGATGGTATTCGGGATCGTTGTTACCGCAGCTGTTCAGAACCAGGGGGTAACGGATCGTAAAAAAGTGACCTGGTCTACAATCAAAGCCGCTATTATTGCAGCTTGCGGCTTGGGCCTTGTTTATTTGGCTCTTGGCTACATGGGTGCGACCAGCTTTTCGCTCGGGCAGTCCGAAAACGGGGGACAAATTTTGACTACAGTTGTTCAGCATTTGTTCGGTCCGCTTGGCTCGATGCTTTTGGGCGCAGCCGTTACACTGGCTTGCCTGACGACATCCGTAGGACTCGTCACAGCGTGCAGTCGCTTCTTCTCAGACCGCATCCCTGCTATTTCCTATAAAGTGATGGCTGCGATTTTGTGCGTATTCAGTGCCGGTGTGGCAAATATCGGACTGACACAGCTGATTGCGATTTCGGTCCCTATACTGATGGCAATTTATCCGTTGGCGATCGTTTTGATGCTGCTGGCGTTTTTCCACAAAATGTTTCGGGGGCATAGAGCTGTATACGTTGGTGCGATCGTAGCAACAGCTTTGATCAGCTTGATGGACGGACTTTCCTCGGTGGGGCTCTCCATTGAGGCGATTACCTCGATTTACAAGCATTTGCCGCTTCATAAAGAGGGGATTGGCTGGCTGCTTCCTGCCATTGCTGGTGCTTTGCTCGGCTTTCTGTGGGGCAGTTTATGGCCAAGCAAACAGACAAAGCAAGAAATTTACCAAGAGAAGGCTAGCAACCTGTAAGAGGTGGCCTTTAAGAAAAAACAAGAGGGCGTGCGAACTCGAGCAGGGTTCAGGCACGCCTTTTTCCATCTAGTCCCAGCAGGATAGGACTTCTATCCGTCCACAAGCTGGGCGATCTATGTTACCATAGGAAAAAGTTTAGCGTATGGGACGGCACATAGATTCGCAAGCTGTCGTTTCATCATGAAGGGAGGTTATTAGCTGTGGCCCAAACAAAGGTCCTGGTAGCTGATGACGATCCAAACGTGCGCGAAATTATTCGCCTCTATTTTGAAAAACAAATGATCGACCTTGTTGTCGCTACAGATGGACGAGAAGCTATCGAGCTGATGGAAAAGGAATTGCCAGATGTAGTGATTTTGGATGTAATGATGCCTCAGATGGATGGCTTTGACGCATGTCGCGAAATTCGCAAAAAATGGGATACACCGATTATTATGCTGACAGCAAAGGATGAAGAATTTGACCGCGTACTCGGTCTCGAGCTGGGAGCAGATGATTATGTGACCAAGCCCTTCAGTCCGCGCGAGCTGGTAGCAAGAATTCGGGCGATTCTGCGTCGATTGCAGCCAAAGGCAAAGGTGGAGGAGGAAGTGCTCCGACCGTTTGTATTTGAGCAACTGACGATAGATATGGACAAGCGCGAGGTAATTGCTGCCGGAGAAAAAGTCAGCTTTCGCCCCAAAGAATTTGATTTGCTTGTTCAGCTGGCGAAGTCTCCAGGCAGTGTCCTGTCGCGGGAGCAATTGCTGGAGCAGGTATGGGGTTTTGATTATTTTGGCGATGTCCGCACGATCGACGTGCATATCAAAAAAATCAGGCAGCGTTTGGACAAGCTTCCGTATGAATGTATTCATACGGTCTGGGGGATTGGCTACAAATTCGGGGTGGATGTCTGATGCTGGGGATGTCCAAAAGCATCTTTCGTCGCCTGCTGTTTAGTTTCCTTGCCACAGTATTGGTTGGTCTGGGGATCTCGGGAATTTTGCTTTCCTTTTTTGCCAAGGAGTACATCTACAATACAAAGCAAGAAGAACTGCTTCGTCTGGCAAAAAAGGTGAACACCGCTATCTACGACAGCAATGAGATAAACAAGCAGCTGCTGGACAAGCTCGCTATGCTGGACGAATCGTTTGACACGCGTATTTGGTTGTTTAATGAGAATGGAAAAATCGTCGCAACCTCGATGAAAGATGAAGTATTTACAGGCAAGTCAGTAGCCGTCTCCATTGCAGACAGCGTATTAAAAGGAAAGAGTGCTGTGACCGAGCTGCAAATCGAAGGCTTGGAAGACCCGATGCTCTCTGTTTCTGTCCCATGGGGCAAAGGGGAGAAGGTGTACGGCGGGATCATTTTACACGCTCCGATAGAAGGCATCGAGCGAACCTTTGGGCAGATGCGTGAATCGATTTTGTGGGCGACACTATTCGGTGTGGTGTTATCGACCGCGATGGTTTCGTATTTATCCTGGTCAATCTCCAGGCCGCTTAGGACGATTGAACGGACTGCCGCGGAGATCGGCAGAGGGAACTACGTAGAACGGGTCAAGATCGATACCTCAGACGAGATCGGGGATTTGGCTCAAACGATTAATACAATGGCAGAAAAGCTGGAGAAGGTGGAGCAGGAGCGACATCATCTGGAGCAGGTGCGCAATGATTTTCTCGCCAATGTGTCCCACGAGCTGCGCACACCTTTGACGGCAATCCAAGGATTCCTGGAAGCGCTGCAGGATGGGCTCGTGGAGGAAGAAGATGCCCGGCAAAAGTACTATGCCGTGATGTACACAGAAACGATGCAGGTTAATCGCCTGGTCGATGACCTGATGGACCTGATGAAGCTGGAGAATAACGAAGTAAACCTCGCCAAGTTCCCAGTCGATGTTGGAGAAGTCATAAACAAGGTGGCTTTTTCTTTTCGAGCAGAGGCAGAGGAAAAGGGCTTGCATATTGCTGTTGAGGTAGCAGACGAGCTGCCGAGAATATACGCAGATAAAGATCGGATCGCCCAAATTCTGAAAAACTTTGTGAAAAATGCGGTGAAGTTTACGGAAAGAGGGGAAATCCGGCTGATCGCTGAGACGGAAGACGAATGGGTACGAATTCGGGTGGTCGATACCGGAATTGGCATTGCCGCGGATGATTTGAATCGGATTTGGGAGCGGTTTTTCAAGGTAGATCGCGGACGTTCCAAAAATAATAAGGGGACAGGCCTGGGGCTTGCGATCGTCAAAGAGCTGGTGGAGCTGCACGATGGAAAATGGAGTGTAGAAAGCATGCCAGGTCACGGAAGCACGTTTACCGTGTGGCTGCCGACAGTGACTGCGATTCGGCAAACGACCTGATTTTGTCTGAGTCCGAGTCAGCCTGATGATGTGATGGTCATACTTTTTTCATAGTTTGATCATGGTTTTTTCCCACTTTCCACACAGAATGGTTACTTTTCGCCGTTACGATATACATGTGACAGCGAGAAGGTCACGATGCCAAGGAACGAAAGGGGAATGAACATGAATAAAAAATGGGTATCCATTGCAGCTGTCGCATTGCTCCTATCAGGTAGCTTGGTTGCCTGCTCGAGCACAACGGGCACACCTGAGCCAGCGACACAACAAGAGGGAGGAAGCGCAACCACTCCGGGGACCTCCTCTACTGACAGTGGAACATCGGCTGACAGCTCGTCCACTCAAGATCAATCCACAGATGACTCCAAAGCTAACGCTGAAGCACCAGCAGGTTCTTCTGACAGCACAGGCTCGTCATCGGATGCATCAACTGGAGCTGGTAGCACAGACAGCAAGTCTGACGCAGGCTCTACGACAGGATCAGCTGGAACTACTGGCACCGAAAACAGCAGTTCGACTGAACAGCCTGCAGCAACTGATGCAAGTAAGCAGTAAGAACCAACTGTAACGACAGGTAACGCGTTTGTTCGTAATGAACTCCTCTACTTCCCTCCCGGTTAATTATATAGGGCGGCTTGATGTCGCCCGCTTTGTTTTGTCCCTGCTTTATGGAAACGCAGAAAGTCCGTCATCTCTATTGCTGATGTCCCTTGTGGATATCAGCTTTTTTTTGCTCTCAGAAAAGCTATCCATTTCGCTAGAGGCTTGCGATGCCAAGCTCTCTTAAAGTAAGACTGGTCTTTGCTCAGGCACAATTGATATGATGATTGGTAACTTACGCGTGAATCCTGGCAGGAGGGTCGAAGATGATTACATATCCGTTTTTAGAAAAGGGAGCAACGATCGGAGTAACAGCTCCATCTTCGGGAGTGAGAGCGGGCTTGCATGATCTGCTAAAGCTGGCCAGCAGTCGGATGGAGGAACGAGGCTATACTGTTACTTGCGGAGAAACGGCATGGACGCAGGAAAAAGCAAAGTCGGCTCCGGCACGAGTACGGGCAAAAGAGCTTCAGGATATGATGAGTGATGAGCGCATTTCGTTGGTATTCCCGCCGTGGGGTGGAGAGCTGTTGATCGAGCTCCTGGAGTATATCGATTTTGCAAAGCTTGGAAACAAGTGGGTTCTCGGCTACTCAGACACAAGTCTTTTGTTGCTAGTTGTTACATTGAAGCGGGGAATAGCGACTGCTCATGGAACCAATCTCATAGACCTGCGCGGAGAATTTTCGGATGCTACGACAGCCATGTGGGAAAAGGTGTTGTCTACCGAGGTAGGCTCCTATATCGTTCAGCAATCTTCGGAGTTGTATCAAAAGAAATGGCAGCATGATAATCCGACGCCCTGTGTCTTTCATTTGACGGAGCAGACAGAGTGGAAAACGATTACTGCGGAGGCTCACGCCCCAGTAAAAATAGAGGGACGCTTACTCGGTGGTTGTATCGATGTCATCCGGCATATCATCGGTACGCCGTATGGGGACGTGCGCCATTTTCAGGATCATTTTATCCAGGGTGAACCGATTGTATGGTTCTTGGAAAACTGTGAGCTGAGTACAGCAGATTTACGCCGCTCCTTGGTCCAAATGAAGCTGGCAGGATGGTTTGCGAATTGCTCTGGGATCTTGTTTGGGCGAAGTCCTGCCAATATGCCAGTCGACGGATACACTGCCGAGGATGTGTATCAGGAGCTTTTCAGCGAGCTGCAGGTCCCGATTGCTTACGATATCGATTGTGGGCATGTACCACCACAAATGACCTTGGTTAACGGGGCCTACGCGAAGATAGAAGTAGAAGCAGGCAAGGGCGTAATCACTCAGCATTTTAAACCATAGGCATGACACTGTGAAAAATAGCGGGAAAAAGGACAGCGCAAATGCTGTCCTTTTGTCCTTTTCGCGCTTCATTGTGATTATGCCAAACGTTTGGCGTCTGCCTGTAGACTCGTTACAACTTATGAGATTCTTGTGCATCTGCTTTGGAGGAATTTGATTTTTGCAGGTTAGACAAAGCGACTCCCAGAAAGATAAAAACAGCACCTGCGAAGAAACCTACACCGAGATGTTCATGGAGTAGAAGCCAGCCCAAAAAGGCGCCGACGATCGGCTGGACAAAGAAAAATCCTGCACCGCTTCCTGCCTGCATCAGCTCAAAGCCTTTGTTCCAGAGGTAAAAGGCTCCCGCAGTAGAAATGATCCCGATGTACAGAACCCCGGCCCAAATATCCATTCCAAATTGCCAGGAGACAGGCGTGACTGACAGCTCCCAAACCATGATGGGACTTGTAAAGAGGAGACCAAACAAGGCGACATAGGTGGTGACGGCCAAGGAGGAATAATGCTGTGTCGCTTTTTTGCTCAGTACTGTGTATAGACCCCAGCTAACAGCCGCCACCAACAGGATCAGATTGCCCATAAGTGACGATTGCGCATCTGCCCCATCCGGTACTCCGATGACGATAACAACCCCGCCAGTTGCAAGCAAGATCCCGACCAGCTGCTTCCAGTTAAGACGCTCTTTAAGCAGCCAGACCGCAAATAGCGCGATGAAAGCGGGAGAGGCAGCGGTAATCAAGGCTCCCATGTGTGCAGTCGAAAGCTTGGTACCGACAAACTGAGCAGCAATGGAGATCGTTACCCCTACAAACGCAATCCCCATCAGCATAGGAAAATCCTTTTTCGCGATGTATTCCTTGCGCGCTACGACAAACGCTCCCAATACGAGCAGCGCAATACCAAACCGCAAGATTAATAGCGTAAAAGGAGGAATTACCTCCAAAACGACCTTGCTTACTACGTAGACCCCGCCCCAGATGGCGGCTGCCAGCGTCAGGCAGAGTGCTCCAAACAGTTGTTTTTTCCAGTGTGAATGGTTCATGACCAAATGCCCCTCTCGGAATAGTTGAAAACAACCTTCGTTCCGCTTGTCGAGGGACGGATTCTGTATCTTCCCTCGACTATTAGGAGAGAAGAGCAGGTACATCACATTCAAATAGCAGGCGTGCCATCTATTTCACCTCCTTATTGAGCGTCCTTCAGCCATTTGGCTACCAAAAGCACAGGCTGTGTCAAGCGACCGACTGGAGCCTGAACCTGGCGATACTGTTCGTAGCCGAGCCGTCCCCAAAAGAGCAGGGCTTGTTCGTTCTGCGCGATCACTCCGTGGTGGATGTTGCGGCTTCCCGCTTCTATACAATGCTGTTCAACCAAGCAAACAGCTTCCTTGCCAAAGCCTTGCTGCTGGTAGTCAGCGTGGAGCAGCAGCATACTGATCCAGCTCTTTTGATCAGCGGGACTTGAGACGATCAGGTGCATGATTCCGATTAGCCTATCCCTAGAGCAAAGAGCAAGCCAGTATCCAGTAGGAATAGAGAGCGTGGAGTCATATTCTGCTTGGACTTCCTCAAGTGTTACGCTGCTCTCGCCATTTCTGAGCAGATTGTAGCCGGGATTGCTGTTGTATACATCCAAGGCAAAGTGGAGATCGCCCTGCTTCAGCTCACGTAAAACAAGCCGTTCTCCCGATAGATGAAGACTCATTGCTTGCCCCCGTATTTGCGGATCAGACCAATCTGTCCTCCGTGATAGCCCAGATGATAGATGAGACGCCCCAATGCTTGTCTCGGCGTCAGCGTGGCGATTGGAGACTCGCAGGGAACGTCCCATGCCTCTTCGGGCAAGGAGCGGAGGGATTCAAGCAGATGAGCGTAGGATGCTTCTCGTATCGCATGCAGAGCTGATAAATTCGTATAGGTACCCTCGTCTTTTACAGGTCCAATAGTTGCCAGCGTAATTTCTGGCGGTAGAGGCTGCTGAAAAAACATGGAGCAAAAGCGATACTCTACTTCGGCAATATGATGAATCAAAAATCCAACTGAATTAGAGCCAGGTGCCAATTTCCACGAAAGCTGCTCTGCATCGAGGTTTTCCAATACGTCCATGTAGCGGGAGCGAGCTGTTTGGAGTGCAGGAAGCAGGGTTTGTTCGAACATAAAATCATCCTTTCCGGTCGACCATACGATCACAGCATATACCTTTATTATAGGAGAAATGCAGCAAATGAACAGACGAATCATTCGGAATATTTTGAATGAACATTCACTCAGTTACGTACATTCGTTATACTAAAGAAAAAAGGAGTGAGAGAATGGCACATCGCTTTGATTTTACCGTCAGGTCAACAGATATTGACGTCATTGGGCATGTGAACAATGCAAAGTATTTGGAGTATATGGAGTGGGCGAGATTTGACTGGATCTGGCAGCATGGCTTTACACTTGACGAATTAAAGCGCCGACAGATCATGCCAGTGGTCGTTAATATCAACATCAACTATCGAAAGGAGCTGCAAATGCGCGAAGAGGTGTACGCTATTACGACTGTGGTCAAGGTGGGTGAAAAAAGCTTTGTCATCCGGCATGAGCTGTTTAACGAAAGGGAGCAGCTGGTGGCAGATGGGGATGTAACGATGGTGATGATCGATGCGAATACACGCCGCTCCACATCTTTGCCGAAAGAACTAGCAGAGGCATTGCATGCTGAGCTTGCAGCCAGCAGAGAAAATAAGTCAACTACGTAATATTTGCTTTATTGCAGCAATGTCATCTCTTATCAGCTGTACATCGATGATTAAATTGTCTAGCTTTTGGTTCATGCTGTCCAGCCGATCCAAAATGGTACGGGTGACCTGACGCAGCTCATTCATGCCTTCCAATAGAAGATTAAGCTTTTCCGTAGACATATTGCGCCCCCCTTTTCTTCGTTTTCCGTTACAATGATCATAGCAAAAGAAAGAGCCACATGCAGGAATAACTTGCAGGAAAGTCGTAAGGAAAGGGAGTGACCGCAAAAGAATGGCTGCTTTCACTACAATCTTGTTTGATTTGGACGATACCTTGTTTGATTTCTCAGCCTGCTGGGAGATAGGGATGCAGCAAACGATAGCGACCCACCCGCTCACTGCTGATCTGGATGGAAATGAAATGCTGGAAGCGCTGCGACGTCATGGGGACGAGCTATGGGTCGATGTCATTGCTCAGCGCTACGACTTTACGCAGTACCGTCAGCTTCGTTTGCAGCGTGCGCTGGCTGATTTTGACAGACACATTGAGGTAGAGCAAGTCGGTGACTTTCAGCGTGCATATGCGGAAGCTTGCATGAATGCTGTCCAGCCTGATCAGAATGTGCAAGCCACGATCGCAAAGCTGGCTGAGCAGCACACGCTCGGAATCGTCACGAATGGTCCGGAAGATATGGCGTTTACCAAGCTTGAACGTTTGGGGCTGTCCGGCTATTTTCCACAGGATCGGGTCTTTATTTCCGAATTGATTGGGTACCACAAGCCTGATCCACGGATCTACACAGCTGCGGTGGAGCAGCTGGGTGTACAGCGTAAGCAGGTGCTGTTCGTAGGCGATACGTGGGACGCAGATGTTGCTGGCCCGATTGACGCAGGCTTCTCAGCGGTCTGGATTAACATGAGGGGAAAAGAACCAAAATCGGCACATAAGCCTTTGGCCGTCATCGAACGCCTCGATCAGCTTTTATCACTGGTATAGCGCAAGAAGCAGCTCTTTGTAACCCGAATCGATCGGAGCTCAAACAGCTGCTTTTTTTTATGCCCTTTTCTGTTTTTGACGCCATTTATTCGCGGAAATGACGATATTTAGTACAATCAGACCAATCATGATCGACATGGACATGTTGGATACATCGTCTCCCCGATAGATTCGATACAGCAACAGAATCGTCAGAACGAGAGCGAAGTACAGATTAATCATGGCTCTCCTCCTCCAGGAAAATCTTCTCCAGAGACGGCTCCTCGACATGAACTCCATAAATGTCTACGCGAGCTTGTACGAGAGCACGGATCAACGCAGCTACTTTTTGTTCATCATCGACCTGTAACGAAAAGCGTCCATCTCCCCACACGCAGCTGCGCCCCAAAGCTTCCACGAATGTACGCAGGGTTGCCTGCTCTTGGGCGGCAAATGCAGAGTGGCGGACCGATACATTTCGCCATTTTTGATGTGCGGATTGTAATTCATCCAGACTCCCGAGCGACCCGATTTTTCCGTTTTTCATAATCGCGATGCGCGTACAAATTTTTTCTACCTCATTCAAGTTGTGAGAGGTCATGAAGATCGTCTTGCCTTGCTTATGCAGGCTTCTGAGCAGCCCTTGAATATGCAAAGCCGACTCGACGTCAACCCCTGAAGTAGGCTCGTCAAGAAACAATAGCTCCGGATCTCCTACGAGAGCCTGGGCGATCCCCAGCTTCTTTTTCATCCCAAAAGAAAACGTCTTGGCTTTGCGCGCCGCATGCTCCTCAAGCTCTACGGCAGCGAGTAGGCGGTTGCATTCTTGTTGGGTCAGCGTAACACCTTTGACACGTGCAAAGTAATGTAGATGAGCGGCAGCAGTCAGTGAATCATAAAATGTGGAGTAATCAGGCAGCACGCCGATTCTGCGCTTCCACTCCTCTGAAGTGGTATCGCTATCGAACATACGGATGGAGCCCGAGGTTGGGCGAATGATACCCGTGAGCATGTTGATGAAGGTCGACTTGCCTGCACCGTTGCGTCCTAGAAAGCCAAAGATTTCACCGCTCTGCACCTCCAGGCTGACGCTATTTACTACAGTCCGATTCCCGAAGCGTTTGCTCAGTTGGACAGTCTCAATTACCGGCATTAACAATCCCTCCGTCGAAACAAGTAGATGGAAGCGGACAAAAATACAGCGGCATACAGCCAGATAAAGCCAGTCCACGCCCCACCTTTTTGAATAAAGGTGTACGGTGTCAAATAAGCGGTCCATTGTGCAGTGGGATGGTCAGAAAGCGCACTCCAAAATCCAAGTCCGGGGAGCATTATTGCCAGTACGATTCCGAGGAACATCGTATAGCTGGGGCGAGGAACCGCTAGTGAGAGCAGAATCGCCAGGGTGATACAGTAGACAAGAATGGTCAAGCACTGCCAAAAGGTTTTGGCATCGAATGTATGGACAGTAGCCAAGACGACGCCAAATGTAATCACCAGGCAAACCAGCCAAAAGAGTACAACTCCGAGAAACTTCCCCAAAATGATTTTATTCCGCGAGGTTCGCGTAACGAGAAAGCGAATCGTCCTACCTGCCAGCTCTCGATTGATGACGTCATGGGACAGGCTGAAGACGAACAAAGGTCCGAGCAGCATGATGAGAACCAGGATGCCAAGCGCATGTCCTTTGGCCAGCTCTTGCGCCGGGAAAAAGCTTGCTGCCTGATTGACCAGATCAGAGACCAGGTACGAGATGCCGACAATAAAGGCGACGGTAATCAAAGATTTAATACTCTTGAACAATCTTATAAATTCATGTTGGCAAATGGCCCACATCGGTTTGTTCACTTCCTTTCTTCTCTTTATATTGTAGAAGGTCTTCCTTTCCTCGGTCGAAACACTACCTTACCATTACCTTAACGTTTTCATGTCTGCAGCCTGCACATGATATGATGGATGAATATAAGGAGGAGACGGTTGTGGAAACAGAAGCGAGAATATTGCTTGTGGATGACGAAGAAGCGATTTTGCATATGGTGAAGACTGTCCTGAGCAAGGAAGGCTTTTCGAACATAGATACTTGTACGCGAGCAAATCAGGCACTGCGTTTTATCGAAGAAAGGACGTATGATCTGTTGATTCTGGATGTCATGCTGCCGGATAAAAGCGGTTTTGAGCTATGTGCTGCGGTGCGTCAGCGGACACAGGCGCCGATTTTTTTTCTCTCCGCCAAAGGTACTGATTTTGACAAGCTGAGCGGCTTTGCATATGGAGCCGACGATTACATCACCAAGCCCTTTCACCCGTTGGAGGTTGTGGCACGCGTGAAGGCTCATTTGCGCCGGACATTCGGTGCTGCAGCTCCTGCTGCTGCGGTGCAGGAAGAAAAGCGCTACGTTTTCGACCGGTTCACAGTCAACGTGGATGCGGCAGAGCTGCTTGTAGAGGGAAATCAGGTAGACTGTCCGGCACAGGTTTTTCAACTGCTTGTGTTTTTCTGCCAAAACCCGAATCGGGTCTTTACCAAGGAACAAATATACGATCACGTCTGGAAGGATGAGTACGGCTTGTTTGATGAAAATACGGTCATGGTGCACGTCCATAAGCTGCGGCAGCGCATCGAGGATAATCCGAGCCAGCCCAAGCATCTTGTGACGATCCGGGGCCTGGGATACAAGCTGGTGACTTCTGGGAAATCATCATGAGTCTGCGGAAAAAGCTGATTAGTCAGTATGTGCGTCAGTTTTTCGGGTTTGTAGTCGTGCTTTTTGGTTGTCTCAGTATCTCGTTGGTGATTTTTGGGGTGCGGGTGACAAACGAGGAGATTGCTGCTGATCCATCCCGCCTGAGTGCCTCAGATCTGGCGATGCAGCTGCATGCCGAGGGTGAGGTCATCCGAGTAGATAAAAAGGTAGAAAAGAGCGTCGAAAACCATCATGGCTGGATGCAAATCGTGGATGAACAAGGTAAGGTTGTTTACGCGTTTCGATCGCCTGCCAATATACCTACCACCTACACACCTGGTGAGTGGATTGCATTGGTACAGACCGATCAGGCTGCCCCATATCACTTTACACACTGGGTTGTTTCGCTTGCGGACAAAAAATGGATTGTTTTGTATGCCACCCCTGCACCAGAATTTGAACTGATGCGACAATTACTCGCTTCGTCACAGGCGGCGGGAGGTAAGCAGGATACAGAGCTGTTGCAGCAAAGCTTTTCCCGGGAAAACGCCTGGTATGTGATCTATGACCGTGACGGACGGCTGTTCAGGCAATGGAATAATGCAAACGCGGCTCCGAGACTTGACCTGATGGAGGTATTGCAGACAGGGCAGGGACAACAAAGCACGCCGTATAACATTATTAGCCGTTATGACCAACAAAGTGGATGGACATACGTGGTCGGGACACATAATCCGGGCTACCAGCCAGGGGGAGCGGGTGATTCGGTCGACAATATGCTAGAGGATGGGCTGCGTCAGCTCGTTGTAATCATGATTTTATGTGTTGTCGTTGTCGGCAGCTGGTATGCGCTTCGCGTAGGAAAACCGCTTTTGCACATGGTGAGCTGGATTGAGCGTCTGGCAAAAGGTCAGTACGTAGAGCCTCCCACAAGAAAAGGTCACAGGGTGGGGATGACGCGAAAAGGGAAATGGAAGCGGTCATTTGCTGTGTATAAAGATATGTTTGATGCTCTCGGGCATTTAAGTGAGACGCTGCGGATGAATGAACAACGGCAAAAGGACATGGAACGTACGCGGGAAGAATGGATATCTGGACTCTCGCATGATTTGAAGACGCCGCTTAGCTCCATTTTTGGATATGCCGCGATTTTGGAGACGGAGGCATACGAATGGGCCAAGGGTGAGGTAGGGCAGTTCGGTAGGACCATACGCGAAAAAGCGGATTATATGAATGGGCTGATTGAAGACTTGAATTTGACGTATCGATTGAAAAATAATGAGCTGCCGCTCGTAAAGGAATCGATTGAGGTGGTCGAGACCATCAGGAGGATCACCGTAGACATGGTGAATGACCCGGGCGCAGATGAGCACCTGATCGAGTTTCGAGCGTTTCTCCCCTCATTTCGTGCAGAGGTGGAGCCAACCTATTTTCGACGTATCGTCGTCAACATTTTGGCCAATGCCATCAAGCACACTCCTACAGGCACACGAGTGCTCGTGTCTGTAAGTGCTTTGGAGACCTCTTCTGGTTTTGCTGTTGCAATCAGCGATAATGGGCCGGGGATGGATGAGCAGACGCAGGACAATTTATTTGAGCGGTATTATCGGGGGGGACATACAGAAGAGGATGTCAGTGGGACGGGCTTGGGGATGGCCATAGCCAAGCAGCTTGTATTGGCACATGACGGTGAAATTGCAGTAGAGAGTAAGCTGGGGAGCGGAACGACGGTCAGGATGACTTTTCCACTGGCAAAAAGAAAAGACTAGAAACTGGACGGTCCCTGTCTCTAGTCAGCTTGTTCAGGAGCTCGTTACAGATACAAATGTTTGATACACCTTGCCTTCTTCCTCGTGTTCTGAGAAGTCATCTTGGGTGTATTCTGCAATGGTTTTCCGCCAAAAGGCTTGAGCAGGCAGGTTGCTGCTAATCTGAAAGACCTCCCATTTTCCGGGAAATGCTCGGAAGATCTCATGGGCGACAGCTTTTCCTATCCCATGTCTTCTGTAGCGCTTCATGATAAAAAATTCGGCAATCGTAAAAACGGGCTCATCGTTCGGGTCAGGAAAGCTTCGAACCAGTACAAACCCCGCCAGCTTACCCTCAACCTTTATAAAATAAGGGTGCCGGACTGGATCACTCCAATACTCGTCTAAATACTGATAGCCATAACATCCATTCTCATTGACATCGATCGGCAAAAACTCGCTGAAGTCATAGATATACAGCTCTAACAGTCGCCCGAGAGCATCCTTCTCGCGGGCTGGAACGTTTAC
This sequence comes from Brevibacillus reuszeri, assembly GCF_002897295.1. GTDB lineage: Bacteria > Bacillota > Bacilli > Brevibacillales > Brevibacillaceae > Brevibacillus > Brevibacillus reuszeri_A. The sequence continues at coordinate 16,458 of NZ_BEXF01000020.1, forward strand.
TAGTGAAAAAGGGATAGACAACGGAAAGCCTCCTTGCTAGTGAATACATCAATGGTACACGATTGTGCCATTTCGTGGAAACGAAAAAGTGCCACCAAATATCGGCGGCACTTTTTCCTATTGTCACGTTTGTTAGTGAATTGCGTTCTTTTTGAATTGTCCGCCGCGCACGTCGTGAATGTTTCCTACTGCTAAAAAGGAAGTCGGGTCTACTTCTTCTACAATCAGCTTGAGCTTGGCTTCCTCTAGACGAGTGATGATGCAGAAAATGACTTTTTTATCGTCGCCTGTATAGCCGCCTTCACCTTTCAGATAAGTAACGCCGCGTCCCAGGCGGGCAACGATTGCGTCACCTAGCTCTTTGTGATTGTCGCTAATTATCCAGACTGATTTTGATTCCTGGAATCCTTCGATGGTCAGATCGATCATTTTGAAAGCAATGTAATAAGCAATCAGCGAGTACATCGCACGATCCCAACCGAATACAAATCCGGCGCTGCTCAAAATGAATAGATTGATAAACATCACGATCTCACCAACGGAGAATGGAGACTTCTTATTGAACAAGACAGCGATGATTTCCGTACCGTCCAGTGAACCTCCGTAGCGTAGGACAAGACCAACACCAATACCCATAATAATTCCACCAAATACAGCAGCGAGCAGAGGGTCATCTGTTAAACCAGGTACGGGATGGAGAAGTGATGTGCCAATCGACATGACGGTTACCCCAAACAAGGTTGAGATAGCAAATGTTTTACCAATTTGCTTGTAACCGATTAAGAGGAAAGGTAAGTTCAAGAGGAACAGGAAGATACCTAGCTTCATTCCTGTCAGGTGCGAGGCAATAATGGAAACACCTACAATTCCGCCATCAATGATGTTGTTTGGAACCAAAAAGATTTCCAGAGCAACGGAGACGAGAGAGGCACCAATCAGGATGAAGAGGATCCTCTTGAGCAGTTTTCCAATAGGTAATTTTTGATGAACTGATTTTGCGACTGTTTGTTCCATCGTTCCTCTCCCTAATTTGGATTTTATTCCATTCTATTATAACATTCATTTTTGCTTGACAATGGCGCTAATGTGCTTTACCAGAAAAAATAGTACATTCGCATCTGATTTCATGAGAATCATTGCTGGAATAAGCTATTGACTGCCGATGCTTTCATTGTTATTTTCAAACTGTTAGGACAATAATGAGGGGGAAAATGACGATGAGTGCCTTGCAGGTAGAGACGGAAATAGGGTCTCCTCTGGAACTGGTATGGTTGGCCTTCACGCAAACAGATAGAGTGATTCAGTGGTTTGCTCCTGACGCGAATATTGAGCCGCGTTTGGGTGGGGCGTATGAATTGTTCTTTGATCCTAGTAATCGGGAGCAAATGGGAACCAAGGGATGCTTCCTGACACTCTTTGAACCAAAGGAGAGATTGGGCTTTACATGGAAGGGCCCGGACGATTTTGCAAGTCTGATGAATCAGGACGATGCATTGACATATGTCCTCGTCACATTGTCGGAGCAGGCGGGGAAAACAAAAGTGGTGATCGAACATTTTGGCTGGAAGGATTCAGAGGAGTGGGGCAAGGCTCGCGCTTGGCACGAAATGGCCTGGTCTCAGGTTCTAGCAAGTCTGAAGTCTGCGCTGGAAACAGGAAAAGGCGATTTGTGCTGCGTCCCGAGCTAGGGAGAGGTCACAATACACATTATGTACAGCCTCTCGTTTTCAGACGTTGTTTTTTACAGGAAAAAGGAGCCGTCCCTTTGCAGGACAGCTCCTTTTTTTAGGTTTTATTCTTTTGTAGCCGCTACTTCAGAAGCAGCTGCTTTTGGTTTGTCTTCCAAGTATTCATCCGGTCCGATAATACCAGCAGCACGGTCTTGTTTTTCCAATTCCAGTGCTTTTGGTACGGACAGCCAGTAGGAGATAGCGATCGCGATTACACCAGCCCCCAATTTACCGAGCAGTACCGGCAAGATGATGTTTGGCTGGAAGTTAGCCGAGAAGCTTAGGTGGTCACCGAGCAAGAAGGCAGCACACACACCAAACGCGATGTTGATTACTTTGTCTTTTGGCGGCATGGAACGTATGAGACGGAACATCGCCAAAATGTTTGCGATGGTAGCGAGCAAGCCAGCGCTACCTGTAGAGCTCAAACCTAATTTCATACCCAAAGCTTCCAGTGGCTTCGCACAGTATTTACGCAGCAAGTATACCATCGGGAAGGCACCTGCCAGCATGATACCGATGTAACCAGCTGTTTCCAAAGCACGGTATTGGTCAGCAGGATCGGCGATGATCGGGTCGAAGCCCCAAGCACCAAAGATCGTAGAGAAAATTCCAGTAAAGTGTTGAACGATGGAGAAAACGAGTACCAGCTTGATACCAGCATCCATTGTTTTACCGAAGATCATGAATCCGCGAATCATCAGGTCTGGCAAGAAGCGCAGACCGGCAGCGATTACCAATACAAAGATCAGGATCGGGGAGAGATTCAGCAGAACCTGTCCAATTCCGATAGCAAAAGTATAAGTAGAATCACCATTTGATGCGATTTCAGCACGCACTTGAGCGTTTGTTAAAGAAAGAATCGCACTTGTAATGAAAGCACCGATTGGAACGGTCAAAATACCGGACATGACACCCAACGCCATATATTTGTGGTCGCGTTTATCGAGCATCGCAAGACCCATCGGGATGGAGAATACGATAGTAGCACCAGCCATGAAACCAACCACCATAGCCATAACCCAACCCTCAGTGCTGGTCTTCAGGATGTTTGCCAATTGATATCCGCCCATGTCACTGGCAAGGATTGCGGTAGCGGCAAGAGCAGGGTCTGCACCGATCTTATGAAAGATGGGAGAAACTGCTTTTTCTACGAACCAGGAAATATACGGCAGGGAGGCCATAATACCGGCAGCGGGTACAAAGATATAACCGGTAGAGTGAATCCCTTCCATAAACTCTTTTCCGAGTCCTTCGTCGCTATTGCGGATCGCGGCAATAGCCCCAATGACTGCACATAACATAATAATGTAGATAATGACACTTCCAATGTGTTCCACAGACAACCCCACCTTTTTCAGGATGTAAACAATACGGTCATAATTCCCTTTACAAGATACCCATATCGAGGCCTCATTATGGAGGGAGACCGCGTAAAAAGGCGCTTAGGATCTCGTGACCGAGAATGACCTAAGCGCCTTTGCTTATTTGTATGAACTTGTTTACAGATACTTGTTTGGTAAACAAACTGCAACCGCTTTCAAACGCTTTTAAAAATAAAGGCTAGAATACCGGGTCTACGAAAAACGTACATGTTGTCAAAAAATTCATGCTCTCTAAAGCGCCGTTGCTTTAATCTGCATTATAACGTGATTATATGGTTAGGTGTGTGGATTGTCAACTGCCTCTTAGGAAGAAAGTATGAATTTTTTACATATGAAAATCAATAGTGATGCCAGCTAAAAAAAGCCGCCCCTAGATAAGTAGGGGCAGCTTTGTGAGTGCTGTTTACAGTTTTACAACGTTCTCAGCTTGTGGTCCACGGTTGCCTTCAACTACGTTGAACTCAACGCGTTGGCCTTCTTCAAGGGATTTGAAACCTTCGCCTTGGATTGCGCTGAAGTGAACGAATACATCGTTTCCGCCTTCAACTGCGATGAAGCCATAGCCTTTTTCAGCGTTGAACCATTTTACTGTACCTGTTTGCATGGGTGTTACCTCCAAAAAAATTAAAATGAATATGCAACTTTTATTTGTGGATAAAATAAAAATTCACACATTGGAAAAGGTTCAAACATAAATGTAAACCCTTTACAATATGTGAACGCTTAAAAAATCTTTTGTTTAACTGCATTTTACCATAGTCATTTGCGGAAAGCAATCGAATAAAACAGCACTTTTGCAGGAGAAATGCAGTACGACGACAAAACGGCATCGCACCATTTTGTCGTCGTATGTAGCCAGTCAAAAAGTAGTTTTTAAGAGTAGAATTTTACGCGATCTTCTAATGGCTGGAACTGTTTTTCGCCTGGCTCGGAGGTTGGCTTGCCAAAAGGCATTTGGGCAATCAGCTTCCAGCTGCTTGGAACGTTCCAGGTTTGCTGAACTTCTTCGTCAATCAATGGATTGTAGTGCTGCAGTGTTGCCCCGAAGCCTTCGTTTTCCAAAGCCGTCCAAACAACAAACTGAAGCATACCCGAAGAATGCTGGGACCAGATCGGGAAGTTGTCTTTGTACAGCTCGAATTGTTTTTGCAAGCCTTCTACGACACTTTGATCTTCAAAGAAAAGAACAGTACCATAGCCACTGCCAAATGCGTTCATTTTTTCTTCGGTCGAAGCAAAATTGTCGGCAGGTACGATTTTACGCAAGGTTTCTTTGGTGATATTCCAGAGCTTGTCGTGCTGTTCTCCGAGCAGTACAACTACACGAGCACTTTGGGAGTTAAAAGCGGAAGGAGTATGTTTTACTGCTTGGTTGATGACCTCTTGAATACGGCTATCAGATGCAACTGCTTCTTTGCTAATTCCATAGTAGCTTCTTCTGTCTTTTAAGGCTGTCAAGAAATCTTTTCCCATCATACATACCTCCAGAGACTTTTTTCTTTTAACATGATGCTTTGGAATTGCGATTATTATGCGGTGTGTTTTTGAAGATTACTTTTCGTAACCTAGTGTAAGTAATAAACTGTTCATTGTCAAGTAACTATCTATATTAAAGTTACATTTACATTTTTTTAATAGAATTTTACATAATGAGCAGTAAATACAGAAAAACCAAGAAAACCGATCCTCTTCATGCGAGATCGGTTTTCTTGGTTCGCTCCATGATAGATTTGGTTCCTTCAATGGGCAAGTGACTTCTACACGATGACTCGGACAAAGTAATGAGCGAAAGTGACTGGCAAGCCATTTGCCGTCGTATGCTGATCAAAAATGCGCTGAACTGACTCCAGATGCTGTGCAATTGCCTGCTCAGTTACGGAAGGCTGCTGGCCGAAGCAACGCAGCTTGATGACGTCTAGGGGAGAAAGAATGTACTCTGTGCTCGTTACCGACTCAATATCCACGTGGGAAAAGGAGGCCTGGCGCAGTCTGTCTTGTAGTAGATCGAGGATGGGAGTTCCACTTGGATGTGGCTCGAATAAATCAGGAAACCATTCAGGTAATTCGGCGAATAGCTGATCTGCCGGATGCAGCCCGAGAATTTGACCACCTGCCTTGATGACTTGTTTGCAGTGCAGGTACGCGGAGGTTGGACCTTTGCGATTATAAGCACAATCAAATTCTCCTGCTGCAAAAGGGAGAGGCTCTTTTGTGTTGCTGACTACAAAGGATACGTTTGGCTGTTTCATCTCTTTGGCTGTTTGCACGAAGCGATTGGTCACATCCACGCCAACCAGTTCACGTGCCACAGATGCCCAGCGTAGGGTGAAAGCACCATGACCGCAACCGATGTCGAGCACTTTTTTATTCTGAACCATATAAGCGACTTCCTGGGTAAAAAGCGACTCACCATTCGGCTCAGCGACAGTGGAGCGCCAAGGATATACATATTCGGCTGACAAGCTCGCCAGCTGTGCGTACCAGTTGAGCGAATGTGGTGCGATCCAGTCAGGGTGGTTTTTGGGGTTAGTTAAAGGTGGGTTCATTTGTCACCTCTTTGGAAATAGTTGTCTGAAGGTTCTATTGTAATTATTTTCCTATGTTTTGACAAACTCTCTAAACAACTTTACATGGAGTGAAAGTAGCGATAACGTTGGAGGTGGAAGCAAGACTGGACACAAGACAAATAGGAGAGGGGAGTGGGATACATGGAGACGGATCAACAGAAAAGACGCGTGCTGGTGGTGACGTCGGTCGAAGCAGAGCGTGATGCGGTTTTGCGCGGTCTGCAGGATGACAATAGATTTACGCTTCTGGTTGGAGGCGTGGGACCAGCGTCTGCCGCAGCAAGTACGGCAAGCATGCTTGCAGCAAACGAGTACGATTTGGTTATTTGCGCCGGCATTTGCGGTGGCTTTAGTGGACGAGCCGAGGTCGGTTCATTGGTCATGGCAAGTGAAATCGTATGTGCAGACTTAGGTGCCGAGACAGCAGACGGTTTTTGTGATGTAGACGAGCTTGGTTTTGGATCAGCGCGTGTTGCAGTCGACAAAGAGCTGGCGACACAAGTGACCGAAGCGATAGCGTCCAAGGGCTTGCCCGTTACAATGGGGCAGGTGCTTACTCTGTCAACCGTTACCGGTACAGCAGAAACGGCAGCGGCACTGGCAAAGCGTATGCCGGACGCAGCTGGGGAAGCCATGGAAGGCTATGGGGTAGCGATTGCCGCCCAGCAGTGCAGCTTGCCGATCCTGGAAATCAGGGCGGTATCCAATGCGATTGGCCCGCGCGACAAATCAGCGTGGCGCATCAAGGACGCGCTGAGTGCTCTAGAAAAAGCCAGTACAGTATTACGGGAGGTGCTATAGATGAAAATTGCGTTTTCACCATGTCCGAATGATACGTTTGTTTTTCATGCTTGGGCGCATGGACTGATTCCTGGAGCGCCGCAGCTCGACATTATGTATGCTGACATCGATATTACGAATACATTGGCCACAAAGGCAGAGGGTCCAGAGGTTATGAAAATCTCGTATGCGGCTCTGCCATGGGTATTAAAAGACTATGCGCTGTTGCCATGCGGAGGTGCCTTGGGCAGGGGGTGCGGACCACTTGTTTTGACCCAAGGAAATGGCTTGGGTACCGATCAGAATGATCCAGCCCGTTTGTCAGGAAAACGAGTAGCGGTGCCCAGCGAGCGCTCGACCGCTTATTTACTGTTCCGATTGTGGGCTGCGCAGAACGTACCTGGCGGGGTAGGCGAAATTGTCGTCATGCCTTTCCATGAAATTATGCCAGCCGTTCGTGACGGCAAAATCGATGCGGGACTTGTTATTCATGAAGCGCGCTTCACGTACCAAAACTATGGCTTGGCACTCATGACTGATCTCGGAAATTGGTGGGAGGCTGATACAGGACTGCCGATTCCGCTAGGTGCCATCATCGCACGCAGATCAATGGATTTGCAGGCTTTGACCGACTGGACGCGAGCTTCTGTCGAGTATGCGTGGGCTCACCCGCAGGCATCGCAGGATTATGTGATGTGTCATGCTCAGGAGCTGTCCTTGGAGGTTGCCAAAGCACATATCGATTTATATGTAAATGAATTTACACGTGACCTGGGTGAGGATGGCTACGGGGCGATTACCGCCCTGCTGGGGAGAGCGGGAGAGCAAGGACTCGTTCCTCAGATTGATTTGTCCTTGTTGCGCTGGTAGCAATATCGATCGAGAAACGCAAAAAAGCGCAGGAGTATCGTTAGGCTCCCGCGCTTTTTCTTGTGTTATTTGCTGATAATGACAGAGTTAGAATAATTATCCCAGCTTACTGTAGCCCCAAGTGCTTCACTGACAAAGCGAATGGGAACCATAGTCGTCTGGTTATTATACAAGATGGCAGGCACGTCCATCGTAATTGGCAGGCCGTTTTTATAAGCGATCTTGGAGCCGATCGTCAGCTTGATGACATCACCATCTGTCGTTGCCGTGACACTTTCCGTTGCTTCATCCCAGTCTACTTTTGCGCCGAATGCCTCAAACACTGCGCGCATAGGAACCAGCACTCTGGAGTTGATTTTGACTGGCGGCTTGCTGTAGGTTTGCAATTGACCGTCGATAAAAACGATGATCTGGCCGGACAGGTTCACCGTGTAGTAGGTTGCTTCCGATTGAATCGTTTGTTGGCTGAAACGATCGTAAATCGACAGCGTCAGTGTATAGCGGCCTGTAGGCAAGTTCAAATTTTTCGCAACGAGAGATGGATTTTTCGGATCGATCAGCAAATGCCGCACTTCTTTTCCATCTGCATTGCGCACGATAAAGTAAAAGTCGTACTGATCCAGAACATCTTGTTTCCCGCGCAATGTTATCGTGATCACACCAGAAGAACTAATCGTGATGTTGCCAGGGAAGGATTGCCCCATCCCTAAGCCGAGGTCGATAAATTCGCTCTGAATCACCCAGGTAACTGCATTCGACAAGGTTGTTTTACCAGAGAGCGTCATCTCCAGCTGCACCTTGTATGTACCCGGTTTAAGTGAGATGCTGCGCGATGAAAACTGCTGTTTCTTTGTTCCCAGAGCGGTGCGTTTCACGACCTTGCCATTTTCGTCGATGATGAGAAGAGAAAACTTTGCTTTTGCATATTCTGCTGTCAGATTGAGGTTAATCAAAATGTTATCTTCTTTAATGTCGATGTAACCAGGAAAATCGGAGCTGGGAATCTCGTCAATGGTGATTTCGTACGAATCGGATTGTAGAGTAGCACGACCGCACTGGGTATCTGTTATGACTCCCGTTAATTTATTCCCGGACGTTGTCTCGGGGCGAGGATCGTAGTTGCTAAGCTCCAAATAGAATTCATAATCCCCAGCCGGCAGTTTCAGACTCTTTTGCGGTACATGAATCCAACCGGATTTTATTTTCACTTCTATTTCTTTACCTTCCCTGTCTGTAGCAGGAGCCGTAAAGATTTTTGATTCATCAATGGAAGTAATGCGGATACGCGCTTTTTCATTTCCACGCGAATCTGTGGCAACCAGGTACATAAACTCGGTAAAAGCAGGCTCTGCCTCGATATACGCAGTCAGTCCCTCGTACTCATCGTAATCAACTTCACCAAATAATGGTGGCAAATAATTGCGTGTCACATAGCAGAATGCGTCTGCTCGGCTCGGTCCGAATGTGGAGAACAAAAGCAGACAAGCCATGAGCAGTCCAAACCATTTTGTAAAAGATTTCATGCTGTTTATCCCCTTTGGAAAAGTGGCAACCTGTATTGATCGGTACAACGATCTATGCCATCCGGGTCTATTTACCCACTTTTTAAAGAGTTAAAACATGATACGGACTGGAATGCTCTGAATTTTATTGTAGAAATTAGAAATTGGGTATGATAAAATACGTGTAACTTAATGAACGGAGCTGAAGTGGATAATGTAATCAAATCTTGCTTATAAAATAAAACAAAAAAGCGATATGTTTCGCCTGTTTTATTTCTTATATGCAAGAAGGTTACTTTATCTTTCACTCAATATATCCTTATCTGACGCCAGTATTGGGTTAGATTTGCTGTATTTATTTGAGCTACAAGAAAGTAACTTTCTTGTAGCTTTTCTATTTTTTTACAGGGGGATAACTCTATGTCATTAATCAATGTTACAAACCTGACGTTTGCCTACGAGGGTAGCTTCGATAACATTTTTGAAAATGTAAGCTTTCAAATCGATACAGATTGGAAGCTCGGATTTACAGGAAGAAATGGTCGTGGGAAGACGACCTTCATGAACCTGTTGCTTGGTAAATACGACTACAGCGGAACGATTTCTGCCCATGTCCAATTCGAGTATTTCCCATTTCCGGTTGAAAACAAGGAAAACAATACAATGGATGTAATCGCCGATGTACATCCCGACTACGTTCACTGGGAGCTCATGCGCGAGCTATCTTTACTGGGGGTTTCGGAGGAGGTTCTATATCGACCTTTTGATACCTTGTCCAACGGCGAGCAGACAAAGGTGCTCTTGGCAGCGTTATTTCTAAAGGAAAATAGCTTCTTGCTCATTGATGAACCTACGAACCATCTCGATATGCATGCAAGAAAGCTTGTCAGTAATTATCTCAAAAGCAAAAGTGGATTTATCCTGGTATCTCACGACCGATCCTTCCTGGATAATTGCGTGGACCACATTCTTTCCATCAATAGGACGAACATCGAGGTGCAAAAAGGGAATTTCTCGGATTGGTGGGAAAACAAGCAGCGACAAGACAACTTTGAGCTTGCCGAGAATGAAAAGCTGAAAAAAGACATCAAGCGCTTGTCAGAATCCGCGAAACGAACGAGCCATTGGTCGGATGAAGTGGAAAAAACGAAAAACGGGACGAGAAATTCCGGTTCCAAGGTAGACAAAGGATATATCGGTCACAAGGCTGCCAAAATGATGCAGCGATCAAAATCAATCGAGCAAAGACAGCATTCAGCCATCGATGAAAAATCCAAGCTCCTGAAAAATATCGAAAAACAGGACAGTCTAAAGATCTCACAGCTTGCTTATCATAAGAACCAGCTTGTTGAGCTCGATAATGTGTCAATTTCGTATGGGGAGAACGAGGTGTGCAAGAACGTCAGCTTTTCAATTCAGCAGGGAGAGCGGATTGCGCTTTCAGGAAAAAATGGTTCCGGCAAATCAAGCATCATCAAGCTGATATGCGGCGAGGACCTGAGCTATACGGGCACGTTCAGAAAAGGAAGTCAGCTGAAAATATCGTATGTCTCCCAGGATACTTCACACCTACGAGGCAATTTAACAGACTACGCCAGAGACAACGGAATTGACGAAAGTCTGTTCAAAGCGATTTTGAGAAAGCTTGATTTCTCCAGAGTCCAATTTGAAAAGGATATTTCCGCTTACAGCGGCGGCCAGAAAAAGAAGGTGCTGATTGCCAAAAGCCTTTGCGAGAAAGTTCATTTGCATATTTGGGATGAACCACTGAATTTTATCGATGTCATCTCGCGCATGCAAATAGAAGAGCTGCTGCTTGAGCACTCTCCAACCATTCTGTTTGTGGAGCATGACAGTGAGTTTTGCAAAAACATCGCGACGAAGGTAATTGAGCTGTAGGTTTGGAAAGTCCCGTAAATAAAAGCAGCGACAGTCCAGGAGCATTTTTTCGCTTCCGAGGCTGTCGCTTTTTCAACGTATAGGAATTTATAAGCGTATGACGCTTATGAATACCGGAGCGCATGTAAACATTCCGCTAAACGCGGTCGCTCCTCCTTGAGCAAGCCTCGATAGAGGTTTTCTTATGCTATCACTCGCTATCGGTCTATCTACCCTGCTTGGATAACGCCACACGCGAGCCGCTTGCCGCTGTTGCCTGCTGGCTGTGAACGAAAGTCGTCCGGGCTTTGATGAATGATAATGGATTTTCCGATGACATCTGCCGCTCTGAATTTATTCGTGAAAAAATTCATTCGCGCATAGCCATTATTGGAAAAAAGTACGGGAAAGTCGCCAGCATGATTGCCGTGGGGCTGATGGGTCGGATTCCAATGCCCGTCTGCTGAGGTAAACGGATCATCGGGATTTCCTACGGTGCAAACCCCTTTATCGTGCACATGGAAACCGAATGGCCCGATTTGCGGTCTATCCCCGGAAGCAGGCTGAAAAGTGGGGAGTCCGCTCACCTCTACATACACATCAGTCCCGTATGGCACATCGGTAAATACGACATAGCCGTTCAAATTTGGCGCGAGGGGGCCGCCGTGGATTTCGGCATAGGATTGAGTCGGCTCCTGCTCATATTGGGAGGATACGGTTTGCGGATAGAATCCATAATCGTATCCGTATGGCTGATATCCGTACATGACACACTTCACCTCTTGGTTAGGATCGTATTGATTTCTATCCTATGTGCCCAGTAGGCGGTGTGTTCCTGAGCTTTCCTGTAGGACGTTTCTGTTAGTCAGAAAAAAATGGTATATTATAGGCATCTTTTTGCAAAAAAGGAGGCGTTCATTATGACAAACTACATGATTGCTTTGATGAAAAACGACAAGGGGATAACGCCTCAGTAAGCTAGCAGCGTTTCCCCACAGCTGAAAGGGGAAAGGGAATGGGTACAAATCCAGTAGAGCTCGTAGAAGTAAATGCGGACAATTGGTATGAGTGCTGCCTGTTGGAGGTAGCGAAAGAACAGAAGGAATTCATGGTGCCGAACGCAGTGTCGATTGCACAGACAAAATTCGAGCCTTCGCTAAAAGCATTGGCAATAACCGTAGAAGAGAAGATCGTTGGTTTTTGCATGTACAATACAAGGCAAGAAGAGCTGGACGGGTATTGGATCTACCGAATCATGGTGGATAAAAAATACCAGGGCCAGGGCATCGGATCGGCAGCTACAAAATTATTGCTGGCTGAAATGGCAGCATTGCCTCAGGCGAAAAAAATCGTTGTCGGATATCATCCTGAGAACAAGGGAGCCCATCGTCTATACGCCAGCTTAGGATTTTGTGATGAGGGACACCGCTTTGGGCAAGAAATGGCAGTCATTCGCTATATCGCGGACTAAACGGAGAAGGGGCCAATATTGGTCCCTTTTTTTGTAAATCAGAAACAGGGACAAATCAATTGACGGTGAAAATGATTATCAAATACAATCAGATGGACTTAAGGCGAGGAGTATAGAAAAGGCGGGTCGAGGATGAAAAAAATTTTGCTGATTGAAGATGAAAAAAATATGGCTCGCTTTATTGAGCTTGAGCTGCGTCATGAGGCTTTTCACATCACCGTTGTCTATGACGGAAAAACAGGAATGGATTTGGCACTGAAGGAAGAATGGGACGTCATCCTGCTGGACCTGATGCTCCCTGGCGTAGATGGCTTGGAAGTGTGCCGAAACATAAGAGCGGTGAAAAAGACACCGATTATCATGCTTACCGCCAGAGACAGTATTACGGATCGTGTATCGGGACTGGACAGCGGTGCCGACGATTATATTCCTAAACCCTTTGCCATTGAAGAGCTGTTGGCGCGAATCCGGGTTGTCTTTCGCAGGCAGGAAGAGCAGGAGACCATTTCGCGCCCGCTGTTGACACATAAAGAGCTGCAGGTCGATTTGGATGCGAGAGTCGTTAGGAAAGGCGATCAGTTAATTGATCTGACCAAGAGAGAGTATGACCTGCTCGTCACCTTCATGAAAAATGTGAACCGGGTATTAGCCAGAGATATGCTGCTGGACAATGTGTGGGGATTCGAAGCGGCAGTAGAAACCAATGTGGTCGACGTGTACGTACGCTATTTGCGCAATAAAATTGATAGTCCCAAGGAGCCAAGCTATATTCAAACCGTTCGTGGCATTGGCTACGTGATGAGAAAATGAACAGAAACGTCATTTCCTTTTCGCAGATTCCCATCAAGTGGAGGCTGACAATCTGGTCTTCTGTGCTCTTGTTTCTCGTGTTTATTGCCTACAATGCGTTTCAGTATTTCTTTATCGAAAAATGGATGATGAAGCAAGAAGAGCAATTGATCCAACAAACGATGCGTGACATCATCAACTACTCGTTAGAAAAAGAGCTTTCGTTTAAAGAAGCGGAATTAGCCCAAATTCGTGGCTTTCTGGAGCGAATGAATCAAAAGGACCAGCTTATCCGTATCCTGGATGAAGACGGGAATCCACTGATGGTCGTGTACGACGATTACCAAAACAAAAGGCTCCAGTCCGTCCCTGTTTTTCACTATGACCACGCGACAACCGAGTATGTAGACGGGAACCTCGTGATGGGAAGCGGACCGATTACGATCTTTCAATTTACGGGTACGGTTGAGATTGTAAAAGACATGCAAACATATGAACAGCTCAGTGGCGCCTTGTTTCAGGTCATGGCGTTTGGCTGTTTGGGGGCAATCGTGATCAGCGGATTGGGTGGCAGACTGCTAGCACGTCAGCTGCTTAAGCCTCTACAATCGATGAATGAGACGATTCGCAAGATCAAGCAAAAAGGGCTTCAGGAGCGTGTAGAATTTTATGATAATCAGGATGAAATCGCGAGCCTGATGAAAATGTTTAATAAAATGATGGATCAGGTAGAGCGGTCCTTTAGGCAGCAAAGGCAGTTTGTCGAGGATGCCTCGCATGAGCTGCGAACACCACTTGCGATTATCGAAGGACATTTGGCGATGTTACGGCGGTGGGGAAAAAACGATCCGGCTGTGCTGGAGGAATCCCTGCACGCATCGATTCAAGAGCTGACACGGCTCAAAGGGCTGGTTCAGGAGATGCTGGAGCTCACGCGGGCGGAGCAGGAATTACAAGAGCGTGAGCCGAGATTGCCTCATCCAGCTCAAGCGCTTCGCCGAATCATCCGCAATATTGCTGTGCTGCACCCAGCCTTTCAGTTCGCAGAGGACGTAGATGCATTAGATGGGATGACCTTGGCAGTATGCGAAGAGCATTTGGAGCAAATTTTGCTCATTTTGCTAGATAATGCGGTGAAATATTCCGGTGAGAACAAACGGGTAGAGATTAGCGCCGTTTTGAGGCAGCAATCGGCGCGTATTTCGATCAGTGACAGAGGCATAGGAATTCCGGAGCAGGATTTGCCGTATGTGATGGATCGGCTCTATCGTGTGGACAAGTCGAGAAGTAGTGAGCAAAGTGGGCACGGACTTGGGCTGTCTATCGCCAAGCGACTGGTGGAAAAATACGACGGATCGCTTACGATCCAAAGCATAGAAGGTAAAGGAACGACGGTTTCGTTACTGCTGCCGATCGTAATGGAAGAGGGAATACTCTCGTAGAAAATGTTTTTTTCATTTTCACAGCGTTTTCTCATTTTCGTCAGATACAATAGTCATCGTTGAACTAATTGACAATGATTTTCATTATTAAATTCGTACGAGAATGGAGAGATCAGCTTCATGAGAAAAAAATCCATACTAGGACTCATGCTTTTTACGATGATGACCTTGCCATTCATGGCTGGCTGCGGCGCTAATCAGGCAGCGAACAATAATACAGCTACATCACAGCCACAGGCCGATGCCAATGCGGCAGGCGCAAACGCAACGGAGCCAGCTAAAAAAGACGGAGAGCAAGTCGTCAACGTATTTACGGCAAGACATTACGATGTAGACGGCAAGGTATTCGCTGAATTCACCAAGCAAACAGGCATTAAAGTAAATGAAGTAAAAGGCACAGCGGAGGAGCTGGTTGAACGCTTGAAGCGTGAGGGTGAGAGCTCCGAAGCAGATTTGTTCATTACCGTTGACGGCGGAGTATTGAACTATGCCAAGCAAAATGGCGTGCTCCAACCGATTCAATCTGCCGACGTAGACAAAAATGTACCAAAAGAATTGCGGGATAAAGACAGCGAATGGATCGGGATGGCGACACGCGCACGGGTTATCGTATATGCCAAAGATCGGGTGAAGCCAGAACAGCTGTCTACGTATGAAGACCTGGCCACCGACAAATGGAAAGGAAAAGTGCTGGTGCGCTCCTCCTCCAATTTGTATAACCAGTCACTGGTTGCTTCTTTTATCGAGCTGAATGGTGAGCAAGAGGCAGAAGCATGGGCAAAAGGTCTGGTGAACAACTTTGCACGCAAGCCTGAAGGCGGAGACCGGGATCAGGCAAAAGCGATCGCAGCCAAGGTTGGCGATGTTGCCATCATGAACACGTACTATGTAGGACAGATGCTGCATTCCAAAGACGCTGAAGAAGTGAAGGTCGCTGAGAACATCGGAGTCTTCTTCCCGAATCAGAATACGACTGGCACTCATCTGAATATTAGTGGTGTTGGTCTTGCGAAGCATTCCAAGCATAAAGACAATGCGGTAAAGCTGATCGAATTCATCACGGGTAAAGAAGGACAAACCATGCTGACACAAGGTAGCTTTGAATTCCCTGTGAACCCGGAGGCAGACAAGCCAGCATTGCTAAAAGAGTGGGGCGAGTTCAAAACACAGCAGCTCGATTTTGCCAAGCTGGGAGAGCATAACAAAAAAGCGGTTGAATTGCTGAATAAAGCGGGCTGGAAATAAGCATGATCGGATCAGCGCTCTTGAGAAATTTGAGACGGAATATGAATGGATGGGTAACATTGAGCGTAATAGGGGCCTTCTTGGCCCTTCTTCCGTCTCTTTATATTTTGTTCGGACTTTTTCAAAAAGAAACTGAAAACTGGCAACACATCCAGGAATACATGCTGGTCGATTACGCCTTGCAATCGCTTTGGCTTGTACTCGGGACTGGCGCCTGTACGATCATCGTCGGCGTGACATTAGCTTGGTTAGTAGCGGCTTATGATTTCCCTTTGCGCCGCCTTTTTAACTGGGCTTTTGTGCTACCGCTGGCGATTCCGCCTTATATTGCAGCTTATACGTACGGTGCCATGCTCAGCTATACGGGAAGTGTCCAAACCTTCTTTCGCAATTCATTTGGTTGGACCCCTGACCAGCGCTACTTCGACATCATGTCGATGAAGGGTGCCATTTTTATTTTCACTCTGTTTTTGTTTCCGTACGTGTACCTTATCACGAAAACATTTTTAGAGAAGCAGAGTGCAGCTTTTATTGAAAATGCAAGACTGCTGGGGAAGAATTCGTTTCATACATTTTTCGTGATTGTCATGCCGCTCTCCCAAGGGGCAATTGTCGGCGGTGCCAGTCTTGTCGCCTTTGAAGTGCTTAACGATTTTGGGGTCACGAAGCATTTTGGGATATCGTCGTTTACGACTGCGATCTTCAAAACGTGGTTTGGGATGTTTGACGTGGATTCGGCGATCCGTTTGGCAGCATGGCTGATGAGCTTTATTATCGGATTGTTCGTCATCGAAAGGCTGCTGCGCAAGCGTAAAAAATTCAGCTCTCCGACAAGCAAGATGAACCCACTGAAACGCCGCAAGCTAAAAGGTGTGTGGAAATGGGCGGCAATGGCATTGGGGCTCGTGGTGGTGTCCTTGTCTTTTCTTATTCCTGTGATTCAACTCGTCGTATGGGCGACGTGGACGTATGAAGACGTATGGAACTCAGGCTTTACGGAGCTCCTTTTCAATACACTGTCTGTTTCTATTGTTTCGATTTTCATTTTGATGCTGCTGGCGGTTATTGTAGCCAACGTCATTCGCTACGCTCGCGGCTCTACCTTTTCGCTCATGCTGACCCGCTTTATTTCCATGGGCTATTCCATACCTGGAGCGGTTTTGTCCATTGGCGTGCTCGCTGTAGTCATCTCAGTCGATCAAAAGCTGAGCGGCGTTTACGGGTGGCTGGGTCTTGGCGAGGGTAAGCTGGTGCTCAGTATGTCCTTGTTCATGCTGATTTTTGCTTACATCATTCGCTTTCTTGCAGTTGGCTATAACGCGGTGGAGGCAGGTTTTGAGAAAACAGGAAACCGCTACTCGGAAGCCTCGCGTTTGCTTGGGCTGGGCATGACAAAAACCTTTTTTAAAGTGGATTTGCCTTTGATCAAAGGGGCGGTTTTCACCGGCTTTGTTTTAGTATTCATGGAGATCATCAAGGAGCTGCCGCTCACTCTCCTGCTGCGTCCATACAACTTCGAGACATTGGCGACAAAAGCGTACCAGTACGCCAGCGATGAACAAATTCACCAAGCCTCGATTCCGTCCCTCTGTATTATTGTGGTTGGGATTGTCTCTGTTTTTTTCTATCACTGGTTAGGAGAGAAACAAGCAAAATGACTTATTTTCAAATGGAAGCGATATCGTTTGGTTATGGGACAGGGAGTCGGAATGTCATTCAAGAGTTTACGATGCGAATGGAGCAGGGAGAGATTGTCGGGATATTGGGACAGAGTGGCTGCGGCAAAAGCACCCTGCTGCGGCTGATTGCAGGGCTAGAGGAGCCAAAGGCAGGACGCATCGTGATGGATGGACGAATCTTGGTTGATCAGCGCCAATTCGTAGAGCCGGAGCGACGTGGAGTCGGTATGATCTTTCAGGACTACGCGCTGTTTCCTCATTTGACTGTCGAACAAAATATATTATTTGGGCTACACGGATTATCTAAAAAAGAGCGCGGGCTGCGTCTGACTGAGATGCTGGAGCTTGTACAGATGCAGGAGTACAGCAAGCGATATCCTCATGAGCTGAGCGGCGGGCAGCAGCAGCGTGTTGCATTTGCCCGGGCATTGGCTCCGCGACCAGCGATTCTTTTGATGGATGAGCCCTTCAGCAATCTGGATGCAGAGCTAAAAAACAAAATACGTGAAGACTTAAAGCAGCTGCTGCGAGCAGCTAACATTACCTCCATTTTGGTCACGCATGACAAAGAAGATGCCCAAACAATCTGTGATCGAATCATTCGAATCACACGCTAGTGCCCGTGCAAAGTACAGACTCCCTCTCCAAAGTGCAAGGCTTGCGGGGGAGTTGTTGTATAATGTATTGGTAGAGATTACAGTTTCCGGGCATCTTGTGGGTATAGATGGCCATCTTATAGGAGGAGAAGTACGAATGAAAGTAGAGATCTGGTCTGATTTTGCCTGCCCGTTTTGTTATATTGGGAAAAGACGCTTTGAGGCAGCCCTGAGTCAATTCCCGCACAAAGAAAAGGTAGAGACAATTTTCCGCAGCTTCGAGCTGGACCCGCATGCCAAACGGGATACCAATGAAACCATTTACGACATTTTGGCGGCCAAATACGGAATGCCTGTGGAAAAAGCAAAGGGCATGACAGAACAAGTGGCACAGCAAGCCAAAGAAGTAGGCTTGGAATATCATTTTGACACGATGATCCCAACCAATACGGCTGACGCTCATCGACTCGCTCACTATGCCAATGCGCATGGAAAAATGCCAGAAATGATCGAACGTCTGTTGAAAGCTTACTTTACCGATTCGCTGCACTTGGGTGATCATCAGGTACTTGCAAAGCTGGCTGCTGAAATCGGTTTGGATCAGGAACAGACGCTGGCGATGCTGGCAGGGGATGAATACAGCGAGCATGTACAGGCAGACAAGCAAAAAGCTGCTGCTCTGGGCATCAATGCTGTTCCGTTCTTTGTGTTTAATGACAAATATGCCGTATCCGGTGCACAGCCAGGCGAGGTCTTTTTCAATGTGCTAAACAAAGTGTGGGAGGAAGAGAGCGCTGCTCCTACCTTGCAATTTGTGCAAACAGATGAAAAGAAAGATGCTGACGGTGACAATTGCGCGGATGGTTCCTGCAAGCTCTAACTATTGTCTGTCCTTGGCCTGCCCCTCAATTGCTTGTGCTTCACCTGCTGTTCAAGCTTTTCTGTCCGGAGCCAAAAGCTGTTACGAAAGCAATGAATAGCTAATGTAATAGAAAGGGGGCAAAGCCGAATCGGGCTTGCCCCTTTTTCAATAAATCGGAACGAATTGAATCACGAACGAGGAAGTGCAGCCAGTCGATCTTTTACCTGAAAGCCCAATTCAATTGCGCGAATCGCCTCAGTGAGCGAGAGCATCGATTCGCAATCGTTTTTCAAACACCAGATAGCATGCTCCAGACTTTTTGCATAAGGATTGGCAGATTCCAAGATGATCTCTTCTCTCCCCGTTTCAGTGTAGGCATACAAGCTGGCATTGTCCTCGCCATTTGTGTCGCTTTCATGATAGACCAGCTTGGCCTGCTCAAAATAGGCTTCATAACCGACCGTAAACGGATAGGAGCGCGGCATTTGGGAAGAGGTGATGATTTCTGCGTGTGCCTCGGGATAGCTGAATAGTGCTCGTACGAGTGATTGCTTCTTGTCCGGTGCTTCCTGACCGTAAACGGTATGATGGTCTGGAATCCCGAAAAGCCACGTGACAAAATCCAGTTCATGAATCATCAGCTGGATCACAATCGAGTCAAGACCAAGATCGCCCCACAGCGGAGCCGTTTCTCTCTTTAGGGAAAGAGACAAGAGCCGACCGTATTTTTGCTGCTGGCATATGGAGTGCAGATAGGCATAAGCCGGATCGAACTTGATAAACTGATTGACCAGGATTCTCTTGGATGAGCGTTCCTCAGCACGCTTCATCACTTCCACATCTCCCGGACTGAGGCAAAGTGGAGTTTCACAAAAGACATGCTTGCCCCTTTCAAGTGCTTCCACCGCATATTGTCTATGCAGCGTGGAAGGCAAACAAATATCAATCAGGTCAATGCCTGGGTCCGTCATTATTTTATCGATTTGGGTCGTTGTTTCTACCCCTAGCTCATGCTGCAGCTCTTGCAGCTTTTTTTCGTTTCTGCCAAAAACGACGATACGGTCAATCTGGTTCATCTTTTTCAATAGACGTGCATGATACGAGCCGAAGCCGGTACCTAAAATACCCACATTCATCCAAGCAACCCTCCTTTTTCCTTATCGTAACGCACAATTGTTGACAACTGATTGTCAGTAATAGAAAGATAGGGGTAAGACTAGTCGAATAGGGAGGGGGCTTGCCATGAGATTACATCGATTGATCGCAATCTTATTGCTCATCGAATCAAGGGGGCAGATGAAGGCAAAAGACCTCGCTTATGCTTTGGAAACGTCGGTGCGCTCAATCTATCGAGATGTGGATGTGCTGGCAGAAGCGGGAATCCCGATTGTGGCGAGATCCGGTCCAAACGGAGGCATCAAGCTGATGGATGGGTATACAGTCAATCTGAAGCAGCTGAACGGCGAGGAAGTCATTCATCTCTATTTAACGGGCATGGGCATATATGCTGGAGGACAGACCGAGACTGGATTGAAATTAAAAAACGCACTGTTAAAGCTGGAAAAAACGCTGCCGGAGACATATCTGGCTGATATCGAGAAAGCAAAAACCCGTTTTTATTTTGATGATACGCCTTGGTGGACAGAGCGAGCAGTGATTCCGTGTCTTGAAGCGATGCGAGCAGCAGTGTGGCGATCCTGGAAGCTGCGTATTACCTATCAAAAAGTAGGCGGCGATTGCTCCACACGCCTCGTCCATCCGTATGGACTCGTGGTGAAAAAAGCAGACTGGTATCTCGTAGCTTTTTGCGAAGACATAGGCGAATTACGGACGTTTAAATGTGAGAGAGTCATTGCGGTTGAACAAGTGGAGGAGTCGTATGAGATTCCGGAGGCATTTTCACTAGAGGATCATTGGAACAAGCAAGGGGTGCTTTTCAAACAAAACTGTAGGGAGAAGGAGTTTTATCCAGTTACGGTCAAGCTGCATGAGTCGAAGCGGGCACTTATGCACAAGCTGGACGTGATTGAATCACGACAGGCAGAGGATTATTGGCTGCTCGCTATCAACTGGTACAGTCACGAAAGAGCCTGCCAGGAAATAGTCGATTGGCTCGGTCATATCGAAGTGATCGAGCCAGTGCTGCTACGAGATTTTGCAAAAGAAAAGGTCAGGGAATTGTTACGTCTGTATTCATAAAAGGGCGGTATTTCGAACCTGATAGGATATTAGGTGTATTCAAAACAAATGACGGCTTTCTTTAGCTCCTGATCGTAAAATAAGTGGACGGAGCCTGCGCCGTATGCCTGGAATAAGTAACCTGTCAGAGTGCCTATGTAAGTAAATACTTCTCCGTTTTCCTTGAGGGGACGATTGATGAGGTTGGTGTTTTCAAACTGGCGCATCTCCTCGATGGATACGTCGTATTCCTGCATAAATTTTTGGGTCTCATCGGATTGAAACGCAACATCGTCCAGGATTCCATTGATCTCGGGATACGAAAAGCCCCAGCCATCTATTCTTTTCTTTTCGATGTCTGCGATCAAGTCATCGACGGAGTCAAAGGTTTCTCCAATGCTGGAGAAGGGATAAATGGCTTGATGGAGCTCATAAAATTTCTTGCGGCTGTTATAGTCATTTTCGTTTTGAAGATAGGCTTGCTCCAATTCACTTAATTGACCGAGATCTTTTCTTAGCCGTAAATATTGCTTGTCTCCCGCTGCCTTTAATTGTGCATACTCAGCTTCCTTTTGTTCTTGTTGATTCAAGAGGAAGTAGTTCCAATCAGCCTCGAATGTATATTTCCCATTGCTGACATCAAAGCCCAGCATATCCTCCTTGGTGTAGGCGGTATGGTACTCCTGCGTGTCTTCTCCTACACAGCCTTCATAGATTTCCTTAACAGACACAATGTGCAGCCATTCGTCCAGCTCAGGAAAAACACATTGCAGGTTGATGGAGCACAGGGGTAGGAAGTGCTTTTTGCAGTTTTCGAGATCATCAGCAAAAACGTCTACGTAAGCAGGAAATGGCTTGAGGCACGATTCAGGAATGTTCATCTTTTTTGAATCCTCCTTTTGGACAGGTAGAAAAACGGCTCTGATGCGTTAGAGGCGATCAGAGCCGTTGATTTGGAATTACTGGTTACCCTCTGTGAAGATTTGGAATGTGATGCCGAACTTGTCCTTCACATTTCCGTATGCAGGGCTAAAATGAGTTTCTTGCAACGGCATATGTACTTGACCGCCATCTTGCAAGGCATCAAAGATTCGTTTGGATTTCTCAACATCGTCAGATACGATACAGATGGTTACTTGATCACCTTTTGGAATCGATTGACCAGGGAATGAATCAGAGAACATCAAGTCGGAATCGCCAACTTTTAACGATGCGTGTGCCACGCGGTCTTTTGCTTCGTCTGGAAGAGGGAAATCAGGATTTGCAGGCATGTCAGCGAAAGTTTGAACAAAAACAACCTTGGCATCCAATGCTTTTTCATAGAATGCAATCGCTTCTCTCGTGTCTCCATCCAGCACAACATAAGGGGTCAAGCGCAATGACATGATAAAGTCCTCCTTGGTCACTCTGATTTAGGGTATGTTGGAAGTTTCATATACCAATATTACCCACAAGTTTATTTTAATATACGGAACGTATGTTTGCAATTATTGTTTTGTAAAGATTATTGATGAGAAGAATAGACATTTGACGAAGAAAGAAAGAAAAAACCACCGATCGGTGTGGTTTCGGTGGTTCACTTTGTTCATGGATTGAGGGAATATTATTGCGCGTCTGCGCTTGCTTCAGTTGCTGCAGAAGCTTCTGTATTTTCCGTAGCTTCCTTGTCGATGATGATCACTGCACCTGTTTCCGGCTCCCATTGAACTTCGGCATTCAATGCCTCGCTCACAAAACGGCTAGGGACAACAGTGGTTCCTTCGACGAGGGTTGCTGGAATGTCGAGTACTTTTTCTTTCCCATTGACGTAAGCAATCTTGTTGTCAATGATGAGCTTCACGACGACACCGCCGCGGGTAACAGTGACTGATTTATCTGCCGGGTTCCAGTTGACCTCTGCCTTCAAGGCTTCGGAAATGGAACGAAATGGCACGAGTGTTCTGCCGTTATGCAAAATAGGGGCTGCTTCCAGCTCTTCACCGTTCACGTAGAGACCCAGGTTTTGCTTGCCCAGCTTTTTATACAACAGCCCAAGCTTCTTGTAGGCTTCAATGTCCTTGTAGTTGGCACGCAAAGCTTCCTTACCCATCGAAGCTGCATCTGTCAGATTCCCGTCTTTTTCCAGGATTCCAGCAGCCGCCCACAATGCCGCATCCTTCTCACTTACGCCTCCAAGCTGCTTCTGTTGGTCCAGTGAGAGGAGCATTTCGTATTTTGCTTTCAGCATTTCAGCAACGGCTGCTCCAGCAGGCTTGTCCTGCACACGCTCGATTGCTTTTAGCAGGCCTTCATATTTTTTATAATTGCCGTACGTATCGGATTTAGTGGCTGCTTTTTTTGCTGCTTTTTCTTCTTCCTTCGCTTTTTTGGCGGCTTGCTTGTCTAACTCTTCTTGTGCCTTTTTTGCTTCTTTAGCCGCTTTTTCGGCTTGCTTCTCCAGATCCTCCTGAGCTTTTTTCGCCTCTTTAGCGTCCTTTTCAGCTTGCTTCTCTAAATCTTCCTGAGCTTTTTTTGCTTCTTTCTCAGCTTTTTCAGCTTGCTTCTCTTGCTCTTCCTTGGCTTTTTTGGCTTCTTTCTCAGCCTTTTCCTGCTGCTTCTCTTGCTCTTCCTTGGCTTTTTTCTCTTCTTTTTCAACTTTTTCCTGTTGCTTCTCTTTCTCTTTTTTCTCGTACTTCTCGGATGCTTCCGTGTTTTTGCCAGACTCCTTGTATTTGTCTGACTGCGCTGCTGCTGTACCTGTTACTAGACTGGTTGCCAATAAACAGGAGACAGCAATCATGTGACTTTTTTTCATATGATTCCCCTCCTTATGATGACTCCCATATATAATCGGACAGTTGCGCATAATTGTTTAGGTAATTAATTTGAATTTTACAAAACAATCATATAAATCCTGATAATATGCAAATCTCATAGACTAGGAGATGAAGCCTCTGCGATATAACTCTCCAACTGCATGCGAACGGTTTTGAGCGCCAAGCTTTTTAATAGCTGTCTTTACATATTGCTTCACAGTTACCTCGCTAATTTCCATCGAATCGGCCATTTCCTTTGTGCTTTCTCCCCAGGCGATTTTCCGCATGACCTCCAATTCCCGTTTGCTCAAAAGCGGTGTATCCTCAGCTCCCATCGAGCCATTCATGATTTTCCCCACCTGCTTTCCGTAAAGGGTGAGGGAGGATAGCAGCTCTTCATCGAAATCCTGGTTTGTAAATTCTGAGCTGCAAATATAGCCAATAACGATCGAGCCAAAGCAAATCGGCACGACCAACAAGGAATTGATCGTGGAGGGCATGACGTATTTACTGCTCATTTGCTTTAAATAATCGAGGCCAAAGCAATACTTTGCCTGTCTTTCCCGGATAGCAGAGTACACGATTGGATACGAGCGAACGTCATCCCGAATTTCCCCGATGTGCACGAGACCAGTGGAGTGAAGTGAAATAATCCCCTCGCAAAGGAAGCCCAGAGGGGAGTAGCGCATTAGATACGCATTTAAAACGGGGAAGAGCTCCATATAGACAGTAAGAATGGTATATAGCTGTTCTTCGTGGCTAGTTATAGCTTCAAGCTTGCGAATATGTTCTTGAAAGGTAGATTGAGGGACCATGATACCACCTCCTTTTAAGGTACAGAGCACGGCGAAAATGAGGAATATTCAGATTATACAAATAAAACTATGCTGAAGATAGTCTTGAAAACAGATTTGCACATCGTTACCGTACGAGAAATATCTACGCGAGAAAGGGAGATGTTTTGTGGCGAATCTAGATCCCAAAGCAAAGATACACGTGGAAATGTTTCAAATCCTGTCCGAATTCCCAGCGATGGAACCAGAAGCCGTTCGTGAACTTCTGGCGCAAGCGCCGCCTTTGGAAGTCGAGCTGGCACCGCTGGCAAAGGTAGAGGATCGGTTTATCCCAGTCGGAAAAGATGAGGAAATACGGATACGAGTTTACACGCCGCACGGTGAAGGTCCTTTTCCTTTGTTTGTTTACTATCACGGCGGAGGCTGGGTGATCGGCAGCATCGAGATGACGGATGCGAGCTGCCGCATGATTGCAAATCAAACGGGCAGGATCGTCGTGTCCGTAGACTATCGGCTCGCTCCTGAGAACAAATTTCCGGTACCAGTAGAAGATTGCTATGCGGCACTGCAATGGGTACATGAACATGCGGCGGATATAAATGCAAACGCTTCCAATATTGCGGTAGGTGGTGATAGTGCTGGTGGAAATCTGGCAGCTGTTGTGGCGATGAAAGCAAGGGACGAGGGTGGCCCCGCGATTTCGGCACAGGTCCTCATCTATCCAGTTACGAATCTTGATTACAATACGGGCTCGTATGAGGCTTTCCAAAAAGGCTTCGGGCTCGACCGCGAGCTGATGAAGTGGTTCGGCAATCACTATATAGCGAGACAAGAGGATCAAACAAATAAATATGTAGCTCCCTTGCTTGCCGATGATGTGAGCAAGCTTCCTCCTGCTTTTGTCATTACGGCAGAAAATGATGTACTCCGCGATGAAGGCTTAGCCTATGCCGAGCGCTTGCGGGAAGCCGGTGTCACGGTGGAATCGATGTGCGAAGAGGGCCTAGTGCACGGCTATTTTTCCAATGTGCTGATTTTCTCGGAACGGATTGAAGCGGCAATCGGGAAGATCGCGGAATTTTTGAATGAAAACACGGCAGGGAGGTAGGTGCAGCGATGACAAATACAGAGCAATATCAACAGAAGAAGCAAAAGACGGACTTCGATGCAGTGGTGATTGGGGCAGGTTTTTCGGGTTTGTATATGCTGCATCGTTTGCGGGAGGCGGGCTTCTCGACTCGTGTGTATGAAGCAGGCGATGGTGTCGGGGGCGTATGGTATTGGAATCTCTATCCGGGTGCGCGTTGTGACTCGGAAAGTATCTATTACAACTACACCTTCTCAGATGAGCTGCTGCAGGAATGGACCTGGTCATCCCGCTATCCTGAGCAGCCGGAAATATTGCGCTATCTCAACTATGTCGCAGACAAATTCGATTTGCGCCGGGATATCCAGTTTGAGACGCGGATTACGGCTGCTCACTATGACGAGGAAAATAACTGCTGGAGCATTCATATGGAGGATGGCAGCAGTGTATCTGCGACATATTTTATCTCAGGCGTAGGCTGTCTCTCGGCTGCCAATATTCCTCGTTTTAAAGGCTTGGATGACTTCGAGGGACAATGGTACCACACTGGACACTGGCCACATGAAAAAGTAGATTTCAAAGGAAAGCGAGTCGGGGTCATCGGGAATGGTTCCAGTGGTGTCCAGTCAATCCCTATGATCGCGCAGGAGGCTGAGCAGCTTTTTGTATTTCAGCGCACGCCACAGTTTACGATACCAGCGCGAAATCATCCGTACGATCCCGAGTTCATCCAGAAAACAAAAGAAAACTACCCTCAAATCAGAGAGCAAATGAAAGAGTCGTGGGGCGGGTTCCCAATCGCGCCCAGCGTTCGCTCAGCGCTTGAGGATGCACCGGAAGTACGTCAGGAGGTATATGAGACTGCTTGGGAAAAGGGCGGATTTTTCCTGACGTATACGTATCACGATCTGACGATGGATGAGGCTGCGAATGAAACCGTGTCCGACTTTATCCGCTCTAAAATTCGCGAGACGGTTCATAAACCTGAAGTGGCTGAAAAGCTGTTGCCTACTTACTATTTCGGAACCAAGCGTCCGATTTTGGATACACACTATTTTGAGACCTACAACCGCGAGAATGTCACACTAATAGACGTCAAAAGTGCACCGATTGAGGAAATCACAGCAAAAGGTTTGCGCACGGCAGAAGCAGAGTATGAGCTTGATGTTCTTGTGTTTGCCACCGGCTATGACGGTATGACGGGTCCATTGCTGAAGATAGATATCCGTGGAAAAGACGGCTTGACGCTGAAAGAAAAGTGGAATGAAGGAGCACATGTGCAGACGTATCTCGGGATTGCCAACGCAGGGTTCCCCAACTTTTTTATGATCACAGGCCCGGAAAGTCCGTCTGTACTGGCAAACATGCCGCTCGCCATCGAACAGCATGTAGAGTGGATTGGGGATTGCGTCGAATACTTGCGCGACCATGGTATCGAAAAGATAGAAGCAACAGAAGAGGCTGAGACAGCTTGGAGCAGCCATTGCCGAGAAGTGGCAGATGCTACGCTGTATCCAAAGGCAGATTCCTGGTACACAGGTGCCAATATTGCAGGAAAGCCGCGCAGCTTTTTAATTTATCTATCGGTGGCTTCGGACCGTATCGACGGATTTGTCAGGAGGTCGCTGCAAAGGGATATGATGGCTTTTCTTTGGTGTCACAGCCAAAGACAGTGTCGTAAATAGACGAGCTTGCATGATCGTTGAATAGAGAAACACAGCCAAAATCGTATGAAGGAGGAATGAAACATGTCTGAAACGAATCGCGTCGCCGTTATTACGGGAGCAGGCGGAGGGATTGGGCGGTCTGCCAGCCTGAAGCTTGCGGAAAAAGGGATGAGCGTCGTACTCGTCGATTTTGATGAAAAGGGTGGAAATGAAACACTGCACCTCATCCGGGAAAACGGCGGTGAGGGGATGTTCATCCACGCCGATGTTTCCAAAAATGCAGATGTGGAGAAATTCGTTCAAGCTGCTAAAGAGACGTATGGAAGAATTGACGTGTTTTTCAATAACGCAGGGATTCTCGGCACGCCTTCACTATTAGGCGATTACAGCGAAGAGATGTTCGACCGGATCATTTCCGTAAACCTGAAAGGAGTTTTTCTAGGTTTAAAGCATGTGCTGAAAGTTATGGAGGAGCAGCACGCTGGAGTCATCATCAATACAGCCTCTGCAGCAGGAGTGAAAAGCTGTGAATACTTGGGCGGATATGCGGCAAGTAAGCATGGTGTCGTTGGCTTGACGAAAACGGCTGCAGTCGAGTACGGACCAAAAGGAATCAGGGTCAATGCGATATGTCCGGGTGGCGTCATGACCAATATGACAAAGGGAATGGAATTGAACAATCCAGAGCAGAACGGACCGCTGAGACGCCCAGCCGTGCCTGAGGAAATTGCCAATGTCGTATGTTTTTTGGCTTCGGATGAGTCTAGCTATATGAATGGGGCGATCGTTACGATTGATGGTGGGCTCACGACATAGAAGCAATTCCTAGCTTTAATAGGGAATAAATCCAAAAAGGCTTTGCACTGAATGCAAGGCCTTTTTTCGTTATTCAACGTATCAATTCTATCTTTCAAGTATATACTGTGTATATACTTTAGTGGGAGGTTGTGGTAACGTTGAATCAAAAGGAAAAGAAAGGATTGGTCTATTTGACAACCGCAACCGTACGTAAGTGGGGAAACAGTCTGGCTGTCCGAATTCCTCAAGAAGTATCTGAATTGGTGAAATTTGCTGATGGTGTCGAGGTTGAAATGTGTGTTACTGATAATAAGGAAGTCATTTTACGCCCAGTGATCCCAGCTGCTGAAGATCAAGAAGCCCTCCGCAAGCATTTTCTGGCGCTCCGCGCAAAATGCAAACCAGGTAATAGTGCACATGAAGAGGTGTTTGCGGAACCAATGGGGGATGAGATCATTTAATGGCGATTACAGGAGATGTAGAACGAGGAAGCGTCGTTTGGTTGAACATGCACCCAACGAGGGGGCACGAACAAAATGGTTGGCGAGCTGCAGTCGTGTTATCAGATGGACTTATTGATCCGGGTAATTCAGCTTTTGCTATGATTGTTCCGATCACGACCCAAGAAAAAGAGTATCCTTTTGAGGTTAAGATTCCACCAGGGATCGATACAACTTATCCACGGGTACCGTTCACGGAACTCAGCGGCGTGGTACTTACTGACCAAGCAAAGTCACTTGACCTTAGTGCTAGAAATGCGGTGGTAATTGGTAAAGTTGACCCTACATCGTGTTTCTATCAGCAGATTATCACGAATGTGCGCTCAATTCTCGCCTAAAAGTAAGACATAAAAAGGAAATGGTACGAAGCCCCTCTACAGTAAGGGGCTTCGTTAAAAGAGTCAAAGCGAAACTCCACTCTGCCGAAGAAGCTCGGCAACAGCATGGTTTCCTTGCTTGATCGCGAGCGCTAAGGCGGTTTCGCTTCCCTCTGCACAAGCATTCACGTCGGCTCCATGTGCGAGCAGCAGACGAATCAGCTCTACGTTATCATCGTGATAGGCTGCCGAATGCAGGCACGTATGGCCGTTACTATCGAAAATCGTCGTTTTGGCATTGCGGGACAAAAGCAGTTGAATCACTTCTGGATCGCGCTCTCCGGCGATAGCGGCATGCAAAGCTGTATTGGAAGGGATGTAAGAAACCTTCGAGTGTGAAACGGCATTAACATCCGCACCAGAGTCGAGCAACAGCTGCACAGCAGCCTTATTTCCAAAATGCGCTGCATAGCCTAAAAGTGTAAGTCCATCGCTGTTTTCGATATTGGCGAGGTGCGGATTGACCTCCAGTATAGCTGTTAAGCACTCAGTATTCCCCGATTGTGCTGCCTGAAACAACTCCTCGGTCATCTGGGTGAGTTCCATTTGGCTTGTCCTCCTTATTGGCTTTTGTATTTCCCATGGTAGCAGTGAGCTGAGATCGGATTAATCAAAATTTTGGTCGTTATGCTAATTCATATTTAGTCAGTTGGAAGTATAATGAAATAATGTAAAATTAATTTCTCTCAATAAATCACGGGAATAAACACACTTCGATTAAGGAGCGTGAAGATCATGATTCGCATAGTCTTGATTTTCTTCCTTGCCGTAACACTATTTGGTTGTTCTAAAGCCGCTGATAATTATGAAGCAAATGATAAATATGTAGCTACTACGATTGCGACGAGTGACATTAAGATTTATAAAGAGCCTGATCTTTTAACGTTACTCGATAAAAAAGTAAAAGATGATCATACCATTAAAGATAATGTTAGGATTACTGAAGTTTTACATGATGAGCGTTCTTCATTTGTGAAGTTCGTTTTTGAAGAAAATACAACCTTGATTGAAGGCGTAGCTTACGTTACACAAGAACAAGATGCTTGGAAACTAGAACAACTAGCTGTGCTCCCGGTTGATAGCAAGTCTCCTTTCACCCATCATGAATATGCATCAGCTTTAAATGATGGTACCAACAGAGGGTTTAAAATAGTATCAGGTTATATAAATGAACCTAAAATTAAGGAAATCAGAATTATATATGCCGACAGAGAAATGAGAGTAATAATGATTGGAAAAAATCAGAAGACGTACATAGACTGCGTAATAGGTGATACAGGAAGTATTAAAGAAATTTCGGCGTTGGATGATACTGGTAAAACGATTTTTAAATACTAAGCAAATAAGTTCTCATGACTAGGACTATGAAAGCCGACCTCCAAACAAATAGAAGTGATCGACATATCCACTTGGAGGAGTAGTTTACATGCCTTTCTTTTTCAAGCTGTCGATCGCAGGCAGCATAAAGCATGCGAGATTTTCAGGTAATTGATTGAGGGGGAACCATTTCAAATCCCCGATGGCTCCACCCGGCTCCATATTGCGAGCCTCCCCGCTTTTCACAGTGACCACATAGATGGCAGATACCCAATGCTCGTTATTTTCAGGACGGATCGTTTCCGATGTACAGAGCAGCTCTTTTACTTCTACTTCGAGATCTACTTCTTCTTTTATTTCGCGAATCACGCAATCCTCCAGCTTTTCATAGGGATCTACTTTGCCACCAGGGATGCACCAAGTGTCCTTTTCCGGATTTCGATTGCGCCATACTAGCAAAATTTCGTTTTGTTCGTTCAGGATAACCGCTCCCACTCCAAGGCGAGGGAGGGTAGTTGTTGTTGTAGTCATTTGTTATCACCTAACTTATCTGGGTAGTTGGTCTGTCTTGTGAAGCTGATGCTTTTTGCCGTAGTAGTCTGTATATACAAGACCTTCTAGCTCACCTGCTTTTGAATAAGAAAAA
The DNA here is from genome assembly GCF_002897295.1 of Brevibacillus reuszeri. Lineage (GTDB taxonomy): Bacteria > Bacillota > Bacilli > Brevibacillales > Brevibacillaceae > Brevibacillus > Brevibacillus reuszeri_A. Next base: position 47,413 of record NZ_BEXF01000020.1, read on the forward strand.
ACAAGCTGTTCATTGATCATCTCAGTAACAAAAATCGTGTGTGAAGAACCATGATGAATGGGGACAAGCTTGAATTTATAGAATACACCGTACATTTTGGGAGTAGTCAAATAAAGCTCGTTGTTTTTTACAGAGATGTCCAATATCGTCCCCGGCTCCTTTTCAATAACATAGGAACCCGTCAAGGCAGCTTGCTCGTGAAAGTCGATGGGACGCGCAGGAAGTGGCAAGGACACATTTTCCTGAAACATCATTTTGGCTATCTCTCGGCTTAGATGAGACACAGGGGTGATATTCATATTGCTTAGAAAAATGATCGTAGCTTGATCATCTACAAAGCGGAGAAAATCGCTACAGAAACCACTGATATCTCCAAAATGATGCGTACATTTTTTTCCGATAATCTCAGATACCATCCAGCCACATGCATAGGAAGCGAGATTAGGGGTGAACAATTGCTCTATCAGTTCCTTAGGGAGCAGACTGGATGAGAGCAAGGCTTTGTCCCAAATAAACAGGTCCTCTGTTGTTGAATACAAGCCATATGCTCCTAGAGGAAAAGACATGTCTGCATAAGCGGAATGAATCGGTTCTTCCCAAAAGGAATACCCAGAAGCAAGATTCGGGATGACCTTTCTGCCATCATCACAGCCCGTATGATTCATTCCCAGCGGGTGGCAAATGCTTTCCTGAATGTAATCTGCATAGGACATGCCTGATACTGCTTCGATAATCGCCGTTAAAATGGCATAGCCAGAGTTCGAGTATTCAAATCTGCTTCCTGGTTCAAAATGCAGAGGATGTTCTTTCAATGAAGAGATCAGTTGGTGCAGAGAGGAATGCAGCCTCATGGTGCGCGTCCAAAAGTCAGGAAAACTAGTGTAGTTTGGAATCCCAGATGTATTCGTCAAGCAATGATAAAGGGTGATTCGCTCGCCGTTTGGAAACGCAGGCAAATACTTCGCGATGGGGTCGTGGAGCTTCAATTTTTGCTTTTCATGCAATTGTAAAATGGCAACCGCAGTGAACGCTTTTGTCATGGATCCGATGCGGAATTTGGTTGTTGATGTATTGGGGACATGATGCTCCCGATTTGCCAGACCGAAGCCGCGATTTACGATGACCTCGTTGTTTGATGCGATCAATAGAGATCCGTTTAGATAGCCATTGCGATCGTAGGCTTCGATCCAATCAGTAATGTGATCCTCAAGCAGCATGCGAGTGACCCCCCGAATATTACCAACTCTACTATCTTTTATATCATAGCAAATTGTTAAGGGTAAGACGTAAGTTCAGCGTATATGGTAAAATTCTTCTAATTCACATGGATGAAAGGTGATCATATGGAAGGCTCAGTAACAATTTTAGGAGTACCTTTTTCTAAGCTAACCCTCCATGAAACAACACAGCAATTGACGGAGCATATTCAACAAGAACCGTCCAAGCTGTTCCATCTGATCACGGTGAACCCAGAGATAACCATCACCTATCAAACAGACGAACTGCTGCAAACCATCGTCAAAGAGGCAGACCTGATCACTCCAGACGGAATCGGCATCGTGATGGCCTCAAGACGAACAGGCGAGCCACTTGCTGAGAGAGTGACTGGCTATGATTTGCTGCTTCGACTGTTAGAAAAAGGAAATGAGCACAGCTGGAGCTTCTTTTTTCTAGGGACAGATGAAGAAACGAACCAAAAAGCAGCTGAGGAGGTCAGCAAACACTATCCGCAGGTTGTGGTTGCCGGTCGTCATAACGGTTTTTTTACCGAGGAAGAGGAGGGACAAATTCTTCAAAGCATCCAGCAGACCAGGCCAGATGTACTGATCGTCGCGATGGGGGCTCCCTACTCTGACAAGTGGATCTATAGGAATAAGCACAAGCTGGATGGGGTAAAGGTCGTTTTTGGTGTAGGGGGAAGCCTGGACGTAATCGCAGGAAAAGTAAAGGCCACACCAGAAGTATGGAAGAAGCTGAATTTGGAATGGCTGCATCGACTTCTTACCGTTCCTGTAGCCAAGGGGCAAAAATCACGCTGGCGCAGACAGTCTGCCTTACCGAAATTTGTTTACAGCGCGATTATTAGGGATGGCAGGCACGTGGCCTTGAAGAACGCAAAAAGAGGGGAGTAGTGCCCCTCTTTGTTGTACGGCTCGCAAGGTATGTTTGATTTACTGAATTCGCACAATTCGTCTTGCGTGAACGTCACAATCGAAATCCCCATCGCTGCTCATGAGCTCTTGAATGACTTCGTCTCGATAATGTGGGGAAATGGGCAGCACTCCAAGGATATGATAGCCTCCATGTGCAGCTGTTCCGCCGTCGCCGCCTTTGGAGATGACAGGAGAGTCTACCAGTTCAAATATATAGGGCTCGTAAGCAATGTACAATCCAAAATGGTTAGGCTTTTCAAGGTCTGCGTAATAGCGTTTTTCTTTGCAAATATCTTCTATCAATTTGCGATCCACGTGATCACTAAAAATCATCGAGGTTCCTCCACCACATAAATACTCCCATTCCTCTTCTGTCGGTAATGAGAAGCCACTTCGCTCCAGGTCCGTTTTGATCTCATAGTAGTTAGCCAAATGACCCGACTTGGGGTCTATTCTTTGTACATTTCTCTCTACCAGCATTGGAGCGATTTCAACTTCTCGCAGTGGTGAAAATACGCTTTGCAAATAAGCCTCTGCACTTTGTGAAACCCCTGTAATTTCAAGCTCCTTTTGGATCGCAGATAAGATCATTTCATCTTGCTCTTCTACCTGGTTCCATCCCAGTGTAGCTGTTGCGCCTGGTACAAAGACGAACTCATTTCCAGCTAGCTCAAAAAGGCCAGTCGTAAACGTGTTTTGATCTGAATGAAAGGTTTCCATCGTTTTGAATGTAAAGGCGTGTCCATTGTATCCTTCTAATGCTTTCAACGCTTCGGTTTTTCTCACTGAATCCATGTTTCTCCAGTTTGTTAAGTGAATAATGTTACTTGCGCTCATTTTCTCGCCACCTAAATTTATCTTTCCTGACCATAATTGTCAGTGAAGCTGTTTTACTATTCATTTATACAAAGTTTTACTAGGAGGGAATCACATTGAAGGAAGTATTAATTTTCATAACAGATGGTTTTGCAGATTGGGAGGCCAGTTACGTCAGTTCAGAGCTAAACAAGCCTGGAACAGGATATCGTGTAAAGACAATCGCCATTGATCAGGAAGCCAAGGTTTCAATGGGGGGATTAACAGTACTTCCAGATTATAGCGTAAAAGGATTCAATCCAAATCTCGAAATCGCTATGTTAATCATACCTGGTGGAACGGGATGGAGAGAAGAAAAGAATCAGCAAGCAAAAGTAATTGTGGATTACTGTGTGAAAAAGGATATTCCTGTGGCAGCCATTTGCGATGCTACCACCTTTTTGGGAAACCACGGATACTTGGACAATCATAGACATACAGGCAATACACTGCCTTATTTGAAGCAAGGGGCTCCGAATTACAGAGGAGATCAACATTATGTAGATGCTCAGTCTGTCCGTGATGAGAACCTAATTACGGCGAATGGAAGTGGTGCAGTAGAGTTTTCAAGAGATATTTTGGAGAGATTGGGAGTATTCATAGGCGATGAATTGAATGAATGGTACAAGATATTTAAGCAGGGCTACTTTCCCTCATAGTTTTTTAGTCTGAAAGAAATGCGCGAAAGTAAGAAGGAGTTTCAGGACAGTACCAGTCCAACAAGATGCAAGACACCTAGTACGCCCATTGGATATATAATCATTCTTGAGTACATGTTCGTAAAGTTATTGTTCGGATGCTTCTCAAAGAAAAAATGTAGTATGGAGTGAATGATTAAAAACACATCGATAATGATAAAAGAGATGATGTGGTGGCTTATAAACGAATATAGTAGGATTGCATACAGTGGGAGATGGAGAATTGTAAATGTTTTGAAGGCACGGTTATCATCCATGTCTTTCAAAAAGATAAACAGTTTCCATTCCTTAGCTCTTATTGCATCCATTTCATGCAAGCAGAAAAGAGCAAAATTAATAGAAAAAATCACGAGTAAGATCGATGACAAAATTGCTCACCTCTTCCATATTATTTTACTTAAATTAAAGCACAGTGAAATCGTCGATTCAAAAGAAGGTTTGGTGAATATTTCCACTGGGGACTACTGGAGCAAAATTGTCATTGATCAGAAAAGAAAAAGGCTAAACTCCCGTTGTGTCAAGGGAATTTAGCTTTTTCTCTTATAACTATTTCAACGTTAAAAGTGTCACTGCCTTCACATGCGCCGTTTCGGGTAGCATTTAAATCGTGTTAACTTGGAACAACGAAACTTAACTTAAGTGTTGTTTTTGAGGCTCCTTAAGTATCCATTATCACCATTAACAAATTAAAGTTACACGACTGTGTGGTCAAAAATATGGCCAAAGAATTCCATCATACCTGGGAAAAGACAGGTAACTGATATAAATTTTTGAGTGGTTAGGGGCATTGAGCGGCTGAATTAGTTGTTGATGTAAGTTATATGGAAAATAGGATCTCTGATATAACATTTGCTCGTAAGCTTGCTCAGATAAGTAACCATTCAATTGTACTCAATTCTTTAAGAATGGAACAAATTGTTGAATTCGTTGATAACTAAAGGGATCTGAGGAGAAAGAATAAATTTTGGAGTGCCTACGCTAACGTGAAATTGATAATAAACATCCGCTGTTGTTTTATAAGGTTTATTTGAATGATATAAATTCCCAAAAATTACCGTCACTATCTGTTGGGGTAAGTATAAGTTTAACATTTTCAAAAGTATCAGCAATATTATGGTTTTCGGAAACAATTCATTCATTGTAAGGCTCGGGTGAGTAATTTAGACACTAAAGATGCAGTAGTATTTCCATTTCTATATAGAAGACTTTCCTTCTAAACCTATAGTCGTCTGGATTTTGGTAGTAAAAGTTATCAAATTGTAATTCACATCACACTAATTTGGAATAATTTATGTTAGTGTAGGACGAACAGCTCCTTGAGCTTTGCTACTATAATTGCGAAAAGCTTATCCATTTAACCTGTAACCCCGAAGCTTCATCGATATTACGTTTGTAATCTTTGCGAAAATGAAACTTTTTTACGGAGGAAAATGAATGGAATTAAATCTTTTATTCAGAAAAATTCAGAGGATGATGCGGTTTTCGCTGGGTATATTGTTGGTTGCCGTTTCCTTGGGAATGGGTTTGGGTGTTCAATCCGCGATGGCAGCGACTTGGAACACAGTTAACCACGATTTTAGTGCGTCTTTCATGAATAAGATAGCGTACGGCAATGGAACCTGGCTATTGTTCTCACAATCGGGAGACTTCGGGAAGTCTACAGACGGCACTACATTTGAACGACATTCCAGTAAAACGGCCTTTCCGTGTGAAGTGAACAAAGCGATGCACGTCGGAACACAGTGGATCGCCGGATGCAGCAATGGGAAGGTCTACACACTGGCGGACGGACTGGATCCGGTAGATGTGACCAAATGGGTTGAGCAGACTACTGGCAAATCGGGTAAGCTCGTCTCGATCGCGACCGACGGTGATACGATTGTTGTGGTGGGAGATTCAGGCGGTACACTGCTGACCTCGGTCGATGGTCACAATTGGGTTGACCGTTCGATCCGTAGTGCAGCCGGGTTTAATGATGTTACATATGGTCAAGGCAAGTTTCTGGCAGTAGGCAGGGCATCAGACAACCGCAGTGCTATCTATGCATCAGACGATGGCGAGACATGGAACAAGGTCAATACTGCAACACCGGGCAAACAGTTGTACGGGATTGCCTATAACGGAGCCAAGTTCGTCGCCGTCGGTTTGGAAGGTTATCTCTACGTATCGGATGACGGCGAAAGCTGGGTAGAAAAAACGCCTCCGGCAGGTACCCAATCCATAAGCTTTGCTACCGTTTCTTACGGGGCTGGTCAGTTTTATGTAGGAGGTACTAGCCAAACAATTCTGACCTCTCCGGATGGCTCTACTTTTACCACAGAGATCTCCCGCGGAAGTGCGCAGTCAGTGACCTCAATTGCAGTCGCCAACGGGAAAGCGATCGCAGCGGGCAGTTCAGGTCTTCTCTTATCGGCTGCTGCGGTTCCTCCGATCAGCTCAAATGCTTCGTTGAGCAACTTAACGGTTACGCCGGGTAGTTTGACGTTTAACCCGGCTACGCCGAACTATACGGTTGAGGTTCCGTATGATACAACATCCGTGACCGTCACCCCGACTTTGCAGGATATAACGGCAACGCTGACGGTAAATGGCACGAGCCAAGCCAATGGAGAAGCGACTTCGGTAATGCTGGATGCGGATGGATCGACAGATATCTCGATTGTCGTAACCGCACAGGATGGCATAACAACGAAAACGTATATCATCACCGTGAATAAGCAGGCGCCAGCAAGCAATGGATATTTGTCCTCGTTGAGCGTCAACGACTCACTAGTGTCTGGATTTGTGAAAACGAACTATAGCTACAGTGTGGAAGTGCCGTATGGAACAGATGACATCCATGTGAGCTGGATACCGGATGAACGTAGCACGCTACAAGAATTGAGAGTAAATGGTACGAGCCTACAGCTCGGATCGCCGCCGATCTCCGGGATCAGCTTTCCCCTGAATTTGGGCGAGGTGCGTGTGATCGAGATCCGTGTGAAAGCGCAAGATGGCACGAGCACAAAGTATACACTAATGGTCAAGAGAGTGCTGTCGAACAATGCGAATTTGAGTGATTTGCAAGTGAATCCGGGCGTGCTGACGTTTAAATCGGATACGACGGAGTATACGGTTGAGGTTCCGTTTGGTACAACCTCTGTGACCATCACCCCGACTTTGCAGGATATAACGGCGACGATGAAGCTAAATGGCACGAGCCGTGTCAACGGCGCAGCGGTCACGGTAACGTTGGATGCGGACGGATCGACAGAAATCCCGATTGTCGTAACTGCACAGGATGGCGTAACGACGAAAACGTATAGCATCACCGTGAATGAGGAGGCGCCAGCAAGCAATGGATATTTGTCCTCGTTGAGCGTCGACGGCACACCAGTGTCCGGGTTTGTGAAAACGGACTATAGCTACAGTGTGGAAGTGCCGCATGGAACGGGTAGCATCAATGTTAACTGGCTACTGGATGAACCAAGCACGCAGATACTGCAAGCCGTGAAAATAGACAGTGTGAGCCAACCTCTTGGGCCAATTACTGGTTTGCCCCTGACTCCGGACGTTGCCCGTGTGATCGAGATCCATGTAAAAGCGCAAAACGGCACGATCACGGTGTATACGTTGACTGTCACGGTGACAGCAGCTTTAGTCAATAAAACAGATCTACACGCAAAAGTGACCGAAATTAACAATAAGCATCTGCTAGAAGCAGATTACACGCCAGCGAGCTGGAATGATTTGCAAAACGCGTTGACAGCTGCTCAAACTGTGCTGAATAATCTGAGCGCGACCCAAATACAGGTAGATGATGCGTTAGCAGCGCTGAACGCAGCACATGGTGGACTTGAAAACGTGGTAGCACCCGTTGACAAGTCTGAACTGCAAGCAAAGGTGACCGCCATTACAGCAGAGAATTTGAAGTCTACGGCTTATACAGCCACCAGTTGGCAAGTGTTCCAGACTGCGTTGACACTTGCTAATGATGTACTTTCTAACGCGAGCGCAACACAAGCCGATATCAGTAACGCACTGACTGAATTAACAAATGCGAGAAAAGGCCTGATCCGCGTCAACATTCCGGTAGTGGTCGACAAAAGTGTCCTTCAGTCCACCCTGGCGAAAATCAATGCGGAAAATCTGGAGGAAGCTACGTACAAACCGGAAAGCTGGGAGTCGTTGCAGGATGCATGGACACAAGCAAACAAGGTAATGGCTGATTCATCTGCTACCCAGGTTGAGGTGGATAGAGCGGCGTCTGCGTTGATAGCAGCACGAGATGGACTGATTGAGCAAGGAATTGAAGTGGACAAGAGTAAATTGCAAGCAAAAGTGAATGAAATCATCAATGAGAATTTGCTAGAAGAAGACTATACGAAAGCAAGCTGGGATACGTTGCAGGAAGCGTTAAGAGAAGCCAACGACGTGTTAGACGATCCAAATGCTACCCAGGACGAAGCCTATGCCGAGCTTGCTGCGTTGACAAAAGCGAGACAAGGATTGAAAAAGCAAGCTGACTCTACTGTAGACAAGAGCAAGCTAGATGAAAAAGTGGACGAAATCAAAGATGAAGATTTGCATGAGGCTGACTATACGAAATCCAGCTGGCGTGCTCTTGAAAAAGCGTTGAGAGAAGCCGACGAAGTGCTTGCCGACCCTCATGCCACCCAGGGTGAGGTAGATGAAGTGCTGGCTGCGCTGAAAAAAGCGAGAAAAGCTTTAGAGAAAGCTGAACGGGAAAAAGACCGTGATAGAGATCGAGATAGGGATAGAGATAAAGATAAAAACGAGAATAATAACGATCGGGAAAATAGCACCCTTGGAAGTGGCACAGGTACACCAGAAGCAGGTGATGAAAAGAATGACCAAAAAGGCTATATGAACGGCTACACAAGTGGGAATTTCGAACCGGATCGAAGTGTAACTCGTGCAGAATTGGCAATGATTCTGGTAAATACAGGCATGGTCAAACCAGTAACATCTGTAAATGGGTATTTTTTTGATGTAGCTGAAAACTACTGGGCGGCCGATGCTATTAAACGTGCGAACGAGGCAGGTTTGATGAACGGGTATGCGAACGGTATGTTTAATCCGACAGATGGAGTCACCCGTGAGGAAATGGCTGTGATTCTCTTCAGATATCGCGGATTAAGAGATGACGGGATGAATAACAGCTTCTCCGATGTAGCAGGCGATCACTGGTCGGCTCAGATGATTGCAGCGGTTAGCAAAGAAGGACTGGTGTCCGGTTATCCGGACGGTAGGTTCTTACCAGAGAAAGAATTAACGCGTGCAGAATTGGTAACGATTCTGAATCGATTGCTGACTGAGGAACAGTTGAATCATGTAAGTGGACAAACTTGGCCGGATGTACCACCAACTCACTGGGCATTCAAAGATATTGAAGCAGCGTCCAAAAAATAAGGATCAATCAAACATTCAATCCGCAGTAATATGAAGTGCACCCCAGTTGGTTAGTCACGACTAACAATTGGGGTGCACTTCTGTGGTTAATGTTCTTTCCTTGACTCCAGAGCTTCACGCTCCGCTACGTAAGAATGAGTTCGAAATCATCACCACCGTGTCCAAGTGACAGGTGATCCTTATGATCTATGACCACTTATGGATAGTAAATGACAAGAAATCTACTTTGAGACGAGTCAAGACCATTCCAGTTTTCATAACGAACGAAGCCGTAGTTCATAAAAATACTGCACAATGGGATGCTTTAGCTTTATCTTTTCGGACATGTTTACAATCCGCTTTTTTCCAACTCGTCTGTCCACCAAGGCTAGAATATTCAATAAGATATCATGGCTCTCTATGCTTTCTTCTATCGAACTAGATAAAAACGTAGTAGCCACAACGTTAAAATTTGATTTACTTAAAGAAGCCTGTGCTGACAAAAGCTCCTTGGCATATTCTGTTATTTTTCTATTTCTTGCAATGACTTTTAGACGATCCTCAGGAACCATTCCCTTGGTCTCTTCTCTGACCGCTTCCATTTCTTCATTGGTGATCGGGATTTGGATATCTGCATCATTCTTGATTTCCTGCTCGGTTTGATACCATTTGATCGTGCTAGTTCGATCACTCATATTGAATACGTTCTTTTTATCTACGGAAATGTAACAAATACCTGCTTTATCAGGTAAATAACGGTAACTGGTTGCGCGGTATTCGACCCTTCCCTGTAACGAAGGGCAGAGAAAACTCTCTAGTTGTTGCTTCAATTTGCTCCAGGACATGTATCCTCCTATGTTTTCAAATGTTGATTCCCAGTATATTAATGATAACGAATGACAACAGGATAAGGAAATTCGTAACGATGTTATGAATTCCTTATCCCACTGAGCTTACGAGGGGCGCGATATCATTTTGTGCCCTTCCATTTAAGCAATGTCACTGCTTCCACATGCGCCGTATGCGGAAACATATCCACCGGCTGCACATGCTTCAATTCATACTTCGCCAGCAGCTTCCCAATATCCTTTGCAAGCGTAGACGGATTACAGGACACATACACAATCTTCTTCGGGGTAACTTCAAGCAAGGAACGGATCAGCGCATCGTCCAATCCGGTACGCGGAGGATCGACCACAACAACGTCGGGCTTCACTCCTTGCTTGGCCCACTGCGGCATCAATACCTCAGCGCGCCCTACATGAAACTGGGCATTCGTCGCCTGATTCCGCTCAGCATTTTTCCGGGCATCTTCTACAGCCTCTGGAATCAGCTCAATTCCGCGTACTTCCCGGGCAAATGGAGCGAGCCAGAGGGAGATGGTTCCAGTCCCACAATACAAATCAAGCAAAAGCTCGCTGCCGGTCAGTCCGGCGGCTTTTTTTACTTCATCGTACAGCTTGTGAGTTTGCTCAGGATTCAGCTGAAAAAAGGCACGAGCAGACAAGTCAAAGGAAAGCTCGCCAAGCTTTTCTGCGATGTACGGTCGTCCCCACAGTTCACGGGTGGTCTCGCCGAAGATGACGGATGTCTTTTGAGCGTTGACGTTTTGCACGATGCTGACCAACTCGGGCAGTTGCGTACGCAGCTCCAGAATCAATTCCTTAACACGCGGAATCTCCTGGGTAGCGGTCACGAGGGTAAGCTGTGTTTCTCCTGTGGCAAATGCGACACGGGCCACTACGGTACGAATGACGCCAGTTCGCTTGCGCTCCTCATATACAGGAATACCCAGCTTCTGTATGATTTGCTTGGCAGTGCGAACGATGGCTGTCGTTGCTTCATGCTGCACTTGGCAAGTCTCCAAATCGACAAGCTGATGCGTACCTGTCTGATACAGTCCAGCGACCAGCTTGCCGTCCCGTTTGCCGACCTGAAACTGAGCTTTGTTTCGATACCCCCAAGGGTTGTCCATGCCAATAGTAGGTGCTACCGGCGGATTTTCCAAACGGGCGTACTTGCGGAGCGATTCGATCACAAGCTCCTGCTTCGAGGCGAGCTGCGCCTTGTAATCCATATGCTGTAGACTGCAGCCGCCGCACTCCTCGTACACGGGACAAGGTGCTTTTGTTCGTGCAGGTGACTTTTCTACGACCTTCAATAATCGCGCTGTGGCGTATTTTTCTTTTACCTCTGTTACTTGTGCATGGATCACTTCACCTGGCAGTGCTTTATCTACGAAGACAATTTTCCGTTTAAAATAGCCAATCCCTTCGCCGTTGATTCCCAGGCTTTTTATGGTTAGGGTCATTTGCTGACCGACAGTGAGCTTCGTCTCTTCTTGCTTTCCGTCCCGGGGACGGACGTCCTTTTGATGCTTGGCTGATGACTTCATGGGGCGTGGCTCTCCTTATTTCATGATGGTTTCTATTATACATGGATTCCCCCTACAGACCCAAGCAGAGCAGAAGAGGATGTCACAGATAATGGCAACTTCCTCCCCTGAGCTGTTTTTGTTATAATAGTGCGGAGAATAACGAGGGAGTTGTGACGCTAGATGCAAGAGCTATTTGACAAAATGAAAGAATATCTCAACATGGATTCCGAGATTTCCTTCGCCGAATTTGATGGTTATTATAAAAATGTGGTTGCGTTCCTGAACGACAACTGGACAGGTTTGAACGAAGATGACACCATGAAAATGCTGTTCATCCTCGATAACCTCAAATCCAACGGGGAAGACCGTGCGAAGCGTAAGGAAAAGGAAGCCAAAAAATACGGGAAAATGGCACAGCGCACTGAAATCTGGGCAAATGCTCTGATTGGCCGTCTGCGTGAAGCTGGCTTGACTGACGAAGAAATCGGCAAGCGTTACGAAGAAATCTACGAAGCAGTATAATAGCAAGAAAATGACGATGAGGTCCGATCACGGGCCTCATCTTTTTTTGGTTTCATCAGCCCGACCTACGAGATATGTCAAAGGACTGGGAGTCATTTTCAAAAAGTTATGTCATTAGAACCAAATTTTGTAAAAACAATGTTAATAGGGCAAAATTACAGGATAAATATGGTAATCTTTAGAGGAATTCTCTATCCTATCAAAAGGAGTTGGACCATTTGACCAAGCAAAGAAAGCATCGGCTATCATCCTTTCTTCTCTCCCTTGCGCTCTTCACAGGCATCTTTACGCTGCCACTGACGAACGCCACTGTCACCAAGGCAGAGGGACCACTCGATCCAGCACCTGTTTTGACGCCGAAAGTCGTAAATAACAACAACAGCAAAAAAATTCTCTTTGATAACACGCATGGACAGACAGCGGGAGCAGCCGACTGGGTCATTGACGGAGCATTTTCCGATTTTGGCGAAGCATTAGCGGACGAAGGGTATTATGTTACCGAGCTGCGCAAGACGACACCGATCACTCTGAGCGATTTGGAGGATTATGCGGTATTCGTTATCGGAGAAGCAAATATCCCTTATAAAACCACTGAACAGCAGGCGATGCTTGATTACGTGCAAAACGGCGGCAGTATTTTCTTCATCGGGGATCATTACAATGCAGACCGCAACAAAAACCGCTGGGATGCAAATGAAGTATTTAACGGGTATCGCCGCGGAGCCTGGAATGATCCAACGCAAGGCATGGACACGGGAGAACGCAATTCAGCTGCCATGCAAAATGTAGACAGCTCTGATTGGCTGGGAACCAACTTTGGCATCCGTTTCCGATACAACGCCCTTGGCGACATCACGGCAAATAACGTCGTGCCTGCAAGTGAATCGTTTGGGATTACAAGCGGAGTAAGCACAGTAGCGATGCACGCTGGCTCGACCCTGGCTATACTCGATCCGGATAAAGCGAAAGGAATTGTTTATTTGCCAACTACGAATGTGAAGTGGGCAAATGCCGTAGACCAAGGGGTGTACAATGGTGGCGGCGTAAACGAAGGACCCTATGTAGCGATTTCCAAGGCAGGAAGCGGAAAAGCAGCATTCATTGGTGATTCCTCTCCTGTTGAGGATGCTACGCCAAAATACAAGCGCGAGGAAAATGGCGCAAGTAAAAAGACTTACGATGGATTCAAGGAGCAGGATGATGCCCAGCTTCTCGTCAATCTGATCGATTGGCTGGCAGAACCAGAGGCGTACACGAGCTTTGACCAGTTGACCGGTTTTACTCCAAGTCCTGTCACACAGCTGTTGCCGATGGAAAATCCGCAAACCTCAACAGAGCCTGTGCCAGAGCCTTGGGCGGCACCTGCTGCTGGCTACAAATGGTGGGATGCTTCTACTTTTAAACAAGGTTCTTATGGTTACTCGAGTACGACGCCGAATCCGGGTACTGGCCAGGAATTCGAAGATTTTGAAACAGGGACAAAAGCAGCTTATGCAGCCGGAGATGTGACATTGGAGAGCGGCACATGGAATTTGGATAATGCCCTGTTAGGAAATACGACTGCGGATAAAAAGCTGGGCAGTCAATCGGTAAGAGCACGAGCAGCTGGCTCAATCACGATGAAGTTTGATGTAAGCAACGTAACGACGGTCACGATTTCCCATGCAAATTATGGTACAGATACAGGCGCTACGTGGAAGCTGCAAAAATCGGTAAACGGCGGGCAGACGTGGCAGGACGTCAGCAGCCTGCAGAGCAGCACCGGGGCTTTGCAGCAGCAGAGCTTTACTGTGAACGAAACAGGCAACGTCCGTTTCAAAATCGTCATCTCGGGAACGTCTGGCAAACGCCTCAACTTTGATGACATAACGTTTGACAACTAGGACGAGTACATTTATAATTTGTAACTAATTTGAATAGTTCGTTAGTTGCGTAGATAAGGAAGAGTAAAAGCAGAGAGCAGCGTTGCAGAGAGTCGTCCCTCGTGCTGAAAGGATGATCGCCAGCCTGTTTTGAAAATCACCTTGGAGCAGTGTCCTAGAAAAGAGAAAGCTAATTTCTGTTAGTAAAGGACAACGGATTCGTCTCCGTTACCAGACGGGAGTTCCCATGTTGAACTTCCCTAAGTCTGTTTTCCGTGAGGGGAATAGAGTAGCTGAGTGGTACCGCGATGCCCTCGCCTCAGCCAGCCATGCGCATATAAGCGCTGCTGGCGGGGCGGGGGCTTTTCTTTTTCATGAGACAATAGAGACATGAGACACCTTTGGGAGGAGCATTCAATATATGAGTACAGTAACTGTGGAAGAGATCGTGGTAGCCAACCATGCCTTGAAAGACGTGGTAGAAAAAACACCGCTACAAAAAAACAAGGTCCTGTCCGAACGATATGGCTGCAATGTGTATTTGAAACGAGAAGACCTGCAAGTAGTACGTTCGTTTAAAATCCGAGGTGCTTATCATTTTATTCGCAATCTTTCGTCAGGCGAGAGGGAAAATGGTGTTGTATGTGCCAGTGCGGGGAACCATGCACAGGGTGTGGCTTATTCGTGTCATCAATTAAAAATTCAGGGAACGATCTTTATGCCGACGACAACTCCGCGGCAAAAGGTCACGCAGGTGAAGCTGTTCGGCGGATCTTATGTGGAAGTGGTTCTGATTGGGGATACGTTTGACGATTCTTTTGCAGAAGCGATGAAATATTGCATACAGGAAGAGAGGACCTTTGTTCATCCGTTTGATGATCCGCTTGTAGTTGCTGGACAAGGCACTGTAGGCTTGGAAATCATGAATGACATGGAGGAGCCTGCCGATTTTGTTTTCATGAGCATTGGCGGGGGCGGACTGGCAGCTGGTGTAGGTACGTATGTAAAAGGGATCAGCCCGGATACGAAAATCATTGGGGTAGAACCTGCGGGAGCGGCTTCTATGAAAGCGGCGCTTGAGCTCGGTGACGTGGTGACCTTGGATGAAATTGATAAATTTGTCGATGGAGCGGCTGTTAAACAGGTAGGGCAATTGACCATGTCACTTTGTCGTGATGTGCTGGACGACATCGTAATGGTGCCAGAAGGAAAAGTATGTACAACAATCCTTGATCTGTATAACAGCAACGCGATTGTGGTGGAGCCAGCAGGCGCTTTGTCCATCGCTGCGCTCGACTTTTACCGGGAGCAAATTGCCGGCAAAAACGTAGTGTGTGTCATCAGCGGGGGTAACAACGATATTGACCGGATGCAGGAAATCAAGGAGCGCTCGCTGTTACACGAAGGATTGAAGCACTATTTTGTGATTCACTTCCCACAGCGTGCAGGCGCGTTGCGCGAGTTTATGGAAAAGGTGCTCGGGCCGCATGATGATATCACGCGTTTTGAATACACCAAGAAGAACAACAAAGAAAATGGACCTGCATTAGTGGGAATTGAGATGAAGTGCCAGGCGGATTATCAGCCGCTGGTGGCGCGAATGAAGCAGCATGGAATCAGCTATGTAGAGATCACAAATGATCCGTATCTGTTCAATTTGCTGATTTAAAAAGGCTGCTAAACCAGTCTGGAAAACAGAGCTGTGATCATTGTGTTACAACAGATTGCGAATTTGCAAAAATGTATGAATACAGCGAAAAAGAGAGCAAGCGAGAGAGAATGAGCGCGAGAGAAAGATAATGCGGCGTAATGTATTATAACAAACTTTTATAAAACAGCTCCTGTTGTAATACAATACAGATAACAACACACGGGGGGTTAAAATCATGACGCCGATCACTACTTTCTTTCGCAATCTGGAAGCAAAATGCTGCGCTGCTTGCGGGCAAACCATCAACGAACAGGCAGAATCCTATGCTACAGAATGCTTTACTTGCCAGGAGCAGGCATCCTTCGACGCCTACAAGCACTACCATCAAAAACGCTAATGAACCGATTCGAGAGATAAGGTGTACCGCTTGGCAGCAGCCAAAAGCAGGTGCGCCTTTTTTGTATGGAAAGCTACAAGGCTGTTTTCAGCAAAAAGGAACTTCCTTTGACTATCCAGAAAGTATGTAGGAATGGTTTCAAAAGGAGCGAGGGGGGATGAGCATTTTGAAAGTCGTTTCTTTTTCTACAGATCGGCTCACAGAGGCAGGGAGATTGCTCGCTCTCTGCCAAAAACGAGCAAATGCAGCCATTCCTATGCTGCCAAGTCAAGGGGAGGCAGAAGAAATAGCCATTCGTGCTCTCACGGGCGAGTGGGAGAAAACAGGTGTATCAGGAGTAGCTGCGCTAGACGATGACAAGCTAGTCGGCTATGTCATCGGTCAAAAACAAGAAAATGCTATGCGTGGCAGGCACGTTTGGATCAGTTTGGCTGGTCAGGCGATAGCTTCGGAACAGCCTGTAGAGCTGTATCGGGATTTGTACGCAGCAGCGGCCCAGGAATGGGTGGATGAGGGATATTTTTACCATTGCGCACTGTTGCCAGCCGGTAATCCGGAGCTGTTACAGACATGGTTTTGTCTCGGGTTTGGTCATGAGCAGGTACATGGTCTGCTCTCATTAGAGGAGCTTCAGCTGAGTGCCTCCTCATTGTGGGTGGAGGGAGTGGAGCTTCGCTTGGCGACGCCCGACGATCGTGAGGCGATTGCAGACGTATCATCGCTGATCAGGACTTATCAAGCAAAATCGCCTGTGTTCGGCGTAGCATTGCCCGAAGACGCACAAAAGATTCGCGATGGTTATTCAGGGCTGGTCGATGATCCGCAGGTCGATCTGTGGATTGCGAAAAAGGGAGAAGAAATTATTTCCTTTCAGGCCTACTTCCCAGCTGACAGTGATCCATTCACGATGACTCCAGAGCACTGTATCGAATTGGGGATCGCGGCGACTCGGCCCGAGTACCGAGGAAGCGGGATAAATTTCGCGTTAACGACGAGAGGCTTGGCCCATGCAAAAGAAAAAGGCTATCATTATTGCATGACTGATTGGAGAATGACGAATCTGCAATCCTCTCGTTATTGGCCACGTCAAGGCTTTGTTCCGGTTGTCTACCGGCTTTCTCGGCTGATCGATCACAGAATTGCTTGGGCAAAAGGATAAGGAAAGAGGAAAAGGCCGCTGCGTGTCAGGATGCAGCGGCTTTTACGTATCCTTCAGCGACTGGAGGGGGATGCCTTCGAGGCTTGCTGCTTTACATAGTCAATCAGCCCCAGCTGAAAGCCCTCTTGGGTAAGCAATCGCTTCGCTTCGTAAGTACTTGCATAGTAAGCGTGAACATGTGGGTCATTTTCGAGAACTTGCCGGCATGCTTCATCAGCGTACAGCTCCAGGTACCAATCTGCTGATTTGATTTGCGCGACCAGGTCTTCATAAGGGGGCTCCGGTTTTTTCCACGGATTCAGGCGGTGAAACAGTTCACCAAAAATCGCTACAACGACTAAAATTCCGATTAAGAACATGGCTGTCACCTCAAAGGTTGGTTCCCTCCCATGTTACCACTCCATTGCCCCTGTTTTCCACGGGTAAGTCCGCCTGCTTGCAAAACAGTCAGAAAGGAGGCATCCTAGAATGATAAGAAGGCTTGTACGAGACAGCTTTTTGGAAGGGACTGAGGATAACAGATGTTTCATCCGTTAGTATTTGACAACATCAGGGTGGTGCTGGAAGGAGCAGTATACGATCGTGATTTTGAGGGCGCCATCACCATTACCGGGCGCTTGGACGTGATGGATATGGCTTCTTTTCACCGGATGTTTCAAATAGAGTTTACATTAGTGGATCGGGATAAAAGTGAGCAAGCTGTAATCGCAGAGATGCACCTGCGAACAAGCCTGGCTGATATTGCTGCTGAACAGCTGGAGCAGCCGTTGACAGAGCATGTTGGCTGTACGATTTGTATTCATTTTCATTTGCCGATGACGAATCATGAGGATGTTCCGCAAAAAATAAGATCAATCACAACGATTCTGGACGATATATGGGGAAGTCGACCATACATAACACAAACGCTGAAGGCCAAGGTAGAGGAAAATCGGATCGAGTGGCCGCCAAAGCATCTGCGGAATCAGGTAACTCTTGATTTTTATCGTAAAATTGACGAGGGGAATATTGACGACTTGCGCTTTTTAATTGATCACACGGTGCAGTCGCTCACGCAGCTACAGGCGTTTGCAGACAACGACCTCAGCTAAATTTGCATAGGGGCATTTACAATTCCCAGCATGCGTATTATTATTTTGTTAACCTTATTATAATTTTAGTTAACAAACGGAGGCTATACGCATGAGAAATGAACGCTTGAGGTGGCTTCTCTTATCTGCTATTTTTGCTGCGATTACGGCTGTCTTGTCCCAGCTGACGATTCCATTGCCTTTGATCCCGATTACGGCGCAGACGCTTGCTGTAGGCTTGACTGCTACGATTTTGGGCAGTCGCTACGGAACGGTAGCACTTTTGATTTACGTGCTGCTTGGTGCGATCGGCTTGCCAGTTTTTACAGAGGCTAGCGGCGGCTTGCAAGTATTGGTTGGGAAAACCGGAGGCTATATCTTCGGATTTATCGTGACCGCATATGTAACGGGCCTGTATCTGGAAAAGACGAGCTTTACCTTCGTAAATGCTGTGATCGCCAATATTATCGGGATGATCGTTACATTGATTTTTGGTTCCATTCAATTGAAATTTGTACTGGATGTTCCATGGGACAAAGCGTTTGCATTCGGCGCGACACCATTTTTGATGGTAGGCGTGATCAAGGCAGTGCTCGCTGCCCTCATTGGAATCAAGGTGCGGGAGCGTCTGGTTGCAACACGCTTGCTGCGTACACAACAATCAATTACAAACTAGCTTGCAGTCTTTTTTTATAGTCATCCGATTTTCGGGTGGCTATTTTTTTCGCATAATCTCCTTTTTGTGCTGGATACTATTCCGTAACATGCCGTATTTACCACAAGGAGGACGTTATGAATGTAACGATTTCGGGACCAAAGGGTCTGCCGCTCTCGGGGAATCTGTTATCCTTTCGCCGTGATCCGCTACAGTTTATCCGTAATGCTTCTGAGGAGCACGGTGATGTGGTGCATTTTCGATTTGGACCGAAACGCCATGTCTACCTGCTCACGAATCCAGATCAGATCAAAGAAGTGCTGGTGACCAAGCAAGCGCATTTTCGCAAAGGAAAAGGGCTGCAAGTAGCGAGAGCAGTCGTAGGAGACGGAATTCTTACGAGTGAAGGGAAGAAGCATTTGCGGCAAAGAAGATTGATGCAGCCAGCCTTTCATCGTGAACGAATTGCTGCTTATGGTCAGGTCATGGTTCGCCAAGGGGTTGACCTGATGAGCGAATGGAGGGACGGTGAAGTTCGCGACATCCACCACGATATGATGAAGGTCACGCTGGCGATCATTACCGAGACGATGTTTGGCAAAAGCATCAAAGAAGGCGCCGATCAAATTGGAGAGGCGATTGATATCGGATTGAAGTACGTTGCCAACAAGGCGTCCTCGTTTATTGACATACCGCTGTCTGTACCGACAAAAAGCAATCGCCAGTTTATGGAGTCGAACGAGACATTGGACAAAACGATTTTTTCGTTGATCGAGGAAAGACGTAAAAGTGGGGATCATGGGAAAAATGACCTTTTGTCGATGCTCTTGGCGGCACGAGACGAGGATGACGGCGAAGGGATGACTGACGAGCAAGTGCGTGATGAGGTTATGACCATTTTTGTGGCAGGTCACGAGACGACAGCCAATACGATGTCCTGGATTTTTTATTTGCTGGCTACACATCCAGAAGCAGAGAAAAAGCTCCAGGATGAGCTGTCGACGGTCCTGTGTGACCGGCTGCCTACAGTCGAAGATTTGCCTCATCTGACGTATACGAATTTGATTGTACAGGAGACGCTGAGGCTGTATCCAGCGGCGTGGACGATTAACCGGGAGGTCGTGGAAGAGGTAGAGATCGGCGGCCATACTTATCAGCCAGGGGAGACCTTGATGATGAGCCAGTACGTCATGCATCGCAATCACCGTTACTTTGACAATCCTGACGAGTTTATCCCTGAGCGTTTTGAGGGCGATTTGCTAAAACGAATTCCGACCTATGCCTATTTCCCGTTTGGGGGAGGTCCGCGTGTATGCATCGGGAATAACTTTGCCTTGATGGAAGCAGCTCTGCTTTTGGCGACGATCGCCCAGCGCTATCGATTGCGCCTAGAAACTCCTGATCAAAAGGTAGAGCCAGAGCCGTTGGTTACATTGCGGCCGAAAAATGGCTTGCCCATGAGAGTAGAGAAGAGAGGATAAAAAAACCCACTATCGAGGACTCCTCTTAGATGAGCGACCGCGTTTTAATGGAAGGTTTTTATGCGTTCCAGAAAGTTTAAGCAAGATTGCTTTTATACGTTGAAGCACTTAAACTTTCTTGCACGTTAAAAAAGGAAGGGGATTTTTGGACAAAAAAAAGGGCATCTTTTCACCTACGGGTTACGCCGTGTTGTGTCAGATACCGAACTGGGGGTTATTTATCACTGAAAGCAACATGCTTACAAGTAATAATGTAACAGAGAAAAATAAAAAATATATTAACTGAGAATAAATCTATATAAATTTTAAATGTGGTAAAAAGGAATCGTGAACGAGAAGCTGCTTCCGACTCCGAGCTCACTGTTTACCATCAGTTCTCCACCATGTCGTCGAACGATGCTTTGGGAGATTGTCAAACCAAGTCCCGTACCACCGTTGTTTCGGTTGCGGGACTTTTCTGCGCGATAAAATTTGGTGAATACTTTGGGCAGGTCTTCACTGGAGATGCCCTCACCCTTATCAATCACGGAGAAAAGCACATGTCCTTCACGCTGGTCACAGGTAATCATGATAGAGCCTTCTGGCTTATTGTAGTAAATCGCGTTGTTGAGCAGGTTTTCCATAACCCGGCGCAGCTTTGTTTCATCCGCCTCAATATGCAGCTCGTTGGAAACACGCAGCTTCCACTGGAAGGAAAGGCCTGCGTCCTTGATGCGGGTCAAATAGTCTTCAATAATCCCTTTCAAGAACCCTTTTACATGAATCCGGCTAATGTTGAGCCTTACTTCAGTGCTTTGCTGGCTAAAGTCCTGCAATTCGTCCAGCAGCTTTTCCAGATCAGACGTTTTCAATTCGATTTTGCTCATCTGCTTCTGAATCCGCTCAAGCTCAGTGACGCGTCCTGAGCCGATGTAGGAAGCGTATCCCTTGATTGTAGTCAGCGGTGTACGGAAGTCGTGGGCGATCGAGGCGATCATCTCAGATTGACGTTCCTCGGAAAAGCGCAGCTCATCCACCATATCCCCGAAGTAGCGAAACAATTGACCGAACTCGTCATGGGATTTGTAGGTAAATGAGACGAGTCGCTTTCCTCCGCGAATCTCTTGAGTTACACGTGACAGCTCGCTCACAGGGCGCAAAATCCAGCGGACAAATAGAGTGAGTAGCACCAGACCGACCAATACAAGGCTTCCGTAAATAAACCAAAGCATCATGGATACACCAGTTGTAGACATGATGTCATAGTCGTCTGTGTAAAAATAAATGACAATTTCCCCTTCGCGTGGCGGCTCCTGTTGAAAGTGGTATTCCGCAACCGTCTTGAGGTCCCCCTTTTTGGAGGAACTCCGGTTCGAAGTGGACGAAGGGACCTTTAAATCATAAGCTTGCGAGGTTTTGTTGAATATCGTATTGCCGTTTGCGTCCTTGATCACCATGCGGTACATGACGTCCTCAGGAAGCTGCTTTTCCAGCTCCTGACGCTCCGTAGGGTCCTTGAAGTTGCTCGTACGCAATAGCTGATTGACTCGAACCTTTTCCGCTGCTTCCTTTTCGTATTGATATTGATTGTGTCTGTCATTTTTTAGCTGGTCAACAATGATGTCTTGAAAGACGAATTTGAACAAAAGGATATTCAGTGTGATCAAAGCGATAAACGAAAGAAACAGTTTATTGCGCAAGCTCATTTATTGCTTCTCCCCGATAAATACGTAGCCTGTCCCCCATTGTGTCTTAATGAACTGGCGGTTCGTCTCCAGCTTTTCACGCAAGTTTTTAATGTGGACGGTCACTGTATTAAGCGAGCCGTAGCCATAGCCCCAGACACGATCGTAGATTTGTTCCCGTGTAAACACGATGCCAGCATTTTCAGCGAGGAATGTGAGCAGTTGAAATTCCTTGGTGGATAGCTCAATTTTCTCATTGCTGACATAGACAGAATACGTTTCTTTATGAATTTCCAGGTCTTTAAATTTGAGGACTGTAATAGAAGAGTTGGCAGCTTCTTTATCCGGCTGCTCTTCGGTATGCTTGCGAATGCGCTCATAGCGGCGCAAATGGGCACGAATACGGGCAAGTAGCTCTTCCGTATCAAAAGGCTTGGTAATGTAATCATCGGCACCGATTTCAAAGCCTACGACCTTGTCCACAGCTTTTCCTTTTGCACTTAGAAACAGAATCGGCAAATCCCACTCACGGCGAATTTGGGAGCAGAGCTCATAGCCGCTCATATTCGGCATCATAATATCTAGCAGAATGAGATTCGGGCGATGGCCCTGGCTGAGCATCTGCAGTGCATCTTCGCCATTTTCGGCTGTGGACACCTGAAAGCCTTCGTTTTCCAATATGTCTTCTAAGAGTTCAATAATCTCGAGGTTGTCATCGACAATTAATATGTGATCCTTCACCGGTTATACCCCCAGTTACTTCTATTAATATGGAAACGAGAAATCAGAAAAAAATTATTTACCATGTCTATCTATCATAACATGCTTTGACCAGGGAAAGGCAAGTATGCCCCTCACTATAATCAAATACTTATAAGTGAGGTCACCTCATGACACCAGGTACTAAGTTTCGTCAGAAAAAGCCAGAGACGCGAAGTCCCTGGCTCTTATTTTTTTGCCGAACTACTTTTTAGTTGCTTGATTTTCCGGCAACGATGCAGCTTGCACCGCGTTTTCCTTCTTCGGGTTTTCAGCCTTTGCTTCCAGAACAGGCGTGTTGATGCGCTTTGCACCTACATAACGCTTGCTCCAGTAGTAGGGATCGCTCAACTTGGTGTTGACGACGCCACGGCCAGTTTCCGAGTGCACGAATGTGCCGTTTCCGATGTAGATGCCAACATGAGAAATGCTGCGTCCATTCGTATTGAAGAAGACAAGGTCGCCGGGTTGAAGGTCTTTCTTCTCGACGGATTCTCCTACTTCATATTGAGCCGCAGAATTGTGAGGCAAGTCTACACCTAACGCATCAAATACGTAGCGTGTGAAACCGGAGCAGTCAAAGCCCTTTTTGGATGTACCGGACGATTTGTAAGGAACGCCGTACAGATCGCTTACCACATCATTCAAAGATGTGCTTTCAGCAGCCTGTGCAGCACCGGCTCCCATCGCCAGCAATCCAGCCATAATAAAAGATACTACCAACTTGCGCAAAAGAAACTGCTCCTCCCATGAGCCTACGAGGTTAGCTGAAGGGTTCGGTCGAAAGGACGCCCTAGACTGCCGTGATACACAGCCATTCACCCCAAAAACTTGGTTCCCCCGTTTCCGCCAGGCGGAACTCGGCTATTTTCGATGTTTTTTTACACGCATACTCAACACAGATTCTACGCTTGTCCAATATTTCCTCTTTTTCGATGATTTGTTCACATTTTTGCCACAATATTTTGTCTGATGGCGTAACGTTTTGTCCAGGTAATGCAAGCTATGATTCGGCAAGGTCCTGCAAGGTCCTGCAAGGCTTTGCAAGGCTCGTCCGATTGGAGCAGGAAGCAGTATCCGTCCAAGGACGGAGGGAAAAACCAACCGCTCGCCCGTTATGGGGAGCCTATGCTCGGGGCTACAATAAGGTCATAAGGTCGACCTGCACCACATCAACAACGAATGGAGGCAAGCAAAGGATGAGCGAACGGTCTGGAAAGATACTACTCGGGCTGGTTCTGCTGCTAATTGGCGGGTTGGTTCTGTTGGACCAACTGGGAATCGACAGCGGCGACTTGATTGGCGTGTTGATTCCTTCAGTAATCATGCTGTACGGAGCTCGCAAAGTAATGGGTAATTCGGGCTCACGCTTTTGGGGAGTCATTGTCTTCCTGTTCGGGCTGTTGATGCTGTTTGGGAAGCTGCACCTCTTGTTCCACAGCATCTTGGCCATAGGGGTTATCTATTTGGGATACCGCCTATTGCGTCCGCGGCCAGAACAAAAAGAAGCACCACCAGCTTGGGAGCGTCAGTGGGCAAAAGGAGTATTGAAAGAAGATACGTTGGATGACTGGGAAAAAAGAGTAACAAGACGCCAGCCGTAAGTAACTTTGTCGAATGTGGCTTTTGGATGAAACTATATGATGTGATATGATGAGGAGGAAATAAAAAATGAGTATCTTTAGACGTTTGCGTGACCTGACAGTAGCTTCTGTGAATGATGCATTGGATTCGATGGAAGATCCAGTAGTGATGCTGAACCAGTACATGCGTGACATGGAAGTAGAAATTGGACAGGTTGAAGTAGCGGTAGCTCGCCAGGTTGCCCTGGAAAAGAAATTCCGCCAGCAGCTGGATGAGGCCAACGCACTGATCGAAAAACGTGATCGCCAGGTGAAGCTGGCCCTGACCGAAGGCGAAGATGAGCTCGCTCGCCGCGCTTTGGCAGACAAAAAGCAGTATGAAGGACGTGCAGCAGAATACGAAACCCTCTACTTGTCGGCTTCAGAAGCAGCAGCGCAAATGCGTGAGAAGCTGGCTGAGCTGAAAGAAGAGTTCTATAAAATGCGTGCTAAAAAATTCACACTGATGGCGCGTGCGCAAGTTGCTCGTACACAAAAACAAGTAAATCAAGCGGTTGTAGGTATTGGCAACCAAACAGCTGGCCGCGGCTTTGCAAGAATGGAAGAAAAGGTTATGCGCATGGAAGCAGAGGCACAAATGAGTGGACAATGGCGCGGTTCCAATGTAGGTTATGGATGGGAGAATGCTTTGTCCCAGCTGGAGAAGGATGATCTCGATTCCGAGCTTGCAAACATCAAAGCCTCATTGCAAGAGAAAAAAGCACCGGTCCAAAAACCAGAGCAGTCCTAATCGGACAGGAACTAGGGGACCAGGTGTAGAATAAAGTGTGGCAACTAGGCAGCCTGGATTTCAGGCTGCTTTTCCCCCTAGGAGGTACAGTTCTTGGTAGACTTCTTGGTCTTTTTGCGACGGTTTATCGCTGAGCCCGGTCGTGTCGGCAGCGTTATTCCCAGCTCTCGGTTTTTAAGTGCACGTATGCTGGAGCGCGTTAATTGGGCTTCCACCGATGTCATACTTGAGCTGGGGCCTGGCACGGGTGCTTTTACGCAAGCGATTTATGAAAATATACGTCCCGATACCCATTATGTGCTTGTAGAGCGCGACTCCCAGTTTCGGTCGATGCTCCACTCCCGATTTCCGGAGATTCCGATCATGGAGGAAGCAACGAGACTGCGGGATTACTTGGAGGAATTAAAACTTGGGCAGGTAGATGTGATTATATCAGGGCTGCCTTTTGCCAACTTTCCGCAAGAGCTACGGACAGACATTTTGAATGAAGTCCAATCCGTGCTGAAACCAGGCGGGCTGTTCATTACATTCCAATATTCGCTACAACTCCAAGCTGAGCTGCAGGCACGTTTTTCCAGGGTAGAGACCAGCTTTACCTTGCTGAATATACCACCTGCATTCATTTATACATGTCGTAACGGTCAGAGTGAAAACGATCGGCATGGGGCGTAAGAGAGGAGACTTCTGTGAAATTGTCCCGCTTGCACAAAATGTTGGCTGGTGTCCTGATCATTTTGACTGGGATTGGCCTTTTATTAAATGGGTTGCATATAATCACGTTCGGTCTGTTTGATCTGTGGCCGATGCTCTTGGTGTACTTTGGCGCACGGTTGTGGAAGCAGAACAATCGGATCGGCGGCGGCATATTGATCAGTCTGGGTACGATCATCGCTCTCGAAATGTGGTTTGGCATTGGCATAGATGATTTGTTTCGACTAGCAGTACCCTTCGTCTTTATTTACTTCGGCTTCCGCCTGGTGCGGGGCAGAACGCGGCAAAAGGGCCCGCTCCCAAAAAGGGATACAGTGCTCGCAAAAGATGATCTCGACTTCCAGCCTGAGTCGATGCCTGATGATGAAGGTGTAGCTGATGAGCCTAAAACGAAAAGTGAAAGCTGGACAAAATGGAGACCGCCCGGTGCGAAGTCAGGGGACAAGGATGGTTCGACCGTTTATCGAGACCGCATGTTGCCGAAAGATTCCCGCAGCTCGCTGATTGGTGATTTTCACCTGACCTCGGGCAGGTTCGAGCTGAGCCAACTGCATGTATGGCATGGCATTGGCGATGTTGTGATTGACTTGTCTCGGGCTATGCTGATGAAAGAGGAAGCGCTTCTCGTAGTGGAGGGATGGGTTGGCGACGTTACGATCTACGTCCCTGTCGATCTTCCCGTTTTAGTATCAGCGGAGCTCACGGTTGGCGATTTGGAAGTGTTCAGTCACCGCCAGGGCGGGGTCAATCGAAGCCTGATGATTCGTTCTGATCATTATGATCAGGCGGTGCATAAAGTAAATTTGCATATCTCGCTGCTAGTCGGCGATATAAAAGTCAAGTACATCTAGGAGGTACTGGCGGATGCGTCGACAGCGGTTGGCAAGTATACAATGGCAGTATGTGCGCTACGGTGTAACAATGGCCGTCAGTGCGATCGTGATAGCATTTATTTGTTTCTTTTCGCTCTACTTTCAGTGGAGAAACGATCCCAGTATCCATCAGTGGTATTTCAAGATCATCCATGATCCCCAAATCGTACTGTGGCTAGGTGACAACAGAGGGTCACTATTATCCCCAGACCCAGATTGGCTGATTCAGCTAGTGGCCTTTATTATTTCATTGCCAGCTGGATTGATTGTCGCCCTGATTATCTCTTACATCGGTGGGAACCTGTTGAAAAAGAGACTGTTTGTTCTGGGCGAAGCGGCAATGAAGCTGGGGCGGGGAATGTTATCGTACCGTGTACCAGAGCTTGGAGTCGATGAGGTAGGAGAGCTCGGCTGGCAATTAAACAGGCTTGCATCTCAATGGGAAGAGCAGGTGGCATCCTTGCAGCGCCTTTCTAATTCGAATGCGGCACTTGCCGAACAGCTGAAGCATGCAGCTGTGACGGAGGAAAGACAGCGACTGGCGCGTGAGCTGCATGATGCGGTCAGTCAACAGCTGTTTGCCATTGCAATGACCACAGCAGCGATGAAGCGGTTGGTCGAAAAAAATCCGCAGCGCGCCAGCCAGCAAATTGAACTGGTTGAAGAAATGGCAGCCGCAGCACAGGCGGAGATGAGAGCGCTATTGTTGCATCTTCGCCCGGCGACTTTGCAAAACAAAACGTTGAAGGAAGCCATTTTGGAACTTTTAGATGAGCTCACACGTAAAAATACGATGGAGCTGACGTGGGAAATCGAAGACGTCGAAGGCTTGCCGAGTGGAATTGAGGATCATCTGTTCCGAATTCTGCAGGAATCGCTCTCCAATACGCTGAGGCATGCCAGAGCCAACCTGATTACCGTTAAGCTGTTTACTCTGCAAGAGCAGGTTCGTATGCGGGTGTCAGATGACGGGGTAGGCTTTGATCCGGATGGAGATAAGCTGACGTCCTATGGTTTGCGCAGCATGCAGGAACGGGTTGCCGAGGTAGGCGGCTCGATGGAGATTTATTCAGCGATAGGCAAGGGAACGCAAATCGAGGTGCGGATTCCCCTGATGTCACAGGCAGAACGGGAAGGGTGAGATCTTTGTGATTCGGGTATTACTTGTTGATGATCATGAAATGGTACGGATGGGACTGGCTGCCTATCTCTCAACTGAGGACGATATTGAAGTCGTAGCGGAAGCGGGCAGCGGGGAAGAAGGCGTTCGGATGACGATTGAATTGCGTCCAGACGTCGTATTGATGGATCTGGTGATGGAAGGTATCGGTGGTGTAGAAGCGACCAGACGCATTCGCGAGGCTTGTCCTTCCAGCAAGGTGATCGTGCTTACGAGCTTTATCGACGATGAGAAGGTATATCCTGTCATCGAGGCTGGTGCGTTTAGTTATTTGCTCAAAACCTCGCGTGCTGCCGAGATTGTCAAAGCGATCCGTTCTGCGGTCGCAGGAGAGCCTGTACTGGAATCACGGGTTGCCGGCAAAATTATGGCGCGTTTCCGTCATGGACAGGAAGCGCATCCGCATGAACAGCTGACGCCACGTGAGCTAGAGGTGCTCAAACTGATCGGTCAGGGCAAATCCAATCAGGAAATTGCCGATGAGCTCATTATTGGGATCAAGACGGTAAAAACCCACGTAAGCAACATATTGGCTAAGCTAAATGTAGAGGATCGCACACAGGCGGCGATCTATGTACACACACATAATTTGGGTTAGATATGACTGCGCCAAAAAAAGGAAATGACGAGGAGGCTCACTCTTTTGAATAGAGAGTGAGTTTTTTTTGTATATGTGGTAAAGATAGTAAGTAATAGCTTTTGGAAAGGAGGGAGTGTAAGATGAGGCACAAACCTCAGACACGATCCAAGGTGCTTTCGGCAGACAAGGGAGTAGATATCGTCGGAGATGTTCATGGTTGTTATGACGAGTTTATCGAACTCTTGCGGCGCTTGGGGTATGAGCGAGGTCATGATGGGACGTATCGCCATCCACAAGGTCGAAAGCTCCTTTCCCTCGGAGATATTACAAGTCGTGGACCACAATCAATCAAGATGCTGCAATTTTTTTTGCTGCACACATCATCCGGCATTGCTGAGATGGTCGATAGCAATCATGGATGGAAAGTGGCGCGTTGGCTCGACGGAAGGCCTGTTACGCTTGCCCATGGGGACGAAAAGGTAGAAGAAGAGCTGCGCATGTACCAGCAAGAATTTGGACCGAAAAAGGCATCGCTTCTGCGCGAGCAAAGTCGGCGTCTTCTATTTTCTTCTCCGTCGCACATGATGATCAGGAGAAATGAAAAGCTGGTCGCAGTCGCTGTCCATGCAGGAATTAAAGATGACTATATCGGGATGGAGTCGTCAGCGGTACAAACCTTTTGCAGGTACGGGGATGTAGCCGGAACAGGGCCAGATGGTCGTCCGATCCGCAGAGAGTGGGCAAAAGAGCGCAAGGCTACGGAGCCGCTTATTGTGTGGGGACATGATCCACGCCCGAATCCAGAACGCAAAAACGGCACACTCAATATCGACCAGGGCTGCGTGTTTGGCGGAATGCTGACCGCCTATCGCTTTCCAGAGGACGAATTGATAAGTGTACCGGCAAAGAAAAACTATTCGGGTTTGACTGACACACCGTTAACACGTTATACCGCGGATTGAGAATCGTTGTTCTTGCTTTTTATCTGGTTTTGCTTCTCGTTCGTTTTGCTTACGCTAAATTGCTCCAGCGTGTTTTTGGCAGAAGAGTGAATCCCGACACTGGCCAGACCCGCGGTCAAGCCCTCGAGCAATGCTGTCTTCCAGTCAAAGCCGGGTGAATACAACCACTGATTCACCATGTACAGTCCGAGAATCAGCACGACAGCTACCCAACTACGCAGCTTTTTGGGGATGCGAAGCACGTCGGAAAGGGTAGCAGTGCCTGCCAGGGCAAAGGCAATAATTAAGCCCAGATCAAATCCCAAGGCACACTACCTCCACAAATTCGGCTTAGTTTTTCAGTTTTTCATACAGACGCTTGAGGATGACTGCTTCAGCCCAGAGGGGCAAAGGCTTGTCAGCTTGGCTGCGCCAATCTTCATTGGTGAGCAGCCCTTGGTCAAACATCCAGTCGATTGCTTCCTGTTTCCAATCGGGCAAAGTGCCACCTCCTCCGTTGCCAGGATTGCCGGTCCCCCCGCCATTGCCTGGTGAGCTGGTCGGTGTTGGCGTCGGTGTCGTTTTTGGCGGCTGATAAGGGAGCTTGGCATACTCACAAAAGGCTCGAACGACTGCTTCTGCGAGGTCTTTCCAGTCTTTGGCGAGCTTATCTGCATCCAATGGGTTGTCGGCAAAGCCATATTCCACGATGACTGTTTCCACGCTGCCCGTCTCCCGATGCATATAGTAGTAGTCGAGTCCGGGATTGTTAGGAAGCGTACGAGTAAAAATTCGTCGATTAGGCATGCCTTCTGCTTCCAAATCCTCCTGAATCAAGCGAGGGAATGCAGCAGAGCCATAAATGGAGTAAATGACTTCGGAGCCTCTGCCGCCGCCAGAATTGATATGATTGGAAATACAATAACGAGCCCCACTGTTGCGGACAATCGCAGTTCGAGCATCGCTTGAGAGGGTAGTATCTGTTGTTCGCGTCATGGCGACGGCAATGTTTAATTCTTGGAGTCGGTTGTATTGGTAGGTTGATATCTTGAGGGTCATATCCTTCTCTGAAAATTGGGAATTATTACCTCCCCCAGGATCGACACCACCATGGCCGGCATCGAGAATGACGATAGGATTCATTGTCACATCACCTCTTGCAATTAGGATATGCTAGAAGTAGCGATCATGCTTGAGGCGGACTCATCAATTTCCGATGGTGCAATGTACAGATTGTCCAACTATGGTACAATGAACATGTATATAATTACGCAAAGAGGATGGTAATGTATTGATGGCTTGGTACAACTGGGTAATTCCGATTGTTACACTCTTACTTGGCCTCGTAGGCGGATTTGCCGGAGGAACTTATTATTTGAAAAAGCAGGTCTCCAATATGCAAATGGACGACAAGCAGCTGCAAGCCATGGCCCGTTCTATGGGGATGAACCTTAACCAGAAGCAACTGAAACAGATGAGCCGTACGATGAAAAACATGAAAATGCCAAATAAATTCGGTAAATAAAGCGGAGGGATGTCGTTATGGGGCCGACTCGCCTGCGCTACACGATGATTGGCTTTATTATCGGGGTATTTATCGTGTACATGAAAGATCTGCCGATCGGTGAAGGAACCCGATTTGCAGCCCCTTTTTATTTGGCGGGCGTCGGCCTGCTGATTGATGGCATCATTTTACGCTTGAAACAGAGAAAAGGAAACGATGAGTAGGGGGAGGAGCCTGGCTGAATGTCAGGCTTTTTTCTTTTGCGTAAAGGTATGTAAACCTCCACAAAATGAAGGGAAATATGTTGACAGAGTCCACTAAATAAACTACATTATTTGTTGACAAAGTCCACTAAAAAGGAGTAGCGTCATGCAGCAGGACATCATTTCAGATATACGAAAATTCAACCGGTTTTACACCATCCTGCTCGGGATTTTGGAAAAGCATGTATTGGATACCGGATATTCCTTAACCGAGGCACGGGTGATTTTGGAGATTGGCTTCATGAGAGAGTGCATCGCAAATGATCTGGTCGAAAGGCTAAAAATTGATCGTAGCTACATGAGTAGAATCATTGCCAAGCTCAGCAAGGATGAACTGCTTATAAAAGAAAGCTCACCCTTAGATAGTAGAGTCAGCTTGATTCAGTTGACTCCGAAAGGGATGGCTCTTTTTCAGCAGTTGAATGAAAAATCGGATGAACAAATAGCAGAGCTACTGCAAGGGTTATCACAAAAAGAGATAAATGAAATACATGCTTCTATGCTATTGATCCAAAACAAATTAGACAGGTAGGGGAGGATACAAAAAATGATTCGATTTGAAAATGATTATGCAGAAGGTGCCCATAAGCGCATTTTGAAACGGTTACTGGAAACAAATGAAGAGCAGACACCTGGGTATGGTATGGATAAATACTGTGAAAATGCCAAGGCGTACATTAGAAAAGCGTGTGATATGGAGAATGCAGACGTACACTTGTTAGTCGGGGGAACACAGACGAATACGACGGTTATCGCTTCCATATTGCGCCCGCACCAAGGTGCAGTTGCTGCTAGTACCGGTCATATAGCCGTACATGAAACAGGGGCAATTGAAGCGACTGGTCATAAAGTACTTACGTTGCCGAGTGACGATGGGAAAATTCGGGCTGAGCAGGTAAAGGAAATGTATGACGCTCACTGGAATGATGTCACTCATGAGCATATGGTACAACCAGGCTTGGTTTACATTTCTCACCCTACCGAGAATGGAACAACCTACAGCAGAGCAGAGCTGGAAGCATTAAGCAAGGTTTGTCGCGAGCATGGCTTGCCACTGTTTTTGGATGGCGCCAGATTAGGATATGGACTGGTTTCAAAAGATAGTGATCTTTCTTTGGCAGATATCGCAAGGCTTTGCGATGTGTTTTATATCGGAGGAACAAAAGTGGGAGCATTGTGCGGCGAGGCAGTCGTCATTACAAATGATGCTCTGAAAAAAGATTTTCGCTATTTCATCAAGCAAAGAGGAGGACTGCTCGCGAAAGGCAGATTGCTCGGAATACAGTTTGAAACCTTGTTTGAGGATGGCCTGTATTATGAGATTGCGAGTCACGCCGTTGAAATGGCGATGATGATTCGAGAGGCATTTATCGAAAAAGGATACTCATTCCGCTATGATTCAGTAACCAACCAGCAGTTCCCTATTTTGCATAATGATGTGCTAAGCGAATTGGGCAAAAAGTATTTCTTTTCCTTATGGGAAAAATTCGATGACAATCACAGTGTTGTGAGATTTTGTACGAGCTGGGCTACGAAAAAAGAAAATGTAGAAATGCTGATAGAGGATATCAAGGCATTGTAAGTGAGAAAAGGAGCGGGTAATCCGCTCCTTTTCCTATTAGCTTACACCTGTATTACCTCACTGCAGAGGGCCCAAGAAGCTGGAGCATTTTCTCCTTTTTCATCTCCTCCACTACAGTCCGGAAGTCACTTTACTTTAAAGCTCTTTTCTTTCAATGACCTACGTAAAAATCAATTCATAAATCATTTTTGTAATCAACGTGATAGAAACAGCCAAGAACAACGGACGAACATAACGGACGCCTGTTTTGATCGCCACACGCGCACCAATGCTCGCACCGAGAAGCATAGCGACACCCATGACCAGACCAGTCAATAAAATAACCTTGCCTTCCATAGCGAAAACGAACAAGGCGGAGATGTTACTCGCCAGATTCAGAATCCGTCCATTCCCGGCAGCGATCACAAAATCATAACCGAACAAGAGCACCATCAAGAAAACGAAAAACGAACCGGTTCCCGGTCCGAAAAAGCCATCGTAAAATCCAATTAAAAAGGTAAAGGGAATCCCGACACCGAGTGTGAACTTGGTGAGGCCTTTAAAGTTGGAATCTTGACCGAACCGTTTGTTAAACAAGGTGTAGACAAAAATCAGTGCCATCATGATGATAACCAGTACCTTTAATAGCTCCTGAGGAACAAACAGTACCGTTTTTGCCCCAAAGTAGGCCCCTATTAATGAGACGGGAAAGAGGATAAGCATGAGCTTCTTGTCAAACTTGCCGTTTCGAATAAAGGTTACGGAGCTGGTAGCGGACGAAATTGTACCTGCGAGTTTGTTCGTACCCAGTGCCAGGTAGGGAGGAATTCCTAAACCCAAGAGAGCAGGGAGAGAGATCAGCCCACCTCCGCCTACCGTACTGTCAATGAAGGCAGCGACAAACCCGAAGAATGCGAGAAAGATAATGGTTGATAAGTCCATTTCCACAAAAGATCACCTGATTCTCTAGTTTGTATTAATCCAAGTCTAGCATGCTCTACCCTGTTTGCAAGATGGAAATCTACTGAAATAAATGAATAGATTAATATACTTTGCAAACCGATTTGTTGTAAAAGTACGTTCTTTGAAGTATAATAAAGGCGAAGCTTGACCCATACATATTTTGAGGAGGAATGTTAAAATGGCACATCAACTTCCTGCATTGCCTTATGCACATGATGCACTGGTTCCACACATCGACGCTCAAACCATGGAGATCCACCACGGACGTCACCATGCTACGTATGTAAACAACCTGAATGCTGCTCTCGAAGGTCATGCTGACCTGCAAAACAAAAGCGTTGAAGAATTGATCAGCAACCTGGATGCTTTGCCAGAAGGTATCCGCACTGCAGTTCGCAACAACGGTGGCGGACATGCAAACCACACTCTGTTCTGGGAAATCCTGAGCCCGAACGGCGGCGGCGCACCAACTGGTGAGCTGGCTGACGCTATCAACGCGGCTTTCGGAAGCTTTGACAACTTCAAAGCTGAATTCGCAAAAGCAGCTACAACTCGCTTCGGTTCCGGCTGGGCTTGGCTGACTGCTGAAGGCGGAAAAGTGGCTATCTCTTCCACTCCTAACCAAGACAGCCCTGTAATGGAAGGCAAAACACCTATCCTCGGTCTGGATGTATGGGAGCATGCTTACTACCTGAACTACCAAAACAAACGCCCTGACTACATCGCGGCGTTTTGGAACGTAGTAAACTGGGATGAAGTAAGCAAGCGTTTCGCAGCTGCGAAATAATTGCAGGCTCACTCATCAAAAGCTTGTCGTGTAATGCGGCAAGCTTTTTTTGCATTGCACCAAGGATATTCTTCAATACTACAATGAGAAGGCCCCCAAAAATGCCAGGAGGAAATCAAAAGCTGGCGAGAGGAAACAGGAGAAAATGCGAAGCTCTTTGGGACACCTACCGAGGCGCAATGGATAAAGAGAAACACGCCTTTAAGCGTCCACCTTTGAGAATCACCTTGAAAAGGCTACTTTTGGACGCGGTTTCTCTTTAGAAATGGAGCCGTCCAGTGAATCAACCAAGCTAGTGGCCCAAGAAGCTGTAGCATTTTCTCCTGTTTCCTCTCCTCCACTACCCCCCCCCCCCCCCGACAAAAAAGGGGATAGTAAACAAAACAAATATGCGTTATAATACTTACAAAAAGTAACTAAGTTTATAAAGTAAAGCTATATAGCTTTCAGAGGAGAGTGTTTCCCATGATGCCATCATTTTTTATCGCTCACGGAGCTCCGTTGCTTGCGATTGAAAACAACGTATATACACAAGCCATGAATCAATTGCCAAGTCTTCTGCCGCGTCGTCCACGCGCAATCGTCATGTTCTCGGCGCACTGGGAGGCTTTTGAACAAAACGTTGGGTCCGTAGATACATTCCCGACGATCCATGACTTTGGCGGCTTTCCGCAAGAGCTGTATGAAATTCAATACCCGGCCAAAGGTGACAGCGAAATCGCCAAAGAAACTGTCGAGCTTTTGCAAAAGGCGGGTGTACCTGTCAGCTTCAATTCAACGCGCGGGCTGGACCACGGACATTGGGTCGTGCTGAGACATGTATTCCCGGATGCAGATGTTCCGGTCGTCGCACTTTCCGTCAACCCAAATCTGACGATCGAACAGCAGTATGCGATTGGAAAGGCACTGAGTCCGCTGCGTGAAAAAGACGTACTCATTATCGGAAGTGGCGGTACCGTTCATAATTTTTCTTACATCGACATGCGCGAGACATCCGGTGGTGCATTTGAGTGGGCACTCCAGTTTGAGGAATGGCTGGAAAATACGCTGACTGAATGGAAGGTAGACGATCTGGCGAAATATCGTGAGCTCGCTCCTCATGCGGAAAAGGCCGTTCCTGTATATGGCAGCGAGCATTTCGTTCCGCTGGTTTATGTGATGGGGGCAGCAGATGATGCTCGCTTTGCGAAGCGAGTGCATATGAGCTTCCGTTACGGCAGTCTCAGCCATACGATCTGGCAGTTTGGTGAGGCCAAGTAATGCAGGATCGCATGGAGGATGTTTATCAAGAGTACAAGGCCCTCCTGTTTTCACTTGCTTATCGTATGCTCGGGTCGGTTACCGAGGCAGAGGATATCGTACAGGAGACGTTTCTTGCTTTTGCGCAAAATGACATCAACGACATTCACCATGTAAAAAGCTATTTGTGCAAGGCAGTGACTAATCGCTGCCTGGATTTGTTAAAATCCGCGCGTTGGAAACGGGAGCAGTATGTAGGAGAATGGCTGCCTGAACCGTTTATGGATGAAAAAAGCGAGAACGATCCCTTGCATGCAGTGATGGCAAAAGAGGCTGTGTCCTACGGCTTGCTCGTTTTGCTCGATACACTCACCCCAATTGAGCGTGCTGTTTACGTGTTGCGTACCGCTCTTGACTACGATTATCGTACAATCGCTGAGATGCTGGAAAAAACAGAGGATAGCTGCCGCAAGCTGTTCAGTCGTGCCGGACAAAAGCTCAAGGGAGCCGGCTTGCAGACAGAGGCGCAGCCGGAGCGATCCACCCGATTGGTCACACAGCTCATCCAAGCAATATCGCAATCTGACGCCAAAACGTTGATCCGCTTGCTGACTCACGATGCTGTTCTTGTAAGTGATGGCGGCGGAAAAGTAAAAGCGGCTATCAATCCTATTTACACGGATCAGCGTGTCGTTGCTTTTTTACTCGGGATCTGGCCCCGGTGGGCACCTAGCTCGACGATGGAGGTTCGCTCTATGAACGGTCAGGACGGAATTGCCCTGATTTCAGATGGCGAATTGAAAATTACCTTCCAACTCGTTCTGCATCCAGAAGAGGAGCGGATCGAACGGCTTTACATGATGGTCAATCCAGAAAAATTATCCCATCTTGCCATGAAAGCATGATTTTTTGTCACAAGATCGAGTGGGTAGTCGTCTTTGAGGGTGTAAACCAATAAAAAGGCGAGAGGATCGATGATCATGAAAGCAAGAATGAACTATCGCAACGTAAACCCGCAAGCATATCAAGCAATGCTTCAGCTAGAAAAATTTGTGCAAGAAAGTGGCCTCGACAAAAAGCTTATCGAGCTGATCAAAATTCGTGCTTCGCAAATAAACGGCTGCGCTTTTTGCCTCGATATGCACACGAAGGATGCGCGCAAGCTGGGAGAGACAGAGCAACGTATTTACTTGCTGAATGCTTGGAGAGAATCCGCTGTTTACTCGGAAGCGGAGCGCTCTGTACTTGCCTTGACTGAGGCTGTGACAGTCATTACGAATGGCGGTGTGTCTGATGAGGTGTATGCAGAGGTCAGAGAGCACTTTGACGAAGACCAATGTGTAGCACTCATTATGGCAATCAATACAATCAATTGCTGGAACCGAATTGCAATCACTACGGGGATGACGGCTCCAGCTATCCTGTAAAAAAGAGAAAGACACGCTTGCATGATAATGCGCGAGCGTGTCTTTTTTGTTTAAACATCCATCTCCACTTTTCTTCCCGGGTAATACTGCATATTCTCGGAATGAGGGTTTCCTTTTGCCGAAATGGACGTCGGGGTAATTCTGAAAATAGCGGTGGCACTTCCCATAGAGGAACGATACTTGAGCACATGCTGCAACGACAAAGGAGCGGAATAGTAGCCGGGCACGTATTTGTCGATCATGGCTTGCATGGCGTCACGCATCTCGGCAGGCTCCTGTACGCGTTCGATCGTGCCCGATATAAATACACTCATGTACATCGTGTCCAGATTGGCAGGCACAGGATCAGCCACCGTGCCATACTCCTCACAGACACTGAAGCACACGCGATTATTGGCGTTTATCATCTCGATTTTTCGGCCTGAATCAGCGCCGTGAAAGTAAATACAGCCATTCCACCAGGCAAAATTCAAAGGAAGAATGTACGGCTCGAGCTCGTTTGCTAAACCGAGATTACCGACCTTGGCTTGGAGTAAAAAGGCGTCAATTTGCCCTTGATCGGTAATGGTACGTTTAGAATATCGGATGGGTATCATGGCAGGTCCTCCAGTCAGCTTACGATTTAAGATTGCTTGTAAAACGATCGTAATCGGTTTCTGACGTGGTATGAAGGGGCAATTTTGCACAAAGGAAGCGGGTCAGATGAGAAAGACAAAGACCGCCCAAAGCTTTTGCTTTTTGGACGGTCCTAGTTTTTCTTATATCTTACCCTAACTGCCGATTGGAATCCAATTTTTTGCTAAGCTGATCCTCACCGCGATGAATCCAGCCAACAAACGAATCGCGAATGGTCAGATCAAAGTCGAGATACACAACCGCGACGAACATGTAATGACTTTTCCCTTGAAAGCGGGAGCGATAGCGCAGATCGATCCATTTTACCTCGTAGCCAAAGGGACGTTCCTTAGTCTCCACATGCACATGATGGGTGAAGGCGAGGAAGGATTGCACCTTGAAGCTTTTTTTGGCAGCTGCGATACGCTCATTTTCGGGCTTAATGGAAAACGTGTCGAGAATGACGACGTCACCGGAAACAACCTCGCCTACGTACCAGTGGTGCTCAGTCTTGGCAACAAAAGTCCAGTACGTCCACGAAAGTGTGGGGATGATCGTGTAAGTCCCAGCTTTTCCGATGCGTTGACGCACCAGCTCTGTCGTTCGTTTTTGTACTTGAACCCGCCAGTAGTAATAGCCGGCGATAATGATGTATATCAGAAGAAACGACCTGCCCGGATCGACGCCCGAAGCCCAAAGCAAGAAGCCGACGAGGTGAGCGGCGAAAATGAACGGGTCAAAAATGAAGATGGCGTTGAGAGCGACCCATTTATCGCGAAACGGGTACAAGCCCTTGGTGCCATACGAATTGAACAAGTCCACGAATACGTGCAGGCAAACCGCTAAAAAGATCCAGCTGAGCAGATGGAACCAATGTGTTTGCGGCATAATTGCCTGTATGAGGACAAAGATCGCTCCTGTCCAGAGAAACAGTGCTGGAACAGAGTGCGAAACTCCCCGATGGTTGCGTACATAGGCAGCGGTGCCACGGAGGCGGACCAAGCCATCCAGATCAGGTGCTTGTGAGCCGATGACCGTGCCGATCATGACGGCTCCTGCGAGTGCCGGAGTAGAAGCTACAACAGGATCGAGATAGGCGAGACCGGCTAATCCAAAGCCCATGGCAAAGTGTGTGGCGGTATCCATGGAATCGTTGTCTTCCTCCCTTCCTTACAGGCTGATCTTTATTGTTTATTATAGCGCGCGGGACGATATATTTCCCTCATTCTGCTGAAAAAAATTGTGAGCTTGTTCCCATTGGGCTAGAAAGGTATGATGTAGGGGATGAACCTCGAAGGGGAGGGCGCTTAATGTGATCACTGTTTTTATCGAATATAAATTAGAGCCTGAAAAGCGCACCAAAGGGATGCTGCTGCTCGCTGATATGGCTGCCCGCATGGAAGGAATGGGCGCAAAGCAGTATCGCTCCTGGGAAGGTGTGGATCAGCCAGGATTGTTCGTAGAAGCTTTTGATGTAGAGACGTTGGAGCAATACGAGCAAATCAAGGCAGTCCGCCTCGCTGATCGGGACTTTTGCAACTGTGTGGCGGGAGCGGGCAAGCTGAATGTATGGGCTTTTCGCGCCGCCGAGCTATAGCTTTTAACAAAAGGAGCAGACAAAAAAGAAATGGCAAGGAAAAAAGAAACCAGTTTGCAGTATACATTGCCGGAAGAATTTCACGTATTCGGATTCGCCAAGGATTTGCTAGCCTGGTACGACTCACAGAAGCGTGATTTACCTTGGCGCATTAACCGCGATCCTTATCGAGTCTGGGTATCGGAAATCATGCTGCAGCAGACTCGGGTAGAAACCGTTAAACCTTATTATGCAAATTTCATGGAAAAATTTCCGACCGTAATCGATTTGGCCAAGGCACCAGAGGAAGAAGTGCTCAAGGCGTGGGAGGGGCTTGGCTATTACTCCCGCGCTCGTAATTTGCAAGCGGCTGCCCGCGAGGTAACGGTGCGTTATGGTGGTGTCGTGCCAGATACACCTGAGGAGATCTCGACGCTAAAAGGCGTTGGTCCGTATACAGCAGGAGCGATCCTCAGTATCGCGTATGAAAAGGCCGAGCCAGCCGTAGATGGCAATGTCATGCGGGTATTTTCCCGCTTGCTGTATTTGACCGATGATATCGCCAAACCTGCCACACGAATCAAAATTGAGCATCTCGTAAGGCAAGTCATTCCTGTCGGGAGAGCCGGAGATTTCAACCAGGCATTGATGGAGCTAGGTGCGATGGTCTGTGTTCCAAGGACGCCGCAATGCCTGACCTGTCCGGTGTTTGATTACTGTATGGCACGACAGGAAGGCGTTCAGGAGGAGCTGCCGATCAAAGGCAAGGCAAAGCCGCCGCGTCCTGTAAGCCTGCAGGTTGGTGTCATCGTGCGTGATGGCAAGGTATTGATCAATAAGCGTCCGGAGCAGGGGCTCTTGGCTGGGATGTGGGAATTCCCGATGGTGGAGTCCGATGCAGACAAGGACACAGCCAAACGTGAAGCACTTGCCAATGGACTGCGCGAGCGATTCGGTATCGATGTCGAGGTGCTGGAGCCGATTGGCGAGGTTCAGCATATTTTCTCCCATTTGCAATGGAACATGCAGGTCTGGTCCTGTGACTGGATTGATGGTGAGGAATTACCGACTCATGCCCGTTACGAAGCATGGGAGGAGCTGGACTCGTATACATTCCCCATGGCTCATCATAAAATTAGGCAGTTGTTGCAGCGATAATTAGATAGTTCAGCATGAGAATAAAAGCTGTCGAGTGCATCTCGGCAGCTTTTCGTATTGTTACAGACTTTTTAAATCGATTTGTAACCTTTTCCCAGCTCGTTCGACTATAGAGTATCCCAAAAAGAAGGGGGTGTCCCCGTTTGCAGGATCAAGCCCGTCTTTCTGAACAGATTAGATGCATCTATGAGCTGTATTACAGAGATGTGTATCATTTTTTTCTACTGTTCACCGGAACCAAAAGTCAGGCGGAGGATTTAACACAAGAAGTGTTTATCAAGGTATTAAAAGCATTACCTACATTCGAGAAGCGATCGTCAATTAAGACATGGGTTCTTTCGATTGCAAAGCATACTGGAATTGATCATTATCGCAGAAAAAAACTGATTCACTTCTCCAGCCAGCTTTTGCGTATCCTTCCTTCAAAAAATGGTCTGCCAGAACAAGCACTCGTAGAAAAGGAGGAACGTGCAAATTTAGAACAATCCCTGTACAAGCTCAAGGAAAAATATCGAATAGTCATCATCCTTCGCTGTGTGAATGAGCTGAGTGTGAAGGAAACGGCTGAAATATTGGGATGGAGCGAAGCAAAGGTAAAGGTCAGCTATCATCGGGCATTAAAACAACTAAAGAATGAGTTGTTTTTAGAGGAAGGAGAGTCTTCACATGCCAAATAAAGACAAGCTGGAGAAGCAAATCAAGGCATTGGCAGAAGAACCGGATAAACAGTATGTCGCGAGGCTGGGGGTAAAGCTGGTGAAGCAGGCAAACCAGATGGAAGCAAAAAGCAGAGCGCTGCGATACTTTAGCGTAGCAGCTGGTATTATCGCATGTCTGTTGCTGATCGTTACCCTCAAACTAAACGCAGAGTCCGAGGCTCCTGCCGCAGTTGGAGAAGCGGATTCTCCCTCTGTTTTGATCTATCACACACATAGCCAGGAGTCATTTGTTTCTGAGACAAAAACTTCTACAGAGATTCATTCTGTGAATGATCCACAGCACAATATTTCGCGAGTAGGCAAAAGATTGGCAGATGCCTTACAGACAAATAAGATAAGTGCAATCCAGTCCCCCATTGACTTTGCTTCCGAGGCGAAAAACCAACAAAAAGACTTCAGTGAACTGTATTTGATGTCACGTGAAAACGTAAAAGAGATGTTAGTGATTCATCCAGACATCCAAATGGTTTTAGATGTTCACCGTGGCAGTAGAAAAAGAAACATAACCACCCTCAAGATCAATAACACCGAAGTGGCAAAAATCAGGCTAGTCATTAATAACTCCCATCCGAATTGGGAACGAAACCTGGGCTTCGCACAAACGATTAGCAAGAAGGCACAGGAAATGTATCCGGAGTTTCCAATCGAAGTAATCGAGCAAAAGGGCATGAGTCCAGTCTACTGGAATCAGGATTTGCATCCACGCGCTGTGCTTGTAGAAATAGGCGGGATGGAGAATACGTTAGAAGAAGAATACGCGTCAGCCGACATACTCGCCAAAATCTTGGCAGAGGTTTTACGCAAAGCAGACTAAAAAAAGAAGAAGATCACGTCCCTAGGAGACCTGATCTTCTTTTTTGCTTTTATAATCGTGCGTGTATATTAGCGATACAAATACTCTGGAAATTGCATCGCGATCTGATGCTTTTGCTCTTCCCACTCGGCAATTGCTTTCTTTTGCAAATAGTGTGCCTCCTGTTGCTCTGGAGTCACTTTCCGTTTCTCAATGATGATGGTGAAAAAAATCATCGGAATGTACATGAGCGTATCCCTCCCATCCCTGTAAATTGGTGCAGTCAGCTGCCATCTATCGCTTTGACTCCTGTAAATCTCATCATCTGACGTCTTTGTTTGGTTTTCATAAAAAAATCCCTCCTCAACGTGGTTGTTTGCAAATATTAGATGTGGCTAATCAATTGTGCTGCTTGAATGGCGTGGGCTTCCGCACGTTCCTCAAGGTAACGTGTGC
This sequence comes from Brevibacillus reuszeri, assembly GCF_002897295.1. GTDB lineage: Bacteria > Bacillota > Bacilli > Brevibacillales > Brevibacillaceae > Brevibacillus > Brevibacillus reuszeri_A. Next base: position 89,825 of record NZ_BEXF01000020.1, read on the forward strand.
GAGCGTACGTAGCTATACGTTGCTCAGCATTTACTTGTTTGCGTTCAATCTTGATTGTGAAGAACAAAAAGTTCAGTATCATATCCGATCACCTCCCTTCAAAGGGTAAAAATTGAATTTGATCCATTTTTTGATTTATAGAGAAAGAAAAAGACCACAGGCAAAACGCCAGCGGTCTTTTGGAAACACAAAGAAAATGAAAGACCACAAGCAACAACGCCTGTGGTCGGGTATTTGACGAAAAGGGAATGTTGAAGATACGAATAACAACTACGATTCGTCAGTCCAGGAGGCGTTGCCATATTCAGTTGTAACAAAGATAAGACGGTCATAAAAAGCAGCATTGGGTTGTAGTAGTACATTCATCATCATCATTTGTCACAGCCTCCTTTTCTTTCGTAGTGTTTTAGAACGTACTCTAAGAATATGGGAATTTCTTCTTGAAGTAAAGCACTTTTTCACCTATTTTCAAAAAGAAATTATTTTCTGACAATTATTCATTTCTGTGAACAGGTGACAAAAAGTGGCGAAGGATGCGAAACGCCACTTTTTGCAAGGTGGGGCAGATTCATTTTTGCTGGTACACGAGTTGCGGAGCATCGCTGGCGTTTTTATCGTCAGCATCCTTTTTCGGCCATATATAAACCAGCTCGAGCTTGTGCTGTTTCTCGTATTGGGAGATAGCAGCGTCTATGGATGCCGCTTCAAAGGACAGGGGAGGGTTCTTTGAAGCAAATCTGGTCTCTTCCATCCCAACGACCTGCCCCCTCTGATCAAGGGTCACATTATACGTACGGCCTGCAATAGGAACACCGTCAATCGAAGCGCCAAATGAATAGCCGATCTCCTTGTCATCCCAGCCTGATCCGAGTAAGCCAAGTGCGGTTATCTTTTTATCCAGATAGCGCTCTAGAAACTCGACAGCCTTTTTCACGTCATCTTCTCGCGGGGCTCGCTTCGATCCGTTTGTCTCGGTAGCAGTATCCTGAACATGATAGGCAGTCAGCACACCATTAGGGCTTACTTGAGCAGTAATCGTTTTATCAGCTCCGGCCCATGTGTATTCCGTTCCCGATCCTTTGCCATACGAGATGGAAGTGGGAGATGTGCCTCGCTCTCCATCAAAGGTGACGCCGAATTCCTGCTGAAGCAAAGTGATAGCGTCATTCACAGAATGTACCTCGAGCTTTTTCCCATGTGATTTCACAGGGATTGATGATTTGGGGGATGGAACCTGCGATAGTTGCTCTGGCTTAGCCAGCATTTTTCCTGTTTTCGCATCCAAATAGCCGGGAAAATCCAGTTCGTAGCGTTTAGTGAGTGCGCCATCTTTGTCGTACCGATAGACAGGCTGCATCGTGCCTGCGATGATTTCTACTGCCTCCTTTTCAGAAAGAATGTCTACTGGGGGAGGAAATTGAGACAAGTTGCGCTGCTTCTCAGGCAAACGATTGAATTTAAAATAGCTTACCGTATCATGCTCTACACCTACCGAATAGCTGTCGTTATAAAAGGGGACACCATGAATCATACGACTGAAAACAATTTTCCCTTCCGTGAGGTCGGTCTGCTTGGTATTAACCTTGTATTGCTGGCCTTCATCTCCGAGCATTTCGTTTAAATAAGACTGGGCAATCTGGAGTGGAGGGGACTGCTTGTCTGGCTCGTTGTTATTAGGCTCAATGGGTGGCTGCTCTTTTTCATCAATGGTTGGCGAATTGGCTTGTGCTTCGGACACTTCTGTATTGGCTGGAGGTGTTGGCACTTGTGCTTTTGTTTGTGATTGCTCGGCAGATTTAGGCTGCTCTGCGACATGGGTGGTAGCTGCTGGCTCTTGTGGATGATCAAGAGGTAGAGAAGCGATATTTGAATCTGCAGGGGAGGTAGATGCCTGCGGTGAAGGCTGCTGCCAGGGCATTGCTGTGACCCAGCTTCCCAATAGTATGACGACTGCTGCTGTTGCTGTATGAGTCAAGATGCGGCGATGACGCAACCGGCGTTTTACAGCAGTCGCTTCTTTTTGCAGTTTTTCATCCAAGTAAGCAACAAATTCCGGTCGTGGTGACTGCTCCAGCTCAGGCAATCGTTTTAGTTGTTGTTCCAGTTCCTCAAACGAATTCATTTTGCCATCCTCCTTCCTTAGGTTCGGTCATATAGCGCTGGAGCTGTTTGAAGCCGCGATGATAATCTACTTTTACTTTTGCTTCTGAAATCGCCAGAAGCTCTGCAGTTTCCTTGATGCTATACCCTTTGATACTGCGTAAAATAATGACCATACGATAGCTGGGCTTTAGCTTTTGCAAAGCTTTTTTCAATTCTACCAATTCTTCTTTGTGTGATAGCTCTGCTTCTGGCACGCCCTCAGTTGTGACAATATTGCGCAGGAGCTTTTCGGAAAAGAACAGCTTCAGCTTTTGCTTGCGGTAATAATCGATAGCGATGTATTTGGCGATGGAGAACAGCCACGTCTTGATCACTACGCGCCCATCATAGCTTGGGAGTGAGCGCAATAAGCTCGTAAACACCTCTTGGGTCAAGTCCTCGGTCTCGTTTTGATTGTTGGTGAAATAGAGTAAAAAGGAGTAGACGTCCTTGTAGTGAGTCTGATAAATAAGGCGAATTCTCTCGTTAAGCTCGTCATGCAAAACATTTCCTCCTTATTTGGTTTTAGTCGGGATGATTTTTCCGGTTACAGCATTGATCTTGTCCATGCGATAGCCTTGGGGAGCCTGATAGGTGAGAACAGCCTGCTTCCCGTTGTCTTTCGGATAGAAATAAATCAGTTGCAGCGGATTGGCTTTCAAAAATTCCTTTGCTGCTTGTTCGGCAGAGACCAGCTTTACCCCCTCAGGTGGCTTGGCAGAGAAGCGAGCTTTGGTAGTCCCGTAAAAATCAGTGATTTGTCCCCCGTCCAAATGGATAGAAACTCGATCATTTAGATTAGGAATCCCATTGTGAACAGGAGCAAAGGAGAACATGTAACCGCGCCAGCTTTCCGGGCGATGATTTATAATCTCCATCACTTCACTTGTGTCTGCGGGCAAATATTTTTCCAGCTCCTTGATTGCCAAAAGTCTGGCTTGTTCACGCGTGACATTTTTTGAACCCATTTCAGATGCTCCCTGGGAAAAATAAGTGACGATTTCCCCGGTTGTCGCATCTGTGTTGACGAGCGCTTCTTGTTCCGTTCCTTCCCTCCACCAATAACGCTTCCTCGTTTGATCCTTGGTCATTTCTTCGCGCAGCTCTGCTGCCTTTGCTTCGATACCGCGTTCTTTTTTCAGATAGGCAACAACCTCTTCTTTTGTTTTTGCAGAAAAGGTCGTTCCTGTCGGCTTTACGTTAATGATCGGTCCAGGGGTATCGTAATTGACTTGTTGTACCCCCAGATCTTTACCTGTTTTCGCATCGATATAGCCGGAGAACATCGGTTGGTAGATGAATGTATCACCGTTATAGGAGAGGGTCATTATGCTTGCAAACAATGATTCCAACTCTTCTGGAGGTAGAGCGTCCTTGGGATCGTCAAAATTCGTTTCTTCCACGGCTGGAACTGGGTAGTTGAAGTTGGAATTTGGCATGGGGAATTGTCCACCCTCAGTAATGCGTCCATCAGCGTCTACGGTTATGCGCACGCTTTGGCTAGGGTAAAAAAGCCCGTTCACAACCTTGGAAAATGGGATTCCTAAGGTGTTTGAAAGATACGGATTATACCGATATCCCCGCATATCCTCACCATACCATTGCTTGAGAAAGGCAGTAGCCTGCTTAACAGCCTGTTCTCCCTGTGCCAAGATTTCATCCGTGTTCGAATCATCTAATAGGCGGAATCGCTTTAATTCGCCTGTTTTTTTATCAAACGAAAGCACGACATTTGGCAGAACATTTTCTTCGTCATCGGATTTCTTTAGCAAAACGCGAACGGTGTTATCGCTGTGTTCATCAATCGTCACTGTTTTATACGGATAGTCTTCTAGGTAAGGCAAAAGCTTTTTGGCCTTGGCTATAGAAGCATCAATCGTTTTCATAATATCCGCTACAGTCCCGGATTGAGCCTTCTCTGCTGTTTTATTGCTCTTCTGTGTCGCGTAAATAGGTGTTGCCGCCAGTAGACTGGTGGTTGCCAGCAGGCAGACGAGTTTCATTATTTTCTTCATGAATGGTTATCCCTCACTTTCTTCTGCCTACTTATCCGTAAAAAAGAGAAAAAGGTTACAAGATTGCAAAAGAAATTTTATAGAAGGCTTTTTTCATTTTACAGGAAAGGAAAAAGAGCAGACCCTCATTTAAGAGAATCTGCCCTTTCCTTTTTATACCATGCTACTGAGTGACCCCTAGCATTTGTTTCATATCATTTTGGGCATCCCCAATTAACTGGATATGAAATAATTCTTGTAATACTTGCAGAACTCCTGAAGAAATAAACTCGGGCAATTTTGGTCCAATCCGAATATCTTTTATGCCTAGACTAAACAGGCCAAGTAGAATCGCAACAGCCTTTTGTTCAAACCAAGACAGAACGATGCTTACCGGTAATTCATTCACATTACACTCAAACGCTTCCGCCAGTGCTGCTGCGATTGTAATAGTAGAAACCGAGTTATTGCACTGTCCCAAATCGATGTATCTTGGAATCGACGTACCTGGCACCGTGCCGAAATCCACATCGTTAAAGCGGAATTTGCCACATGAAGTAGTAAGAATGACAGTATCCGGGGGAAGGGATATAGCCAGTTCGCGGTAATACTCTCCTCCCTTGCCAGGAGCGTCACAGCCGGCAATAACAAAGAAATGTGAGATCTTTCCTTCTTTTACCGCCTGTATAATCTCCGGCGCGATACCGAGGACTGTTTGATGATGGTATCCTGTTGTCAACGTCTGTTCCGATTCGATGGTTACCTCAGGCAGGGACAATGCTTTTTCGATCAACGGCGTAAAGTCGTCATTTTCAATTTTAATTACGTTCTCCAAGCCTGCTATGTCATAGGAGAAGAAGCGATCAGCATAGCTGCCACGGATTGGCATCACGCAATTTGTCGTCGCCAGTATTGCCCCTGGAAATTGCTCAAACAATTGGCGCTGATCATACCATGCCTTCCCAATGTTCCCTTTTAGATGGGGATATTTATTCAAGGCGGGATAACCATGTGCAGGTAGCATCTCGGAATGGGTGTAGATATTAATTCCTTTCCCTTCCGTTTGTTTTAAGAGCTCTTCCAAAGCAAATAGGTTGTGCCCCGTTACAACGATACATTTTCCTTCTATTTTGTTTTGTGAGACGGTTATCGGCTGTGGAATTCCGAGACGCTCTGTATGAGCTTTATCGAGTAGCTCCATCACTTTAATCGCCGCTTTTCCTACCTTCATGGCCATTTGCAAATGCTCTTCCAAATTAAAGTTGACATTTGTTAATGTAAAATAGAGAGCTTCCTGTGTAATACCGTCCACTTCAGGATCGATATATCCCAACTGACGAGCATGTGTAGCATAGGCAGCGATCCCTTTTAAAGCAAAAATAATCGTATCTTGAATACTCGCAAGCTCTTCATTCTTTCCGCAAACACCTACAATCTTGCAACCGCCAGTGGGAGTCTGTTCACATTGATAGCAAAACATTTACCATCACTCCTTCTGTTCAAGCTTTCGCCTTGATTATAAGAAGAGCGCACAGAAGAAGCTGTGATAAAAATCACATCGGGAAAATGCACTGCCTCTTATCATAGGGGGTGCAGAGGAACGTAATTTTTATTCCCAAGTGAGGGGTGTGGTTATGGTTCGAAAATGGCAGCTACCGTTACAGACGTTGAACCTGGTCGTTGGCTTTATGGTTTGGGTGATACTGTCATCACTCATGCCTTTTATCAAAGAAACGGTTCCCTTGAGTCCGGGTGAAGTGGCGTGGGGTACGGCAATTCCTGTGTTGCTTGGATCACTGCTGAGAATTCCCATCGGATATTGGAGCAACCGATTTGGTGCGAGAACAATCTTTTGTATAAGCTTTCTTTTACTGTTAGCACCCGTGTTTTATATCAGCAAAGCAACCACCTATGTTGATTTATTAATAGGCGGCATGTTTTTGGGGATAGGCGGGGCAGTGTTTTCGGTTGGTGTCACTTCTCTTCCGAAGTACTACCCAAAGGAAAAGCATGGGTCTATAAATGGAATCTACGGTATGGGCAATATCGGTACTGCCCTGACAGCTTTTTCGGCTCCGGTTCTCGCAGTAAGCTTTGGCTGGACCACTACTGTTCAGATGTTCATGATATTGCTCGTAGGATTTGCCTTGCTTACCTTCTTTTTGGGGGATAAGAATGAACCTAGGGTCGTAACTCCTCTCCGGCAACAGATCATGAGTGTCTACAAAAATGAGAAGCTGTGGCTGATCAGTCTTTTCTACTTCATTACATTTGGATGCTTCGTTGCTTTTACCGTTTATCTGCCTAACTTTTTGGTCAGCCATTTCCAATTGGATAAAGTGGATGCTGGTATGAGAACAGCGGGCTTCATTCTTTTGGCTACGGCTGCAAGACCGTTGGGAGGCTGGCTTGGGGATCGATGGAATCCATTCAAGGCGCTGATGATTGTATTTGCAGGACTTGCTTTGGCCGGAATTCTGCTTTCTTTTTCGCCATCTATGCAGATGTATACGGTGGGGTGCTTGCTCGTCGCAACATGTGCGGGCATGGGGAACGGAGCTGTGTTCAAATTAGTGCCGATGTATTTCTCCAAGCAGGCAGGAATTGTGAATGGGATTGTTTCTGCCATGGGCGGATTGGGAGGATTTTTTCCGCCGTTGATGTTAACGATGTTGTTTAATCTGACAGGGCACTACGCGATCGGGTTTATGGCATTGTCCCAGTTTGCATTGGCCAGCTTGATCTTAGTTGTCTGGATGTTTTATCAAGAAAAGCTGCAGCTCGCTTCCACGATTCTAGAAAAAACAGGAGAAGCCATATTGATTACTGATACAAAGGGAGTCATCCAAAGTGCGAATCATGCTTTTTCGAAAGTAACAGGCTTTAGCATGAACGAGGTGATTGGCAAGTCGCCAAATATTTTAAAGTCTGGTAAACAGGATGCTGTCTTCTATCAAAAAATGTGGGAATCCATCAAGCAAAATGGTTATTGGCAAGGGGAGATCTGGAATCGCCGGAAGAATGGGGAACAGTATTTACAGTGGTTGACCATAAGCGCAATTTTAGACGATGGTGGAGAAGTACAATACTATGCTGGGATGTTCAGTGAGCTGACGCATCAAAAGCATGCCTGACGATACAAAAGGTACAAAAAAAGTCTTGGACTTGTCGGTCCAGGACTTTTTTACGTATAGGGATTTATAAGCGTGACGCTTATGAATTCCGGAGCGCATGTCAAGGTGCCTCAGCGTTCGCTCCCGGCATTACTTCGGTGAAACATTCCGCTAAACGCGGTCGCTCCTCCTTGGAGAAGCATCGATAGAGGTTTTCTTACATTTGGCAAATATCAGGGGGGCAATCATCACAATAGATGGCTGCTTTTATATAGGCAATGTCTTTTATCAAAATATGTCCTTGGGGGAGCAGATCAATGACGTCCTGTTTTTTCAAATCGGACAGCATTCGGTTAACACTTTCTCGTGTCAGACCAATGAATTGGGCCAAATCACGATTGGTAAGGGAAAGGTCAATGAGTATTCCATCAGGATGGGGCTTGCCGTACGTATTGCTCATACGGATTAAAGTGGAATAAAGAGCGCCGATCTTGCCATTGAGAAGCAGGTCACGAAACTTGGACTGCATTCGCCTGTTCATGAGTCCCATCCAACGCAGGAACTCTACGCAAAATTGGCCGTTTTTAATCAGCATTTTTTCTAGTCCTTGACGAGGGATTATCCACACTTCACTAGCCATCAACATGGTGCCAGTAGAGGTGTATGTCAATTCAGTCTCAAAAAGTCCAGAGACGCCGACAAGCTCACCTGCACCAAATACTTGCAGTGTCAGTTCTTTGCCATCATTGGTAGTCTTAGTCATCTTGATTTGGCCCGTGCTAATTAAAAATAACTGGTTAGCTTGCTCTCCATCGAAAAATAAGACAGCACCGGGATCAAAATTCTTTTTAATCGCCAAGGTCTCGAGGCTTTTAACAAAATCGGGAGTGATCTGTTCCGCGAAAGTAGCACTATTTCCGTTCATGTGGCCCTCCCTTTTTCACAGGAAAAAATAACGAAGCCGCCTACATTATATCATCCCTTATTCACGAGATGAATAGAGAAATCATGATGAGGTGGGAGCAGGTGTGAGATACATCACAACCCTTGATGTTGCCGATTGCTACAATGTTCTCGAACGAAGGGAATGAAAACGAATAATCGCAGGGAGGGTGTAGTATGGATCGTATTTTTGCTTCCAAGGTGGCGAAGCGGGCTTTTATCATCGTCTCTTGTTTGTTTGTGTTGTCTTACGTGGGAACACGTTTTTTCGCTCATATAGACCTTGCGTTGTACGGATATATGGTGGGAACGCTTGTCTTTATCGGAGGCTTTCTTTATCGATTTTCCGCTTGGGCAGATCGTCCTCCAACCAATATTATTCTGAAAAAGGGTTTGCGGCTGCTATTTCGGAAAAGCACACCAAATACAGCGGTGGATCATCTGGCCGTCTATCGCTTTATTTGGAATCGGGGATGGTATCGCTGGACACAGCACATTTTGCTCGGATGGGGCTGTGTTTTGTCAGCACTAGTCACGTTCCCTTTAGTTTTTGGCTGGATGTATTTTACGATGGCGGATAACGGGTACTATCAGGTCGTCTTTATGGGTGTAAATGTATTGACTGTACTGGCGGATGGGTGGATCGCCTTTCTCTTTTACAATGCGCTGAACATCACTGCCTTCATGGTTATTGGCGGTGTGGTCATGGCTTTGTATCGCAGAATCAAGAACATGCAGGCGAGAGCTGAACAAACCTTTTTCTACGATTTTCTGCCTCTCTATCTGTTGTTGTTTGTCAGCGTTACTGGGCTTTTGTTAACGGCAAGCAATCTGTTCCTTGAGGGCTTTGGACACCCGATCATGACGGTAATCCATCAATTCTCTGTCATTCTTACCCTCATCTATTTACCATTCGGGAAGCTCGCCCATATCCCGTTCCGACCGATGAGTGTGTTTGCCCGAAATTATCGTGAGCATTATGCAGAACAGGAAATGAAAAAATGCAAAGTGTGCCAGACTGGCTTCGTTTCGGCTGAACAATCAGCTGACGTGATCAACGTGCTGGGGAAAAACGAGATGGTGTTCCATATGGAAAATAGGTTCCACTTGGCTGAGCTCTGCTTGCCGTGCCGCAGAAAATACCGCATGTTCCGCTTCACAGGAGTTCCTACGCACGAGATCGATGTCAGGGAGGCAAATCAACATGCTAAAGGATAAATTTTTTAAAGCCATTGAAAACAAGACACATCCTAACGAGAAATTGGTAAGCACGCATTGTAGTTACTGTGGCATGCAGTGTGGGATGAATTTGCGGGTAGATACAAAGGCGAACAAGATTATCGGGGTGGAGCCACGCTACGATTTCCCTGTCAATCTGGGGAAGCTGTGTCCAAAGGGAGTTACGGCCTATCAACAAGTGAACCATCCGGATCGGATAAAGCGGCCGTTGATTCGTACAGATGCTTCCTTAAAGGGTACAGCAGAAGGCTTTCGGGAAGCGACATGGGCGGAAGCGCTGGACTTAATCGTCTCCAGATTCAAGAAATTGCAAAGTGAATACGGCAAAGATACACTGTCCGTCTATTCTGGCGTTTCCATGACTAACGAAAAATGCTATCTTACTGGAAAATTTGCGCGTGTCGGCTTGCAAACTCGCTATATCGATTACAACGGTCGCTTCTGCATGTCTTCCGCTGCGGCAGGATTTAATCGCAGTCTGGGGATCGATCGCGGTTCTACTGTTCCCTGGACTGACATTCATCAGACGGACTGCTTGTTTATCGCAGGTTCGAATGCGGCTGAATGCCATCCTACAAGCATGTTTCGTATTTGGGAAGTGCAAAACCGGGGCGGCTATTTGATTGTGGCCGATCCAAGAGAAACGCCATTGGCTAGGCGAGCAGATATCCATCTAGACCTGCGTCCAGGCACTGATTTGGCACTGGCAAACGGAATGGTTCATCTGCTTATCAAGAACGGACATATAGACGAAGGATTTATTCGGAATCATACAAACGGTTTTGAGGATACGAAGGCATTAGTCGCTTCCTTTACCCCTGAGTATGTGAGTGAAATAACAGGGATCGATGTGGACAAATTGATTCGAGCTGCAGATATATACGGCAGGTCCCCAGAGGCTATCGTGATGTTTTGTCGCGGTGTGGAACAGCAGTCCAAAGGGACGGACAACGTATCTGCTTATACCAATATGGCGCTGGTCTCAGGCAAAATAGGCCGGCCAAAATCAGGCGTGGCTACCTTTACTGGTCAAGGCAATGGACAAGGAGGTCGGGAGCATGGGCAAAAAGCCGACCAACTGCCAGGCTACCGAAAGATGGATAATCCCGAGCATGTGCGCGAGATAGCTTGTGCCTGGGGCATCTCTGTGGAGGAAATGCCGCAAAAAGGTGTGTCTGCCTATGAAATGTTCCAGCTTATGAAGGATAAAACCATACGAGGACTTTATCTGCTTTGTTCGAATCCGGTGGTAAGCGCCCCGAATCTAAACCATGTACGGGAGTCAATGAAGAGTCTGGATTTTATGGTTTGCTGTGATTTTTACCTGTCCGAATCAGCCGAATATGCAGACGTTGTACTGCCAGTGACAACCTGGGCGGAGGATGATGGAACAACAACCAATTTGGAAGGGCGTATCATTCGTCACCGTCAAGCACAGGATTGGTACGCTGAATCAAAGCCAGACTGGTGGATCCAGATTGAAATTGCGAAAAGAATGGGGCGCGGGCAATACTTCGAACATTTGAAGTCACCACTTGATATATTCAATGAATTGCGTCAGGTCTCCAGAGGTGGGGTCGCTGACTACTACGGTGTCACCTATGAGAAAATTGAGCAGCGCAACGGTGTTTTCTGGCCGTGTCTTACGGAGGATGACGAAGGACAGCCTCATTTGTTCCTGGATAAGAAATTTTATCACCCTGACGGCAAAGCAAAAATATGTGCACTACCCTACCGCCCCCCTGCGGAGGAGCCTGACGAGGAATACCCTCTGCGGCTTACGACAGGACGTGTTGTTTTTCACTACTTGTCCGGTAACCAGACGAGACGAATCCCGTTTTTGAAAGCCATGTATCCTGATCCTCTTCTAGAGGTCCATCCAAAGACGGCTCACCGTTATGGGATTGAGCACGATGAACTGGTGACGCTGAAAACGAGAAGGGGAGAAGCGCAGTACCGTGTAAAAATCATCGAGGCGATTCGTGAGGATACGCTGTTTGTTCCCTACCATTGGGGAAAAGCGGAATCTATCAATCTGCTAACCAATCCGGCATTGGACCCGTACAGCAAAATGCCAGAATTTAAAGCGTGCGCAGCGCAAATCATCAAGCACAAACATGGAGGAGTTCGCCATGGGTAAACAGGTTTTATATATCGAAATGGACAACTGTATCGGTTGCCGAAGCTGTCTGGCGGCGTGTACGCAATGTGGCGGGCATGACAACCGAAACCGAAACTACGTACTGGAAGTAAACCCGTTTATCAACAGACAGACGATTCCTCTCATGTGTTTTCACTGCGTCAATCCGGCTTGCGCGCGCAGCTGTCCTGCTCAGGCGATTCAAATCGCAGATAACGGTGCTGTTTTGTCAGCCCTGGTAGAAAAATGTATTGGTTGTCAAAACTGTACGATCGCTTGCCCATATGGGATTCCCAAATTTGATGAAGAGCAAAATCTCATGTACAAGTGTGATCTTTGTTATGACCGGACGAAAGAGGGGATACCGCCGATGTGCGCATCAGTTTGCCCTACCAACACATTGCAGTGGATTAGCGAGGCGGAACTGGAAGAAAAGCAGGCACAAGTCCCTCTGGCCAATGGCAAATGGACAGCCAGCCACTCGCCGGACGCGATGGAAGGCGAAACAAATGTGAAAATCAGCCTGCCTGGCATTCTGCAAGGCAAACAAAAGCTATTCTAGAAAGGAGCTGTGCGTTATGGAGAACAACGAGAACTCCAGCAAAATTCCTTTGAAGGATGACAACTATACCCATAACATCAATCGTTCCAACGAGCGCTGTTTGGATCGACGAAGCTTTATGAAAACAATGGTTGGCGCAGCTGGTCTTTTTGCGGTATCGACACTGCCATGGGGAGCCTTGGCTGCCAAAGAGCTAGTGAGTCCATCCAAACAAGCGTATCCGAAACACAAAATTGCGAATCTCTCTGAAATAAAAGTTGGAGAAGCTGTCGAATTTGCCTATCCGAGTGAGCATGACACAGCGCTATTGGTGCGCGTGAAAGAACAAGAATTTAAGGCATATCAAAATGCATGCACCCACCTGCGCTGTCCGGTATTTTGGGATCGGGAGGAAAAGGAACTGTTATGTCCATGCCATCACGGGAAATTTGATGTAGCGACAGGACAGCCGCTCGCTGGCCCTCCCAGAAGACCGCTGCCAGAAATTGTCCTACAAGAGAAAGATGGGGCGGTATACGCTGTAGGGGTGAAACGATATGAAGAGCAGCTATAGTGGTGTAATCCTTTTGGCATTGATCTTGTTTGCGAGCATTGTTTGCACGCAGTACACGGTAAATATGTATTTTGCTCAGAGGTATATCCATGTTCTGTTGTTTAGCGGCGCCACGGTAATCCTGTTCCCGTTGGCCTGGATTGTGTATGGCAAAACCATTGGGGATAGGCGAGGAGGAGGAAAATGATTAACGTACTTCACCAAGCACTACCCGCGTGGGTGGATAAAAAAATGGGGATTCTCATTCACGATTTGGCTGATGATGCCGAATCACATGCTCGACCTATCATGGAAAGGCATCTGGCAAAATGGGAGTTTACAGAAGACAAAGAGCATTTGCGGCTATATTTTAATCCCTGTCAGTTTGTTGCGATTCCCCTCCTGAATGGTCCTGTGATTTTTTCCGAAGAAGATTTCGGTGTCCTTATGGTTGCCCGTGACAATCAGGGACAATTGGAATATCGCGTTTCCTTTTGGAGCTAACCCTAGGGCAAGAAAAAGAGTCAGGCCATAAAATCCTAGCCCCTTTTATGTCGTTCCGGTCTGATTTCTAGATATCGCTGGTGGAAGAAGGGGGGAGATCTATGGAACAACAGCATTGGGGATGCATGGGGATGATGCAGGTGTTTAGGGGCGGGAAGAAGTTATGTCCGCCTCTGCAAAAATTGAAAGAAGAGCACCGGTCCTTGGGAGAGAAGATAAATCGACTGGCAGGCTTGGCAAAGGAACTGGGGCAGTCAGCAGAACCTTCTTGCACGAAACGCTTAACGGAACTTCACGAGATAGCCTCCTCCTTTCTCATGGAACTAGACAAACACTTCAGGTGTGAGGAAGAAAGACTGTTTCCAATATTGGGAGGCTATATTGGACGGGATATGGGACCAATCGCGGTAATGGAATATGAGCATAGGCAAGCAAAAGAACACATCTCGTTGTTTCTGCGCTTAGTTGAAAAAGGAAGAAGGAATGAGCAGGAGGAAATAACAACTGCTCTCCACCATTTGCGGATATCTGTGGAAATTTTGTTGCAGCATTTCTTTAAAGAAGAAAACGTATTGTTGCCGATGGCAGACCACTTATTAAGTGACGCAGATAAAGCGCAGTTACAAAGACTGTTTCAAGATGGAGTAGATGAATAATGATAGCATTTGTTGGGTCCATGAATCTTTATTCTCATGGGCCTTTGTTGTTTCAAAAACGGCACTTGTAGAAAAAGCCGAACGGGAGTTGTATAATAAATGAGTGGTTTTAAGTATTAGTACCTGCTGTTAATAGTTGGTCTGATTAGGAGGCAATACTTTTATGAATACAAAAAAAGTAGCATTAGTAACCGGGGGAACGAGAGGAATCGGTAAAGCAATTGCTCTGCAATTGGCTGAACAGGGCTATGATCTCGTCCTGAATTATCTCCGTAACCGTACTGCGGCGAGAGAAGCAGCAGCTGAGCTGGAAGCAAAGGGTGCACGTGTGCACTTGATTAAAGCTAACGTAGGTGATGTGGCAAAAATCAAGGAGCTGTTCGCAGAAATCGATCAGGAATTCGGTCGCCTGGACGTATTTGTAAACAATGCGGCATCTGGTGTTCTTCGTCCATTGATGGAGCTGGAAGAAAGCCACTGGGATTGGACGATGGAAATTAACAGTAAAGCACTGTTGTTTTGTGCGCAAGAAGCGGCAAAGCTAATGATTAAGGGTGGCAACGGGGGAAAAATCGTCAGCCTATCCAGCCTTGGTTCCATCCGTGTTCTGGATAACTACACAGCAGTAGGCGTGTCCAAAGCAGCGGTAGAAGCGATCACTCGTTATCTGGCTGTTGAGCTCGCTCCACATAACATTGTCGTCAACGCCGTTTCCGGTGGCGCAGTAGATACAGATGCTCTCAAGCATTTCCCGAATCGCGAAGAATTGCTCGGCAGCTCCGCAGAGCGTACTCCTGCTGGTCGTATCGTAGAACCGGAAGATTTGGCGAATGCAGTTATGTTTTTACTCTCAGACAAGGCATGGATGGTTCGTGGACAAACGCTGATTGTAGACGGCGGAATTTCTCTTTTGACCTAAAATTTTACTTATGCGAAAGCTTGGAGTTGGAGACTTTGACGTGTTACCACACAAGACAAAGTTGTCCAAGTGTTGTACAATAGAGCAAGAAGGCTACGAAGGAGGCAACGTATGCTGATTCGTCCGTTTCGACTCGGTGACTATTCGGCTATCACAAGGATTTGGCAGGAAACGGGTTTGGACCAATCGGAGACGGAGTCGTTGAACGACTTGGCCCAACAGCTGGCATGGGACAGCGATCTGGTTATGGTTGCAGAAATGGAAGAAAAGGTTGTCGGAGTTGTAGTAGGCACCATTGATGGAGCGCGTGCTTATTTTTACCGACTTGCCGTTCTACCAGAGATGCAAGGCAGTGGCATAGGACGCGAACTCGTTGCCGCGATTGAAAAACGGTTCAAGCAAAGAGGCGTCAACAACGTTCTGATTATGGTCAACCAGGCTAATCCCGAAGTCCTTCCGTTTTACCTTTCGCTTGGCTATGAAGTACAAAAATATGTTACACTTTCCAAAAAGCTCTCTTCTTAAGGAGGCTTGTCCCCATTCAGATAGAGAAGAGAAGAAAGGGGAGAGTCATGTCACCAACTCCGGGCTCCAATATCCGCATTGAAAGCTATAAACACGACCATTCGTTGCACCGCATATGGGACAAATCCACGCTGATTCATACCAGTGATGCGGTGGTGATTGGGGGAAATGATCGGGTCAAGGTGACAGAAGCAGACGGACGGGAGTGGCGTACGCGCGAACCGGCCATATGTACATTCGGTCGAGGACAGTGGTTTAATACCATTGCCATGATTCGCGACGACGGCATTTACTATTATTGCAACCTTGGTTCACCCTTTAGCATGAAGGGTCAGTTGCTCAGCTACATAGACTATGATCTCGACGTGAAAGTGTTTCCCGACATGACGTATTCGATTCTCGATGAAGAGGAGTTTCTGCTGCATTCCAGACAGATGAACTACCCTCCGTTTGTCGTGGAAAGAGTACAGACAGCGCTGCGAGAAGTATTGGATTGGGTCAGCGCACGTCGTGGTCCATTTCAAAGCGGCTTCGTCCAGCGTTGGTACGAGCGTTATCTTTTAGTACGAGACGATGAGGAATAATCCCTTTCCCGTAAATTCGGGGGAGGGATTTCCTTGTTTGCAAAGGAGGTATGATGCTTGAGCATACGCCGCTACATGGCATATGTGTTGCCTTATTGGAAGCAGATTCTGGGTACCGTTTTCATTGGCATTATAAAATTTTCGATTCCGCTGGCCCTGCCGCTTCTCATCAAGTACGTAATTGACGATCTTTTGCCCAGTCCCCTTCCTCAAGAGGAAAAACTCACGCAGCTTTTCTGGCTGATGCTTGGCACGTTCTTGTTGTTTACGGTTGTTCGCGCTCCGGTGGAATACATCCGGCAATATTACGCGCAGTGGGTATCCAGCCGTATTTTGTTTGACATTCGGAATCAATTGTTCTCGCATTTGCAAAGACTTTCGATGCGTTACTACAACAACACCAAGACTGGTGAAGTCATTTCTCGCGTGATCAACGATGTCGAATCGACCAAAAGCTTTGTGGAAACAGGATTGATGAATCTATGGCTGGATACGATCACGATCGTCATGACGCTGGGGATCATGTTTTACATGGATGTTGAGCTGACGATTGTCGCCATCGTTGTATTTCCGTTGTACAGCATTTCTGTCAAATTCTTTTATAAGCGCTTACGTCAGCTGACAAAGGACCGATCAGCCGCATTGGCGCATTTGCAGGGACATTTATATGAGCGTGTGAATGGCATGTCTCTGATTCGCAGCTTCGCCTTGGAAGAGCATGAGAGCAAGGAATTTGCCAAAGAAAACAATCATTTTCTACATAAAGCTCTGACTCATACGCGCTGGAATGCCCGAACCTTCTCCGTGATCAATACGGTTACGGATATTGCGCCCCTGCTTGTCATCGCCTATGCAGGATATCAGGTGATCGGGGGAAACATGAGTGTAGGGACGCTGGTTGCGTTTTATGCGTATTTGGATCGGCTGTATACGCCACTGAGACGGTTGGTCAACTCAAGCACGGTTTTGACACAGGCGATTGCCTCGATGGACCGGATGTTTGAATTTATCGATCAGGCTTATGACATTGTCGACAAGCCAAATGCAGGCGAGCTGCCTGTTGATCCTACAACCAAACGAATCCGAGGAGAAATTCGCTTTGAGAATGTTTCCTTTCGCTATCGGGAAGAAGGACCACTTGTCCTGCAAAATGTCGATTTAACGATTGAGTCGGGCGAGACGGTAGCGATTGTCGGCATGTCCGGTGGCGGGAAGTCGTCACTGATCAGTCTGTTGCCGCGCTTCTGGGATGTGACAGAGGGACGAATTACGATTGATGGTGTTGACGTTCGGGATGTCAAGCAGCGGAATTTGCGCAATCACATCGGGATGGTTCAACAAGACAATATATTGTTTAGTGAATCGGCAAAAGTAAATATATTAATGGGCAATCCGGATGCAGACGATCAGTCTGTCTATGAAGCAGCGAAAGCAGCACATGCGCATGATTTTATTACAGCCCTGCCCGATGGCTACGATACGGAGCTGGGGGAGCGGGGTGTCAAGCTTTCCGGAGGACAAAAGCAACGGATCGCCATCGCGCGTGTCTTTTTGCGTGATCCGGGCATTCTGATTTTAGATGAAGCGACATCTGCCCTCGATTTGGAATCCGAGCACACGATTCAGGAGTCGTTATCGAGATTGACGAAAGGGCGGACGACCATCATCGTCGCGCATCGCTTATCGACGATTACCCACGCAGATAAAATCATTGTGATGAAAGAAGGGCAAATCGTAGAGCAGGGTAAGCATGAGGAATTACTCGAAAAAAGGGGCGTTTATCATGGCCTGTGGAGTGTACAAGATTTAGGGAATGCAACAGACGAAGTAACGTAAAAGCTAAGCAGAGGGAACGGGGGGAATCCGATGGAGATATGGCGCCGCAACTTGTATGTTTTATGTGGGTCATTGTTCGTCGTGATGGTAGCGATGAGCATGATCATGCCCTTTTTACCTCTGTACATTCAGCAAGATTTCGGGATAGAGGATCCGCATGAAGTAACTGCTTGGGCAGGCATCATTTTCGGAGCCAACTTTTTGACGGCAGGTCTCGTATCCCCAATTTGGGGAAACTTGGCTGACAAGCACGGGCGCAAGATCATGATTTTGCGCTCTGGCTATTTTATGTCGATTACAGTGGCACTGACGGGATTTGCCGGGAGCTTATGGCAGCTGTTGGCTCTGCGTTTAATCAACGGTCTGGTTGGAGGTATTATTCCCGCGAGTACAGCGCTCGTCGCATCTTCAGTGCCAAAAGAACAAATTGGCTGGGCACAGGGGATGCTGCAATCGTTTATTACCGCGGGAACGATTATGGGTCCGCTGTTTGGTGGACTTTTGGCAGAGCGGATCGGTTTTCGGATGATTTTTGTCATCACTGGATGCATGCTTTTGCTTGCTACGCTGGTGATTACTTTTACTGTAAAAGAAAACTTCGTGCCGCCAGAGAAAAAGGATCGTTCCAGCCTGCGTGAAGATTTTCAAATGATCTTTTCGTCCAAAGAGCTGCCTGCGCTTTTTTTTGTAACCGTCATGATTCAGTTTGCTTTGTTCAGCATTATTCCTGTTCTGCCGATTTATATTGCACAGCTGCTAGGCTCAGAAGGAGCCAAAGTAGCGTTGTGGGCAGGTCTCGTGCAGGCTGCGATGGGGGTTGCCAACGTTTTCGCCTCTCCTCGATTAGGAAGATTGGGAGACCGCTATGGCTCACAAAAGGTGCTCCTCGGCGCCTTGCTGATGTCGGCGATCCTGTTTATTCCACAAGGGCTAGTTGCTACCGTGTGGCAGCTCGTACTGCTGAGATTCCTGCTTGGTCTGTCACTTGGTGGACTTTTGCCTTCCGTCAATTCGCTCTTGCGGCGAGCGACACCTGTACACATGGTGAGTCGCGTGTACGGCTACAATAACAGCTTTGTCAGCATTGGCAGCATGCTCGGGCCGATGATTGGCGGTTTTCTGGCGGGGTATGTAAGCATCAGCGGGGTCTTTTTCATGACCAGTGCGTTTTTGTTTATCAATGCCGGATGGGTGTACTACAGTTTTTTTAAAAACAAATCTATGCATCAGACAGATTCTGGAATATAATGAGAGAAATTTGAAGCAAGCGAGGTGCACCTCCATTGTGATGAGTTGTCGGTGGAACTAATTTTTTATTCCAACAGGACAATTAAATAAAGTCCTGAGCCGACAGGAGGTTTCACGCCGTGTGGAATAGACGGTTTATTTGCCTCTGGGCGGGTCAGACTCTGGCCAATCTGGGGGATGTTTTTTATATTGTCGCGTTTATCTCAGTCATGTACGCGGCTACTAACTCTGTGATGTACACTGCTTTTATTCCAGTGGTCAACGTGACGTCACAGTCACTGAGCAGCTTCCTCGCTCCGTTGGTTTTCCAGCACTTGTCCCTGCAGCGGATGCTTGTGCTGTCTCAGGGGCTCAAGACGATTTTGCTGGGTATCGCTTCTTTTGTCGTGGCGATGGGAGTAGGCGAGCAAAAGCTGGTGATCTGGCTGTTATTCGGACTTGCGGCTATGATTGCCTTTATGGATGGTTGGGCAAATCCAGCCCGCAACGCCCTCGTCCCACGATTGGTTGATCGTTCCGAGCTGATGCGGGCGAATGGACTTTTGGCAACCTCAGATCAAACGGTACATTTTGCTGGTTGGGCGGCAGGAGGGCTGCTTGTTGCATGGCTGGGGGCAAGCGTAGTTCTTTTAGGAACAGTAGGAGCTTATGTGGTGGCAACAGTAGCGATGCTAGGTGTTGCTCCTGCAAAGGATGGCAAAAAGGAAGAAGACAGCCAGTCCGAACCACGGCAGGCTAAATCGAATTGGCTCACAGGCTGGAGAATCATCCGGGATACGCCCTCACTGCAGCTGCTGGTTGCCATGGATATCGTAGTTGGGATGTCAGGTGCAGCTTGGATTGCGGCGATATTGCTGCCTTTTGTTCTTGATGAATTGGGAAGTAGCGAGGCATGGTGGGGATACATCAACGCTGGCTACATGCTCGGAGCAATTGCTGGCGGAAGTGTGCTGCTAATGCTCGCTCATCGGCTCAAGCGTCATCTGTATAAGGCGATTGCGATTGGGACCATTTGTTCAAGCTTGATTACCTTTGCCTTTGGTAGCAGCACGAATCCGTTGGTTGCCCTTCTGTTTTCCTTTTTGCTAGGACCTTTTCTGGAAATGTTCCTGGTCAGTAAACAGACGATACTGCAGCAGCAAACAGAGGAATCGGCATTGCCGTATGTATTGTCGGCAAAAGGGACGATTGACATGATGGTATTTGGAGTCTCGTCTCTGATCATGGGAGCGTTTGCGGAAATGCTGGGAACGAGAGCGGTGTATTACCTTTCCGCTGCGCTTTTGATCGTCGGCTTTTCGCTCGCATGGAAGCTGTATCAACACGCGAACCGGCAAACTAGTGCTTCTATATCGTAAGTCGTAAGTGTAGCCCTCTGGTAGAGATTGCCGGAGGGTTTTTTGAACGTATAAGAATTTATAAGCGCGAACGCTTAAAAATTCTGGAGCGCATGAAAAATTTCCGCTAAACGCGGTCGCTCCTCCTTGAGGATGCCTCGATAGAGGTTTTCTTATACAATATAGGTGAGAAAACAGATGGGAAAAATGGAAATGGAGTGATTGGAATTGAAGATTCTCGTTTTGCATGGCAGCTCAAGAGATGAAGGAAACACCGAGCAATTGACCAATTTGGCTTTGCAGGGAGTCCCTCATACAAGCATTCGTTTGCGAGAAAAGGAGATTCGCCCGATTCACGATCAAAGACATGATGCAGACGGCTTCGCTTCCGTTGCAGACGATTATGATGAAGTGATCGAAGCTGTGATGGCGCATGAATTTATCATTTTTTCCACTCCGATCTATTGGTACGGCATGTCTGGCTACATGAAAAATTTTGTGGATCGCTGGTCACAAAGCTTGCGGGATAAGCGCTATTCTTTCAAAGAATCGATGGGGCAAAAGCGCGCTTATGTGATCACGACAGGCGGCGATCAACCTCGTCTAAAAGGACTTCCGCTGATCCAGCAATTCCAATTCGTCTTGTCCTTTGTAGGAACAACCTATGAAGGCTATCTCATCGGCGAGGGAAATAAGCGAGGAGATATTTTAGGGGATAAGCGAGCGATTGAGGATGCAAAGCTGTTGAATGAATGGCTGAAGTCTCAGCTATAAGAGCAGTTGAAACGAAATACGTGAATTATAGAATGAAGACCGGAATTCGCTTCCGGTCTTTTAGCGTGTGCGCCCAGCATGGGCGTTATCTCTAGGGTTAAAGTCCCGAATGGTGAAGGCAGTAGTAACCATTAGCCTAAGACAAGGGTGTCCACCGTGAGGTGGAATCTGAAGGAAGTTGGCGGCAAACCTC
>NZ_BEXF01000021.1 GCF_002897295.1 Brevibacillus reuszeri
AAGCTGGTAAGACCCCTCATAGACGATGAGGTTGATAGGTTCGGTGTGGAAGCGTGGTAACACGTGGAGCTGACGAATACTAATCGGTCGAGGACTTATCCACACACTCTTAGCAAGCATGCGTATTCAGTTTTGAAGGAATGACCTTCAACGTTCCTCGGTAGCTCAGTTGGTAGAGCAATCGGCTGTTAACCGATCGGTCGGCGGTTCGAGTCCGTCCCGAGGAGCCATTGATGCTCCTGTAGCTCAGTCGGTAGAGCGTTTCCATGGTAAGGAAGAGGTCGCAGGTTCGATTCCTGTCGGGAGCACCAGAAAAATCCCCAAGAAGTGAAGTGAATCTTCGCAGATTAGTCCTAGTACTTTTCGGGGGACCCGTATTAATTAAAATGGCCCGTTGGTGAAGCGGTTTAACACAGCAGCCTTTCACGCTGTCATACAGGGGTTCGAATCCCCTACGGGTCACCATACTTTACCCCAAAAAGTGAAGTGAAGCTTCGTAGCAACACCGAGTACTTTTCGGGGGCCCCAACAACTGTTTGGGGATCGTGGAGGCTTAGCTCAGCTGGGAGAGCATCTGCCTTACAAGCAGAGGGTCGGCGGTTCGATCCCGTCAGCCTCCACCACTTTTAAGTGAAAAATGGGGAGATAGTGAAGTGGCTAAACACGGCAGACTGTAAATCTGCTCCCTCCGGGTTCGGCGGTTCGAATCCGTCTCTCCCCACCATTTTTTATTTTTGGCACATTGGGGTATAGCCAAGCGGTAAGGCAACGGACTTTGACTCCGTCATTCCTAGGTTCAAATCCTAGTACCCCAGCCATTTATGAGAGCCATTAGCTCAGTTGGTAGAGCATCTGACTTTTAATCAGAGGGTCGAAGGTTCGAGTCCTTCATGGCTCACCAGTTTTTACCCCAAAACATGTGCCCTTAGCTCAGCTGGATAGAGCGTTTGACTACGAATCAAAAGGTCGGGAGTTCGAATCTCTCAGGGCACGCCACTTTACCCCAAAAAGTGAAGTGAAGCGTGGTAGTGTACTCCGAGTACTTTTCGGGGGCCCCACAACAAAAATAATGTCGGGAAGTAGCTCAGCTTGGTAGAGTACTTGGCTTGGGACCAAGGGGTCGCAGGTTCGAATCCTGTCTTCCCGACCAGTTTTAATCCTACACTTGTTGCCTTTTTTTGAGTTTCTTTGCGGGTGTAGTTCAATGGTAGAACTCCAGCCTTCCAAGCTGGTCGCGTGGGTTCGATTCCCATCACCCGCTCCATAATTAAACGATAAGCGAGTGACCACTATGGTCGCTCGTTTTTTTATGCTCACGAAAATAACCTCCAGGAAGGGCTCCGCATCCCTTTTTGGAGGTTATTTATGCAAATTCCTGTCGAGTTGAGTCATATCCCTTTTCGAGGCTACAATAAAAGCGTAGA
The DNA here is from genome assembly GCF_002897295.1 of Brevibacillus reuszeri. Lineage (GTDB taxonomy): Bacteria > Bacillota > Bacilli > Brevibacillales > Brevibacillaceae > Brevibacillus > Brevibacillus reuszeri_A. The sequence goes on from NZ_BEXF01000021.1 coordinate 1,425, forward strand.
AGCAAGAATGAGCGAAGGGAAGTGCGGCACTTATTATGAACAAAAACATTAGTATTGTGGGCGTACCAATGGATCTTGGGGCAGATCGTCGCGGCGTAGATATGGGGCCAAGCGCGATTCGCTATGCTGGCGTAGTAGCTCGTTTAGAAAAAATGGGATTGAATATTGAAGATCGTGGAGACATTTTTGTAACACGTCCTCACCATTTTACAGAAACCGATAATCATAAATATCTGGATGAAGTAGTCGAAGCCAATGAGAAGCTGGCTGAAGTTGTAAGCGACATCATGCAAGGGGGACGTTTTCCTCTCGTATTGGGCGGGGACCACAGTATCGCTCTCGGTACAGTTGCTGGCGTAGCGAAGCACGTGAAAAATCTGGGGCTCATCTGGTTTGACGCTCATGGAGATTTGAATACAGGTGCCACCTCTCCGTCTGGCAATATCCACGGAATGCCACTCGCTGCGAGCCTGGGATATGGTAATGAGCGTCTAACAAACATCGGTGGTTACACAGGGAAAGTAAAGCCTGAAAACGTAGTAGTGATCGGTGCACGCGATTTGGATGCAGGCGAGCGTGAATTGATCAAACGTATCGGCATGAAAGTATTTACAATGCACGAAATCGACAAGCTCGGCATGGCACGTGTCATGGATGAAGCGATTGCTCATGTATCCAAAAATACCGATGGCGTGCATTTGAGTCTTGACCTCGATGGTCTTGATCCACATGATGCACCAGGCGTGGGTACACCGGTAATCGGGGGCATTTCGTACCGTGAAGGTCATGTATCCCTGGAAATGCTCGCTGATGCAGACATTCTCTGTTCAGCTGAGTTTGTAGAAGTAAATCCGATCCTCGATCGCGAAAACATGACAGCTCGTGTGGCGGTTGCACTCATGAGCTCCGTATTTGGAGATAAACTCCTGTAAGGAACAAAATACTTTTGCGAAACAAAAGAGAGGCATAAAATGGCCTCTCTTTTTTACGTTTCCGCATCTTTACATTGGTGGGAGAAAGCAGTACATTCTAAGGATGGAGATGCAGTTTGTTCAATAGATGGTCAAGCTGTACACTTAGTTCCACTAGTTCTGGGGTAATGGACCGCTGTTCCTTGTACTGATCGTTCAGTTTTTTTCGTAACTGTTCAATCTGGAGGAGAACATCCTTTTTTGACATTGCGCTCTCTCCTTTACAGCGTCATGATAAAAAGAGCAGCCATCACTAATATATTGAGGAAACAAGTGTTCATATTCCTCTATTTCCCAACAAATTATCTTCACAAACACATTTTGATACGAAACCATTTGCAGTATCATCCGTATATAGGATTACGGTATTGTGGGGAGGATCGCATGGATTTTGTAGAGAAACGGTTAACTCAGCGTGCAAAGCGTGGAGACCGCGAAGCTTTTGCCGAGTTAATCGAGATTTATAAAGACAAGATATTCCAGCTAGCGTATCGTATGGTCGGAAATCGCCAGGATGCAGAAGATATCGCGCAAGAGACTTTTCTGCGTGTCTATGCGAATTTGCATTCATACGATGACAGCTACAAGTTCTCCACATGGATATACCGGATTGCGACCAATTTATGTATCGACCGTGGCCGAAAGAAACGACCCGACTTTTCATTGGATGAAGAAACCGAACCAGGTCAAGGCATGGACTGGTATTCGCGTTTATCCTCTAGCGAACGAACGCCAGAGGAAAAAGTCGTGACCCAGGAACTGCAGGAGACAGTACAGGATGCTCTGTCCCATCTGCAGCCCAAGTATCGCTCGATTATGATCTTACGCTATATTGAAGATCTATCGTTACAAGAAATCAGCGATATCGTAAAGCTTCCCATTACTACAATCAAGACGAGGATACATCGCGGGCGTGAGGCTTTACGTAGCAAGTTGCGATTGATGTGAGAAAGGAGAAATCACGATGGAATGCCGGGATATGATTAGCCTTATCCATGAATATCTGGATGGGGACACTGATGAACTTGCCAATCAGCATTTGCAAACACATATGAAGACTTGTGTGAGCTGCCGCCAACATATGCATGAGTTGCAGCGGGCCATCGCTTTTGTACAAAGTGCTTCACATATTCATGTTTCTTCTGATTTTACGGCACGTGTTCTTGCGCAATTGCCTGCTCCGACAAAGAAAAACCTGTTTTCGAGCTGGTTGCGGAACCATCCGTTCCTAACGGCTGCAGCGGTCTTTTTCTTTTTAATGACCGGCAGTTTATGCGCTAATTGGTTTGACCGAGATAACATTTTGCAGGTATCCTCATCGAATATGGATAAGCTAAAAATAGATCGTGAGCGTAATGTCGTTGTAGTCCCAGCTGGAATCAGCATTGATGGGGATTTGGTCGTACGAAACGGCAACGTTGAAGTCCAAGGTGAGGTACATGGTAATGTAGTCGCTATAGAGGGGAAAGTATTTGTGGCATCTACGGCGCAGGTCGTTGGAAATACCGAATCCATTGAAGCCATCTTCGATTGGATCTGGTATGAGGTGAAAAATATTGGAAATGACTTGCTTCCAGCTTTGCCATAGGAGAAAATAGAGAGTACAGCTATCGACAGCACGGCAGTGGAGCCGTGCTTTTTCCACAGGAGATAGACTGATTTATTGCGATGGAGCGAGATATGGGGGCTTCGTTATGATATCCATGGACTATGGCGACCTATTACGGTATGGAACGGATATTTTACTCGTTACATACGTGATTTATAAAATTATCATGCTCATTCGTGGTACGCGCGCAGTACAATTGCTAAAGGGAATTATGGTGATCGTAATCACCTGGCTTCTCAGCAAATACTTCCAGCTGAAAACCTTGCACTGGTTGATGTCACAAGCTTTTACCTTCGGGGTATTGGCGGTCGTCATCATTTTTCAGCCTGAATTGCGTCGTGCCTTGGAGCAATTGGGACGCGGCAAGCTTTTTTCCCGTTCCAGCAGTATTCAGGATGACGATGTAGTTAACCGTCTCGTCCAGGAGGTATGTAAATCCGTTACATACATGGCCAAGCGCCGCATCGGGGCTCTGATCGTTATCGAACGAGAAACAGGCCTAAATGACTACGTTGAGACGGGTATCGCCATCAATGGACGCGTGAGCTCGGAGCTATTGATCAATATTTTCATTCCGAACACGCCACTACATGATGGTGCGGTCATCATGCGCAAGGATGTGATCCTGGCAGCCGCCTGTTATTTGCCATTGTCCGAAAACAACTCTATCTCCAAGGAACTGGGGACTCGCCACCGTGCTGCGATTGGTGTGAGTGAGGTTTCTGATGGCATTTCGATTATCGTTTCGGAGGAGACGGGACAGGTGTCTTTTGCCACGCATGGCTCGATGAATCGCAATCTGACGGAGGCGCAATTGGCAGAGATGCTGACGGAACAGCTCCAGCCTTTGTCGAAGAGCAAATCCATGGGAAGTCGTTGGCAATGGAGGCGAAAACATGGATAAGTGGTTGAACAGTCATTGGTTTGCACGTGCAGTAGCGCTGCTTCTGGCTGTCATGATGTGGATGGTTGTCAATCTGGAAACGGAACAGACAACCCTCCCGGAAGCAGCTAGTCAACCTGTTTTGATCGATAGTGTCAATTTGCATGTCAAATACGATACGGATCGCTTCCAGGTTGTGAAGCAGCAGCGAACGGTGAAGGTAGCATTGGAGAGCAATAACCCTTTTTACAAGCATAATTTATTCCCGGCCGATTCCTATGAAGTGTATGTCGATGCTACCAATTTAGGCAAAGGAACACACCGGGTACCCGTGCAGTATAAAGGATTTCCGGATGAGGTAAAGGTCGGAATTATCCCGAACATCGTGGAAATTACGCTGGAAGAGAAAAAGACTGTGGAGCGGGAAGTCGCTGTAGAAATGCTGGGACAGGTGGCACCTGGCTATACAGCAGGTGAGCCGATTGTAAAGCCATTCCGTGCTCTGGTACGGGTTCCTGAAAGTCAGGTAGACAAGGTCGCCGCAGTAAAGGCTTCAGTCGATCTGGAAGGGGCTACATCAGCAATTAAGACTACAGTACCACTCAAAGTAGTGGACAAGTCGGGGAATGTGATACAAGGAGCCGATGTGGTGCCACTCACCGTGGAAGTGAACATCCCAGTAACAAGTCCGTTCGTCAAGGTGCCGATCAAATTAAACTTGACGAATGAAATGCCAAATGGCTATAGTTTGGCTAGTGTGGATATGAATGTGGATGAAGTGACTGTGTTCGGGCCAAAGGAAGTGATTGACGCTTTGAAAGCGACCACTTACCCCGGACCAGAGATTGATCTTAGTAACATTACATCAGATCGTCTATTAGAGCTAAAGATACCGATAATGGATAACATCGTAAAGGTGGAACCGGAGTATTTAAAGGTATCGCTCAAGGTTGTTCCATCTACAGTCAAGCGCTTGGAAAAAATCCCGATCCGCATTAGCGGACTCTCAGAGGACATGCAGGCCAAAGTGCTATCCACAGATGGTCAAGAAATGTCTACAATCGATTTTGACGTCATAGGCGCCGAGCAGGTACTCGGCAATTTGAGACAGGAAGACTTGCAGGTAGTTGCAGATGTGAGCAATATGCCAGCGGGTGTTTATGAAGTAGCTTTAAACTACATTTTTAATCAGTCTGATTACATCATGACCTCAGCAAGCGCACCGAAGAAGGTCACAATTGAAATCACGAACAAGCAAAGGTAGACATAAGCTGTTGTGTGCACAAGGAAGGAAATGAGGGACAAACATGGGGAAGTATTTCGGAACAGACGGTGTACGTGGAGTGGCAAATACGCAGCTGACACCCGAGATGGCATTTAAAATTGGACGCGTTGGCGGCTACGTTCTCACCAGACACAAGCAAGAAGGGAAACCAAAAGTAGTCATCGGCCGCGACACGCGTATTTCTGGTCAAATGCTGGAAAGTGCTCTTTTGGCCGGCTTGCTATCGGTTGGAGCAGAAGTGGTCAGATTGGGTGTTATCTCCACCTCAGGTGTTGCGTATCTTACACGCGCACTCGGTGCAGATGCGGGTGTCATGATCTCAGCCTCGCACAATCCGTTTCCGGATAACGGAATCAAGTTCTTCGGCAGCAACGGTTTTAAACTGTCCGACGAAGTGGAAGCAGAAGTGGAACAATACTTAGACGCGGCAGAAGACACATTGCCTAGACCGACAGGCGAGCTCATTGGTACGGTTCTGGAATTTTTGGAGGGAGGACAAAAGTATCTCTCTCACTTGAAAAGTACAGTTTCCGAACGATTTGACGGCTTGAAGGTCGTGCTTGATTGCGCGAATGGGGCAGTTTCTTCGCTAGCAGCTCGTCTGTTTGCTGATGTGGATGCAGAAGTGATTACGATTGGGGCTAACCCAAATGGCGTCAACATCAATGAACAGTGTGGCTCTACCCATCCTGAGCGTTTGCAGGAAGAGGTACTGAAGCATAAAGCAGACCTGGGTCTTTCCTTTGACGGGGATGCGGATCGCTGTATCGCGGTAGATGAGAATGGGGAAATCATCGACGGCGACTACATTATGGCGATTTGTGCACGTGCGCTCAAGGCAAAAGGGAAGCTGAACAACAACACCATCGTAACGACTGTAATGGCCAATATGGGCTTTTTCAAAGGGATGGAGGAATGCTCCATCAATACAACGAAAACGGCTGTAGGGGATCGCTATGTGGTCGAGGAGATGCTGCGTGGTGGCTACAACCTCGGCGGCGAGCAATCCGGACACATCGTTTTCCTCGATTACAACACGACAGGAGACGGCCTGTTGACTGGCCTGCAGCTCTTGAACATCATCAAGGAGTCGGGCAAGCCTTTGTCTGAGCTGAAACAAGTGATGGTCAAGTATCCGCAGCTGCTGATCAACGTACGCGTTGAGGACAAGTCCAAGCTCAATGGAAACGTGGCGATCGAGCAAGCGATCCGCGAAGTAGAAGAAGAGCTGGCTGGAAATGGACGTGTACTGGTACGCCCATCCGGAACAGAGCCTATCGTTCGCGTCATGGCAGAAGGTCCAGACGCTTCTCAATTGGAAGGTCTGGTTCACCGGATCGTGGATGTAGTGAAACAAGAACTCGTGTAAAAAAATAATGGAGAGGGAGTGGTGCGATGCCACTCCCTTTTGCATACATGTAAATGACGAAGAATATTGTCGCTTACAGAGATCTGTGGTACAGTGTTCATGTGCATATGCATATGCACAATTCGTTTCTAAGAAGACAAAGGGGGAGGAGCGGGGAAGAGGACGATTGCCAGTAAGCTTTAAGGACTGTTGACAAGCGCCAGCACTGTGGCTGCCCGACATGGAGCCCAGTGGACGAGGTGGAGGTTTATCGAAGAATTCGGCGGATACCTCCCGGCAGCAGTATCACTGCCGCAGAGTGCACGGACAAAACATCTGGGTGACCGGATGGACAAAATCGTGCGTGTGATACGTAAGAATAGCCACGGATGAAATAACAAGAACGAATCATAAATAGATAAAACGTGGAATGGCGGGGGCACACCCCCGTACCATTGGCATTGGGTTGTGTCCCCCGTCATATGGAAGGGGACCATTCAATTATGTGCGGAATCGTTGGATATATTGGAACTAAACAAGCGCAAGATATCGTTATCGGAGGACTTCGCAAGCTGGAGTATCGCGGGTATGATTCGGCTGGGCTCGCTGTTGTGAACGAGAGAGGATTGGAGCTGGATAAAGCACAGGGACGTCTAGCTGTGCTGGAAGAGCGTCTGGAGTCGCATCCATTGACCGGAAATATGGGGATTGGGCATACCCGTTGGGCAACGCACGGAAAACCGTCTGATGAGAACTCCCACCCTCACACGGATGCAAAATCGTCCTTTGCTGTTGTTCACAACGGAATCATCGAAAACTTCCTGCCACTCAAAGAGGAGCTTTTGGCAAAAGGCTATACGTTTACCTCTGAGACGGATACAGAAGTCATCGCTCACTTGCTTGCTGACATGTACGATGGAGATATCGTCTCGACAGCACGCAGAGCTGTACAGCGCATGCGTGGTGCTTATGCACTCGGAATCATGACCGAGCATGAGCCAGATAAGCTCGTAGCCATCCGTTTGGCTAGCCCGCTGGTTGTTGGGGTAGGTAATGGTGAAAGCTTTATCGGTTCTGACATTCCGGCCATTTTGGAGCATACGCGTGACGTGTACATTTTGAACGAAGGCGAAATGGCTGTGCTGACTCGCGACGGTGTGGAACTGATGCACGCAGAGACCGGGGAAAAAATTGAGCGTGAGCTGTTCCATGTCGAGTGGGATCTGGTACAAGCGGAGAAGGGCGGATACGATTCCTTCATGCTCAAGGAAATTCACGAACAGCCGCAAGCCGTTCGTGATACGATGGGTGCTCGCATTGATCCAGAACAGAAGCGCGTGATTTTGCCTGAGCTGAAAATGAGCGATGCCGAGCTGGCGATGTACGATCGCATCTACATCGTGGCATGCGGTACTTCTATGCACGCAGGTCTCGTAGGTAAGGATGTCATCGAAAAATGGACCCGTGTACCGGTTGAAGTCGCAGTCGCTTCCGAGTTCCGCTATCGCGACCCGATCTACACGGACAAGACGCTGATGATCGTAATCAGCCAATCTGGTGAAACAGCCGATACGCTGGCTGCGCTGCGCGAGGCGAAAAAGAGCAACGTGAAAGTCATGGCTATCACCAACGTGGTAGGCAGCTCCGTAGCTCGTGAGTCCGACGAAGTGATCTTCACTTGGGCAGGTCCAGAGGTAGCAGTAGCCTCTACCAAAGCATACACCTCGCAAGTTGTAGCCCTCTATCTGTTCAGCCTGTACTTGGCGCAGGTAAAAGGCACAATGACAGCGGCTGAGGTTGCTGAGGTTGTAGATCATCTCGAGGAGATCCCGGCAAAAATCGCTTCTATGCTAGAGGATGCAGATCAGGTTCGTCATTTTGCAGAGAGCACAAAAGGGGTAAGCAGCCTGTTCTTCATCGGCCGCAGCCTCGACTATGCTGTATCGCTGGAAGGCTCTCTGAAGCTGAAGGAAATCTCCTACATCCACTCCGAGGCGTATCCGGCTGGTGAACTGAAGCACGGTACTCTTGCGCTGATTGAAGATAATGTACCTGTAGTCGCTCTGGCAACACAACCAGACATCTACGAAAAAATGGTGAGCAACATCGTAGAAGTCAAAGCGCGTGGCGCACACGTGCTGGGCTTTGCTACAGAAGGCAACTACGATTTGATCAAGAGTGTGGATGAGGTTATTTACATGCCGACTACACTCCCGATGCTCACACCGATTCTGACCGTCATTCCATTGCAATTGCTTGCTTACTACGCGTCTGTCGCTCGTGGCCTGGATGTGGATAAACCACGGAATTTGGCTAAGAGTGTTACGGTGGAGTAAGGGTAAGAGAGTAGTTTAATGTTGTTGACCGTTTACAATAAAGTATTGGTCTGAACAATATAGCCTTGTTCTACGTCCAATAATGCAATAAAGTGTTGTTTTATGACTATAGAGGTTACAAGTATGAAGCGCCCTGAGGAATTAATCAGGGCTTTTCTTTATGGAGAGAATTGTATTTGCAAAATAAAGTCGGTAGAGTGATTAAAAATGTCTAAAGAAAAAAAGTATTAGACTGCCGCCACTTCATTATGCAAACGGATAGAATAGTTCAATTAAAACTGGGGTTCGCCGGGTTCCCACAAACGCTTATTCAATTTGTAGCCTCCCGGAGTTGTTATGTTTTATGTAAAGGACGGATGTCCTATGCAAACTTTTAACTTATGTGGTATTTAATTTAAGGATACTACATGACGGGTGTCTATTTACATCACAGTAGTCAGGTTGCTTGCAGGCCAGTACATTCCAAAAGACTGTTTAATAGCAAAATACATAGGGGGAAAGACATGGTCTTTTTAAAAAAACTAGGACATCAGGTGTTTTTAGTACTTCTAGCTCTAATGCTTATTTTTACCGCAGACTCATCAATGGTGAATGCAAATTCTAACGAACAGAAAGTTGATTTTCATGAAGAGACCATTACTTTTGTAAGCGGGACCGGGGAATACAGGGAAACATTACATGGAACGGTACTCATTCCTAATCAAGTTGGACGAAAGGCTGGAATTGTTCTTGCGCATGGTTCTGGAGTTGGCGATCCTGGGAAGGGTGGAAATCAAACAGATATTCGTAAAGAAGCAGAGGTTTTTGCCCGAGCTGGCATCATAACATTGATTTATAACAAGAGGAGTAAAGGATATTCTAAGACAAATCGTTCCTATGAATTGTTAGCCCAAGATCTTATTGCAGGGGTGAAATTTCTCCAAACCCGATCAGATATTGATAATAAGAAAGTAGGAGTTTGGGGCTTAAGTGAAGGCGGTTGGGTTGCACCACTAGCAGCTTCACAAACAGATGATATTGCATTTGTTATCACAAGTGGTGCGCCGGGCATTTCTCCAGCCCAACAACAAACTTGGAATATGGAAAATCGGTTGCGTCATCAAGGCGTCCAATCGACATCTGCTATTCATTCTCTTGTATACAATGGAGCAGGCGTCGTGTTTTCACTATCTGGGTCAGAAGCGACCTATAATCCTGTTCCCCCATTACAAAAAATTCATCAACCATTCTTAGCTATCTGGGGTAGCAAAGACCGACAAGTGCCACCTGCAGAGAGTGCAGAGATTTTCAAAAATGCTTTAGACAAAGCCGGTAATCGAAACTATGTGTTACAGTTTATTGAGGGTGCAGATCATTCCATTTACAACAACACAGATGACGGCTTTGTCTCCCTGAAGACACTTTATCCAGGTTATGCGGAAGCGATGACCTCATGGTTATTTCATGTAATTAATGACCAACCGCCGGTAGCCCAAACGGTTGGACAAACACCTTTACAAATGAGTAATAGTCTGACAGATCTTACAACCGTCCATTGGTATGATTACTATTGGTTTCAACTAGGTATATCAGTACTTTTTCTGTTGATTTTTATAGGATGTTATTTCGTTTCCATAAAGGATCGATTAAAAAAGATAACAAAGGCTCCTTCTTCCATTCAAAGATTGGCTGGCTGGACTGCTTTAACTGGGATGATCTCCATTCTTAGTTTCTGGATGTATCTTATTTCCCTGTGGATGAATGGAGGGAGAGATATAGGATGGGTTATTGCCGGCATTCCATTTTTATGGATTGTTATTCAGCTATTGGCTACTATTACGGCAGTATTAATCATCCTGCTCATCATTTCTTGTTTGAAAAATCAAAGGAAGCAACAAACGAGTGCGCGTGTAAAATGGATACTTTATGTAGGGATTCCTTTTATTCCTTGGTCAATTTACTGGCACTTATTATTTTTTTGAATAGCATTATGGTCAAAATAGCGTCGCCTTTGCGCAATTAGATCGGACATAAAATAAAAAAGTTAAGCTATCGGGAACGCTAGCTTAATAAAACAGCAGCGAGTCAAAGACTTTTTTTCAGGTCTTAGGTCGCTGCTGTTTCAATTAGCTGTGTTTACAAGCACGGAGAAGCCGGCTACATAAATACAAAAATATTAGTAGGACTGATCGATTTAATGGCCACAGACGTTGACTGTATTCGATTTCTTAAGACCGTTTCTTTTCTGATGCAAAATATAGCAGGGCAAGGACAGGAAAAACAACTCCAATCCATAAAGCTGCATTCCATCCCCCTACGGCGTAAGACCAACCACCAATAGCAGATCCAATAGCACCCCCGAAAAAGAATATCGCCATAAAGAGTCCGTTCAATCGACTGCGAATCTCTGGTCCCAACGAGAATATCTCACGTTGTCCAAGCACAAGGTTCGCGGAAACACCGGCATCCAAAATAATGGCTGATACGACTAGCGCAGTGATCCCAACTATAGAACTGGACTGAAATAGGAGAGGCAACAAAACAGAAACGATAACGGCAATGATAGCAACCCCAGTTGCGGGTTTTGTCCAGCCACGATCCGCAATCCGTCCAGCTACTGGTGCAGCAAGGGATCCAGCTACTCCTACAAGCGCGAACAGCGCGATGGCTTTCTGCGAAAAATGAAAGGCAGGACTAGACAAGAGCAAAGGAATTGTTGTCCAAAAAAGGCTGAAGGTAGCAAATAAACAGGCATGGTAAGCGGCTCGACGTCGTAGGATCGGTGTAGTGACCAGGAGCTGCCACATGGAACCAAGCAAGGCTGTATAGGTTATGTCTGAATTCGGATTTCGAGTAGGTAGCACCTTCCACAGAACGATCGCTAAGATAAACACTGCTGTTGCAGACAAGGCAAAAATGGCATGCCAGCCAAAAGCGTCCGCTACAAGGCTCGATAATGGGCGCGAGAGCATAATGCCCAACAACAGACCGCTCATGACATTACCAACTACGCGGCCACGTGTAGCATCTGTTGAGAGATAGGAGGCAAAAGGTACCAGAACTTGGGCAGCGACTGAGCCCAACCCGATAAAAAGGGAAACGATAAGAAATAGTGTAGCTTCTTTTGTCACAGCCGCAGCACCGAGAGATCCAGCTGTAAAAAGCAACGCTGTGAAAACCAGCTTTCGGTTTTCAAGTATATCCCCCAAGGGAACGATAAACAGCAATCCGACAACGTATCCGATTTGCGTTAGTGTCACTATGAAACCAGCGCTGCCAGCAGACAGCCCAATAGAAGAACGAATCAATCCAACTAAAGGCTGAGCATAATAAAGATTGGCTACAATAATGCCACATGCTGTTGCTAGAAGTAAGGTCAGCCAAGTAGGGATACCCTTTTCAATAGCATTATTTCTCGTAGGATTCATACTCTCACTCTTTTCTTTAAATAGTGGTGGGATTGTAGGGGATATCAAGCCTCCAATCCCATGAGAAGATACCACCAAAATAGAAACTAAACGTTTAGTTTTGTTATTACAAACAAATAATATACTGAACGTTTAGTTTTGTAAATAACAAATAACGATTCCTTTTTCAACCGCAGTAAGTATACTAGACGTATAGTATATTTTTAGAGGAATGATGAATGTGCAAGGAAAAAGAGGGCGTCCGCGCAATGTAGAAACGCATAAGTCAATCCTTTCCGCATCCTACGAGCTCTTGCTGGAAGATGGCTTTAAAGCGGTCACCGTAGATAAAATTGCGGAGCGAGCGAAAGTTAGCAAGGCAACGATATACAAATGGTGGCCAAACAAAGCTGCTGTCATCATGGAAGGGTTTCTTTATGCTGCAACTGTGAGATTACCTGTTCCTGATACGGGCTCAACATTTCAAGATATTCTCATTCACGCGACCAGTTTAACGAGGTTTTTGACAAGTAGAGAGGGAAACATAATCAAAGAGTTAATAGGAGAAGGGCAGCTGGATTCCAATTTGGCGCTGGAATATCGAGAACGGTTTTTCCAGCCGAGACGCATGCAGGCAAAAGAGCTTTTTGAGAAAGGAATACAGCGAGGAGATTTGAAAGAGAATCTGGATGTTGAATTATGTATCGATCTTGTTTATGGTCCGATTTTTTATCGTCTGCTTATAACCGGGGATGAGTTGAATGATTCCTATATGCATGATCTGGTAACAAACGCATTTGAAGGAATCCGATCGAAATGAGCGATACAAAGACTAAATGACGTGTTTTTGTTTCAAAGGACAGTGGTATCTAGGACTTAATTATTGAATCCTAGATTGCCACTGTTTATTTATTAGATGGAGAGGGGGTGAACAGCTTTAGCGTCGGGATGACACCTCCCCTAAGTTTCGGTCGTTCTACCCCGACTATCGTAATGGTAAGCACCATTAAATGAAAGAGGTCACCAGGATAGTGTCCCTACAATGTTGAATAACGGAGAAAACAATACCCCACTGGAGAGACAATGGATAGTTGGTTTCTTCGTTGCAAGCAAGAAAGCTAGCGGAACACAATTTAGCAGTACATTCCGGGCATTGGCTTGAGGTTTCGCATAGCGGCCCAGTTCTGCTGGATCTTAATGATTCTCATAGCTAACACCTTCCGCAGTTCACCCAATATTACCCAATCCGTGATATGATTTTAAAGACAAGCGAATAAGCTTTAATAGAAAGGGATATTAGGAGGGCGGCCAGTGGAATTCATTAAATTAAATTGTCCCAATTGTCAGGGGGACATTGAATATAAAGAAGGGAAGAAGTTCAAATGCCTGTATTGTGGAACTGAATTATTGTTGAAGGAGAATAACGTCTATTACGTTGACCAGACGATTAATAATTATTATGGAACCGCCCCTGCACCGGCACGACCAAAATCGAACGCAAAGATCCTTCTTTTGCCGCTCATCATCATTTGTGTGGTAGTTGGATATTTCTTTTTGACCAACAATCAAACAGAGTACAGCATCCAAAAAGAGGTACCTGTTCGAACGATGCCTGAAAGCGAAGTTCTCCTATTTTTCCTAAAGGACATTTTTGATAAAGGGGCAGCGATGCCAACAGAAGAGGAAATCGCAACGATCCGCTATTTGTCTGCTTATCGTGATAACGATCAGTGGCACATCGGCTACAGCTTTGATGATCCGTTTACGAATGAGCAAACGGAAATCTCCAACTATGTCATTACGGATAAGCTATTGAATACACAAAGGATCGAACAAAAAGACTTTGAGGCATTTAGCGGGCTAACAGTGTTAAAACTGATGAATGAATACGAAATTTCAAAAAGTGACCGAGTTAGCTTTCGACATTTAAAAGGGTTGAAAAGCTATACAGGCGGCTTTAACGAATCATTTAGTTCGTTTGCACATTATTTTGGCGATAAAGCAAAAATCGTAGAACTTTCCACACAAATTCGAAGTAATGAGGAAATGGCTTTATTATTACAGTTCCCGAATCTGCACTCACTTGAAATTTCGTATGTCGATGAGTCTGTTACCGACTTCCATATCCTGAATCAGCTGTCATCATTAAAATCATTGTCTTTAACAGGCATTAAAGATTTGAAGTGGCTGTCATCATTAACTGGTTTAACGTCATTAACACTCGATAATAGTGATGCGACAGATTTCAGTTCGTTTTATGCGCTAAGTCAATTGCAAAAATTAAAGCTTACGCTGGTGAGAAATTTAAAAACACTTGATTTTGTACAAAATATGCCAAACCTGCAGTCGCTTGATCTTGAAAATCTTGACATTACGAACTTAGAACTCCTGAGAAATAAGCCATCATTGACGAAGCTGCGGTTAGCTTCTCTCTATCAAGTGGATTCCTTTGAGGTTGTGAATAGTCTGCCTTCACTGACCGAATTGTCAATAACGGGTTACAGTGGTACTGCATCACCGATCACAACGCCAAATTTAAAGAAAGCGGAACTAAAAGACTCATTCTTGCCAAAGTTAGAGGCGCCCGCTTTAAAATCTTTAACGGTTTACATAAGCGGGGCGAGTGATAATCTGAATGGGACAGATTTAGTGAAGTTTCCCCAGCTGGAACAGCTTTCAGTGATGGAGCGTGGAGAATTTGTAGGCATTCGTTCTTTAAACCGTCTGCCGAATTTGCAAACATTAAATTTGGATGAGACGGCCTTCTACAGTGAAACGAGTGCATTATTCAATTTGCAGCATGTAAAAACGTTAAATTGCAATAAATGTTCGTTTCAATTAAATAGTGACAAGCCTTTTACGAATCATACGCTGGAACATTTAACGTTGAATAACCCATCTTTTCGCATAGGCAATGGAGATTGGCTGCATGAAACAGATAAGATGATGCCTTACTTTGCTGATTTTACGGCTCTGCGTTCATTTACGATGCAAGACACCTCGCTTGGATATTTAAGTTTTATGAAAAATTGGCAGCAAATTGAGGAGCTTCATTTGGAAAATAACGCGATTTCCAATATAGAGCCTTTATTGAAGCTGCCTAATTTAAAGAAGCTATATATCTTGGGGAATCAAGTGCAAAACAAATCTGTACTTGGCAAGGGAGTTTTGATTTATTGAGGTAACGGTCTTAATAAAAACAAGACGCTAATGATTGCGCCATAGTTGCCCTGGCAAAAAGCGCAAGTTCAATATGGAGGCAGGGGAACTCAATCAGGTGGAGAATACCCTAATCACTAGATTCGGAACGTTGTCTGCCCGTGACCAGAGGTAAGAGGCCTCGGCCTTATTATGAACGGAGGTAGATTTGCTTAATGCTTAAATGGGATAGCGATATATGGGGAAAGCTTACAGGACCGTACAGTTCTGCAGAAAATGTGCCTGTGTTATTGCAGCAACTAATGCGGCAATATAGCCAGGAAATTTTTGACGACCTTTTTCAGGAGCACTTGTTCCATCAAAACACGATATATACGGCTACATATGCCGCTATGCCTTTTTTGGCACAAATAGCGTGTTCTACATCTGATGCAGAAGTGCGCAAAGAGCTGTTTATAAATTGCGGGGTAATCGAGGCAAGCCGTGACGAGCGCGATGGGGACCCATTTCCAGAATCTTGGGCTGAGCTGGTTGAAGAGGCAGGCAGCTCTGTCTGTACTGAATTGTATCGTGAATATTTAGAGGCGATCGGGAAGCTCAAGACGCTTACAAAGGAAGTATTCTCCTATGCAGCTGATGCTTCTATCGATGAGATGGAGAAACGTTATATTCTTGTCGCGGATGCCGCTTATCGAGGCTCGCATAGTGTTGCCAATATGCTGATGACTTTCATGAACGGTGATGAGTATGTGGCCGTCTGTCCGGCTTGCGCAGAAGATGTATTCATCTGGCCTCATGAAGATAATTCTGCAGAAATTCTTCAAGCCTTTGAAGATGATCCCGTCTTTCACACTGACCAGGAAGCCCATGTAATCGTTCCGGTCACGTCATTTGAAGATGAAGAAGTACGAGCATTAGCGGAGCGGGCGGAAGCGATCGGGGAGCAAACATTGGTTAGGCATCTGCATTATTTAGCGGGGGAAACAGTATGTCCATCCTGCCGCGAGAAAATTTCTGTTTGGCCGTCTTTGCTTAGCTCATTTACAATGTAGAGCGCAAGTTAAGGGGGAACGGCGAAAAAGCTCGGATTAAGAATGCCATTGCAACTTGGAGTTGAATCATTTATTATGGACACTACAGGTCTATAATAATGATGATGTTGAGAAGGGAGGAGGGGAGCTTGCAGTTCTCCAAAAGTACAGATTATGCCCTACACGCCTTACTTCATCTGGGAAATTCGGAGCGTTGCAACAATGTAGGGATCAAGGAATTAGCTTCCACACTTGGTGTTTCCGAAAGCTATTTATCCAAAATCATGTCCAAGCTGAGGCAGGATGGAATCGTACGTGCTGTGCCAGGGGTGAACGGCGGTTACGAGCTGGCCAGACCGGCTGAACAGATTACGTTTCTTGATGTGATTCAAGTGATTGAGGGAAGACAGAAGCTGTTCGAATGCTCCAATACAAATTCTCAGCAGCATCGGTTGTTAGCAGAAGAGGAGACTGTCGGGCGAGATCAGGAACAGGAGCGTTCAGGAAAGTGCGAATGCTTGGTCCAGAAAGTGATGGAGGGTGCGGAACAGCATCTGCACCAATACTTGCGGGAACACACGATCCAGTCGGTACTGGATGAGGCTTTCAAGCATGGGAACCATGAGACAAACAAGAAGTAATACACTTCTTGCACTTTAATTATGGATATCATAGATCTATGGAAGGGTGTGCTGTTGATGGAAAAACAACTTTTCGATGTAGCGATTATTGGAGGCGGACCGGCTGGGTTGAACGCCGCCCTGGTGCTTGGGAGGGCAAGGAAAAAGGTGGCGGTGATCGACGAGGGCCATCCCCGCAACGCTGTGACTCGCGAGGTCCACGGGTTTCTTACCCGCGACGGGATTAGTCCGAGCGAGTTTCGGCGAATTGCAAAGGAAGAGATCAGCGCTTATCCCTCTGTATCATTCGTGGGGGATACGGCGGTGTCGATTGTGGGAACTGACGGCCAATTTCAAATTGAGACTGAGCAAGGACAAACCTTTGCAAGCAAAAAAGTATTGTTTACTGTTGGCATGAAGGATCGGCCGTTGGACATTCCGGGATTGGCTGAGGTATACGGAAAAAGCGCTTTCGTCTGCCCTTATTGCGATGGCTGGGAGTTGAGGGATCAGCCGCTTGTCATTATTACGAAGGGGGCTGAGCTTATGCATTTCGCTCCGATCATATCTGGATGGACGAACCGTTTTACCGTCTGCACGAATGGCCCAGATGACCTGACGGATGCAGATCGCGAGGAGCTTCAACGGAAACATGTGCTTCTGTTTGACTCGCCGATCCGACACATCGACTCCAGCCATGGAATCGTTCAGCAAGTCGTTCTTGAAGACGGGACGATTGTTCCATGCAGGGGGATCTTTTTCAAACCGGAGCTGGTTACGGGATCGGATTTGCCGCGAACTATCGGATGCCAGATCACGGAAGCGGGGGAGATCGTCGTCGATGACTTCGGAAAAACGAACATTCCGGGCGTCTATAGCGCAGGGGATGCAACATCACGAATGCATCAGGCCATAGCTGCGGCTTCGAGGGGCGCATTTGTCGCGGCGATGATCAACAATGAATTAAATACAGAGGCTTGGCGGAGAAACGGATAGATTTTATTAAGGCAGAATGGGAGGTACTAGTGGGAAATACGGATAAGTTTGAAATGATAGCAAATATATACGACACTCCTGAAAGAATTCATATTGCAAAGGAATCAGCGGATGCCATTCGTGAATATATAGGTGACGCTACGAGTAAGAACGCGATTGATTTTGGGTGTGGAACGGGGCTTGTCGGAATGAACTTGCTAAAAGATTTTCATTCTGTGCTTTTTCTAGATACTTCAGAAAACATGATTAATCAAGTAAGGGAAAAAATTTCCGATTTTGATATTCAGAATGTAGATACATTATGCTTTGATTTTGAAAAGGAAGCTCTACCAGATTTACATGTAGACTATATTTTTATGGCTCAGGTTCTACTCCACATTCATGATGTTGAATTCGTTTTATCAAGATTATTTGATGTGCTAAATGAAGGTGGACGTTTACTAATCGTAGATTTTGATAAGAATGACAAAGTAGTTTCAGATATCGTTCATAACGGGTTTGATCAAGTAGAGCTAACGGACATAATGACGAAAATAGGGTACAGGAATATTCAATCTAAAACTTTTTATAACGGAAGTAAAATATTCATGGGACAGGATGCATCTATGTTTATACTCGATTCTCACAAATAAACGCAGCATAGGATTTGGATGGTAAGACCAAACTCACTTATAGCACCGTTTTTGAAGAAAATGAGGCTACATTCGATAAGGTGAAAGCATATGCCGTCCCAGGTGCCGAACAGACCATGGAGCTTCTGGGGGAGCATCTGGCAAGTATGTCATAGATCTGCTTTTCCAGCGAACAGTAGAATAGAGAAAAGCCTACTCTCTTCCAACGAGAAAGTAGGCTATTTTCGTTGAACTGATCCAATATCAATCATTCGTCCCTTAGCCTGTAGTCGAGGTAAGGTTCTCTTCTTCCTCCGACCTATCAGTATTCAATTTGAAGCGTCGACAGGGAACGTGGTAGAATTTTTCATGGGATCGTATACCGGTTTTGGGTTTAATCAACAAGTGTGCTTAGCTACATAACGAATTGCATTGTATTGGAGTTGAGATAAGACTATGAAACACGAGATCATGGATAGATTCATCTCTTACGCACAAGTGAATACACAGTCCGATGAGGACAGCGAAACCTGCCCTTCAACACCAGGGCAGCTAGTGCTTGCCCAAATGCTCGTAGATGAGCTGAATGCCATAGGTATGCAGGAAGTTACGATGGATCCGAACGGTTATGTAATGGCAACCCTTCCGGCCAATACAGACAAAGAGATTCCAACGATCGGTTTTCTTGCCCATATGGATACGGCTACTGATTTTACCGGCGCTGGCGTGAACCCGCAAATTGTAGAAAATTATAACGGACAAGACATTGTCTTGAACGAGTCACGGAATATTGTACTTTCTCCTATCGATTTCCCAGAGCTGACAGGCTACAAATGCCACACACTCATAACGACAGACGGTACCACATTACTTGGCGCTGACGATAAAGCCGGTATTGCCGAAATCATGACCGCTATGGCTTATCTCATTCGACACCCAGAACTGAAACACGGTAGAGTACGAGTAGCTTTCACCCCGGATGAAGAAATCGGACGAGGCCCCGAAAAGTTTGATGTGTCTGCCTTCGACGCAGTGTATGCCTATACAATGGATGGCGGTCCTCTTGGTGGGATCGAGTACGAGAGCTTTAATGCTGCATCAGCCATTATTACGTGCAAAGGGACGAATGTCCACCCCGGCACAGCCAAAGGTAAAATGGTCAACGCTGCTAAAATAGCCATGGAGCTGCATGGCATGCTGCCGGCTGATGAGACTCCTGAGAAGACGGAAGGCTATGAAGGCTTCTATCATCTATCGTCTATTCATGGTGACGTCGAGCAAACACAGCTTCGTTATTTGATCCGGGAGCACGATCGGAATCGGTTTATGGAGAGAAAGTCGGAGTTGGCTCGTATCGTAGAAGAATTACAGAAAAAATACGGTGATAAGCGAATTGTGCTCGAAATCAAAGACGAATATTTCAACATGAGGGAAAAAATTGAGCCTGTTATGGAAGTAGTGGACATCGCTAAAAAAGCGCTAGAAAATCTCGGAATCGTGCCGATTATTGAGCCGATTCGCGGCGGTACGGATGGCTCCCAGCTATCTTACATGGGGTTGCCAACACCGAATATATTTACGGGCGGGGAAAATTACCACGGCCCGTTCGAGTATGTTTCGGTTGATAACATGGTGCAGGCTGTAAACACCATCATCGAAATTGTTAAGCTGTATGAACAAAGATCGTAAGAGTGAGCAGTGGAGAAATTACAAAGCAGTTTTGAATAGGTTAAGAACCCTTGGGCTTTTTTGGACCAAGGGTTTTTTCTCTTAACTCAAATTAATATGGATTGCTCAAAACATGCATTTTTGGACGTTTCTATTCACTCCAATGGTTGATAAACTTACCAAATACTTTATATACACATAGGAGTGAAAACCATGGTTGGGGTACGTTACAAGATACGAGAAGTGTTGGACGAGAGCAAGATTGAGACGTTTTTGCAGCAAGCCCGCATTGGACATCTTGGGATCGTCGACGGTCATCTACCGTATGTTGTTCCGCTCAATTTTGTTTGGACAAATGGGAAGCTATATTTTCATGGCGCCACCGGCGGGAGACGAAATCAGATTATGGACACGAATCCAGAGGTCTGTTTTACGGTTTGTGAAGAATATGGAACGATTACCGATCCGGTGCCAGCCAAGACTGACACTGCGTATATGAGTGTAATGATTTTTGGAAAGGCGCAGCCCATCGCCGATCTGGACGAAGCTACACACATGCTGCAGGAAATGATCAATAAGTATGTACCTGGTTACTATAATCGGCCATTACCCAAGCAGCATGTAGACAAATACCGATCAGCAGTATTTGGCGGTCCAGTTCAGGTCTACCGTATTGATCCATACCATATCACCGCGAAAGAAAACCCGATTGAAGAAGAAAAAATGTTCGAACCAGGAAAACACGTGTAAGAGGGGTGGGGCTCATGAGCCATCTAGTCAAAGAGAACCTCAATACGGTGAGGCAGCAGATGGAATTGGCTTGCCAAGCCTCAGGACGCAACATAGAGGACGTAAAATTGTTGTTGGCGACCAAAACGGTACCGCTTGAAAAATTGCAAATGGCTATACAAGCGGGTGAGACTCTGTTTGGGGAAAACAAGGCGCAAGAGCTTCGGGACAAATTTCCACTTATGCAGCAGTATCATCAGGTGAAATGGCATTTTATCGGACATCTGCAAACGAATAAAGTGAAGGACGTAGTCAAATATGTTTCACTCATTCATTCTGTGGATCGTCTGAAGCTGGGGCAGGCCCTGCATAATCAGCTCGTCAAAGAGAACAAGACGATGGATATTCTGGTGCAAATCAACACGTCCTATGAAGAAAGCAAGTTTGGAGCTCCTCCAGAAACGGCACTGGAGCTGGTGGAACAATTGACTCAGTTCGAAACGTTAAACATAAAGGGCCTCATGACGATTGGGAAACTGAATGCTACAAACGAAGAGACCCGGCACTGCTTTCGATTGTTAAAATCGATTCAAGCACAAATCAGGGAGAAAAGGCTACCGCGTGGGGACAAGTGTATTCGGCCAACGTTACTTGCCTGACACCTATTACTGGAATGAAACCGCACGCCAGGACGATTAGGAGAGAGGCAGGAGAACAATGATGAACACACCATCCCCTTCGCTGCGCGGTCGCGACTTGATATCACCGACCATAGCTGCATTAATATCTGTCATCGTCAACTACGGGGGCACCTTTATTCTCGTGTTTCAGGCAGCAAAAGCAGCTGGTTAAGTCCCGAAATGACCGCTTCATGGATTTGGTCAATCTCCATTGGGGTGGGTGTCACCGGGATATGGCTCAGCTATCGCTACCGAGAACCGATTATTACGGCTTGGTCAACACCAGGCGTGGCTTTTCTCGTTTCCGTATTAGCGGTAACCCCTTATGCAGAAGCAATCGGAGCTTATATGATCTCTGCAGCAGGATTTATTGTTCTAGGGTTATCGGGAATGTTTGAACGTTTCGTCCGGATGATTCCTTCTGGCATCGCTTCCGGTCTGTTAGCAGGCATTTTACTGCAGTTTGGCATTTCAGCTTTTGGTGGTGCAAAAGTTGACCCATTGCTTGTCGTTATTCTGTTTGCTGCGTATGTTGTGCTCAGACGATTTACATCACGGTATGCGATTGTAGGCATACTGGCAGTTGGACTGATGTATTTGATTTTTATGGGGAAAGCCGATTTCAGTACGATCCAATTGGCTATCGCATCACCCGTATTTGTCGTTCCAGAGTTTTCGCTGCATGCTATTTTGGGGGTCGCATTGCCGCTGTTTATTATTACGTTGACGGGACAATACATGCCCGGAATGCTCGTATTGCGAAATGATGGCTTCAAGACCAGCGCGAATCCGATTTTGACCGTAACGGGTTTGGGTTCGCTTCTAACAGCGCCATTCGGGTCGCATGCTTTTAATGTAGCAGCCATTACAGCAGCGATTTGCACAGGGAAAGACGCACATGAGGATTCAACAAAACGATATATTGCAGGCATTGCCTGCGGTATTTTCTACATTGTTGTCGGCATATTTGGGGTGACGTTGGCTGCTCTGTTTCTAATTCTTCCTGCTACTTTCATTGCGACATTAGCGGGTTTGGCATTGCTTGGCACAATTGGCGGCAGTCTAGCCAACGCTTTAACGGAACCCAAGGGGCGAGAGACAGCATTGATTACTTTTTTAGCAACAGCTGCGAATGTGACATTGCTTGGCGTGGGCGGAGCATTCTGGGGACTTGTCGCAGGCTTGGCGGCACATCTTTTGATTCATGCGAAATTTCATAGAAAGCCATACAGGCCGACAGAAGTGCAACAAGCAGAACAGAAATAATAGGAGGCGAGTAATGGCGGAGATGCTTGTATTAGATAAGCATCTCCGCAAGACGATAAATGCCTTCTTCAATGGCAGCTTCATCTACTTTCGCAAAACCTAGTACCCATCCCCTTCGATTACTTTCCAAGCAATACTTGCTAAGCGGATAAACACGGATTCCTTTTTCAAGCGCGAGGTTCGTCACGGCTTCTTCGTCGAACGATTTATCAGCTTCAAGGAGCATGTGCAGCCCTGTTTCGACGCCGCTTAATGTGAAGTGTTCACTTAGACCTGTCGAGATGATAGCTTTGGTCATAGCTTCGTGCCTGCGTCGGTATACATTTCGGACTCGTCTCATATGGCGCATGAAATGTCCATGCTCGATAAAATGAGTGAGTGTTAGTTGTTCCATAATCGGCAGATGGCGATAGGTCAATGCATGAACCCCAGCAAGCTGACGGATGGCCTCTTTGGGACCGATGATTGCTGATATCCGAATACCAGGAGCAATCATTTTGGAAAAGCTCATCATATACAAAGTGTTCTGAGGTCGCTGACTGAACAAGGTCGGAAGTGGGTCACCGCGATAGCGGAATTCGCTGTCGTAATCATCCTCAACAATCCAAACACGATGCTTGGCAGCCATATGTAACAATTGTTGTCTGCGAGGCTCCGACATTATCACTCCAACAGCACACTGATGTGATGGTGTGACATAAACAAGCTTGGAATCAGGGTGAATACGGTCTACACATAGCCCGTGCTCGTCGACCGGAACGGAGACAACTTGCATACGCTGATACTTCATCGCCATCCAGGCAGCAGGAAAGCCAGGGTCTTCAACAGAAACGGTATCACCCTCATGTAAAAGGGCCTGGGCGATCAAATCGATGCTATGCTGTGCACCTGAGGTTAAAAGGATCTGATCGGTACCTACATGAACGCCCCGTTCAAGTGACAAATAACGTTGGATCTGTTCACGTAGCGGCAAGAATCCATACGCATCACCGTAAGCCCAACTGTCCAAATCTGTTTCTGTGGACGCCCGTAAAAACGAGTGTCTCCAATTTTTTTGAAATTGTTCGTCCAAATAGGGCTCATGTGGACTGAAATCGATCTCAACTTTTCGATTTTCTTTGTCCCCAAACCAACTGTGCAAATGACCGATTGAAGCGTTTAATAGAGGCAATTCGGGGAGGGTAGGTCCCTCCTGCGCAGAATCTTCTGAAGGGCGAGTTGCATAAGTCCATTCACTAACTCTTGTCCCGCCGCGACGAGAGGTTACGGTATACCCGCGGCTGAATAACTCCTCGTAAACAATCTGTATAGTTGAACGGGAAACGCCAATTAATAGAGCGAGTTCGCGGGATGGGAGCAGCAATTCGCCGGGTGGCCACTTTCCAGTTGTAATATTATGGATCGCCTGGTCTAGCAGCTGCTGCCAAATGGGACGATCGTCATCGCGGTTTACTTTTAGCATGCATTCACCTTCATTGTTTTACTGATATTATGGATTGCTATAAATATTGAATTATGGTTGCCTATCAACAATCCATTGGTTGGTATCCTATCATGACAAACATAGCTTTTACAACACGACATTTCTAGCGATGTGGGGATAGAGCATACTAGATCGTATTCGTTGTAACTGCCTTATGTTAGTATGTGGAAGGAAAGATTCACTCTTCATCCTCGCAACATAATAAGAAGAGATACAAGGAGGATGTAGTAGAGGAACTTTCTACACTTTTGGATTAGATAGGAGGAATGGAGAATGAGGAAGAGATTTTGGATGGCAGCGTTGGTGTTTGTTTTTATTTTTACACTTCATTTTGGAAGCGCTTACGCGGCGGAAGAGCAGGGCAACTTTTCGGTTGAGGACGATCCGATTGCTCAATTCTTAAAGGAGAATCCTGACAGAGCTTCCCTGCATGTCATTCGCAATGGGGATAAGGTGATCGATTATAACTCCAACCGAGCGATGACTCTGGCCAGCACCTCAAAATTGATCATTGCGCTTGAGTTCGCCAAGCAGGCAGCTAAAGGGAAGATCAATCCTTCGAAAAAGGTGTCGTTGGATGATTTGGCGCTGTTCTACGTGCCAGGGAGTGATGGCAATGCCCATGAAAATTGGCTGCAGGATATCGAGACGCGTCAAGTGGTTCAGAACGGCAAAGTCAGCTTGCAGGAAGTTGCAAAAGGAATGATCAAGTTTAGCTCCAATGCCAACTCAGAGTATTTGTTAATGCTTCTTGGTATCAATAAAGTCAACGATAACCTGGACGATTTGAACTTTAACAAGCATGAGAAGTTTTTCCCCTCCTATGCATCCATTATCTTTGTCCCCTACTCCATAATGTCTACTCTGGACCCTGACTTACCATTCGATGAGAGGGTCGATCTTGTCAAAACTCAGCTCAGTAATATGTCGCAGAAAAAATTCATTGCCGAGGCGGACAAAATATTCAAAATCTTACAAAAGGACAAAACTGGTCGTTATAAAGATCAGGTAGTTGAAGAGCTGTATCCTTGGTACGATTCGGAAATTAACGACTTGATTGTGGCACGTCTACCCAAGGGAACAACGAAAGAGTATGCGACCTTGATGAACAAAATCAACAGCAGAAGCTACCTCTCGAATAAGGTTCAGGAGGAATTAGATGCGGTCATTGAGAACCCGCTGAAACCCGATAGTCCATTTACTCACGTCGGCTTAAAAGGTGGAAGTACAGCAAAAGTACTTACTATGTCTTTTTACTCCACAGATAAAAACAGGAACAAGATAGAGCTGGCTCTTTTTACAAATGAGCTAACGAAAGCAGAGTTTCAGCAAATTGCCCAACATTTAAGCGTATTTTTGTTGGAACGGGTTCAGGATGAGGAGTTTTTAACTGATCTAAAGCAATATTTGCAGTAGAACAATTAGTGAGCCAGCAACCCTACACATAGATAAAGGGGAGATCGAGTTGCGTGAGTGGGTACAGATTTTAAAGGAGCTGTCAGAGGCGTCAGGAGTTCCTGGACAAGAACAGGAAGTACGGGAGCTGATGCGCACCTATTTGGAGCCTTACACAGAAGAGCTATCCACCGATAATCTGGGAAGCATCGTCGGTCGAAAAACGGGGATAGCGGGCGGACCGAAAATCATGCTGATGGGACATATGGATGAGGTAGGGTTCATGGTATCTCGTGTGACCAAGACCGGCTTTATCCTTTTCCAAACGCTTGGAGGCTGGTCGCCTCATGTACTGTTGGCACAGCGTGTGATGATTAAAACGAGCAAGGGTGACATTGTCGGAGTCATCGGTTCCAAGCCGCCACATATTTCATCCGCCAGTGAAAAGGCAAAAGTGGTCGAAATCACGGAAATGTATATTGATATCGGAGCGACCAGTGCAGAACATGTCAAAGAATTGGGCATTCGGCCAGGCAATCCGATCGTCCCTATTTGTCCCTTTACTGTGATGGCCAACGACCAGATGTATATGGGCAAAGCTTTTGACAATCGCGGAGGTTGTCTGGCGGCGATTGAACTGGTAAAAAGTCTACAAGCTGTCGATCATCCAAACACTGTTTTTGCGGGGGCAACTGTACAAGAGGAAGTGGGACTTCGCGGGGCAGGGACAAGCACGACCATGATTGGACCGGATCTGTTTATTGCCTTGGAGACAGGCATGGCATTAGATACCCCTGGTCTTGCTGATTCACCGTATTTACCCGAGATTAAATGCGGTGGGGGACCAATTATTGCACTGTACGACAAAACCCTTGTACCGAATACGAAATTGCGCAACTTGTTGTTTGATACGGCGGAAGAAGAAGGAATCCCCTATCAGTTTGGAGCCGCTCCTGGTGTGGGGACAGATGCTGGAGCCGCTAATCTGATCGGGATAGGAGTACCATCGATTGTGATTGCGATCCCGGCGCGTTATATTCACAGCCATGCTTCGATTCTTCATCATGATGATGTCGAGAATACGGTAAAATTACTCGCTGCGCTCATCAAAAGGCTAGATCAAAAAACAGTCGATTGGATCAAATCGTAACCACCGTACCTCTTTAAGGAAGTGGAGGAACCACCGAAGGATGAAAAATCCAGTGCGGTGGTTCTTTTTTTCTCTCTTTTTCCATGCCATCATTATGGAGGGGGGCGATGAAGGATGTTCCAGGATTTCAAGCTCGTCGGTGACCGGCCGGTCGCGATACAAGTAAAAGAATACGTCAAACGTTTAATTATAAAAGGGGCGCTTCAGGCAGATCAGAAGCTGCCCTCCACACGAGAAATGAGCGGACTATTAAAGGTCAGCCGCAATACGGTCATCGCAGCCTATGAAGGGTTGGAGGATGACGGATTTACGTATGCGATTCCCGGTAAAGGCAGTTATGTGGCAGCCATGGTGGGCCAGCTGGCTGCCAATCACGGAGGAGCTGATGGCTCCGCCACTTGGCAGATCGACTGGAAGGCAAGACTGAATGATTATGCTGTAGCAGCTGTAGAGCTGGATATGATGAAGCAGGGCATTCGCGCCAAAAAGGGAACCATCTCGTTCACGAGCATCGCTCCGGATGAACAGCTGTTTGATCTGGGAGATGTCAGGCGAGCCTTTTTGGACCGGATGGCAATCGAAGGGCAGATGCTGCTTAACTACGGCTATGCCAAGGGCTACAAGCCGCTGATCGATTACTTGATGCGTTATATGGAAAATAAGGGCGTCGATATCAGCGGCAAGGATATGCTGATTACAAGTGGGTTTACAGAAGGCTTTGACATAGTGCTTTCGGCATTGCGTCCTTCTGCGCGCCGCGGGGCAGCCATTTGTGAAAATCCGACCCATCATACTGCGATCAAAAATTTGAAGCTGCAAGGATTTGAGCTTACTGGCATTCCGATGGCGCGTGATGGTATTGATGTGGAGCAGCTTGAGGCGGTATTGAAGAAGCAGACTACTCACTTCGATCTGGCCTATTTGACACCTTCCTATCACAACCCGACTGGTATTGTCATGTCGCCAGAGAAGCGCAGCGCTGTCATGAAACTAATGATGCGCTATCAAATTCCGGTGATTGAGGATGGATTTAATGAGGAGCTGCGCTACTCGGGAGCGCATGTTGCCCCTTTAATAGCGACAGCAGGACAGGGGAACGGTGTCATTTATATTGGCAGCTTCTCCAAAGTGCTTTTCCCTGGCTTGCGAGTAGGCTGGGTGCTTGGAGACCGAGCGCTGATCAACACGCTGGAAAGCTTGAAACGTGCCCGTACCATTCACACCTCAACAATTGATCAATCGATTTTGTACCAATACTTGCTTAACGGAAATTTTGATAAGTATGTAAAAAAAGCACGCACAGAGTATAAGCGCAAATATGAGCTGACAAAGGTATGCTGCGAGGCGCATCTTCCAGAGGCGCAGCTGTCTGGTGACGGAGGCTTGCACTTGTTCCTCACCTTTCCACCAGGCGTAAATACCCGCCAGCTGCTGGAAGCTTGCACCAAACAGGGTGTTATTTTTACACCGGGAGACAAGTTTTTTATTCAGGATGGCGAAGGGACGAATACGTTGCGGCTCGGGTTTTCACGCGTCACTGATGAAAATATCGAGCGGGGTATTCAAATCATCGGCAAACAGGCGCGTAACTTTCTTTAGATATAAAAGAAAAATGAGGTGTCATGATGAGAGTTGGCGTGATTATGGGCGGTATTTCCTCTGAACGGGAGGTTTCTCTGTGGACAGGTCAAGAGATGGTCAAACATCTGGATCGCAATCGCTATGAGGTGGTTCCGATCGTGATCGAGCAGCGAGCGGATTTAATCACACAGGTTCAGCAGGCAGGCATCGACTTCGCACTACTTGCACTGCATGGCCAATACGGCGAGGACGGCACAGTGCAGGGAGTGCTGGATACACTGGGCATTCCCTATTCAGGAAGCGGAGTCCTGGCAAGCAGCCTTTGCATGAATAAGCAGCTGTCAAAGATTCTGCTAAAGGCAGTAGGCGTGCATACACCAGCAGGTTTTTGCTGGCAGGGGATGGACGACTATGAGCCGCAGGTGGTAGAACAGCTGGGCTACCCGGTTATTGTGAAGCCGAATACGGGGGGATCGAGTATCGGTGTTCAGCTCGTACAAAATGAAAAGGAGCTGCTGCCCGCTGTTCAGGAAGCTTTTGGCTTGGGTCAGACGATCTTGATTGAGCCCTATATAAGAGGGACGGAGCTGACTTGCCCGATCATGGATGGCGAGGTTCTCCCGATTATCGGTATTCGCTCCGCACACTCGGAGTGGTTTGATTTCAAAGCGAAATACGAGGTGGGTGGGGCTGAGGAGAAAGTCATCCAGCTTCCTCCCGTTATAGAGCAGCGTGTGCGTGAGGCAGCGCTAGTCAGCTACCAGCAGCTGCAGTGCAAGGTCTATGCCAGGGTCGATATTATTTTGTATCAGGATACGCCTTATGTGCTGGAGGTAAATACCTTGCCGGGAATGACCGAGGGCAGCCTTTTTCCAAAGAGCGCAGCTGCAGCAGGGATGACGTATACGCAGTTGTTGGACCGTATTATTGCTAGCTCGCTTCATGAGCGGAACCAGGAATGGGGGACAGATCGTCATGTATCGTGAAGAGGGTACAGGACAATCAAATGCCGGCTTGATGGAACTGTGAGATGGGCACTATTCCTAAGTTTTTCCGACTGACCCATGATAAATATGACATAAGCTGACATGTTTTAAACCGTACAATAAGGGGGAGATCAGCGAAAGGAGCGACAAATCATGAAACCTTTAGAGGGAAAAGTAGCTTTGGTAGCAGGTGCAACACGAGGAGCGGGTAGAGGAATCGCAATTGAATTAGGAGAGGCTGGGGCAACGGTATATGTGACGGGACGCACGACAAGGGCACAACGCTCCGAGTACAATCGTCCTGAAACGATTGAAGAAACCGCCGAGCTAGTAACGAGTGCGGGGGGACGAGGGATAGCTGTTCAAGTAGATCATCTGCAGCCTGAGCAGGTAAAGGCGCTCATAGCTCGGATTGAGGAAGAACAGGGCAGATTGGACATCCTGGTCAACGATGTGTGGGGTGGCGAATATTTGACACAGTGGAACGTACCCGTGTGGAAGCACTCTCTTGAACGGGGATTTCGCCAGCTTCGGTTAGCGATTGACACGCATATTATTACAAGCCATTATGCACTGCCGTTGTTAATACGCAACGAGAACGGTCTGGTTGTGGAGATAACAGATGGAACGGTAGAATACAACGACAACCACTATCGTTTATCGCTGTTCTACGATCTGGCAAAGTCGTCTGTCATTCGCATGGCGAAGTCTTTAGCCCATGAGCTTTCACCCTATAAAGGCACAGCTGTAGCATTGACTCCGGGATGGATGCGGTCGGAAATCATGCTTGAGCATTTTGGTGTTAAGGAAGAAAACTGGCGAGACGCTACTGCTCAGGAGCCTCATTTTGTCATTTCGGAATCGACGCGTTTTGTTGGACGCGCTGTCGCTGCGCTGGCAAAAGATCCGGAGGTCGGGCGATGGAACGGACACTCTGTTTCCAGCGGTCAGCTCGCGCAAGTGTATGGTTTTTATGACCTTGACGGCTCACAGCCTGATAGCTGGCGGTATATTGTTGAAGTACAGGACGCAGGAAAGCCGGCGGATGCTTCTGGATATCGTTAAGCGCAAATAAAAATAACCCAAATTCAAATGACTTGTAGAGCTTACAATGTGGTAGCGTCAGTCTAGACTGTATTTTTCGGTCTGTGGCTGCCGCTACCTGGCTACGAGGGAAATAGTATGTAGAATTTTCTTGCAATTAAGTTTTTGGCATGATATATTCTACAACAACGATTAAACGTTTAACTTATACGTTTAACCTACTAGTGGCAAGGAGGGGCAAATGGCTACATTAAAAGACATTGCAAAGCATGCTAACGTAAGCGTTTGTACCGTTTCCAGATATTTAAGCTCCGATATGACCGTGAAAAAAGAAACCGAGGAAAGAATACAGCTTGCCATCAAAGAGCTTGGATATGTACGAAATGTGGTGGCAAAAGCACTGAAACGGAAAGAAACCTTTAATATAGCGGTAATCCTACCAAAGATTAACAACCTCTATTATTCCGAGATCACGTCTGGCATCAGTCAAACGCTAGGAAAGCACCATTATAATCTCTACATATACGAAGTCGATAATCTGAATTTGAGTGAAGACGAAATCCTTCAGCTGATGCGTGAAAATATGATCGCAGGCATTATTTTTATTGGCCTATTTTCTGATACGTCTTTTCAGGAAAGCATTCACGACGCTTTGGAATGGGAAATTCCCGTTGTATATGCCAACAGATGCATTCCGTATGACGGATATCCACTGCTGTACCCCGATTTAATTCAAGCAAGCAAGCTGGGAGTCGAGTATTTACTCGCAAAAGGCAAGAAGCGAATCGCTCTCGTTCATAAGCAATTGCCTGACCATCTGCTTGCCTACTTTTTAGATGGTTTCGATTCGGCGAGTAAGGGCGAGCAGAAACCGCTGCTGATGGAAATCGCAGAAGGGATGGACTTGCCAAAAGACTTGGTTCCAGTGCTTCAAGAAAACCAGATTGATGGTGTATTTGTCCTGAATGAATTGAGTGCCGTCTATTTGACCAAGGCATTGGTGGAAGCAAATATTCGCATACCTGAGGATATGGCTGTAATGAGCTTGGGGAATTCACTCATCTCGCAAATTTCTACTCCGGAGCTTACTTGTGTAGATTTGCAAAACCGAGAACTAGGGATCAGAAGTGCGGAGATTATCCTAAGCCAGATTCGAAAACAAGAGTTTGAACCGATCACTGTATTGGAACCGTTTATTGTAGAGCGGAGATCGGCATAAATAACATGGGACTCCCCACTTAAAAAAGAAGAAAAGGAAAAGCAAGTTTTCTTATGCTCGTTTAGTTAAACGTTTAACTTTGGTCATTTTAAATACTTGCGATATAAGTTAAACGTTTAACAAAAATCATTTCTTCCTTTTGATGTTTTAGTTAAACGTTTAACTCGCTAAATATCTTCCTGCGATAAGTCCAGAGCCTAGCTCTACTTATATATCAAAACTGCTAAAAGAAAGGGCGAAAAATCATGACGCAAGAGAAAACCAATCACCTTGAAAAAGTCCGTGCCATTTTTGATATTTTAAATGGCGAAAAAGAAGCGGATCTGCTGCTGAAAAACCTGAACATCCTGGATGTCCATGGCGAAACTGTTTATCAGGGGTCTCTACTCATCTACGACAAGCGGATCGTTGCGCTTAATCCAGACGAATCTATCATCAAAGTAAAGGACGTTTTTGATGGACAAGGTCTTTACGCTATTCCCGGCTTGATTGATGCACATTTGCATTTTGAATCCCAATTAGCTCATCCAACAGCGCTTGCTGAAGCGATGGTTCCATGCGGGACGACAACGATCTTTGCAGAATGCCTGGACCTGCTCAGTGCCGCTGGTGAGGATGGTGTACGAGCTGCGCAAAACCTGTTCCGCGATTATGAAAAGCTGCCGTATCGTTTATATGCATTTGCACCTGGCAAAAAAACAGCCGCTTGGGTAACAAAAGAAGTGTTAGAGATGGAGCCTGTGATTGGGTTGGGGGAATTTGAGCATTTCACTTATAGCAAAGGGGATGAGGATGACTTCCAAAAGGCAGCGTGGGTGAGAGAAAAGGGCGGCTTTATGAATGGACATTGGGGTTTGACTGCTCTTTCCGACATGCTGCTAAACTATCTCCCAGCCATAGGGGTATCCAATAACCATGACGTATGGAATGGCGACGATATCGAAAAAAGCATTCGCTACGGTTTCCCAACCCAAATCAAGTTTGGCGTAGGCAGTAGTGAAGTGATCAAGACATTGCTTCGCTCAATTGTAGACCGTAAGTTCCCTACAGAAAACTTTATGCTTTGCACGGATAACATTTCGATTGAGCGTTTGCTGAAAATGGGGCATATGGATTGGATTATTTCGCTTTGTGCTGAGATGGGGATCAATCCGATTAAAGCGATTAAAATGGCTACCTACAATACCGCGAAGTCCTACAATATGGACCATCTGATAGGTTCGTTGACTCCGGGACGTTTCGCAGACATCGTTTTGACGGACAGTCTATCTACCATCAATCCTCTTTATGTATTCAAAGATGGTGAACTGATTGCCAAAGACAAAAGGATGCTAAAGAATGTGGAAATTGACTACTCAGCGATGTGCACGAGTGGCATCACCGGGTTGGATGATTTAACGGCTGAGCAATTAGATATTGTACCGCTGGAAGTTTCCGAGGATGGGACAAAGGCAAGAGTGTATCTGTTTGATGTATATGGACGGGGGCACTCGAAGTTTTATCAGGAAGTCTGGGTGCCAATCGAGGATGGCAAGATTGTTCCTGAATACGCTGGTGAAAAATTAAGCCGTTTATCGGTTATTCGCCGCTATGCAGAGGGAAAACGACATATTGTAAACGGTTTGTTTAAAGGCGTGTATGTGGAACAGGGGGCCGTAGCAACCTCTTGGCCAGCTCCTATTCCTTATTTTGTAGTAGTCGGTCAAGAAAGTGACGAGATGTGCTACTGTGCAAAAGAGGTAGATCAATATTCAGGGGCGTGCATCGTAACGGAAAACCAAACGAAGAAAAGCGTGATGCCTATTGAAATCTATGGCATGATGACGAATATGACCGTAAGTGAATTGACATCCAGTGCTAGTGCGATTGATTCCGCCTTGGAGGAACTAGGGAATCATAACGAAGGTGAGCCTGTAGTGAATAAGCTGTTAAGCCTGTTTATTTCACTGCACCGTTTCCGCTTCATGGCCTAATAGGGGGATGGATCAAGCTCTGAACAAATATCGGAATCATCATAAATTTCAAAATGAAAACGCTTCAAATATTAGACGAGTGCTCCCTCTCTTTGCTGGAGTGGAGCACCCTTCCTGCACTCATCATTCCCTGCTTTGCGAAAAAATTTGATTCGCCTGTAAGGATAAAGAACTTTCTTTAGAAAGAGGGATGGTATATGCAAAATCATACAGATATAGCCGAACTGCAAAATGGCGGAAGTCTGACCAAGCGGTGGATCATTTATTTAGTGGGTATTTATATTTTGACTCTTGGCATTAGCTTGGCGATCCGTGCAGGTATTGGTATCTCTCCTCAGAGCAGTTTGACGAGGACGATGACGGTGATTTTCCCTGAATTATCGCAAGGAACGTACTCTTTTCTCCTGGAGCTTCTCATGCTGTTTCTGGCGTATGTAGTAATGCCCAAGGACTTCAAATTAAAGTACTTTGCTGGGTTAATTCCGGCCCTGGCGCTCAGCATGTTTTTGGACCTGAACCTGCTTATCACCAGCTTCATCAAGCTGGATGTATATGCTGCAAAGGTTATGCTTCTCGTCGTAGCTGATGCAGCGTTAGCCTTCGGATTATTCCTGATGATTCAGGCGAACCTCGTTCTGATCCCTGTTGATTTGTTTGTGAACACGCTGTTTAAGAAGACGAAGAAAAAATGGGGTAATATTAAAACGGCTTTCGATTGTTCCTTGCTAGTCGTATCAGCATGTATCGGACTGATTTTCTTGAGTGAGATTATGTTCATTCGCGAAGGTACCATTATTAATGCTATTTTGGTTGGACAATATATCAAATTGTATACCTATCTCTCTAAGAAGGCTAAGACTGGCAAAACGTTTGACGATGTAAACATTATAAAGAAGTAGTAGGAGCAGAGCTAACCAAACTAACCGACCTGATGGGTCGGTCTTTTTCATGTACCCAGTATAATAGAGCGGGTAAGAACAAAATCACCCACAAACCCTGCTGGATATAATGTGTAAGAACCGTCAGAAATTGTGTAAAATGACGTGAACGCTTGCTACAAGTGGCGTTTCACGTTTTTTTAGGTTGGCATAGCATTTGCAAAAGGTAAGGATAGAGGAGGTGCAATAAAATAGTGAGTTTGTCAGAATATATTGGTAAGGACCATATCCGCATATTTGAAGAATCAGTGGACCAAGCGGAAGTGTTGCATCAATTGGGAGACATGTTGATTCAGACGGGTGCAATTAGTATCGAGTATATGGAAGCAGTGCGTAAACGCGAGCAAGCATTTCCCACCGGATTGTATACGGGAGAAGTTAATGTCGCTATCCCGCATGCGGATCCTGAGAACTACGTCAAGCAACCCGCTATTGCACTCGGTGTGGTACGAAAAGGAGTAGCGTTTCGTAACATGGCTGACCCAACAGACGATATTTCGGTTCAATTAGTGTTTTTACTTGCACCGGAACGAGGAGAAACACAGCTGGTCATTCTGGAACAGATCATGAATCTGATACAAGATCAGGCAAATATGCGACAAATTATGGATGCACAGGGAACAGAAGACGTCTGTAACGTACTGGGCCAACTGGTGCAAGTGGAGGAGAAATTATGAACAAGAAAAAAGTACTTGTGATTTGTGGGACAGGAGTAGCAACATCGACGATAGTGATGCAAAAATTGAAAGCGTTTTTACGGGACAAAAGCATCGAAGCAACGTTGGAACAATCCAAGGTCAGTGACGTTTTGAACAAAGCGGGTCAATATGATCTGATTATTTCCACAACAGCAGTACCCCCTTCCATGGTAGATAAAGTTATCAATGCTGTGCCTTTGTTAACGGGGATCGGGAAAGAGCAAGTATATGATGAAATAGAAGCAAGACTAAAAATGTAATGTGACTATCTGCCTTATCTAAGGAGGTTCACTATGGACGTTATCAAATACCTCGTTGACCTTGGCCCTTCGGTTGTTTTGCCGGTTCTCATCTTCTTGTTTGGGATTATCCTGAAAACGAAGCCGGGCGAAGCCTTCCGTGCTGGCCTTACAGTAGGGATTGGCTTCATTGGGATCAACCTTGTGATCGGCTTGCTAATGGGTAGTTTGGGACCTGCCGCACAGGACATGGTAAAAAATTTGGGAATCCAGCTTACGATTATTGATGTGGGCTGGCCAGCTACATCGGCGATTGCATTCGGCTCGGCAGTAGGCGCGCTTGCGATTCCGATCGGACTTGCTGTCAATCTCGGGATGCTTGTATTAGGCTTGACCCGAACGCTCAATATCGATTTGTGGAATCTGTGGCATATCGCTTTTACGGGTTCTTTGGTTGCTGTCATGTCCAACAACATTACGCTTGGCATCCTGACTTCAATCGCTCACGCAATCATCCTGCTCGTCCTGGCGGATCTGACGTCCAAGCATGTCTCCAGCTACTATGGATATGCAAACATTTCGTTTACACACGGAACTGCGACGCCATACTACTTGATCGCATTGCCACTGGAAAAATTGTTTGACCGTATTCCGGGCTTCCGCAACCTGAAAGCTGACCCTGAGTCCATTCAAAAACGCCTTGGGCTTCTAGGGGAATCGACCGTTCTTGGACTCATTTTAGGCTTTATTATCGCCCTTTTGGCAGGTTGGGACTTGCCCAAGGTTCTTGACTTAGGTGTAAAAACAGCAGCGGTTATGCTCATTCTCCCGCGAATGGTAAGTATTTTGATGGAAGGTCTGATGCCGATCTCGGAGGCTGCTGGCGATTTTGTTCGTAAGCGCTTTCCTGGACGAGAAGTCCACATCGGAATGGATGCAGCATTGGCGGTTGGGCATCCGGCTACTATTGCCGCTTCGCTAGTAATGATTCCGATTGTGCTTGGGTTGGCCGTTTTGATGCCAGGCAACAAAGTGCTTCCTTTCGGTGACCTGGCGACCATTCCATTCATCGTTTGCCTCATGGTCCCGATTTTCAAAGGGAATGTGATTCGGACAGTAATTGGTGCGACCATCTCACTTGCATTCGGCTTGCTGTTAGCGACTTACATTTCACCGTTGTTCACAAAAGCAGCACAGAACGCAGGCTTCCAATTCCCGGATGGCGCCAGTGCGATTTCATCACTCGTGGACGGTGCTGTTCCGACTACAGCGATCTTCCTTTTTGGCGCAAAGCTAGGCTATGTGGGCATTATTGGAATAGCCATTATCGGTTTGGTCGTTGCTTACCTGGTACAGCGCAAGCATCGTTTGGCTGCCGCCAATACGGTTAATAAAGCATTATAACGCGGACTTCATCAATAACACCCTGCACGTCGCCCGAGCGGCATGTGTAGGGTGTTTCACTTGGTTATGGGAAGTTGACAAAAAACAGCAGCAGCGATGGACTTTCTTACAAGCCCACGGCTACTGCTGTCTATCCCGTTATTTACTATGAACAACCATTTGTTTGATCTCTTGCTTCATTTTAGGAATAGACGAAGGAGTCATGCTTAATTCGTCAACACCGAGTGCGACCAGCTCTTTTGCATAGTTAGGATCACCGGCCATTTCGCCGCAGACTCCGACCCATTTGCCTTGTGCGTGCGCATCCTGTACCACTTTGCCAATCAAGCGAAGGATCGCGGGATGACCAGGATTGTACAAATAGCCTACCTTTTGATTCATACGGTCAGCCGCAAAGGTATACTGGATCAAATCATTGGAGCCGATGCTGAAAAAGTCAACATGTGGCGCCAGTTGATCGACAATCAGCGCAGCAGATGGGATTTCAATCATAATCCCTGTCTCGATTTGTTCAGCGAAAGAAGCTTGTCTGGCTGCTAGCTGCTCTTTGGCCTGCTCCCATAACGCTTTTGCCTCCAAAAGCTCCTCGACAGTCGCGATCATCGGGAACATGACTTTTACATTCCCGAAAAGGGAGGCGCGAAGAATCGCTCGCAGCTGCGTCAAAAACATCTCTTTTTCAGCAAGACACAAGCGGATGGCTCGAAACCCGAGAAACGGATTCTCTTCAGGCTCCATCTTCAGGTACGGTAATTGTTTGTCTCCTCCGATATCCATGGTGCGAATAATGACTGGGCGTCCCGCCATTTCACGGGCAACTGCGGCGTATGCCTCAAATTGCTCGTCCTCACTGGGCATTTGTTCCCGCTCCAGAAATAAAAACTCCGATCGAAATAAGCCAATCCCGTCTCCGCCATTTGCAAGTACGGCTTTGCAATCCTCTGGAGTTCCGATGTTGCCTGCCACTTCAATCAACTTGCCGTCTGACGTGTGAGCAGGTGCGTGGGCAGCATCTCGCAGGACTGCTAGTTCTTCTACATATTCCCGCTGCAAGCGCTGGTACCTATTGATTCGCTCGGCATCTGGATTGAGTTGCAGCTCTCCCGTATTTCCATCCAGGGCAAGCGTCGTATCATTTGTGATGTTATCTAAAATGCTGCCACACCCCACAACAGCGGGGATTTGCAGCGTGCGTGCCAAAATGGCGGAGTGACTGGTGGTGCCGCCAATCTCTGTAACAATCCCTTTGATCCATTCCGGTTTCAAACGAGCTGTTTGAGAAGGGGTCAAGTCGTGTGTAACCAGGATGATGGGGCGCTCGATCTGATCTAGCGATGAATCTGCGATGCCTAGCATTTTTCGTGCAATTTTATCTCGCAGATCTTTGAAGTCAGCTGCCCGTTCCCGCAAATATTCATCATCCAGTTGTTCAAAAAATGCGATATGTCCTGAAAAGACGTGATAAGCTGCCCAGACTGCATTCTTGTTTTCGCCTTTGATTTCCTTGTCCATTTCTTCTACAAGGGTTGGGTCATCCAAAATCATGAGATGGGAGTCGAAGATCGCGCACTCATGCTCACCTATACGCTGCCGTACAGTCTCCCGCGTGACAGCGATTTCAATTTTCACTTGTTCAAGAACCTCACGAAGCTTTTGTTGTTCTGAATCTGCCTGGGCGGCAGCAATCGTCTCGCGAGGAATGACCAGCTCCGCCTCTTTCAGTACAAAAACACGTTCTGCTGCATAACCGGGTGAGGCTGCAATTCCTTTTATCATCGTATCCCTCCAGTGCAGTATGGCAAAAAGCATGCAAAAAAGGCCAGGGAAATACCTCCCTGACCCGTGATCCAAAGGATTTGAATACATGTATCATATATTTTCTGACAATGGTCGTCAATGGAAAGGAATAAATTGTGGGAAAAATCTCACAAAACCTACCACAGAATATTCTGGTTTGCTTTCGTATTTGTGGTACGGTAGAAAATGTAGACAGGATTAAAAGGTAGTTTACGGCTTAAATGGACTGGTATGATACTTGCTTGTAATAGATTGTGGGGGGATGTTATGGAGGAACGCATCAAGCAGATTATTGATCAAGAGGATAAAAAAGTTCCGTATACCGATGAGCAGATTGCGCGTCAGATGGGAATTCGTCGAGATGAGGTAACGCTGCTTCGCCATAAACTCCAGGTTCCCGACTCACGCAAAAGAAGGCAGCCTCTCCTGCTCAAGGAAATGGAGAAGCTTTTGCATTCTTCACCGAACATGACGAGCCGAGAGCTAACGAGTCGCTTGAACGAACAAGGCTTTGACGTATCTCGTTTCATGGTTCATCAATTACGAAGCAAAATGGAAGCGTTCTCAGGTGAAACGCCAAACATAGATGACCATGCTCGCCAAAAAACGCGGAAGGCCAGCCAGGCGGTTACCTTCGCCAGTCTGATAGGAGCAAAGAGTACACTGAAAGCGGCTATTCAACAAGCGCAGGCAGCAGTGCTCTATCCACCACACGGACTTCATACTCTCTTTTTTGGAGCTACAGGTGTGGGCAAGAGCAGAATGGCGGAAGCGATGTACCAGTTTGCAATCGAGCAGCAGGTGATGAAGAAAAACGCACCGTTTGTTATTTTTAACTGCGCCGATTATGCCAAAAATCCGCAGCTGTTGCTTTCCCAGCTATTCGGGTATGTAAAGGGAGCGTTTACTGGTGCGCAGCAAGATAAGCCCGGGTTAGTGGACCAGGCAGACGGTGGAATTCTGTTTTTGGATGAAATTCATCGATTGCCGCCGGAAGGGCAGGAAAATCTCTTTTATCTGATCGATAAAGGCGTATATCGACGTTTGGGTGAGGTCCAGTTCCAGCAAAAGGCGACCATACTGATCGTCGGTGCGACGACAGAGGCCCCCGAATCAAGCCTGTTGTTGACGTTGCGTAGACGAATTCCCATGACGATAGAGCTACCCTCTCTCTCCGAATGGACAAAACAGGAGCGTCTATCTTTGATTTTTCATTATTTGAATGAAGAGACAGACCGTATTGGCAGAGAGGTTGTCGTCCAAAAGGATGTGATCGCCTCCCTTTTGACCTATGATTGTCCTGCAAATATGGGGCAGCTGCACAGTGATATTCGCGTCCTGTTGGCGAAAGCCTTTTTGAAAACGATTCATCAGGTAGAAAAGACGGCTGTTCAGGTCGATCGATATGATTTGCCTATGCACGTCGCCAGTCACCAGCAATCAGCCGAGCTGGCACCAGAGCTGCCAATGCTAAAGAAAGACCAGTTCCTATTTGTCCCGGGCCAACGCTCCGATCTGGTGGGAGCAGAGATAGTCGAGGATTCTCCCCAGCATCTCTATGATTGGGTGGTAGAGCGCTATCAAAATCTCAAAAATCAAGGTCAAAGCGAAGAATTGATCGAGCTAATCGTAAACAAGGAACTGGATACACGGATGGAGCCGTTCACAGGCGAAGAAGAAAAACGCTCGCTGCGCTTGCAGCAGCTGGTCAAATTGGTCGGGGATCAGGTTGTTCAAGCTGTGGAACAAATGCTCTGGATCGCAGAGCGCCACATTACCCTGGATTACCAACGGATCTCCTATGCTCTCGCTATTCATTTGCATGGACTGTTGGAGAGATGGCCAGATACGAAAGAAATGGATAGCTGGATCGAGACTGATCAGGAGTCGATGGAGTTCAAAGTGGCGCTGGAAATGGCAAAGGTGATCCAAACCAGCTATGGAATATCATTGCCGGAAAAAGAAGTGTCTGTTCTCGCCATGTACGTCAAGCAGTGCTCGATCTATACAGAGCCGAAGCCAATGATTGGCGTAGTCGTCACTTCGTATGGGCTGGTAGCCAAAAGCATGGCCGACGTCGCTTCCCGCCTGTTTGAACGAAAGCATGCGCAGGCAGTTGAGCTGTATTGGAACGATGATCTGGCTGTGTCAATCGAGCGAATCAGCACAATGATCCAGCAAGCGGATCAAGGAGAAGGGGTCATTTTGCTAGCAGATATGGGGAGCAATCTGTTGAGTGAAGAGGAATGGAATAGGCGAAACGGTGTACGTGTAAAGGTCCTGCCCAATGTGACGACAACTCTCGTCATCGAAGTCATCAGAAAATGTCTCTACTCCAGTGAATCGCTCGAGCAAATCGTGGACCAGATGCAACACGTGCCTGTCAAATCTCTTCATTCGATCCAGTCACTTACTCCCAAGCCAGTAGCCATTGTCACCATTTGCATCACGGGTAATGGTGCCGCCAAACGACTGGATCAGCTTTTACAAGAAAAGCTGGAGACTGCTGCAACGCAGGTCACCATTTTACAGGCAAGCTCGCTTTCGATTCGGAAGCAGTATAAGGAATGGCTGGAGAAGTACCACATCTTTGCTGTTGTCGGTACGGTCAATCCCATGCTGGATGGCATTCCGTTTATTTCGATAAAAGAGATTGTGGACGAGTCCGGCATCAGCTTTATCAAACGATTGTTGCTCGTGGCCAATCGGACACTCCAGCCAGCTTTGGTCCCTCACTCACATGGATTGCGCGATCTACTCTACCCGGAATTGGTCTGTGACGATTTGGAGCTGTCTACGAAGCAGCAGGTGATCACTGTCCTTGCGCAACGACTAAGAGAGCACGGTTTCGTTGAGGCAGGCTTCGAGGGCAAAGTGTGGGAACGCGAAAAAATAGGGAACACATGCCTGTTTGGAACAGCGATCCCACATGCCGATACGACGCAAACGATCAGACCGGGTATCGCGATTGCCAATCTTGCACAGCCAATTGAATGGGAAGCGGGATACTTTGTACGTCAAGTGTTCATGCTTGCCATCACGGAGACATGCCAACTGGCGGTAGAGGAGCTGTACCAATTTTTACAGGAGCACGAAGAAGCGAATGTACCACCTGATTTACAGACATTCATGAAGTTTGAACAGTAATCGAGGAGGATTTCCATGGAAAAACAAGTGACGATTCTAAATAAAACAGGACTTCACGCTCGTCCTGCAGCTGAGTTTGTCAAACTGGCAGCCCGTTTCGAGTCAGAGATCACGATCCTGGTGGGGACAAAAGTCGCGAATGCGAAGAGTATCATCAACGTTTTATCTCTGGCGGCAACGATGGGTACCGTTTTTACTCTGAGAGCGGTAGGTCCAGATGAAGCGGAAGCAATCGATGCCCTGTCCTCTTTGATTGAGAGAAAGTTTGGGGAAGAATAAACATTTGACCCTTGACTACGTAATCAGAATATTTATAATGAATTACAAATGTAACACCAAGGAACAAATGTAAAAACATCCGGAGGTGACGTGCATGAAGCCGATTGAAAAGATAACTCCCGGAGCAAAGGTATACAAACTGTTTGAACACGAAAAGCTGGTTTGCGAAGGAAAAGACGAGGTTTTCATTATCTCGATCACCAAGATGTCGCGCGAGGAATACGAGCGGGACCTGAAGCAGGCAGCTGTTAACCAATAAACTTGATACGCACTACGACGCTTGGACCACGGGTCAGGTGGGGGAATCAAACCTCCATCTGGTCCGTTTTTTTCTTCATACAAGCCTGTTGATACTGGCATATCCGAGGAGGAGAGGACTTTGATTACTAACATAAACGTTCCACCGATGATTACCG
Organism: Brevibacillus reuszeri; assembly: GCF_002897295.1. Classification (GTDB taxonomy): domain Bacteria; phylum Bacillota; class Bacilli; order Brevibacillales; family Brevibacillaceae; genus Brevibacillus; species Brevibacillus reuszeri_A. The sequence goes on from NZ_BEXF01000021.1 coordinate 43,752, forward strand.
AGAAAAAGCTGGTGGAGCTGTATCATCAAATGTGGCTGATTCGCTTTTTTGACGAGAAGGTAGATGAATTTTTTGCCAAGGGACTGATCCATGGAACGACCCACCTGTGTGTGGGCCAGGAGGCTTCAGCAGCAGGTGCTATTGCGGTTCTGGAAGATCGGGACAAAATCACCAGCACTCACCGTGGACATGGTCATTGCATCGCCAAAGGTGCAGAGGCGAACCGGATGATGGCTGAGCTGTTTGGTCGGGAAACGGGATATTGCCGCGGTAAAGGCGGATCGATGCACATTGCGGATGTAGATAAAGGCAACCTGGGAGCAAACGGAATTGTTGGCGGCGGAATTCCAATCGCTGTCGGATCAGCTCTCACTTCACAGATGAAAAAGCTAGGCTATGTGACCATGTGCTTTTTCGGAGATGGCGCCTCCAATGAAGGCAGCTTTCACGAAGCGGTCAATATGGCGGCAATCTGGAACCTCCCAGTCGTCTTCATTTGCGAAAATAATCAATACGGGATGTCAGGCCCGGTCAAGGACATGGTGAAAGTCGCGAACATCGCGGATCGTGCAGCAGCGTATGGCATTCCTGGCAAAGTGGTAGATGGCAATGACATTTTTGCCATGATGAACGTGACTCATGAAGCAGTAGAGCGAGCACGCCGTGGAGAAGGTCCAACACTCATCGAAGCCAAGACCTATCGCTGGAAAGGCCACTCCAAGAGCGATGCGAAAAAATATCGTACGCGTGATGAGGAAATGGATTGGCGCAATAATCGTGATCCGATTGAGCGGATGAAACGCATCCTGATCAGTGAAGGGATCGTAAGCGAGCAGGAAGCAGCACAGCTGGAAGCAGATGCAAGACAAGAAATTGAAAACGCGGTCAAGTTTGCTGAGGAAAGCCCGATGCCGCCGCTCGAAATTCTAGAAGAAGACGTCTACGCATAGGCGAGGGAGGGATATAAAGTGTCAACGATGAGAGAGCTTACTTATTTGGAAGCGGTACGCGAATGTATGAGTCAGGAAATGCGCGTAAATGACGACGTATTTATCATGGGTGAAGATATTGGTTTGTATGGAGGGGCGTTTGGGGTAACCCGGGGAATGCTTGAGGAATTTGGCAAAGAACGCGTGCGAAATACGCCGATCTCGGAAGCAGCAATCGCTGGTGCTGCGGTTGGAGCAGCCATGACAGGTATGCGGCCTATCGTGGAGCTGCAGTTTTCCGATTTCATCACGATTGCGACCGATCAGATCGTAAACCAGGCTGCGAAGAACCGCTATATGTTTGGTGGCAAAGGAAAAGTGCCGCTCGTACTGCGGACACCATCCGGTTCAGGTACAGGAGCTGCTGCCCAGCACTCGCAGAGCCTGGAAGCCTGGATGGCACATATTCCGGGGTTAAAAGTGATCCAGCCGTCTACCGCCTATGATGCAAAAGGGCTGCTGAAAGCCGCGATCGACGACGACAATCCTGTAATCTTTTACGAGCACAAGCTCCTTTATCGGACAAAAGGTCATGTGCCTGAGGAGTCGTACAGCTTGCCAATCGGAAAAGCAGATATCAAGCGTTCTGGTACGGATGTGACCATCGTGGCTACCGCGATTATGGTTCATAAGGCATTGCAGGCTGCAGTCGAATTGGAAAAGGACGGGATCAGCGTCGAAATCATCGATCCTCGTACGCTCGTTCCTCTGGACATTGAGACAATCGTGGAATCGGTGAAAAAGACCGGGAGACTTGTTGTCGTTCATGAAGCGGTAAAGCGTGGCGGGTTCGGCGGGGAAATCGCAAGCTTGATCGCAGAGAGCGAAGCCTTTGATTATTTGGATGCACCTATCAAGCGCTTAGGTGGCAAATCGGTGCCAATACCGTATAATCCTGTCCTCGAAAAAGCAGCCATACCACAAGAACTTGATATCATCCAAGCGGTAAAAGAGACAGTTTTTCGCCGCTGACATAGGAGGGGTCGAACATCATGGCAACTGCCGTATTTATGCCAAAACTGAGTATGACAATGGAAACAGGAACAGTCATCCAATGGTTCAAGCAAGAAGGGGACCAGGTTCGTGAAGGTGACGTCCTGCTGGAAGTCCTGACGGATAAGATCAACATCGAAGTAGAATCGTACACGACCGGAACACTCCTGAAAATTTACTATGGCGCGGATCAAGTCGTTCCTGTGAATCAAGTGATCGGATACGTAGGAGAAGCAAACGAAAATGTACCGGATACACCTCCTCCGTTAGAATCTAGTGCGAGTCAGGAAGAGGCAGCAGCCCCGGACGCTCAACCATCCAAGGAAGAAACACAAGGCAGTGAAGCCCTTGACCAGAAAATCAGGGCAACTCCTGTCGCTCGTCGAATGGCACGGGAAAACGGAATCGATCTGGGACAAGTGAGTGGTTCCGGTCCCAACGGCCGCGTCCAAAAGGTAGATATCGAACACGCTCTTTCTGCGAACTCTGCCAAAGCAGCTTCCACCCGCTCGGTATCAGTGACAAGCCTGCCAGGTCAACAAGTGAAAGTGGAAGGAATGCGCAAGGTTATTGCAGAGCGTATGGTAGCGAGTGCGTACACAGCTCCTCACGTAACCCTATCAACGGAAGCAGACATGAGTCAGGTAATAGAAGTACGATCTACGCTGCTGCCTACGATCGAGAAGCTGACCGGACATCGCTTGTCCTACACAGAAATTATTATTAAAGCAGTGGCAACGGCATTATCTCGTCATCCAAAAGTAAATGCGTCACTCAAAGATGATGTGATCCAGCTCCACGAGACCATCAATATCGGTGTGGCTGTCGCGGTGACAGACGGATTGCTCGTACCCGTAATCAAACAGGCGGATCAAAAAGGACTCGCACATTTGACTACAGAGACAAAAAGGCTCGCTGGATTGGCTCGTGATGGCCGTCTGCTTCCGGACGATATGCGCGGCGGCACGTTTACGATCAGCAACCTTGGGATGTATGCGATTGATGTGTTTACACCTATCATCAATCAGCCAGAGAGTGCCATTCTTGGAGTGGGACGAATCCATGAGAAACCAGTAGGTGTAAATGGACAGATCGTACTACGACCGATGATGTCTCTTTCCTTGTCATTTGACCATCGGGTTATGGACGGGGCACCTGCGGCTGCATTCTTGCAAGAGATCAAAGAATTGCTGGAATCACCCTATCATCTGCTGGCGTAAAAGGAGGAGCAAACAACCATGCAAACATACGATATCGCAGTTATAGGTGGAGGGCCAGCAGGGTATGTGGCTGCCATCCGGGCTTCCAAGGAAGGGAAGCGGGTCGCGCTGATTGAAGCAGACTTCGTGGGAGGGACTTGCCTGAACCGGGGCTGCATTCCGTCGAAGACGCTGCTGCATAGTGCAGGTGTCATCGATCAAATTCGCAAGGCTTCCAGCTGGGGGATCGAGACAGGTGAAGTCACGGTTTCCCTGGAGAAAATGATGGCCCGCAAAAATCAGGTCATCACACGGCTAAGAACAGGGATCACGTCCTTGCTGAAGGCAGGAAAAATCGATTTGTTCCAGGGCTTTGGCGAGGTGAACGCAGATAAAAGCATCCGCGTTCAGATCGGAGAAGAAGTCCAAACGATCCAGGCTGGCTCTATCATTCTCGCTACGGGATCGACACCAGCAGTTCCGCCCATTCCGGGATTAGCGGATGTGCCTTTCCATACAAGCGATACCATATTTGATATCGAGCAGGTGCCAGAGTCCATTGCCATTCTGGGCGGAGGATTCATTGGGGTGGAATTTGCCTGCATTTTTGCCAGCTTGGGTGCGAAAGTGACAATTGTCGAAATGGCAGATCGTCTTATCCCTCTGGAGGATGTAGATGCATCAGGTGTATTGTCCAAATCTCTGCGCAGTAAAGGCGTCACCTTGGGGACAGGATTAAAAGTCACCTCGGTAACCAAAACGAGTGGGGGCATTCAAGTAAATGCCGAGAATACAAAAGGTGACACACAAAGGGTTTCGTGTGAAGCATTGCTCGTAGCAGTGGGACGTAAACCGAATCTATCTGCCTTTAGTCAGTTGAAGCTGGAGCTTAGTGGTCCATTTGTCAAAGTAGATGAATTTCTGGAAACAAGCGTACCGGGAATTTTCGCTGCAGGTGATTTGATCGGTGGATGGCAGCTCGCCCATGCTGCGAGTGCAGAAGGACAGACGGCAGCCATCAATGCAGCCGGTGGTAGAGAAAAAGTGAATGACAGAGCGGTCCCTCGCTGCATTTATACCCATCCTGAGATTTCGAGCGTAGGCTTGAGTGAGGAAGAGGCAAAAGCGCGTGGCTATGCTGTGAAAACCAGTGTCTATCAGCACAGCGGAAACGGCAAGGCATTGGCTTCTGATGAAAGCGGCGGCTTTACCAAGCTCATTGCGGAAGAGACTTATGGTGAAGTACTGGGAATCGTGATGGTTGGCCCTCATGTCACGGAAATGATTGCGGCTGGCACGGCGTTCTTGAGCTTGGAAGCAACCGTTGACGATGTAGCAGAAATGATTTACCCACATCCAACCGTCTCCGAGAGTCTCATGGAGGTTGCAGAGAAATGGTTAGGAAAAGGAATTCACTCCTAGAAAAGATTATATTTGACATGAAAACGGTTTCAATTTACAATTGTAACTAGTAAGAACATTTGTAAAGAGAGGTGGTCACTTGGCTTCTTGGGGATACGTTGTTCTGCTGTTTGCGGGGCTTTGGATATTACAGGTCGTCTTCACTCAGCTGCAATCCCGCCACTACTACCGGGAGTTACGGGAGATGCAACGGCAACCGAGCGGGTACCTGGGAGTCGGGGTGAACAAACGCCGTTTTGGAGTAGGTGCCGTCATCATTCTGGTAACCGATGTACAGGGAAACGTAACGAATTGCAAGCGAATGTCTGGGATTAGCGTATTTTCCCGCTTTCGTCCGTACAATGACCCGATTGGAAAACCGATCGACAGCTTGTATGAAAGTGCGTCACAGCATCAGAAGCATTCTGTACAAACGGCACTTCGAATGGCGATTGACCAAATCTGGTCCGCGCAGGCCAAACAGCAGCAAGACAATCAACAACAAATTGGATAAAAATGTTGGGCCGCGGGCCAGATGGATGACCATCTGGTTTTTTTGCATCATTTTCTAGGGGAGGTATGGGTAAATGGACTTTTTTGTTCATCTTGCAGAGGGATTCATCGGCATGTTTCAAGAGGGGGGCAAGACCTTCATAGGGCTGGTGACAGGCATTATCCCTACGTTGATTTGCTTGATCACAGCTGTAAACGCCTTCATCAAATTTGTGGGAGAAGAACGCATCGAACGGTTTGCTTCTAAATGCACCGGCAACATTATTTTGCGCTATACTCTCTTCCCGGTCTTATCCATGTTTTTCCTGACTAATCCAATGGCTTATACATTCGGCAAGTTCTTGCCTGAACACCAGAAGCCAGCCTTCTACGATTCGGCTGTATCGTTCTGCCATCCGATCACGGGATTGTTCCCACATGCGAATGCGTCTGAGCTGTTCGTGTATATGGGCATCGCCACCGGAATCACTCAGCTTGGTCTGTCTCTTGGACCACTCGCTATTCGCTACTTCTTGGTCGCGATCGTCATCATCTTGATTCGCGGTATCGTAACGGAATATATCACCAAAATGATGATGAAGCGCCGCGAGATGCAGGCAGCGGCATAGAAGCGGAAAGGGGAGACACAGGATGAGCAATTATCGTGCGGTGCAAGTAACAAAAGGGTCCAGCGGTTGGGGAGGACCACTCACGATCCTGCCTACGGATGACAAACCATATATTGCTTCGATTACAGGTGGTGGCATTCACCCTGTAGCGGCGCAAATTGCTGAGCTGACAGGCGGTATTGCAGTAGATGGCTTTACCAACAAAGTAGAGCCTGGTGAAATGGCATGCGTCATCATTGACTGCGGCGGAACGGCTCGAATTGGTGTTTATCCTAAGCTGGGAGTCTTGACAGTCGACGTAATGGCATCGTCACCATCCGGACCTTTGATCAACTTTATTAAGGAAACCAACTTTGTTTCTGGCGTAAAAGTGAACAACGTCGAACTGACAAATGAAGTAGCTTCAGCTGCCGTCAGCACAGCTGGCGATCAACAAAAGAAATCGGCACAGGAGCTGAAAGCCGAAGCGCGTGCCAAAGTAGCGAGCATGCAAAGCAATCAGCCCCCCAGAAAAACCGGCTTCATCGAAAAAATCGGTCGTTTGATGGGTGGGGTAGTCAGCACCTTTTATCAAGCTGGACGCGACACTGTCGATCAAGTATTGCGCAATATTTTGCCGTTCATGGCTTTTGTCAGCACGCTGATCGGGATTATCCTGTTCACCGGAATTGGCGATGTCATGGCAAATATTATTAAGCCACTGGCTGGGAATTTGATCGGTCTTTTGATCATCTCCATCGTTTGCGCTCTTCCTTTCTTGTCTCCGTTACTGGGGCCGGGTGCGGTTATTGCCCAAGTCGTAGGCGTGCTGGTAGGGGTGGAAATCGGGCGTGGTACAATCCCGCCGCAACTGGCGCTGCCGGCTCTGTTCGCCATCAATCCTCAGGTTGGATGCGACTTTGTTCCGGTGGGATTGACACTGGGAGAAGCAAAACCAGAGACGATCGAAGTGGGAGTGCCTGCCGTCCTCATGTCTCGCCAAATCACAGGACCAATCGCAGTAGTCATCGCTTACGTGGCAAGCTTTGGGCTTTATACCGAGTAATTCACAATCAGGAGGGTACAAATGAACACCTTGTTTACCAGCACGATCGTTTCCATCGGAGATTTGGTTCCAGATTTCCTCAAAGAGAACACAGTGATTCTTTTCAATGAAGATGCTCCAGATGAGCTGCGCGATATTGCTCTGCTGCACACCAAATCCGAGCAATTCGTAAGCATCGAGCCGGGAGACATTTTCCAGATCGGTGACCTGCAGCTGCGGGTTACATCAGTCGGAGAAAAAGCAAACGAAACCCTACAAACCATTGGTCATTGCACTGTGAAAGCGGATGGAAGTGCTGCCCCGCAGCTGCCTGGGATGATTCATGTCGAAGACGCTACCCTTCCTTCTATAGAGATTGGGGTCAAAATTGCCTTTTTCCGTCCGTAAATCACAACATCTACTATACAAAAGAGAGGGAGAGACACCATGTTGGGATTCAATAGACGACTGGCAGCATTAGAGAAAGAGGGAGGCTGCATTCGCGTGGGGCTGGTCGGGGCTGGCCAAATGGGTCGCGGACTGATCTCACAAATCGAAGGAATGAAAGGGATGTCCGTGGTGATCACGGCGGATTTGTTCCCTGAGAATGTAAAAGCCGCCTATCGCAAGGCAGGAGTACCTGAAAGCCGAATTACGGAGACGCAAGACCTCGACAAAGCGGATAAGGCGATCGCTTCCGGACATTCGGTTGTAACGAAGGATGCCGAGCTGATTCCTCAACTAACGAATGTCGATGTGATCGTCGATGCGACTGGGATGCCGGAGATTGGTGCCAAGGTCGCTTGGGAAGCGATCCGACATAAGAAGCATATCGTTATGCTGAACGTCGAAGCAGATATCACTATCGGACCACTCCTGAAGCAGCAGGCAGATGAAGCAGGTGTCATCTATACAGGCTCGGCAGGGGATGAGCCTGGCGCGATTATGGAGCTCCATGACTTCGCAGACGCATTGGGCTTCGAGATTGTCGCGCTGGGAAAAGGAAAAAACAATGCCTTGAACGTCCACGCCAATCCAGACACAGCTCGTGCAGAAGCTGCTCTAAAAGGATCGAGTCCCAAAATGCTCGCATCGTTTCAGGACGGAACCAAAACAATGGTGGAAATGACAGCAGTAGCCAATGCCACTGGATTTGTTCCTGACATTCCCGGTATGCATGGACGAAAAGCTCGATTGGAAGAGCTGCCAGGTCTTTTCTCACTTGCTGAACAGGGCGGTATGCTTGGCCGCACACGGATTGTCGATTATGTGGACGGTGTTGCCCCAGGCGTGTTTGCGATTATTTCCTCCGCGATGCAAGAAGTGCACGACACCATGAAATATTTGAAAATGGGCGCGGGTCCGAATTACGTCCTGTATCGCCCGTATCATTTGACTAGCCTGGAAACTCCTTTGTCTATCGCACGCGCGTATCTACAGAAGGAGGCGACAATCGCACCTTACTACGGCATGGTAGCCGAGACCGTAGCGGTAGCAAAGAAACAGCTGAAAGCCGGAGAAGCGATGGACGGAATCGGCGGATTCTCGGCTTATGGCAAGATTGTGACAGCAGCAGACAAGCGTGAGCAGAACGCACTGCCAATCGGCTTGATTGGGCCACACATTCGCTTGAAAAAAGATGTGGAGCAAGGAACCATTATTACTCTGGATGATATTGAATTTACTGAACAAACCACTATTCTGCGACTGCGTGAGCAAATGGATAATGGGAATTAAATAGGTAGAGGGGAAGGAAGGCATGAACATGTCTTCCTCTTTCCTTTCTATAAAGAGGAACAAATCTGTTATAATATGTAACGTAGAAGAGCATAGTAACGTTTTTAATGAGGGATACGTATGGATAACTGGACAGAAAAACGCGAAATGGTACGAGTCGCAAAATTATACTATTTGACTGGACTCACACAGGCGGAAATTGCTAAAAAGCTGGGCGTTTCCCGTCCGGTGATTTCCAAGATGCTGCAGCGAGCCAAAGACACAGGCATCGTGGAGATTTACATCCGTGATGAAACGGTGAGCATGGTGGAGCTGGAGCAGCAACTGGAAGCAGTACTACGTCTGGATGAGGTCATCGTTGTCCCGTCCTATGGGAACAAAAATGAAGAAATGATCAAACAACAAGTAGCCAAAGCAGCTGCCCAGTACCTGCCCAAGTGGATTCGCAACAAACGGAGGATTGGAATCTCTTGGGGGACAACACTGTACCACCTCGTTAATGAATACCCGTTTGAGAGACACCATAAGATGAAAGTATACCCTCTGGTAGGCGGGATCGGCCGTCATCGCATCGAAATTCACTCCAATCAGCTCGCCTACGAATTTTCGAAAAAACTCGGTGCAAGCTGTGAGTTTCTTTATGCTCCTGCTATTGCCGATTCCATGGAGCTAAAAAGACAGCTGATAGACTCACCGGACATTCGATCGATTTTGGAGGAAGCTCGTCAAGTAGAGCTTGCTATCGTCGGGATTGGCAATCCGTATGAATCGACCATGACAGAAATGGGATATCTTAAGGAAGAGGATCTTTGTCAATTGCAGGAAGGCAAAGCAGTTGGGGATATCAGTTCACGCTTTATTGATAAATCCGGTAAACCCATCCATAACGATTTGAATAATCGCGTCATCGGGATTGAGCTGGACGAACTGAAGCATATTCCAACCGTCGTGGGAGTCGTTTCTGGAAGCAATAAGCTGGACGCGGTTTGGGCCAGTTTGCAAGGCAATTATTTCGATAAGTTAATCATAGACGAATATTTGGCAGAAGTGCTGTTGGAAAAGGCGAAGGAGGTGAGCATAAGTGAAAGAGGATAAAATGAGAACAACTCTGTTTTGTGACACTTGTATGGATGATACTGAACATGAAGTAACCTATGTAGATAAAATCCTGTACCAGATTCGTTGTGTGGAATGTGAAAAATCACATTCGCGCGGATCAGAAATACAAAGAGAGCTTTACTTGAATTATATGGAACGAGTCTTTAGCAAGCCAAAACGCTTCAAAAACGAGGCTGGAGAAAACTTACCTCATTTCCTGTTTTCACTCCCTTATCGTGTGATGAGCAAGCCTTTTCGTACCTACAAGGAAATAAAAAACATGTTTAATTATAAACGAAAAATATAAAGAAAAACGCTAAGAGAGGCTGTCCAGAAAGTCGGATTATCTGACCTTCTGGAGCCTTTTTTTGTGGAATGCCCCCGGCTCGTTTTTTTGAGAAGAATAAAGCTATCATGCAAGGTTAACAAAACGAAAGCACAGTATTCGACGAGCTTTTCCCTCGTTTGGATGCTGTGCTTTTGCCTGTTTGCCGTGCAAATCATTCCGAACTACTCAAGTGACGCAAGCATCATTTTGACAGCATTATCGATAAAGGCTCGGTTTGGACGAGATTTTAAGAGTACCGTCAGTCCAATTAACGATACGATCAACGACTGCGATACAGCTTTTGCATCCATATCAGCCTTTAGCTCGCCTGATTTTATCCCGCGTTCAATCGCCTCTTGAAAGATGACGGAGAGGTACATTTGATGTTCCCTCGTCAGGATTTCAAATTTCTCATCATGAGGAGCAAGCTCGACCATGGTATTAATACAAAAGCATCCACGGCTGAGACTTCCGGCATATTCTTCATCTACTACCTCTTCAAAAAAAATGCGGAAGGCTTCTTTTACAGACGGATAGTCTTGAAGTCTGTTGCGTACCTCGGAAGCACGAGACATTGTATATTTGCGTAGTGCGGCTTCGAATAGTTCCTTTTTGTCGCCAAAGGTTGAATATATGCTGGGTCGCTGTATCCCCATGCGAGAAGTCAAATCGCTTAATGAGGTAGCTTCATACCCCTTCTCCCAAAAGAGCTGCATTGCTGCGTCTAATACTTTTTCTGCGTCAAACTCGCGCGTTCTTGCCATGATGAATACCTCTCTCAATTTTCTCAGATAACGAAACTAAATTCATTACTTATCAGTATGTTATATTCTATGATGATCCGCATGTATTGTCAATTGTATGATGTTATTGCCCCGCGTGTAGTAGGGCGTACTTTTACCGGGTGATCGTTTTTTCTAAATGATGATATTGACAGCGACAGAAAGTGTGGGATATATTTACTGAGCAAAATAACATACCGATCGATATGTTATTTTGTTGTGAATTAACATGTGGAGGTAAGGAGAGAACCAAATGGAGGAGGTCATAGAAAAAGTAGCTGTCAAAAAGGAGGTGCAGGTAGATTCGTCACAGGCGACGTTTGTCACGAGTGGCCCGGTTCCCAGTTCGTCTATGTCGCGCTCTGTGACACTATTGTTTTCGGTTGCCTGTGGAATGTCGGTTGCGAATATTTACTTTGCACAGCCACTGCTTGATCATTTGGCACGCGAGTTTGGCATCGACTATTCAGCCATCGGCAGCCTGATTACGATCACTCAAATCTTTTATGCCGTAGGACTGCTTATGCTTGTGCCGCTTGGAGATTTCCTGAACCAACGCAGACTGATTACGGGTCAGATGCTATTATCTGTGATCGCTTTGGTGATGGTCGGGACTGCGTCCAACAGCACGGTACTATTTGCAGGCATAGCTCTGGTGGGATTGCTGGCAGTTGTGACACAAACCCTTGTCGCATTTGCGGCGACTTTAGCATCCCCTGAGAAGCGAGGACAGGTAGTAGGAGTAGTAACTAGCGGAATCGTGATAGGCATCCTGCTTGCGCGAGCGTTTTCGGGAGTGCTGACAGATCTGTCGGGATGGCGGTCTGTTTATCTGGTTTCTGCTGCGCTCATGCTTCTGATGGTTTGCGTATTATTTCGGGTGCTGCCAAATATTGAGCGGGAGAAGCAGCTACAACGACTGTCCTATCCAAGGCTGCTCCGGTCAGTGTTTATGCTGCTCGCACAGGAACGCATTTTACGCATTCGCTCTGTTTTAGCTATGCTGATTTTTGCAGCTTTCAGCATCATGTGGACGCCATTGGTACTGCCGCTTAGTGCAGCGCCATTATCTCTTTCACACACGGCGATCGGTGCGTTTGGCCTGGCAGGAGTTGCCGGAGCCTTAGGAGCAGCAAGAGCGGGAAAGCTAGCCGATCGAGGATTAGGGCAGTGGACGACAGGCATAGGCTTGACTCTGTTGCTTTTGTCATGGCTTCCAATGAGTTACATAGAGCAGTCGCTGTTTGTATTGGTTATTGGTATTGTTCTTCTTGATTTGGCAGTGCAGGCTGTGCATGTTACGAATCAAAGCTTCATCTTCACGTTGCGTACAGAGGCACGTAGTCGTATCACGGGTGGATATATGGTGTTTTATTCGATCGGCGTGGCTAGCGGTTCCATTACCTCGACCTATGCATATGCTCATTATGGCTGGGACGGAGTGTGCTTGCTTGGTGCCTCGGTCAGTGCTCTAGCGCTTCTGTTTTGGGCCATGACCAGCCGAGTAAAAGCTGCCACTGAAAAAGGGTCAGTACCGAATAAATGACAGGAGTAGCATCCGTCATCTGTTTGATAGTCAGCTTGAAAGGAATAGCTCTAATTTAAGATATCACATATTGAGTTTTTTGCTGTCCAAGTGGTTGGCAGAAATAAATATTCAGATAGGAGAGTGAGCTCGTGGAGATAGGGATTACTTCGTTTGTGGAAACAACGCCGGATGTCCATACAGGTAAATTGATCAGTCATGCTCAGCGATTGCGTGAGGTGGTTGAGGAGATAGTTCTTGCCGATCAGGTGGGACTTGATGTATTTGGCATCGGTGAGCATCATCGCAAGGATTATGCAGCTTCTTCGCCAGCTATGGTGCTGTCTGCAGCTGCACCGTTGACGAAAAGGATTCGGTTGACCAGTGCGGTGACGGTGCTTTCTTCAGCAGATCCTGTACGTGTCTTTCAGGATTTTGCTACGCTCGATGGTCTTTCCAATGGACGCGCGGAGATCATGGCGGGTCGAGGCTCTTTTATCGAGTCTTTTCCGCTGTTTGGCTATAACCTGAATGACTATGAGGAACTATTTGAGGAACATCTTGAATTGCTTCTAAACATACAAAAATCTGAAAGAGTAACCTGGCGAGGCGGGCATCGACCAGCGATTAACGATTTAGGTGTGTATCCTCGGCCTGTGCAAAACCCTTTGCCGATCTGGATCGGAAGCGGAGGAAATCAAGACTCAGTAGTTCGTGCTGGCTTGCTCGGACTTCCACTGACGCTGGCGATCATAGGCGGTAGCCCGAGGCAGTTTGCGCCACTCGTGGAGCTTTACAAAAAGGCAGCCGAACATGCTGGTCATGACGCTTCACGGCTTACGGTTGGCTCGCATTCGCTAGGATTTGTTGCAGAAGATACGGAGCTTGCGGCAAACACATTCTTTCCATCTACCCAAGCAGGTATGAATAAAATCGGCAGGGAGCGGGGCTGGTCTCATTACAGTCGTGCCAGCTTCGATGCTGCGCGCGGTCTGGAAGGCGCAATGTATGTTGGTGATCCAGGCTATGTTGCCGAAAAGATCATCCATCTTCGCAAGCATGTTGGCATTACGCGCTTTATGATGTATGTTCCGATTTCTACGATGCCGCATGACCAGGTGATGCGTTCCATCGAGCTCCTCGGAACAGAAGTAGCGCCACGGGTACGCGAGGAAATAGCCAAGTGGGAAGCTCAGCAAGAAGAAGCATAATGATATTTTGGAGGGATCTACATGGATTTTCAGAATCGGGTATTGCCAGAATTAAGACAAGCATTGGAACAATTTCCGGGTTTTCAATTGGAGGAAAACCTGGAAGCAAGCAGGGCGATGCTTCGAAATCCCCCTATCGAAAAGTCAGAGCACGTAAACACAACCAGCCGAATGATTCAGGGTGCGGTGGGAGAGATGCTGGTCAAAATTTACGAGCCTAGCCAGCGTACGGGAAATAAGCTTCCGGCTATGCTGTGGATTCACGGGGGAGGCTATGTGCTCGGGCATCCTGATATGGATGACGCTTTGTGTGAGCGTTTTGTTCAAGCGGCTAATTGTGTCGTGGTATCGGTCGATTATCGACTGGCACCTGAACATCCTTATCCAGCGGCTATCAATGACTGTTATGCCGCATTGCTCTGGATGACAGATGAAGCGGAGGAGCTAGGCATCGATTTGGCACGGGTTGCCATCGCAGGAGCAAGTGGCGGAGGCGGTTTGACGGCAGCACTTGCTTTACTGGTACGTGACAAAGGCGGACCAGACCTCATTTTCCAGATGCCGCTGTATCCGATGCTCGACAATCGCAATCGTACGGCGTCGAGCCATGAGATTTTGGCAGACAACGCAACCTGGAACCGGACGAACAATTTGATGGCTTGGGGTATGTACCTGGGCGAGGATGCTAGCAAAAACGAGCTGTCTCCATACGCTGTTCCAGCGAGAGCAGAAAGCTTGGCGGGGCTGCCGCCGACTTTTACGTGCATAGGACAACTCGATCTGTTCCGGGATGAGACGATCGAATATGTGACGCGTCTTGCGGAAGCAGGCGTAGATGTAGAATTTCAACTGTATCCTGGCAGCTACCACTGCTTTGAAGTATTCGTCCCGCAGGCGGAAGTGAGCAAGCGCGCAAGTCAAAGCTATGTAGATGCGATGGCGAGAGCACTTAATCCGTAAGGGATATTGCCAGTTAGAGCAAAAAGGTGATATGCTTTCGTTAAGGAAAATATAACGAAATGCTCATCGTACTTGGGAGTCTGATGATTGATGCTGGGAAACCGCATCATGATCAGGCTCCTTTATGCTTTTATTAGGGCTATTTGCCTTAAATAAGCATAAGGAGTGACGAGAGTGGGAGAGATTTTCAGGGATCGAAATTTTCGCAGGCTGTTCTTTTCTAATTTGTTTTCGGGGTTTGGTCAGGGGATGACCATGATTGGGATATCGTGGTATCTGGTAGAATCGACGGGCTCAGCCAGTTTGCTTGGCTCTACCATGCTTTTTTCCTCCATATTGACGCTGCTCGTTGGACCTTATTCGGGTACGTTGATTGACCGTTTTTCGCGTAAGACGATTCTACAATTGGAACAGCTGGGTGGCTTCGCAGTACTGGCGCTTTTGGCAGTTTGGGGATTTTGGGGGAGTTATCACGAGTGGATGCTGGTTCTGCTTTATATGGCGACGTTATTCATGTTTCAGATTCATGAGCCAGCACAGGCTGCCTTTGTGCAGGAAACGTTTCCTCCCAAGCATTACAAGGCGATCAACTCTTCACTGGAGATTGAGAATCAAACAGCATTGGTCTTAGCGGGAGGATTCGCGGGAATTATTTTGGGGAAATTCGGACTGCATGTGGTACTGCTGTTCAATGCTTTAACGTACTTGATTGCTTTAATGTTGCTGTCAGGAATCGACTACGTCTTTACCCTGGGCAAGCAAGCGGAGAAATCGCCGCGTACGTCTTGGGTAGAGCAATTTTATCAAAGCTGGGTTTATATCAGGGAGCGAAGAGGATTTATGATCTTCGGGGTGTCTGCTCTGGTGCCATTCATAGCTGTTATGCTGGCGAATTTGTTGAACCCGATTTTTGTGAGTCAGGTTTTGCGAGAAGATGTGAAGATTTATTCGCTTGGTGAGGTGACGTATTCGATTGGCGCCGTAGCAGCTGGTATCATGCTTGCCTGGTTTAGTAGAAAGCTCGGAGCTTTTTCGTACATGGTACTGAATTATGTGTTCATGGCGATTGTGTTTGTTTTGACTATCGCTATACCAAACGGGTGGGTGTTTGTACTGCTGTCTGCTTTTATCGGGTGGTGCAATGTTTCAACCCGGCTGATCCGACAGACCTTGTACATGGAGCTGCTGCCCAATCGCTTTATGGGAAGGGTCATGAGCTTTTTTAAATCAATCGGCACGCTGATGAGACTTTTGCTTCTGTCTCTGTTCACAGTCATGCTTGACTCTACGGGAGCGCAAGTAGGATACGTTGTGCTTGCCAGCTTTTTAATCATGGCTGCTCTCGGAATTGTCTTTTCTATGCGCCTGTTGCTGAGACAGGTAGACAAAGCTGAGACGGTGACAGGTCAGGGGTCTGCAGAGTAAACGGAATAGGTGGGAGATTATCCACGCTAGAATAGCTCCTCTTCAGGGAGGTTTCTTTTAGGTAAAAAGCGCCTCGATGGGCGCCTTTTCCTAGTGTATTATTTTCGTTTGGCATTAGCCAGAAACTCATCCAGATAAGCTCTGACAGCATCGGGATTGCCAGATACGCTGGCTTCTCTAACCTGATCCTTTGCTAGCTTGTCCAAGGCTTGGGTGAGAATCTCCTGTTCTATCGATTGTGGGATGACCACGAGACCGTCCGCATCTCCCACGATCATATCGCCTGGCGAAATGCTGGTACCTCCACACGAAATAGGTACATTAATTTGGCCCCAACCTGCTTTACCACTGGCGGCGACAGTCGTTCCTTTGCAAAACACGGGGAAGTCCAGCTGCTTGATTCCGATGATATCGCGGATGACTCCGTCAACTACGATTCCCTGAATACCGAGCGTTTTGGCGAGGCCGACAATAAAATCTCCAGCAATCGCCCGATAGGTGTCGCCCTTTGCATCGATCACAAGCACATCGCCAGGCTGAGCTTCCCGGATAGCCTGCAATACCGTTAGATTATCACCAATTGGCATTTGCACAGTGAATGCTCGTCCGGCAATTCGGTACTCTTCTTTTAGCGGCTTGATGCTGCTATCCATGTTGGTCAGCCCCTGAAGCGCATCAGAAATGCACGTCGTAGGGACGTTTTGGTACTGGGAAACGATAGTGGACATAAAGAACCCTCCTTTATTTGTAAAGTTTGGAATTCTAGTTATGTCCATTATACGATACGCTGCATTTCATAGAGGCAACAAAAAAGCCAGGGATTAGTTCCCCTGGCTTTACTCCATTCAGCGTTACTGTTTCGGACTTACGAGAATTTTCACCTGATTTTTCTCTTTCAACAATGCTTCAAATCCATGCTCCACGATATCGTCCAGCTTGATTCGTTGGGTGACCAGCTTGTCCGCTGGGAAGAAGCCTTTTTCCATCAGGCTGATTACAGCAGGGAACACGTCACGATAACCGATGATGCCCGTCATGTTGCGTTCTTTCATGACGATGTGGTTCGGTTTGATCGGCGCTTCTCTTTCAAAGATGCTGACGATCATGATTTGTCCAGCAATTTTGGTGGATTCGATGGCTTGAGTCAGGACTGGTGGTACACCGGTTACCTCAAACGCGATGTCGGCACCGCCGTTTGTGCGGTTGTGAATTTCTTGAACGACATCGTATTCTTTTGGATCGATGACGATAGCACCCAGCTCTGCTGCTTTTTGTTTACGCTCTGGAGAGAGCTCAACAGCATAAATTTCTGCCGCACCAGAAGCTTTCAATGCTTCGATAACGAGCAAGCCGATTGGACCTGCACCGAATACGACTGCTTTATCGCCGACTTTCAGCTGACTGGAACGAACGGCATAAAGAGCGACAGCAGATGGCTCGACGAGAGCACCTTGCTCATAGGAGAGGCTGTCCGGAATTTTGTGGACCATATGCTCATCAGCAGCAACGTATTCGGAGAAGCCACCGCCGCCACCTGCCAGACCGAGGAAGCCCATTTTATCGCAAAGATTGTATTTGCCTTGTTTGCACGCCGGGCATGTACCGCAGGAGAAAACTGGTTCTACAACGACGCGATCGCCAACCTTGATCGAGGTTACACCTTCCCCGATTTCTACAACTTGTCCGGAAAATTCATGTCCCATTACGATCGGCGCTTTTTCACCTGTCAGTGGATGAGCTGTACCTTCAGGAATGAAAATTGGACCTGCCACGTATTCATGCAAATCGCTACCGCAAATACCGCACCATTCTACTCGAATTTTTACTTTTCCTTTGAGGGCCTGGGGCTCCGTAATCGTTTCCAATCGTAGGTCTTTCAAACCATGCCAGCGCAACGCTTTCATAACGGTCATCTCCTTGTTAGGCTTGAGGATTATATATGAAATTCAGCAAGAGAAATAGGAAACGTTTCCGAAATAAATATGTCATAACTTTGACATATTGTCAAACCGATATATGCGTGGAAAAAGTCAAAAAATGTGCTGCTTGCGGATGCTTCGTAGGCGTACAGCCAGCTTTGCGATCAGGTCACGGAGATATGGTATAATTATGTATAGAAAGCTAACTTTGGATCGGAAAAACAGAAAACGATTCCGAGAAGGAAAGGATCTCTACAATACGATGAAAAATAAAGTAACGATTGAAGACGTAGCAAAACGAGCGGGCGTAGGGATTGCTACCGTATCTCGTGCCATTAATGACAGCGGAGGAATTAGCCCCAAGACAAAAGCGCTGATTTTGGAGGTCATCGAGGAGCTTGGCTTTACTCCGAATACTTCTGCGCAAAGTCTGAAAATACGTCAAACGTATCAAATTGCACTTGCCGTACCGGATATTCGCAATGCGATCATTCCGGAAATCTCCTGGTCTGTAGAGCAGGCAGCCAAGCAGCACGGCTATCGGGTCGTGCAAATCAACACGTCTGGGAATGCCCGGACTGAGCTTGAGACTGTACGGGAAGTCAAAAAGCTGCATGTGGATGGGCTCATTATCATGCCGCTTGCCTATCCGAAGACGTTGGTTGATTTGATTAATAAAGCAAGTGTTCCGGTTTCCATTATCAATTATGGAAAAAAGCTTGATGATCATGTGAAAGCAGATGTAGTCAGCCTCGCTCGTCAGGAAGGCCGCCTTGTCATGGAGCATTTGATCAAAATCGGGCGAACACGGATTGCCTATGCAGGCGCACCCAAGGACAAGATTGAAGAACGATACTTTGCCTACGAAGGGTCTTTGGCGCATGTCGATCCTTCCCTGGTTTATTTCGGTGAGGACTTTTCCTTTGAGACGGGCCTACGTGCTGCTGATTACTTTTTCAGCCTGAAAAATATGCCGGACGCCATTTATGCGGTCAATGACATGGTGGCGATCGGGATCGTGAATCGGTTCAAGGAGCTGGGAGTCCGTGTCCCTGAGGATGTAGCTGTAGTAGGCATCGATAACAATTTATGGACGACGATCACCACTCCGCAAATCAGCTCGGTTTCGATTATGGGGGATGAAGTGGCGCGTCTGGCTACTGAGCTTTTGTTGAAGCGGATTCGCGAGCAAGGGTCAGGGGCTTATGAGCGCGTTCAGTTCGAACCTCGACTGATTGTCAGGGAATCAAGCGTGGCGGTTATTCGTAAATCGCCATTGGAGATGTAAGGAATGCTAGATTGCGTAGGGTACTGGCTGTCGATCATGTCGGCGGTCTTTTTTATGTGCCTGTCTTCTCTAAATGACATTGATCCAGATAATCCCAGGTGTATATAATGGGGGTAATTTACATGAGAGTGAGTGATGATCATGAGAACAGCTGTCATTATGGTCCATGTTAATTTTGCAAAAGGGCAGGGGAGATGACTGCTTGGTAGGCTCTCTTCCATGCCACTAGGAATCACGTGGGAGGGAATTTTGTGAGTACGACTGAACATTCATTTGATCAACATCTATCAGGTCCACCTGCTTTTTCGTCTCTGCAGGAATATATAGCTTGCAAGGATGACATTCACTTCTGGTGGCCGTATGTGGCTACTATCCTCGAGCGTCATGGTCTGGAGAAAAAGGGTCAGGGGCTTCTAGCTGGGCTCGGCGGGACGTATCCGACCTTCCTCCATGGGGAGGTAGTCATAAAACTGTTTGGTTATATACGGGCAAGCGAAAAGTCATACGAAGCGGAACGGGCTGCGCAGCTGTTGCTCGCTACTGACCCGGAAATTGCGGTGCCTCGATTGGTCGCAGGAGGCCGACTTTTTGAAGATGCTCATAACCCATGGTCTTATTTGATTACCACGCGAATGTCCGGGGTCACTTGGCAGTACGCTAAGCTCAGCGGTGAACAAAAGCTTAGGATGGCGCAGGAGCTTGGATGCCAGATGCGCAGAGTACATTCGCTGAGTCCTTCGGGTATCGTCACACATGATGACTGGTCGGGTATGGAGGTAACCAGGGCTATTGAAAAAAGCTCGCTGCCTGCCCATCTGGTTGCACAGGTAGACGAATACCTTGCGGGGCTTGGTCCGTTCGACAATGTCTTTGTCCACGGAGATGTGATGTTTCGCCACGTTTTCGTCGAGAATGGACGTCTCTCCGGGATTATCGACTGGGGCGATGCGATGGTGACTGATCGGCACTATGAGTTCGCCAAACTCCACCTCGATCTGTTCAATTGCGACAAGTTGCTGCTGCGAGCGTTCCTCGAAGCGAGCGACTGGCCAATGACCAAGGATTTCGCTAAAAAGGCGATGGGAATGGCGCTCTACCGACAGGCACATGGACTCGTCCAGCATTATTCTATGGATGTCTTTTATACCTTGCCGGCTCTGCTCCCGTTGCAAGACATTGCGACGCTGGATGAGCTGGCGAACGTGCTCTTTGCAGTGTAGTAGCTAAGCTGGCAAACGATCCGAGCGAACTCTTTAGTATTTGGCCGGGAATCAAAAGACCCTGATGAAGAACCTTTTTAATGGTTTCCATCATCAGGGTCTCGTTAATCAATTGTTTAAGTTCTTTCTAGTAGAACTTTTAGTGTAGAATCAATGAAATTCGCATCAGTCGGATTCAGTCCAAAACCAGCTAAGTGTCCCCAGATCGATTCAATCGGCTGAAAAGTAGCATTCGGGATGAGGCTCGTCTCGTATTGGCTGTCTTCCGCGGTGAAATATAGATCAGTCCTCACAGGCATCACGACGGTTCGTGCCTTTATGCTGTTCAAAGCGAAGGCAAAGTCCCCATCATACAAGGGATTTCTGCTTATATCAGCATGCTGCCAAGTCCACATCATAGCGAGCAAATCATTCGCATCTGATTGAAAGAAGCTCTCCTCCCAAAACGACGAAATAAAATCCGAAAGAGAAGCGTATCCCAGCTCTTTAAAGCATTCTTCCCGGTAAAAGGCTTGTGAAAATCCCCAGCTCGCATAGACGCGCCCCAAAGTACGCAAGCCCAGCTCAGGTGGTGCTGTGTACATACCTTTATTCCACGCAGCATCTGCTTGCAGAGCAGCTCTTATGCCCTCGATCATGACCGAGTTGTGAGGCCAGGTCTTGGCCGTCCCCGCAAATGGAGCCAATCTCTCTACCATATCTGGATAGCTTGCTCCCCATTGAAAGGCCTGAATCGCCCCCATCGACCATCCGGTTGCTAAAACTACTTTCTTGACCCCAAACCTCTCTGTCAGCAGCCGGTGCTGCAGAGCGACATTATCAAAGATCGTGACGTTCGGAAAATTCGCCTTGTCAAAAGGACTTGCTGCGTTGCTAGGAGATGAGGATAATCCATTCCCGAGCATATTTGGAATCACGATAAAATATTTCTCCGGGTTTAGCGCCTTATTTATCCCAATAAGCCATTCATTTTGGTAATGCTGATCTCCAAATGAGGTAGGGAAAACGATGACGTTATCCTTGGTTGCGTTGAGTGTACCATACGTTTTATAAGCTAAAAATGCTTGTGGGAGAGTCTCCCCTGACTGCAAGCCAATATCTCCTAATTCAAAAATGTCGTAATCCATCTGCTTTCTCCCCTTTGTATGCTAGTTCAGCTTCAACTGTAAACGTTCCAGTATAGGGGAAGGTCAAGAGGGTTAATCGGTTATAATGCAAGAAAACGTGTGAAAGAGGTTGGCGCATGTTTAAAATCAGTGATTTTTCCCGATTGAGCCGAGTTTCGTTAAAAACGCTGCGTTTTTATGACGATATCGGCATCTTGAAGCCAGCGAAGATCGATAAAGAGACCGGCTACCGTTATTACTCAGCGGATCAATTACTTACTCTCAATCGCATTCTTCTATATAAAGATTTGGGATTTACTCTGCAGCAAATTCAGCAGCTGCTGAGAGAAGATATTTCGACGGAGAACGTTCGAGGAATGCTTCGGAGAAAAGAAAGTGAAATTCAACAGCTGCTCGAATTGGAGCGCGAGCGACTTAGTAAAATACAAGATCGATTGCTTTTGCTCGAGCGAGAGGGAAGGGTAGAAAAGGAACAAGAAGTGGTCATGAAAAGTGTGGAAGCGCAAAAAATCATTTCATTTTGTTCGCATGGTACGGTGGAAGAGATTCCGAAGCTGTTCCATACGCTAGGACAACTGGTAGGCAAACAAAAAAGACAGCTGCTCCCACAGATGGTTATGTGGAAAGAATCGGAGAGCAGCGAGGCGGAATTTGAATTGGAGGTAGCCTATTCACTCAAGCAGGAGATTGCCGTCTCCTCTGACATCCTGAATGTGCGCTTGCTGCCTGAGGAGCCGATGATGGCAACGCTGTTACAACGGGTAGACCCATTTGTTCCTTCTACGGCCTGCATTGATTTAGCCAAGTGGCTGGAGGACAATCACTATCGAATAAAAAAGGACCAGCCTGGGAGAGAAGTATATGTACAATCACTCGAAGAGAATGGAGGTACTTTCGTCGAGGTTCAAATTCCGATTGAATCCAAGAGCTGAAATGAATTTCCCAAAAACGGGTAATTACCGAAATAGACCACAGATTTACGGGTTACGAATATTACTACGAGCAATTCAATCCGTCCTACACAGAAGGAACCCCTTGGCATGTGATTTGCAAAGTTTTATTCCCGACTAGCAAATCCATGTTAAAGGAGATATTCGCATGCTAAAACCAGAGTACACGATTCTACCCGATTATGCGCCATTGTATCCGCAGGTTCCGTATCACTATAAAAATTATGAGAAAATCAGTGTTTACTGCAGGGGAAATCGTGAGGCGATCGAGCGGTTTTTGCCAAAGGACTTTGAATTTGTATCGGATATTTTCGAAATTTTCGTGTTGAAAAACGAAGTCATTGAAGGACTCGATCCGTATTCTGAGGGTGGAATCGTGATCCCATGCAAATATAAAGACCTTGTTGGAGCATACATGGCCTACGAGTACGTCGATACCGACGAAGCGCTTTGTGCAGGAAGAGAGATTTGGGGGTATCCCAAGAAGCTGGCTGAGGTAGAATTCAAACGCGAAGAGGGCTACGCACAAGGAAAAATCATTCGCAAGGGCAAATCCATCATTGATATTGCGCTCACCTTTGAGGACGTCGAAGTAAATCCGCCGAATCTGTTTCCACGGCTCCAGGTTAAACGGATGCCACGTGCCGACAAGTATGGCATGGATATGGATCAAGTCATTCTAAATGAATTTGTTGATTCCGTCATCCATACACGCCAAACCGGAACGGCCAAAGTGAACTGGGAGCATTCCAGCTATGATCCAATCGCGGATCTAGGGCCTGTCGAAGTATTGGGCGGTGTTTTTGTCATAGGCGACTTTACGTTGACGTATGGGAAAATCATTGAGGACAAGGTGCAAGTAGTCGCAAAATAAGCGGAGAGGCTTATGAAGTGGCGCAGGTCGTTGCTTTTCTGGCGTCAAATCGGGCATCCTTTGTCACCGGAAGTGCTTATGGTGTAGATGGTGGCAGATTGGCAAGATAATAGGAAAACAAACGTTAGTTGGATCGATTCAGGAAGCAGCGGCAGAATAAGGACTTTTCAATAAAGTCTGAGACTGCCGCTTTCCTTTTGCCCATAAAATCATGTGTCTTTTTCCAAAGTGATTCATAGCATATAACATTCTCACTATAAGCATCTGAGAAAGGAGTTCTCTTTTGGAAAAGACAAAGCTAACAGGGCGAATTGTTACGCCTGATGATGCTGATTATGAGCTTGCCAGAACCAATAATAATTTGAGCGTCCCTAAATTCCCGAAGATCATTGTATTTTGCCAGGATGTAGATGATGTCGTGAATGCGCTGAAATGGGCGAGGGAAAATCAAGTGCCGTTTCGAATAAGGAGCGGCAGGCATAGCTATGAAAATTTTTCGCTAGTAAATGGCGGTCTGGTTATTGATGTCAGCGAGATGAATAAAATTACTGTCAATCGCGAAAACATGACAGCAAAAATAGAAGCTGGAGCCGGTCTGGGGAAAGTATACAATGAACTATGGGAATTTGGTACGACGATCCCGGCGGGTACCGAAAGCAGTGTCGGTCTTGTGGGCCTTATGCTCGGTGGAGGCATTGGGATGCTGTCACGGCTGTTCGGACTTACTTGTGACAATCTGCTTGAAGTCGAAATCGTAATAGCGGACGGAGAAAAAGGGGCAAAACTGATTCAGGCAGACAAGCATCACAACAGTGATCTGTTTTGGGCTTGCTGCGGCGGTGGCGGTGGAAACTTTGGCATTGTCACGTCTCTTACATTCAAGGTGCATGCCATTTCCAAGGTGTCCATTTTCTCGATTACGTGGGGGTGGGAAGATCTCGAAGCGGCATTTGACGCCTGGCAGCATTGGGCACCTACCACCGATTTACGCCTTACCTCAGAAATTGAATTACGTGTAAAGGAAGCCAATCGAATTATTGCGCAAGGTGAATTCGTCGGTCCAGCTTCAAGTTTGCGGGCACTGATTCGACCGTTAACGGACACTGGTTCGCCAACAAGCGTATTCATAAAAGAAGTTCCATATAAAAAGGCTTTCCAATTTTTTGACGAGCCTGCTGGAAACGTGCCAGCTCACCGTAAGAGATCCGGGTCCTTTCTAAAAAAGCCTTTCCCGATGAAAGCGATCTCGACAATGAAGCATTTTTTGGAGAAAGCCCCAAATGAAAGATCTGCAATCTGGCAGCAATCTCTTGGAGGAGCAACCCGGCAGTACTCACCAACTGAAACCGCTTTTTTCTATCGGGAGGCCATTATCGCCCAGGAGTACCTCGCTACATGGAGCGAACCTGATGAAAAACAACAAAATGTACGCTGGATCGAAGAATTACGAGATGCCTTAAAAAAATATACAACGGGCGACTACGTGAACTGGCCAGACCTGCTCATTAAAAATTGGCCAAAGGCGTACTATGGCGAAAACATAAAGCGACTTCAGGCAGTGAAGAAAGAATACGACCCAACCAATGTATTCTCGTTTCCGCAGAGCATTCCACTTAAGACGGATGATAAAAAAAGTGCCCATCTCCGATGAGATGGGCTTTGCTGTAATCATATACGGAAGGTTGTCGCCATTGGAGGGGAAGACCTGATCAGCGAACGTTCTCAAGCCAATACTCATACTCGCTGTCTATGGCCTGTCCCATATGGAAGTAGTTATCCCAGTTGTCCTCTATATGATAAATACTGGGATCACAATCGAACTGCTCCATGAAGTGATACATATATTCCTGATACTCGCCGCTCTCCAGATTGCAGTAATAATAGTTGGCGAATTTGTTTCCTTCCTCATTCAGCAAATCTATAGCCAGTACGCCTCCTAATTGACGATATAGCTGCGAGCTTGTCAGCTTTCTTTGCTTGAAATCCTCGATGTGATGGGAGTAGTGGTGGAGAGCATCTGCACTGTACATTTCATGATCTACAATCCAGCCCAGAAAAAATCCTGTAAAAACATAGGCTTGTTCCCGTGGCAAATCCGTAGGGAAATCGCCCTCGTAATGATACTTCGCTTTGTCATACACGGTATTGGTGGAAAGGGTATCGCTCATCCGTTTTCTCCTTAGGTTGTTTAATGGTGGGTTTGTTTTATAAACTTTCCATATTGTTACATTCCGTTATGGTTGATTTTTTCCTTCAAGGTGTGGCTATACATCTCCTATTTATAGTGATGGTGAAATGTTTATAATATTATTAATTATGCAATTATAATGATTGCATCCTAAAAGACGAGAGGTGATAGACAGCATGGAAGATCTGAGAGTGCTATCAAAGCAATGGGAGCAAATTTTTTCGGTTATTCGCGAAGGGGTCTTGGTCGTTGATTTGGATTTACGGGTCACCTATGTGAATGAAGCCGTGCAAAATATCGGAATTTACCCGGAGAGAGTGATTGGAGAAAACATTTTTCAAGTCTTTCCGAATCTGAAGCAGGAGCACAGCCACTTTGTGAAAGTATTGGCTACTGGCCAGCCGATTACAGACAAGGTGCTTACCTTTGTTACCTATCGAGGTGAACGCAAGACGACGCTCACCTCTACTTTTCCTCTCTATGAGAATGGGGTGTTGACCGGCGCTTTTGAAGTGTTTCAGGATATTTCCGCGATAGACGAGCTATCCAAAAAAATCGTGTTTTATCAAAATAAAGAACGCCGGGTCGATCCTCAAAACAAGAAGCATGCTGTGAGTTCTATGTATACCGTTGATTCCATCATTGGAAATAGCCAAGCGATAGATTCGCTAAAGGACAAAATTTCCTTGATTGCGGACAGCTTCTCTCCAGTACTGATTTATGGCGAGACAGGAACGGGCAAAGAACTGATTGCTCAATCCATCCACACCGCTTCTGCAAAGAAAACCGCTCCGTTTATCGCCCAAAACTGCGCAGCCATCCCTGAAAGCCTGCTAGAAGGCATCTTGTTTGGTACAGAAAAAGGAGGGTTTACAGGAGCGGATAACCGACCCGGACTTTTTGAGCTTGCGAATGGCGGGATTTTATTTTTGGACGAGATTAATTCGATGCCGCTTTCTCTGCAGGCCAAACTACTGCGTGTCATTCAGGAGAAGAAAGTGAGACGGGTCGGCGGGCAAAAAGAAATCGATATCGATTTTCGTATTGTAGCGGCAACCAATGTGAATCCAGAGGTGATTTTGCAAACGGGTGAAATGCGCTCCGATCTATTCTACCGCCTCAATGTCATTTATCTGGAGCTGCCGCCTTTGCGGGAGAGAAGGGAAGACATCCCGCTGCTCATCGATCACTATATCTCTTACTATAACGAGCAATTTAACAAAAAGGTGCTGGGTGTCAATCAAGAGACGATGAGCTTTTTTATGGAGTACACATGGCCCGGGAATATCCGTGAATTGCGCAACATGATAGAGAGAGCCATGAACATGCAGGAGGGAGAGGTCATTCAACTAGAGGATGTGAACCTGGGAGCGCTGTTCGGTGTTTCCTCCATGTTGCCCGCCACCATGCCTGCTGAAAGCCGAAAGCAGCTAGGCTCACTGAAAGATGCTCTGAAGGAAGTAGAAGTGGAAATGATTAAGCAAGCGCTTATGGATACGAATGGGAATGTCTCAAAAGCTGCACGCAAACTAGATATTCCACAGCAGACGATGAACCACAAAATCGATAGATACACACTGCGACCGTTGATTTATCAGATTAAGCTAAGCGCTACTCAAAAATGAGTAACTACCAAATGTTTTGCTAGATAAATAGGTAATTCTAGCGTAAGTCCCCCTATGCATTTTGTGAAATCAGGGGCTTGGGGTTGGCATGACTGTTGCTTTATTTCTCCTGTAAGAAGGGAGGAGCTGAGAAGAGCAGTCTACCTGTCAAACGAATGGTGACTCATGAAAAGGATGCGGGGGTGTAGGCATGAATAGTTCTCTTCCTTTTGTCGGTTGGTTTCTGTATGTGATTGTTCCAGTCTCTACCTTGATCATCACTGCGGTGATTTTACTCATGATTAAAAAGAGGGAGGAGCCCACGAAATGATCGCTACTTTTATTGTTTATCTCGTTCTCGTTTTCCTTGTTGGCTTGTTTGCGGAACGCTATATATCCAAGAGCGAAGAGGGATATTACCTTGGCGATCGCAACTTCGGGCCTGTAGCGACTGCAATCAGTGCGGGGGCGACAGATACGAGCGGCTGGATTTTTATCGGAGCAGCCGGTTACTCGTATGTTGCGGGAATCTCGACGATGTGGATGCTGCCTGGATTTGTCGTAGGCTATTTTATTAACTGGTTTGTAGTAGCACCGCGTTTGCGAAGGCTGGGGACCGAATACAATTGCCTGAGTATCCCCGACTTTTTCGAAAAACGTTACGGCTCCAATTTATTGAAAATTACGTCAAGTGTCATTATCGCCATCTTTTTTATCGCCTATATGGGCTCGCAATTAACAGCAGCAGGCAAAGCTTTTCATACGATTATTGATATTGATTACAACACAGGACTGATTTTTAGCGCGTTTTTTGTACTTGCCTACACTGTTTTTGGCGGGTATCGCGCAGTTGTTTGGACGGATGTGATTCAAGGCTTCATCATGATCATGGTTCTGGTCACCTTCCCGATCTATATGATTATCAAGCTAGGGGGATGGGAATCGTTTTTTGCCCAGCTCGGACAGCTTGACCCAGTGTTGTTGACGCCCGCCGGAGGATCAGTTGGCGCTGCGGCTTTTGGTATCATCGTGGGACTCGTAGGCTTCGGGCTGGGGGAACCGGGACAGCCGCATATTATTCAGCGCTTTCTCTCTGCCAAGGATGACAAGAGCATCCGCGAGGGCACCTTTATTGCCATGGTATGGGTTATTATTGTGATGATGGGCTCCAATCTGCTCGGCCTCATCGGACGGATTCTGACTCCAAGTCTGACTGATCCCGAGTATGTATTTCCTCAGCTCGTCATGGAGACGATGCACCCTGTCGTGATCGGAGTAGTTTTAGGAGCCATTTTTGCAGCGATTCAGTCAACCTTCTCCTCCCAGCTGATGGTGGCTACACAGTCACTCGCCAGCGATCTTTTGCGCAGTATTTCCAAGCGTGAGTATAGCAATAAACAGGTCATTACGATCAGCAGAATCACCATGGTCATTCTATCGATTCTCGCAACCGGACTTGCTCTTATGGACATCCAAGCAGTGTTCACCCTCGTGCTATATGCCTGGGCAGGATTGGGTGCCAGTTTTGGTCCGTTGATTATACTAGCACTCTATTCCAACGCCGTTACGAAGTGGGGAGCTTTCTGGGGAATGATCTCTGGGACTGTAACCGTTGTCATTTGGAAAAGTACGCCTTATTCGGTGTATCTCTATGAAATCATTCCGGGTATGCTCGTCTCCACCATCGTGATTCTGGCTGTCAGCAAATGGACTTCAGCTGCGAAACGTGAGTCAATTCCAGACCATGCGGAGACCGGTATGATGAATCGATAAAAGAGGGGATTCGAAAATGAACACCTATGTAAAAGTGCATGGAAACAATATTCCGATTCAAGCGCCGTTAATTCCAGACCCTTTTGTACCATATACGTGCAAAGGATATCGTTCCGTATTCGCTTTATGTGAGGCAGATGAATCTGTCATTCGCAAATATTTGGAGCCGACGCCATTTGAATATGTAGTCAATCAGTTCATCGTGACAGTGAGTGATTTTAGCAATTGCGACAAAGTGGCTTTTATGGATTGCGCGATTGTCATTCCCGTGAAGTATAAAGATCGCTATGGCGGTTACTACCTGTTCGAGTATGAAAATGACGATTCTGCCATCGCAGCAGGTAGAGATTTGTGGGGGTATCCGAAGAAATATGCCGACATCAGCTTGCGGGAAGAGGATGGAAAAGTGAGAGGCCAGGCGATTCGAAAAGGAAAGGTCATCGTAGATATTGAGTGTAATCTGGCAGCAACTATACCGAATCTCGTCCAACCGCAGACGTATCCGCATCTGAATTTGCATGTTGTGCCGAAGCCAGATGGCAAGGGGATCGCTTCCATGAAGATCATTTCCAGAGATACGTCCCCCGATTTTCAGCTTATTAGTGAGAAGCTGGGGGAGACGACGGTGAACCTGCAAGGTCTGCCCACCGATCCGTTGGATGAGCTGCAGCCAGTAAAGGTACTTGGCGGAGGGTTGATCATCGGAGATTTTTACGCGACAGAAGAAAACGGCTGGGGACATGTGATCGAAACGTTGATTTAGAGAGACGGACGAGATGGTGAAGGTGCGTGTAAGCAAGCACCCGATGGGGCGTTCAGAGGAAGTGCTTATGCAAGTCTTTTCCTAGCGAGCGATGAGTCATATGGTGGTTGTACGGCGCAATAAAAGGAGCTGCCCCGCTTTTCACGAGGGACGCTCCTTTATGTACACAACCATTCAACTACTTCACAAATTCGACCTTGTAGCCTTTTTGCTTCAATTGGTCGATGATCATATCCTTCAAGACAAAATGTCCTGCGCCTACCACTACAAAATAGGTGGACTTGCCTTCTTTGTCGAGCAAGGCAGCTATTTTGGTCGCCATGTTTTTGTCTCGTTCCCCAAACAATCGTTTTGCGCTGTCGCTTTCTACGAAATCCTGAGAGGAAGTAAAGGATTGGGTAAAGCCTTCTAAATCACCTTTTGCCCATTGCTGCTGCCATTTGGTAAATTCACCAACGTTATTTTGCTGCGCAGCCGTAGGATTCAAAATGGCATCAAGTGCGTCGTTCAATTCCTTTTCTTGAATGTTCATCGGAACGTTGTTAAAGACGTCTGATTGAAGCTTCAGACCTTCGAGCTCTTCAATCGGTTTATCGGTAAGCAATGCGCTTTGCAGGAAATACATATCGACACCCAGCGTAGCGGCTTGGTTCATATCTTCTGGTGAGCTAACAAGAGAGGACATGGACAGACTGGTGGTGATTGCCCACGGCTTTAGTGATTCAAAAGCTTGCATCGGAAGCTCCAGCTTATCCGACACCTTCTGAAGCTTATCATAGGTTTCTTTGGAAATATGATCCTCCAAGGTCGTGCCATCCGTCAGCATCATGGAGTCTGTAAAATATTTCATGTCTTCTGGTTTAGGGGATGCCAGGTTCACTTCGACAAACAAGGAATTGGATGCTGCAAATGCGTCCCTGACCTCTTTGTGCAGCGGGTACATGTCGGAAATCCCCAAGTGAATGGAGCCGAGCAAATAGAGCGTATTTTCGCCCTTGGTCGCTTTCCAGAGAAGTCCTTTTGCTCCGGCCTGGGCAGTATCATACGCATAGGAGACGAGTCTGCTTGCGAGTACAGCAGCTTGTTCCGTGGTGCTTGGCTGATCCAGCTCAAGGCCACGAGGGGTTCCCTGAATGATACCTTTCTTTTGGAGGTACTCGTTTGCCGAGTATTTATCAATCTCAAAAGCTTGCGGCAATTCGTACTGCGTTAGGATAGCGTATAAAGTGCGAGTGACTGTTTCTCTCGTAATCGTTCCTGTTGCTCGTGACGCGGGAAGGGTTCCCTTTTTGTTCAGTCCCAAGGCATCCAGTTTCTTCGTTGTATCTGCCACTAGCGCTTGGAACTTGTCTGCGGTTATCGGCTTTTGAAAAGTCCCGTCATAATACCAGGAAAGTGGGAATATGCCGTATTTTTCGCCTTCGTGTAAGGTTGGAATCGACCACTGGCTAATCGAAGGAGCTGCAGGGACCTCGTTTGCTTGTACTGTATAGACGCTTCCCAGTATCGTCGTTAGACCGAGGACACCACTGGCAATCAGGCGACTAAGGCTGCTCCATTTTCTAAGTTTCATGCAGAAATCTCCTCTCTTGTAAAAATCTCACTCATTATAGCTTACTCTTGAGATTATAACAAACAGATATAGGAAAAGACGGATTTCTGTGATGAAATGAAGAGTGGTCAATTTGGGCATGAAAAAGCGCCAACAGGATTGCTGGCGCATATCTCCTACACTTTAAATTTGGCGACGAGTGTCTGCATTTCTTCGGCCACTTTTGAGAGGGAAGCGGCAGATGCAGCGATTTCTTCCATAGAAGCCAGCTGCTCTTCTCCAGATGCGGCCACACTTTGCGAATGGCTCGAAGATGTTTTCGCAATCTGATTGACTTCCTCCATAGATAACGTGATTTGCTTACTGTTAGCGGACAAATCGAGAGTCGTATTGGAAACATCCTGAATTTGCTCAGCAACCTCGCGTAGTGTGAGCAGAATCGTTCCGAATTTTTCCTCGGTAGAATGAACGATTTCCAAGCCTACACGAACCTCATCCTGCACCTGATTCATAGATGAAGTGGAATTGTTCGTGTCTGCTTGAATCTCGATGATGAGATCCGAAATTTGCTGGGCTGATTGCGTGGATTGCTCCGCCAGCTTGCGGACTTCATCGGCTACCACAGCAAATCCACGTCCATGCTCTCCCGCGCGTGCGGCTTCAATAGCTGCATTGAGGGCTAGTAGATTCGTCTGATCCGCGATTCCGCGAATGACATCAATGATTTGCCCAATTTGCTCAGAGCGTCCATTCAGCTTGGTAATGAGCGTGCTGGAATTTTCAACGGTTGCCTGTATCCGTTCCATTTGTCCAACCACCTGCTGCAACGATTGGTTGCCTTCTTCGGCTTGTGCTGAGGAGGTTTGGGCTGACGCGGATACTTCCGCACAGTGGTTGGCGATGGTTTGGATCGATTGCTCCATCGTTTTTGTGGTGTGTACGGCTTCTTCAGAGTGCGCGGTTTGTGACTCGGAGCCACTCGCTACCTCTTGGATGGCAATGACGATGTGCTCTGTTGCTTTGGAGCTTTGCTCTGCACTGGCAAAAAGCTGTTCGGATGAAGAAGCTACCTGATGGGAAGTAGCAGAAATTTGTCCAAGCAGCTGACGGATGCTGCCAACCATCTGCTCGAAGCCTTTGACCAAGGTGCCGATTTCATCCCGATTTTTTACTGTAATAGGGTCTACCTGCAAATCACCTTGGGCAATTTGTTCGGTTTGTTTGGCTAGCAGACCAAGCGGACGCGTGATGCTTCTCGTAAACAAAATAATAATTGTGCCACCTGCGATTATGGCAGCAACAAGTGTAAGAATCAGGCTGCGTAACACATCCTGTGCAGGTAAGTTGAAGTCCATGTAATACGTAGTAGCGGTAATGGCCCAGCCCCATGTCGAGTCAAACTCGGTGTAGGCGATTTTCGGAAGCATCTTGGTTTCGTCATCAGGCGCGTACCATTCTGTATCCATGAAGGCACCACCAGTTTTGCTCAGCTCAATATTTTCCTGGATTAGATAACGCCCAGAGCTATCCTGTAAATTCCAAAGATTTTCTCCCTCACCGTCCGGAGCGGCAACCTGGTTTCCTTTTTCATCATAAATGTAAATGTATCCGTATTTGCCCAAGTTTACGTTTTGATTAACCGGGCGCGTCCCGTCGGCATTTTTTTCTCCCAGAATCGCTACTTTTACTCTTTCCTGAGCCTCTGCCAGGTCAAGTCGGCCAGCTTTTACTTCCTGATCCAGCTGGTGAATCAATTCAATCGTCGTACGGACGGAGTTTTTCAGAGTAGTCTTGCCCAATTCCTCCATAGACGACTTGCCTTGTGAGTATCCAATAAGTCCAATGATCAAACTAGGAATTAACAAAATCAGAAAACAGATCGTAAGCAGTTTACTGCGCAAATTCATGTAATCCCTTCCCCATAATTTTGTCTTTACTTCCCATTTCCCTGTGTAAAAAGAATCGAAACCATCGCATTTGAGGATGCATGGGGCGATTTACTATTACTTTGATTCAAAAGAAAAGGATGCACTTAACGCTGGGGTGTTTAATTGAGGGGTAAGGGATCTATTCCTATTCTTTTACCTCATGGGTATTGGTGATGATCACCTTGACGCCATGGCTCTCGATTTCCTCCAAAGCCTCTATACTTGCTTCATTACTCGTTATTAGTAGATCGATAGCGGTGATTGGCACTACTTTTACAAAGGAATCTATTCCGAGCTTTTCATGTGACGCTAGACAAATCGTCTTTCTGGATATTTCGACTACTGCACTGCCAAGCGAAGCGACTTCGGGAGTAGAAGTGCTTACACCATTTTTCGAGATGCCGCCTCCCGTAATAAAGCATTTGTCCAAAGTAAACTGCTTCATGAATGTGTAGGCGAGTGCATCAGTAATGCTCCCTGATTTTTTTAATTTGCCACCTACTAGGTACACATCGATTGATTCTCTGTCTTTTAGAGCGTCCGCTACTTTTATTGAATTGGTGACAATGGTAAAAGCAAAGTCGGGAAGAAACGCGATCATCGCGTGATGAATAGACGCACTTCCGATATATACAGTATCCTTTTCCTGAATGAGAGAGGCTGCATATTTAGCGATGGCTTGTTGCTGAAGAGAAGGCTCTTGGTAGCGCAAAGCAGAAGGGAGAGGAGCAGATCTGACTTTTGTTGCGGGAATGGCTCCTCCATGTGTGCGTTTTAGCAACCCTTTTTCCTCCATAATGGTCAAGTCTCTGCGGATGGAGTCAATCGACATGTCAAAGAGGTCAGCCAAATCTCTCGCTAGAACGCGTCCGTCCATTTGGAGAAGCTCGAGGATTTTATCACGTCGTTCATCTGTGAACAAAAAAATCGCCTCCTTTAAGAAATGTATCACCAATGCTGATACCATTTTATTCGGTTATATTCCGTTTTGTCAATTTTATATCACTGCATTGTGCCGTTTTTATCTTTTTTTATCCGTTTTATTTAAACTGTGATTTTTTCATGAGTAAGATGGCAAATCAACCAATAATTAATTATCAGAAAGATATAATAAATAAAATCAATTTGGACAAATTGTAAAGATGCTGAAAATAGACGTAAAGATTGTGCAAACGAATCACGGCAATATCCTTGATAATAAATAGAATAGAGTCGGAAGATGCAAAAAGAGAGGATGGATCATGGATGAGCGGTGCTTATTGGTTAACCAATGTTCGCTTGGAAACAGGGTATCATCGGGAAAACGGTATCGTGATCGGGACAGAAACAGCTTTGTTTCACCTTTTGATTAAAGAGGGAAAGTTTGCATCCATTGTTCCTGCCACCGAAATTTTGAAGGATGGTCTTGAACAGAGGGATGCAAAAGGACGATTAGCGATCCCTTCCCTGATCGAAAAGCATGTCCATCTGGATAAAACGCTGCTGGGAGAAGAATGGCGAGCAGTCATTCCGGCGGCGAATGTCATTGAGCGATGCGAAATCGAAAAGCGTATTCTGCCAGGGCTGGCGACGTCAACAAAGGAGCGTGCTGAAAATTTCCTCGCCCTCTTGCTCTCTTATGGCTCCACACATGTTCGGACGCATGTAGATATTTATCCAGAAGTCGGCATCTCCAATCTGCATGGGGTCAAAGAAGCTCTGGCTACCTTTGAAGATCGTCTGACTCACGAAATCGTTGCGTTTCCACAGCATGGCTTGCTGCGCACCAAAGCAAAGGAGCTGGTGAGGGAAGCACTGCGACAAGGTGCTACACATGTAGGTGGCGTAGACCCTGCAACTGTGGACGAGGATATCGAGGAATCGTTGTATCAGATGGTCGATATGGCTGTAGAAGCAAAAGCAGGCATCGACCTTCATCTGCACGATATGGGACACTTGGGAACTTTTACGATGAAACGTTTGGCTGCCATGACAGTTGATGCTGGCTTGCAGGGTAAGGTGGCCATTAGTCACGCGTTTGCTTTAGGCGATATTCCTGTGAATGAAGCGGAAGAAATGGCGGCGATTTTGCGTGAAGCGGGCATTAGCATTATTACGAGTGTGCCATATTTTAGAGTGATTCCGCCAGTTCCGGTGCTGCACAAAAATGGCGTAGAGGTAGCGGTCGGATGTGACTGCGTGTTTGATTCCTGGCAGCCTTACGGGAATGGGGACGTGCTGGAACGTCTATGGCGTCTGGCGGAGCGTTCTCGCTGGCTGGACGAGCTTTCTCTATCCCAATCGCTGCAATTTATTACTGGTGGCAAAACAACGCTGGATCTGGAAGGCAAGCAGCTGTGGCCAGCTCCTGAGGATGAAGCGAGCCTACTGCTTGTTGAGGCAACCTGCACTGCAGAAGCCATTGCCCGCAGAGCGAAGCGGAGCGCGGTATTTTTCAAAGGTAGCCTGGTTTCTGGACAAATGTAGTCTTCAAAATCGTTGGAAGGCAATAGATCGGCTTCACTTATTTTCATAGAGAAAGGATGTACGAAATAGATGTCTACAGCCTATTGGATTTCAAACGTTCGCTTGGAGAGCGGCTATCGTGTGGAAAATGAGAAAGTGGTGGCGACCAATACCGAAACCGCTCAATTGTTGATCGAGGATGGTCGTATCGCGCAAATTGTATATGGACACATGCCACAGACTGAGCTGCCTACGCAGAATGCAGGGGGACTATTGGCGCTGCCGTCTTTTCGCGATATGCATATTCACATCGACAAAACGTATTATGGTGGTCCGTGGAAGGCGGTCACCCCGGTTAAAAATTTGCTGGGACGTCTGGAAGAAGAGAGCAAGCTGATGCCGAAGCTGTTGCCAACGGCACAGGAACGTGCGGAAAAAATGCTCGATTTGCTGTTGGCGGCGGGTTCCACGCAGATTCGTACTCATTGCAATATCGATCCTTATATCGGATTGAAAAACCTGGAGGCGACACTGGCTGCTATGGAAACCTTTAGCGGCAAGCTCCAGTGTGAAGTAGTAGCATTTCCACAGCAAGGTCTTCTGCAAAGCAATCAGGTGGAGAACATTCGCCAAGCTTTGAAAATGGGGGCTACTTTTGTAGGCGGGGTCGATCCGGCAACCGTAGATCAAAATATTGAAAAGTCACTGGCGACGATTTTTGAGCTGGCTGTAGAGGCAGATGCGCCGATCGATGTTCATTTGCATGACCCGGATCACTTGGGAATTTTCACCTTCAAAAGACTTGCGAAAATGACAGAGGAAGCAGGCTGGCAAGGACGTGTAACGATCAGCCATGCACTTGCTCTGGCAGATATCAGCTTGGCAGAAGCGGCGGAGGTGGCAGAGATGCTGGCTGGACTCGGCATGTCCATTACCTCGACCGTGCCAGTCAATCGAGTGACGATTCCGATTCCGCTTTTGCATGAAAAGGGCGTATCCGTATCGCTTGGTGACGACAGTATCACTGATCACTGGTCCCCGTTTGGTCGCGGAGACAGCCTGGAAAAAGCGGGAGTCTTGGCGGAGCGTTTCCGTATGCAGGACGAGCGTTCCCTGTCACAGGCGCTTGGATTCATCACGGGTGGCAAAACACCGCTCGATAAAGAGGGGAATCGCATGTGGCCAAATGTGGGGGACGAGGCGGATATCGTCTTCGTCCATGCTACATCTTCAGCTGAGGCAGTGGCACGGAGAGCGAAGCGTCAGGCAGTTATGTTCCGTGGAAATGTCGTGTCGGGCGAGCTGTAAGACGACAAAAATAGATAGTAGAAGAGGAGGTAAAACCACTTGGGTTTTAGCCTCCTTTTTCTTGTGTTCAGGACTGCTCAATCATAATCGGTAAGCTAGTGAGCGTAAATCCGTGCTTCAGGAGGTGTTCCTCCGGTCGAAAACCAGATGCGAAACGGATGCTGGGAAATCTGCGTATGAAGGAGCTGAGCGCAATCTGTGTCTCCAATCGTGCTAATGGAGCGCCGAGACAGAAGTGCTCACCATTCCCGAAAGTCAAATGATCGCGGCTATTCTTCCGGGTGATATCAAACTGATTGGCATTTGCGAAATGATCCTCATCACGGTTAGCCGATGAAATCCAAGCAATAATGATGTCGCCTTTTTTCATCGGCGGCCCAAATATGTCAGTATCTTCTGTTACTGTGCGATCCATGCTGGCGGTGAAGCGATAGCGAAGAACCTCTTCAGCAGCCCCGGGAATCAGACTTGGATCTTCGCGCAACTTGGGGTAAATCCCCTCGTCTATAAAACTGTAGAAAGCATTTGTTAACCAGGTCGTAGTTGTTTCATTTCCGGCGCCTAACAGTCCGATCCCTGTATAAACGATCTCTTCGTCTTTCAGACGTTCGCCATCGTATTCGGCTTGTGTCAGGTCAGAGAGGATATCATTTTGGGGATTTTTGCGCTTATGCTGGACCAACGGCAATAGATACTCTGCGAAGGTCTGCATCGTTTGCCCCTTGAGCTTTGTCGTTTCTTCGATTCCTTCCGCATGATGAGGCATGAAAAGAATGTCTGACCATTCCTTGATTTTTGCCCAATCCTGATTGGGAACTCCAAGCAGATCGGCGATTATCGTAACCGGGAGAGGCACAGCAAAATCTTTCATCATATCAATGGGCTTTGACATGTCATCGCTTGCGATTTTGTCGATTAGCATGTCTGCAACTGCTTGGATACGTGGCTTCCATGATTCGAGACTGCGCGGGGTGAAGGCCTTGGCAAGCAAGCCCCGGCGCTTTCGATGCACAGGCGGATCGGAGAAGGAAAGATTGATCCCGTTATCCTGGACTGGAACCGGGATCAAACTGCGTTTGCGTTCGCTTGAAAATGTTGTGAAATCAGAGAGAACACGTTTGACATCATCGTATCGAAAGACATTCCAAACGCGCTGCCCTTCATCGTAGAAAACAGGATGATGGTCTCGCATCTCTTTGTACCAGGGGTAAGGATTCCAGCGTTCTGCATTTGATGAAAGCTTCGAGATTTCGTTTAAAAAGATGATATCCAAAGTGGCCATTCTACTTGTCCTCCTGCATTTACTTGATGAACCAAATTGCTTTGGCAGTCAATGATTGTCACCAGTAATCTGCCCGCCATGGGCAAAGCTTACCCGGTTAAAGGAGAATTCAAATGAACTTTGTTGACCAGCTAATAAATAAAAAAATCAAATTTCGCCTTATCCCGCAGTGGGGATCGTACCTTCGAAAACAATGGGAGAACACATTCGCCAATCATCTAAGCGAGGATGAGAAAAAATCGATATATCTAAATACCAGGGGCGGATATCTATGGCACCTGTTTAGTTATAATAGTAGGGAGCGTTTGGACCGAGACGCCGCCAATGAAGCTTTCGACAACGAAGCAAAAGGCGCGTGCTTTGTGTTTTACCAACATTCCAATGCTGCCATTCTCATCGAGGACGCTTCTCTCTTAAAAGTAGAGGATCTGCAAGGGAAGCGCGATTTTTATACAGATGATATGTATATCATGGATAAAAACGGGGAGTGGACGTATGTTATCACTCACGAAACGGGATGGTGTGGACCGTACTTTTGCCGGCAATCGGATGGCATAAACACTATGGAAAGGACGGGAAAAGATATGCAGATTAAACTGACAAGCGTTTTTGTGGATGATCAGGATAAAGCCCACAAATTTTACACGGAGGTGTTAGGGTTTGTCACCAAAAGAGACATTCCTATTGGAGGAGCCAAATGGCTAACAGTCGTTTCTCCTGAAGAGCCGGATGGAGTGGAGCTACTGTTGGAGCCAAACGGGAACCCTGCCGCTAGCGCCTATCAGAAAGGTATTTTTGACCAAGGAATTCCTGCCACAGCCTTTCTCGTGGATGACGTCCAAAAAGAGTATGAGAGACTGAAGGCACTGGGTGTCGCATTTAAGAGGGAGCCAACGATGGCAGGAGAGGTCACACTTGCGATTCTTAACGATACATGCGGAAACCTGATCCAAATTTATCAGGTCCATGCAACATAGTGGATAAAGCAAAGCCTGATTGCACAGGGATTACGTGTGATCAGGCTTTTGAGTTTTCTAGGTTAAAACGGGTTGCTTTTGGTAGCCCCGAATGATCGAGGTAAGCAGAGCTTTGTTCATCTCCAACTCGTTACGGTTTACCTTGTGTAATAGATCTCTTGTATTATCAGTTGGGAAGTGGAGTGTACGAGTAAAATATTCTTTAAATATGCCCATGGATACGTGAAACACTTTTTCCTCTTCTGATAATGGCTCGTTCGATTCATAGGGGATCGCCTGCAAATTAGGAAAATCCAGAACCTCTTTGATACACTCGATGACTAATTCCTGTGTGGGCGGAGCCGGATTGGATGCGTGGTAGATCGTCTTGTTTTGGGCGTGTATGAGCGCTGCTACCAACACAGAGGTTACATAATCAACGGGAACGAGATTCGTCTGGACGTTTACATCCAACCGTATTCGGTATGCTTGGTTTTGCCAGCCCGATGTGCGGGAGGCTCTTTTTTTGAGGACACATAGACCTTTTAACAATCCATACAGACCAAAATTCGTATCAGCTTCGCCTGTTCGCGAATCACCGATGATGATGGACGGTCTGACGATGACGACCTCCATATTATCGCTATGGGAGAAAACGAGATGTTCAGCCAGGCATTTTGATTCTTCGTAATGATTTACAAAAGATCGTTCCGGACTGTACAGCGCTTCCTGTCCCGTGACTTCTTTCCCCACCGTATAAGCTGTACTTACATAGATAAAACGTCTTGCCCCGATTCCTTCAGCAAATAGCAGTGTGTTTTTCGTCCCGTCTACATTGACTGTAAACGTTTGCGATTTATGGGCTG
This sequence comes from Brevibacillus reuszeri, assembly GCF_002897295.1. Taxonomy (GTDB): domain Bacteria; phylum Bacillota; class Bacilli; order Brevibacillales; family Brevibacillaceae; genus Brevibacillus; species Brevibacillus reuszeri_A. The sequence continues at coordinate 83,588 of NZ_BEXF01000021.1, forward strand.
GATCAAAGGAAAGGAAGGCAGCCAGATGATACACAGCATCTATTTTGTGCTGTACGCGCTGCAGGTCCTGCTGAGTTAAACCGAGCCCTGGAAGTGAGACATCGCCCATCATTATATGTATTTTTGATTTGTCCTTATCGGCAAAGCTTTGCAGCAATTGACTCGCTTTCTTTTCATTTCGTGCAAGCAGGAAAAGGGTATGGCCCTCATTTACTAAATCTTGTGATAGCTTTTTTCCGAGAAAACCAGTTGCTCCTGTTACGAGGATGTTCATTTGATTTTACCAGCTCCGTACTCTTTCGATATAGGGTGAACTTTTCAACTCGAAGGTAGAGATATAAGTGTATCAATATTCAATTATATCGAAGGGAGAGAGGATGTGACGAAAGAGGTTTGAACGATCTGGTGAACGATGAACCTTATTGGCTGGAAAAGCAAGCTTCACTGACCGTAGTTGTCAGGTAAGCAAAGTTATCATAAAGCTAACGATGGATTCCTATAGTGAACAGAGGGAAAAGAAAGGGGCTATTCATGATGACAATGACTGAACATGTAAAATCGATGTATGACTTCCATACGTGGGCAAATCAAACATTGTTTAACCGGCTGAGGGAGCTTCCGGAAGAGGTATACACACAAGAAGTACAGAGCGTGTTCCCGACCGTGGCAAAAGTAATGAATCACATTTACATGGTAGACCACAGCTGGCTCACCATCATGAGTGGCGTGGACATGCGCGAGGCGATGAGTGGTGTAGGGGAATTGGAGAAACAACTGGAGACAAAGAATGTTGTAGAATTGCAAGCCATGTATAGAGAGCTGGCTGAGCGATTTACAGCCTTTTTCGATCAAGAGCCTGACTTGGAAAGAAAGCTTGTTCTCGACAATCCATATGCTAGTATCCGGGATACCAGCCTGGCAGAAATGGTGCTGCAAGTGGTGAATCACGGTACGTATCATCGTGGAAATGTTACGGCCATGCTGCGTCAAATGGGTCACGCTTCTGTCATGACGGAGTATGCAGCTTACTGGTATTGGGGCTAGTGCGGGAATAGAGTCGGGCCGGGAGAATTTTTCTTCTGGCCCAACTTGTTGACAAATGGAAAAATCAGTCCTATAATTATCTTAAATTCAAGATAATCATTTTTAAAGCAATTAATGTTCGCCATCCTACTTCCCCAACCTATCGATTGATCAACAATCGTAAAAAGATGGAGGTACACCAGAAATCAAAAATCGATTGTTAAATATCTCTAATTTGAGATATACCGTTTTGTAATAAAAATTCTGAACGAAGAAATGTTCGAGGAGGCAATTCCATGAGTGAGTTCACTACCTTGGTGAAAAACCGTCGATCCGCTAACAAATTTTTGGAGAATGTTCCGATTTCACGGGAAGAGCTGGATGAAATCATGAACCTGGTCAAATACGCACCGTCTGCATTTAATTTGCAACACACACATTATGTAGTTGTACTTGATCCTGAAACAAAAGAGCGTGTATATGAAGCAGCATCGAGGCAGTATAAGGTAAAAACGGCGTCGGCTGTCATTCTCGTTCTAGGTGACAAGGAAGCCCAGCAAAACGTAGGACCGATTCATGAGGGATTGCTTCATTTAGGTGTGATGGATCAGCGTGAATTTGATCATACGGTTTCCTCCGTCCAAGCTTTTTATGAAACTGGTGGCGATTCGTTCAAACGGGACGAGGCCATCCGCAATGCGAGCTTGTCCGCCATGCTGTTCATGCTGGTTGCAAAAGACAAGGGCTGGGACACGTGTCCGATGATTGGTTTTGATCCAAAGGCAGTACAGCAAATTCTAAACATCCCGGATCAATATGTGCCAGCGATGATGATCACGATTGGGAAAGAGGATAATTCCAGCCAGCGAGTGAGAGGCTATCGCAAGCCAGTCGGTGAGTTTGTCAGCTACGATTCATTTTGAGCATAGCCTGCTCGATTAACTAAAACCTAATGAAACGATAAACAGGAGGGTACTCAAATGACACAACAAACAGCAGGAATTCACCATATCACAGCTTTTGTAAAAAATGCACAGGATAACGTCGACTTCTACGCAGGGCTTCTGGGGCTGCGTCTCGTGAAAAAAACAATTAACTTTGATGCTCCTGAAGTCTATCATCTCTACTTCGGTAATGAAGTAGGAAGTCCGGGAACAGCCATTACCTTCTTTCCATGGGAAACATCTCGTGCGGGGCGCATTGGCGGTGGTCAGGTAGGCTATACGACCTTCCTCGTTCCGGTTGGTTCGCTGTCCTTTTGGGAAGAGCGCCTGACGAAATTCGAGGTAGCGTATAAACGCGTGGAGCGTTTTAACGAAACGTATTTGCAGTTTGCGGATAAAGACGGTCTGCAGCTGGAGATCGTGGAGCGCGAGGGAGGACCTGCGAGCAAGTGGAGCTTTGGCGGTGTCCCCGCAGATAAAGCGATCAAAGGCTTTGGTGGCGCGATTTTGTACAGTGTAGCGCCAACCTACACGATGGCTGTTCTGGAAAAGCTGATGGGACTGCAAAAAGTAGGAGAAGAGAACGGACTGGTTCGTTTTAAAGCGAAAGGTGATTTGGGCAATGTCATCGACATCAATGCAGAGCCAATGCCTAGAGGCGCGGGTGGTGCGGGAACCGTCCATCATATCGCTTGGCGTGCAAGCGACGACCAAGATCATCGCATGTGGCAGGAGCGTGTGGCGCAGTCGGGCTTGCACCCTACAGACATCATCGACCGACAATACTTCAATGCGATTTACTTCCGTGAGCCAGGAGAAATCTTGTTTGAAATCGCCACCGATCCTCCAGGATTTACACGGGATGAGCCATTCGAGTCGCTGGGTGAAAAGCTGATGCTGCCAGAGTGGTATGAACCGCGTCGTGCTCAGATCGAGCAAGGCTTGACGCCAATTACCGTACGCGTTTTGGAGGGTGACAAGTAATGAAGCACATTTTTCGTAAAGGAACTGATCCTGCGGCACCAACCTTACTGCTTCTCCATGGGACAGGAGGCGATGAGAACGACTTGCTTCCTCTCGCTGACCGCATTCATCCAGGCGCCTCTGTCTTGAGCGTGCGCGGCAATGTACTGGAAAATGGCATGCCTAGATTTTTTCGTCGTCTGGCCGAGGGTGTCTTTGATGAAGAAGATCTCGTATTCCGTACGCAAGAGCTGAATGAATTTCTGGAACAGGCGTCCGTAGAATACAAATTTGAGCGCGACAACATCGTCGCTGTCGGCTATTCCAATGGCGCCAATATCGCCGGAAGCCTGTTGTTCCATTATCCTGATGTGTTAAAAGGGGCGATTTTGTACCACCCGATGGTTCCAAGACGGGGCATTCCACTGCCGGACATGTCGCGGGTACCAGTGTTTATTGGTGCAGGTACGAACGATCCGATTTGCTCACCGCTGGAAACGAAGGAATTGCAGCAGCTGCTGTCAGAAGCAGGCGCTGCGGTTACACTGCATTGGGAATCGTACGGTCATCAGCTTACTGTCAAAGAAGTAGATGCTTCTGCACAGTGGTTTGCGGATACTTTTAGCGAGTAATTTCATCTAGTATTGAAAAAGAGCAGCAGGATCAAGCCGATTCTGTTGCTTTTTCCTTTTTTTACCCGGTAAAACGGAGGAAGTCTGCTCATTTAATCAACTGTTTAAGAGCTTCTCAACAAAAAATAAGCCATTGTTGCCTCAGGTGATGATGGCTTTTTGTCGTAGTTTTTGTCGTAGGTAGTCCGTCCCCATTTCGTCAAGGTTTGTTCATCAGTCGTTCATATTGAGCCTCTATAGTGATCTACGTAGCCTGATCTGCCCGCATGAGGTGGATGAGAAAAGGGAGCAAAGGGGGCGAAAGACGAGTGCAGTGGCTGACCCGATTATCGTTAAAAAATCCAGCAATGGTGGTAATCCTATCGCTGCTTGTTGCGCTGGGAGGGATCTTTTCCTTTACCGTCATCAATATAGAAAGTGAACCGCAAGCCCAGCTGGGGATGCTCACGATCTCCACAGCTTACCCGAATGCAGCCTCGGAGGATGTGTTGGAGGACGTCACCAAGCCATTGGAAAAAGTGATTGATACGGTCAGCGGGGTAAAGACGTATATTTCCAGCTCAGAGGAAAATCACTCGCTGATCACGGTCTCCATCGAGTCTGCGGCTGACATGGAAAAAGTGGAGGCCGAGGTGGAAAAAAGCGTCGCCAATGCCAAGCTGCCGAATACAGCAGGCAGGCCCAAGGTAAAGCTCAGCGTGGTAGGCTCTGAGCCCATGTATTTCCTCGCGATAAGCAATAAAGAGCAGCTGCGTACGGATGATGCCTTTTATCGATTGGTGAAGGACACCATCGTAGAAGACCTGCAAACAATTAGCGGGGTGGAATCGGCAGACGTGATCGGACTGGCAACGAGGCTCGTTCGAATCAACCCCCGACAGGATGACCTGCACTACTATGGCATGACCGTATCCGATCTGAGGCAGGCGATTACTGGACAGCATCTCGCTACTTCAGTCGGGAGTGTCACAGATGCGGGTCAAGATTACATCGCCCGTTTCACCAATGAGTACAAGAGTCTGGATGAGCTGAGGAAAACGAGAATCCGAATGCCAGCTGCCGAGAATGGCACTCAAGGCTATTTACAGCTCAGTGATTTGGCAGATGTGAATTGGGAGACGGAGCGCAGCTCGATCAGCAGATTGAATGGAAAGCCGGCAGTTGCTGTGCAAATTGCAAAAACGACTGAGGGAAATATCGTGGAGATCAGTGATACCATCCACGAAAAGCTGGAAGGCTATCGCGTGAAATATCCGGATTTGAATTTTGAGCTGGTCTCGGACCGCTCTGAATTTGTGAAAAGCTCGATTGGCGGGATGGCAAAAGAGGGAGCGATGGGGATCGTAATGGCGATTGCGGTCATCTATTTGTTCCTTCGCAACGTGAAAACTACACTCATCGTTGTCGTGTCGATTCCGCTTTGCGTGCTAGTTAGTGTCATGCTTATGCAGTTTAACGGTATGACAATCAATTTGATGAGCCTGTTTGGGATGACTGTGGCGATCGGGCGAGTCGTTGATGACAGTATTGTCGTGATCGAAAATATTTTCCGGCGTCTCCTGACAGAACCGCGCACCCAATCGACGATTATCAAGGCAGTAGGTGAGGTGGGAAGTGCCATTACCTCCTCGACGCTCACAACAGTAGCAGTCTTTTTGCCGATTGCCTTTGTCAGCGGGATGCTTGGGGACTTTTTCAAGCCGTTCGCTGCGGCAGTTACGTGGTCGCTCTTGGCATCGCTCATCGTTGCGGTTACCGTTGTTCCGCTGTTAGCGAGTATAACCATGCGACATGAAAAGACGCAGAAACTCCACAAAGGAAACATTTCCGGGCTGTATACACGTCTGCTACGCGCAGCGCTTGAGAATAAAGGCAAAGTCGCTGTGCTCACAGCTGTTTTGTTTGTCGGAAGCATTGGGCTGGCTGCCAAGCTGCCGACAGGATTTTTACCCGAGTTAAATATGAATCTTCTCTATATAAAAGTCAGCATGCCAACAGGCACATCCCTTGAAACAACGAGCGCGACTGCAAGTGCAGTGGAAGCAGCTGTCTTGCAAGAACCGAAAGTCATGTACATCCAAAGCAAGATAGGCGCAAGTGACGATGCTGCCAAGCGCTCTCATGTAGCTGACATGACAATCAAGCTAGAGCCGGGTGCTGACGAAAATAAAGTACTATCCCAGCTTCGCGAGCGAGTAAAGCCATTGATCCCGGCTAGTGCACAAGTCACCTTTAGCAAACCAGCAGCCGGAGGACAGGGAGGCTACCAGCTTGTGCTGTATGGTGCCGACCTGACTACGTTAAAGGAAGCGGCAGCAGCAGTTAAAGCGCAACTAAAACAAAATCCGTTATTGGCAAATATCAAAGACAATGTATCCGAGACACGCGGGCAGCTATCGATCCAGGTAGATCGTGATCAAGCCCTGCTACGGGGGCTGACTCCTGAGCAAGTCTCAAAAGAGGTTGGCGCTGCGATCGGCACAACCAACATGAAAAGCCTAAAGCTTAATGGCGAGGAATACGCGCTAGCTTTTGGTCTCGGTGAAAAGGTAGCACTGGAGCAAGTGCCTGGGGTGTGGGTGAAAACTCCGTCCGGCCAACAGGTACCGCTCAAAGAGATCGCCTCTCTGCAAAAGGATGAGGTGGCGCCACAGCTATTGCGTAAGGAAGGAAAACCGTACATCCAGATAAACGCTGATATTCTCAGTGCGGATAAAGGCGGGGTAGCAGCTGAGCAGACCCGTCTTCTACAGCAAATGAAGCTGCCACCGGGTGTTTCCATGAGCGCGGAGGGCATTTCACAAGACTTGCAAAAGGGCTTTACGGAAATGCTCGCTGCGATGGGAGCCGCGATTTTGCTGGTATTGCTTGTGATGGTTGCTGCCTTTGGCAATCTGTTGTCACCAGCGGCTGTTCTTTTGTCATTGCCCCTTGCTTCCATTGGAGGCTTGCTTTCACTGTGGCTGGTGGGCGGAGTGCTGGATATGACAGTCATGATTGGCTTTTTGATGCTGATTGGAATTGTGGTGACAAATGCAATCGTGCTGATCGACAGGGTGCAGCAGCATAGAACGGCAGGCTTACCCGTCCGTGAGGCTCTGGTCGAAGCAGGCAGGACACGCCTTCGCCCAATCATGATGACTGCTGTAGCTACGATTGCAGCCATGCTGCCCTTGGCACTCGGTTTTTCAGAAGGAAGCCTGTTGTCCAAAGGCTTGTCTGTAGTCGTAATTGGCGGGCTGCTTTCCTCCACCTTGATGACACTGATTGTCGTACCAGTTGGCTATGAGAGCCTGCATCATTTCGCTTTCCGCAAGCAAAATCGCAAGCGACTGCAAAATGCACAGGGGCAGATGTGAGGAGGGGAAGAGATGAACAAGCGGCGGATGAGTGCAATCGCTGCGAGTCTCATGCTCACAATGGGACTCGTGCTGGTGGGTTGCACCGATGAGCAGGAGAAAAAGGAAGAAGCACCACCGGTTTCTGTCAGTATTCCGGTTACAGTCCTGACTGTGAAAGAAGCGATGCTGTCCAATGAACGAACGTATATCGGCAGCATCGCAGCAGAGGATACGAGCACAGTGGTTACTCAAGCATCTGGAACGCTCACCAAGCTGTATGTGAAAAAGGGAGACTCAGTCAAAAAGGGGCAGCTGATTGGAGAAGTAGACAGCACCAAGCAACAGCTAGATGTAGAGGAGCAAGAAAGCAAGCTTGCCTCCGCAATCGCAAGACTCGCACAGGCAAAAGCGAGCCAAGACGCAGATACGAAAGAAGTGTCATCAGCGAGAGTCCTCGCCAAGCAAGCGCTGGACAATGCCAAAGAAAGCTATGACCGTGTGAAAGCTTTGGTAGAGGCAGGGGCATTGCCAGCAGCACAGCTGGGTACGGCGGAGGATGAATGGATACGGGCTCAAAACAGCTACCGCACAAGTACACAGTCTGAAGCAAAGGATTTGGCAGGAATTCAGGTTTCGGCTGCGGATGTGGAAGCAGCCAAGCTGGCGGTTGAGAAAGCCAAGCGAGCACTGGCAGATTCCAAAATAAAGGCTCCGATGGACGGAGTGATTAATCAACTGTCTGTGTCTGTTGGTGATCAGCTTGCAAACCAAGGCGCAGTAGGTGAAATCGTGTCCCTCGATCATGTAATGGTCACGATTCAGGTAGATGAGGATGCTCTTCCCTCGTTAAAAAAAGGGATGTCCATGCAGCTGTCCATTCCTGCGCTCGGTACGAAAATCGAGGGGGAGATCACGTTTGTTGGCCTTAGTGCTGCTCGTGACACAAAGCTGTTCCCGGTGGAAATTCGCCTCCCGAATCGGGATCTAGCCTATCGTCCCGGAATGCGGGCTGATGTGACGGTAACAGGCTCCGAAGAACAAAAAGGAATCGTGCTCCCGATCGAAGCCTTGCTGGAACTGGATGGGAAGCAGTATGTGTATGTGGTCAAAGGGGATCGCGCCTACAAGCAGGAGATAGAGAAAATAGAGAGCGACACACAGGCGGCTGTCATCGGTCAGGGGCTTGCTCCCGGAGATCGGATCGTGGTGGAAGGACAATCAGATTTGCAGGACGGCAGTCAAGTGAGCATCAGCGAATACGATAAAAAAGGAGAATGATCATGTACGCAGGAATGTATTTTACACATATTATCAGTTTGGCTGTTTGGTTTGGGGCGTTAGTCATCGTCATGCTGCTGCTTGGCAGCTACAAGGCTCATACTGAACAAGGACAAGTGGCAACAGCCCTGGCGAACAAAACAGTCTGGTCAACACTGCAGGCGGCTGCGTTTGCGGTCCTTCTCTCGGGAGTAGGCATGCTTGTTCACGCGGGAATGATCGGACAAAAAAAGCCCCTCTGGCTCAAGCTGATGGAAGAAGGCGGCGGCTTGGTCATTCTCCTGTTTATTATTTTCGTAACCTTGTGGACAAGAAATTTGCGTAAGGCACTGAAACAAGGAGATGCTACCCGTTATACTCAAATGAGTAAAAGATTTTTCGGCTTGTCGTTGTCTTTCGTCGTAGCGATCGCTGCCGTTGTTCTCGTCGTCAGCCTGAGACTGGCGTAACAAGGAGGAATCCTGATGAAGGTTACTATATTAATCGCGGATGATGATCCACATATACGGGAGCTGCTGCGGTTTTACTTAGCCAAAGAGGGCTATCACGTCATAGCCGCGCCTGATGGAGAGCAGGCTGCTTCTCTCCTGGAGAAAGAAGCGATTCATCTCGCCATCGTGGACATTATGATGCCTGGAAAAGACGGCTTGGAGCTATGCCGCCAAATAAGAGAAGCATACGATATTCCCGTGATGATGCTCACTGCCAGGGGCGAGGTGAGAGACAAGGAAAAAGGCTTTCGGGCGGGAACAGATGATTATCTCACCAAGCCATTTGAGCCTACCGAGCTGCTGTACCGGATCAAGGCGCTGCTTAGGCGCTACCAGATGGTCAGTAAACAAGTCATCGTCATGAATAAAACGGTCATCGACCGACTGAGCCATGTCGTAAAGGTAGGAGACGAGGTGATTCATCTACCGCTCAAGGAGTTTGAATTGCTTGTACAGTTAGCCAGCTTTCCGGATCGGACGTTTACGAGAGATCAGCTTCTTGAGCTTGTGTGGGGAGGCAACAATGAAAGCGAAAGTCGGACTATCGACGTCCATATCAAGCGGCTGAGGGAAAAATTCACGGACAAGACGGATGACTTTGTCATTTCCACGGTTCGTGGCTTGGGTTACAAGCTGGAGGTACGAAGCTCGTGAAGTCCCTTTATGTACGACTCGTTCTCACATTTATTGCGATCGTCATCATTAGTGGAACGCTCGGCTTTTTGCTCGCCAACGAGTATTATCAGCGCAATCTGCGAGCGTACAACGAAGAGAAAATTACCCGGATCGGACAGCAAATTGTCGACATGTACGAGCACAATGACTCACTTGATTTGTCTGGCTTCATGACACATATCGCCAATTTGAACTTTCAGCTTTATCTCGTGGATGAAAACGGTGTGAAAAGCGAATTTGGCGCTCCGTTTCGGGAAGAAAAGGTCGAGCCTGAAGTAGTTCAAAAAGTACTTGCCGGTGAGATTTATCGAGGAATCACGGAAGAGCGGCACGGCTTGTTTGTAACCGGCTTTTTTCAGAACACATTAAAAAACAGTATCGGTTTGCCACTTGAAGCAAATGGAAAAAGGTATGCGCTGTTTGTGCGGCCAAACATCGAGCAGCAATTTGGTGAGGTGCATATCCTGTTTGCCTTCCTCTTGGCAGCGATGTTTATACTCAGCCTGGTATTGATCCTGATTTTTACCCGTTATCTGGTGAAGCCGCTCCAGACCTTAACCAAAGCGACGAAAAAGCTGGCGGAGGGTCAGTACGATATTCGGCTGGATATATCCCGGCGTGACGAGATCGGTGATTTGGCGGCGAATTTCACCCAAATGACGCAGTCGCTCAAGCAGCTGGATGAGATGAGACAGGAGTTCGTCTCCAATGTGTCTCACGAAATCCAATCGCCGCTTACTTCCATCCAGGGATTTTCGCAGGCGATCAGAAGCGGCGGAGTGACCCGTGAGCAGCAGGAAACGTATTTAGCCATCATTGAGGAGGAGAGTCGACGCCTTTCTGCTTTGAGCAAGCAATTACTCACGCTTGCCTCGCTGGATAAGGAAACAGGCCAGTACGAGCCGTCCGTCTTTCGTTTGGATGAACAAATCCGTCAGGTCATCCTCATGCTGGAGCATCAGTGGCAGCAAAAGAAGCTGTATATCGAGCTAGATCTGCCAGAAGTCACAATCACCTCAGACAAGCATTTGCTAAGCCAGGTGTGGGTCAACCTGATTTCCAACAGCATCAAATTCACTCCGCCTGCTGGTACGATTACGATCAAGCTCGAAGTGGGAGCACAGCTCGTCGTGACCATTGCGGACAATGGCATCGGGATATCGGAGGAAGAGTTGAAGCATATTTTTGACCGCTTTTACAAAGGCGACAAGGCTCGCAACCGGGAAGCCACAGGCAGTGGCTTGGGATTGTCCATCGTCAGGAAAATCGTACAGGTAGCAGGAGGCACCATCGAGATTCAGAGCAAAGAAAAAGTGGGAACGACAATTGCCGTCCGTCTGCCCAAGAACGAACAAACCCCCTGAGCAAAATGCTTTCGGGGGTTTGCTGCGTGCGCAGATCTAGGCATAAAAGCAGGCCGGCACCATTAATGTAGGAAAAGGGATCACATGACAGACGAAAGAGGGACAATGCGATGAGTGCTGGTCTGCAGGATTACGCGTTAATCTTTTTGACAGGACTGCTGGGCGCCCCGCATTGTATCGGCATGTGTGGGGGCATCATGTCGGCCATGACTTTTCAGTCCAAGACATCGCTTGCGCAAACAATCTTGGCCTACAATCTTGGCAGGATCTTGACGTATATGGGTGTCGGAGCCTTCATGGGTTTTATCGGGTCATTCGTCAATGCAGCAGGAACGATCGTAGGTCTGCAGGGCATCGCAAACATTCTCGGAGGCCTGTTTATCATTTTGTGGATCGGAAAAAAGGTGGCACTGCCGCTGGACAAATGGAGTCCACTGAAGCTGCCAGCCATTCAACAGTTGCTGGAAAAGCTAAAAACGCGACCGGGGGCAGCACCGGTCTTTGTCAGTGGATTACTGCTCGGTTTTTTGCCTTGTGGTCTTACGTATACCATGCATATGAAAGCGGCTGCTTCAGGAAGTGCCTTGCAAGGTGTATTCACGCTGCTGTTTTTTGGTGTTGGTACACTGCCCGCACTGATCTTTATTGGGATATGCTCCTTTGTGCTGTCGAAAGCGCTCCGATCAAAGGTCATGCTGATCGGAAATACTCTCGCTCTCGTCATCGGACTCATATCTATCATGCGAGGCATGGTCATCAACGGCTGGATTCCCCATATCAATCCATGGCTGTGGTGACGAACAGGGCTCAGGGCACAGCTTCAAAGGGGTATGTAGCAGTGGCAGATTTTCCATCTACCTCAAACGTAATCGTAGCCAGCCACCCTCCTACCATGGTCGGAACGATAGCTGCAACAAACTCCCCGTCCTTTGCTACGACTGCCTCGAAGCTCACGTCCCCATGATCCATGCTGGGCATGGTGAGGGTGACAGAGACTTTTGCCTGCTTTAGCTTGTCGAGGTGCTCACTTGGTATACGAATGCGCAGCTGGTTTTCTTTTAAAATCCGGGCGTCTGCTGGATCAAGCTCAACCTGCAAGGGAATGGACAAATCCTGTATGACCAGAGTAGGGGTTGTGGTCGCAGCGGCTGTAGCTGCCCCATGCTGAGAATGCTCTTGCTCGTCTTGCGCAGAGCAGGCAAAGAGTAAAAAAACAAGGGACAAAATTGCCAAAGCGTATGCCGATTTCCTCAGAACACTCACCACTTTCTCTCTGAATCCAAGCACCATATCGTATTCAGGCTTTCAGCATTTCATTCTTCCTCGTCTATAAATTTGCCTGTCCGCATAGTGATTACTAGGGGACATGTTTGGGAGATGAAGGGGAGTTAAGCGATGACGACCGTACAAATTTATCAGGTAACGGGAATGACATGTGCTGCCTGCGCCAATCGCATAGAGAAAAGATTGCAAAAAACGGAGGGTGTAATCGAGGTTTCTGTCAATTTGACTACGAACAAAGCATGGGTGGCCTTTGATGGCGCGCAAATTAACGATCAAGCAATCATAGAAAAGATTGAAAAATTAGGGTTTCAGGCAACCTTGAATACAGAAGAAGAACCTCATGCGGAAAAATCCGTCTTGCTGCAGCGGTTCATTTTGTCCGCAATCCTTACGTTCCCCCTGCTCTGGGCGATGGCTGCGCATTTTTCCTTTACCTCGTTTATTTGGGTGCCCGAGCTTTTTCTAAACCCCTTTTTCCAGCTTGCACTCGCTCTGCCCATTCAGCTTTTTATCGGACAATCCTTTTACATAGGGGCGTGGAATGCGCTTAAAAGCAAGACGGCAAACATGGATGTGCTGGTTGTGCTGAGCACGTCCGCTGCTTTTTTGTACAGTCATTACCTGACCTTCAGGACGATCGGACAGTCTGTTCAGCATGTGACGCTGTACTACGAGTCTTGTGCGGTCATCTTTACTTTTTTGCTACTCGGCAAATATTTAGAAGCGATGGCCAAGGACAGGACGAAAAACGCGATCAGGCAGCTTCATCAGCTCCAGCCTGAGGTCGCCAATGTTCTTCGCGGAGAGGAGCTTCGCCAGATTCCTGTTCGAGAGCTGGTTGTAGGCGATATTTTTATCGTCAAGGCAGGGGAGCGGATTCCGACGGACGGGGTTGTCCTCGAAGGACATGCGAGCATCGATCAGTCGATTTTCACAGGGGAGAGTCTTCCTGTTGAAAAATGGCGTGGGCATTCGGTCATCGGGGCGACAGTAAACCAAAGCGGCTGGCTCAAAGTACAAACAACCAAAGTCGGCATGGATACGGCTTTGACACAGGTGATAAAAACGGTGGAGGAAGCACAGCTTTCAAAAGCGCCCATCCAGCGGCTGGCAGATGAAATTACCGATATTTTTGTCCCGATCATCATCACGATTGCGCTCATTACTTTTGCTGCCTGGTACTATTTCTTTACGGCACAAGCATTTGGCGAATCGCTGGAAAAGGCGATCGCAGTGCTCATCATTGCTTGTCCGTGTGCGCTTGGTCTTGCCACGCCGATGTCCATTCTGGTCGTTTCGGGACGGGCAGCTCAGCTCGGAATACTATTCAAGCAAGGAAAGTACCTGGAGACGCTGCAAAAGGTAGACACGGTGATTTTTGACAAGACGGGTACGTTGACGCTCGGCAAGCATGAGGTCGTGGACATGGAGATACGTGGGTGGAAAAAGGAAGCGTTCCTGCGATTGGTGGCAGGGGCAGAGATGACCTCTGAACATCCGTTGGCGGCCGCTGTCGTAGCTTTTGTCAGAGCACGTGGGATCAGCATACCGACAGCTTCATCCTTTACGTCCTATCCTGGTTATGGCGTCCATGCAACGGTAGAGAGATATTCGATCCTGATCGGCTCACCCAAATTTTTGAGCGGCAAAAACGTGGATATCGCGTTTGCTACGGGAAAGATAGATGCTCATGCGGCACAAGGAAAAATGGTAACACTCGTATCGATAAACGAACAGTTAGCAGGCTACATGGTGTTGTCCGACAGGCTAAAAGAGGATGCGAGGTCCTCTGTACAACGGTTAATTCGCATGGGAAAGGAAACGATCATGATTACTGGAGACAATCCGTTCACGGCCCACAGCATTGCCAGACAAGCAGGAATTGAGCACGTCTATGCAGGGATTTTGCCCTCACAAAAGGCAGAATTAATCAGGGGCTTGCAAGCAAAAGGGAAGAAGGTTGTCATGGTTGGTGATGGTGTAAACGACGCACCTGCACTGATGGCGTCCAATATCGGAATTGCATTGGGAACGGGGGCAGAAATCTCCAAGGACTCTGCTGACATTTTGATCATGCATGGGGATGTAAAAGGAGTCGTGCATGCTTTTGCGTTAAGTCAAAAAGCAATGAAAAATATTAAGCAAAATCTGTTTTGGGCGCTATTTTATAATACGGTTGCGATACCAGCCACCATGCTTGGCTTTCTGGAGCCGTGGCTTGCAGGGGTAGCAATGGCATTCAGCTCTGTCTCGGTGGTGCTGAATGCACTTCGGCTGCGTAACAGCAGGATGGAGTGACTACGCAAAAAGAAAAAACCGAGCTATCAGGTAGCTCGGATCGGCGTTCGTTGTTCTTTGGCGTGCTCGACTCCTGCCGTAATCAGATGGCGAACATGGTCATCGTCTAGCGAGTAGAATACGAGCTTTCCTTCTTTGCGATACTTGGCGAGCCCCATGTTGCGCAACAACCGCAAATGGTGGGAGGTGTTGGCGATCGAGCTGCCGATGATGTTGGCAATATCGCATACACAAAGCTCATCCTCCATGGACAGGATGTGAATGATTTTTGCGCGGGTATCGTCAGCCAACGCCTTGAAGATTTTCGCTACTCCCTCGGATTCGACTGCGAACGGCTTTAACCGGTTTACTTTTTCATCATCAAAACACTGAACTTCACAGACATCATCCCGCTGTTTTGGAGACACCAGAAAATCACCTCTTGCTTACGCACAATGTCCTACTATTATAGTCATTCCTATGAAAAGTGGAAAGGAAAAAAGACATTTTGGTGGCAGTGTAGTGTCTCTCCTGCTTTTCGTGTAAGATGGATTTGACAAGCCTCGCCGAGCGGGTGAGTAACGAGTAGGGAGAGAGAGCAATGAATGTACAGCAGAAATGCGCCAAGTGTCGTTCCACCAAAGTAGATTTTACTGAAATGATCAATCGCCGTTTATATATCATTATTTACGCAGCTGTCCTTCTGGTGCTGGCCTTGATCGGCATATCGTTACAAGGAACACCTGTGATCTACCTGTTCCTCGGACTGGCAGGTGCATTTGTACTCTTTGCGGTACGTCTTTCATTAGAGAAGCGTAAAGTAATCAAATGCGTTTGTCTGGATTGCGGAGAAAGCTGGCAAACGGCTCCTAATGTCGTAACCAAATAAAAAAGTGCAGTGATTTGCAGGAGGCTCCCGGTGTATGGGGAGTCTCTTTTTTCGTTTTTAAGACCGACAAGTTTCAAAAAAATAGGCAAAATACTCCAAATGATTCTTGAACGTAAAACTGTGTTAGGATAATATAATAATTAAATATTCATTTGAATGTTCATAAAATGTATGGTGCTTGGGTAAAATAGATGTTTGGAAAATAGGTGATAGCAGATGTCAGATGAACAAAAGAAGGACGCTTGCTGCTCAGATCATCAGCATTGTAGTTCAGAGCATGGTAGCTCAGGTAAAATTTTGCCGCTGCTCGGCAATGTGGCTGCTGCAGGGGATGGCGCAAGCCTGATTTCCTCACAAGCGGTTGTTTACCGGGTTCATGGGATGGATTGCAGCTCGTGCGCCAAATCATTGGAAAAGCACATGAAATCATTGCCTGCTGTAAAGGATGTCGTTGTCAATTTTTCCACGGGGAAAATGCAGCTCGTACAAGAAGGGCTGGCAGACGAGGCAATCGTGAAGGAAGTAGCCAAGGCCGGCTATACAGCAATGCCGCTTTCGAAGCGGGCAAATAAACAGGCGCAACCCTCTGATCGGACAGGAGAGCGTCTGACGATCATTTCAGGTGTGCTGCTGGTATTAGGTTTTCTCGGTTCCTATACAAGTGTATCTCCTTTGCTTATTACGATCTTGTATGCACTTGCCATCATCACTGGTGGCTACAGACCAGCTCGCAGTGCGTTTTACGCGATCAAGAGCAGATCGCTCGACATGAACGTACTGATGTCAGTCGCTGCGATTGGAGCGGCATTGATTGGCGAGTGGCTAGAAGGAGCAACCGTTGTCTGGCTGTTCTCAATCGGGAATTTGCTGCAAACCAAATCGATTGAGAAGACACGGGACTCTATCCGCAACCTGATGGATCTGGCACCTCCTGAAGCATGGGTGAAGCAGGGCGAGTCACTTTCACGGGTACCTGTTGAGGACATCGGCCTGGGTGCAGTGATCGTAGTCAAGCCAGGGGAGAAAATTCCATTGGACGGAATCATTGTCCAAGGGACGGGAAGTGTCAATCAAGCTCCGATTACAGGTGAGTCCATCCCTGTAGATAAGCTTGTTGGCGATTCCGTTTTTGCGGGAAGTGTCAACGAAAACGGCTCGCTGGAAATCAAGGTCACCAAGCTGGTAGAAGATACAGCGATTGCGCGGATTATTCATCTGGTGGAGGAAGCACAGGAGAAAAAAGCGCCTACACAAGCCTTTGTAGATAAATTTGCTGCGATCTATACACCGGTCGTCCTGATTTTGGCACTTGCGGTGATTGTGATTCCACCGCTTTTTGCCTGGGGGACATGGGGAGAATGGTTCTACAAAGGCTTGGAGCTTCTGGTGGTTGCCTGCCCGTGCGCTTTGGTGATTTCGACTCCGGTAGCAATCGTATCTGCAATCGGCAATGCAGCACGCAACGGCGTATTGATCAAAGGCGGTACATTTTTGGAGCGTGCTGGAGTCATTAGCGCGATCGCTTTTGATAAAACCGGTACGCTCACAGAAGGCAAGCCGCAGGTCGCACAGGTTATGGAAGTGCAAGGGAGCGAGGCAGAGGTACTCGCGATCGCAAAAACGATTGAGGAGCGCTCCAGCCATCCGATTGCACAGGCAATTATTCAATACGCCAATGCCAATAATATCACAGCTCTCGCAGGCGAAGATTTTCAGGCGATTGTCGGAAAAGGCGCCGAGGCTACGATCAACAGCCAAAAATACTATGCGGGTAAGCCTGCCTTGTTCGAAGAGCTGGGGGTAGACCTCACCGCCTATCAAGAAAAGATTCAAGCACTGCAAAGCGAAGGAAATACACTAGTCATTGTCGGGACCTCTCAGGCTATCCTCGGAATGATTGCCGTAGCTGATACGATCAGGGAAATCACAGTCGGCGCTATCAGCAAGATAAAAGCAGCGGGGATAAACGAGATCGTGATGCTGACGGGTGATAATAGCGGTACTGCCGAAAAGGTGGCGAAGCAGACCGGAGTCAGTCGCTATTTTGCCGAGCTGATGCCACAAGACAAGGTAGAAGCAGTCAAGGCTCTGCAAAAAGAGGGCAAAGTCGTAGCGATGGTGGGCGACGGAATTAATGACGCGCCTGCATTGGCGACTGCTGATCTGGGGATTGCCATGGGAGGCGCAGGTACCGATACGGCGATGGAGACTGCTGACATCGTGCTGATGGCAGACAATCTGGAAAAGCTGCCGCATACGGTAAACATCAGCCGCAAAGCACTGCAAATTATTAAGCAAAACATCTGGTTCTCCATTATCATCAAGCTAGTGGCGCTCGTCTTGATTTTTCCGGGCTGGCTCACCTTGTGGCTGGCGGTATTGAGTGACACTGGAGCAGCGTTGATCGTGATTTTAAACAGTATGCGTCTATTGCGAATGAAGCCATAATGTCAGATGAAAAGTACGAGGAGCCGAGGGCATGTCCCTGCGGCTCTTTTTGTTTTATCCAAAGAAGAGAACGGTATTTTCTCACATTTCAAAATTACCTGTAGCTATTTGAAGAGGTGGATTATATAATAATTTTCACGACCGTTATTAGTCCGTAAATAGAGCAAACAGTTCAAGGATGCATACAACGGTTTTTGACAAAGGTGTAAGCGCATTCAGGTTCTTCGAGTCGTAGTGGTTTAGACAATCATGAGTGGGGGATTGCGTGTGGAAGCTGCAGGAGTACTGGGGAAAAAGAAATACTTGTTGTTCGCGCTGCTTTTTCTGGGATGGATCATTGATTCGCTAGGGCTGTTTGGCATGAATATTGTCATCATCCCGATCAGCAAGGAGCTCCATTTGGATGAATCACAAACAGGCATGATTTTGAGCAGCTTCTTTTTGAGTAGTGCGCTCATGACGCTGGTTGCGGGATGGGTGTCGGATCGATTCGGCTCCAGAAAAATTGTCATTGCCTCGATTTTCATTTTCTCGTTATTTTCTTTGTTCACAGGCATGATCTGGTCATTCGCTTCGCTGATTCTCGCGCGGCTGTTGGTCGGGCTTGCCGATGGCTGCTTGCCAACAGCGAGTGCAGTGGCGATTACTGAGATTTTTCCGAAACAAGAGCGAGCGCGGGCAAAAGCATTTCTGCTGTCTGCCCAAATGATCGGTGCTACTCTGGCATCCATCATCGCAGCAGCCATTGCCGTCTATATGGGCTGGAGAGGTATTTTCTATATCACAGGTGGAGTAGGGATTGTCGTAGCTCTGTTGCTGGGCATTTACTATCGTCCACCGAGTAATACAGCGAGTGCAAATGAGCAGCAGGCAGGCAAGAAGCTAGCACTTGGCAGCTTGTTTTCCAACAGACTGCTGTGGACTCTCGTGATCATTTATTTTGGAGCTAGTCTCGTTAACTGGGGCTCCTCCTCATGGATTCCGTCTTATTTGGAAAAGGTTCGTCATTTGGATCTGATGTCACTCGGAACGCTCTCGATGATTCCAAATACGTGCGGGCTTCTTGCATCACTTTTTACGGGCTGGATGCTCGACAAGAAATGGTCAGGGCGTGAAAAGCAGGTGATTATTGGCGGGGCTATCTTAGCAGGCATCTGCTTGTATCTCATGTTCAATGCGCCATCGATTATGACGATGGTAACGTACCAGGCTCTGTTTTCGATTGGTATCATGTCGGCCATTATGGCAATCCTGACACTGCCGCTCAAAGTAGTTGCACCTGATATCGTCGGCTCGTTTATGGGAATTCTGTATTTTCTTGGAGCAATCGCGGGAACGCTTGCTCCTACGATAATGGGCTTTCTGATCACGATGTTTGGGGGCTCGTACGCAGCTGCCTTCTGGTTCCTCATCGCCATGCTGATCCTACCGATCGTCGGTGCCATTACCCTCAAAACAACAGACAAATCGCAAACAGTTGCACAGTAACAGCAAATAGAGAGGAGACTTTGTCATGATAGGGATGGTCAAGCTTGCAGAAATCATTGAACAGAAGAGAGAACTGCTTATTTCGGTAAGCGATCAAATCTGGGACTATGCGGAGACTGGTTTTGAAGAATACCGATCCGCTGATTTGCTTTGCACGACATTAGAAAAGGAAGGGTTCGCTGTAGAAAGAGGAGTAGGCGGCATTCAGACGGCATTCATCGGTAGTTATGGCAGCGGTTCACCTGTCGTTGCGATCATGGGAGAGTTTGATGCGCTTTCAGGCATGAGCCAGCAAGGCGGCGTGGCTAGTCCGACTCCCCTCGCAAAAGAAGGAAACGGACATGGATGCGGTCATAACCTACTCGGTACAGGTGCTCTTGCGGCGGCGATTGCCCTGCGCAATCAGATGATCGAACACAATCTGCCAGGAACGATTCGCTACTACGGGTGTCCGGGCGAAGAGATTGGTTCGGGAAAGACGTTCATGGTACGAGCGGGATTATTTGATGACGTGGATTTTGCACTTTGCTGGCACCCGTCGACGCAAAACTCGGTCATGTCTACGAGTTCCCTGGCTTGCTACGAAGTGACCTTTAAGTTCACCGGAAAAAGCTCACATGCCGCCGCAAGTCCGCAACTGGGACGGAGCGCATTGGATGCAGTCGAATTGATGAATGTCGGGGTCAACTATTTGCGTGAGCATATCATTTCGGATGCGCGTGTGCACTACGCGGTTACGAATACGGGCGGAATATCCCCCAATGTTGTACAGGCAACAGGTGAAGTACTGTACCTGATTCGTGCTCCACTCGTTTCACAAACGGAGGAAATTTATCAGCGCATTTGTAATGTTGCGAGAGGTGCGGCATTGATGACAGGAACAGAGGTAGAGATTCAATTCATCTCGGCTCTATCGAATCTCGTTCCGAATACTACGCTGGAAACCATCATGCACAAAAGCTTTTCACAGCTCGGCGTCCCAATTCATAACGAGCAAGAAATACAGTTCGCCAGCCAAATCCGTGCGACACTCTCTCCCGAAGACAAAGCGGAGGATATCCGTTTTGACAAAGAACTGGCGGGAAAAGAGCTCTCAGACAAGCTCAATCCGTACCGTGAATCGGCTGTCATCCTGCCTGGCTCTACCGATGTTGGCGATGTGAGCTGGGTCGTGCCGACAGCGCAATGCATGACGGCCTGTGAAGCATTGGGTACACCTTTTCACTCCTGGCAGATGGTCGCTCAGGGTATGACCTCTATCGCGCACAAAGGAATGCTGCATGCTGGAAAAGTAATGGCCGCTACCGCGTGGGAGGTCATGCAGAAGCCTGAGATAATTGCCAAGGCCAAGGCCGAATTAAAAGAAAGACTGAACGGGGAAGTTTATCGCTGTCCGATCCCACCAGAAGTCACTCATTATGAGGTCGTTAAGAAAAATTAACTTCGCACGAAAAGCAGCGTCCAAAGGCGTTGCTTTTTTGCCGTTTATTTGGATAAAGCGGGATAGGCATACTGCTGTTGAAGGCGGGGGATAAACATGATTAAATGAGAGAACTAATACTAGTTGATTGTGAAAGGGGAGAGCGGTCTTGAACATTAAACTCGGATTGTTAGGTCCCCATGACTCCATGCAGGTCATCCAGACGGCATTGGCCAAATACCCGGAGTTTCACTGCACGCCGATTGAATGTCTTACCGAGCAAGACCTGGACAGTAGGGTGCTCCCGATCAAAGAAGAATTCGATATGTGGCTTTGTTCCGGCCCAATTACATATTTGATTGTTTCACAATGGGGCGAAATTCATGCTCCCATTTTTTGCGTTCCTTATAATGGCTCCAGTCTGTACAAAACCTTATTGCAAGTCATCTATGAGCAAAAGGTAGAGATTGCCCAAATCAGCTTTGACTCGTACAAGGAAGTAGAATCGGAAGCAGTGCCAGGTGTAGTGGAAGCATTGCTTGAAGCCGGAATCACAGACAAGCCGCGCTACATTATGAACGAGACGTACGAGATGGATGAGGTAACACGTTACCACACTGATTTATGGAAAAAAGGCCTGATTAAAGCGACCATCACGGCTCATCCGATCGATACCGAGCTTCGTCAGCTCGGCCTGCCTACGTATCGTATATTGCCTGCTACGATGGCGATTGCGGCCGTGGCAAGCCAAATGCTGCGGACCTTTGAGATGCTGTATTTCAAAAATACGCAAATTGCCATTCAAATGATTGATACAGAGCTGCACGATGGCTTGACCTCAGAAACGCTGTCCTCTGATGATCTGACAAAAATGGAGATCGGGTATACGGACAAGCTGCTTACCTACGCTAAAAAAGTTCATGGATCTCTAAAGTCTGTCGGGAGAGGACGCTATGCGATCTTCACTACAAGAGGCTTACTGCAAGAGATTACGCACGATTTTCAAATGGCCCCCGAGATCCAGGGGATCGATCAGCAGGGACGCAAAGGGATGACCTGTGGCATCGGCATTGGACAGACGGCGTACGAGGCTGAAATCAATGCGACGAACGCGCTGCTCCATGCCAAGAAAAGCGGCACGGGCTCGTGGGTCGTATGCTTTGATGATAAGAAAATTGCGGGGCCACTTGGAAAGCCCGAGCAAATCACGTATTCGTATGCCTCAGAAGAATTGCATGCCATCAGCAAGGCAACATCACTTGGTGTTTCGACTCTGCAAAAATTGAAATCGGTCCTGCGCAAGCTCTCCAGTGAAGTAATCAGCTCACAGGAACTCGCCCAGTATATGCAAATCACGCAAAGAAGTGCTCGCCGGATACTGACTGAGCTGGAGGAGAAGGGGTTTGCCGAAATCGTCGCAGAAGAAAAACCATACATGCGAGGCAGACCACGCAAAGTGTATAAAATACTGTTTGAGCAAAAGGTGTAAAGAAAAAAGGAGCGGGCACGCGAGGCCCAGCTCCTTTTTTGCTTGATAGGAATTGGCTTACACCAATACGCCACCATACATTTCGTATTCTTTTTGTGTGCAGGCCACCCAGTGACCGCGCTCAATCTCACGTAGGACGCGCTCCTCGCCCTGATTTTGCAAATAGGCTTCATCGTCGAAAAGGATTCTTCTGCGGCTGCGCTCATAATCCGGATCTGGCAACGGAATAGCAGAGAGCAGCGATTTGGTGTATGGATGGATCGGATTTTCGTACAGACGGTTACTTTCCGCCAGCTCGACGATACGTCCGCGATACATAACCCCAATCCGGTCACTGATGTATTTCACCATGGACAGGTCATGAGCAATGAACAAGTAGGTAAGTCCCTTTTCCTTTTGCAGACGCTTGAGCAAATTGATGACCTGTGCCTGAATCGATACGTCCAGTGCGGAGATAGGCTCGTCCGCAATAATAAACTCAGGATCAACTGCCAGTGCACGTGCAATTCCGATCCGTTGGCGTTGTCCGCCGCTGAATTCGTGCGGATAACGACTGGCGTGCTCACGGTTGAGACCGACAGTTTCCAGCAGCTCATACACTTTTTTCATCCGCTCTTCCTTGGAATGAAGACCGTGAATATCGATGCCTTCCGCAATAATGTCCGAGACTGTCAGACGTGGATTCAACGAGGAATACGGGTCTTGGAAGATCATTTGGATTTTGCGATTGAGCCATTTCTTTTCTTCCATCGTCTTTTTCCCGTGCACGCTCTTGCCTTTGAAAAGCACCTCGCCGCCCGTTGCATCATAGAGACGGAGGATCGTGCGGCCTGTAGTGGACTTCCCGCAACCAGACTCGCCAACAAGACCGAAAATCTCACCTTTATAAATATCAAAGCTGATGCCGTCGACCGCTTTTAACGTATGTCCACCGCCAAGGTCGAAATACTGCTGCAAGTTTTTGATTTCCAGAAGCTTCTCCCGCGTGTCTGGGTTTGGAGCTTCCTCGGGGGTACGCATCTGCAGCGGTTCTACCTTCTCTGTGGAAGGAGTGATTTTCTTGCGGACCGCAGAAGCAGGTGGCTCGATGTGAGGAGCCATCTCATGCAGCAGCCAGGTAGCGGCGTAGTGTGTATCCGAGATTTTGAACATCGGCGGCTCATATTCCAGGTCCACTTTGAGCGCATACGGATTGCGTGCGGCAAAGGCATCGCCAACCGGAGGACGGAACATATCAGGTGGAGAACCTGGGATCGACATGAGCTCTTCCTCATTCGTATCCAGATTCGGCATCGAGCCGAGCAAGCCCCATGTGTACGGATGCTTTGGATCATAAAAAATCTCATCAACCATACCGATTTCTACAATTTTGCCAGCGTACATCACGGCTACACGGTCAGCCATATTGGCTACGACGCCGAGGTCATGCGTAATGAAGATGATGGAGGTACCCATTTTTTGCTGCAGTTCCTTGAGCAACTCCAGGATTTGCGCCTGAATCGACACGTCCAAAGCAGTCGTCGGTTCGTCTGCAATAATTACTTTTGGATTACAAGCGAGTGCGATGGCAATGACAATCCGCTGACGCATTCCACCGGAAAACTGGTGCGGGTATTGATCAATTCGTTCCTTTGCAAACGGGATACCGACCATTTCCAATAGCTCAATCGATCTTGTTCTCGCTTCGGTGCGAGACAGCTTTTGGTGCTTGATATAGCTTTCCATAATTTGATTGCCGATGGTCATTGTCGGGTTGAGCGAGGTCATCGGATCTTGGAAAATCATCGAGATGTCGCGTCCGCGGACGTCCTGCATCTCTTTTTCGCTCAAAGTGACCAAATCTCTGCCTTCAAATAGGACTTGTCCTTTGGGGATACGCCCTGGGGGAGAGGGAATGAGACGCATGAGAGCTTGAGAGGTCACCGATTTACCTGAACCAGACTCCCCAACAATCGCCAATGTTTCCCCTTTGTGCAAATCAAAAGAGACGCCGCGAACGGCTTTGACCTCACCTGCATACGTATCAAACGAGACGTGCAGATCTTTCACTTCCAATACTTTGTCCATGACAACCTCCCATTCCTTGCTTTCTGTGAAGTAACACCCATGTATATCCAAAATTTTCTCTTGTGCACAATTGTTCGAAAATGAAAATCATTATCACTATTATACTATATTCAAGAAAAAATGCTAAAAAATTTTTTGCCGAAAGTTTATACCTGGATAGGAGGCCTTTTGAGGCTTTTTTAGCGTTGCCAATTGGTTAGTACCTCATACAATACATCAGCGTATAGACAAAGGAGGGAGCGATTGAATGAAAAAGAAAACGCCAGAAGAAGCGAATACAGCTGCTCCTATTCGACGCAGAGCCAAGGAAGTAGCGCTCACGTTTGACGATGGGCCCGACCAGTATTGGACACCTCGTTTGCTGGACATTTTAGCCCATTATCAGATCAAAGCCACGTTTTTTTGTGTCGGACAAATGGTGAAATATTTCCCCAAGATGCTGGAGCGAATCGCAAGTGAAGGACACGTCATCGGAAATCATAGCTGGGACCATCCTGATTACACAAAAATCTCGCTGACAGCAGCTGCCGCGCAGATCAAGCGCACGAGTGAACAAATAGAATCAGTGGTGGGCCTCTGGCCAAGACTGGTTCGTCCTCCCTACGGAGCGGTCAATGAGGCTGTAATTTGGACGATAGGTGCAGCGGGTAACGAAATCATTTTGTGGGATGTGGATAGCTGGGATTGGAAGGGGCTGAGCGGTCCGCAGGTGGCAAGAAACATACTTGGACATGTAAGCTCGGGCTCGGTCGTTTTGCAGCATTGTGCAGGCGGCACAAAAGATACGCTAAAAGGCACCGTTGACGCTTTGCCATACGTAATTGAGGTATTGAGCGAGCAAAACTACACCTTTGCTACGATTTCCGAGATGTTTCATTTGTCAGCCTATCGCTAGGTCAAAGCAGGGAATTTGGCTGTTTAGACGAAAAGTACAATTGTAATAATAGTAAGAAGAGAACGACAGAGGGGAGCAAGATTTTACGATGTCCAAAGCTGATAACATGCTCTCCATTTTATGGCTGCTGCAAACAGAAAAGAAAATAACGGCGAAGCAATTGGCGGAGGCTTTGGAAATAAATATACGCACCGTGTATCGTTACATCGACGCCTTGTGTGCGAGTGGTGTGCCAATTATTTCTGACGCGGGGCACAACGGTGGATACAGCCTGCTTCATCCATTTACCGAGGCACCCTTGTTTTTCGATTTGAACGAACAAAAAGCACTTGTCCATGCAGCTGTGTTTGCCCAGGAGGCAGGCTATCCATTTGGAACGGATTTGATGAGTGCGATCGCCAAGCTGAAACGGTACACAAACGAGGAGCAACGCCAGACGATTGACCGCCATAGCATCGGCTTTGAAGTGATCCTCCCTCCTCAAGACCCTGCCTTGGAGTCCTTTTTGCAAGAAATTGAGCTATCCGTAGCGAATGCCTGTACATTGCAGATGGGCTATATAAAAAACTTCCAATTAAATGTCCAGACGCGTGAGATTGACCCGTATGGTCTCGTTCATTGGCGTGCAAAGTGGTACCTCATTGCGTATTGTCATCTTCGCAGTGAGATTCGCAGCTTTCGTGTGGATCGTATTCACTCCATTTCCCGTACCGATGCCACATTTGAGCGACCACCGGGATTTTCCGCGCGACAATTCTTTCTTGGGAATCTGCTTCCGGAAACAGACGAACAGGAGCCGCTCATTTCTGTGATCGTAAAAGGAAGAATGCAAGCCATTACCGACCTATGTGGCCATTGGTTTCTTGGACATGCAGTAGTGGAGCGCACAAGCGATCAGGTACACTTTCGGATCAGTGAGCAGTTTGTCCATACCCACGTTCCTCATTTCCTGCTTTCTTATGGCAAGTCGATTCAAGTGAAAGAGCCTGCTTTTCTCAAAGAGCGATTGGTAGCTGTTGCAAAAGATTTGCTCGATTATTATCAGTCGTCCTGACTTCACTGACTGCTGTTGTCAGGTAAGAGTCGTTATGATGGAAGAAAAGACAGGCGAAGAGCCAAAATGGAGGAATCATGATGAAGCATGATGCGCTGCGTACGTACGATTATCATCTCTGGGCGAATGAAAAGGTGTTCGAGCGACTGCAGGAGGTTCCCCAAGAAATTTGTGAACAAGAGGTACCGAGTGTATTTCCTACGATTTCCAAGACGCTTAATCATATGCTTTTGACCGATTATGTCTGGTTACTGGCGATGCAAGGGGAAAGCTACGAAAAGGTCGGAAAAGTAGTGGGGCAGCTCTCTTCGGAAACAGCAGGAAAGAGCGTGACAGAGCTGCGAGAGATGTTCCATGAGATGGCAGGGAAGTTCAAAGACTTTTTCCAACAAATCGACATGGAGGCAACGGCCCCGTATTCACATCCGCAAATGGGAACCATCCATGCACGGTACTGTGATATCGTACAGCATGTCGTCAATCACGGCACGTATCACCGCGGGAATATCTCCGCTATGCTGAGGCAGCTTGGACACGCTGGTGCTTCCTCGGACTATATTTACTATTTGTTTGAGGTGCTTCCAAAAGAGAAGTAGAAAGACAAAAGCTCCGCCTGATTGTAGGCAGAGCTTTTTTGCATGTGCGCCCAGCATGGGCGTTATCTCTAGGGTTAAAGTCCCGAATGGTGAAGGCAGTAGTAACCATTAGCCTAAGACAAGGGTGTCCACCGTGAGGTGGAATCTGAAGGAAGTTGGCGGCAAACCTC
>NZ_BEXF01000022.1 GCF_002897295.1 Brevibacillus reuszeri
TAATTTCCGCGGGATAGCTTACTCTCGTTGCCACAGAAAAACACCTCCAAGTTGTCCCCATATCTTACGACATGGTCGCATTCTCTTGAAGGTGTTTTGATTTGTCTCACGTTATGGGGTCAGTTCCCCTGGATTGTCAGGGGTGTTGGCTTTTTTTATCGTCTAGGTTGCAAGCTGCCCGATCACATACTCATGCTGCAATGTAGCCCAAAACGATTGCACGGCATTATCGGCGAGGAAGCGTTCACCGCGGGTAGATACGTAGCGGCTCATTTCCTCATAAAAAAATGGATCGCAAAGCTTCTCGTATTGTTCGGCAATGTCGTACGCGTCCAGGACAAACAGAGGGTAGTTTTCCCCGAGCAACGCCTCGTTCCCAATCGTGCGTGTAGTCAGGACAGGAACTCCGAGTGCCATGTACTCCAAAATACGCGACAAGTAGGAATGCGACGGGTTTTGATCACTTGTTGTGTCGTAAAGCAAGGCGATGCCAATGCCACTCCTCAGGATCAGCTTCTTGGTTGCCCACATTGATTTTTGCCCGTGATCCACAACTCCCGGGGTACGCAGCAGCGCTTTTGCCTGCTTCTGATATTTGCCCACAATGGATGGATACAGAACACGGAGCTTGGTCTTTGGATGATTTCTGCGGATGAAGCGAATCGCCTTAGTAGCCACACCGAGCCCGTAACGAGGACGGATGACGCCTGCCAAAATGAGATCGAGGTGATCACGAGAAGGTCGGTCAGACAGGGAGTCCTTTGGTGGTTCAACAAACTGGGGGAGAACCTGAATTTTGCGATCAAGCTCCTGACTGGAGTAATTGCCTTTTTGAAGCTGATAGGTTCGGTAGCGATTCGCATTGGGCTCTGTCTGGAAAAAAACGAGTCGTGCATGCTTGAAGATACGGTTGAGTCTGCGCATGATGTACGGGTCGTTCAAATTGTATTGAATCGCCAGAAACAACAGCTTCGAGCCGAGAGCAGGCCTTTTATCCAAAAGCTTGATTGCATCGTTACGTCCACGGATGAAGATATAATCGTACCTTTTCTTTTGATCGCGACGGATGATGTCATCAATCGGATGATTCGACTTGTAAAACTGGACGTGCTGAAACGTAAAACCACCCATTCCATTACGGAACTGGAAGGGGAGGACGCAGTCTAAAGAATATTGCTCCCGCTCGTGTGTTGGCAGCTGTGCCACTTTTCGGTCAAGTGCCCGTAGCAGAATAAAAAACTGCAGAACATTCCCCTTTGGCTTAAATTCGATAAGATTGCAAAAAAAACAAATTCTCATGTGATTTTCTCCTTCGAAGGGCTCTCCACTATCGTATGGAGTTGGGCGTCAAAGGCTACTTGAAATAAAAAGAATTAAAAAACGAACTCAGATAAAATACTTTACTAGAGTTAATTTATTTACTATTATTAACACAAGGGGATTCCAACGAAAGGAAAACGGTCATGACATCAGATATGATTTCACTGCGCGAAAAGAAAAAAGCAAAAACGAAGCTGGCTCTTCTGGAAGGGTGTCTCGAACGCATCGGGGAGGGTACCTTTCGGAGTGTACTTGTGGAAGATATATGTCAGTTTGCAGAAGTATCCAAGGTTACCTTCTTTAAATTTTTTCCGCAAAAAGAGGATTTGTTGACTTACTTTATGAGTATTTGGCAGGCGGAGTGCTTCGTGGAGCTCTCGAATTCCTCCAAAAGAGGTTTGGAGGCGATTCGCTACATTTTTGCCAAGGTCATTGAGGACGGGAAAAAGCATCCAGGCATCATGCTTAGCTTGATCAGCTTTTTGTCCGAACAAAGAATGCATCCATGTGTCCCTGCTTTATCAGAGGCTGAGCTGATCTTGCTTTTTCCAGACGAGGCAAACAGATCAGCGATTGCGAAAACGTCTCTCTATGACATTTTTAAAAAAAGTGTGGAGGAGGCGCGGGTGGATGGAAATCTTACTCCGCGAGTAAGCGACGAGGAAGCTGTTGTTCTGTTGTTCTCGATGTTTTATGGGGCGTATTTGTCGGCACATTTGTTTCGCGCCAATGATTTTATGGCTTTTTACGAGATGCATCTTAAATCCTTAGTCAAGTAGGTGGAGGCTATGTCAAAAATAATGCCAGGAAGATTTACTGCTCAGATGGAAGACTCGTTCGTTGTCTTTATCATCGGGATGCGTATCAATCGATTGCTCGCTGTACACAAATGGGTGCCGGTAGCAAAGGCAATGGGAGGTATGCTGCAAGAGCTTTACCAGAACCCGGAGCTTGGATTTCTGGGTGACAGTGGGAGCTTCAATATGCGTACGATTACGCAGATTCAATATTGGCGCTCCTATGAGCATCTGGAGCATTATGCGCGGAACAGCCACAAGCATTTGACTGCCTGGCGAAAGTTTAATCAGGCGATCGGCTCTGATGGAACAGTAGGGATCTTCCACGAGACGTATCTCGTGGAAGCCGGAAAATATGAGAATGTCTATGTCAATATGCCTCCATTTGGTTTAGGGAAGGTCGGCACGCTCATTCCTGCCACAGGTAAACGGGAAACAGCTCGTGAACGTTTGACGAATTCGTAGCATCAAAACCTGGGTTTATTCGTTCGCAAGACGCAGCAGCCAATCCTTCAGATCGACAATCCGCAAAGTTTGCGGGCGGGTCTTGGTTCCGACTACGAGCAAAGGCACAAGTGAATCTGCTTCGTGTAGGGAGCCATGTGCACCGCCGCCGAGATGGGTGGGAGAGCTCTCGGTAACCAGTTCATAACCTGGTTTTACGGTAACGATTGCGTATCTGCCTTCCTGGGAGTTCATTGCTCCATGGAGTCTCGCCAATGCGTCGGGATACTTGCCATACGTGATATGGTTATTGCGGATTGTCAAATCAAGCAATTTGTCATCTCCATAGATTGTCCACGACTGACCGTAGTCGTCCTTGATCGCGCCTCCAGGACGAAAAGAAAAGGAACTGTTGCTCTTACCTGCCGTGACAATGGTTTTCTGTCCTTCTTTTACCGCGATGATGTCGAACCTCTCTTCCTTCTGCAAACGCTTGACCATATCAGTCAGGGACAGATGAGCATCGAGAGCGTAGATGTAGGCCATTCGTTCATTGGTGGCGATCACGAGCTGATCCTTCCGTTGTATTGGTTGTCCGATTTTGGCAACACGATAAGAACTCAGCAGGCTCCGCATATCGATGGTAGCTGTCCGTCGATCAGGGAGGACAGCGCTTTGCCCACTATCCCCCATAACAACCCATCTTGCCTGATTTACAGCCTGTTCCCATGAACCAAAGGCGTTCAGTACTGCTTGCAAGGCTTGGTCAGCTTTCACTATTCCTTCGATGGTAGCTGGACCTTTTTTATGCACTTCCATATCGTTTTCGGGAAAATAGGTGAGTGTTAGCGAAGGCAGCTTGTTAGTAGAAATGAGAAAGGCTGCCTCTTGCGCGGAGAACTCGTCATTCATCCCGTACTTTCGCCAGATGCGTCTTTGCTCCTTTTGATCCGGATTTAGCTGGGCAAAAGTGGCGTAGGAGAGCATTGCAGGTCCAGTCACCTTTAGCTCCGCTGGCAAAGGCGTGCTCAAGGAAATCAGGCGAGGGATTTTCAAGACGTGATCTGTTTTTCCTCGCCATACGATAGCATTAATCGAAGCCGAATGCTTGCCCATCCCCGCCAATTCCTCGTGGATTGTTTTCGTTTTCCGATTCAAATGGGTCTGATTGAGGTGATGAACGGCGTCCAGCAACACCTGTGGCTGGTCAATCTTTAGCCCTTCCTTTGGCCCCATACCATAGTAGATCATACGTTTTTCCTTTGTGCTATACCAGGATAGGCCAGGGATATGATGCTTGTTCGGGTAGGTTCCTGTAAGCATGGTGCTGTCAATCGTGACCGACATGGTAGGGAAGGAGCTTACTAGTTGGGGGTAGTAGTGCCCGTTTGCAAACAAATACGCTAAAGCAGGAGCGCGACCTTGTGTAATTGCTTCGCGCAACGGCTTGTCCATCAAAGAATCAATCAGGATGAGAATAGTCGGCTTCTGTACGGAAGACAGGCTGGGAGAGGGCGATGATGGCATGCTTTGCTGATGGAGTGGTGGGCTTGTGTTTGTCTTACAACTCGTGACAAGCATACAAAACACGACGAGAAGCACAATGGCATATGTATGTTTGAATCTCATGGGTCGATTCGCCTCCTCCTCATTCCTCTCTATTTTTTTGCTCATTTTCCTAAAATATTCTGGACGTCCTGGAACTGCGCAAATCCCACCCTGTTAATATAAGAGGTGGGATTTGTTGATTTGCTTGTTACCTTTTAAAAGGTAGGCAGGTTATCCAGATTGTTTTCTTTGATGCCATCAGGCTCGCTGCGCAAAATGTCCCGCCCGTATTTATGAAAGACGTCCACATGTGCCAGCTTGCCCGCTTTTGCATCTTGCAGGGCAGTGACGTAATCCAGCTCCCGCCCGGCGCTTGTCTTGAAAGCGATCAAGTCTCCATCGTCATTTTTTCGCACAGCAACAATTTGCTCTTTGCCGGAAGCGTCAGGCGAGCTGGTATTACCACCGCTTTCCTCCAGTGCTTGCTGCTCTCCAGCATTTTTGTAGTCGGCGTATATTTGTTCAAAGCTTTGCTGTTCCATTTGCAATCCCTCCTCATTCATAAGGGTGCCTAAAAGGGGTGGAGAACATGTATTCGTTTTAATAAAATGGGTTGTTGACAAAAGGTTCCATTTGCATGTATCTTTTTGATTAACACGAATGTCAATGAAAAATGAGGGTTCGATCATGTCACCACGTACCAAAGAACAAAATGAAGAGATCCGTAAGCAGCGGACGCAGGAAATTTTGCAGGCGGCGATTCACGTTTATGCAGAGAAAGGATATGCTGCATCGGAGATTGGCGAGATTGCGGAGAGGGCTGGTCTGGCGCGCGGACTAGTCTACCACTATTTTAAAAACAAGCAGACCTTGTTTCGAGAGCTTTTCGAGCATGTAATGGAAAAGACACAGCAATTTACAAAAACACATTTCGAGCAAGAGGGCTCCGCATTTGAGCTGTTCAATACGTATGCACGAATCGTTTGCCGACAAGTATTGGAAGAGCCAGCTGTGTCTCGTTTTTTTTCGCGAATCAGCCTGGATGTACATTACTTGTATACGGCGGAGCAATTTTCTCCGTTCAAATGGGTAAAGAGCTTCCTGCAGCCGATGACACAAGCAGTGGAGAAAGGCATGGAGCAAAAGACGATCCGTGCTGGAGATGCTAGTCTGATGGCCATGCAATTTTGGGGTGCCGTATCACAGGGCATGAATTATTTAGACCAGACACAGCAAGACCTCGCTGACCAAGGGGCGACAGCTCATGAGATCAACGAGCAGCTCAAGGGGCTGTTTGAGCAAGTGATCGAGTCGGCATTATTGGTAATCAGACCAGAGTAATTTTTTTTGCTTTTAAAATTGACTTTCGTGTCAGTCAAAAAACAAAAAGGAGCTGAATTTCAAATGAGTACTTTCGTTGTCGTTGCGCATCCACAGCTGCAGCAATCACGTGTCAACAAACGGTGGGTTGCGGAATTGTCGAAGCATCATGAGCATGTAATCGTGCACGAATTGTATGCCTCATACGCTGATAAAGAAATAGACGTCCAGTATGAGCAAACGCTTCTCGCTGATCACGAGCGACTCGTACTGCAATTCCCGTTTCAGTGGTATGGAACGCCGTCTCTATTGAAGCAATGGCTAGATGAAGTTTTCACGACTGCTTGGTTATTTGGATCTGGTGGAAAGGCGGTAGCAGGAAAAGAGCTTTTGCTCGCCATATCTATCGGAGGTACGCAAGAATCGTATCAAGCGGGTGGGTTGATTGGCTACACGATTAGTGAATTAACGCGCCCGCTTCAAGTCTTTGCCAATCAGGTCGGTATGACGATGCTTCCACTCTTCACCTTTTACGGAGCCGTTCAGGCTACAGAGGAGCAAATCGAGGTTAGTGCCAGACAGTACGTTCAGCACGTATTGAATCCAGAACTCGATCCGCGCATTGCCCGGCGACGAATGCTTGCGGAGATGAAGCAAAAAATGAACGGGTAATCACTGACAGCGCATCAGTGACGAATTTTCAAGCTATCTTGGAACTATGGTAGGAAAATAATGGCTACCACTTGCCCTGGAGGAATGGATCAGTTACAATTTGTTCCCATAGTCCAATCCGTACCGGAGGGTGATTCGCGTGTTACGATTACTGCGTTTTTTTGCGGCCTTACCGGTATATGGTCATCATGACCATGGTATTTGTGCTGCTTCAATCAATTGCCAATCTGTATCTTCCTACGTTGATGTCAGATATCGTCAACGAAGGAATCGTCAAGGAGGACACTGCTTATATATGGAGGATTGGCGGGTTCATGCTCCTCGTATCTGCAGTTGGCGCCATCTTGTCAGTCTGTGCCAGCTATTTGGCGTCCCGTGCGGCTTCAGGCTTCGGGATGCGGCTGCGCAGCAGTGTATTTCGTCATATTGAGCGTTTTTCTTTGCAGGAGTTTGACAAGCTCAGCACAGCTTCCCTCATTACTCGTACAACGAATGACATTACGCAAGTCCAGCAAGTGCTTAACATGATGCTGAGAATGATGGTTATGGCACCGATGATGTGTATCGGTGGGATTATCATGGCAGTATCCAAAGATGCGAAGCTGTCTCTTGTCATTATTGGCGCGATCCCGATCCTAGCTTTGGCGATTTACTTGATCGGGTCCAAAGGTATTCCTTACTTCAAGATGATGCAAACAAAGATCGACCGTTTGAATCTGGTATTGCGCGAATATTTGACCGGAATCCGTGTCGTACGTGCCTTTAATCGTACCGAGCATGAGCGTGCACGCTTTGATCAGGCCAATCAAGACCTCACGGCGACAGCGATCAAAGCAAATCAGATCATGGCGGCGATGATGCCCATCATGATGCTGATGATGAACGTAACCTCGATTGCGATTATTTGGTTTGGTGGCCTGCGCATCAGTACCGGACATATGCAGGTCGGTGATCTGATGGCCTTTTTGCAGTATGCCATGCAAATTTTGTTCTCACTGATGATGGCCTCCATGATGTTCAGTATGGTGCCGAGGGCTTCTGCTTCGTCGCTGCGTATTCACGAAGTGTTGACGACAGACCCTGTCATTTTAGATAGGGAACAGGCAGAAGCAAAAAAAGTCAGGGAGGCAGGAGAAGTCATTTTTGATCAAGTGACATTCCGTTACCCAGGAGCAGAGAAGCCAGCCTTGTCTTCCGTTTCGTTCACAGCGAGGCCCGGGCAGGTAACGGCGATCATTGGTGGTACGGGCTCAGGTAAGTCTACACTCATCAGCTTAATCCCGCGCTTTTATGATGTCGAAAGTGGCAGCGTCCGTATCGGGAACATCGATGTGCGTGACATCCCGCAAAGTGCGCTCCGCTCCATCATTGGCTTTGTCCCGCAAAAGGCGCTGCTCTTCACAGGGACGATCGCAGACAACGTCCGTTATGGAAATGAAGGAGCGACGGACGAGGAGGTCGAGCATGCACTACAGACTGCGCAGGCTTCCGATTTTGTCGCCGCGATGAAGGACGGACTCCAAACGGTGCTGGCACAAGGAGGAGCAAACCTGTCAGGTGGGCAAAAGCAAAGACTGTCTATTGCACGAGCGCTCATTCGAAAGCCGGAGATTTACGTCTTTGACGACAGCTTTTCTGCTCTGGATTTCAAAACAGATGCCAAGCTGCGGGCAGCTCTGAAGAACGAAACAGAAGAAGCGACTGTCATCATCGTTGCTCAGCGCGTGAATACCGTCATGGATGCCGATCAGATTATCGTGCTGGAGGAAGGCGAAATTGTAGGCAAAGGCACTCACCATGAATTAATGGATACCTGCGACGTCTACAAAGAGATTGTCAAATCCCAGCTGACGGAGGAGGAAATCGCATGAGTGAGCAGCAGCGGCGTACACCTCCTGGACCTGGTGGAGGACCTGGGGCGCAAAGACCGATGGGTTTTGGCGGACCTGGAATGATGACAATGCCCGGGCAAAAGGCAAAAAATTTCAAAGGAACATTGCGACGTCTGCTTCGCTATTTGAAGCCGTATCGCTTTCGGCTAACGATTGTTTTCTTGGCAGCCGCACTCAGTACGGTCTTTGGCATTCTCAGTCCAAAATTGCTGGGAAACGCCACGACGACCATTTTTGAAGGCTTCATGGGGAAATTAAAGGGCGTGCCAGGCGCGGCGTTTGATTTTGGTGCAGTTTGGCAAATTATTCTGACCTTGATCGGGCTCTATCTCTTTTCCTCCTTGTTTGCCTATGTGCAGCAGTATTTGATGGCAGGCATTGCGCAGAAGACAGTCTATGCCCTGCGCAAGGAAGCAAATGAGAAGCTGGCCAGATTACCACTCAAATATTTTGACGGACGAACACATGGGGAAGTCATGAGCCGCATAGTCAATGATGTGGATACGATTAGCGGTACTTTGCAGCAAAGTTTGACGCAAATGATTACCTCGGTAATTACTCTGGTGGGTGTTATCGTCATGATGCTGACCATCAGTCCACTCATGACAGTCATTTTGATGGTAACCTTGCCACTTAGCTTTGTCGTGATCAAGCAGGTGGCTGCTCGTTCCATGCCGCATTTTAAGGGCCAACAGCAAGCCATCGGCGAGATGAATGGTCACGTCGAAGAAATGTACACTGGACACAAGATCGTAAAGGCGTTCGGGCGTGAAGAGCAGGCGATTGAGAAGTTCGAAGTGATCAATGAAAAGCTGTACAATTCTGGCTGGAAGGCGCAGTTCATCTCTGGGATCATGATGCCGCTTATGATGTTTGTTGGCAACATCGGTTTTGTGCTCGTTTGTGTGGTCGGTGGTGTGCTCGTCACCCGCGGCAGCATTTTGATCGGGGATGTGCAAGCTTTTATCCAATACGCCCAGCAGTTTTCCCAGCCGATTACGCAAACCGCGAATATCGCAAATATCATTCAGTCCACCCTCGTGGCGGCAGAGCGAGTCTTCGAAATCCTCGATGAGCCCGAAGAGTCTACAGATGTGGCTGCTGCTGATTCCACGCCAGCTACTGCTGCAGGGCTTGCAGGGCATGTGCGATTTGAAAATGTTTCCTTTGGCTACAAAGAGAACGAGCCACTCATTCAAAATATGAATATCGATGTGAAGCCGGGGATGACGGTAGCTATTGTTGGACCGACCGGAGCCGGCAAAACGACCCTCGTCAACCTGCTCATGCGGTTTTATGAGATCGGAGAGGGCAGAATCACGATTGACGGAACCGATATACGCGAGCTGCCGCGCAGTGAGCTGAGAAGTAAATTTGGGATGGTTCTGCAAGATACGTGGCTGTTCAACGGCACGATCAAAGAAAATATCGCTTACGGGCGGGCTGGAGTAAACGATGATGAGATTGTGCAGGCGGCTCGTGCAGCGCATGCGGATCACTTCGTACGGACTCTGCCAGAAGGCTACGAAACGATTTTGAATGAAGAGGCATCGAATATTTCACAAGGTCAGAAGCAGCTTTTGACAATTGCCCGCGCCTTTTTGGCTGATCCGACGATTTTGATTCTCGACGAGGCAACGAGCAGTGTTGACACACGGACAGAGCTCTTGATCCAAAAAGCAATGGCGGGACTGATGGAAGGCAGAACATCCTTTGTCATCGCCCACCGACTTTCTACCATTCGTGATGCGGATCTGATCCTTGTTATGAATCAAGGAACGGTCATCGAGCAAGGCAATCATGAAGAGCTGCTGGAAAAAGGCGGCTTCTACGCAGATTTGTATAACAGCCAATTTTCCGAAGGCAACACGAGTCAGCAGGTGAGCTGACAGACAAAGCTACACAGTACCCAAAACATAGCTGCATTCAAGACGAAACCACCCTGATGTAAATACAGGGTGGTTTTTGTGTGGGCTTTTTACGGGTAAATGATCTGGTAGGTGGGCTTGACGACTCCATTGTCATATCGCTTAAAATCCATCAGCTCAAAGTGTAAGCGAGGAGAGGCATTTCCAAACAGAGGGATGCCGGAGCCAAGCATCACCGGATTGACTTTTAACACGAGTTTATCGATGAGTTTGTGCTCAATCAATGATGCTGCCAATTGTCCACCACCGCACAACCAGAGCTTTCCGTTACCCTCTCGTTTCAGATCCCGGATGTAATCAGCCGCGTCGCTTTTGACAAGCAAGACCTCATCATTGGATTCAAA
This sequence comes from Brevibacillus reuszeri, assembly GCF_002897295.1. Lineage (GTDB taxonomy): Bacteria > Bacillota > Bacilli > Brevibacillales > Brevibacillaceae > Brevibacillus > Brevibacillus reuszeri_A. The sequence continues at coordinate 10,266 of NZ_BEXF01000022.1, forward strand.
CTCCATCGTGGAAGAGAAAATATAATGCTTTAACCCTTTGTAGCCAGGCTCACCAGGCTTTAGGCCAAACTGAAACCCGAATGCATACGTCTTGCCGCCCATTAATACAGCATCGTACTCTTGGATGTCGGAAAGGAAATCGGTCACATGCTCGCCTTCGTATGAAAAGATGGAAGGGTCAGCATTGCCGTCTACATCGGCAATAAAGTTATCCAGCGTAGTGGCAATATGATAAATCAATTGGGCCATCGGTGTCTCCTCCCTTGTGCGAGCGAAATAAATGTACATAAAAAGTATGTATTTTTTCAAATTTTACAACAGAGACGTCCAGAAAGAAATAGAAAGAGGGCAGCCTGTCGATTTCTCGAAAGACTGCCCTTTTCGTTGGGTGGGTGCTGCCATGAACTTATTTCAAGCTCTTACTTTGTTGTTACTGGTTTGCCTTCGTCCAGCAGTTGGCGAAGAACGGTTTGCAGAATACCACCATTGCGGTAGTAGTCTACGTCTACCATGGAGTCGAGGCGCACGATTACTTCGAATTCGAAAGTGCTGCCATCTTTGCGAGTTGCTTCTACTTTTACGCGTTGGCCAGGTTGAACATCGTCGGAGAGGCCCAGGATGCTGAAGGACTCAGTACCATCGATGCCAAGGGACTTCCAGCTTTGGCCGTCAGCGAATTGCAGAGGCAGAACGCCCATACCAACCAGGTTAGCACGGTGGATACGCTCGAAGCTCTCAGCGATAACCGCTTTGATGCCGAGGAGGAAAGTACCTTTTGCTGCCCAGTCACGGGAAGAACCAGTACCGTACTCTTTACCAGCCAGTACAACGAGTGGAGTACCGTCTGCTTGATACTTCATGGAAGCATCGTAGATGGACATTACTTCGTCAGTTGGCAAGTATTTGGTTACGCCGCCCTCAGTGCCAGGAGCCACTTGGTTGCGGATACGGATGTTAGCGAATGTACCGCGCATCATTACATCGTGGCTACCGCGACGAGCGCCATAGGAGTTGAAGTCTTTGCGTTCTACGCCGTTCGCTTGCAGATAGAGACCTGCAGGGCTTGTAGGCGAGATGTTACCAGCTGGGGAGATGTGGTCAGTTGTCACAGAGTCGCCGAACAGAGCGATGGTGTTCGCTGCTTTGATGTCTGCGATCGCTGCGATTTCGCCAGCCAGGTCTTTGAAGAATGGCGGTTCTTGAATGTACGTGGATTTTTCATCCCACTCGTACAGATCGCCAGTTGGAACATCGATTTTGTTCCAAGCTTCGTTTTGTGTGAACACTTGGCCGTATTCTGCACGGAACAAGTCAGGGTTCATTGCTTTACCCATTGCTTCCGAGATCTCTTGTGGAGTTGGCCAGATGTCTTTCAAGAATACAGGCTGTCCGTCTTTGCCAGTACCGATTGGCTCTGTAGACAGGTCGATATCAACAGTACCCGCCAGTGCATAAGCGATAACCAATGGAGGAGAAGCGAGGTAGTTCGCTTTTACCTGTGCATGGATACGGCCTTCAAAGTTACGGTTACCGGAAAGAACAGCTGCAACAGTCAGGTCTTCGTCAGCGATTGCTTTGCTGGTTTCTTCTGGCAATGGACCGGAGTTACCAATGCAAGTTGTGCAACCATAACCAACTACGTTGAAGCCGATCGTGTTCAAGGAATCGATCAGTCCAGCGTCAGTCAGGTATTGCGTAACTACGCGGGAACCTGGAGCCAGAGAGCTTTTTACGAAAGCAGGTTTTGTCAGGCCTTTTTCCACAGCTTTTTTCGCCAGGATACCTGCACCCAGCATTACGCTAGGATTTGATGTATTGGTACAGGAAGTGATCGCTGCGATAACAACCGCACCTGTTTTCAGCGTAGCTTTTTCACCGTTTGCATATTCAACTGGTGCGCTAGCTGCGATTTTCTCTTCGGAGAGACCAAAGCCGCCTTTGTCGATTGGCGTACGCAGGCTGTTATTGAAGGATTCCTTCATAGCAGTCAGTTCTACGCGGTCTTGTGGACGTTTTGGACCAGCCAAGCTTGGTACTACAGTGGACAGATCCAGCTCCAATGTTTCGGAGAATACTGGGTCTGGTGTAGCATCAGTACGGAAGAGGCCTTGTGCTTTGGTGTAAGTTTCAACCAAGGAGATGAGGTCTTCTTCGCGACCAGTTTGACGCATATAGTTGAGCGTTTCGGAGTCTACTGGGAAGAAGCCCATAGTAGCGCCGTATTCAGGTGCCATGTTAGCTACGGTTGCGCGGTCTGCCAGCGAGATGTTGGACAAGCCAGGGCCGTAGAACTCAACGAATTTACCTACAACGCCTTTTTTACGCAGCATTTGCGTAACAGTCAGAGCGAGGTCGGTTGCAGTTGCACCAGCACTCAGAGTGCCAGTCAGTTTGAAACCAACAACTTCTGGAGTTACGAAGTACAGAGGTTGACCGAGCATTCCAGCTTCTGCCTCGATACCACCAACACCCCATCCAAGAACACCAAGACCGTTGATCATAGTGGTGTGGGAGTCAGTACCTACGAGAGAGTCAGGGAAAGCTACGAGCTCGCCGTCTACTTCACGAGTAGCGATTACAGTTGCGAGGTACTCCAGGTTAACTTGGTGAACGATACCAGTTGCCGGAGGAACCGCACGGAAATTGTCAAACGCAGTTTGTGCCCAACGCAGGAAGCGGTAGCGCTCTTGGTTGCGTTCGAATTCCAGCTTCATGTTGTTGTCCAGAGCAGCTGCATTACCGAAATCATCTACCATTACGGAGTGGTCGATAACGAGGTCTACTGGTACGAGTGGGTTGATTCGTTTTGGATCTCCACCAGCGCGTTTCATCGCGATACGCATCGCAGCGAGGTCAACTACAGCCGGTACACCGGTGAAGTCTTGCAGTACGATACGAGCAGGCATGAGAGGTACTTCTTGGTTTTCGTCGCGGCCTTTTGTCCAAGTCGCGAGTTGTTGTACGTGTTCTTTAGTGATCGCGCGTCCGTCGAACTGACGTACAGCAGCCTCAAGCAGAACTTTAATGGAGAATGGAAGCTTGGAAACATCACCAAGTCCTTGTTCTTCCAATCCTTGCAGGCGATAATACGCGAAAGACTTGTCGCCTACCTGCAGGGAAGATTTTACTTTGTAAGCATCTTTGTTAGCCAATGTATACAACCTCCCTATTGTTACTTGGAGTTTCATCAGATGAAACATAGTTTCGTTTCTTCTTCATCACGACCCTATTATACTCGATTTGTTTCTCGTCTTCTACCCCAAATTCATCATTTCTATACAAAATCCTTGAAGAAAAAACCCCGAAGCCATTTTCCTGTGAAAAGGAAAGGAAAATTTCCAGACTTCCTGTATTATCCCGTTTATATTTCGTTTACATTCATGCGGTATCTTTTCTCTAGCGGGGCTGCACATGCTTCAATGGCGCCAAACGAAAGCTGTGCGATTCCTGCAAACGAGTGAAGTAAATACGGATAGGAGATACAAAAAGATGACGACAAAACAAAAACGTACGTCAGGAAAGCTGAGACCGTTCTTTCATTTAATAAAGGAAACAAAGCCATCCAAGCTGATGCTCGGGACCGCGCTCTTCCTGAGCATTGCAACCACTCTCGTGAGCCTGGTGATTCCGCTTTTCACCAAGGATCTGATCGATGGCTTCACACTATCCTCGATAAGCAAGGGGCAAATTGTCCTTTTGATCGGGGCATTTATCGCACAAGCCGTTGTTAGCGGACTCTCCATTTACATGTTAAATCATGTGGGACAAAAAATCGTAGCCGCACTCCGGGATCGCCTCTGGAAAAAGCTGCTCGTCCTGCCTGTCCCGTATTATGATAACAATCGTACGGGGGAAACGATTAGCCGAATGACCAACGATACAGGTGTAGTCAAAGGATTGATCACCGACCATCTTTCCAACTTTTTTACCGGGACCATCTCTATTATCGGTTCAATCGCTACGTTGCTTTACCTTGATTGGCAAATGACCATGACTATGCTCATTGCAGTGCCGCTCGCCCTGTTGATTTTATTGCCGCTGGGTCGCCAAATGTACAAGATTTCCAAAGGGCTGCAAGACGAAACGGCAAGCTTCACAACGATTATGACGCAAGTGCTGTCTGAGATTCGCCTCGTAAAATCATCAAATGCAGAGCCGCACGAATATGCCAGCGGTAAGCGAGGAATCGACAAACTGTTTCATTTTGGCATCCGCGAAGGCAGAGTACAGGCGATGATCGGTCCACTCATGTCTCTGGTTATCATGGTACTGCTCGTCGTGGTGATGGGATATGGAGGCATGCGTGTATCATCAGGTGCTTTGACAGCAGGAGAGCTGGTTGCTTTCATCTTGTATCTCGTACAAATCATGATGCCGCTCGGACAGTTTACGCACTTCTTTACACAGCTGCAAAAGGCGATGGGTGCAACAGAGCGAATTATTACGACATTGGAAGCTGACGAGGAAGACCATACATCAGGAAAAATCCTGGAAAACGCCAGCTTGCCGATCCGGGTAGAGAATGTGAGCTTTGCCTATGAAAATGGGGAAACGATCCTGAATGATGTCAGCTTTACGATTCAGGCAGGAAAAGTAAATGCTATTGTAGGGCCTAGCGGAAGCGGAAAGACGACCCTCTTTTCCTTGATCGAGCGCTACTATTTGCCACAGCAAGGACGAATCAAGCTGGGAGATAAATCAATTGCCGACTTTACACTTGCATCATGGAGAAGCAAAATCGGTTATGTGTCACAGGAAAGCCCATTGATCGCCGGAACGATCCGTGAAAATATTTGTTATGGCGTCTTTCGTGAAGTGAGTGATGAAGAGCTGCGAAAGGCAGCAGAAATGGCTTATGCCGATGGGTTTATTTCCGAATTCCCGGATGGCTATGACACTGAGGTAGGGGAGCGAGGTGTCAAGCTCTCAGGAGGACAGAGACAACGAATTGGGATTGCCAGAGCACTGCTTCGCGATCCGCAAATTCTGATGCTGGATGAGGCAACCTCCAGCTTGGACAGCAAATCGGAAATCATCGTTCAGCAGGCGCTTCAGAACTTAATGAAGGGACGCACGACACTTGTGATTGCCCATCGCTTGTCGACAGTCGTTGATGCGGACCAGATTCTGTTCATGGAAAAAGGCCGAATTACTGGCAAAGGAACACATGATGAGCTATTCGACAGTCACGATATGTACAAAGAATTTGCGACGCAGCAATTACGTGTAAAAGAGAGGGTGTAATCATGACCAGACTGATGGTAGTAGACGACGATCCGCATATTCGTGAGCTGGTTCGCGTCTTTTTGGAGAGGGAGGGCTTTGAAGTCATGGAGGCGGCAGACGGGGAAGAAGCTCTTTCCTTATTTGCTACCGCTCCTGCAGACCTCGTCATCCTGGATATCATGATGCCGAATATGGACGGATGGGAGCTGTGCCGGGAGCTGCGACGATTCTATCCCGATATCCCGCTGCTCATGCTTACAGCAAAAGGCGAAACCTCGCAAAAAATTAAAGGCTTTGAGCTGGGAACCGATGACTACCTCGTCAAGCCGTTCGAACCCGCCGAGCTGGTCGTTCGGGTAAAAGCACTGCTAAAGCGTTATCGGATCGAGTCTTCCCACACCGTGCAGATCGGGCAACTGCAACTGAACAAGAAAACGTTCGAAATGACAAAGGGAACCAAGGCGCTAACGATTCCGCTAAAAGAATTTGAGCTTCTGTTTAAGCTAGGCAGCAATCCGGGCAAAACGATTACTCGCGAGCAGCTGATCGAGCAAATTTGGGGCTTTGATTTTGAAGGGAATGAGCGGACAGTGGATGTGCATATCAATCGGCTGCGCGAAAGGTTCCCACAGGAGGAATACAGCTTCTTGATTCGAACGGTTCGCGGTTTAGGCTATCGACTGGAGCTGAACCAATGAGCAGAAACCCGGATCACTCGTGGAAATTATTTTTTCTCAGGTTGCTTGGACTCATCGCTTTTATGCTAGCCATGGCTCTTTGCTGGTCGCTTGCATATTGGGTAACGAATTTCTTCTATAGTAATGGCAATCTAAATCTATCTGAATACTTCAAGGGGATCATAAACACAGTCCTCGGCTTTGTCTTCTTTTTCCTGTTAGCATGGATCATCAGATTTAAAAAACCTAGACAATACGATTTTTTTGATGCCTTTCGCAATGCGATCAACCGGATTGCAAAGGGTGATTTCAAGGTGAATCTCGATTTTAAGCTAAAGCATCAGTGGGGTGAGCTGATCGACGGTTTCAATCATATGGCAGAGCAGCTGAACCAGATGGAGCAGATGAAGCAGGAGTTTATTTCGAACGTATCGCATGAAATCCAGTCTCCATTGACGTCGATTAGCGGATTTGCCCGCGCCTTGCACAATGAGCAGCTTACACAGCAGCAACGTTTGCATTATTTGGAGATTATTGAAACAGAGAGCAAAAGACTCTCCAAGCTAAGTGACAATTTGCTGAGACTGACTTCTTTGGAGGCAGTACAACAGCCGCTCGAACGCAAGACGTACCGTTTGGATCTACAGATTCGGGGAATTATTTTGGCTTGTGAGCCGCAATGGCTGGAGCAAGAAATCGAGATGGATGTAGAGCTGGGAAAGGCGGAAATAACAGCAGATGAAGATATGCTCAGTCAGGTATGGATGAATCTGATTAGCAACGCGATCAAATTTACTCCAGCAGGTGGGACGATCACGGTTCAGCTGAAACAGGAAGGTAATGAATTGGTTGTCCACGTATCAGATACAGGGATCGGGATTACCGAGGAGGATCAGGGGCGAATATTCGAGAGATTCTTCAAAGCGGATAAATCGCGCAACCGGGGCAAGGGTGGCAGCGGTCTTGGCCTTTCTATCGTTCAAAGAATTATAGATATGCATCAAGGCAAGATTACAGTGAAAAGTCACTTTGGAGAAGGTACGACCTTTACCGTTCGACTGCCAGTTGCAGTAGCGGATACAAAAAGTCCCCATTCGTAGAGGAAAGGGGACTTTGTTTGTGTAGTGAAAACAAGAGCGATTATGCTCCGATATATTTGGCGTGCAGCGTACGTGCCAGGCTGCTGTCGTCTGTACCTTGGACGAGCACACGTCCATCGGGGAAAACAACAAGCGTATACGGCTCGACCCGAAAGCGCAGCAAAAACTTGTTTCGCTCGATTTGACCGAGTGGGGCAAGACGCTCAGCAAGCGCATCGAGATCGAGTGAGATCGCAGCAGAGGGCGAGATTTGCACCGTATCGCGTCCACAAAGCGATACAGCTTGTCCTTCTGGCGTATCCGGCTGTAAAAAAGCAAACTCGCGCTGTCCACAGGCGGGACAGTCTGCCCGGCGGCCATTTGAAACCTTGATCTGCTGATGGCGGTTGTTCCAAATCTCAAAATGCTCCAGGTTTGGATTGAGTGCATCTGTTGCGCCTACCAGCATTTTAAAAGCCTCTGTTGCTTGATAAGAAGCAACGATATGAATAATCGGACCGATGACACCTGCTGTATCACAGGTGGCCATTTCTCCCGGGTTCGGGGCCTCGGGGAAAAGGCAGCGCAAGCAAGGGGTCGTTCCCGGGCGAATCGCGGTAAAAGTCCCTGTCGCACTGACAGCCCCTCCGTAAACCCATGGGATGCTGTGTTTGACGCAAACATCGTTTACGAGATAGCGAACTTGAAAGTTATCGGTAGCATCGAGCACGAGATCGACGTCAGTCAAATATTGCTCTGCATTGTACGCGGTGAGATCGGCAACAATCGGCTCAATGGTGACTTGCGAATTGATTTTACTCAGCTTGGCGTGGGCAGCAATCGCTTTTGGCAAATGCTCGGCAGCATCCGACTCATCGTAGAGCATTTGGCGCTGCAAATTGCTTGGCTCTACAAAATCACGGTCAATGAGGCGAACAAAGCCGACTCCAGCGCGGACCATGTGGTTGGACAAGACGGTCCCGAGCGCTCCCATCCCGACAATGGCGACTCGGCTTTGCCCGAGCTTCTCCTGTCCACTTCGCCCGATCGGAGCAAACAAGATCTGGCGCGAATAGCGGGTATCCACGGTGTTATTCCACCTTTCCTTCTGTCATCTCCAAGGGGTTCCAGGGACCTTGCTGATGGCCCTTCCATTCACTTCCATCTTCCCACATTTCTTTTTTCCATATCGGAACGATCTGCTTCAGGCGCTCGATCGCATAGCGTCCAGCCTCAAAGGATTCGTTGCGATGAGCAGTAGCGACTGCTACGATCACGGCGATCTCCTCGACAGCCAAATCCCCGATCCGGTGATGCATCGCGACCTCGGCACCGGGCCAGCGCTCCTCGATCTCAGTGGCAATCTGCTTCATTTTTTCAACGGCCATTGGAGCATATGCCTCGTAGGAAAGATAGACAGTCCGCTGTCCATGGGTAAATTCACGAACGGTTCCGACGAAGGTCAGAATCGCCCCTGCATGCGGATTGCTGACCAGGCGAACAAGCTTGTCTGCCTCAAGCGGCTCCGTCGTAATCGCAAAGCGAGGTGCTTCTTCACCGCCGCTGACCGGAGGGAGCAGGGCGACCTCATCAGCTGGTCCGATGACTTTATCTGGTGCAGCGTATTCATGATTAACCGAAACAAAGCAGCTTCCAAGCAGAGGAGAGAGGGCAGGATACTGTTCCCCGATTACCTGCAGAAGATCACGTACATTCGTATTTTCTGGCAGGGTCAATTGTATTTCTCGAACATTGGCTCGCTCGGCTAGGCCAGCAAACAGCAAAATAGTAATCGTCAAGGCAACTCCTCTTTTCCCGTTGAGATAACAGTTCTCTATGGCTTGAAGATATCATAATCGGGCACATATGCCAATGAGCGAGAGAGGCAAAACCTGCACACTAGCTTAGGGAGCAAAGCCTTTTTGACTCAAATACACGTCCTCTTTGCCAAATACGCGAACAAAACGCTCATATACAAGCTGAAAAGCGTCGGGATCATACCATTTTTCTTGTCCAAGCTGTTCATAGAGCGATGCTATTCCCAATTTCCTCGTTCTTTTTCCTCCGCTGCCATCTCCCATATAAAAATCGTCGATACACACGCGATTCACGAAAGGACGCAGGCGATGAGCGAACGCTTCGCTGCTCGGCAAAACGGGTGCAATGGCGACTTGTGTGGGGACGCCTGCTTCTGCCAGGAGCTGCAAGGTCCTAAGGCGTGCCTGAATCGGCGGTGCTTGCGGGGAAAAGTGTTTGCGGATGTCATCCAAATCCGTTTCTACGGTCATGCTGACGCGTACACGGTCCTGCATCGACAGCAGCAGATCGATATCGCGGCGAACTAGTGGACTGCGGGTTTGAACCAGCAGAAAATCGGGCGGGTCATCTGCCATGACCTCTAGCAGAGAGCGAGTAACCTGCTCCTTTTGCTCGACGGGCTGATACGGGTCGGTAGCAGAGGACATAAAGATTGTAACCCTCCCCTTCGCCTTTGCCCGTAGAAGCTCTTTGCGGAGCAGCTTTCCAGCTTCCTGCTTGATATCTACCCAAGTTCCCCACGGCTGATCGCGAAAAAGCGAGACAGGCATTTGCCGTACATAGCAGTACGAACAGGCAAATGAGCATCCCGTATACGGATTGAGGGAGTGTGTATAATCGGAAAGAAATCCGCTTCCTTTATTCAGTAACGTTTTCGGATGCTTGTAAAATAAAGCAGTCTTCACATCGACTCTCCTTACTTGGCATCATGAAAAATGATCCCGAGGCTGTACCTGTTTCCGGCAGTAATCGTACTAACGCCATGGCGCAGTGTAGCCCGATAATAACCACGTGCTCCAGCAACAGGTCGATGGTTTGTTGGGAAAATCAGCCCGGCACCTTGTGCAAGTGTAATAACATGCCCTCTGCTTTGTGCCCGAGGGCGCTGCTCCAGCAGTAAAAACTCTCCACCCGTGTAATCGATCTCTTTTTGACTCAGGACAAACACGACTTGAAAAGGAAAATAAACCTCACCATACAAATCCTGATGCAAGCAATTGTACCCGCCAGCCTCATATTTCAAAAGCAGAGGAGTGGGACGGGATTGCCCATGCTGATGACAGTGCTCTAAAAAATCGGATAAAGCAGCGGGATAGATGGCTTCCCCTCCAAGCTGTCCAAGCCAGCGGTTTGCGGCTTTGGCAAGCTCAGGATAAAAGTTCTCGCGAAGCTGCTGCAACAGCGGCGGAAGGGGAGCTTGATAGTAACGGTACTGTCCAATCCCGAAGCGGTATCTCGCCATATCGATAGTGCTTCGAAAAAGAGCGTCATCGGAGTAGGTCGCGATGATGTCTTCGCATTGATCAGGCTCTATTATGGGTGGTAGCGTGGCATAGCCTTGGTCGTCCAGCGTTTGTTGCAGGTAGGCCCAATCGAGAGCGGCGATCCGTTCGGAAAGACGATTAGGCATTTTGCATCCTTCCTTTCGTGTGCTGGCCTGCGCCTTCAAGCTCAAGCAGCTTGGTCTTCATCTCCAAACCGCCGCGATAACCGGTGAGAGCACCATTTTTCCCGATAACCCGGTGACAAGGAACGGTGATTAATACGGGATTGGCACCGATTGCTGTGCCTACTGCCCGCACCGCTGCCGGCTTTTGAATCTGCTGGGCGATATCCGAGTAAGACTTGGTTTCTCCATAAGGAATTTGGCATAGCGCATCCCAGACAGCGAGCTGAAAGGGTGTGCCCTGATAATCAAAGGGAATGGTAAATTGCTTCCGGCTTCCTTCTATATACTCGGTGATTTGTGTCGTATAGGGCTCTAGTGCGGCTGCATCTTCGACAAGCGTGCAATTGGGAAAGTGCTTATTTGTCCATGCCACCAGCTCGTCGAATGGCTTGTTCAGCGAACCGACATAGCAAAGTCCTTTTGTGGTTGCTGCCAGAAACAGACTCCATTCCCCGGTAACGAGCTCTGTCCAAAAAACTGTTTGACTTTTATTTGTACGCATATCTATTTCCTCCTCCATCAACTACCGTTATTCAGTGTGTTCAACTTAAGCACAGTATAGCGCTGCCGCGGGCATGATGTACGGATTTTGGAATGGAACAGCAAGATAACGAAATAGGTTGTGATCCTGTTATGATAAAACAAAGAGAGCTGGCGAACGTATCAGGACCTGAATGGAGGATAACGATGTATTCATATACGGAAAATCAGGGGTGGAAAGACTCCTGGGAAGACAATGGGCAAGAGCTGCTGCTGACTGTACCAAAGGAGTTTTCCTTTGCGCAAAATCGAAACTACTTGGCAGGTGCTCCCAATGAATGTCTGTTTCATCTGAGGGAGGAGCGAATATATCGAGCCATTCCTACGTTGCGAGAGCTGTCGATTGTGGAAATTGGTGAGGCAGACCAGAACACTATGAGGATTCGGTTTCTGGGAGACACGGCGCCAACGTCAAAAGAGGGGCGAGCAGCCGTAGCCAGGTATGTACATGACTGGTTTGATTTGGATACGAATTTGCAGCCTTTTTATGAGCTGGCAAAAACCGATGCTCTTCTCAAGCGTGCAGTGGATTCGTTTTATGGTCTGCGCAATGTCGGGATTCCCGATTTATTTGAGGCGATCAGCTGGGGGATTATCGGTCAGCAAATCAATATGACCTTTGCCTATACGCTGAAAAGGCGTCTGGTAGAGAGCTTTGGTCGGCAGGTAACATGTGAGGGTGAGGTATACTGGCTGTTTCCAGAGCCTGAGCGAATCGCTGCGCTTCGCGTAGAGGACTTGCATGCACTCAAAATGACAGGCAAAAAAAGTGAATACCTCATTGATGTAGCGAAACTAATCGTAGAAGGGAAAATGAGCAAGGAGCAGCTGCTCGCAGCTGGCTCAGGAAAGGCAGCAGAAAAACAGCTCGTTCAAATCCGCGGGATCGGCCCGTGGACAGCCAATTATGTATTAATGCGCTGCTTGCGAATTCCGTCCGCTTTTCCCATCGACGATGTGGGACTGCATAATGCGATCCGGCATCTTTTGGAGACAAAGGAAAAGCCTACAAAGGAGGAACTGATCCGACTGTCGGCGGGCTGGACGAACTGGGAATCCTATGCAACCTTTTACTTATGGAGATTTCTCTATTAAATATGGCACATCCTCCTCTATGTTCTCATTGCATTTCGAAAGCAGCGGGAGTAAGGTAAGAAGTAGATGACAGTGCGACCGATGAATTACACGTAGGCATGGTATTTATGGATACTTGCTTCCATGGAGGATAGAGGATAAGCATGAGTGACCAATTGACGCATTTTAACGAACAGAATCGGGCAAAAATGGTGGATGTCTCTGAGAAGGATATCACGAAGCGTGAAGCCATTGCCCATAGCCAGATCATCATGAAGCCAGAAACACTTGCGCGTATTCGCGAGGGACGTGTGGAAAAAGGGGATGTTCTGGCGGTAGCACAGGTTGCTGGTGTGATGGCTGCGAAAAAGACGTGGGAAATCATCCCGATGTGCCATCCACTGCCACTGACTGGTATTGATATCCGTTTTTCGTTTGCAGATGAAACGACGCTTGAAGTCGAAGCATCTGTAAAAACCACGGGGAAAACGGGCGTGGAGATGGAAGCACTGACTGCTGTCAGTGTGGCTGCCCTAACCGTATATGACATGTGCAAGGCGATGGACAAAGGAATGGTTATTGGACCGACAAGCCTCCTCAAAAAGACAGGTGGAAAAAGCGGCGACTTCATGCGAGGAGAGAAGTAACTCATGAAAGAGAAATGGGAATCCTATCCGAGCAGCATTCGGCTTTTGGCGATTGCTGCTGTCATTTTCTCTACAGGTATGGCATGTATTTGGCCGCTTGTAACGATCTATATTCACGATTTCCTAGGAAAGCCGCTTACTGTTGCCGGCTTTTTGTTGCTTTTGAATCAAGGGGCGTTTCTGGTTGGCAGTCTGGTTGGCGGGATGCTGTTTGACCGTTGGGGGAAGATGAGAACGATCATTTTATCCTCTGCAGGAATCATTTTGATGTCGGTTTGCTTGGGCTTGACCCATGATTTTACGATCTACACGATTTTGTTTTTATTAAATGGACTTTTTTACGGGACGTTGTCTCCGGTTATTAACGCACTCGCTGTTGTCTTGTGGCCAGAGGGAGGCCGCAAAGGGATCAACATGATCTATGTGGCGCTCAATGCAGGGGTAGCTGCCGGTGCTGCTTTGGGCGGGGTTCTGGCGAGCGTGTCGTTTGCCTGGACTTTTTTCGGAAATGCCTTTGCCCAAATTATCGTACTTGCCATGTTTGCCTTTATTTTGCCGCAGCATGTAAAAGCGATGGCAGCAGAAAAAGCAAAGAGCGGGGGAGAGCGTGCTCAGGCTGGGGAGACAGTGGGAAGATCGGCTCCTGTAAAGCCAGTGAAAAAGGTTGCCTGGGGCGCGCTCGTCATGCTCTGCGCAGGGCTTTTGATCAGCTGGATCGTGTATGTCCAATGGACGACCGTCCTGTCCGCATATATGCAGTCACTAGGTATTTCCCTACGCCAATATAGCCTCTTGTGGACGATTAATGGAGGTTTGATTTTGTTCGGTCAGCCGTTGATCGCGTGGGTCATTCGTCGTTTTGCTCGAACACTCAAGGCTCAAATGCTGCTCGGCTCGTATGTATTTGTTCTGTCGATGCTCATCCTGTCGCAAACGACCTCGTACGCTGGATTTGTCGCCGCGATGTTCGTTATGACACTAGGCGAAATGCTCGTATGGCCAGCAGTTCCGGCTGTAGCTGCCGAGTTTACACCAGAGGGACAGGAAGGCTTCATCCAAGGCCTTGTCTCAGGTACAGGCTCCGCAGGACGTATGCTTGGCCCACTTCTCGGCGCTTTTATCTTTCAAAACTTCCAGGCCCAAGGACTGCTCTACATCATGGCCGGCCTGGCCCTGCTATCCGTCGTATTCTTTGCTTTCCACAGCTCTTTCCAAAAACGAAGCCACCAAGTGCCTGTACAAACGGCAGAAAAAATGTAATTCTCCTGTTTACGTATTGAAAAGACGCCCTGCGCGTCTTTTTTTGTTCTAAATAAGCAGGGAAAAACCACTCCAACTGTCGTGAGGAAAACGGAGAAAATGCGAGGATCTTTGGGATACATCCCAAGCGGAGCGAAAAAAGCGAAGCACGCCCTTAAGCCTCCACCTTTGTGATGCCTCAGCGAATCCACCACTTTGGACGCGGTTTCGCTTTTTTCACGGAGCTGAGCAGGAATGCCCCCCAGCAAGTATCCCAAGAATCCGGAGCATTTTCTCCATTTTCCTCCCCACCACCACAGCTCAAAAAAGTGCTTTTCCCCAGCGCCCCAGGTGTCTTGACACAAAACACCCGCTCAAGTAATATAAAATTGCTAAAAACATTATATTCCGTGTGCTTTACTTATAAAGAGAGGCGGAGGGACTGGCCCTATGAAGCCCGGCAGCGGATCTGTTTTCAAATCGATTTAGATTGAAGAAACAGATGCTGTGCCAATTCCAGCAGGATCTTTCCTGGCAGATAAGGACGTGACGAAGCTGATCTACCCCTTTTTCTGTAAAGAAGGAGGGGTTTTTTTGCAGTGTAGAATCATGCAGTACCCGACAGAAAGGAAATGAAGAACGATGCGCATCCAACCCTCCGATATGATTGATCGGCTGCCGACCCAGTTTTTCGCTACATTAGTAGCAAAGGTAAACAAGGTCATTGCTGCTGGTCATGACGTTATCAACCTAGGCCAAGGCAATCCTGACTTGCCGACACCGCCCCATATTATTGAGGAATTGCAGGCCCAGGCAGCTCAGCCGCTTCATCACAAATACCCGCCATTTTCCGGTCGGGTAGAGCTGAAGCAGGCAGTTGCACACTGGTATAAGCAAGAGTTTGACGTCGATCTCGATCCGGAAGAAGAAGTAGCGATTTTGTTTGGCAGCAAAACCGGGCTTGTGGAGATCTGCCAGGTGCTGATGAACAAAGGGGACGTAGCTCTGGTGCCAGACCCTGGTTATCCTGATTACTGGTCGGGTGTGGCCGTTGTCGATGGTCGGATGGTCATGATGCCGCTCATAGCGGAAAATCAATTTCTCCCGGATTACAGCAAGCTATCCCAAGCGGATTTGGAGCGGGCTAAGCTGATGTTTCTGAACTACCCGAACAATCCGACTGCGGTGAATGCACCGTTCGAATTTTATGAAGATACGGTTCGTTTTGCGCGTAAAAATGAAATTGTTGTCTGCCACGATTTTGCCTATGGAGCAATCAGCTTTGATGGGAAAAAACCGGTTAGCTTCTTGCAGGTTCCAGGTGCGAAGGAAGTGGGCGTAGAGTTTTATACACTGTCCAAAACCTACAATATGGCTGGCTGGCGGGTAGGGGCGATGGTTGGAAACCGTGAGCTCGTTCGTCTGATCAATTTGATCCAAGACCATTATTTTGTGAGCTTGTTCGGAGCTGTCCAAATGGCTGCTGCGCGTGCCATGACTGGTTCGCAGCAGTGTGTTCGCGACCTGGTGGCTGTATACGAGGGTAGACGCAATGCGCTCTACTCCAACCTGCATCGCATCGGCTGGCAAGCACAGCCCTCCCAAGGCTCGTTTTTTGCATGGCTGCCAATCCCGAGCGGCTTTACCTCTGTCCAGTTTTCCGATTTGCTGCTGGAAAAAGCGCATGTTGTAGTAGCGCCAGGGGATGGGTTCGGGCCGACGGGTGAAGGCTATGTTCGTGCGGCGCTGCTATCGGATGAACAGCGACTGGCTGAGGCCGTGAATCGCATTGAAAAGTTGGGCTTGTTTACCCCGAAAATATAGGTGTTTGCAAAGGATCAGACCACATATGCTGGTAAGCAGCAGGTCTGGTCTTTTTTTTTGCGATGAAAACGGAAAAGTGGGCAAGAATAGTGGTAAGCGAAAAAAATAGGGGCTATTCTCAATAAAAATCATTCTCAGCGTTGACAGATAATGATTTTCATTATACGATGTTAATGATAATTAGTCTCAATAAATTACTTGTCATTTATGCAAAGCAGGAGGGTAACATGCGCTATCAGATTAACGGTTACACGGATATGTATACGGTGATCGCCAACGAGCGTAAGGTAGGCGGAGCCATTGAAGCGGGCCAGGTTCGGCTGCGCACAGGTGAGGTTTTTGCCAATGCTGTTCTCACTCGTATGGAAATGTCAGGTGCGCATTTTTGCTCGATCGGTTTTGTGACAGAAGAGGGACAGCGACTCATTGTTCACGTAAATGATATCAGCATGATTGCCGATGCGCGTCACGTAAATGTGTGTGAGCTGACTAACGATTGTATGCGAGCAGAAAAAACGTCAGATCGCCTGAAGCGTCTAAAGCGCCTCTGCGAATTGAATGAAGGAAGCTGTACACCAACGTTCCAAGAGGAAGCCTTGCTTTTGGCAGAGGACATCGGTGTAGAAGAAGCGCTGAAGCATGTGGACCTCTCTTTCTTGCCGCAGGTAGAAAAAGCGCGTGTCTTCCGTATCGCGTAGATTCTTTGATGAATACATAGACCCCTTTCCTTTTTACGGAAAGGGGTTTTTTGCGTCCGTTTGAAGCTGGAATCGTGGTATAAAACCACCAATCGAGCGAACAATCGCTCGACATAGTCAAAACCTATCTCCCCATAGCTAGCGAGGATTGGACATTGTTCAATGACAGTGATAAAACAAATATAAGCAAAATCAAGGGGGAACGGAACATGGAGTACAAATTTTCAAAATCAGTAGAAGCATTATCTTCTTCGGCGGTCCGGGAAATCTTGAAGCTGACCCAAGGCAATCAAGTACTCTCACTTGCTGGAGGCTTACCAGCGGAGGACTCTTTTCCCATCGCAGAAATGCGTGAAGCCTTTGTTCGGTCATTTGATCTCGGAGCGAAAGCCCTTCAATATGGCTTAACAGATGGATACCTTCCACTTCGCGAGTGGGTTGCATCTCGCATGAAGCAAAAACAGATGAATGTTGGCGTGGACAATATGTTGCTGACTACCGGCTCCCAGCAGGCCGTCGACTTGCTCTGTCGTGTCTATTTGGACGAAGGCGACGTCGTGCTGGTAGAAAATCCTACGTACCTGGCTGCGGTCCAACTGTTCCAATTTCGAGGGATTCGCGCCATTCCGGTGGATGGTGATGAAGAGGGCATGGATTTGGATGATCTGGCACATAAAATTGCCCAGTATCGCCCAAAAATGGTTTACGTCATTCCGACCTTTGCAAACCCTACCGGAAAGGTTTGGAGCTTGGAGCGCCGTCTCGGCTTGCTTCGTCAATGTAAGGAAAATAACATTTTGATTTTGGAAGACGATCCGTATGGCGAAATCCAGTTTGACGGGCAAGAGCCGTATCGTTCGATTTTCTCTCTTGACGAGCATCCGGAAGACTCTTGCGTCGTTTACACCAGCACCTTCTCCAAGATCGTAGCACCTGGCCTGCGTACAGGATGGGCTATTGGCGATAAGCGTGTGATTCAGATGATGGTAAAAGCGAAGCAGGCGGTTGATTTGCAATCCAGTACGATTGACCAAATCGCGTTGCATCAATTACTGGATAACTTTGACCTCGAGAGCCATATCGAGAAAATCCGCGCGTCTTACAAAGCACGGATGGAATGGATGAATGAGCTGATGCTCGCTCAAAACTGGAATGGCGTGAAGTGGGAAAAACCACGCGGAGGTATGTTCCTCTGGGTTACGCTGCCTGAGCACATCGATTCAGAAAAGCTGTTAGCTGCATCTGTAAAGGAAGGCGTGGCATTCGTACCAGGCAAACCATTTTATGCAGCTGAACCGCAGTCGAATACAATGCGCTTGAATTACACATTGCTGGATCGTGACGATACACAGCTGGCGATTTCCAGGCTGAGTGCAGCATTAGAAAAATACAACCAGAGCCAAACCGTCAAACAATAGTTCTTCAACTAAATAGATAGAGGAAGAGGCAGCCATATTTTGGTTGTCTTTTCTTTTTGCAGTTTTTTCCTCTCTATCCAACAAAGAATAAAGGCAGGAAGTTCGTGCAAGGATATTCTCAAAAGAAAGGAATGTAGACGTACAGATAAAGCGAGGAAGGAGGAGACGATGTGGATCGAAAATGGGGAAAACGAAGCGGGGGCAGTGCTGGACAGTATACAGATGACATGGACCCGATTCATCATCAATTACGCTGGCTGAAGGAACGGCTGGCCAATTGTTCGGATTTAGTCATTCATACGTTTGAATCGCGATTTCATCAAAAGTGTGCGCTTGTTTACGTAGCGGGGTTGACCGATCAAAAAAACATTCAGGAGGAAGTGCTGCGAGCAATTTTCTCATTAGATGTGAGCACTGCCGAGGAATTTGTGGCATCCATTTTTGAGCGTAAGCAACTGCCCGTTTCAAACTATGAAGTGATTCCGCTTGAGGCAGGGCCAAGTTCCGTAGTCGAAGGTCGAGTTCTCTTAGTTATTGAGGACGAGCAGAGGGCCATCAGATTTAAACTGCCATTTGTCAAAGGAAGAGCCGTTGACGAGCCAATAAGTGAAGCAACGGTTCGAGGACCCCGAGAAGCATTTATCGAAAGTGCTGACGACAACCTTTCGCTCATTCGAAAAAGGCTGAAAACACCAGATTTCAAGACGGAAACCATGCAAATGGGCACTTATACACAAACAAAAGTGATGACTCTTTATATCCAAGGGCTTTGTGACAACGAGCTGATTGAGAAGGTTCGAACCGTTCTGTCGCAAATCAAGATAGACGGTGTTCTGGGCAGCAGTTATTTAGAGGAGCATCTGGACAGCTCTCCCTTTTCTCCTTTTCCGCAGGTGCAATATACGGAGCGCCCTGACGTTGTCTCAGCTGCACTGCTCGAAGGACGATTGGCCATCATTGTGGATGGCTCACCAATGGTTTTGGTTGTTCCTGTTACGCTGTTCATGCTGCTCCAGTCAGCGGAGGATTACTACCAGAGGTATGTAGCTGGAACCTGGATACGCTGGATTCGCTATTTATTCGTCTTTATCTCATTGCTCCTCCCTTCCTTTTACGTAGCAATCACGACGTTTCATCCTGAAATGATACCTTCCAAACTATTGATTACGATTACTGCATCACGAGAGGTTGTGCCGTTTCCTGCTCTAGTCGAAGCATTCATCATGGAAATATCCTTTGAGGCATTGAGAGAAGCTGCCGTACGAATCCCCAAGTCGATTGGACAGGCTGTATCGATTATTGGGGCATTGATCATCGGGACAGCAGCTGTGCAGGCTGGGATCGTCTCTGCGGCCATGGTCATTATCGTCTCTTTTACAGGGATTGCTTCGTTCATTATTCCACATTTTGATCTAGGCCTGGCCGTTCGATTTCTCCGGTTTCCAATTATGATTCTGGCTGGGATCTTTGGTCTGTTCGGGATTGCATGCGGGTTAATTTTGCTCTATATCCATCTCATCAATTTACGCTCAATGGGAACTCCTTATTTGACGCCTGTTACTCCATTCGTTGTCAGTGATTTGAAAGACACACTCATTCGCGCGCCATGGTGGTTCATGAGGAAAAGGCCGTATCACGAGAAGCAAAACAAATGGAGGCAGCCCAAAAATGAAACCAGCAAGCTGGGCGAGGAAGAAGAGGAGATTAGAGATTGAGAGCTTATAAGCTATTGCAAAAGCTGTTTATCTTTATTACGATGCTCCCCATGCTGCTGACAACAGGCTGCTGGTCATCTATAGAATTAAACAACAGAAGCTTTGCCCGAATGCTGTTGGTAGATAAGGCCGAATCTGGTGTTGAATTAACGCTTGCCTTTCCCCTGCCGAATCGTTTGATTCCAGGGCAATCGGGAACAGGTGGCCCGCAAACTGGTAAGCCATACACGTATATTACCAAGACAGGACAAGACATAGGTGAAGCCTATCGCTCTATACAATCTGATCTTTCGCGAAGTATTACATTTGGACAAACCAGTGTAGTGGTCATTGGTCACGAACTGGCCAAAGAAGGAATTACCCCTGTTTTGGAGTTTATTGCACGTGAACCGAGGTTTCATATCAATGCCGATCTGTTTGTAACACAAGGCAGGGTGCTGGACTTAACTAAGGTTCCCATCGTATTTGAACGATTCCCGGCAGATATATTGATTGCCTACGGGAGGGAGCATGTGACGGTTAATACAACGACAACAGATTGCCTGATCGCTACGTATCATGGGGGAGACATGATCATGCCCTTGTTAAAGATCGAGTCCAAGCAGATGCCGGGCGAAAAGCCAGAAGAAGTCCAATGGCTAGGAACAGATGGAGCAGCTATTTTTAGAGAAGGAAAGCTCCAGCGTACTCTCTCCACAGATGAAATGAGAGGAGCTCTGTGGATTTTGGGACAATTAAAGAATGCCGAGATTTCCGTTCGCTCTACCACGGATGGAAAGAGTGTGAACTACATGATCAACAAAGCCCGTACAAAGATCACCCCCTCTATTTCGGGTAATCAAGTTTCGATAATGATCAGGACGAAAGCAGAAGCCTCGCTTATTTCATCAGACTCCAATGTCAATTTGCAAGATCCGCTCCAGCGAAAAAAGCTCCAGAGGGGAATTGAAATTCTGGTCGAGGAGAGAATGAACAAAGCGATTGAAAAAGCAAGGAAGGCGGGAGCTGATGTTTTTTCATTTGGTCAGTATATTGATTGGCATTATCCAAAAGAATGGAATACCCTTGCATCGCGGTGGAGAGAACTATATAGCCGTGAGCTAAAGGTCACTACCGAAGCGGATATTACGATAAAACGGGTAGGAAGTGTCAAAGAACCGACGAAAATTCGGAAGACGTCACATCCGGAGGGTAAAAAATGATCATCATCGCGCTCATCTATGTGTGTCTATTATTTTTTGAATGGCGATATTTGTATCGTAAAAACCGGACGGCTCGGACCTATCGCATTGTTTTTGCCTTTGTGATCTTTACGTTCCTGAGCATCGAAGCTTTGTATTACTTCAGAGATCAATTTATGCTCGCGGATGTCATCGAAATGGTATTTGATCCAATGGAAAAGTTCATTGTGTGGGGTATTGAAAAGAATGAATGATAAGTACGAGAAGGTCACTCCAACCCAGCTGTACATGCTCTTCTCGCAATATCTTTTTACGACCATTCTCAGTTTTCGACAAGGTGCGCTGGTAGGTGAAGCCAAGTTTGGCGTGTGGGTTTCCTTACTGATCGGTTCTTTTGTGGGGTTGCTCTTTCCCTATTTTTCGTATCGCTTGGCGAAGAGGCGACCAACAAGATTCTTTAGTCATTATGGGAGAGAAATTGTGGGCAGCTGGCTGCATTATCCGTTGGTTTCGATCATGATTTTCTCGTATTTGTTTTCAGCTGCATTTGTCTTGAGGGAAATGCAGGATTTTATGGTGGAGGTCTTTTTGCCGGATACACCTGATTGGGCTGTAACCTCCATTTTCTGTATTTGTGTTGCTTATGCTGTGCGCTCAGGGGTTCAGACCATTTTTCGATGTGCACAAGGGGTCTTTTTTCTGACGATGATTGGGATGCTGCTCATTCCTGTGTTTGTCATGGGAGAATTGAACAAGGACATGAGCGTTGCCTTTCTCAATCATTTTGATTGGAAGGGTATTAGCAGCGGCAGTTATTTGGTTGCATCCTTGTACGGACAAATGAGCTTTATCCTCTTTCTTTTCCCTTTTTTCTCCAATCGGCAAAAAACGATGAAGTCGTTAATATGGGCGACTGTTACTTCTCTTTTCATTATCTGCTCAAATTTGATACCGACGATCTTGATTTTTGGTCCTGATCTGACGAGTAATTTGATCTACCCTGAGCTTGAGTTGATCCGCTATATTCGAGCCGGTTATTTCTTGGAAAATCTGGACCCGGTGCTGATCTCGATTTGGTTGACCAGCCTCTTTATTAAAATCAGTTTGTTTCTGTATGTTGCTGTCCTCATCCTGACACATAGTTTTTCCCTCCAGGATCACAAACCGTTATCGCTGTCGATGACAGTATTAATGGCAGGGATATCCCTTCTTATGGTAAGGACCGGAGCAGACCTTGTACGTTTAATGGGTCATGGTGAAGTCATGTTTTTGATCGTGACGGAGGCAATTCCGATTCTTTACCTGGTAGTGGACTGGATTCGATCACGATTGGGAAAAAGTTCAAATGAAAAAGCAAAGGCGTAACCAAGGTGACTTTTGTCAATGGTTACGCCTTTTGAATGTCGAGCGTTTTATTCTTCGGTTTCTTCCAGTGTGCAAATCGCGCTAGGGCGTTTGATACGCAGAACCACGCACTCATACACACGGAACAGGCTGTTCATTTGCTCGTCACCGAGGAAAGCAGAATCGAAGTCCTCAGCGATTGCGAGGTCGAGATTATGGCGACCGGTTGCTACGAGAACACCGGAGCGTCCTTTGATCGTAGGGGACTGGTATACACCGTCAGTCACCAGATTACGTACATGCTCGATCTCCAGTACGTTGGTGCCTTTATGCACGCGGTGCAGGAGCGAATACAGCTCTGGGGAGACAACCAGGGCGTATGGTCCGCTGTGCCCCATTTTCAAAAGCTTGTTGCGCGCTTCTACGATGTCAGCAAACGCATTGCCGGATTCCATCCAATCGCTTTTCAGATGAGTGAGGCGACCTTTGACATTCATCAGACCTGGCAGATCGAATTCTGCAGCGCCGTTGAAAATGAGGTCGTCTTCCATGAGTGCACCGCCAGCAGCAGCGTTGGCAGCAGCACTCATGTCAAGCGGCATGCCAAGTGTACGAGCTTGTGCCACGTCACGCCAGTAGAGCATGAAATCTTTGTACAAAATCGGGATTGTCATGCTGACACGGCGACTAGGCTGGGTCATTTCGAGCGACTCACCACGCAGGGAAAGTCCGCCAAAACGAGACTCATCGTATACGTCGTTCGTGATGGTTTGGATACCTTCTCCCAGTGGTCCGTATATATCGATAAAACGGCGACCAACGAGCTGGCGGCGGGCCATGTCAATAACAGTTGCGTCCAATTGATTCCATTCGTCATGGGTCAATGGGGAGTCAGGGTATTTGCGAAGCTTGTCCATAGCGTAACCTCCAAGTCATAAAGGATCGTGATTTCCTTACTTTCCTTTCAAGCTGCCTACCGTCAGTCCTTTTTTACCAGGAGCAGGAGCGGGGGAGTGCTTAATCACGGAAGCAACACCGTGCGGAGCAGAAGCAGAGGCTTTTAGGTGATCGACCTGATGAATATCATGGCCTTCATCGTGATCAGTCAGATCCGCTTGGTACACATCGGAAAATCTTCCGCTGAGTGTAGCCATCATCTCTTTCACCTGCAAATAGTCCTCATGCGTTTTTTCCCGCATGCCATCAAGGGTTTGGCGAGTTGCGTCATCCTGGAACTCATACAGAGACAGCTCCAGATGCTCGCGGAAGTTGTGCAGTCCAAAACGCTCCAAATTAATATCGGAAAGCATTTGCGACAGCTCGCGGTCACTCAGCTTGTCCGTCTTATTCTCAGCAGCGAGCGATTCTAAATAAGGAATCAGCTCTTGCAGGCGTCCCATACGCTGCTCTTCTTCCTCCAAAATATGGTGGTAGTACAGGCGCGTATGCTCGTCCTGGGCAGCGTCAATAATCGGCTGGATGATCCCCATAAAACGATTGATATAACCTCTGGTTCGATCAAAAATGGCGTGCAGCTGTGTAATTTCTTGCACCCTACGCCACCTCCTTATTGCGATCTATTTAATCATTATACATTTGGAAAAATGCACCGGGCAACAACTATGTACAATTTCCCCTATATATGTGAAAAACAGCGCGTCGTTCTCATCGCCCATTTCCTCTAGTTTTCTATTTTTACAAAAAAGTTATCGTGGAGAGTATTGTCAAAGGTAATTGGGAATGATAATATTTATCAATAAGAGTGATATTCATTATCAATTAAATGACTGAGAAAAAAACATAAATCAAACGTATACCCATTTTGAAGGAGGTAGCAAGTATGTCATCCATTTTAGTAATAGGCGGAGATCGCCTCGGAAATATTATTGAGCTGTTGCAAGGACAAGGTTTTCGTGAAATTCACCACGTTACAGGGCGCAAAAGCTCCCAAACGGGTGTAAAAATTCCTTCGGGGATTCATATGATTCTCGTCCTGACCGATTTCGTCAACCACAATCTGGCGAAGACCGTGAAAAGCCAGGCGAAAGACCGCGAGCTCCCGATTCTCTTTTGTAAACGCTCTTGCGCTGCTATAGCCAAAGCATTTGACATGACTGCGTAAATACATACTTCCTGACCTGGACAGACTACATAAAGAGTCTGATACCGATGGAGGAATGGCGCATGGAACCCAATTCACTCGCTGAACTGCCTATCGCGCAGCTGACGGCCGTACAGCTGCAACAGTTGAAGCAGGCAGAAGAACAGATCAACCACGAAGGTCAAAACGTTTACCTCATTGCATTTGAGAAGCAAGCCCCGTCCCGATAGACGGGGTTTTTTCTATTCCTGCACCGCTTCTCATTTGAAAACGTATTGATCAAGCTGAAGCTTCAGGGCGTCAATTCCAATCGCAAAGCCGAGACACTGGCTTGATTGAATGATGAAGGCATTCAATCCGATTACTTCGCCATTCAAATTAATCAACGGACCACCACTGTTACCGGGATTGATTGCTGCATCTGTTTGGAAAATTTCCTCATACAGCCGTTTGGCTACCTGCAAGCGTCGATTTTTAGCACTAATGATACCAGCAGTGACGGAATTTTCCAAACCTAATGGGGAACCACTGATCCTCATAGAGGCAAAATACAAGCTAATGAAAATTTAGAAGCGTGAGACGGATGCAACGTTGTGGGGCTGTCGGATCCAGCTCAGCCTCGAGTCGTTGGATCAAGCAGCTGGCGAGCAATTTTCGCTCGGCCTCTGTTGCTTCTAGCCAAACATGATTCCAGTTTGTGAGCAGTGTGAGTCCTTTGTCATCGACAGGGAAGGTGGACGGGTGGGGAGAGCTGAGCGCTTGCGAAAAATGTTGGGGGGCTGCTTGCTCCAAACCCTGCAGCTTCTTTTTAAAAGCAGACAAGGTGAGCAGCCCTGCTGCGTATGCCTCTTCCCAGCGCGTCCGCTTTAGCTGCTGTATATGCTCTCTTTTGCCCTCATCAGCAAGCTTTTCTTGTTTTTGCAGAAAGGCGATTGCTTCCAAGGCAGCTGCCCGGGCCTCCAGCGGAAAACGATTTAGCTCGCCCACAATCTTTTGCTCGATCCAGTCTTGCCGAAGTGGAGGGGCATCACATGAACCAGCTGTTTTATTTTTGCACCAATAGTAGTGATGCGTGTAGTGCCCACCTTTGGCGCGCTTTGTACGGGTCGTTTTACCGCGCATGGCTGATCCGCAGCGTGAGCAGTACAGTAGCCCGGAAAAGAGAAAGGATGAGCCAAGGGTTCGTGGGTGTTTTGTGCTGCGAGTGTTCAGACGCTGCTGAACGCGGAAAAAGGAAGCTTCATCGATAATGGCTGAATGCGTTTTTTCCTCGATTAGCGAGTGCTCGGAGGGATTTTGCCGTTGCTGTGCAGTGGCATAATTCCAGCGGAGTGCTCCATAATAAACGGGATTTTTTAACAGGCGTAATACCGCACTTGCGCTCCATAGAGCGCCGTTTTTTCCACGCCAGCCTTTGTGATTGGCTGCATCGGCGATTCGACGCGGGGATTCCCCCTGTGCATACTGAGCAAACATGGTACGAACCCCGACTGCTTCCACATCATTGATCAGTAAGCGTCCATCGATAAGATCGTATCCATAGGGTGGTGGTCCACCTGGGCGTTTTCGTTCTCTCACCATTTGCCCCATTCCCATTTTCACCCGCTCACCCAAATTTTCACGTTCCCATTGGGCCAGAGCGGCAACGAGTGTGATAAACAAGCGCCCGATAGCAGTTGTCGTGTCGTACACCTCTGTACTGCTTTTAAAACGGACACCATGGCGGTCAAACTCCTGCAAAAGCTGATAAAGATCCAAGACAGATCTCGTGAGTCGATCAAGCCGATAGACGAGGACAACATCAATTTTCCCTGCGCGCACATCTGCTAAAAGACGTGTCAGCTCTGGACGATTGGTGTCTTTGGCACTGACGCCTTCATCCGCGTAGATGTCGGTTAATTCCCAATCCTGGGAGTGAATGTAGGAGAGCAGCTTTTCTCGTTGAGCAGGTATGGAAAAGCCTTCTTTTGCCTGATCATCTGTGCTCACTCTCATGTAGACAGCCGTTCTCATCGAACCCCTCCTGCCATTTCAGGATGCTAGAGTCTACAGCAAGAGGGGAGAGCTTATGTCTGTCCAAACAAAAAAAGCCCCGTCATCCGTTATTGGACGAGACGGGGATAGAGCTACATCCATTTTTGACCCCATTCATGTATGGAATCAATGACCGGACGCAAATCTTTTCCTTTTTCTGTTAGTTCATATTCGATGCGAACGGGAGTCTCAGGGTACACCCTGCGTTCCAAAATCTCAAGCTCCTCAAGCTCCTTCAAACGCTCCGAAAGCATCTTATCGCTCATATGCGGAACCATTTCACGAATGTCTTTGAAGCGCACAGTTCCACGCAATAAGACATGAATAATCAAACCAGTCCATCTTTTGCCGAGAACATTGATCGCACCTTCGTACTTCGGACACATGTGTTCGCCAGCAAATTCATGATTCATTACGGCGTCACCTCTAAATAAAGCATGTTTGCGTTATATTGTACCACAACAACTTGAAAAAAGTAAGTAAGGTAAGTGTGGACAAATGTATGCAGCCCATCTCTTGTTGTCACCAGACTCACAGCTGCTTATGCTGGAAACTTCGTTTTGAAAAAGTTGTCCAAGCCCGATTCCCACGAGAATCGTCTCTCCTATTTACGCCAGCACATAGACTGTAGGCGAGAGCAATGACGAGGAGAGGGTGGGGAAATGCGTCAAAAGCGGGTGATTGGCATTTTGACATGGCGAGAGGGACAGCGTTTTTCCGAACCGGATTATCTGCGACGACTGGTAAAGGCAGGCTGGAAGCTCGGGGCGGAGGTATATGTATTCTCCCATCAGGATGTGAATGCCAAAGAACGCAGAATCAAAGGCTTCACTCCCAAAACGGGTGGCGGCTGGGAGAGCAAATCGTACCCGTGGCCAGATGTAGTCATCGATCGCTACCGAAAACGGGTTCCACAGTATATGAAGCTGCGGCACAGCGGTCTATTCGACTTTGCAAACAGTCCGTTCAGCAAAAAGTGGAGAGTCACACAGCTCTTGGCTGAGGATGAACGTGTAAGCCGATGGGTGCCAGAAACGCATGTGTACACAACAGGGAAAGTGATAGCGATGCTGCGTCGGCATCCGCTCCTTTACATCAAGCCTGGAAACGGCACAGGCGGCAGAAGTATTCTGAAAGTCGCTGCTGTAGGCAAGCAGTACCAGCTTCAGGGCCGCGACAAGCAGTACGGCAAACACCAAGTCCGGGTGGCAAATGCAGCTGCCTTAGAGAATTGGGTAAAGCGCTGGGTCACCAAACAGCGGATCAGTGACGGCAACTTTTTGGTTCAGCAAGGTCTGGATTTGGCTCTGATGCCTAACCGGGTAGCGGATGTTCGGCTTCTGATCCAAAAAGACGGGGATGGAGTATGGGATGTGACCGGCTGTGGGGTTCGTATGGGGGCGAGTGGCAGCTCTACCTCGAATCTGCATGGAGGAGGCAAAGCAATACCGTTCGAGGCGTTCATGTCCAAGCGCTTTGGGGAGGACGGCGCCCAGCGGATTTTGAATGAGTGTCATACGATGGCTCATCGAATCGCGCAAACGTTGGAGGAGAGGTTTGGCAGGATGATGGAGTTTGGTCTTGATATTGGCGTAGATGTGAGCGGGCGTGCGTGGCTGATCGAGGTAAATCCGAAGCCAGGACGAGAAGTCTTTCGGCAAATGGGGAGCATGGAGACGTACACCGAGGCGATCGCGAGACCGATGAAATTTGCCTTGTATATAGCCCATAACGGCGCGGGGTTGCCCGAGAAGAAAAGAAAAGGAGCTGGGTAGTATAGCCTGGTTTTTGTCTCTATGACAACAAGTGGGGAACCGACGCTGATGACCCATTCGCCAACCTTAGTATGAGACGAGTGGCCAAGTGCTAGCGGGTACAGCCTGCAATCTGCATCAATTTTAATAACAGCGTAGTCGCGAACACGATCAGCGAGAATGCGTTTGGCTTCAAACACCCGCCCGTTGAAAAGCTTGACGAAGATGTTTTTTGATTTACCAATCACATGTTCACTGGTCAGAATGTAGCCTTTGTGATGAAAAATGAATCCTGAACCAAAGCTACGCTCGGTTGGAGTCGAAGGCTCTTCTTCATTAATCAGGCTGCGGATTAATGAATCTACATCTTTGGTATGGGGTGCGTCCTCGGTAACGATGGAGACGACACCCTCCTGTACGCGCTCTACAATCGGAACAAAAAAATTAAAGGGATGCAAGCTGCTGCTGCTCACAGGGTACTTTACTCGCGTATATTGGGACCATTTTTTACTTTTCAACGATCTCTCCCCCTACAGCAGATAGGTATGTATCATCTTATGGGAAGACGAAAGGGAAGGGACGCCCAATTTAGAGACGTTATGTACGATTATCATTATTTTTGATTGATATAATAAAGAAATAGCATTGGTATAATTATAAGAATCGAATTATAATACCTGTAGTTAAAGAATATTTAGAACATAAAGGCTTTGCAGATACCTTCGAACGGGAGGGAGGAATCTGCGTACGGCTGCTAGAGAGAGAAAAAGAAAGCTAATGGAGGATGCGAAGAGATGGACGTTAAAACGATCATACTTGGGTTTTTGAACTACGGCGAGATGAGTGGATACGACATAAAGCAAGCGTTTACTAACAGCATCGGTTTCTTCTATGACGCTAGCTTTGGTGCGATTTATCCGGCGCTCCGCAAACTGGAAGAAGAAGGCTTTGTGACCAAGCAGGAGATTATCCAATCGGGAAAACCGAACAAAATCCTATACAGCATCACTGACCTTGGAAAAGAAGCTTTCCGCCAAGAGATTCAAACACCGATTTTGCCACCTGTCCTGCGCTCAGATATGTTAGTAAAAATGTTTTTTGGCAAAAGTCGTACAAACGAAGAACAGAAAAATTTGCTAGAAGGTTGCATCGAGCTACAGCGCGATATGCTGCAACAAAGCAAGGTGAACTTCAAAAAGCTCGAGGTTCATTTTGACGAGTATCAGCGTTTTTGCTGGGAATATACAATTCATCATCTCGAGACGACCATTTCGTTTTTGGAGCAAAAAATGTCTTCGTTAGTTAAACAACCAGCCTATTCTGTTCCGGTTTAAGCATCGGACAAATAAATAGAAAAAGCGAAGCGACCTTGCGCGAGGTGCTTCGCTTTTTTTCTGTGAAAAACGTCTCGACGTTTTGTTTGTAATTGATTATTTCAGGTTCTCAGGATTGAGACACTCCAGCTCTGGTACGACAAAACGGCCATCCTTGCGAATCAGACGATCGTCAAACCAGATTTCTCCGCCACCCCATTCTGGACGTTGAATCATAACGAGATCCCAGTGAATGGAGGACTTGTTTCCATTGAATGCTTCATCATAGGCTTGACCAGGTGTGAAGTGGAAGCTGCCATCGATTTTCTCGTCGAACAAAATGTCCTTCATCGGGTTTTGGATGTATGGATTCACGCCAATTGCAAATTCCCCAACATAACGAGCGCCTTCATCTGTATCAAACACTTCGTTGATTTTTTCTGTATCGTTTGCGGTAGCCTCGACAATTTTGCCGTCCTTAAAGGTCAGCTTGATATTGTCATAGGTAAAGCCTTGGTAAGGAGATGGTGTGTTGTACGCGATCGTTCCATTAATAGAGTCGCGAACCGGAGCCGTGAATACTTCGCCATCTGGAATGTTGGCTTCCCCGGCACATTTGATCGCTGGGATTCCTTTGATGGAGAACGTAAGATCAGTTCCTGGACCAGTCAGGCGGACCTTGTCAGTCTTCTCCATCAATTCAACCAGGCTGTCCATCGCTTTATCCATTTTGCCGTAATCTAGCGTACATACTTTGAAGTAAAAATCTTCGAAAGCAGCAGTGCTCATGTTCGCGAGCTGCGCCATCGAGGCATTCGGATAGCGAAGAACGACCCATTTGGTATCAGGGACACGAACATCCAGAACAGGGCGCATCAAAAGCTTGGAGTACTGCTGCATTTTGTCGCCAGGGACGTCAGCCAGCTCACTGATGTTATCGCCGCCGCGAATCCCTATGTAGCAATCCATTTGCTTCATGAAGGAAACGTCTGCTTCGCGCATCACGCCAAGCTGTGTTTCGTTTGCACCGAGCAAGAGCTCGCGCTGGATGCTTTGGTCGATCAGCTGCACGTACGGATTTCCGCCAGCTGCATATACCTTGGCGATCACGGCGCGCACGAGTTCATGAACGCTGCCGATTGCATAAATCAATACATTTTCACCCGCTTGTACACGGGTAGAATAGTTGACAAGAACATCTGCTAACTGCTCAATACGTGGATCTTTCATAGGAAAAGGATCCCTCGCTTTCCATGTCTTTTCTGTAGTATTGTACACAACTTGCACAGAAAAAAGCTACCCAATGTGAGTGGGTAGCGTCAGGTGAAACGCACAACAGGATTCGGTTTTACTATATATGCAACTCCCTGCTATAAATTGCTAGTGGTTAGCGAAATTAATCGCAGCCGCAACCAACGATTACCAGCAGGATGAAAAGAATCAAGACCAAAGTGAAACCGTCGAAGTCTCCGTTGAAAATGCTACTCATGTGATAAACATCCTCCTTTAGTGTGTTAAGCGTCTTGTGCTTACATCCATAACATATGGGTTTTCGCATAGAGCCGATACGGGCATTCGCCCATTTTTGGGAAGATTCTTTTTGTTGAATTCATTTTCGGTACTCGCACTTCCACGAAAAATCCGCAGTTCTGCGATTGCTACGTTTATTATTCTGAAAAGCAGGAA
The DNA here is from genome assembly GCF_002897295.1 of Brevibacillus reuszeri. Lineage (GTDB taxonomy): Bacteria > Bacillota > Bacilli > Brevibacillales > Brevibacillaceae > Brevibacillus > Brevibacillus reuszeri_A. The sequence goes on from NZ_BEXF01000022.1 coordinate 41,303, forward strand.
AAGCTAGAGGATACCAAAAGACTTTGCAATAACGAAAGGATGTCAGTGATATGCAAAGATCATTATCTAGTCTTCAACACGACCTCTTTCCCATTACAATTAATGTAGGGGAAGATTTTAAATCCATTGTTTGGAAAGCTCAATATGATATGGATTTCAACACCGAATGCCTCTTCTGTTTTTCCGATCAAATTACAGGTTACCGCGTAGAGGATGAAGCAGGTCACGCAGGCAAGGTAGCGGTTTGTCCGCATTGTGAGAAGGTCAACGCGATTTACGCTTGAGCGAAGCACACAGCAAAAGCGATGCCAATGGAGGCATCGTTTTTTTGTTCTTTCCTGCCACTGTATCCACCAAGTACCACCTGTTGTTTAGCAGGATTGAAGGGAGGTTTCACGAATACGTAGGAGAGCCATACATATGGAATAGGGGTGAAATCATTGCAGAAGAAATGCAGCCGCTGCGGAAGTGACATGGAGATGGTGCTGCGCAACGTTGTATACCGTAACCGTGTAAAAATTATGAATGTACCTGTACACGTTTGCGTGGACGATGCGTGCGCTTATTCCCAAGTGGTGGACGTAATAAAAGACGATCTAAAATCACTCATGGAGGAACTGGGCCAACACCCGCAGCGTCAGGCGATTGAGTTCGAAGAAATGTCAGAGTTATCCAACTTATTGGTATTGATTGCTAATGAAGGGGAAGACTCAACCGTACGTGAAGTACTCAGCGAACGGGTCAACGAGCTTTTGGATCTGTTTTTGTTGGCGCAGTCCCTTGGTGATGAAAAGTGGATGTTGGAGCTGCGCGAGCGGTTAACCAAGATCATGGTATAGCAATGTAAACAGATAGAGGGAGGGAAGGCGCCTGCATTACCGTAGGCGTCTTTCACTAGTTTATTGTCGTCTTTTTCTTGCTTATTTTCTTTTTCCCTTTGCCTTTTTTGTTAACCAACTCATAAAGATAAAGCTGGTGAGAGGAAACCGGAGAAAAAAGCGAGGATCTTTGGGATACATCCCAAGCGGAGTGAAAAAAGGGAAACACGCCTTTAAGCGTCCACCTTTGAGAAGCATCTTGAACCATCCACTTTGGACGCGGTTTCACTTTTTTCACGGAGCTGGCCAGTATGACCCCCAGCAAGTATCCCAAGAATCCGGAGCGTTTTCTCCGGTTTCCTCTCCTCCACTACAGCTTAACCCAAGCCCCACCATAGACTTACAGGCTGTGCTTTTTGTATACTGGAAATCACATGGCATCAGATAAAAAGGAGAGATGGTTTGTGAGCCAAAAACAGCTGCACTCAACTGAAGAGCTGGACCAATTTGTAAATGAAAACGGTAAACGACTTTTGTTTAAGCATAGCACGATCTGCCCGATCAGCACGGCAGCCTACGATGAGTTCCAGGCGTATGTGAAAGATCATACGGTTCCTTCTGCTGTCATCCTCGTTCGCGAAGACCGCCCAGTATCCAATGCGGTAGCAGATCGCTTTGAAATCAAGCACGAATCCCCGCAAATCTTTTTGCTGGAGAATGGTCAAGTGAAATGGCACACCTCCCACTGGAAAATTACGAAAGATGCCATTGCCCAAGCTGTACAAGAATAGAAACAGGAAAGAGCTACCAACTCAAGTCTGAGTTCGGCAGCTCTTCTTTTTTACGTAAGGCTTATTACTCCCAAAACAGCTCAAGCTTGTCTCCGCTTTTCAGCTCAGTCTGGAAGGTTGCCAGCTCGCCATTGACCAGCATGACAAAGCCAGAGATGCTTTCCCGATCAGGCTTCTCCAGCGAAACCTCAACAAAGCGAAACACATCGCTGAACACAGGAGTAGCAGAGGGTGACGATTTGACTGTGATTACAGCGCCATCCACTACTGTATCCTCTGGGCTTGCCACACGACCATCCATCGTGATAGCAACCTGTGCAACAGGCAGCACGACCTTTTCCCCGTTAAATAAAACAGTGACGGTCTCTTGTACCCACTCATCCAAAGGAATGACATCGCGAATGGTGGGGGAAGTGATTTCTTCTCTGCGATAAACGAGCTCATCGCCCTGACGGACATAATCAGAGAGTGAGGCGGTTTTCCCGTTGAGGAGGATAACCTCGCTCCGAGATGGAATCGAATAGCTGTGTCCATTTACGCTAAACTGCAAGTAAGGAGTAGCCTCTTCCTCCCCACCGGCTGACATTTCGGCAGAGCGGAGCACTTCCTCAATCGTGCGTGGCAGGCGAATCTCGACCTCGCAGCGATCCACGAGAGCAGCATCTAGCCGCTGTGGTTCACCATTAACCAAAATGATCGGACCCAAAGAGAGCGGACGGTCATTGCAGATCACTTCCAATGTATCCAGACGATCCAGCAAGTCCTTTACTTCAGCATGAGCATCCTCACCGTTTACTCCAGCGACGATCACGATCATATCTCCATCCCCAATAGGTGTATCCAATCCCGCGGCTTCCCCGTTTCTTTGAATAACGGGCGGTGTGCCGTGGCCGCCTGGAATCATTTTGATGCGGCCGTTGATAGTGACGGTCATAGCAAGTCCAGGGCGTCCATACAGACGACGAATGTCCAAACCAGCTCCGATCAGGGCATCACCTAAGGTCATTTTCCGCAGGTCAAAGATGCGGATTGGATTGTCGTTGACTGTAACCGTGACATAACGCAGAGGGTGACGGCGTGCAGCTACCGCAATCCCCACAGGGGTTACGAATTCAGGCCCGGACAAGAGCGGATGGTCACCTACGAATTGCTTGATCGCATCGCCACCTCGTACAGCGACTCGTGCTGCCGGAATTTGCAGCACCTGAGCGACTTTTCCCGTCAACCCAGGTGTCAAGCTACCGCCGCCGATCAGCATTACTGCCTGAGGAGCTTTTCCATTTAACTCCATAATTTTAAAGGCGATTTTTTCTGCGAGGACCTGGATATCAGTGTCGATAGCAGCAATTACCTCAGCAGCGCTCATGGTCTGCTCCAGGCCTAAAATATCTGTGAAGGTAACATGTTCAGCGGTGGAAAGCACACGCTTGACCTCTTCTGCCATCGGGAAATCCAGCAGAAAGGCATTCATCAGGGCATCGGTAATTTCGTCGCCTGCGACAGGCACCATGCCATATGCTGTAATAGCGCCCTCCTCAGTCAGAGCGACGTCAGATGTACCCGCTCCGATATCAACGAGCGCGATGTTGAGGCGACGCATGGTGACGGGTATGAGCACATTGATCGCGGCGATTGGCTCGAGGGTCAGAGCCTGCATCTCCAGATCGCAGCGTTTTAGGGCAGCAATCAGAGAGTCGACAACAACCCGTGGTAAAAAGGTAGCGATGACGTCTGTACTGGCTGTGTCGCCGCGCTGATCGATCAGGCTGCCGATAAGCTCGCCGTCTAGATGATAGTTCACGACACTATAGCCTACGCAGTAATAACGGGTCACATCCTGCTCGTTCAGTTCTTTCGCGAGTTGGGCTTGCGCTTCCTGTACAGCGGCAAACTCCAGAGTGACTACATCATCGCGCGTAATGAAGGCATGACGGGAGAGCGGCATGTCGATACGGACTCGGCGTGTACGCAGAGAGCGGCCAGCAGCAGCTACAGCCACCTGATGCAGCTTTCCATATTTTTGTTCCAGTTCTTCTTTTATTTGTTGGATCACTTTGGCTACAGCAATAATATCGTGGATTTGTCCGTCGAGCATGGAACGCTCATCGTGTTCTCGAATCGCGCAGTCTAATACGCGAAACTGGTCGCCATCAGCCTCGACAATCAGCCCAACGACGCTTCGTGTGCCAATATCTAATGAAAAAATCAGCTCAGTGGAGGCTGTTTCTGTATGTTCTGACAAAGGTAGGTCACTCCTCGTTCCAGATGAGTATCAGTAAATAAAATATGGAAAACATATGTATGAACAGTTCGACTCGAAACGAAAAGAATCCTGTCGAAACAAGGAATCTTCTTCGAGTTTGGCGAACTTTATGCAAATGCGGAAAAATATTTACAATTTACTTTCGCGCTTTTTGGCGCTAAACTGCTGACAAGGGACTTCGAATCAATTATAATAACCCTAATTTTAAATGAGCTGTACGCAGAAGCAACTATAAAAAGAGGAGAGTGGAGAGAGATGGCACACGATCAAATCGAAGTTATGCGCAAACAAATAGATGAGATCAACTTGGAAATTCTTGAGCTGATCAACAAGCGCGCAGCCCTCGTTCAAGAGGTGGGCAAAGAAAAGGAAAAGCAGGGAAGCAACCGCTTTGATCCAGAGCGCGAGCGCCAAATGCTCAATCTACTGGTAGAAAATAACAAGGGACCTTTCAATGACAGCACTGTCCGTCATTTGTTCAAGCAAATTTTCCAAGTATCTTTGGATCTGCAAAACGACGAAAAGAAAAAGGTTCTACTGGTTAGCCGCAAGAAAAAAGCCGAAGACACTGTTATCACAGTAAAAGGTGTAGAATTTGGCGGAAGCAACCCGATTCTGATTGCGGGACCTTGCTCGGTTGAAAGCTACGAGCAAGTAAGAGCAGTAGCGCAAAACCATGCTGAGCGCGGTCTGCGTACATTGCGTGGCGGAGCTTACAAGCCACGTACCTCCCCATACGATTTCCAAGGCTTGGGTGAGGAAGGCTTGCAAATCCTGAAGCGCATCGGGGATGAATTCAACCTCGTAACGATCAGTGAGATCGTGACGCCTGGTGACCTCGAGATGGCTTCGCAGTACATCGATGTGATTCAAATCGGTGCGCGCAACATGCAAAACTTTGAGCTGTTGAAAGCGGCTGGTCGTGTAAACAAACCGATTTTGCTGAAGCGTGGTCTGGCAGCAACAATCGAGGAATTCATTTACGCAGCAGAATACATTCTCTCTGAGGGCAATACACAAGTCATGCTGTGTGAGCGCGGTATTCGTACGTATGAAAAAGCGACTCGCAACACACTGGACATCTCTGCTGTACCGCTTCTCAAACAAGAGACTCACTTGCCTGTATTTGTAGACGTGACGCACTCCACAGGTCGTCGTGATCTGCTCCTGCCTTGCGCGAAGGCTGGTATCGCGGTTGGCTCTGACGGTATTATGGTTGAGGTTCACCCTGATCCAGACGTGGCTCTCTCCGATGCGAAGCAGCAGCTGAACATCCCGCAATTCAATGAATTTGTAGACGAGCTGATTGCTTCTGGACTGTACAAAGGTGAAGCAGTTGCTTCCCGCGGATAATTCAGTCAGAACGAAAGGCCCTTCCAGCATACGGGAGGGCCTTTCTCATTTGACGAAAAACTTGCGACCAAGTAAGCTAGGAGTACGTGCTATATCGGCGAAGGAGGATGTGCCAGATGAATGAACACGACCAATGCTGCTCGTCTGAACGAGCCACTCCCCGGACGGATAAAATCAAGTCGAATCTCGTTTCCAGACTTAATCGCGTAGAAGGACAAATACGTGGAATTCGCGGGATGGTGGAGAAGGATGTTTACTGTGACGACATTCTCAATCAGATCGCCGCTGTTCAATCTGCACTGAATGCGGTTGGTAAAATACTCCTCGAGGGACACATGAAAAGCTGTGTCATGGAGCGTATTCAGCAGGGCGATAGCGAGGTCATTGACGAGCTGTTGAAAACAATGAACAAACTAATGAAGTAAGAGGATACGCAAGCTGTAAAAACGATTGCAACCACTTACAGCTTGTCGTATCATAAGTGCATATATTTATGAAAATAATTATGAAAACCAGAATATGGGGAAAGTGAGGGTGTGTGATGCCGGTTACTATCTACGATGTGGCAAGAGAAGCGGGGGTTTCTATGGCGACGGTCTCCCGTGTTGTTAACGGGAATCCAAACGTAAAACCTTTAACCCGAAAAAAGGTGTTGGCTGCAATTGATCGCTTGGGATATCGACCCAATGCAGTCGCACGTGGTCTCGCCAGCAAAAAAACAACAACAGTCGGTGTCATCATCCCGGACATCTCCAGTTTATTTTTCTCTGAGTTGGCACGCGGAATTGAAGATATCGCCACCATGTACAAGTACAACATCATTTTGTGTAACTCCGACCAACGCATGGAAAAGGAATTGCAGCTGATCAATACCTTGCTTGAAAAGCAGGTGGACGGGCTCTTGTTCATGGGTGCGGAGATTAAGGAAGATCACCTGCAGGCACTTACCAGCACCTCTGTACCGACCGTTCTGGCCGCTACACGCGACGCTGATAACGTGCTGCCGTCGGTGAGTATCGACCACTTCCAGGCAGCTTACGACGCGACACAGGCCTTGATTGATCGTGGACACAAGCGCATCGCCATGATTACAGGACCTCTAAATGATCCACTCGGTGGTCTGATGTGCTTTGAAGGCTACAAAAAAGCTTTGGTAGATGCAGGAATCGGCCTGAACGATGAGCTGGTTGCTACAGGAAATTACTTTTATGAGTCAGGTCTCAGCGTGACAAAGGACTTCATCAAGCTGACGGAACCGCCTACAGCGATTTTCTCAGCGAATGATGAAATGGCCATTGGAGCGATTCATGCGATTCAAGACTCCGGACTCCATGTACCAAATGATATTGAAGTGATCGGTCATGACAATATTCGTCTGGTGGAAATGGTTCGCCCACGACTGACCTCTGTTGTACAGCCTATGTATGATATCGGTGCTGTGGCTATGCGCCTGTTGACTAAATATATGAATAACGAAAACGTAGAAGAGCATGTCGTACTTCTGCCGCATCGAATCGAGTACCGGGAAAGCACTAGACCGGAGCAGTCTTGATTCACGGATAACGAGTAGAATAGCAGCAAGAGGGGGATGGATGATGCGGATCGGAATTATCGGCGCAATGGATGAGGAAATTGCGCTGTATTTGGAAGCGATGGAGCAGCCGACGAAAACAGTAAAGGCTGGCATCACTTACTATGCTGGTGTTATGGAAGGCAAAGAAGTCGTTCTGTGCAAATCGGGTGTTGGCAAAGTAAATGCAGCAGTGACCACCCAAATTTTGATTGATACGTATCAAGTAGAGCGTGTCATTTTTACAGGAGTAGCCGGAGCCGTCCATCCTGACCTGAATATTGGTGATATCGTGGTCTCAACTGATTGCATTCAGCATGATATCGATGTGTCGCCGCTCGGCTTCGCGCCAGGCCAGATTCCGTTTACAGAACAGTGGATCTGGAGTGCGGACCAAGACCTAATTCAGCAAGCAATCGATGCGGGAAAAGAGCTGGATGCCGGTATACAAGTAGTTAGCGGACGAATTCTGTCAGGCGATCAATTCGTGGCTAGCCGGGAAAAAGTACAATGGCTGCACGAGCAATTTCAAGCACACTGCACGGAGATGGAGGGCGCTTCTGTCGGACAAGTGTGCGCGATGAATAGCGTACCATTTGTTGTTGTTCGTTCTATGTCGGACAAGGCTGACGGTTCCGCTCACGTAAACTTTGCTGAGTTTACTAAGCTCGCTTCTGAGCGCTCGTACGCGATCGTTCGCAATATGCTCAAAGCGACCTCGCAAGACGCTGGAGTGATCGTCTATTCCACGAAAAATTGTGTAGACTGCAATCTGGTCAAAGAATGGCTGAAAGCCAAAGGAATTTCCTTCGAGGTCCGTGATGTCATGACCAGCCGCGCCTACCAGGAAGAAGTCGAACGCTTCGGCTTCATGGGCGTACCAGTAACCGTAGTAGGAGATAAAGCCGTAAAAGGCTATGCTCCATCCGAGCTGGAAGAGCTAGTTGGCAACAAATAAAGAACAGAACACACAAAAAACGGCTTCTCTTCGGAGAGGCCGTTTTTCTATACAAATGTATTACATCCATGATACCCCTCATCGTCCCCAAAAAAGCCACCGTGACCATCCCTCAAAAAAGTAGCGATGGTGCAAACCAAAAGCTGTTGGAGGAAAAAGGAGAAAAGGCGAAGCTCTTTGGGGACCAACCACTTTGGACGCGGTTTCTCTTTTTCCATGTAGCTGTACAGGAATGACCCCCATGCAAGGTCCCCAAGAAGCTGGAGCATTTTCTCCTTTTTCCTCTCCTCCACAGAAGTATGAACGAACGATGCATTACTCCTTGCTTGAATTCGTCCCGGTAGGCCCATACATAATTGCCCGCTCCAGCGTCAGCCGATTTTTTTCCGTGATTTCTGCGCGCCGAGGAATCGCAGGAAACCCTTCATCAAACAGACGGGGGGGTAATTGCAGCTCAGACTGCGGCTGCCAACGCTCAAGCCATTCATTGGGGAGAGGCTGGTCACTCAAAGGCTGATCGCTCATCTCACTCCATAACAATGTCCAGGCACGAGGGACGACCCGCCATATATCGTATCCACCGCCACCGACCGCAATCCACCGTCCATCGCAATATTCATGGGCCAAGCGGTGGGCGAGACGGGGAATCTCCTGATAAATTTTCATCGTACAGGAGAGATGCGTAAGCGGATCGTACGCGTGTGCGTCACAGCCATTTTGGGTCAGGATCACATCTGGCTTGAAGCCTTTGACGAGCTTAGTCACCAGCTCTTGATAAATGTCCAAGAAAGAATCGTCCTCTGTAAACGCATCCAAAGGAACATTTATGGAATAGCCGTATCCAGACCCATCCCCGCGTTCAGTCGTATTACCAGTACCCGGAAACAAATATTTGCCTGTTTCATGCATGGAAATAGTCAGGACATTCGGATCGTCGTAAAAGGACCATTGCACACCGTCTCCGTGGTGAGCATCTGTATCAATATACAAGACGCGGGCATTCCAATGCTTGCGCATGTACGCAATCGCTACAGAGCAGTCGTTGTAAATACAAAAGCCAGAGGCACGACCAGAAAAGGCGTGATGCAATCCGCCAGCAGGATTAAAGGCGTGCTGTGATTGTCCCTTCATCACGGCATCCACGGCATTCAGCGTACCACCGACAATGAGCGCAGCAGATTCATGCATATTGGCAAAGCAAGGAACGTCTTCCGTGCCCAGACCGTAGCTTCCCGCCTGAGGGAGTTCTTTTTCGCTGTGGCCCTGATCGCGGACAAACTGGATGTAGCGCGGATCATGCACCAGGGTGAGCTCCTCATCAGTGGCAAGCCGGGGAGCAAGGATGTCTGCCTCCGTGAGAATTCCGAAGCTGCTCATCAGATCGTGAGTAAGAAGCAAACGCCGCTGGTTAAAAGGATGATCATCGTTAAAATAATACTGCGTGTAGTCCGGAGAGTAGATCAGACGAGCATTGCGGCTCACAGGAATACCTCTCCTTCCGTCGGACCGACAACCGTGAATCCTTTGTCAGTAAGCAGCTGCATGACCGCGCGAGGATCAATCGTTTGAACGCGGAAAACCAGATTCTTTTTGTTTGCCTTCTTGCAAGGATAGACAATAACGCTCGATACATTTACGTGTGCTTCCCGAAAGATTTGACTTACTTCTGCGAGCATTCCGACACGATCATCGACCTGAACCTCGATGTGGGAGCTCGGCCTGTTCACACCGAACAATTCAATTAAGCTGGAAAATAAATCGGATTCGGTAATCATGCCAACGAGCCGGTTGCCTTCGACGATAGGGAGAGAACCGATTTTATGCTCGTATATCTGGAGGGCTGCATCCTCGATAAAATCAAGCGGGTGGGCGGTAATGACATGCTTTTTCATGATGTCCGCTACCGGTTTTTGCAGGACCGTTTCGTCATCATCGTGAGTGATGAGACGAGATGGCAAGGCATCCCGCAGGTCACGGTCAGAGACGATGCCGACAAGAATGTCTCTCTCGATAACTGGCAGGTGCCGGATTCTGTTGGCTCTAAGCAGGAGTAATGCTTCCCCGATCGGGGTCGTGGGATTTACGGTGATCACCGTTTTTCGCATGATATCTTCTACGCGCATGAGAGAGACCTCCTTTTTTCCTAGAGAGGACGACAGAATTAGTACAGAAATCGATTTTGAAAGCGTATGGCGTCAAATGCCACAACGGTTTCTGGAGGGACGCGGTCGCCAATTCTGGCCATTAAGCAATTGGCGGGGTGGGAGCATATTTCGGGATCATCAGTCGCTACCCAGCTCATACCGACGCTGCCCATCACCTTTTCCATTACTTTTCGGTATTGCCACACGTCCAGGCCAGTTCCTTTCAGATCCCAGTGCCAATAATATTCGGTTGCGATTACGATGTAGTCTTCCATGGCGTCATCTAAAAAGGAGACTTCGAGCAATTTTTTTGCCACACCGCCAGCTCTTACGGATTGGCAGATTTCGATTGCGCCGAGCTCTAGAAGATCCGGAAGCTTTGCCTGCGACCAGCGCTCGAGTGGGTCCGGATGGAGAAAGGTGACATAGCCAAGAACGAGATCGCCATCTCGGGCAACAATGATCCTGCCTTCAGGAAGATCTGCAATTTCGATGAGTGCCTCGTGCTGTTGTTCTGGAACACGAAAAGCCTTGAGCCCCTCGTCAAACCGCAATGTGGCAAGCTCGCTTCCAGAAATGGGACCTTCAATGAACAATTCTTTTCCATTCACAGTCATGCTCGTGGAATGATAGCGCTTGACGTGGTCCATTCGTACCTCCTGTTTTAGCCTTTTGTGTAAAAAACAGAGATGGCGTGATAACCATCTCTGTGAGTTCTTGCTGTAAGTTTATTCTATGGTGTTGCAGATACGCTGTTGGATTGTGACGATTCTCCGTAACTATTGACTGCAGTGACGTAGTAGGTACCGTTTGTTCCGTTTGTTGAATGGGTGTAGCTCGTAGCCGATACTGTGTCGAGAAGCAGATAGCCACTGGCAGCGTCTGGACTGAAATAAATGTTGTAGGCAATGACTTGGTCAGCCGCTTTGTTTTCTTTCCATTGCAGCTTCATACTCCCGCCATTTGCCTTAATAGACAACGATTTAGGAGCAGAAGGAGGAACTGCATTGGACGAATTTGATCCATTGCTCTCTTGACCATCAGGTGGCGTTGTCGTATCTGGTGGATTGGTTTGTCCATTGTTTGTACCCGGATTGGTTGTCACATTTCCATCTGGATTTTCGGTGCCGGCATTTGGATCTGGAAGCTCCCATATATGCGAGCCCGAGCCGACCGAAGCGATCGCAGAAGGCTGAGATTCATTTCCGGAAATATCAACAGAAGTGACGTAGTAACCGAAATTACCGCCTGCACCTGCATCAAACGTCAATACGGAAGGATCCTTCACAGTGGAGACGTGAACAAATCCGTTTTGAGCGTCCGCGCGATAGATGCGATAGCCAAGCAGGTCAGCTTCCTTGGCAGATTGCCAGCTCAGAACGACCTGTTTGCCATTGTTATTGGCAGTAAGTCCACTCGGAGCAGAAGGGGCTCCTGCTACTTCTGTACGTGGATCCTCGCGATCAGGAAGTCGCTGCTCCCAGTCTGGCGGTTGGACAGCCACTTTAGAGTTTTTCGCCTGGATTTGCTCCTTGGTTGGGAGCGGATCAGGAGAACGGAAGAAGACGCCTTCTGATACAAAATCATCAGGTGTTCCTTCTTTAGCCAAATATCTCTCGCCATTATACGTAATCAAGCGCGCTTTTTGATGGGAGTCATCTACTTTTGTAGGAACAAAGCGGCGATTGAATATGTCGGTAATGGTGTGGCCTGCTTCTCTGGAAAGCTCGCTCGGCAGCAGACCGGACTTCGAGTCGACGGTTGCACTTACGATTCCTTCCGGCTTTTTAAAGGTAGCATCAGGTGGAGAGAGCTCTGGCTGCTTTTCGATAATTTCCTTCATGACCTTGCCCCATACCACCATAGGCACGTACTTGTCTGCATCTGGCATCGGATACGGTTCATCGAAGCCGACCCAGACACCCATTGACAGCTCTGGAGTATAGCCGACAAACCAGAGGTCGTTACTGTTATTGGTTGTACCGGTTTTACCTGCTACATCTACTTTGCGAGGTACATATTTGCGAATATGTGTCCCTGTACCTGCATTCACGACGGAGCGCATCATGTCAGTGATCAGGTAAGAGGTTTGCTCGCTGTAAACTTGTACAGGCTGTGATTCGTGACGGTAAATGACAGCCCCTTGACTATCCTCGATTCGATCAATGAGGTAGGCATCCACAAAAGAGCCATTATTTGCAAAGGTAGCATAGGCATTCGTGATTTCCTCAGCGGTCGTACCGTATGTAAGTCCGCCGATTACTCCCGTGGCAGCGTAGTTGTCTGCATCAACCAGGGTAGTAATTCCCATTTTCTTTACGTATTCAAGTGCTGTCGGTATGCCGACCTTGAGGTAAGTCTTGATTGCCGGGATGTTCCATGACATCCGCAACGCTTCACGTGCACTCATGATTCCTTGCCATTTGTTATTCCAGTTCTTCGGCAGGTGAGAGCCGTTTTGGCCATCTGCGAGCAGTACTGGTGAGTCATCGAGTGGAGAAGCTGGCTGCAAAATGCCGAGCTCAAATGCCGGCGCATAAGCAGCGAGCGGCTTCATCGCCGAACCAGGCTGACGGGGAGCGGTAGCATGGTTAGTCTGTTCAACTTTAAAGTCACGCCCACCGATCATCCCGAGAATCGCACCCGTTTTGTTATGGATCAGCATTGCGCCGACCTCTTCCAGGGCATTCTCGATTTTCTCCGTTTTGCCGTTTGAGCGGCGGATCGTATACGAACGATTTTTTCCAAAGTTGTTCGGATCAGCTGCGATCGCTTGCATGATATCATACACGTTCTTGTTAATCGTTGTATGGACCTTGTAGCCTTTTCGCAGGAGGTCGCGTCGTTTTTCTTCAATCAATTGACGGTACTCATTGCGTCCGATCGTTGATTTGTCACGACCTTTTTCCTTGAGGTCGGCGTCAACTAACTGCCTAGCTGCGCGTTCTTCAATTTCCATCATCAAAAATGGAACTTCACGGTATGCCTGTTGAGTTGGTTTGGCCAATTGCGCTTTTAAATCTGTTTTGTAGGCTGCATCGTATTGGTTTTGGGTGATGTAGCCATTTTCCAGCATGCGGTCCAATACCATTTTTTGGCGTTCCTTGCCTCGCGAATAGCTTTCATTGCCAAAAGGAGCGTAGGCGCCCGGATTTTGAATCATGCCTGCCAGATAAGATCCTTCGCTGAGATTCAGCTCTTTAACATCTTTTCCAAAGATCCCTTTTGCAGCTGCCTGAACGCCGTAAACGTTGGAGCCATTGGCGTTTTTCCCGAAGTAGATTTCGTTCATGTAGGCTTCTAGAATCTGGTCTTTGGAAAACATGCGCTCGATCCGCATCGCGCTGAAGATTTCCCGTACTTTACGGGTATGGCTTACTTCGGCGGAGAGAATCGTATTTTTAACTAGCTGCTGTGTGATCGTACTACCACCGGTTACGACTGGTTGATTGGTAAATTCCTGGATTGCCCCGCGCAGCGTGGATTGAAATGCTATCCCGTTATGGTGGTAGAAATTTTTGTCCTCGGTTGCGATGATGGCATTAATCAAATAGGGCGAAACATCTGCTTTTTTCACCAACCGCCGATCGCCCTCTTCGGCGCGTAATTGCCCGATAAGAGTGCCGTCATTGTAGTAGGCGAATCCGGTAAGGTAGTTCGTGAAAATCTTGTTTTCCAACTCCGCTTTGTTGCGAACAGGCTCGTCCTTTACGAGCGAGGCAACATAACCTGTCACGATTCCCCCGGCCGCTGCGGCTCCCATAAGCCCTAGCAGAAATAGCAGCTGAACGATGATCCAAATCGTCCTTCCACGGCTGCGTCTGCGTTTTTTCTTTGGCGGTTCAGAGGAAGATGTGTGGTTATTCGACATATTATTACGACCCCCTAGCATACCCCCTGATTATACCATACGAGGAACCTGTAGGGATAGAAGCTGCGAAGTTGACAGATCCAAGTTTGTATGCATGAATAGCGATTTTGTCACTATAACTATGAAAAATAGGATGCTCCCTAAAAGACATCGTTTGAAAGGCGTAAGTTGGCAAAAAAAGTCGAATGAGGAGTGGCTTGTGCGAGGAGAGGAGTGAGGTGAAAAACAAAAAAGAGTAGGCCGACGAGCGGCGCTACTCTTTTCATCCTCAAACGATTAACGGCTGTAGAACTCAACGATCAGAACTTCGTTGATTTCAGCTGGCATTTCTTCACGGTCTGGGAGACGAGTGAAAGTACCTTCAGCTGCAGCATCGTTGAATGTGATGTAGTTCGGCAGGAAATTGCGGCTTTCCAAGGAGTCCTTGATCAATTGCAGACCACGGGACTTTTCACGAATAGTGATCACATCACCCGGTTGTACACGGTAGGATGGGATATTCACTTTTTTGCCGTTTACCAGGAAGTGACCATGGTTTACCAGCTGACGAGCAGCAGGGCGAGTTGGTGCAAAGCCCATACGGTAAACTACGTTATCCAGGCGGGATTCCAGCAATTTCATGAAGTTTTCGCCCACTACGCCAGCCATTTTGTTAGCATGGTCGAAAGTGCGACGGAATTGTTTTTCGTTAAGGCCAAACATGTGGCGCAGCTTTTGCTTTTCTTGCAACTGGAGACCATACTCGCTCAGTTTACGACGGTTGTTTTGACCGTGTTGACCAGGAGGATAGTTGCGTTTGATGTCTTTTCCTGTACCATCGAGAGAGATACCCAGACGACGGGCCAGTTTGTGACGAGGTCCTGTGTAACGTGACATAATTTCATTCTCCTTTAATATGGATTCGCAGGTGTTTACTTCCGGCAGGTTAGTTCCTACTTTATCTACACGAACTTCAGACGGTAGCGTTTCCGCATCGTGCTCCTCACAGGTAGTTCAGCCGCTGCCTGAAAGGGAGGGAACTAAGAGGATGAATCCTTCCGTTTTTACCTACAATCAATGCTACCCTGTACACATACAATCAATAATACTCGGATAGGCATCTGTAAGTCAAGCAAAAAGAAAGGGCCATCCATTGCCAGCAGTGGCTTGGATGGCTTTTTTTGCCGACCTTCTTAGTCCCGGAAAACGATAGGTTGTGTATCCTGCTCGCCTCGTTTTTCGAGGAAGCGAGTAAAGGTGATGGCAGCGTCAGCGCGTGACACTTTAGCTTGTGGCTGGAAGGTTTGTTTGTCTGTCGGAACGATACCTAAAGTGGTTGCGATGACGATAGAGCCGCGATGCTTTGTACCCGTAATGTCAGTGAGCTGGGATTGGAACATGCCGGAGTAGTCGGCAAGCTTGCTGTAACCAAGAGCGCGTACAATCATATCAGCCAACTCTTCACGATTGATGGCTTCATCTGGATTTAACTTGGACGCATTTTTGTCGAGCAGCCCGCGATCGACCGCTGACTCAACTGCAGAGAAGTAGCGGGAACCGTTGGCAACGTCACTGTAGGTAGCTTTTCGGTCAGCTGCGTACATCGGATAATGGCGTCCTTGATTGAGGCTGATCATCAGCATTTCGATCATTTCACCACGGGTAATTTGCTTCTGCGGCATGATTTTTCCATCTTCTAGAGAGAGTGCATCATATTCGTACATCAGCATCAGTTCTTTTTCGGCAGGATGTCCTTTTAAATCCTCAGGTGCAGCACGGTGCAAGCTTAGGGTTTTGCCAGATGCGAGTGAACGCCATTCACCTGTGGTCGCGTCCAGGAAATACGGCTGATCCAGAGGAGTCGTAGTCGCACGGTACACTAGCTTTGCAGACCGCTTCGGAGTATAGGACGACTGTTGCTGTATTTTCTGTTGTTCTTCTGGAGTGAGAGGGGTCAGCATGTAAACAGCTTCAACCTCCGCTTCCTTCGACCATGCGTCGACAGCTTCTTCGGCAGAGATATGCTTCGGTGGCTGCTCTGGGTAAGACTCGCTTCCACTTTCGGTACTGTAAGACAAGATTTCGCCCGACTCGGTGTCAAAAGAGAAGAACGCAGAGCCGCTTGCAGCCATAATATCGCCAATATATCTGGTAAAGCTGATGTGATAGCGATCTGAATTGTAAATCTGCTCGTCACCAGGGTTATTATCATTCAAGAACAACACGTTTGCAGAGGTCGGCGTCCATTTGCGGATCGATTCCATCGCCTTTTCCTTGAGCTTCTCAGGGTTTTGCTTCTTCGCGGACTTCTCGCTGTCTTTCTCTTTTACCATCGGAAGGTCCTTGTTATAGGAATAAATATCACCTGTTTCCGCGTCGATGGATACGTAAGCGTAGCGGACGTCCGATTTGCTCTCGCTCATGAATTCCAGGTTCCAGACAGGACGGTTGCTGCGATAATCGGATTCACTGTAATTGCTGGATCTGAGCTTGTAGCCATTTAGATCAAACAAATTCGTTACCATGTTGACAGCTTCATCCTGGGAAAGGGCTTTGCCCGAATGACGCGCTGGTAGCTTCTTGGTGCTGACCGGGATCGGATCAGTGGTGGAGCTGCGAGGAGAAAGAGATGGACCCAGAGCTTTTCCATCCACGGCATCCACATAAAACGTAAAGGGGTTCATGTAGCCTAAAATCGGCTTATTGCGGTCCGCACCTGTGCGCTCCCATGCTAACTGATAAGAGAGGCTGGCCTTTGCCAGACCGAACAGCTTCTTTTCCGCTTCTTCTTCAGAAATGGTATCGGTCGCCTTTTCAAAATTTACGTCATTCCAGGAAAGCGAGTAATTCGTAACGGTTCCAGCACCGTTAACCGAGATGTCAATGCCGTTATCCGGGAACAGGACGCCATTGACGACTCGAACGAAGCGGAACGTGTAGGAGAAATCATTGTTCAATGGTGTTTTAGGCTCTGGCATATCACGCAAATACAGGCGTGTCTCATCAGCTTTGCCTGCGTTGTACTTCGCGAGAAAATTCTCTGCAAAGCCTTTTGCTTGTTGATAAGAGATTCGTTTTGCATAAGGTAGACTGGAATCTGTGCGATCATAGCGCGAATAGCTAGTTAGCTCACCAGTGTCGGCGTGAATGCTGACGCTATAGGAGAGATTGATATCCTGGCTGTTCGCTTCTTTTTTGACCCAGCTAAACGACCATTCTGGGAATGTACGCCAGGAATCGGCTGAGCGCAAAGAGACATTGCTCAGTTCAAGCCCGCTAGTTGGAACAAGCTTGCTTGCGATAGAGAGCGCGGCCTCCTTTGTCAGCTTAACTTTGCTGGCAGCAGCGAAAACGGTGTTGTTGCCTTGTGTGCTGCCAGATGCCATTTTGCTGACTGAAGTAGAAGGCGTTTGTGCCTGTGCGTGTGCAATCGGTAACAAGAGACTTGCAGTTAATAAAACGGAGCTTGATCGAATAAACCATGGTTTCATGTGGACCCCTCCAACGATGTCAGTATCTTTCACTTATCACCTCTGACGAGTAAAAGTTTCCGTTCGTTTCATCCCTTTCAGGAAAAATGTGTCCGGGCATTGGTAAAAGCGATGGATGATATAGGAATTTTGTACCAAATGTTTTGTTGATCAATCTAGAATTGTGAACATGCTTCTTATATAATAAAGAGTACTATCCACAGTTTGCTATAAAAGGAGATTTGTCGTCTTGGAAACCATCATGTATCTCATTCGCCATGGAGAAACAGAGTGGAATCAGATCCGGCGCATACAAGGGCACAGCGATATTGACTTAAATGAGCTGGGATTGCGTCAGGCAGAACAGGTGGCTCGTCGTTTTCAGGGCGAATCGGTCCACGCTGTCTACTCGAGTGATTTAAGCCGCGCACGTGAAACTGCATCGAGGATTGCCCAAAACTTCGATTATACTGTGTCCACACTCCCAACCTTGCGTGAGCGCTGCTATGGTCAGTGGGAGGGGCTTACCTACGAGGAGATTCGTGCTCGTTTTGAAAACCAAGATGAGGCAGCTTGCGGAATTGAAACGTTTGAGTGTATGCAAAAACGTGCTGTAACTGCATTAACGGAGCTGGCGAAAGCTCATCCGAACGAGACAATTGTCGTTGTATCTCACGGCGGGCTTATCAACAGCTTTTTACATTTTGTAACATCAGGGGAGCAAGGAACTGGCATTACTCGGATAGACAATACCGGGATAACCAAATTCCGCTTTACAGATTTTTGGAATGTTTTGCAAGTGAATGATACAGACCATTTAGAATCTTAGTTCCAGAAGGATTAAGCAAAATGCTTTCACACGGGTGAAGGTGCTAACTGTTTTTTACACGTTGAGAAAATGCTGAGAGAGGGAGTTTCTCGTGTCAAGTAAAATGTTGGGGAAGTTAGAGACAGTCTTTTCCTACACGGCCCATTTTATTTTGCAATCTTGGCCGGAAAAGCGCCCAGGCATCCTTTTCTTGACAGATTCCGGGGGCCGTGTCATTAACATCATAGAGATGCAGGTTGGTCAATCATGGAACCCTCAAGAGCTTGAACTGCGAAAAGATTCTCCGCCAATCGGGGAGTTGAATGACTACGTAAAGGAATCAATCAGCACGAGTCAGATCGTAGTGAGGGTCAGCAGTGAGGATTCTCTTGTCTACGGAGCATTTCCTCTGCACGAGCAGGACGGTGAGATACGTGCAGTGGTCGGGATGGTAACTCCCCGGGCGGAAATTGATTTCGACCTTACCTCGTACATGCGTGGGCTCGAGCCGTTGATCCGAATGGGATATGACGCATACATCCAGCATGTTACAAGTCAAATCGTCATGGATTTGACCTTGCATGACACCACGCGAGAATTACTAGAAAGCCTGACGGGCCAGATCAGTGAAATTATTCAAAAGGGCTATTGCTCAGCAGTCAAGCTATCGGAAAATGGCTTATTGATTCCCCAAGAGTTTGTCACTACACAAGAAGTAGATTATGGACTGATCCAAATTACCCATTTGGTATCCCGCTTTGGTACTGATCCGGTCACGCCTGCAGTACTGGAGAATAATCGGATCGTTGTCGTTCCGATCAGCTTCAATGATAGTCCGCTATACGCACTGTTTTTACATCTTTCTCCGGACGAGCTCGATTATAAGTATGATGAACGCGATGTTGCGTTTTTGCAAGAGGTAGGGGGCAAAGCGAGTTGTGCCCTATGGCGAGCGATGATGTCTGACGAACTGCGCCGGGAAGCGAGCAAAAAGGACCTCTTGTACCAACTGATGTCCAAGATTCAGGCATCGATTGATGTGAACGATGTTCTACATGAGATCGTGACCAGCATCCCGATTTTGTATCCTTACTTATCAGTGGAGCTGTTCCTGACGGTGGAACCGAATGCTACTACTCCAGTGAAACAGCTTTCCTTTCATGAGGAGGAGCCATCGACTAGCACCAAGGCATATTTGGAAGGCAGACTGGTTGTTGATGAAATCGAGCAAGGCGATCAGCAGATGACTGTGATCGCCGCTCCACTTCTCGGTAAGCAAGGAATATACGGAGTGCTGCAGGTGACATCGGATCAGCTGGTTTCCTTGAGTCAGCACGAAACAAACTACATCGCGATTTTGGCTGATACCGCTGGGACTGCATTTGAAAATGCACAACTATATCAGCAATCACGTAATTTGATCCGTGAGCTACGATTGATCAACGAAATGGCGAGGCAGTTGAACCGAAGTCTCAATTTAAAGGAGATTTTGGACTTTGTGACCACCATGATGCGGGCTACGTTTGATGCAGAATTTTGTGCAATTTTAAACAAGACGCCCGGGGAAGACAATTTTCAGGTCCTTTCGTCTTCGATTCCTGCGTATAATGGCATGAGTATTCAGGCCTCAGAAAAGCCATTTCAGGAAATACTCTTGAACAAACAGGCATTGCTTTTGGCGCAGCCAGGTTCTGGACCGCTACCGTTTTCACTGATGCCTTGCTCTTCGCTGATGGGCGTACCGCTAGTTGTCGAGGGAGAAGTCAGTGGAGTCCTTTTAGTCGCTGATTCACGCTATCATTTTTTTAGTTTTGACGACTACAAGCTCCTCGAAATATTCGGACAACATGCGAGTCTGGCGATGACCAATGCTGTGCTCCATAACGAAATGGAGCGCATGGTGATTACGGACAACCTGACAGGGCTGTTCACGCGCAGGCATCTGAACGAACGAGTCAGGTCCTCGCTGGAAAAAGACCCGTACGGCTCACTGATCCTGATTGATATTGATTTCTTCAAGACGGTGAATGATACGTTTGGCCACCAGGTTGGCGATGAAGTATTGATTCAGGTATCCGATCTTATACGGCACAGTATCCGCGAAACGGATATTGCCGCGCGCTGGGGTGGAGAGGAGCTTGCCGTCTATTTGCCGCGAGTGGACAAGGCTACGGCACATACCGTCGCCGAGAGAATTCGGGAGTGCGTAGAACAGCAAACATCTCCGCGAGTGACGATCTCGTGCGGCCTTGCCAAATGGAATAAGGAGCTTGACGTAAATCTTAGCGTAGAAGCTTTGTTCCATCAGGCGGATGTGGCCTTGTACGAAGCGAAAAATTCAGGGAGAAATCAAGTTGTGTTAGCATAGAGCCAAAACAGTGGCTCTTTTCTCTTTTTAGCAGGCACTGGAAAAAAGTGAAGAGAAGGTTGGGTGAAAATAGATGGCAGCAGGGCAAAGCAACGAGATCGTGACAGAAATGGCCCCGGATGTATTTTGTCTGGAGATACCAACCCCGTTTAATGTGGGGCCAGTCAATGTGTATGTGGTAAAAGGAGAGAAGCTGACGTTAGTGGATGTCGGTCCGCTAACAGAGGCTGCGTGGCAGGCACTTACGACAGGTTTAGCTTCCATCGGTTACAGCGTGGAAGACATTGAGCAGGTAGTTTTGACGCACCATCACGTGGATCATTGCGGCTTGCTGGAAAAAGTCAGACAAGTCTCTGGCGCAACGACACTTGCTCATCCACAGGCTGCTCCTTACGTAGAACAGGATGAAGACTTCATCGGTTTTCACGATCGCTTTTTTACAGACCTCTATAAAAAAGCAGGCGTTCCAGAAGAGAAGCTGATCATCATTGAAAAATTTCATCAACTCATGAAAACCTTCTCGGAGCCTAGTCAAATTGACGGTTTGCTAAAGCATGAACAGGTAGTCCCTCATTTGTCTGATTGGAAGGTACTGTATACGCCTGGTCACAGTCAAAGCCATCTTTCCTTGTATCGACAAAAAGACCGTGTCATGATCGGCGGGGACCACATTATAAAGCACATTTCCTCAAATGCCTTTATCGAGCCACCC
This sequence comes from Brevibacillus reuszeri, assembly GCF_002897295.1. Lineage (GTDB taxonomy): Bacteria > Bacillota > Bacilli > Brevibacillales > Brevibacillaceae > Brevibacillus > Brevibacillus reuszeri_A. The sequence continues at coordinate 62,408 of NZ_BEXF01000022.1, forward strand.
CGGGATCGTTCAGGGGCCCGCCCGTTAACGCTGGTGCAATACCGAACTGCTTTGCAGATGTGTGCAGATCAGGAGATTGATCTCGTGCTGTCTGGTCATGGAGAGCCGGTCATCAATCATCGGGAGCTGGTACTCACACGCTTGCAAAAAAACTGGGAGCGGACGGATACGCTGCGCCGCATGCTAGCCGATGGTGAAAAATCAGCCTATGAGCTAACCGCATTGCTCTTTCCCACCCTGTATGAAAAAGAACTGCCGCTAACCCTCTCGGAAACGCTAGGTCACATCGATCTCTTGACCATTCTTCACCAGGTAGAGGTCCGTGAGCAGAATGGCATTCTGTATTACTACTTGTAGGGAAGTGAGATCAGCCGACCAGCCAGCAGAATAAGCCCTTTCTTCCCCGGAAACGATAAGGGGGACGAGACCGCCTTGGAGGTACCCAAACGGGGTTGCCGAAACACGCGGAAGGAGGGGCAACTATGCGCAATCGCTGGACGCTTTGTATGATGACACTGCTTTGTACTGCACTGGTTGGCTGCAATCAGATGGGAGTCAAGCAAAATGCAGGTTCTGCCTACGATCAAATACGCGATCGTTTTTCGCAGCAGCAGTCCTACGCATTTTATGGCCGCACGAAGCTATTGACGGCAAACAGCTCCAATGCCAACATGGTCAATTTTTCGGGTAGAAAAGATGGCGATGCCGTGTATATGAAGGTAAAGCTATCGGTTCCTGACGAGAAACGGATTGACACACTATCCCTCTTGCATCAGGGAGATAAGCTGTACGCCAAAGAAGGCGACAACCAGGATTGGAAAAACGTAGCAAAAAAAGATGTGGCCATGCAGCAGGAAATGAACAACTGGAGTCCGGTTTTTTCGTTCCAGCAAATGGATGATATGAAGAGAAATGTGCGGACTTTGCCAGATGAAAATCCGAATGATGAATTGGAAGCCATCCGGGTTACACTTGATTCAGCAAAGCTGAAGAGCTGGCTGGCTACGCAGATGAGAGAGCAGACAGCTTCCGGGGCTAGTATCCAATCTACACCTGACTTCAAGCATAAGCCCAAACTGAAGCTGGCAATGGCTCTTTCTGATGGAGCTTGGCAAAGAACGCATGCCAAACAGGCTGGACCTACAATCCAATCCAAAGCGAAACCGGATGTAAACGAAATTGTAGATCAAATGGATCTGGAAGCGGAATACACGATCTACTACAATAAAACTAGCATGCTCCCGACGAATTTGACGATGTCAATTCGCTCTGTGTATGATTTGAACAATCAGCGTGTTCACGAGCATTCGCAAGTGGAGACGTACCTGCAAAATTATGGACGTGTACAACCGCTGCCCACTCCTGCTGAAGCAACGACAGAAGGTTAACGAGAAAAGACGCTCACTTTCCTTTCATTCAGCGGAAAGCGGCGTCTTTTTCTCAGATAGGATATTTCTGCGGCTTAGCTAAACGGCATGGGCGTAGCCAGATTTCCTCCCGGGTTCATACGCTTGGCAATCTCCATGAGGACGGGATAATGATCAGATGGTCCCATAGGGGGCGCGGTTGCCTGGAAGAATTGCAGGTCATGCGAAAGGAAGATATGATCCAGCTCCTTGAGTGATTGCTTGCTTCTTAAGGTGCCGAGAACGACATGCTTCTCAAACAAGGGATCCTGGAGCAGGCTGCGCACCGAATCCAGCAAGGAATTGTCCGCATACATATTAAAATCACCGAGCAATACGCCAGTATCTCCAGATTTTTTTTGCAAATAAGTGTAGAGCGATTGGATTTGTTCGGGATGTTCAGACGCTTTTACGCCCAGATGCGTTGTGTATACATGCAGGGGTGTTCCGTACCAATCCAAGGTCACATCAAGCAGACTGCGCGGCTCCCATGTTGCTGGCAGCGGGGTAGAAGCTGCATGCAGGATCGGATATTTACTAAGTACAGCATTGCCGTACGTGCCGAAAAGAAAATTGATGGACGGGGCATAGGCATAATTCATGTGCAAGCTCGCTGCTATGGTGGCGACCTGATTGATAAAGGATGAGCGCGGAAGGGTATTGTCCACCTCCTGCAACGCGATGATATCTGCCGAAAGCGGGCGGAGGGCAGCCACAACCTTATTGGGGTCTGCGTGTCCCTGATCATCTCTGCAGCCGCGAATATTGTACGTAACAACTTGGAGTCGATCTACGTAATAACTTTGGACAGTTGGTGCAGAAGAGGTCAAGTTGTGAATGAGTGCCGTGCCTTGCAAAAAATGGAAGAGGATAAGAAACAATGTGAGCGGCAGCCAGATTTTGCGCAAGGACTCACCTCCGCTTCTATGAAAAGTCCTCGGTTGAGGTATTTTTATCATAGCGCCTCAATAGATAGGAGGAATACTGGAAAACTTTGTCGAACATACAACAGGACTATCTTTTTACGTCGAACAATCTGTACAATGGGAAAGATGCCTGACTGGCCTTGGTGTCTGGTCCGTTTTCTTAAAATCGGAACAGGAGGAAAAGAAAGGCAATGGATCAAACCAAATTACGTATTCTGTCTGCAGCCGCGAAGCTGTTTGACATACATGGCTACAAAGGAACGTCTGTTCGACATATTGCCGAGGAGGCTCAGGTAAACTCCGCATTAATTTCCTACCATTTTCATGGGAAACAGGGTGTGCTGGAAACCTTGATAGCCTCCTATTTCGAGACTTTATTTAGGCGCGTCGAAGAATTGGTAGAGGAGCAAAGGAATGCGTCTTCCTACCAACAGCTAGAACAAATGGTTCATCTCTATGTGAGCTTTCAAACAGAGCATGCGGCGATCACGAGGTTTATACAAAGAGAGCTGAGTGTCGAGTCTATGCTGGCTCGTGAAGTACTGACGCTGTATATTAGTCGTTGGAAGCATGGTCTTTCGCAGGTAATCGAGGGCGGAATTGCTTCTGGCGATTTTTTGTCCGTATCGGTTGATCGGGTTGTTTTGGCTCTTGGAAGCCTGATGAACTATCCATTTTTGCAACCGCAAATGGTTCGCCAAGTATATGATTTGGAACCATCCGATGAGGAGTTTGCTCGGTGGCTGGAAGCTTCGTCAATGCGTTATTTAGCGGCATGCTTGCTTCCGGTTGACACGCAGCTACGCCCTCCCATGAATTAATACGCTAAGGGGTTGTATAACAAGTGAAACGAAAACTATTCATGCTCTGTTTGGCAGGCATGTTGCTATATACGAATCCGGCCTATGCCACACCATTTCCCGATAAAACGGACCAAATCGTTCAGGACTCTGACAAATACCTGAAAAAGGAAGATATTACCAAATTCGAAGCCTCGCTGAAGGATAAGCCTGGAACCTACAAGGTAGTCGTTGTAGAGAGCACTTCTCCAGAAGCAGAGAACCCCGAGGATTACGCCAACAAGCTTTTTAACAACTATAATTTACCTGATGATGCACTCATGGTCGTTCTCAATATGGAGACGGAGACGCTCGGCGTATACGCTGGACCTAGCCTGAAAGAAAAAGGGGCTACCGAGGAGATGATCAAGGAAAAAATCACTTCCTACTTCGAGCCCTTCCGCAACCAAAAGCAATATTTGACCGGAATCGAAACGTTGATTTCGGAAATTCATGCGGAAATCAACCGTTTGGAGAGCAAATCAGGACAAGCAGCGGCTACTGACACGACGAATGCAGCAAAAGAAGAACCAAAGGAGGACGCATCGGCGCTCGGCGGCATTCCTTGGTGGATATACGTGATTGGAGCAGTATTTGCTGGACTATCGATCGGTTTGATTTATGCGATGATTCGCCGACGCTCCATTTTTGCCCAAGTAGATGACGTAGAGGATTGGAAGGAAGAGCTAGTAGAGAAGATCAATGTGATCGAAGTTGATAAGCCAATGCGTCGTTCTAGCGGTACAACGGAAGTGCGCTACCATCATTTGGCGGATCAAAAGGAAAACCTGCTGCGCAACCGTATTCCTGATGTTGAGATGATGATTTTGGACGCGGAGGAAGCGTGCGACCGTTTCCGTTTTTCTCTCGCTTTGGGGATGCTGGATGAAGCAAGAGAGACACTCACTCAGATTGAACAGGAACTAGGTGAGCTAAAGACAGATACCACCCAGGTGGCAGTGACGAAACAGGAAAACAAAGTCGTCATCCCTGAAATCGGCAAGCTGGTTGAGCAGATTGAACGGCGTTTGTCTGATTTGCGACTGGAGTACGGATTGTCTTTTCACGAGCTGAAAGCATCGCTTGATGAGGTAGAGACGATGCGCAGCATGATCAAAACATCCAGAGCTGCAGGCGATGACCTGCAAGCCTACAACACGACTCTGAAAGCACAGCAGCAGCTTGAGCAAATCAGCAGCACGATGGAGCAGATTCCAACCCTCGTCCATCGCGTGAAAAAAGCAATGCCAGAAGAGTTCAAGCAGCTGGAACAAGGAATTGATCAGGCAGTCCGTGACGGCTATCATTTCAATCCGGATACATTGGAAAATGCTCTATTGCAGGCGAAGCAGCTTCTTTCGGCTTCCAAAAGCGCATTGGAAGAAGGCAGTCTGGAAACGTTGGTTACTCATCAAAAGGCGTTTGAAGTATTGATTGACACCACATACCAAACGATAGAAGAAGGCCTCGTTGCAAAGCGTGAAATTGCAGCTACTGAGACGGCGCCTGCCAATGTGGAGGTAGCGAAGCCGATTCTAGAAGAGCCGATTGTGCTTAATGACCCGATCGAGCTTGCTCCGATGTTTGAAGAACCGAAGCAGCAGGAGGTCTCGGCAAAAGACGGAGCAGAAGTACCAGGCGATGTGATTTTGCCAGAGTGGGATACAGAGGCGGAACAGACCGTCGAACGGAAGAACTCTCGTGCAGATGAGAAAAAGTCACAGCCGGTTGAGGATGCAGCACAGGCGCATATGACCACTACGGAGCTGAGCGAGGCAGAAAGACTTGTCTTGCTCCAGGCAGTGCAGCAGTCAAAGAAAACGTCAGCTGCGCCATCAGAAAGCTCAAAACCACACAGTAAAGCAGTTGAACCACAGCCGGTGATAGAAAAACAGCCTGCGGAGGAAGAGGAATACGAGCTCGTTATCCCGAGGCCTGCTGCCAAGCAGGAAGAGTTTGTACCAGCAGTTGAGGAGCCTGAACTGCTTGTGATCGAGACAGAGGATGACGCCTTGGATGAGCTGGAGCGCATCTCCAATACACTTGTGCGCATCCGTCAGCAAATCAAGCGCAGCTATCTCCCGGGTATTCCTGACCAGCTGAAGTACATGTTTGAAGAAATTATTCAGACGCTTGCTCGCGTGCAGAGCATTATGGATGAATATCGCTATGATTTGGAGGAAGTGGCGATACTCATACAGGATGCGAATGATCTCGTGGAAGAGACCGAAAAAATGGCAGAGCGAATCATCGCCACATGTCAGCTGGCTGAGGGAGCCATTCAATACACCAACCGCTATCGCCGTCAAAATCGCCAAGTAAACGAGCTGCTGACAAAGGCAGAACAGTCCTTTAGACTGCTGGCTTTTGCGGAAGCATACCAGCTTGCTGAAGATGCTCGCCTCGTCGTAGAAGGAGCGCCAGTTGAAGAAGAGTCGGGCTGGCTATTGCGCCGCAAGAAAAAGGGGTGAATGAACGCCCATGTACTTTCCCGTCTTTTTAATCGTTATGGGGATTGTGCTTATGCTACAACCGCGTACCCAGCGCTGGAAAACACGCATGGACACCTTTTTCCAAGGGAATGAGAAGCGCGTGAAACAGCGTGCCAATACGTTTTTTATATTGGGCTTCGCGTTTATTTTGGCAGGGTTTGCCTATCTGTACAGATTTGTTGGTTAAAAGAAAAAACACCCGTGCGAGGAAGGACTTCACTACTGAAGCCTGCTTGTTGCAACGGGTGTTTTCTTTATCGCTAATTAAGGAGGAAGAGCAAAAAAAAGAAGCGCCGCTCACCAGGGCGACACTCCATCTAGGGAAGATAAAAGGGAGTAAAGGTGTCATGACCAGCACCTTACAACTAGGGGGGAGCAAGGTGCTGGTACACTCTTGTGGAAAAAGAGTACCTTACTTAGTAGTTTCCCCTATCGAAACATGTTTAAACCTAAAATCTTTTAAAAAATTCCTAATGATTCTTTAGCACTAGTTGTTCCAGCGACATGTCCCGATGAAAAGGCGATCGTAATGTTGTAGCCACCTGTGTGCGCATGGACATCCATTACTTCACCTGCAAAGTACAGACCTGCCTTGAGCTTGGAGCCCATCGTTTTCGGATCAATCTCTTTGACGCTGACACCACCACCAGTAATAAAGGCTTCCTGAAGTGAAAGTGTTCCCGTGATGGTGAGAGGAAAGGCCTTGATCGTTTTGGCAAGCAGCGACCATTCCTGCTTTTTCATATGGCTGAGCGTCGTTTCCTCCGAGATGGAAGACAATCCGAGCAAGAGTGGAATTATTCGCTCTGGAAGATAGCCCTTGAGTACATTTTTCACTGCTTTTTTCGGCTGGTCTTCTAGTAGGCTCCAGCTCTCCTTGGCAATTTCATCTGCAGCTTTGCCAGGCATCAAATCGATAGTAAGCGAGAGCGGGATGGCTCCATGCTTTCGCTGTGTGATAGAGACATAATGGCCCATTCGCAGAGAAGCAGGACCGGAAATCCCAAAATGGGTAAAGATCAGATCGCCTTCCTGTGTGTTAATCTTTTTCCCGTTTGGAGCGTACAGGGTCATTTCTACATCCCTGAGTGAGAGGCCTTGCAGAGATTTGTCCCTGATCCAGGCATCGCTTGCTGTCAGCGGAACTTCAGTGGGATACAGATCGGTAATCGTATGTCCCGCTGCCTTAGCCCAGGCGTAGCCATCGCCAGTAGAGCCCGTCTGTGGCACGGAGCAACCGCCGACAGCGATAATGACACATCGTGAGGTCAGCTTCTCACCAGACTGCAGACAAATGCCTGTCACCCGCTCTTCGTCGTAGAGCACCTCTTTTACAGCGCTATTTAACAGGATAGTAGCGCCTTGGCGTTTTAACAGATCAATCAGAGCCTGTGCCACCGTCACGGCTTTATCTGTGACCGGAAACATCCGTCCGCGGTCCTCTTCTTTCAAGGCAACACCGAGATCTTCGAAAAAGCGCATGATCTCACGGTTTCCGAATTGGGCTAACGCACTATACATGAAGCGGCCATTGCCAGGCATCTGCTTGATAAGCTCGTCTTGTTCCTTGGCATTGGTCACATTGCAGCGGCCGCCGCCAGAAATAATCAGCTTGCGTCCCAGCTTGGAGCCTTTTTCCACCAGACATACCCGGGCTCCATGACTGGAGGCAGCAATCGCGGACATGAGGCCAGAAGGACCGCCGCCAATAATGATGACATCGTAATCCGTTTGATTCATTCGTTCTCGTCCTTTTTTCTAAACGTGTAAGGGTAGGGCAACCCCCATTGTATCATATCACTTAGGATAGAATATCTCCTAGCGGCCGCTTTTCCATTACATAGCGGACAATGACTTCATCCCGCGTGATGCTGGTTACGACATAACCCTGTGCCAGGTAGTGGGTGAACAATTGGCCGGTAGCCTCACGCCAGCGCCGAGCAATCTCAAAGTCAGCACGCTTGACATCCTGGAAGTAAGCAGGGACAGGAAGCAGGAGTACAGTCTCGTCATGGGTGAGTGAAATATCGGTCAACTGCGGGATACCATCTATGAGTTCGTAGCGAACAACCTCAGGAGCGTTTTCCAAGTTCACGTTGACAGCTTGTCTCGTGCGATGGCGAGCTACGCGTCCACTGTCTACAAACCACTCTACGAGGAAGCGATCTGTCGGCAGCCCACGATTAAAATCGTCATTCAACTCACCGTAGCAGTCAGGCAAGAACGTACGAACGATTCCCCCGAGCTTGACGATATTGAGAACACCGTTGACCGTTTCTAACGGATCGTACGTCCAGGTAATTTTGGAAAAGCCCTGCGCTTTTGCCTCGTCCAGCTGCATCCACTTCATTTGTACGCCCAATCCACGCTTGCGATAGTCCGGTAAAAATCCAAGCATGTGCGAGCAAAGATGCGATTCACCATTCGTAAAGCCAGGGAAGCTATATAAAAACCCAATCAGCTGATCATCGTCAAAGGCCCCTAAAAACAGACCACCGAATTTGGACATGGTAAGTGTCATATGGTACGGAATAGCATCGTTTGGGTCCCAAATTTTACCTTCCAGTTCTTCTAACAACTCGATTTCTTTTCGTTCTGTTAATTTTCGGAGCGTAATGGCCATGTTCTCTACCTCCCTGTAGTTCGCTTGCTTATTTAGATTGTAATCAGATTCGGGATAAGAGAACACATTCCTGCTTTCAGGCTGTTGCATCCCTTTCTTTGTAAGTCGATAATAGAAGACGACAATAAACATCCGGATTGGATGGAGGAGGTTTGACCACGATGAACAGTCAGTTTCAGCGAGAAGTATGGAATCGATTGACGCAAGCACCGGGAGCAGCAGGTTTTGAAGGCCCGGTTCGAGATATCATGCGGGAATACATAAGCAATTATACGAGTGAAATCGTCTATGATAACCTGGGAAGCATCTTCGGTGTCATGCGCGGTGACGAGAGCGGTCCGAGAATCATGGTTGCGGGTCATATGGATGAAGTCGGCTTCATGGTATCGCGAATTTCGGACAAAGGCTTTATTTCGTTCCAGACGCTTGGCGGTTGGTGGGGGCAGGTTTTGCTTGCCCAACGTGTACAAATCGTGTCAGATAAAGGAATCATCGAAGGCGTAATCAGCTCGATTCCGCCTCATGTTCTCAGTGACGACCAACGGAATCGCCCGATGGATATTCGCAATATGTATATCGATATCGGCGTCGATACACGAGCAGAAGCAGAGCGACTAGGGGTGCGTCCAGGTCAGCAGATCGTCCCAGTATGTCCGCTTACGGAAATGGCCAATCCAGATCGGATCATGGCAAAAGCGTGGGATAATCGCTATGGATGCAGCCTAGCCGTAGAGCTGGCAAAAGAGCTGCATGAGCGTCCCGGACATCCAAATGTCGTATATGTGGGAGCGACTGTGCAAGAGGAACTAACTGGAGCGCGCGGAGCCAAGACAGCTGCTGCCATGATTGAGCCGGATTTGTTCCTGGCTTTGGATGCGAGTCCAGCCAGCGATATTCCGGGGGTCAGAGAAGAAGGAGGAAAATTGGGTGGCGGTCTGTTGATGCGTATTTACGACCCGGGATATGTAATGCCCGTTGGCCTGCGCGAACTCTTGATTTCCACGTGCGAGGAAGAGAAAATTCCATACCAATTCTACGTGGCAAAAGGAGGGACCGACGCAGGTGTCGTTCAATACCATGGCAAAGGCGTACCATCAGCGGTCATCGGCATCCCATCCCGTTATATTCACAGCCATGCTTCCATTATTGACCGAAAAGATTATGAGGCAGCGAAGCGACTGTTGTTCTCTGTAGTCCGCAAGCTGGACCGCGCTACATGGGAATCGATCCTGCCACGCTAATGAAACGGAGGTGGCGTATGTGAACGCAATCATTTTGTACACCAGGCAACAGGGGGATGCTACATCATTCGAGTTTAACGTCTTCGACAACCAATTCGCCACCGAAAATCTGGCTGTACGCAAGGTGCTGATGGCGATGCTACAGTCAGTTCGCCACACGCTGACTGAGCTTGTGATCGAATACAACGATAGTATGCTGGTGGAAAAAATCGGAGCCAAACGTGCGGGGGAGCTACTTCGTTTTCTTGGAGCAACCAAAGAGAACAGTCAGGAGAACCGCAGCAACGATGTCGTAGTCAGCCGCTCGTTTCGTGCAAAGCTTACTGACGAGCGCTACGATTATTTTTACAATCTTACAGATATCGCCCAGCTTTCTCATTATCGGCTAAAAGCGGGAGATGAGGACCGCATCGTATTTTATTTCACCCGCTATTTGCAATTAATTGCACCTGATCAAAAGTCACATGACGCATTTTTAAACGGACTTCAATCGTTTTCGCTTCCGTATAAATTGGTGCCGATCACGTAAGAAACCAACTCAAATGAATAAAAGCCATTTTGCTCTCGATTGAAAGCAGAATGGCTTTTTCTTTGCTTAGGTAGCTGGACGATTCGGTCCCTCTAATTTTTTGTCCCCGAAACCGGGAGCATCGTTCTGAACATTTTTAGGCTGATGGTTTCGTTTAGCCGCCTGCGGGTGATTACGTTGGTTGTTATCTTCCTGTTTTGTCATGGAGATCATCCTTTCTTTCGGTAGCTGTACGCAATTAGGTTGCCCCTTCTTTTTTGCCAGCTCGCACATTTGATTGGGTTTGGGAGGGGATCGTCTTTTTATGGCGGGCGATCGCGTAGAGGGCAAATAAGCCGAGAATCGCTGCCAAAAAAAGCGTGATGACGCCATAGGCAATCCATGGATAGTGACTGCCGACGCCGCCCAGCCTCTCTACCATCGCTCCCCCTACACTAGTGCCGAGGGCAGTACCAATTCCCGATACAAAGTTGGAGAAGCCAAAATAAGCCCCGAGCCATTCTTCCTTGGCAAAATGCGTCACCAGACTGTCTTGAACCGGCATGAACAGCATTTCACCCAAAATAAACAAAATAGCTGCACCGCTAAGCGTGATAAAATGCTCAGCCCAGCCCATTGCAGTTAGGCCTATACCGAGCAGTGTCGTGCCGATCGCAAGGGAAATGTAAGGGTTGATACGTTGCAATACAAAACGCGAGACAAAGCCTTGCAGGACGACGACGCTGATGGAGTTAATCGTCCAGATCAGCCCGATTAACGTAGCAGAACGGAGGACGTAATCTCCGCGAAGCGGCAAGATCAAAGCAAATTGGGCGTAGAGTGCCCAAATAAGCAAGGTGATGCCTGAAAACAGCAAGAAGCTGCGGTGGGTCAAAATGTTTTTGTACTCAGACAACGGTGTTCGCTGACAATCGGGTCCGACACAGCGATCATCGGGCAAACTAAACCAGGTGATGGCTGCCAGCAAGCCAAAGACGAGAGCGGCAATCAAAAACGGCTGTTGTCCCCAAGCGGTCAGCAACGAAATAACCAAGCCTGCCACAATGATCCCCGAGTGCGCAAGAATGCCTCGCCAGGAAAAAGCGGCTGTTCGCTGTGTCGATTCCACTTCGTCAGCAATCATCGCTTTGATAGTTGGTGCGAGCAGGCCAAGCCCCAGACCGTTTACGGATGAAAACAACAGGAACAGACCGAATGAATGACTGAAATGATAGCCAAGCATGGCACTGCCTTGAAGCGTGGAGCCGAGTACAATGATGGCACGTCTGCCTAGTCGATCAGAAAGCGGACCGCCGAGTAGACTTCCGATTTGATAAGCAATACTGCCAGCTCCGAGCACAAAGCCTACTTGAGAGAGGTGGAGGGCACGGACCTTTTGCAAAAATACAGGGAAGACAGGAATGACCAGATACGAGGCCAGATGCATGAAAAAAACAATCATCAACAAGAGCATATACGGTTTGTTTCGCCAGAGGGAATGAGCGTGAGCTTCCATAACCGACTCCTTCCAAAAACGTACTGAGATCGAGCGTTTCCTAAAGTAGTATGAGGTGAAGGGGATAGGCTCTATGCAGAAAATGCAAATGAACAAAAAAATCCCTTCAACCAAAATGAATCAGCTGAAGGGATGAGGCTTTTCATTTTTTCATTTTACTTAAACAGGTTAATCGTAGTAATAATGATTGGCATTGCGAACACATCAATCAAAAAGGCTCCTACGATCGGAACAACCAGATATGCTTTACGAGATGGTCCAAAACGCTCTGTTACCGCAGCCATGTTCGCCATCGCATTTGGGGTTGCACCGAGACCGTGTCCGGTAAAGCCGGCTACCATCACCGCAGCGTCGTAGTTTTTGCCAAGCAAACGGAACAAAACGAAAGCACCAAACAACACGATAAAGATCACTTGGACGAAGACGATAACGAGCATAGGCAGCGCCAGGTCTGCTACTTCCCATAGCTTGATGCTCATGAGCGCCATGGACAGGAAGATTCCAAGCGTCACGTCACTGATCAGGTTAATACTCTTCATATCGATCGCATTAGGATTGACTTTATCAACGATATTGCGGGCGATCACTGCGACAAACATGGCTCCAACATAGCCTGGAAGGACAAAGCCTGTTGCGTCAGAGAAGAGACCTCCCAGATAGGTGCCGAGTGCCATACAGAAAGTGATGAGGAGGACTTGGGTGAAGAATGTATTGCTTGTAATCGGTTGCACATTTTCCTCGACGTTCTGTACGACTTCTTCTGTTTCTGTGGGCTTCAAATCGTATTTGGAAATCAAATATTTCACAGTCGGTCCGCCAACCAAGCCACCTGCTACAAGACCAAAGGTTGCTGCCGCGATTCCAACAGAGAGTGCTGACTGAATTCCCATATCTTCAAGTGTTTGTCCAAAGGCACCTGCTGCTCCGTGTCCACCTTCCATGGAAACCGCACCTGCCATCATTCCAATCAACGGGTGGATATTGAACAGGGAGGCCATGGAGACACCAATCACGTTTTGAGCCAAAGCCAAAAATCCACAGGCGATCCAGTAAATAACGAGGAGCTTACCCCCCAGCTTAATCAGCTTGAAGCTAGCTCCAAGGCCGACCGTAGTGAAGAAGGTGAGCATGAATAAGCTTTGCAGCGACGTATCCAGTGTAATTTCCATAAGACCTGTAGACTTCAGGATCGTAGCGACGATAGCAAACAATAGACCTCCAACGACTGGTGCTGGGATACAAAACTTTTGCAGAAAGCTTGCTTTTCGTACAAGCACAGTTCCCAAAACTAACAAGGCAACGGCAAGAAAGATGGTAGTAACTTGATTAAGTGCTAGTGTCATCGCTGTATCCTCCTAAAAATCCCATGATGGCTTCGTTCGTCAAGTAAGCACCTAACTTTACGGTTCTTCCGTTTTCGTCTAAAGCTGGATTAACTTCACAGATGTCAAAAGAAAGCGTTTTCTTATGAGCGGCAACGGTGCGGATTAGGCTTCGAACTGTCATCGGGCTTAATCCAAAAAGGGATGGAGCACTGACTCCAGGTGCAAACGCCGCATTCAACACGTCCGTACAAAGCGTCAGCATGACGTAATCATGTTTTTCCATGAATTCGTTCAATTCAGAAGTGAGTTCAGCCATCCGAGCGTCATTCATGTCTTCTTCGTACACATAACGGGCACCGAGCTCGTCCGCTTTATCAAACAGCTCTTGGGTGTTGCCAAAACGCTGAATGCCAAGTACAAAATAGTGGCTGCTCTCATCTTGTTCTAGTATTTGCCTGAACATCGTGCCTGATGAAGGTTGATTTTCATAGGAACGCAAATCGAAGTGAGCGTCAATATTAATAATGCCGAGTGTCGCGTCTTTTCCGATATGCTTGCGAACCCCTAAATAATGTCCGTACAGAGTCTCATGTCCGCCGCCTAATATAATCGGAGTCAACGAATTTGCGAAGAGGGTAGATATGGCTTGTCCCAATTCTTCTTGGGCTTCTTCGAGTGCCTCATCAAGGCAGCGTACATTTCCTACATCGAGCAACCGTTTTTCCGCTGCCAGCTTCCAGGGAAGGCTTGCAAGCGCTTGCCGAATTGCGTTTGGAGCTTTGGCTGCACCTAATCTGCCTTGATTTCGCCGGACACCTTCTTCGCACTCAAACCCGATGATGGCACAGGCAGGGGAGAGTATTGTTTCTACGTTTTCCAAGTCCATGACTTCTACGATTTGATGATAGCGAAAGCTGCTTCTTCTTTCTGTATGATCAGTCCGGCCGGTCCATATATCAGCTGATACATTTGTAGGCATTCTTTTTCACCCTTTCTAAAATTTTTAAAGTAGGATTTGTTTTCTGATTATATAATGGTGAACTTATTATTTCTAATATATAATTTAAATAAATTAATAGTTTCATGCTATAAATCGGAGGTAAAGACGCAGGTGGATATTAAACAACTGCAATATTTTGTGACGGTTTGCGATCAATTGAACTACTCTAAAGCCGCGCAAAAGCTGCATATATCACAGCCTTCTTTGAGCAATGCGATCAAAAATTTGGAGCTGGAGGTCGGTTCGCCTCTACTAGAAAGAAACACGAGAAAAATTGAATTGACGGACGCTGGAAAAATTTTATACGAGAAATCGCTCTTAGTTCTGTCGAATATGAACGTCCTCAAAAAGGAGATGGAGGAAGTAAAGCTAACTGGAAGCGGGGAGCTGTCTGTTGGTATTATTGAGTCCGTGAAATACTGGATTCCACAGGTAATTCGCAAGTATCAGGGACATTTTCCGGCTATGAACATCAAGCTGATCGAGGTGCTGAGCGGAAAGGCAGTCAAGGAATCATTGCGCAAATACCATACGCATCTACAGGTGACCAATCAGTACATTCACGAGGAAGACATCGAAACACTCCCTTTGTATCATGAGCGATTGGTACTCGTACTACACAAGGATCATCGTCTTGCAGCAAGCGAATCCATTACGATAAAAGAGCTGGAAAACGAGCCGTTTATTATTAGTACAGAGGGCTTTCAGACCAGGGAGGACATTTTGCATGCGTTTGGGCTTGAGCAAGCAACCCCAACTATCAAATTTGAAATTGAGCGGTTTGAGACAGCCTTGACATTAGTAAGAGAAAATTTAGGCATGACGATCATCCCCGAAAATTATTTAGGGGAGCTAAATGATACGTATCTGGTTCGAAAAACGATTGATTCTGCAGCATTGGAGAGAACGGTATATTTGGCATTTATGAAGAATCGTTACTTGACGCCCGCTGTCCAAACATTTTTGGCAGAGATTCGCCACCACTTTGCTGCCAGTCAGTGATTGCAGGAAAAGATACTTACTATTTGGGTGAACACACAAAAACAGAGCTGAGCAGGCGAGTGTCCAATCCATCTATTGCCCTGTCACATATACCTATAGGGAAGGGTACCATGGGCGGTATGCCTCGTGTAGGGCTGGAAGCAGGGTGAAGGGGGGATCAGACATGAAGGGTTTTGGTTTTTTTAACCAAGATGGCTTTGAAGTGGTGATCTGGATCGTATTGATCATCTTTCTCCTCTCCATATTCTTTGACGAAGGGATAGATTAAGATGAGTGCCTATCGACCTGTTCGCCGCTTAAATAACTATTACAAGTCTAATGACGGCTTTAAAGCCTGGATCAAGGCAAATGAGCAGTGGTTTAAGGAAAATCCGGAAGTGTTCAAGCAAGTATTGCGAAATCCGAACATGGTCAACTTGTTTATGGATCTCATGGTAATGAATTCTCCCCGGATTCAAAAAAGGCTGCGAAAATTTGGACGGAAAAGCCAGTAATGCGCGGCGGCATGCGAGGAAAAAGCATGCCGTTTTTTGTTGCTGCGGCTTTTCGGCATCTGTCATGGACGTACCCATCATAAATTCGAGACAAGCAGCGTAGGGATAAAGCATATGTTAGCTAGGTCGAGAGGATGGATTCCAGCATGGCACAGGTCATACTGACGTTCTTTGTTGCTTATGGCATCGTTGTTGGGGGAGCTCTCTGTGGAGGAATAGGGGCGTTTTTAACCCACAAGCCACCACTATTGTCCATGGAACTGCTTGCCGATCAGCTAAAAATTTTTGGGATAGTTGGAGCGCTCGGTGGATCATTTGATTCGTTCCTGCAAATTGAGAAAATTTTGCTCGGGAACTTCTCGCCCGTAGTGAAGCAGCTGGCGATGATCGTCGTTGCCTTTATGGGGGCACATATTGGGACCATTTGTGTTCAGTGGCTGGTACAGGTGCGATCATGATCGTGGTCGTTTGGAAAAGATATGTAGCTTTGTTGCTCATCGGTATCATGCTGGGTGCGACGACAGTTTTGATGCTGTACGGCCGAGAAATGGAAGAGATGATGCTCGTCAAAAAAAGCCTGGAGCTGCAAAATAAAAAACTGTATGAAGAGATTCAGTCTTTAAAAGAAAATCAACGCGTCTATCGCAAGAAGCAGGAGCTGGTCATTGAAGAAGTAAGGGCATCCGTCGTTGCCGGAGAGCAAAAGCTTCATCCGACGATCGAGGTTCAGGTTGTCGATCGGGTGGAAAAGGATATGGCATCGCTCAAGGGTAAAAAAGTGGAGCAGGTCGCATACGTCCATCAGGTTTTGCATGAGATGCTGCGTCGCCGCGAATACGTGCTGTCAGATGGGACGATGGTGGAGGTTCGAATCAAGACGGTCGTCATCAGTCAGACCTTGCATGTGTTTGTGACAGCTGAGGTAAAAAAAGAAGATGTATTGAAAAAGGTTGCACGAAACTTTCTTTTTATCAACTCGTATATTTCTACATGAGATTATAGAAAGCCCAAGATCATGTACATTCGAGGAGAAAGCGAGTAGATGTCGATGTTCAAAAAGTTGTTGGCCAGCATAGGGATTGGATCGTCGCAGGTAGATGCGCGACTGGAGCAGGATTCCCTCATCCCTGGAGATGTGGTTAGAGGAGAGGTGCACATCACGGGAGGTGACGTGGCCCAGGAGATCGACGAAATTTACATGTATGTAGTGACTCATTATGAGCGTGAAGTGAACGATAAAAAGGCGAAGGAAGAGTGCACGCTGGTGAAATACCGGTTAACAGAAAGCATCTCCTTGCAGCCAAAAGAAAGCAAGGTCCTTCCGTTCGATTTCCAGCTCCCGTATGAAACTCCACTGACAATGGGACGTCAGCCCGTCTATCTTCGAACCGGATTAGATATAAAAAATGCCATTGATCCAGGAGATTCTGATTTTATAGAGGTGCGTCCGCATCCTTTGATGGCCAAAGTACTCGATGCCATTCAATCACTTGGGTTTCAGCTGTATAAAGTAGATTGTGAATATAATCGTTATTTAGGCAGGACATATCCGTTCGTTCAAGAATTCGAATTCCGTCCGACTGGCCCATTCCGCAAACAGCTGGAAGAGCTGGAAGCCGTGTTTTATTTGCGCGAAGGAGAATTGGAGGTTCTGCTAGAGCTGGATAAAAGAGCGCGTGGCTTCTTCGGTGGACTGGAGGAAGCTTTTAACTTGGATGAACGCTTTGTTCGTTTCCGCCTGTACGACGCGGACCTGAATAAGCCACTTCCCGATATCGCAGATGCAATCGAACAGCTTATTCGCAAGCAAATCCGATAATTTTGTAGAAAGGCTGCCTGAGAGAATATACTCGGGCAGCCTTTCTCTGTTCTGTTTTGCTTAGATATTAATCGTCAACACCGACAATTGTTAGTAGAACAAACAATACGAGGATTAGAGCAATCCCGTTGAAGCCTCCACCGTTAAACAAACCCATGCTGTCTCCTCCTAACACGTGGCTTTCGGACATTTCCCTACATGATAGTCGCGGACGGTCCAGTTTGTGTGCAGGCGTCCACCTATTTTACAAGTGCAAAAAAGATAACTGCATGTACTGTTCATGAGGTGTCTTTCTAATTTTTAGATTTGCATGTATAGGGCTGGATTTTTCTGACAATACTGTGACCATGAAGAATCCCAAGGAGGAAATTATGATGAATTTATTAGAAAAAACGAGAAAAATTAATGTGATGCTGCAAAAAACGATGGGAGGTAGCGGAGTCGGCTATCAGGATCTTGCCAAGCTCTTGTCCGATGTGATTGCAGCCAACGTGTATATTATCACAGCGGATGGCTCCATTCTTGGAAGTGGCATGAATCAGGAAATTGCCTTGAATGACGAAGGACGTCCGTCCAGTCAGCTTCAGGCAGGTGTACATCAAAAGCTGCTCGAAGTCACGCAAACATTAGCCAACGAGCCAATTAACAGCGCGTATAGCCTTGTTCCAAAAGAACTTAGCTCCCTGTTCCCACAAATGATGACGACCATCGTTCCGATCAATGCGGGAGGTAGCCGTCTCGGAACACTTGTACTGCTGAAAGCTTACGGTCAATTTGAAACAGAAGATTTGATCTTGGGCGAAATCGGTGCGACTGTGATTGGAATGAAAATTGTCCGTCAACGTACGGAGCAAATCGAAAACGAAGTACGCGACAAGACCTTTGCTAAAATTGCGCTGTCTTCGCTGTCTTACAGTGAACAGATTGCGATCGAAAAAATTATGGAGCAGCTCGATGCCCGCGAAGGCTTGCTCGTGGCGAGTCAACTCGCAGACCAAGCAGGACTTACTCGCTCTGTAATCGTCAACGCATTGCGCAAGCTGGCAAGTGCAGGTGTGCTGGAGTCGCGCTCGCTTGGCATGAAGGGTACCTACATCAAGGTACTTAACGAAAAGTTCCCATCTGAGCTGGCAAAATGGAAAACCTCATAATCAGCTTGCAATGTCCAAACCCTTCCTCATCCAGGAAGGGTTTTTTTCTTAATAGAATAAATTCGATAATCGTACATTTTTCTTGATTCACCAAGTATTTTTTTTCTGAATTACGGAGAGCACTTCCAATTTGCTTCCGTGATAGCGTAATTCATATTTTTATGCAAATAAGTTCAGAAAAATTAAAAAACGTTCACGAATTAGCAGTTGAACATCGATTCACTAGCCTATATAATGTCCACAAAGGTGTAGACTTCACAAAATTCAAAATTTAAAGTTTAGACTTCAAGATGGGGATGAGGGGATATCGAGATGAGAGTCATGATCGGTGGTTTGGCGCATGAAACGAACACGTTTTCCAATGTACCATCTACGCTTGAATTGTTTCAGAGCTGGGAATGGTCTCATAAAGAAAAGATACTCGGAAACCATAGGAAAGTCAGAGATTACCTCGGTGGGATGATTGATCGAGCAGAGGAATTAGGGATTGAGCTTTTGCCAACGTTTTGGACGTTTGGTTATCCATCAGGCACAATTACAAAAGAGGCGTATGCCCGGATGAAGAAAGAGCTCCTCGACGCGATTCAAGAAGCAGGGCAGGCCGATGCAATCTGTCTTTCGCTCCACGGAGCTGGAGTCGCGGAAGAGGTAGATGATCTGGAGGGTGACCTTCTGGCTGCCATTCGCACGCAAGTCGGCTACGAAATCCCGCTGATCGCAACGCTTGATCTGCACGCCAATATGACTCAGCGCATGGTAAGCGAAGCCGATGCACTTCTCAGCGTCCATCTTTACCCGCATGTGGACAGCTATGAGCGTGGCATCGAGGCGATTGATCTGGCACGCAAAATGGTTGAGGAAAATTGCAGGCCCACCATGCATTTGACCAAACTACCCCTCGTCATTCCTACATCGGCAACCCATCATGACCCTGTCAAAGATATCAACGATGCTTGCTGGGCATGGGAGAAGGAAGAAGGCGTTATCGATTGTGCCCTGATCCATGGCTTCCCGTATACGGACATCCCGGAGCTTGGGGTATCTATTCTGGCGATTACGGACAATGATCGTGATCTGGCAAAGAAAGTGAGCGAAGATATCGCCCGACTAGTTTGGGAAAAACGGGACGAATTCGAGCTGATTAAGCCGACTCCTGCAGAGGGGATTGCACTCGCTTTGGAATCGGAAGGTATGCCAATCGTCATCAATGAGACCTCCGACAATCCAGGAGGAGGGACACCAGGGGACGGAACGTATTTGCTGCAAGCCATGCTCGATGCAAAGCTGACAAATGCGTGCTTCGGCTTCATCTACGATCCAGAGGTAGTGCAGCAAGCGCATCAGGCTGGGGTGGGAGCTACCATCACGGTTCAGCTCGGTGGAAAAACGGATCATTTGCATGGAGAACCAATTTCTGTAAACGCTTACGTCAAATGCTTGACCGACGGCAAATTCATCGCGACAACTCCGATGGGACAAGGCGGGCGAGTGAACTATGGAAAATCGGTTCGCTTGCAAATCGACGACATCGATGTAGTCGTTTGCTCGGTGAAGTCTCAGGTGCTTGATGAGCAAATCTTTCAGCTTCACGGAATCGATGTAACCAAGTACAAGATAGTTGCTCTAAAATCCAGCACCCATTTCCGCGCTGCCTATGAGCCGATTAGTGCCAAGGTCATCACGGTTGACTCTCCTGGCTTGACTACGCTCAATTTCCGCTTCTTTCAATACGAGCGAGTAGAAAGACCGATTTATCCGCTTGATTCAGTAACTGACCCATTTCATCAAATTCTCACAAGAAAGTAGAGTTCATCATGGAAACCGTACAAGAACGCATTCGCAAGATTTTTCCCGATCTAACCAATCAGCAAAAGCTGGCCGCAAAATACATTCTCGCCGAACCAAAGGAAGTGGCTCTTCATCCCGCAAAAGTAGTAGGGGCACTCAGCGGAACAAGTGAAACGACCATTATTCGGCTATCGTACGCACTATCCTATTCCGGGTATAGCGAATTGCAAAATGAAATACGCAGCTCTCTTTTGGAAAGAGTCCCACAAGATAAGGCATTCAAGAGCTTCCTGAATGCCGCTGAGGAAATACGAGGCCGCACTGATTTGATTACATTTAGTATGGAACAGGATGTAGCTTATATCAGGCAGACCTTGGGGGAGCTGCGAGAAGAACAGCTTCAACAGGCGGTTGCCAGCATTTTGGCAGCCAAGCAAATCATTGTCGTTGGATTCCGAAGCTCTTATTCATCCGCTCATTGGCTTACATTTAACCTGAATATCATCAGAGGAAACGCCCATCTCTACAACGGTCCAATCGACGATGTCAACTATCTGATCAAACAAATAGACAAGGATTACCTCGTCATCGCCTTCTCTTTCCCCCGCTATATCAGCGAAACGATTCTGTTCGCTCAAGCAGCAAAGGATAAAGGAGCCAAGATTTTGGGAATTACCGATGATGAGCTTTCCCCACTAGGTCCGATCGCTGATCAGGTACTGAAGGTTTACGCTCCGTCTCCGATAGCGATCAAAGGCATGGCTTCGATTTTCGCCATGCTCAATATATTGGTCAGCGGCGTTGTTCAGGCAGATGGGGAACAGGTACAGAAGCGTATAACGGAGTACGAGGATGCAAGCCTCCAAATTTATCCTTTCGTAGATTCTACAGACAATTAAGTTGTGCCAGAAAAAGGGGGAGAAAGAGAAATGAAAAAACAGTGGTGGAAGAAAGGGTCGCTTAGCGTGCTACTGGCTACAGCCGTTGTAGCAGCCGGATGTTCTTCACAAACGTCTACGAATCCAGGGCAAACAACAGAGGCACCAAAGGGTGGAAACACCTTGGTAATCTCCGCTATGGTTGATCCGGATACGTTGGATTTGCATAAGTCAACGTGGGTGACTGTCGCAAACGGAATTATATATGAACCACTGCTTACGCGGGATTTAGAAGGAAAAATAAGCCCGGGATTGGCTGAGAAGTACGAGGTTTCCGAAGACGGAAAGGTTTGGACGTTTACACTGCGTAAGGGACTTCGCTTCCACTCGGGAGAACCGGTAACAGCGGAGGCAGTCAAGCAATCCTTTGACCGCATGATGGAGGTTTCACCGGTGAAGAGCATCGTCGGTCCGGTTGAAAAGGTAGAGGCGCCAGACGAGCTGACCTTCAAAGTTTATTTCAGCAGTCCGTTTGCTCCTTTTTTCAGTGTAGTCATGAGCGGCATGATTTCACCGGTTGACGCGAAGAAAGCCAAAGAGCTTGGAGACGGCTTTGGCGAAAATCCATCGGGAACAGGTCCGGTTATATTTGATAAGCGTGAGCGCGGGGCTTCCCTGACCTATAAGAAAAATCCTGACTACAACTGGGGACCGGAGTACGCACAGAACAAAGGTCCGTTACATGTGGACAATGTCGTGTTCCGTTTCTTGAAAGACGACGATACACGGATGATGGAATTCAAGAAAGGCACGATTCATATCCTCAATGAAGTCCCTGCGAATTCAGTTGCGGAATTGCAGTCGCTGCCAGGGGTCGAAATTAATAAGACCATGGATATCGGGCATAAATACATTGCTTTTAATAACCAACACCCGCTTTTCTCAGATGTTCGTCTTCGCAAGGCAATTGCACTCGCCGTCGATCGCGATCCATTGGTACAGGTAGCTCTAAACGGCTTCGGAAAACCAGTATATGGACCACTGCCTCCAACCCTTTGGGGATATAGTGAGAAGATTGAGAACGAGGCAAAGCAAATGTATGCCCGTGATTTAGATCAAGCTCGTAAGCTGATGGCAGAGGTTGGCTATTCTGACACCAATGGTGATGGACTAGTGGACAAGGATGGCAAACCACTCACTGTCGAACTCCTTGTTTCCCCAGACCCATCGTACCAACGTGCGGCTCAGATTTTACAGAGCCAGCTGAAAGAAGCAGGGATTGATCTGAAAATTACCGTTCAGGAAATCGCAACAATCAAAGACCGCATGTTGAAAAAGTCTTTTGATATGTCATTGATGTACTTTGGCTGGTATGATGCCGATATTCTTTATCTCATCTTCGAAAAGAACAACTCGGGTACCCGGATGAGTTTTAGCCGCCCCGAATTGGATGATCTGTTGAATAAAGGGCGTACGGAAATGAATGAGGAGAAGCGTCTCAAAATTTACGAGGAAGCTCAGGAAATACTACTCAAGGAATCGCCATGGGTACCATTGTGGGTAAATGAAACGGTTACGGCTACAAGAGGGATCAAAGGGATGGTTATCAACCCGTATACCCAAGGAATGATCCTGAGCGATATCACGATTGATAAATAGACAACGAAGAGGTGGATAGCATGCGTCGATACGTACTAAAGAGGCTGCTCTCCCTAGTAGGAACACTACTAGGGGTATCCGTCCTCATCTTCCTCATGGTGCATCTAATCCCAGGAGATCCAGTTACGACGATTCTCGGGCAATTTGCCTCTCCGGAGGCAATTGACCAATTGCGTGCGAAGCTTGGGCTTGACCTGCCATTGTGGGAGCAATATATACACTTTTTAGGAAAGCTTTTAGTAGGCGATTTGGGTACCTCCCTGTTTACTGGTCAAAGTGTGTGGGAGCAAATTACACAGCGCTTTCCGATCACGTTCCAGCTCGCTATTTTTAGTGTCATTATTGCGGCAATTTTCGGGATATTACTCGGGACGATTGCTGCAGTCAAGCAAAATACATTTGTAGATCGACTGGTTGTTCTTTCATCCTTGGTAGGGATTTCGGCGCCAGGGTTCTGGATTGCGCTGTTCCTGATTTGGGTCTTTGCTTATAAGCTCGCTTTATTTCCGATCTCAGGCTATGAGGGGATACATTCATTGCTGCTTCCAGCGATTACACTCGGAATGGCAGAAGCGGGAATGATTGCCCGGATGACTCGCTCCAGCATGCTGGAGGTTATCAAACAGGATTACATGCGCACGGCAGAGGCCAAAGGAGCAGCAGTGGTCCGAATGGTTTTCTCCCATGGCTTGCCAAACGCGATTATTCCTGTCGTTACGATGCTGGGCTTGCAATTTGGTTCTCTGCTGGCCGGTGCAGTCGTAGTAGAAACCGTCTTCTCCTTGCGGGGAATAGGAAGCCTGGCGATTGATGCCATCGGCAAGCGAGACATGCCAACTGTGCAAGGAATGGTATTTTTCATGGCAGTGATTTTTGCAACAACGAATCTGGTCGTGGATTTAATCTACAGTCTGATTGATCCGCGTATCCATTACGACTAAGGAGAGGAGGCAGACTATGGTGAACAACAAAATTCGTCCTGAGTCGTATTGGCTAGTCATTGGCAAACGATTGAGTCGTAATAAAACAGCGATGGGTGGGGCCGTCATTCTCTTGATTTTTATCTTAGCGTCCTTACTCGCTCCATGGATCGCTCCTCACCCGGTCGAGCAGATGAATTTTGATAACAGATTAGCAGGCCCGAGTGCTTCGAATTTGCTAGGCACTGATGATTTTGGCCGGGATATTTTCTCACGATTGCTGCATGGCGGTCGGATTTCCTTGATGATGGGTTTAATCACGGTGGTGCTTTCTACGGTCATCGGGGTCGCGCTGGGGATTATTGCCGGATACTATCGTAAGGTTGACCTGTTTATCATGCAAGGAATGGATATTCTCATGTCCTTGCCAGCTCTCTTGCTCGCTATCGCCGTCATTGCAGTTTTGGGGCCAGGGCTGACGAATGCGATGATTGCCGTCGTCATTGCGGTTATTCCTTCGTATGTCAGGGTCGTTCGTTCGGCGGTGCTTTCCATACGTGAAAAGGAATATATCGAGGCGGTCAGAGCATTGGGCATTCGGGATTGGAAAATCCTGCTGAAGCATATCTTGCCGAATATTCTCTCGCCAATCATCGTACTTTCGACCATTCAATTTGGTGTAAGTATTTTGGCAGCAGCAGCACTGAGCTTTCTCGGCTTGGGTGCCCAGCCGCCGGCGCCAGAGTGGGGAGCAATGGTTTTTGTCGGAAAATCGTTTTTGAGTCAAGCTTGGTGGATGTCGATCTTTCCAGGAATGGCCATTATGCTAGTGGTCCTTGGCTTTAATCTGTTAGGGGACGGATTGCGCGATGCGCTCGATCCAAAAACAAGGTAATGGAGGAAGGGAGGGCAACCACCGATGCAGGATGTATTGCTTGCAGTAAAAGATTTGCGCGTGCAGTTTCAGACAGAAAAAGGAACGCTTCCTGCCCTGCAGAACATCTCCTTTCACATACGAAAAGGGGAGACGGTTGCACTGGTAGGGGAATCCGGCTGTGGCAAAAGCGTGACGTCACTGGCGATCATGGGCCTCTTATCAAAAGCGATGACCAATATGGAAGGAAGCATCACTTTTCGCGATACCAAGCTGAATCAGCTGGATAAAAAAGCGATCCGAGCGATCCGGGGAAATGAGATCGCGATGATCTTTCAAGAGCCGATGACCTCGCTCAACCCTGTGCATACGATCGGCAAGCAATTAGAGGAAGTGTATTTACTCCATAGTGATTTGTCCAAAAAAGAACGTCAGGAAAAAGCGATCGAAATGCTTAAAAAAGTAGGTGTGCCTAGGCCGGAGAGCATCATGCGCGAATATCCGCACCAGTTGTCTGGTGGGATGAAGCAGAGGGTCATGATCGCGATGGCGATGGCATGTAATCCTGACTTATTGATTGCAGATGAGCCGACGACCGCTTTAGATGTAACGATTCAGGCCCAAATCCTGGAGCTGATGAACGACCTGAAGGAAAGTGGCAGTACCTCCCTACTCTTGATCACCCATGATTTGGGTGTCGTGGCAGAGATGGCTGACCGTGTGCTTGTGATGTACTACGGTGAAATCGTCGAGGAAGCAGATGTCGCCAGTTTGTTTGCCAATCCACTGCATCCGTACACAGCAGGATTGCTGCGCTGTGTACCGGATATGGAGGACGAGGAGGAGCGTACCAGACTGGAGCCGATCGAGGGAAGTGTTCCGCTGCTGGGAGAAGTAACCCAAGGCTGCGCTTTCCGCTTTCGCTGCCCACATGCTCATGAGCGCTGCTCGAACGAAAAACCGCCACTGCTGGCAACAGGCTCACAAGCTGTCCGTTGCTGGCTGTACGAGAACAAGGAGATGGCGGTATGAGCGAACTGTTAACAGTAAATGACCTGAAAACGTATTTTTCGGTCAACAAAGGACTGCTAGGTAAAAGCAATGATGTGGTGAAAGCGGTAGACGGGGTGTCCTTTGAGGTGAGAAAGGGAGAAACGCTGGGCCTCGTTGGGGAGAGTGGCTGCGGCAAATCGACTACTGGCCGAAGCATCATGCGTCTTATTGAGCCAACAGGCGGCACCATCCATTTTGAAGGGCAAGAGATTTCGAAGCTTTCGCCTTCCCAGTTTCGACCGTTGCGCAAGCAGATGCAGATCGTATTTCAAGACCCATATGCATCGTTGAATCCTAGAATGACTATACAAAAAGCATTGGAGGAAGCAATCGGCGTTCGTTTGCCAAGCCTCTCAGCCAAAGAGCGATTGGAGCAGGTACAGGAATTGCTGAATTTGGTCGGATTGAATTCCCAATTCGCTAGCCGTTACCCACATGAATTCAGTGGTGGGCAACGTCAGCGGATCGGGATCGCCCGGGCACTAGCTGTCCAGCCTTCACTGATCGTCGCCGACGAGCCGGTCTCTGCGCTGGATGTTTCCATCCAAGCCCAAATTGTCAACCTGTTGCAAGATCTGCAGCAACGTCTCGGATTAGGATATTTGTTTATTTCCCATGATTTGGGTGTTGTTCGTCATATTAGCGATCGGATTGCTGTGATGTATTTGGGCAGAATCGTCGAAATTGCGGACAAAAAAGATTTGTTTGCCAGACCGATGCATCCGTATACGCAGGCATTGATGTCTGCTGTACCAAAAGCCAATCCGCTGCGTAAGAAGGAGCGGATCGTTCTTACGGGTGATGTTCCAAATCCGGCAAAGCCCCCTGCTGGCTGCGCTTTTCACACGCGTTGTCCGCATGCAGTCGAAATGTGTAAACAAGTTAGACCGGTTGCCACACCTGTCAATGCAAACCACTACGTATCGTGCCACCTGTATGGCCTAGAAGGGATGAAAATCATTGAAAATAGAGCGAATTGAACTACAGCAACTGAACATGCCACTTCGATTCCGATTTGAGACCAGCTTTGGTAGCACGAGTATTAAGGACTTTATCCTTGTCAGTGTGCATAGTGAAGGCGAGGTTGGATACGGGGAAAGCGTAGCGATGCCAAATCCTTACTATAATGAAGAAACAACAGAGACTGTCTGGCACATGCTGGAGCGGTATCTCATTCCGCAGCTTCTGAGTACGCCAATCGAAACACCAGAGGATGTTGATCGTCTATTCGCGCCGATTCGTCGCAACAATATGGCAAAGTCAGCATTGGAAGGCGCAATTTGGGATCTGTACAGCAAGCAAAAAGGAATTTCCTTGGCAAAAGCTCTTGGTGGCGAAAAATCGATCATCGATGTAGGGATCAGTATCGGGATTGAACCAACTGTAAAACAGGTTCTTGAAAAAGTAGAACGCCATCTTGGCGAGGGTTATAAAAAAATTAAAGTAAAAATCAAGCCAGGCTTTGATGTAGATGTTGTCCGCGCGATTCGGGAAAGCTTCGGAGATGACGTGCCTCTGATGGCAGATGCCAACTCTGCTTACACGATGGAGCACTTGGACATAATGAAGGAATTGGATCAGTACAATCTGATCATGATTGAACAGCCATTGGCACATGATGACATCATCGATCATGCCAAGCTGCAAAAAGAGCTGCGCACGCCGATTTGTCTGGATGAAAGCATCCACAGCGTGGAAGATGCGCGAAAAGCGATAGAATTGGGTAGCTGCGGAATTATCAATATAAAAGTTGGTCGTGTAGGTGGATTGACCGAATCAAAGCGGATTCACGATTATTGCCAGGCGCAGGACATTCCTGTTTGGTGCGGCGGGATGATCGAATCAGGTGTGGGACGTGCGCATAACATCGCAATTACTGCGTTGCCTAATTTCACCATTCCCGGCGATACCGCTGCCTCCAGTCGTTATTGGGAGGAAGACATCGTAGAACCTGGAGTTGAGCTTGTTGCTCCTGGACAGCTGGCTGTTCCCGAAAGCCCTGGAATCGGCTACAAGGTAAATACAAATGCAGTGGGCAAATACGCTATTCGTTCAGCGACTTTCAGACCGTAGAGCAAGAGGTTTCGTAACAGCCTTCCGTCAGACATAGATAATGAGTGAAGGGGAGAATGAGCGTGGCAAAATGGGTCCAATCGTTTGAAGAGTATGCAAAGCAGCTGCTTGAAAAGGGAAAGATTGTAGGCGCATCCGTGGGACTGGCAGAGAATGGAGAACTGAGCTATTTTCAAGGGTTCGGTCTCACGGATAACACGGATGATGCCCAGGGCGTTACTGCGGATACAGTATTTGGGATTGGTTCGGTTACCAAGGTGTTTACATGTGTCGCGATCATGCAGCTTCAAGAAGCAGGTAAGCTCTCCGTTCATGATCCAGTCATCAAGTATATTCCCCAGCTGCGTACCCCGAGTGAAGCACACACTCGGGAAATAACCATTCATCATCTGATGACGCACACTGCTGGCTTCCCTGCATTTGACACGTTAATGGGTGCAATGAAGCGAAGTATGGAAAACGACCCACACAGTGGTACCTTCAGCTCTGGTTTAGAATTTGATTTAGATAAGATGGAAGCGATTGATACAAAAGATCAGTTTGTCGCCTACATTTCAGGGCTTGATTACGATCTGCTGGGTCCTCCAGGCACGCAGTTCAGCTATTCTAACGACAGCTTCGCACTGCTTGGGGTTATCATCGAGCGTGTGAGCGAAATTTCGTATGAGCAGTTTGTGAAAGAAAATATTTTGGACCCTGCCGGGATGACTCGGAGTGCTTTTCTCATCGAGGACCTGCCTCAAGATACACAAGTCGCGACTCTGTTTACCCGCAAAAGTGCGGCGGATGGTGGTGAGGTATACCGATCGCCAAATTGGTGGGATGCACCATCTATGCGTGCTGGAGGCAAGCTGAAATCAACCATTCATGATTTGCTACGGTTTACCGAGATTTTCCGCACAGGAGGGCTGGTTGGAACTAATCGGATTCTGACCGAAGAAAGTGTGAGACAAATAACCCTCTCTCATATTCAGATGAACCCTCATCAAGGGTATGGGTATGGGCTTATGATTGCAAGTGACTGCCATGGTGGGACACTGATTGAACATGGTGGAGCTGTAAAAGGTGTCAGTGCCCAATTGTTTTTCCATCCCGAGCGCAATTTGACGGGAGCTGTTCTCATGAATGTCGATGGAGGCCCTGCGGCAGATTTGATGCATGGCTTGCTGAACGAGAGCAACGGAAAACCTGCTAATACACCACCGTTCGTTTATCCTGATTATGAAGTCTCAATGGAGGCGCTTACGTCCCTAGTCGGTTTTTATCGCTCTTCAGAAGGGGCGAATGTAACCGTTGAGCTTCAGGAAAATGGTTTGGTTTTGAAGCTTCTGGGTACGGGCGTTTCACTAAGACCTGTCGGAGAAGAGTGCTTTGTTTGGAAACGGGGAGAGAATGATTCGTTTGTTCGATTCTTTCGAGATGAGACGGGAGCCAGTGTCAGGCTGTTCGTTGGAGGACGTCAATTGATCAAATCGCCAGTCAATAAAGAACAGGCGACTGTATAAATACGAAAACGCGCACCTACAAGCAACCAACCAGCTTGTAAGGTGTGCGTTCTTGCTTTTAGGAGGAAAGGGACGTACTGACACCGGATGTTTCAACGGTAGTACGTTTCCAATCGGGATGCTGCTCCATTTTCCGAAAAGCAGGGATGAACAAGAGGCTAAGTCCAATGCAGGTAAAAATGATTCCTCCACTAAAGAGCAGAAGTCCTGGCGTTGCCATTTTTGCTTCAAGCAAATAGGAGCAGAGAGCGTAGCTAACCGGGCCAAAGCCGATGGACATGAGAGAAAGCAATGACATGACACGCCCAAGGACATTGGCAGGGACGATCGTTTGGATATACGTAATTAATGGAATATTCGTCATCGTAAGCGTCATTCCAATCAAGAACATGGAGATCAAGCCAAAAGTAAGTTGCTGCATGAAAAATAGGGAGCTCATACCGACACCCATGAAACCGAGAATAACGGGAAGGAGGATGAATTTTCCACGGAACCCTTTCCATAATCCTGTCAAAATACCCCCAACGATGGTACCGATGCCAAGCGAAATGCTAAGTGAGCTATAAGAGCTGCCATCCCAGCCGAGATCCTTGACATGAAGCGGTATGCCCATGTTGATAGGACCGGAAAACATCATATTGGTAAATAGAGAGGTCACAAAAATAATACACAAGATCGGAACGGAAAAAGTAAAGCGGATTCCCCCCATGATATCTTTCAAGTAAGAGGTTTTCGCAGATGCAGGTTCACGTTCCATACTCTCCTGTTCACTCGGATTCAATCGAAGAGAGAGGATAAACAAGGTGCCTGCGAAAAAAGCGGCGCCGAGAATCAGGAACATGACCGGATACGTGGTCGTTTTAATCAGTAGTGCCGAAACGACTGGTCCACCGACCATGCTGATTTGCTGGGAGATTTCCATCATGCTGTTTGCTGGGGCGAGCTGTTCGCGTGTAACGAGAGAAGGTAGTATGGAGCTGCGGGCGGGCCAAAAAAAGGAGTCTACCGTGCCAAAAAGTACAGCCAATACATAAGCGGAGATGGGCAGGAAGCTGTTATTTTCATTCATCAACAGCAGGCTGAAGCCTGTGAGGATGATTCCACGTGCCAGGATGGATAAAAACATGATCCATTTCCGATTCCAACGGTCCGCAGCTACTCCCCCAGCCAGCATGAAGAGCAGGCGAGGGATGGACATGCAGATCAGGGTCGTGCCAAGCATTGCCTCCGAGCCGGTCACATCAACGATAAACCAAGACAGCAGGATAAAAAAGGCACCGTCTGCCATCGCAGAAAGAATCGTTCCGCACCAGAGCAGGATAAATGAGCTATTGCGCCAAAGCATGTTATTCGCTGCTTGAGTCGTCATCTTGAACCTCCTTTTTCTTTTTGACGACAATCTTGCTGGACAAATGCTTGAAATCAGAAGGCAGCGCTTCATAGTGGTCAGGAAGAGATTCGTCATCAGCGACATAGAAGCGCTCGTTAGTCATGAACCCGACAGCAACCATATAGAAGTTTTCCTCTATATCCTCGGCTTCCCCAGCTGCAATTCGCTGTAAATAGCGTTCTTCTATTTCTCCGAGTTCGTCTAGTAGCGCATGATATTTGGATAACCACTCCCTGATTTCATGACGGGGAGCCTTCACTTCTGAATTCATGGCAAGGGCTGGCGGACGGTTCTCGACATCTGAAAACTGCATGAATGATTCATCGGGGGCATTGTACAGACGCGTAATGCTAGAGCGCAAATGATTCAGCATCGCCTCTTGCAAGAGCATCGTATCCTCTCGCAGGGAGGGGAGAAGATCATCACTTACTTTAAAATCATAGGCGACCGCTCTGTAAAACTTTTGCACGATCCCATTTTTCTCTTCCGTACGTACGACGTGGATAAACCCGTGATTCTCCAATTCTTTTAGATGGTAATGGACTTTGGAGGCTGACAAAGAGAGAAGTGTAGCCAATTGCTTCCCTGTGTATTCCTCCTTTACCAGCATGGTGATCATTTGCATGCGTAAGGAATCACTTACAGCTTTCAGCTGATCCAACGTTTCAACAACCAGATATCGTTTCAAGTAATCACCATCGTTTCACTTGATTAGAACGTTACGTTATTTTTAGATGTTCAGATTTATTTGAACGTATTGTAACAATAAAACGTTCCGTTTGGCAAGATCAATTTGCCACTATTTTTTGACAAGTGTTACAATACGAGAAAACGGTGAAAGGATGCTTAATCATGTCATTACTACAACATCCAGTCTTTCGCCGTTTGTATACGGCTCATATCATACACATCATCGGGAATGAGTTTACGTTTATCGCTGTCGTTGGGCTGCTAAATGATTTAAGCGGCTCAGGGCTTTCTTTTGCAGCGGGGACGGTATTTCGCATGCTGCCTTACGTTTTGACCAGCTTCTTCTCAGGTGCGCTCGTAGAGAACTGGGACAAACGCCGCGTGATGATCATCGTGAATTTGCTTCGCGGGATATTGGTCAGCCTCTTTTTCTTCATTACTTCAGTTACCTATTTGTGGGTAGCCTTTTTATTGTTGATTTTGGTCAATATATGTAGCGCTTTTTTTCAACCGGCTATGCAGGTAGCCATCGTCAGCTCAGTAGAAGAAAAGGATCGCCTCGCTGCCAACTCGCTTTTGCAAGGTACTACATCCTTTTTAATTATTGTCTGCCAAGGTGTGGCAGCTATCCTAGTTTATTTGTTCTCCTATCGTTACAATTTTTTGCTCGATGCAGGATGCTATTTGGCGTCTTTGTTTATCTTGCTGCGGCTTCCCCAAATCACCAACGCTTCTGTCACCAAGACGACTGCGGGTTATGTGGATAGGCTTCAGGAAGGTTTTCGCTATATTGGCAAGCAAAAAGAGATTGGGCGCGTCATCATGTATCAAATGGCAGAGAGGGTATGCGGGGCTTATTACATCATGCTGATGTTTTATGTGCTGACCGAGCGAGGAGAAGGCCTGTACGTATTCGGTTTGCTGGACATACCGCTTGGACTAGGAGGAGTGATGGCGGGAATTTTCGTTAACTGCATTTCCTATCGCCTGGGTGAAAAAGGCGTGACAGCAGTACAAGGCTGGGCGCTTGTTGCAATGGGCTGTTCGATCGTAGCTGTATTTCATATCAAGCCGATCCTGGGACTTGCTGTCGCCATCTTATTTTGTTCCTTTGCATCGTTTGGTTCCTCTATTTTGTCCGTGACCAAGCTTCAGAAATTAGCAGATCCGTCGTATTTAGCCCGCGTCTTTTCGATCAGAGAAATGGCTACCATGGGCAGCTTTTCATTGAGCTGTCTCATACTGGGCTATGGTGCAGAAAAGGTAGGGAGTGCCGCTGTATCCATCTGGCTGGGTGTTTTTGGTGTCCTAGCCGGAATGGTCTGGCTATGGAGTCGTCGGAGGCTGGAAAAAACAGAAGCAGATGTATACTGACTTACATTTAGGCCCTTTGCTAACTTTGGCAAAGGGTTATTTTTTTGCAGGGCAGTCTTTTTTATTTAATAAATATAATTATTGAAAAAGTATAAAATAAAAGCTACAATAAGGAACAAACGAAGGAAAGAAAAGGAAGATGACAGATGAAGGAGCTATGGCGACAGCATTCTTTTCGCTGGTATTGGCTGGGCATGTTCTTGTCTAGTCTGGGTGATCAGTTTGGCTGGATGGGTTTGACCTGGTTTATTATGAAAAAGACAGGCTCATCCGTCGCGATGGGCGGAGTTATTCTTGCCTATATGTTGCCCTCGGTGCTGGCTGGATTGCTAGCAGGGGTTTTGCTTGATCGATATGATCGACGCAAACTGATTATGGTAGACAATGTGGCCCGCGGACTTATTTTTATTGCGCTGGTTGCACTGCTTCAGGTAGAACAGGTACCGCTTTTCGTGGTATATGTACTGATCGTGATTGCTGGCTTGCTTTCACCACTTAGCTCAGCTGGTGCCCAGACGTTATTGCCGAGATTGGTGCCAGATAAAAAGCATTTGGTCAAGGCAAATGGAGTCATGGAAAGCCAATGGCAAATTGTCTACATGTTCGGACCTGCACTGGCGGGTGTATTGATTAGCTTGATTGGAGAGGCTTATGTCCTCTTGATTGACGCAGTTAGCTTCTTTGTATGTGCAATCTGTTTCTCGCGACTGCCGAAGCAATTGACGCAAAGCGCAAACCCTGCAGCAGCTCCTACAGGGAACATCGGACCATTTCTGCGTTCACTTTTGGCTGATATGCGTACTGGGTATCGCTATGTGTTCGGGCAAAAACAAATGGTTGCCCTGATCCTGTTTACTTTTCTGTTTAACATGTCCTATGGACCGATTGAGGTGGCTCTTCCCTTGTATGCGAATCAGGATTTACAGGGAGGATCGGTTGCTTTGGGAATGCTTTGGTCATCATTGGCGATAGGGGCGCTGCTAGGTTCCTTGTTCTTTTCCACGATAAACTGGAAAATTCCCTTGGGAGCCACATTGGCAGGAATCATTGTGGCATGGGGAGTGACGACATTGCCGCTTGCTCTTTTTGCAAGACTGGAGGTCTCGATGGTCGCCATGGCGTTAGCCGGATTTTGTTTCTCTCCTTACAACATCTTGTACAGGAGCTACCTGCAAAAACAAGTTCCGGATGCCTTGCTGGGACGAGTAATGACCAGCATCAGAACGATTACGGGGACAGGGATGCCTCTCGGGGCAGCCGTTTCCGGGCTGTTTATTCCCGTATTGGGCGTACAGGGTCTGTTTGGGGCGGGGGCAGTGATTTGCATCATTTTCGGAGGGATTGCTTTCGGAGCACTTCGGCATTTAGACGCTGGGCCGTCACTTGCGGTTGATGAGCGGGGCGACTAATTGCTTCACCTTGTACGGTAACAAGCTATATAGAAAAGAGAGGGCATGCAGGCGAAAAGGCATGGCTACTTCCGGGCGTTTCCTTTCTACAGCCTTGTATATGAGTGTGGCTGTTTGATCAGGAGACAGAAGGTAGCTATTGACTTTGCTGCGATAAGCTCCGGTTTTATCAGCACGCTCTAAAAAAGGAGTGTCGATGGGACCAGGCAAAGCACAGGTGACATGTACCCCAGTATCAGCCAGTTCATGACGAAGTCCCTCGCTAAAACGGATGACAGCAGCTTTACTGGCAGCATAAACAGCAGCTTTGGCAGTAGCAACCTGACCTGCCAATGAGGCAATATTAATAATATGACCACGATTTTCTTGCAGCATCATCGGCAAAAAAGCACGCGTGGTGTACATGACACCAGCGATATTCGTCAAGAGAGTTTCCTCCAGCTCTTCCAACCGCATCTGGACAAGGGACTCGAATACAGCAGTCCCAGCGTTGTTATAAAGAAGGTCACATTTGCCAAAACGGACGTGAACCCAAGCAGCAAACTGGCGTACAGCTTCATTGCTTGAGACATCGAGTGGATAAATGCAAAGGTTGTCTGGGTAAGAGAGCTGCTTTGAGAATGATTCTAGGGTTTGTTCACTGCGGCTAGTGGCAATAACCAGATCTCCTTTTTTCAGATGGAGCTGCGTCAGTGCCCTTCCGAGACCACCAGATGCTCCGGTAATCACAATAATTTTGGAGGAGGACATGGAGAATTCAACCTCTTTCTAGTGGGATGAAATGACAGATCGAGGTCTGACACGGTCAATTTCCTCGCTGAATCCAAGTATAAGCGTAAGGCTTGTTGTGAAGGATAGCCCCTAGGGGGTGAAATAACATGCCACAAGTAAAGTGCAGTGTTGCAAACTGTGCGTACTGGGGAGAAGGAAACAACTGCAATGCTGATATGATTATGGTGGAAATTGACGCGCACGCGAATGCGAATTTCAAGGAAGAATTTGCTGGTGAATTCGAATACGCAAGTCAGCACCAAGATCAAGCGAAATCCTCTTCCCAGACCTGTTGTCACACATTTAAACCGAAAGAAAAGAAGTAGTAGCCGATGTCTCAAAAAGACGTATCTGCCGAAGATACGTCTTTTTGCTTTCGCTTTCAGCTTGTCCTAGAGGCCTGTCTTTGCTAAAAACAGCTGATTTACTTTTTCCTGTGCTTCTTCCCAAGAGGTTACACGATGAACAAGAGCCGGGAGCGGACCTTGGTTATAAGGAGTGTCGAACAAAAGGACAGGAATTTGCAACGCTTCTGATAGCTGTAGAGCATTCTCCAGACGATCCTCCAAGAAGAGATCGACTTGCCATTTACGTGCGGCAGCCAGCTTATCATGTGACCCGACCAGATCTACTTCATGGAAAGGGATTTGGTAACGGGAAAACCAATTTATCGTCACATCGCGATGTCTGGCTTCTCGGGCGCTAATATAAACGAGCTTGTACTCTGCATGCCATTCGCGAAGGATGTGATCAGCATTTCCGTGTACGGGCGATTCATCATACAAGCGGTGTCCGAATTGATCGAGCCAATCCTCAAATTCAGCATCTGTAATGTTGTACACATTAGCCAGATTGTACTCGTAACAGTCTTCATATCGCAAATCTTTTCCAAAGCATTCATTCATCAAAGGCACAATACTGCTGGGTGAAGTCACCGTACCATCAATATCGATGCCAAAGGTTAGGACTTTCTCTGTTTTCATTCTCTCGCCTCCCGATTAAATTGTACACCTTTCGCAGACAATAAGGCTACTTCCTTCACCACAAATCCTTTGGACAAGGGGCTGAGCATCCCATGGCGGACCACAAAGAACGTATGAATGCGAAGCGGAAGGAAGATACCGGCTTTTCGGAAACTCTCGACATGCACGATACGGAATTTGCTGCAGATACGTGGACCCAAGCTGAGTTCGATCGACACGAAGCACGGGACCGAAAGCGTATTGCGTATGATCCGTATACCCAGACTGAGCGTTACTTTGGCGACTCAGGCAGGGAGCGGGAGAGGACAGACTTTTCGGAGCGATTGGACGGAGTTGTTCTAGCGAGGGAGGAGCATGGCGATCCTCCATCTGTTAGAGACGACGATGTTGAAACAGCTGCGGAAATCGCTGAACCGATTCCGGTGCGCCGAGCCTCACGAGATGTCGGCGATGACGACAGCCGGGAAAATGGGGCAAGCGGTATTGGGATGACAGGTCTTGGATTATCGATCCTCTCCCTGTTCCTCATGCCGTACTTGATTGCTCCTATCGGGATGGTGCTGGGCTTCTTAGCGTACCGCCGCAACTCGCGAGCGCTTGGGGCGTGGGCGATGATCATTGGGGCTATCGCCATCTTGGGCGCCTTGGTTATCTACCCGTACTACAGAGCCCGTTAGGCACCAACCTTCAAAAACCTCTCCGGTCATCGTACCTGGAGAGGTTTTTGGCTGTTTCTTAATAAAAAGGCGAGTGAAATGGGGTAATCGCTGCAATCACTGCATCGCGAAAAACATCTGCACGACGGACGCGATCGTCGGTAAATAATCCATAGGCACCACCACGATGGTTGCTGTTTGTCGTTTTTCCCCATTCGTCAATAATGGTATGGAGCTCTATTTTTTCTTGCTTGATACGCTCGGCAGCGAGGTTGGGGATTGGAAAGGACAAGCCTTTTCCCAAAAAAAGCTGCTTGCCATTCCAGGCCGCACAAACAGAGATGAGATACCATTGCGAAGTGAAACGATCATCATACATAAGACCGCCTTCCAGACCGAGTCCGATTTGTGCTTCGGGCAGCGCGGCAAGTACTGCCCTCGCCCGATTAATGGCACCCGTAATCGTTTCGTCCTCGCTCATTGGCTGATCCGAGATACCTGATGGCACTGATAAGCAGATCGGTTCTACTCCCGTTGCCATTTGTACAGCTAAACGCTTTGCTCCATTCGTAGTTCCTAAGCCAAAACGCCATGCAGAAATATCCAAGTGCCATTCCTCCGTTTCCAACAATAAGAGGTAGTATACCACTTTCCCACAAACGGGTGTGTTGTGATAAGATAATGCGTATACGTAAAGTCAGATATTACAGAGAAAAAGAGGAGTGGACGATGAAATTTACGAAATTGCATGGCTTGGGTAACGATTACGTATATGTCAACTGTTTTGAAGAAGACTTGACTGGCGTAGATCTTCCTGAACTGGCAAGACGGGTAAGCGACCGTCACTTTGGGATTGGTGGAGATGGTCTAATCTTAATTTTGCCATCTGAGCGAGCTGATTTTCGCATGCGCGTCTTTAATAACGATGGCAGTGAAGCCAAAAACTGTGGAAACGGCCTGCGATGTGTGAGTAAATACGTATTCGATCACGGCTTGACAGAAAAAGCTACATTCACAGTGGAGACACTTGGAGGTATCATGACACCCGTTGTTTCACTCGGTGAGGATGGCAAAGTCGAGCAGGTGACGATTGACATGGGGGAGCCGCGTTTTGAACGGGCGGCGATTCCGATGACTGGCATCCCGGACGAGCAGGCACGCGAAGAGGCGATTGAGGTCGATGGCGAGGTTTTCACGATGACAGCCGTCACGATGGGCAATCCTCACGCCATCATTTTTGTGGATGAGGTTCGTGATGAAGATGTCACTCGGTACGGTTCGAAGATTGAATTCCATCAATGGTTTCCGGAACGCACCAATGTCGAATTTATCCAAATATTGAATCGAAAGGAAATTCTCTTCCGTGTATGGGAACGCGGCTCAGGAGTGACGCTTGCCTGTGGAACAGGAGCGTGTGCAGCAGCAGTAGCCGCATGCCTTGGTGGCAAGACGGATCGGGAAGTAACCGTTCATCTTGCAGGTGGCGACCTGATGATTGATTGGCGAGAAAGTGATAATCGCGTCTTCATGACTGGCCCTGCTACTGAAGTGTTTTCAGGAGTGTACATGGGACCGATTCCGTATAAATAAGTTTGTTATTCAATGAAAAACCGTTCTTGTCCATGAAAGGGCAGGAACGGTTTTTCGTGTTAGTGAACCGTGAGTTGACCAATAGACACGTCGTAGCCGCTGGGCTTTCAAATGTGGGGTTATTTTCTCCCTGCGGCGATTTTGATCGCTTCCTGATGATCCGGGTCAATCAGGTTATCCTTATGGCGCAGGCTCCCCAGAAAATGAATGTCAAAGTGCCCATTAAAATCATTATTTGCGATGTATTCAATGCTATGAGGCATAGATGTCATCGACGCAGCAATCCGTCTGCCATTTACTTCAACAATGACGGGGCGGACACTCCAAGAAAAAGAGCCTCCCCAGATGTCTTTCATCATCGCAGAATCAGCAGTGGTAAGCGGCTCCGTATCGGAATGGGAGGCGCCGATTGTGCGTTTTACACGAAAGGTCTTTTTCGTTGCAAAGTCGGTTACCGTGGCGACAGCATTGATCGGAAACAAATATTGCGCTGCTTCAAACCAGTCCAAATATTCACCATAGGCAGAGCCTGTCACAGCTGTTTTCGGGATGTGATGAACGGGTACCTTTACCAATTGTCCGATTTGCAGGTACGCCGTTTCAGATAGACCGTTTACTTGGAGGAATTCTGACATCGGGATCCCGTGTGCAATTGAAATCGTCCAAGGAGTATCTCCAGCCGCAACTTTGTAGCTGACGTTTTCCACCCAGGGCTTGTCCTGTCCTGTAGCTGGCTTGGGCTGTTCACTTTGATCTGAAGAAGCCTTGGTCGGGATCAGCAGCTTTTGTCCAATCCACAGATCGTCAGCTGTCGTCAATTGATTGACATTCACAATACTCTGAATGCTTACGCCGTAGGTAGCGGCGATTTTCCACAAGACATCACCTGATTTCACTGTATAGACGATAGAGCTCGGTGGTATGTATAAAGTCTGACCGACCATAATCGTGTCGGAAGTCAGATGATTAGCAAGCTTTAATTGCTCGACAGTGATTTGATTGCGATAAGCGATATTGCCGAGGGTATCTCCGGACACGACTGTAACCGATTGTGCCCATGCGGAAGTGGCAGGGAGCAGAGTAGCGATCAATAATGTTGTTGCGGTCAGACGTTTCCATCTTGATGTTTTGAACATGAAAGCCTCCTCGATGCCGTAGCATGATGTATTTGACTGATACAGTATTATTGTAAGCAGTCAAGATACAGGCTTTCATCCGCCAAATACCCCCTCAGATGGTCAGTTTTTCCACCATATGAACATAGATTGTACCCCCAGTAGGAGTGCCAAAGTGAAAAATAAGGTGAGAAGACATAAAAATAGCGTGGTTGCGGCAATTATATTTTGCCACTACCCACGCTATCGAAAGGAAAATAAGCGAAAAGTCACCCGTTGTACACCTCATTTAGATATGCGACATCTGTTCGGTCCGTGCTTTTGTTCATTTTGGCCAGCTCATCCTGCAGACGCTTCAATTCTGCTTCCATTTTTCTGATTTTTTCTTGCATAGCTTGTGTTGTCATCGTTGTTCTCTCCCCGTTGTCATTGTTTTATCTAAATTTATTGACTATTCTAACGAAAGGAAATGAAGAGGTAAATAGCCTATATCTGGATGTAAGCGTTTTAGCTGTGAATACTCTGTGAACGAACGTTCAGATTTTGGTTTTTTTGCTTGTTGTTTCTTCTATAGTCGGGAAAAATAAGGATGTAAAGTGCTTTCCACTGTATGAATCGGGAAAAGTCATGGTATGATGAAGCGTAGACTCAAGGCAGCTTGCCTTCAGGAAGGTGTATACTGGTGATTTACTTGGATAACAGTGCTACGACCCGTCCGCATCCACAGGTCATTGAAACTGTGCGACGGGCAATGGAAAGCTATTACGGAAATCCGTCTTCTTTACACCAAAAAGGGGTAGAAGCTGAGAATGTGCTAAAGCAAGCACGAAAGGTAGCAGCGCAGTACCTCGGATGTAGGGAAGCAGAGATCATTTTTACCTCAGGCGGTACGGAAAGCAATAATACGGCGATCAAAGGCATTGCCTTTCAATATCAGAACAGAGGGAAGCATATCATTACGACCCAGGTTGAGCATCCGGCGGTTTATGATGTTTGCAAGCAGCTGGAGGGCTTGGGGTTCTCCATAACGTATCTACCTGTCGATCGTGATGGTCGTGTGTCAGTGGATGACGTCAAGCAAGCAATGCGCCCGGATACCATTCTCGTATCCGTCATGCATGTGAATAATGAGCTTGGCACGATCCAACCTGTCATGGAAATAGGGCAGTGGCTGAGGCAGTATCCGAAGGTGCTGTTTCATGTAGACGCCGTGCAGGCCATCGGCAAGGTTCCACTGAGAATCAAAGATTCTGGAATTGATCTACTGAGTGTCTCTGCTCACAAATTCTACGGTCCGCGTGGGATCGGCATTTTGTATAAGCGCGAGGGTCTGATCATTCATCCACTCATGATGGGTGGCGGACAAGAAGCCGGAGTCCGATCAGGAACAGAAAATCTGCCAGCAATCGCAGGCATGGCAAAAGCCTTTCGGATCTTGGAAGAGCTAGGTACCGTGGAAAGCATCCGGCTGCAGGGCTTGAATCAACAGCTCCGCGAGGGCATCTCTCGCATCGAAGGCTGCATCATCAATACACCCGAGACTGGTGTTGCTCCACATATCATGAATTTGTCGGTGCCGGGAGTGAAAGCGGAGGTTCTGCTGCATGCTTTGGAGGAGAGAGGATTTTTGATCTCCACGAAATCTGCCTGCTCGTCCAAAATAAACGAGCCAAGTCGCGTACTGACTGCAATCGGCATTGCGCGTGATTGCGCATTATCGTCGCTTCGTATCAGCTTGGGAAGAGAAAATAATGCCGAGGATATCAAAGAGTTTGTATCTGCATTACAGGATTGTGTGATCAAGCTGCGTTCTTATATGAAGTAACGCATTTACTTTTTACAGAATAAAGCGTTTCTAACAAAAAGGAGATAATCATGAACTACGATGTTATTTTGATTCGTTATGGAGAACTGGCCTTAAAAGGAAAGAACCGTGACCAGTTTGAGGAAGCTCTTGCAAGAAGTGTTAAGAGCGTTCTGCGTTCCTTCTTTAAAGTAAAAGTACGCCGCAATTACGGCAGAATGTATGTCGAGCTGCATGGGGAAGATGCTTATGCGGTTATGGAGCGCCTGAAGCGTGTTTTCGGGATTTCATCCTTTAGCCCAACTGTGCAGGTTGACCCTGACATCGAGAACATTAAGGCCAAGGCGCTTGAAATGATTCGTCAGTTAAATCCGCAGCCACGTACCTTCCGTGTCGTGACGCGCCGCGCAGACAAGCGCTATCCGATTCCTTCTATGGAAGTAAATCGCATGGTTGGCACACATATTCTGCGCGCAATTCCTGCGATCAGTGTAGATGTGCATGAGCCAGAAGCGATTGTAAACCTCGAAATTCGGACAGAGGGAACCTACTTGAGCTGTGAGACTATTCCGGGACCTGGAGGATTGCCTGTAGGTGTGAGCGGGAAAGTACTGCTCTTGCTGTCTGGTGGGATTGATAGTCCGGTTGCTGGCTGGATGATGCTGAAGCGTGGGGTGACACTTGAAGCCATTC
The DNA here is from genome assembly GCF_002897295.1 of Brevibacillus reuszeri. Classification (GTDB taxonomy): domain Bacteria; phylum Bacillota; class Bacilli; order Brevibacillales; family Brevibacillaceae; genus Brevibacillus; species Brevibacillus reuszeri_A. The sequence goes on from NZ_BEXF01000022.1 coordinate 103,975, forward strand.
ACTTCCACAGTTATCCATTCACGAGTGAGCGTGCCTTGCAAAAAGTGCGTGATCTCGCTCAAAAGCTGGCGAAATGGGGAGGAACCGTTCGTCTTCACGTCGTACCTTTTACCGAGATCCAAACACAGATTCGCGAAAAGTGCCCAGAGGACTATCTCATTACGATCATGCGCCGGTTTATGATGCGTGTATCGGAGCGGGTAGCTGCAAATACAAAGGCAAAGGCGCTTGCTACAGGTGAAAGTCTGGGACAAGTCGCTTCTCAAACCCTTGAGAGCATGGATACGATCAATAAAGTCATTTCTATCCCAATGCTGCGACCACTCGTTGGAATGGACAAAATCGACATTACCGACATCTCGCGTAAGATCGATACGTATGAGCTGTCTATTTTGCCGTATGAGGATTGCTGTACCGTATTTACACCGAAAAACCCGGTAACACGTCCGAAGCCATACTTGGCTGCTCGTTTTGAGGAGGCGCTGGATGTGGAGGCTCTCGTAGAGAATGCCGTAGCTGGGACTGTGATTGAAGAAATTACGACCAAACCAAAAGAAGCAGCAACAGATCTGTTCTAACTGTACATTCACTGTTAGAAAAGGAAGAACGGGGAGAGGTTGTCATGATAATCCGTTATGAGCGCAACGGCAAGGTGAAGCATGGCTGGATGGTAGAGGCGGATCACAAGGTACGTGTGATCGAAGGGGACATTTATAAAATCCAATCGGCAAAACCGATCATGACAGGGCTCGAGCTGTCATTGGACGATATCACAGTAAAAGCCCCTAGTGAACCAAGCAAAGTGGTGTGCATCGGCGTAAACTACCGAGACCATGCGGAGGAAATGGGCATTGAGCTGCCAAAAGAGCCATTGATGTTTTTAAAGCCATCTACGACTGTTGTAGGTCCGAATGAGCCAATTGTATACCCAAAACTGACGGAGAACCTTCATTATGAAGGAGAGCTGGCTGTTGTCATCAAGAAAGAGGCGAAAAAGGTCAAAGCTGAAGATGCTGATGATTACATCCTGGGAGTTACGTGTGCGATTGATGTGACTGCACGTGATTTGCAAATGTCAGACGGGCAGTGGACTCGTGCTAAAAGCTTTGATACGTTTTGCCCGCTTGGCCCAGCGATAGCAGCCAAACTGGATTACCAGAATTTGCGTATCGTGACTCGTGTAAATGGGGAAGTGCGTCAGGATTCGAACACGAATCAAATGGTTTTTACCATTCCGCAAATCGTGGAAGCTGTTTCTGCTGTGATGACTTTGCTGCCAGGTGACGTCATTCTCACAGGTACGCCACCAGGAGTAGGTGAGCTCAAGCCGGGAGATGAGATCTCGGTAAGTATCGAAGGAATTGGAACGCTCAGTACTCATGTGATCGCAGAAGAATAGTTATTCCATTAAAAAGCGAAGCCCCCTCTATGTGAATTGTGGAGGGGGCTGTGTTTTATTACTCTTCTTCATTAGGATCATCGTGTATCGGATGAGCGGACGGATCTTGACGAGGCAAGTCTTGATGCATGAGTCTGGTTTCATATGTGAAGCGCGTTGTCGTTGAATGTTGCCCTGGCTCCCAGCCTGTAGCTTTTCCCAATCTGGCTTCATTAGTGGATGCTCCATATGGGCCTTCGGGAAACTCTTCTTGTAGAATCTCGTTGCGCTGTGATTCAACTGTGGACAGCTCGCTGTATCGGTCATTTTCGTACTCTTTATAGGTTGGTTTTGGATCCACTTGGACACCGCCTTTGCAAATAGTTTGCTTATGAATTCTGGAGCGCATGGAACTTTCCGCTAAAACGCGGTCGCACCTCCATGCAGAGGCCTTGATAGAGGTTTTTTATAGAAGGAATAGGCTTCAGGGATAGTGTGAAATAAAAGGAGGACTGTTATGCGTTTTTCTATTGACTTCTCGATCTTGTTCATTTATATTTAAATTCTGCCGCAATTGATCTGGATTTTTGAAAAAGAGCGGACGATAAGCAGAAAAAACATCTTGACTTTCGAAATGGGTTTTTGATATATTAGAACTTGTCGCTGCAAAGGCGATAAAGATGGTCAAAAAAACCTCTTGCAAAATAAAAAGCGATATGATAAGATCAAGAAGTCGCTTTTTGGGCGAAATGGAAAAATGTTCTTTGAAAACTGAACAGCGAAAGCGTTAATGAGTCTATCATTAAATTGATTTGCCAGCTTTGAACCAGTAACAAACTTTATTGGAGAGTTTGATCCTGGCTCAGGACGAACGCTGGCGGCGTGCCTAATACATGCAAGTCGAGCGAGTCTCTTCGGAGGCTAGCGGCGGACGG
>NZ_BEXF01000023.1 GCF_002897295.1 Brevibacillus reuszeri
CCAAGCTGATCAACGAAAACCAAGTGATCTGTTTAGAGGACTTGCAAGTAGAAAATATGGTCAAAAATCACAAGTTAGCAAAATCCATTGCAGATGCTTCGTGGTCTATGTTTCGCACGATGCTGGAATATAAGTCAGAATGGTATGGCAGAAAGGTCACAATTGTTGGGAAACAATTCCCTTCCAGCCAGCTCTGCTCGACTCCAAACTGTGGATACCGTAACAAGGACGTAAAAAATCTAAATTTGCGTAGTTGGATATGCCCGAACTGCGGCGTACAACATGATCGTGACCAAAACGCTGCCATCAATATTGAGCAAGAAGGACTTCGATTGTTGGCGTAGCCAACTAAACTGTGGGACTCACAGGGATAGCTTGGTATATTTCACTCTGTTAGGAGTGACTACCCAAGAATCCCCTGTCTTTAGGCATGGGGAGTGTCAAAAAAGCGTTCAAGATCGGAATAGAAAATGAAGCACCAAACAAATAGAGCGACTACTCGAAGCTTAAAAACCATCATCACAAACGAAAGAAAATAGAGTAATAATTCACCTATTTCTTCTGAAGTCCAATTTTTCACACTAAGAGCCTCCTCAGTATTCGATTAAACAGCAGAAGTTAAAAAAACTTGTAATTCCTCTTTCATCATTTCTGACACACTTCACATTTCTCAAAATTAAGGGCAAGAAGTTTATTTCTCCCCACGTCTTACCTCGAATATCTGACGAGCTGCTAAATACACAATTAACAAAATTGAGAGAACCGAGCTTGCAAGTCTAGTCAAAGCCATAACGATAAGAACAATGTATACAATGATAACTGATATACTACTCACTTTTTCAAAAAAAGGTAATTTGAACCATAGCTCCATTGGATCAGCATCAAGCATAAGGACTTTATCTATTGGATTGAGAAACAACTGGCTCGCAGATAATACCACCAAAATTGCCATCAATATGTTTATACCTGTTTTTAGAACCATGCTACTCACCTTTCTCAAAATGAGCTGCTCTTTTTGAAATGCAAGAAGTCACGATTCACATTTCAACACAGTCACAACTCTTCTTCTCTGCCTTCTAAAGGTTCGATGTTAGTTTCAACAAACGAGGCAAAAGGAAGTCACATTTGTTGTTCCAATTTGGCTCAAGTATAACCTTACGGGTACTGCGAAGAATAAATGCAGACTCTATCATCAGTTCCAGAAGAGCTAACTTATCAATATCTTTTATGATCCTAGTAGAATGCTGATTGGGGTTGTCTACGTCAATGTATTCCCTTAAACTCCGGCACCATACTTCGCTTTGTGGTGGAATATCTGGTACACGTGATAATAATTTGTATGTATCACAAAGCGCAAGGATAGCAAGCTGCTTACGGACAGAACTTGCCGCACTCTCTCTATTCGCTCCGTATTTTACAATCACTCTAGAATCATCTGGAAAATGCAGCAATAGGTAAGAAATGTACATTTCCTCCAATTCCATGAGCCGATCTTGCATCACTGGTTTCAACTTTTTTAAGCATAGCTCCCGAAATCCGCCTTCCCATAATTCGAAATCATGAATAGAGCTATTCCCTTCGTATAATTTTCTACCAAGATCAGTTAAGACTGAAAAAGGATCTCTATTTCTTATTTTCTGGAAGAAACCTAACACCTAGTAACACCTCTTTCTATCACCATCAATTAGATACTACACTTTGATTATAGCTTCCGACTTTTAAAACATCTTTTCCAATGTACACAAGTCCAATAGCAACAAGTAAAACGATTGGATTCAAAGTATATACAAAAGTATTTATGATTACTAATATCAATCCTACACCAATAAGAGTATCAATGAAAAACTTCAGGCCATCCGAAGAAAAGGCAAAAATACTATTTTTAATAGATTTCATGCTAGGTTTTGTGAAAAATGGAAGCAATAAAGCGGAGAACAGTATCATTGAAAAACGAAGGATCTTGATAATTCCTACTCCAATGATAATTGCGAGCGTGGTAAAGTAGATAATGGATGAAAAAGATATAGGTGTAAGTGATCTTATTCCATTCAAAAATTGATCTTGATTAACGCCATACCGTTCTTGTAAAACGATTGTTAAGCTAAAAGTGAAATATCCAATAATCATTAAAATAGTATTCACAGCACAAAAGTTTCCTACCAGCAGACTCGTTTCTTTGAAAAAACGTTCACCTTTTATAACTTTGTTGACAATAATCCCACTTACAAAAATAGCAAAAATAACCCAGAATATTCTCCAGATTTCCTCAATCCCTTTCATTATTAAATTCATGTCTATGGGAGTAGAAAGCTTATATGCGATCAGAGGGTAATCACTCATCAGATCGACACGTGTTTGTCCAAGAAAAATATAGTCAAATGCAATCCAGATCACCATCAAAAAGAACACTAACCAACCAATTGCTAATGCTGTAACAAAATACTTGCCATCAAAAATATTATGTATTCTTTCTTGTACAAACTTTGATTTAATCATATATAACTCCTTTTATCTTCCTTTTTTCGATTTGGTCATTTTCCAGCTAAATTATTCTTGATATGAATATTATTTAAATCAACTTTAATCAACCAAATAATCTGACTTCCATTCAAAGTTACACTCAGTGAACTCATATACTTATTGCCATAATAATCGATCTAAGTGAGTCATTAACTAATCTTGGCTAACTTACGTGCTAGAGAAACCCTTACTCCTATTCTTAATAAGCACTCAGCAATTGTCGATGCTAGGGAACGCGATTTACAAAAGCCTTCCCATTTAACCTGTCTGATGTATCTATCACCAATCTTGTCCATGACATGTGACGGTATTGTTGCACCATGAAGCAATTCAAAATAACAAAAACGCAAATCCTGGTCATTGTCTGGTGAACATACCTTAAAATCCTGGTATGAGATTTCTGCGCTCTCATCAGGCATAGCAATTAAAAGTAGTGCTGGTTCATATATCAAAACAAACTTTGAAGCAGATGCCATGAATTAACACCTCTTTCCTTGTAACAAGAGAATAAAAACTAGATATCTTTCATGGACCATTGCTTTTCATATAACACTGCCAGCTTAGTGTTTCGCTCGGCTTGGGCAATCGTAGTAACCGTTACGATTCGTTCTTAAAAAATTCAATATCCCGACCAAATCGGATTGCATAAAAACAATTGTCAGATGCTTGTACAATCTCATATTCTGTATAAGTCGGATGTCTATTTATTGGTGTAAGCTTTCCGTTCTGATAATCGATGTTCAATATTACCAAGTCACTTTGATCAAGGAACACGTCCAATTCTATAAGCTCACCACTATCTAAAAAATCAACTAACCAACCACCAACAACGAATTTCCCATCCATGCCGTTAATATTCATCTCAGCAATTATTATCACCGCCATTACGTTTAGCTGCTTCGCGCTTCAAATTCAACCACTATTCAGTACATTTCTCCTGGTGTGTTATGAAAAATGCAATTACTGTATCGATCAAATACCTCACCTGATTCATTATTTGTGGCGTGACTAACCTGAACAGTTGAAGCCCCTTCCGAAAAAACTTCCTTTAATACCTTATGAATGGCTAGCTTAAAATGAAAAGCATCAACATCCTTTTGATTTTCTAGTACTTTCCCACCTATGTAAGAAGCCTGATAGTATACAGTAAATTTAATCAATCCATTTTTTTGAAGTGCTATATCTAATTGGTTTTTCAAAGTTCCATTCATCTCTAATCCTCCATAAATTTAGTTAGCAAGAAGTAACATCATCCTTTCTTAATAAATACCGGAGAAAATAAATTCATTTTAGTAGAACGTCTCTTTAAAAAACACTTCCCTAAAGTTGGTCCACGCCTCTATATTCATAGACAAAATTAGTTCTATGGATAAGTCATGATAGATGTCTTCTTTTGTATGATGTACCTAGGTGCGATTAATCCGCGCTGCGCTTCGACATTGTTTTTTGGGGCAATATTCTTCCCATCAAGATAATCCAAATTTTTCCTTCCACTCTAATTTAAATCCGTCCGTTTAATTTGTTTAATAAGCTCTATTGCCATTTCCCAATACTCACGATCAACTGAATATCTCTGTGTAAACTCTTCATACGAAAACAAGTCTCCATGTTCGTTTAAAAAATCATGCATTGTGATATTCAGATAGTCTTGTCCATGACGAATCCGAAATGGGCTAATTGAGATACTATTTTCAGGATTTATCTTTATTATCTTCCCATCCAATTGTTTTACAATATGATCAAGCTCTTTCTTATCCATTATCCTCACCCTTTTTATCTTATTTGCAATGTGAAGCCACTGGCTGAAATAGGACCTACTACGATTTATTTTGGATACTCAATATGATAATTCTTACCTTGTTACAAAGACATAAGTTGCGAAAGCAAACAAGAACATCATCCCATATATTAGAAAAGAAAAACCTATGTCTCCACTATTTTCTAATTCCACAATTTTACTAAATATTTTCACCCGTTCTTTTTCGGTTAGATTTGAATCATGCAGTTTTTCCTTAAGTTTCACTATCTTCAATATATCATTCAATTCACTTACACCCCCTTTACGTCTACTTCCTGGTCTTGTTGCTTTAGAATCTTGTCTCTTCAACTATTGAGCAGTACGTATGTAGACTGATTCAATTTAGAAAATCATCAAGGGATTGAGTAACGATTGCAGGTGATTTTTCCAGTAGGAACTTTTCACGAAGCTCATTAACCTCTGATTCATGGTAATACCAAGATGTCTGGAAGCCTTCAATGTTCAAGACCTTAGCTCCAATATTGCCTTTCTTTGCTAAATTCCTAAGACGGTCTACATTGGTTCCTCTGCGAGTATAGTAATGTGCCGATTGCCATCCATCCAAAATTATGTCTTTTTTGTATTGCTTCAGTTCAGTTCGAGTAATATGAATTATGTTTATCATTTCGTTCCTCCCTACACTATCAACTCGGATCACTGATGCCGACTGCCTGTACTTTGTCTTCTATGATTTGCTCGATCCTGTACCATTCGTCAGTATCGTCATTTTTGATGATGCCACCCCACCCAATTTCGGTTTATAGCTTAATATCATCACCCTTTTACCGCTTGCATTTCATTTCCCACCCGTTTGTCAAACTACATAGTAGATTTAAATTACCTGAATGCACGTCAAAGCCTTGATATAACAACGTTTGTATATCGTGTACCGACAGGATTTACATGGAGATGCGAGCATGATAGGCTCAGGAGCCAAGCGAATCCATTACTGGCATTGCTCCGTTCGCCCTCAATCATGCTCGTAGAGGCTCCGTGTCAATCCGTCTTTACTGTTGGTACACCATATGTAACCCCTACAGCCTGTAAGGATGACAGGTGTTTCTCGACAAGTTAATATAATACACATTAAGTAAAAATCGATCCAATCCAGCCAATAAATTTAATTCCGCATAACTACCGATCAGTTCTTCAAAGCGATCGATTCAGAACTTGGTTGAATATTAAACGACTGCTGCTTCCACGCTAATTTGAGCTTGCTACATTTTTTCAAATACCGCTCGGCCAGTAATTCTCAATTATTAAAATAAATCCATACGTGAGTATTAAACCGACTATTAGAGTGACTGACATTACTTTTAAACTATCCAACAACAAATAGCTCTCCTTTCTTCAATGAGCAATTTGTATCCAGTGCTGGTCACACGAGCAGTACGCTAACCTAGTTATAATTTAATTCTATTCCAACCTTTGTTTAAGCATTTTAGATTGATAGCCAATCGGTTTCCCTTTTTCATAGACATCGTTAAGAATTTTCTTTGATTCCTCTGAAATTTTAGGGAAATGGGTATGCGCTTCATCTAGTACTACTAATTTTTTCTTCTTGTCCTGATTCATCATTTTGAAACCCTCCATTTATTTGAGTGAGCAAAATGTATATAATCCAAAAAATTCGGCAATACAGTTAATGGAACCAACACAAATGTACCTGGAATACTGGAAGGACGTTGAGCCGTCGTTTTAATCCCTGCATAGGTGAGACTGCCGACTCGTAGGAAAGGTACCATATGACTGTATTGTAACGTTAAAGCAGGGGCGTTAAGGTTTTTTATGATGCCGTTCCAGGGCACTGGGCGGCAGTTTGTGCTGCACTGGATCCGGATCGGTGACGCAGCTGCACTCCTACCCGTTTTTGTCATAATGAGCAGTGTAACCAGCGCGGATCATCGGGATCCACAATACACATTAAGTAAAAAGCAACCAAAACATGGTAATAAGCCCCGATACAATTATGATTATTGATATAAAGAAGTCTACTCTATCTCTAATCTCAAACATCTAAACGCCCTCTCTCAATACTTTACGCCTTTCAATCCATTGACCAATTTCCCAACCTATCCAAGGTGCTACATGCCAAAGCGCAAAAAGTACGGGTAATGAAAATACAAACCAAGGCTCAAACATCATTACTTATTTCTCCTTTCTGCTTCACGCTTCCAATGTGCCCGCAGCCATTCCGCATCCTCTTCCGTAAATTTCCGATCTTTCTCGACTGACATATATTTCTTTAAATCAAAATGCATAAACACAATCAAAGTAAGACCAAGAATCACACCAAAACCAATGATCCAAGGAGAATAATGATCATTCCCCACAAATGTTTTAAGGGATACAAGTGTAGAAGTCATAGAATCAGAACCAGGAACCATGATTTACCCCCTCATCCGCAGCTGCTTCAACAATTCTGTATTCTTTCTTCAATACACACTAAGTAAAATCCGTCCGTTTAATTTGTTTAATAAGTTCTATTGCCATTTCCCAATACTCACGATCAACTGAATATCTCTGTGTAAACTCTTCATACGATAACAAGTCTCCTTGTTCGTTCAAAAAATCATGCATTGTAATATTCAGACTGTCATGCTCATGATGAATCCGAAATGGGTTAATCGAGATACTATTTTCAGGATTTATCGTTATTACCTTCCCGTCCAATTGTTTTACAATCTGATCAAGTTCTTTCATATCCATTATCCTCACCCTTTTTATCTTATTGAGCATTGTGTTAAATAGCATTTTTACAAATCGTGTGTTGTGACAAGTCGACGTATTGTGTCGAAAACAACTACTGTAAATCAGGACATACGAGCTGTATAATTTGCTTGCCCGTTGTAAATTTTCTTTCTTATTCGTTGATGGAACGCCGTGTGCGATGAAAGTCGCCTGCACGGTGTAGGCTCGAACGAAAACCCTCACAAAAAGAAGGGGATAAGTCGAGAATAGCAATCGACCTCCTGTAGTTCATGATAATGATGGAGTTCTAGAGGTAACTTATATAAATCAATATGCTGAGGGTACTGGTACTTTAAGTCCGATTTACTCTGCTTTTTCGGACCCAGACGGAGATGAACTTAGATTTACAGCCAATTCAGATGACCCATCAGTCTCCGTTTTTGTTTTTGAAAACAATTTATTTGCGAGATTTCCAAAACAAACGGTTGGAAATACTATAACTATTACCGTTACAGCTCACGATGACAAAGGCGGCACAATATCCAGTAAGTGGCTTATCATTTGCAGATAACAACTTCCATCAACGGCCCTCGGGTTACTCCGGGGTTTTTTTATAGCCTTTTTCTAGGAGCGTACATCATACTTTCCACAATTACCGATGTGTTAAGTTAACCTTCCTCTATCTGGAAATACTTTGTTACAATCAAGCTTGAGGTGATCCATTTGAAGAAGGTTGTTAAGGCAAAAGTTAAATGGCTAACTGCTGAACAAGGTGGACGTACGACTCCTTTGGGATTCGGTTTTCGTTACTGCCCAATTGTCGAGTTTGAAACTCAAGTTAAAACTGGTGATACTTGGAGCGCTGATATCATCTGGCATTCCGAGATTGGTACTGATCTAACTACCATTGCAGATTTCTCATTCTTTTCTGAGGAAGCACCTTTTGAATTATTAACCCCAGGAAGCAAATTCAATTTATTTGAGGGTAGCAGGCACGTTGCTATCGGTTACCTACTTTAGGCGCTAAACAACATAACTACTTTGTTAAATCCACGTAGGACTCGCTTATTTGCTCTCAGATTGTTCCAACCTTCGAGCCTTTGCAGCAAGTTGCAAAGCCTTTGTTCTAAGATTTCCTGCTCTATCAAGATCACCTTTCAAGGCAGCTCGCTTTGACCTTGTTTCCCAAAGACCTGCTCTATCAAGTAATTTACCAACCTCACGATTTTTTGCCATGTATATGCCCCACCATCCAATCTCAATTGAATAGAATACACAATAAGATAATGGGATTTAATAATTAAACCCCTATGGACACCACTCAACAGTTCTGCATCCAGACAACCTCCTGGATCGTCAGCCGTCGTCTCCATCTGAATAGTCTTCTAGTAAAATATCAAAAGCCAAAATCACGATGCATCAAGTTCGTTGTATTCACGCAATATAACCTCGTAGAGAACCGGGCTATGAGGAGTTATATATTTTGAGATTTGTTCAAAAAACATTTCCCGTCCCTCAGCGAATATCGACATATCGCTCAGCACATCGTAGACAGCTTCACTAAGTACATCTAGCTCTTCTTTCGTAAGTTCCTCATCAATCCATTCCAAAAACACACCATAACTTTGGTGAAAATGTTCTGCGAAAGGATGTCCATCCATTCCATTACATTGAGATGCTTCAATTATGAAATTAACCATCCATCGAACAGCCATCTTGCTCATATCGCTCATTTCTAACACAACTCCTCCATAGTTGCAGCCTCCTGCCGCAAGTTATCAAATATTTGTTTTGGGTACCGAATTATCGACCGATTATTTATTGATTTCCTCCAACAATTCTTTTAATTCCTCTTTTGTCAGCCAAACAGTATGGTTCAACTCCCCATCCTTTTGAATAACACAAATTAGATCTTTTTCTTGGTAGAACACTACACTCGTTTTCTCATTTAAAGCTATGCCTCTACTCAAGGGATTACCCTCCTTCACTTAGTGAGCATTTTGTTAATTGAGTCTTAAATGAAAAAAAGTATGATAAAGCAGATTCTCATGGGAAAACATATGACCTGTGCGATTGATAGTTCAGACTCTACTGATTTAGATTCGATCCTGTTCACTTCTTTGCATACAGCCTCAATTGCCTTAATAAGTAGTACTGCACCAATGACTGTTCCAGTAATGGCCCAGCGAACATGCTTAGTGAATGCATCGAAATAGATACTGTAGTTTAGTAAGAACATCGAGACAAACAATAAAATCCCAATAACCCGAGCAAAGTAGATCATGAAAGGTTTCTTTTTTTTTCGCACTTTGTTACCCTGCTTAACATAACCATTCCCCCTCTAAACTGCTTTTTTACTTATTGAGCAATGACGTCCTTAAAATCATCCTTATCTAAATTGGACTTTGAGTTCTGATATTAATACTGATTCAACCATAAATCTCGGAATTTCCAATACGTCAGCGATATTTTCAACGTCTAGTTGTTCTTGATAAAACCGTAGAATTTCACTTTTAACTTTCTCAAACTCTTGTTCGTCCATAAGTTGGGTCACCTCTTTAACTGGAATTCCATACCGATCCCGTTATTATCAAACCTAATGTATGTTAGTTATCCCAGAAGTTCAGTTACACTGCGCTGTCCTCCATAAAATAAACCGTGAACTAGCCATTATGAGCACTGTTATTTTAGTGAATCTTCTTATTGATGTGAAAGCTCTCTTTCAAATCGTCTCATACTGTTTCCAGAACTTTACGCTCCGCTTCTTTCTCCATCATCTCTAAACGGTCTTTTTGGAAGTCGCGGTCTGGAAAGGTAAGAAAGGCAATTCATTTAATCCGTTGCTCATCGTATTTGTAGAATAGATGTTCGGCTCTTTTTTGAAATATAAGAATGCGAATTTCATTAATAATGGTGACAATGGTTGCGCCCAGGAGAAAGTAAAATAAGTTGTTTAACAAGGTAGTTGACTCCTTCGATTTCTACTCTTCTAAAATGTAATAGAACATCGGTGCTTTTCCCTCAGAAGATCTCTCATAGTCGATAAGCCCGAGCCCATATAGATCATCCCGAGAAGAAGAAATAGTATTATTCGCTATGCCTACAAATATCTTAATGTCCTCACGTTTAACGAGAATTGGTGCCTTCCCTTCAAGCTTTTGTTCTATACGAAAAACATGAAGAGCAAGATACAATCGAAGAGCAGATTTCGATACCCCAAACAACTTTTTAACAACCAGCGGGTGCAAAACAATGTATTTCATTTTTTCAATTACCCGCTCCACAAAACGATAGTAATTAACGTTATTTGTTGTCTGTTTCATTTCAAGGAAAGAAACATCAACCAACCGCCTGATTCCGTGTGTAAAGGTATCACTACTTGTCCCTAGCTCCTGCTTAATCTCGCCGTAGCTACACTTGAACCAATCCTCTGAGTCGGTTCCATTTACACAGCGGAAGTACTGTAGAGCGAGATAGATGACCATGACCGCTTTTTTCTCCTCCAGGAGCTGATCATATACAAGGAGATCCATGACTACTCGATCGTGATGATATGACTCGATGACCTTGTCCATACGACTCTTTCCCTCCAACAATATAATCCCAAGAAAGAACTAAGATAGAGGAATGCCTAGAACAGCCTCTATCCCCTCTCTATATCCCCAGTACAGTATATATGCAGTAGCAGCTAGTAGTGTAGTTCTATCCACAATCACATACAGAAAACGGGGAATCGGGACTCCAAACCATCCTTGTCGAACTGGCCAAAACAACTGTATACGCCCAACGAAAGCGTCACTTAAAAGATGAGAAAGTAGACCGTATAGAGCAGCAAGGGCAACAGACGAATCAGAAATAAGAAGAGCCGGGAGCAACAATATGACCCAAGAATGTGTCAACGTTCGGTGACCAATCCCTTTTTCCACCAACCATGACAATGGCCATATTGCTTTCCCGGCTTTACTTCTTGCTTTATCAACATCGGGCACTAACGCCATAGTCGCACCTACGAGAATCCCCTTCCATGAAGGGTAGGCATAGTAACCGGCCATTGCCCCTAACACTACATGAGTCTTCCATGTCATTAGCTGGCTACCCCTGCTTTTTTCTTTTGCTTGAAAACTTTCCCTAAGGTCATTGAAGTAGCAATGATATACGCGATACTAAACCACACGAAATATTGCGCCTGAAGACCATTCGTAACGAATATCATCATGATGTTTAATACCGCAAGAATGACACCCATCCGCCGTAATCCAGAGTACAAAAGCATCATCAAAGATAAGAGAGTCATGAGACTAAACAATATGGTAAAAAACAACACCATCAAACTACACCTCCATTTTGATGTACAATTACTGGTTTGCTATTAAGCACATCTTATCATACAGATATATCCAAATGCAAACCATTTTTTGTACATCAAATGTAGTTGTCAATGATTCGGGTATGTCTATTCAATCAAAAAAACGACTCAGGTTGCTGCGATGTATTCTTTCATGCGGTAACTTGATACCCCTTCTAGAAATATGTCCACAATATGTGGAGCATATTGCGTCCCTTTGCCCATTAACAGCTGTTCAACAGCTTGTCCATGGCTCAATGCGGGTCGATAGGTACGCGTGGTCGTCATAGCATCAAAGGAATCCGCTACTGCCACGATCAATGCTTCTTGTGGTACCTGCTCTAAGCAAAATCCTCGGGGATATCCTTTGCCATCCACCCGCTCATGATGGTAGAGAACGATATTGTGGATTCCAATTTGACTGAACGGTGTAATCTCTTTCACAATATCGTGACCAATGGAGGGATGCTTCTTCATAATCGAATACTCATCAGCTGTGAGCACTCCCTCCTTCAATAGAATGGAATCAGGAATACCGAGTTTACCTATATCATGGAGTAACCCACCAATATAGATGGCAGTAGAATGGCTTTCATCCAATCCCATATGTTTCGCTATCATCCATGAATAGTAACCGACATTGAGGGAATGACGGTACGTATAAGCATCTCTGGCTTGAATGGCCAGTAAGAACGACTGGATCGTTTCGATTGTCTGATGGGTAGGCAAGAATCCATTCCGTTGTAATGTTGCTAGTAATTTAATCATTACCGCTCCTCCTGTCTACTCATTAGCATCTAATCACCTGCATGCAAATGTGGATACAGCTCCATCACACTATTTCCACGTAGGCGGTTTTGAAGGCGAGAACGACCGCTTCGGTTCGGTTTTTCACTTTCATTTTCAGCAGAATACTGGATACATGATTCTTCACGGTCTTTTCACTGATCCCTAAGCATTCCGCAATTTCCTTATTTTCATGGCCTTGTAAGATTTGATGAAACACACTGACTTCCCGATCAGTGAGGATTCCCCAATTGATATCATGGACACGTTTTAAACTAACTCCTTGAATAGGGGGTTGCGGTTCCTTTCGCTTAGTCATGTGGGTTCCTGTATTTGGCGGGACAATAATAATGTTAATTTTATCTTCACTTACACCTTCTAACTGTTTCATAACGGTTTGAATCGCCTGCATTCTCTTATCACCTCGTGGTTTTATTTTCGAAACATCCGTTTCAAGGAATGGGTTACTCTTTTTCCAAAACCCTCTTTTCGAATGAAGACCTTTTCATCAATGTACTGGGACAAGAACTCTTCAGCTATGTTAATCATGTGTTCGTCATCGATTGGTTGGTGATTCCACTCAAGATCTGAAAAGTAGGTACCCATGTCCGGGATTCGCATGGAAACGGGAACCTGTACTTGATCACGAGCTGGATTTTCTTCCATGGATTGTAGGTAAACATAAACGTAATCCTTAATTTCCTTGTATGTGTCTGAGTATCGGTTTAAACAAACGGAGAAGCGGTCTCCGTATTTTTTCATCAGATACTGAACGCTAGGAGTCGCAGACCAGAGACGACTATTCGAACAGTCAGTTACACCGACGATGGCATCCGCTTGCATCATCCAATGTTCTGCATAACGTGATCGCCAACCGCGTCCAATATCGACAATGACGAAAGGATGTTGGCGACTGTTGCTAATGAACAACAGATTCTCTTCTTCCGAATACTCAAATTCTGGGCAAGCAGGATCTAATGGCGCCCAGTGTATTCCATATTGTTCCCAATGATTATGAATGGAGCCAGTGTCTTTCGTCTGCCTCATCCAGCTGATCCATGGCTCACCTTCCTTCCCCATAGGCAAGTTTTCTTGCCCAAGGTACTCAAGCATCTGAGGGATACGTCCCTGTGTAAAGGCTTCAACAACAGCCGTATAAGGACCAATTGGAGCTAAAGCAGCTGCTAACAAATGACTAATCGTTGAAGCACCAGAACCACCGGTCGCGTTCAAGGTTCCGACGATAATGACAAGCGGTTTTATTGTTACGCTTGCATTGATCCGTACGACCTTCTCAACAATTTTTTCAACGACGACCTTTTCCTTTTTGTAGACGATTTTCGGTTCGTTCCCTACAGTCTGCGCGGGAGCTGCTTCGTATTTTGGTAGAACTTGATTTTCTACATCACCTGGTTGTTGTTCGGCCTCTTCATTGGAATCTGGAGGAGCGGGAGCAAACGGGGTCCAATTAAACCCTTTGCTCATATCACTTAAATAATCCACGTCCTTATAGTCCAAGCGGTTCTCGTCCAAGAAGTGAAACGAAAACTTCTCTGGATCGATCGTTCGCTGATACCAGATGTCATAAATACCAAGATGGACCAGCTCTCCTAAGAAACCGTCCCCCTCTTTTCGATGGGGATGAACTAAAGAGAGAAAGATAACCCGAATTTGCTTTTGCCGTAAGACCTTCATGATTTGTAGTAAAGCAGCGTCTCTATCTCTAGGGGATTCATCCTTCTCATCCCCCATCAACTTATCACTCATGACAATGATCTCTGGGCTATACTGCTCAACATGCATTAACAATGAGCTGCGCACGTTGATTGAATCATCCAGGATAGGTGTCATGTTCGAATTTTCCGCTACCTTCACGACGAACTCATATAGTTCTGTTGAGGCATTGAGTGCTATAAGTACTTTTTTCATCTTTTCAATTCACCCGTATTCTTTCGAAGTAGGAGAGATAACTGAACATATGTCCACGTAATGAAAAAGAGCGACTCACCTTGTCCCCGAAAGACAAAGTGACTCGCTCTGGTATCTCCATCGCATTTATGAAATTCTATTTCCACAGTTCCATGATTACTGCTATCTATTATAAAGCATTGATAAATCGAATGTAAACAAGATTTACCAAGGAACACGGATAACCTTTAATCATCCTCCCAAACACTGTCCATTAGTTTTTTGATTTCATCTTGTCTGGATGAGGTCTCGGTTACATCCTTTACCCATATTCCATTCTCCAGCGTCACTACATCGCCAGCAACGACATCCCGGTCTACCTTATGCTTTTCAATGTCTTGTGTCTTGCCTTCTATCTCAATCACGACAAAAGAATCCTCAAAACGATCTACGATACCTTTCATCACTCATCCTCCTATTTTTCGCATGCAATGCCATCATTATCACGGTCGAGTGCAGCTCGATAACCAGGATCACCTTTTCGTAATGGAGCTGCTCCAGCTGCTTTCGCTTCTGCACAATTCTTATAGTACACCGTTTCCTTTTGTTCTGTCGTTGCTTGACTAGGTGACACTTCGATTGGTTTACTTACAGGTTGTACAGGCACTGCACTCTTTGTGGAAGGCTTCCATTCAGTAACGGAAGGGATTATCTCTTTTCCGTTCGAGGAAAATACAATGTTCCCTTGTTCATCATTACGATAGATTTTGATCCCTTTCTTCGCAAGGCGATCCAACACTACGTTCGTAGGATGGCCATATTTGTTTTCCTTGCCACTTTGTATGATCGCATAGGTAGGGTTCACTCGATTAAGAAACGCTTCGCTCGTAGACGTTTTAGATCCGTGATGACCAACGAGGAGAACATCCGAATTTAGATTAACTTGAGACTGAACCATGTCTTTCTCGCTTTCCACTTCAGCATCCCCGGTGAATAAGAAAGAAGTTGTTCCGTATGTGAGCTGTATCACAGCACTCATATCATTGGCGTCCGGATAGGTTCCGATCGGTGCAATCATCTTAATAGTGACATCGGGTTCCCACTCTAACGTAAGCCCCGCTTTTGCGGTTGAGACCTTCAGTCCCTTTTTCGCTATTTCGGTTAACACACTTTCAAATGTCTTCGTATTTGCTTGAACCCTGGGCATATAAATCTTGCCTATATCAAAGGTCCGAATGACCGCATCAAGCCCCCCCGTGTGATCCGCATCAGGATGAGTACCAAGGAGGATATCTATCTTTTTTACGCCTTGTTTCTTTAAATAATCCGTGACCACTTTTTCTTTATCATTGTTGCCAGCATCAATGAGTATCGTTTTTCCAGATGGACCAATGATTAATTGAGATGCCCCTTGTCCAACGTCTATGTAGTGTACGACTACCTTTCCCTCTTTCAAGGGAAGCGGGCTAGCAACCGAAGTTGTCTTTGCCTCTTCTTTGTTTGTGGGCTGATCAGTTGAAACGGGTTCAGGAGCGGCAGCTTGCGCTGTAGTAGATCCATTAGCCTGCTCTGTAATCGCCCCTTGTGCATTGACAGAATCTGTCCCCAGGTTACTGTTAGAGCATCCGGAAAGCAATACGGTTACGAGGAGTAGTGCAATCGTTGATGTATGTAAGGTTCTACGAATTACACTCATCATTTGGTGGTTAATCAGCATTCCATTCACGTATTTCAGTAAGTTCACGGATATCCCCCTAGTCGATTTTTTCTCTTATATCTCCCCACAGGTACGCTTGAAATGATGTAACCCATATGGTTGATGGGAGTACACCGTAACACTGATTCATACCTGGTCAATCTGAGTCCAAGTTTAAACGGTTCCATCTCTTGAAAGAAATTCCTTTGAGCCAGAATAGGGGATCGCTCTTCTGTAAATATTATCCTCAACAAGGAGGTGATGATCATGCTTCAAAGTAGTGGAAGAAACAATCAAAACGTGCTGGTCCCTAGTGCTCAGCATGCCTTGGACCAGCTCAAATACGAGGTCGCTACCGAGTTAGGCGTCCAGCTTGGCCCAGATACGTCTTCGCGATTGAATGGCTCAGTAGGTGGAGAAATTACGCGTCGTCTCGTGGCATACGCGGAGCAATCTCTAACTCGTGGCCATATCTAATGAGCGGCATTTATAATCTACTCGGGTGTGCGACAAGGTGACTCTAGATTTGAAGAGCCACCTTGTATCTTGTTCGGGCATCAATACCCGATACGAGGCAGCTGCGCTCCCCTTCGACGTACCGGCTCAGTTGAGATCCCATTGATAGATCACTACATACTTTTCTTCTCGATTCTCATCAATTAATTGCTCTAAATTCCGAGACCAATGGGAAACGGTAAGATTTTGCACGTCATCGATTTTGAGGCCGATTTCTTTTTTAATACTCTCTTCTGAAAACGGATTACTGACCCGTTGATTCATGCGATCATAAATAAAGTAAGATCCAAAGTGATCCCGTAACATAACTAAAGCAAATTGTTTCACGATTACCACCTCATCCCTATTCTACCTACAAATCTACAATTTTGACTATTCCATTTCTATAAACACTCCCCCGCTCCCATACTGAGACGAAATCAGAAAAGGCCTGTTGGAATAGAACATGGCAAATACCCATGATTCTAGCCAACAGGCCAAATGAATGTTTCCTGAAACCCTTCAGGTACCGATCCGTCTCAAAAATCCAATAGTCTTCAGCTTGATACCTTTATCATATCAAACACATGATCTGTAAGCAAAGGATCAGAGATAGATCATCTATTATTTGTTTTTAGCGCTAACGACATCAATTGCAATCATTCCGTACTCTTTGGATGACGAGAAAATGATCTTGTTTCCGTTTTTCTCGTGAACAATTTCTTGTTCGCCCTTATTCATTCGATCAATGGCATCGATAATCAGGTTAGCAGCATCTTGGTCTGTTGACTTTGGAATGACTTCACGCAAGAACGAAACCAGGTATAAGATTGTGGCCTCACTTTTTTCAGCACTGTTAGCGTGTTCAATTCCTGAGATGCTTAGTCTTTTTAAATCGTCTTTCGGTCCAAAGAAATTAAACGAAACCATATTATCCTCATCAGAGACACTGATATTTTCTAGAAAACTACCCTGATTATGAGTTTCCCACTTTAATCCGGTTAGCTTGTTCTCGAATGGTTCTAAGGATAACCCTGTGCCAATCATGGCATGGTATTTTTGTTCTGCAATACTGGCTTCAGGTGCAGCTGAATTTTCTTGTACAGCAACCTTCTCTTGCGGTTCAACAGTGGCTACTTGACTTGCCTGATTGTTAGAACAGCCTACAAGGAAAATGAGTACGAATGCAACTAAAGATAACCGTTTCACCAAAATCACTCCAGATTTTCTAATGGAAATAGGCAACTCCATATACTACCTAAGTCCTCAACTAGAACTTATCTTTCTATCGACAGAAATTAACATTCATGCTTTTGAAAGCAGGTTCTCTTATTCGTACAGCAGCTTGTTTTCCCCCAATGTATCGTCCTCTTCCCCTATGTGTGAGGCATTATCTTTTTACAAAAGTGAGGATGCCCATCACCGTTTGTATATTCAAACGCTGCATTCGTAAAGAGTCGATTGAAACCAACGACATCCTTCTCGGCGTTTGCAGGAGCGATTAAAAAGGAGACATGAAGAACTTTAGAAAGGTACTCTTCTAGTTCTTCAAGTGTTGCCTGCCCCAAGCCTTTTCTTTGATACTCTTCTTTTATTTGTAGATCTGTTAGAACAGCGATCCTTCCAAAAACAAGGCAGGTAAATGGATCTCGATGCAACCGAGAAGCAGATTCATAAAATCTAACGGACCGAATTGCTTTAAAAAGGACAGGATCTACTTTCTCAGCTAATTGATAGACATTTGATTCAAGCCAATTTTCATCAATTAGGTATAATTGAACCTCGCCAATTTCGAGTAACTCCCCATGTTTTTTGGCATGAATAATCCCTGTTACCAGTTGATACTCCTTTTGATAGGTCGTAGAAAATTGCGTACCTGAGTAATCTATTTCTCGATTCTCACCCAATAAGATTTCCAAACTTTCCGAATGTGTTGATTGTCTATTCAAAGAATATGTCCCCTTTCTGGTTCTTCATTAATCAAACGCGACTGGTACTACTTTCAGTCCCGCTTCTTTTGCAACTAAATAATGCATCAAGTTCCCAACCAAGCTGTTGCTAAATGGTTTAAGCAATACAGGTTGATCAAGTTGACCGAATAGTTCTACATGGAAGCGTATAGGAGCTAAGTCTTTATCCTTGACCTTTGGAGCTTTTGCCTGCATCGGTTTTGATAAGGCAATGTCTGATAGCGCTATCACCCTATCGGTTCCTCTTGGCGGTAACGGGCCCCAGATTCTCAGGAAGAAAAATTCATCTTGATCGAGAGACCATGGTTTCCAAGCAAGAACAGAAGATACTTGAAATTGCTGCGATAGATGGTACCCATCATCTTCGAATAAGGTGTCCTCTGGGATAGAATCACTTATGACTTGCTTATAACGATCCCAGATGTGGTATTGCTCAGTTCCTTTCATTTGGATTAACGCGTATCTCTTCACAAATACACCACCATGGATTTATCTTTACCTGATTAACATGTTGTCCTCAGAAACAAAAAGAGACAGGTTACCCATGCTTTGCTGGGATGACCTGTCTCGGTATTTCCGTGACCAATTATTGATTTGTTTCGATTGTAACATATGTTTGAAAAAGATAGTAGACCTAATCTAAGTTGAAAATGAATTTGTTCTAAGGAGGATAGAGAATACATACTACTATAAATACCAGAGAACTTTTATTAAGACAAAAGACTTTTATAGATTTCGTCATGCTTACGTACACTTATGCTCTACCCTCTTTTTAGAGAACGGAACCTAGAAGTAGCCTATGAAAGTGCGATGAAAAACGAGAAGCTCATTTTTTAAATCAGATAAAAGCTAGATCAAGTTGATTCATGCATTGCATAATAAACCGATTGTTCTTGGGAAGGTCAATTATCCACGATTGGATATCGCTTATCTACATCATAAACAATAATCACATCTATGTTCTAGGTTTCATCTGAAACTACGTTTTAAGCGTTGATAAGTTACTCAGATAATCCCAATTATGCACAATTGTTCTGCTGATGCTTCTAGGTTTCATCTGATTTTGAATTAAAAAGAAACATTCGAATGGATTCGGAGCAGATTAACAGGTTGCATAAAATCGTATAAGTGATGCCTAGTTTTGGATTTCCAGAGAAGTGTTGATCCGTGTTGCTGAAAATCTTCATTCCTAGTCCAAGCCGAATAGCCCTCTTTTTGAAGGTGAACAAAAAAGAGAGCTTACGGAGTTAACATATGAGAAAAATGAGTATGTAGATACGCTTCCAATGTAAACGTTGGCGGAACGATAACAATACGATCCGCTCCTGGAAGCTTTTCCACTTCACCTAACAGGTGATCGATGAGCTGGCTATCAGAAAGCTTACCTCGATTAAGATAAGCAGCTCGTTCCATCTGACAGTAGGCATCTACCTGCTTCTGTAATGAAAATGCCTTACGTCTTACCAAGTCAATGCCTGGCATGTGGTGAAGCTCCACAGCTCCTTGATACTCTGCGTAATCGTAGGATACGGTCCGTGTATATTGTTTTTGGAGGAGCGGTTCGGCAGCTTTACACACTTTCTCCACTTTTCTTGGAGAGTATGTACTCATGGCATTAAGGAATTGGCTCCACCGGGTGTCTGCTTCCGTTTCTAAAGGTGATAGATAGTCGATGACACGAGTCCGTTCTAAGATCCCCTGAAACGTGAATTCTGTCATTGAGCGAATGGATTTTACTAAGTATCCAATCAGATTATGAGGAAGGTTCCGGTGTTTCTTGTGGTACTGCTTAAGGATCTCTAATGCTGGCCGAATGATGCGGTACCCTTTGCCTTTAAAATAGCGAACCAAGTCGTTCAATTCGATCTCCGTTACATATTCACGAAGGGAAAGCGATGTAAGAATTCTCTCGATAAAGGCAGCTGTTCTTTTATACACCTTCTTTGGTGCCAGCGCTTCTCGAAATGCTTCCCCTTTTTGCGGGGAGAGAACAAAGTCTGGGTGAATCATCATGAAGGCTTTGTATTGACCAGATGCTTTTTGAATCTCAGCACGAGCAAAGAGTGGTGTTTGCGTAAATAGAGATGGTGAAGAAAGCTCATCTAACACCTTACGAACCTGGTAAGGATGGGCTTTATGGAGGAGTTTGTATAGACCTGTGTATTGAACATCTTTGTTACGATTGGTAAAGAGGCGCTCTACTGCTTTATTTTTCTCGTTTCCTTGTTGAGCAGCAATCGAGTAGAACAGTTTTTTGCTGGCAAGAGATAAGGATGTAAAGGCAGCACTGAATACGACCGGATGCAAAAGGAAGTATCTTGCTGCTTTCGGTCGCTCTGTCTTTAACCATGGTAATTCATAGTCGTTCTCATCTTGCAGGAAGTAATTGATCTTATAGCTAACTACACCGTATTGATGTTGCTCTTCCGTGATAAGACGGTGTATTTTGAATTTTTCCATCGCTTCATAGAATTGAGGAGAGGATATTGGATTCTCATAGAGCTCTTCCATGCGTTGATAAATGGCATGTCGCGAAACACGATTGATGTGGCCATTCGTATTGCACAAACCAAAAAGGACCGTAGCGACATAGAGATCCGCTTCGGTTACGTGATTGAGATGGCGCTTTCTTCCACCATCGTTGATCGAATAGGTCATGCTTTTATCATTGAAATCTTGTTCGATGTTAAAGAGTGCCCGTAAAAATGGAGCGCTCATCGCAACTGGAAGTGTTTTTTGTCCCGCTATGCCCCGTTTATTTGCTAGTATCAACGCTTTTCCCCTCCTCTCTTCATTGAATATCAGCGATCGATTTGGTATATTTATGAAAAAGGCATGCCTTAAGTAGACCTCGGACAATCCTCTTTTTTGAAAAGGGATGTAAGGTGTCAAATTAAGGGTATGGTTTTAATCGGCTGGTAACCGATGCATTTAAACGTTGAAAGGTTACAAGGTACTGGTAATACCTTGGCAGAAGCTCCCGCTGGTAACGGGGGCTTTTTTGTTCTGATCCATTGTCTTTGATAGAGAAAATGTTGGTAAAACTCTACCTGTTTACGAATATATCCTTCATTCTATCATCTTGCAATATCACGAAAAGAACGGATAACCATCGTACTAGCGAGTATAAATTTGAATGCTCTGCTGCGAGGATGTTGTACTAACGAGTATATTTTGTTTGAAGGGAATGACAATGTAAGTATCGTACTAACGAGTATTTTTGGGTGAGGCTCATATCGTACCAACGAGTATATTCGAGTAATTCCTGAGTTCATGAATTAGAGAAATGATTCGGAAAAGTATCGTACTAAAGAGTATAATGAGCACTCTTGTGAAGTAGTTCCTTAATAATCGTTTCTATCGTACTAACGAGTATATAATGTCATAGCGAAGGGATCGAATGATATCGTACTAACGAGTATTTTTTGTGGATGATTCTGGATATCAGTGGAATTCAAAATATTTCTTAAGAACAACGACTATCGTACCAGCGAGTATAAAGTTAGAAGCTGCGTATTTTTGCATAGTCGTACCACCGAGTATATTTAAGGCAATACGATCGGGAATGGAAAGTAAGTGGTGTACATAGAGGAGAGTAATGAATTTAACTGAATAGTGGGAACCTCAATTATCGTACTAACGAGTATAATCAGTTTGCCTACAACTAAAAGATAGTCGTACTAACGAGTATAAACTTGAAGCGGTTTGATATCGTACTAACGAGTATACGATCGAAGGGAAAACGACTTAGATATTGTACTAACGAGTATATTTTGGGCTCAAAAAAAATTATCGACATTAATCGACAATAAGCAATGTATGCTGTTTCTCGACCAAAATGGGAAATATACCAGAAAGTAAATGCCATGATTGTAATCAAAACAGAGGCTGAAATGGACAAGAAGATAAGGTCCTAGAGTAGCCTCCGTTTTATGGATCTATCAAAACAGTTGAATTTATCTCATTCCTTGGCTTTGTAAGTCATCAGGCTTATAAACAAATACTGTCTGCGTGCCTTCAATAGGTTTAAACTTTAACTTTTCCCAGAACGTCGCGCTCTCTTTGTTGTTAGGGATTAAGTAAACTGTGCATCCAGGTAATTGGTTGTTGAGTAATTCCTCAATGATTTTTCGCCCATATCCCTTACCTTTTTCCAGTACTTCGAACATATCTATTTATATGCTATTTGGTTCATACATATCGGATTGATCAATGTCGATGATTCCAAGAATTTTCCCTTCAAGAACAATCTTATAAACACCGTCTGCCAAAGGATTTGTATTCTTTGAATCAACATTGTTGATAGCCATGCGCCATATGGAATCTAATTTGTATTGTTGAATCAGCTGTTGTAATTCGTTTTGTGTGCATTCATGAAATTCCATCTTAATGGCTCCTTTTTGAGGCTCCCAAGTGGTGCGCCTTCATCATCTTTTCCACCGGCTCCTTTTCACATTCCATGACTCCATTCGATGGCAACACTTCGCTAGTGACAAAGAGTAATCCACCATGGTGTTAAATACTCCCTTGCCACATTGAATTATTACAAGGTAACCGTATTACAAGCGAATGTCTTTTTTTATTAGAATGGATGCATCCTCTTCAAAATGGGCGTATATCACTCTTGGCTCTCGCTCAATGATGCTTTTAGCCCTTTCAACTCTTCCCTCTTGATAATTCGTAATGATCTCAATAAGGTCGGAACGATCCAATAGAAGAACACCATTGACCCCCGCTAGCGTCTCAGAGGAGTCTGTATAAGTAGTAGATGTGATAACAAGGGTTTTCTTTGCGCGATAGAAATTCTTGGCTGTATAAACCTGTTGAACGGCATCCAGGCCAATCTGGTAGTTCGTATCATATCGTTTCGCTTGAATAATCGCACGATCTCCACTGGAATCAGTAAAGACTACATCTGCTCCAAAATCTCGACTATTTACGGTTTTATAAGCGTCATGATAGCCTAACTCGATCAAGAGGCGTTGAAGGTATATTTCAAAATCTATACCATCTTGCATTTTATCAATGTCCTCAATCCCGATATTCTTGATATCATCGAAATTAGAAAATTGAAAGGGAGTAACCGGTGAGCTCCGTTTTATTCTCAATAAGATTCCAATAAGAACAAATATTATGATCAGTACAGATATCCCAATTAGATAGTAATCCAATTACGTCCGCTCCTACCCTGCTTTTTCAAGAACCCTGAAGCAATTGTTTTGGTTCACTTATACTCTCGTAAGTAATTCTTACACTCGTAGCTTTTGTTGGACTTGTTTTGACGAGAAAAAATAGAAACCAGCTATATGTAATCGCTGGTTTTACATTACTAAGCTCTTATTTATTGTTCTTTTCTCCACAGTGGTAAGTAACACGCTTTTTTCCGTAATAAGGTTTGTCCCATGAGTCTGATTTCAACCACTTCAAGTCTTTCTTATACGGTACGAAATTTTCAGGTGCTTGTTCTTTCCTCTTCCTAATTATCTCCAGATATCCTTTTGTGTCTATATCTAATTTCTCAATATCAATTTCTTGATGGATATGAGTTGATTCATGAGTTGACTCCCCACTTTTCTTGAATGTGAACACACTCAGTAAAAAGATGAGAGCTGCGGAGATAACTCCTGTTATCATGCTGATTTGAAGAGCTTCTTGTTCCCAATAGGCTATGGATTTCATCAGACCAAAAGGCTCGACAGTTATGAGATTAGAACCGTCATTAGGGATACTTATTTCTCCACTGCTAAAGTGCATAGCCATATAGACTTTATATACTGCAAAAGGTAGCATTATTAATATACCAAGTAACAGTAGAAATGCTTTCTTTTCCATGTTTCCTCCTAGCCAGCTACGATAATCAAGTTCATCAGGTAACGCAACTAAGGTGCGAGAGATGATCCTTTCTAAACGAGACGAAAAAGGCCAGTCGCTATCATGATAATAAAAGGAGCCATTGCAACGTATAAACGTTTTGGAGTCTTATAGGCGTGGAGTTGTTTTTTTTCATATAAGTCTACGACACGCAAGTATTCAACGCACCAAAAAGTTGCATACGTTAAAAAGGAGACCACAAGTGATAAAAACCATATGACATCCCAGTTCATGGATAGTTTCCCCTTTCGTTTTGATTATTCTATTCATGTCTAATGCCTTCGTCTTACTCTGGAACGAAACCTGATCATCCTAGACTATCATTAGCCTTTCACCCGAACCGTATGTCCTTCAGAGATATAAATTACATCACTACCTGCTACAATTTTGATAGGGCTTCCTTTCTCAAACGACCATTCATATCGGCCTGCTATCCATCCCCCGCCAAATTTCACCTGGATCGCATGTCCAGCAAATACCTTTTCTCCCAAAACAAAATGACGTAATCCATTTCCAGCGCCTTCATGGCCAAGAATGATTGGGCCCTCTATCCAGCCTTCTGAAAGCTGGACTGGAGCCATAGGATCATGTTCTCCCGCCCACTTTTTGCTTTCCAGATCCAATCTTCCGGAAATTGGCTCGACCCAATCACAATCGTAAAACCCACGCCCAGTTACCTTTTCTAACTGCTCGGGTGTAAACAACATGCGAACATTCGTAAGATATGGATTGCGACGATGCTCACCAATATGAGTATCCCGATGCTCAATGAGAGATGCCCATATCTCTGTCAGATAATCGTCATCACTTATTAAATTTGCTTTTGGTAAGG
Organism: Brevibacillus reuszeri; assembly: GCF_002897295.1. GTDB lineage: Bacteria > Bacillota > Bacilli > Brevibacillales > Brevibacillaceae > Brevibacillus > Brevibacillus reuszeri_A. The sequence goes on from NZ_BEXF01000023.1 coordinate 24,913, forward strand.
TCTGTACATATTGACTACGCTTTTTTCCGAGAGCCACTTCCGTGTATTCATCACTATAGTGGTGGCCAAGATCGGAGTATATACAAAAAACACCAAAATGGTAATGGTGTATTTCAATTTCATGATTCATGAGTAGATCAATAAGTTCCTTGTGCAATACAATGCGATCAGCTTTTACATTCGACCATACAAGTGCATCGGTAGTCATTTGCAGGTTTCGGAAAAAGGAGCGGGGATAATCAATCCAACCTTGAGGACTCCATGAGTAGGTTCTTATGATGAAAGGCCAATGAAGGTGCTGTAACTCCTTTAATTTTTTTATTACTAGATCTAACCTTTCGAGTTGTTCTGCAATCGATTTTCCTTTCACGAATTCCGCCCCTCTCTGCTCTCAAATAAACAATTCACTCTACTCATCATAACTGAAGAATGAAAGCGACCAACTTTAAAAGATCCTTACGTTTCTGAGATTTCATCTGTTCCTATTATGATTGGACACCGCGAATCAAAGCATACTTTGTCATTCAGGCTACGCAATTAGTTCCATTGTTCAATTTGGATGTATCCTAATGATATTGCATATTCTTTGGTGTCTTTGAAAATTAGATCCAAATCGTTTGGAACAGGCATCCAACTAGCAAAGTAATAAAGCCGTGAATATTCAGACCAAACATCTGCTGCTTGTTCCAAAGAAATGTCGAACCCATGCTTTTTGAATGCATCTTTAATCAAATTTTCTTCAATTTGATCTTCCATAGTAACCTCCTTATCGCGCATCAAAACTAATGTCTGCTCCCCATCACTTCGTATTGCTGCATCTGCTCAAATTGAATAAAGTATAGTGGGGTGTGGGCCTGCATATATGGTGGTATGTGAAGAAGGGGGCAAAACGTCCCCTCTTAATCGATTGAGCGGGCTAGGATTTGCGAACAGGTAAATAAGCTTTTGGAATTTTACACACGACACTGTAAGCGGGATTGAATACGTTGGCCACCTCATATTCGACGACCTGGCCGAGCAGCAGGCTTGCTTCATTTACCGAGAGCCCATAGTCTTCGACAAGTAAGGAGAGCATTTCAGTAGTTGCGTGCTGAAGCGCTTGTTCAAGCGGTCTGGCGTTGCCGATGCAAGACAAGTAATTGTCAGACTCTACCCTAGGCCATTTTATCATCTTGCCCTTATGCACACGAATGGAAAAACGGACGTCTAACGATATTTCTATACCCGTACCGACAATTTCACCGCATCCCTGTGTCGCATGACCATCGCCAAGATGAAAAAGCGCGCCTTCAGCAAACACTGGAAAATAGACGGAGACACCGGCAACTAACGCTTTGTAATCCATATTACCGCCGTAATTGCCGCTAGTCGCAGTTGATATGGCCTGACCTTGGGAAGGGGCTACGCCGAAACAGCCGAGAAACGGACGAATCGGCAGGTTCAGGTATTCTAATCCGGGTGTTGGCTTCTCTAACCGCGCTATATCATGGGCAGCATCCACCTGCCAGCGGGTTATTTCCAGTGTGGGTAATGTTGTAGCTGTCAGTGGATCGACTACGTTAGGCGCAAGCACATTGGATGTCCATCCCCAGTCCCGGTTTGGCGTCATCGTTTCCAGCTTAACCTCCAATACATCACCAGGTTGTGCGCCTTCCACGTAGAAGGGACCCGTCATCGGATTTCCTCTGGGGGCAACGCTTTCTCCCATGTGATTCCATCCTCTTGCATCGATGGTAGAGGTGATCACCGTGTCGCCGTCATTTACAACCAACGCCGGTTCATGGGAGCCGATATTGTTGTAATACAGTTGCGGTTGAAAAGTATGTATGGCCATTTCATTCACTGCCTTTCTTGGAATGTTTGAAGTTAAATATCCGAGTATTTGTCTATATGCTTTTTGAATGCATCTTTAATCAAATTTTCTTCATTTTGATCTTCCGTAGTAACCACCTTATCTCGCATTAAAACTAATGTCTGCTACCCATTGCTTCGTATTGCTGCGGCTTCCTCTGAGGAAAGAACGGTAGTGTTGTAACCGATGTTAGTAATATAATTTTGTGTCTTGTTGATATCTTGTCTCCGCACTACTAAAAACTCTTTTACGTTGAAATGAGTTTGAGATTCTATAACTCGAAACATATGATCAGAGTATTCCGTTGCATTCCCTTCCAATAAACTCATTTTAGTTTTTAAATCCTGAATGCGTTCCTTAAGCTCGATGTTTTCATCTAATACTCTTATGGAACGAAATTGATGGATTAATGGATTTGACTGAATCTCCTGTAATTTCTCTTCTTGATTACGAATCCAATCTAAATCGAAAGAAATATCATTTCCTCGATACAATTCAAGGACACTATACAGGTCAAAATTCAGTTGATAAAAAGGTTGATTTTCAGCGACCATGAATAACCCCTCCGTTTCTTATGTAGTTTCAGTTTCTAAAGTACAGTGTTAAACATATTGCGTAACAAGCTTAGTTCCGGGTATGCTTATCGTCACCTTCCGCTTATCGTATTCCAGCACGAGCTGCCATCCTTTGACTTCTACATCTTCCTTCAAGCCATAATCAGAAAGCGATCCAAAGATAGAGGCTAATACTGTAAAAGACTTGACCTCATCCTTATCTACTTTCATTTCCCTAATATCTATAAAATTCTCTTTAGTCTCGTTCCAAATTTTAACCAAATCAATGATCTCATTACTTATTTCATGATTAATGAAGGTGTGGACATGAGTAATATTGAAATCCACCCCGCTTCCACTATTCATAGAATGTTGAGGTGTCTGTGTTTGTGGAGTAATAATAGAAAGGTTATGCCCATTAGGAGATTCATGCTGAAGTTTGACCATTCTTAAATAAACAGGGCCGTGTTTTACTTTTAGTCTAAGGCTTACTTGTACATGTGCTTGTCCGGGTTTATTTGAAACAATTTTACTGGGTTCGATTATCTCTATATCTAATTTAGGCTTTCGTAAGAATTGAATGTATATATGAGTTGCTAAATTAACTACGCCTAAAATAAACCCTCCAATTCCAAGCCATTCCGTTAAAGACACCAAAATCATCCTTTTTCTTATTAGCCAGTGAGTTCGACCAGCAATTTTAGTTACATATAATCCGCCTTTAAACCTGGTAAAGGTTTCATCTCTTTCTGCATTTGTCAACAACACGAAATTTGTGGTACGGATCCTTAAGCTGCACTCTTGGTAATTAAGTATTAACCTGTATTTTCAGCCCTTTTTAAAGGTGAGTGATGTAGTAACCGAAGTGTGGCCCTTTCAACAATGTGGTCCCTAAGGTAGTTCGATCTATAACGCAGGTAAAACAATTCAATTAGGTTTTTAATTTGGTGAGAAGAAATTCCACTTAATATAGAAAGTTCTTCAACTCTGGCAAAAGCTATTTTCTGTGGATTCAATTGTTCTTCCCTACTCATATGTTTGGTAAGTTGTTGAAACATGTGAAACATATCGTTGTCAATACCCCTATAATCATCGGATATCCAACCCGTTTCACGGTATGAACCACGCAATGAAATTAATAAGAAATCCATAGTGACTAGTCCAAAGATAATCTTCTTAAGTTTCCCTAAAAATCTAGTTTGAGGAAAGACTGTATCATCCGGATCGATCACTTTCCAAGCTTGCTTTATTTCTTCTGTCATGCACGACAGGCAAATATTTTCCGACTCTCGTTCCAATTTTATAATATCTGATCGAAATACAAATCGAGATGGTTTCTCGATAATAGGCGTTGCTATGTAATTTTCACCGCACACGACGCAACTGATTGGTTTATCGTAAACCATTCGATTCACTCTTTCTCTTGTTGCGAGCGGATAAATCTCATCCGAGTGACAATACGGGCAAGCAATCACTTTATCATCATTTACAAACCTCTCTGCTTCGTCCGTTCTCAACCAGGTTGTTTGTTTGCATTCCCAACATTGGTATGTCGTCTTTTCTGATTCCCGAACAAGTTTCTCAATGTGTTTGATATCTCTATAAACGTTACTTGATGGTTTATCAGAAAATTTTTCGGCCAGTCGTTCCAGTTCATTAAGGACCACATTCTGTTCTTTCATCAAATCCACTCCCTACACAAAATCAATTTAACGAAACGCACGTTCGCTGGCAGGCAGTTGTCAGTCTTCTTACGTTACCTTTGATTCAACCCCCGGTGCAGGTAGATGCGTACCTGGTAAATGGCACGCGAAGAGATCGGACCAAAAGCCCGAATGCGCCTCGTGGACGCAAGTAAGCGAGGTAATCGCTTCTCGAAAGGACTCCCAGCCGGGGGGATTCGTTTTCAGGCTGAGTAACGTGTTCACCGTTACTGATTATGCAACTGCAATTCGACCCACTCAACCTGTTGCCATTTTTCTTGACATTATTTCTTAATCAATCTTCGGCATCATTAACGCATGCTTCACATAGTTCTCCTTCATCGTCAGCGTAGTAATCAACTTCCGTCATGCAATTACTGCACACTTTCATTGTGACTTCCTCCCGTAGCAAGTAGTAAAACTGTTAAAAATGGCCCTTCTTCATTTTGTAAACTGATACGAAAACCAATCCGAATATATCTCCGATACCCAAAGAAATAATCTTCTAATACTCTCTTCGAAGAAACTCATATCACATATAGCAGCACGGTAAAGTGATCCACGCCTGCCAGCTACTCTCACTACATAGTAGATTGAAATTACCTAAACACACGTCAAAGTATTGATATAACAACGTTGGTATATCGTGTACCAACAGGATTTACATGGAGAGGCGAGTATGATAGGCTGATACACCAAGCGAATCCCTTACTCGGATTGCCCTGTTCGCTCTCAAATCATGCTCGTAGAGGCTCCGTGTCAATCCGTCTATACTGTTGGTACATCATATGTAACCCCTACAGCCTGTAGGGATGACCAGTGCTTCTCGACAAGTTAATATAATACACAATGTGTTAAGCATAGTGGTAGATGACGCCATCTATTCCTTTTTCACTTGGTACAAAATGCACTTCCGCATTATCCAAAAACATGATTACTATGCCGTCTTTTCCTCTGATAAAGTGAGTCCCCTCGTCTAAAAGCTCCTGCGCGATACTGTCGAGCTCTCCTGGTACCTTCAAAGGATCGTTAACAAGAGCGTGTAAAGTTCGATCAACCTCTACTAAACGCCGTTTCCCCATATGTTTTATCCCCCCGTTTTCACCTTGTTGAGTATCAGATAGCTTATTTACATAATCATCAAGTAGTTGCTGTATACCTTTATATAAGTCGCTTTCTGGAGACAGATACTTATGTTTCTCATCTGGATTTTCGATCTGATCTGCAAAGAAACTCGTGTCTAGCTTAGGCTTACCATCTACCATATCAAATCGGTAAAAAGTATTAGAAAAATTGTTGATCTGGATCATTCCCCAACCATCGCTTTTTGGCATTTCAATATTTAGGATTGTGTAACCCATTGCAATCTCTCCTTTACATAATGAGCATTTTGTTAATTGAGTCTTAAATGAAAAAAAGTATGATAAAGCAGATTCCCATGGGAAAACATATGACCTGGGCGATTGATAGTTCAGACTCTACTGATTTAGATTCGATGCTGTTCACTTCTTTGAATACAGCCTCAATTGCCTTAATAAGTAGTACTGCACCAATGACTGTTCCAGTAATGGCCCAGCGAACATGCTTAGTGAATTCATCGAAATAGATACTGTAGTTTAGTAAGAACATCGAGACAAACAATAAAATCCCAATAACCCGAACAAAGTAGATCATGAAAGGTTTCTTTTTTGATTCGTACTTTGTTACCCTGCTTAACATAACCATTCCCCCTCTCAACTGCTTTTTTACTTATTGAGCATTATGTTAAAAACCGTACCTCAAAGCGTATTGTTCATAAGAAAATGCGTGGTTTAATTTCTTTTTAATAAATGCTTCAATATCCCGATACGAATTATTTTCTCCATGTATTTCCCTATATTCTTTAATAACGTGAAGCCATTGCTCTTTAGTCAAGAATGTAAACTCGTCTTCATCAAAACATGTCATATTTGTTTCGAGTATTGCTCCATCTTCGAGCAGGAAAATTATTACCCCTTTTTCATAATTCTTCGTCATTAATGCAAATTTCTTTGTGTATGCTTCCATTCCTGGAGGGCCAACATGTAACTCTACAATATCGCCCATATATGGATAACTTAAAAAATCTTTATTCCCCTCAAGACTTTCATTTGAATAGAAAATATCTCCATTTTTAATGTCTCTGTATGCAAACAATTTAATCCCTCCATCTTTTTAACTTAATGAGCATTTTGTATCCGGGCCTGGTTCGTACCGGCCGGCACACTGGATACACGATATACAATTTGTTACTTTAACGCCTCCTAAGGCTCCACATTCCCAAAACAGATAAACAAACACCTAAGATGTTCACGAAATAACCGGACACGCTGCCCCCATTGAAATAATAAGTTAGGATTACGTTCACACCACACACGAATATCATGAGCAAGAAAAAACCTTTTACGTAAGGGATAAAGTTTGCCATTTTACTTCACCACCATTTCACATAATGAGCTGCGAGTGACCGGCGCGAATCATCGCAGCTGCATTACTGGATACACAGTACACAATTTGATAAATCACCACATCTTGATTCCTTTGCCTTTTGTCAGTTGCCAGGCGCCAATGCAGAAAACTTCTTGTTGGTTTACGCATACAAAGCATTCGTCTTTATACTCACATTTCTCTCGAGCTTTCAGCATTGATTGCCTGGTGACAAGTCTCCCAGTGCTCCCTTTGTGAATATATCTCTCTTCCGTATCCACAATGCAGTATCGCGGGTCCTGAGATAGTTCTAAAAGCTCCATATACGATCTACCGTTTCTCCGCACTTGTCACCACCCCCATTTATCTCCCTGAGCATTTTGTTAACCGGAGTGGATTACTCCATCTGCCTTCTTGGTTATACAATAACTAAGTTAAATCAGCTAATTTTTCACGAAGTTCATTAACCGTTGTTCATAGTAATCCATTTCATGAATAGAATGCCTGTACTGAATTAATCGACGATATCGGCATCCATTTTCAACTTGAATCGATCGTAGACACCAAGTCGTTCCGCTATTCGCATCATTTGATTGGGGTTATCCTGTCGTTCCAGGTAAATCAGAGCTCCGGCACAATGCTGTTGCTCGTTTTTCGGAAGGCTTAGGCTTTTATGACAGATGAAACTCATATCATTTTCAATGTCTCTCTTAATCTCATCTAATCTTCCCTCGGCCAACGTTATATTGGTTGCACTCCCCTTTATAAACGGACAATCTTTGCATGGCTTATACAAATCGAATTTCATTGCATAGTACTTCCTCTCAGTAAGTTTTTGGCTCGTATAGCCTCAAACGAGTAGCCCCTTTCAGTGCCAGCTATTTGATCAATCAAGCCTTCCACAAACGTGGAATAGTCTGTCGGAGCGGGATGAGCAATGCCTTCGAATATCTCTTTTCCCCATTGATCAAAAGCTAGTATAAGTGGCTCAAATGCTTTTTGAAGGTGAGAAGGTATAGTACCTTTCCAATGAGTGTATTTCCTAGCTGCCTCATCACTATTGTCCGACTCTAGAACATTCATGAAGGATATCTTTACTTTGTAAGCAGCAATTAAGACCGGTAGTTCTTTTTCCCAATAACGAATAACGTCCTTGTTATGGGATGTTAAGTGTTCGAATGGTAGGGATAAAACGTCTTGATCCTGCAAAAGCTTTTCCCGCTTCGTAAAGCTAAGGTTTCTTTTTATTTGCCTAGCCATGGTAATGATGATTGAGTTTGCAATGTTGATAATGTGCGATCTATAAACGACTAACGTGGCCTGTGGTAAAGAAGACTGAACCACTGCCTTTAATACAGGTACCAGTGGTAGCGATACGATATGTATGTGTTCTCTCTTAGGAAGATCAAGCAGCCGTGGCCCCAAGACTTCCAATCCGTGTAATAGATCTATCACTTTCCGCTTCTTCACGTCAGTTAAGATAAGGATTGGCTTACGGCTGTGATGAACTTCAATGCCTAGCCATTCAGGTGTGTAGAAGCGGGAATCTAAATCTAAACGTGATATATAATCACGAAAGATATTTCGAATGGTTTTTTCATGCAATCCAACAGCTGAAGCAATCTTTACAAACGTTTCATCGAAGCAACGCTGTTCGATATAGGCAAGAAGCCGATGGGTACAGCTGCGCTTCTCATCAATAGAGTGATCCAGCCGCTCCCAAAACGTGTGGTTACAGGACTTACAGTGATAGCGCTGTCGCTTCAGGATGAGTCTAACATGCTTATTGCTATATGGTATGTCAGTTAATCGCTGCGTACGGTTATCGTGCTTACTCAGCTGTAGGGAGCTGCCACAATATGGACAGGAGTCCGGTTTCTCGGTAGTAGAAAGGTTGATCGAATATTCGAGATCATTTTCTGTAAATTGCTGTATCGTAAAATGAGGATAAAGAAAGTGATCGGGAACCATGTAAATGTCGCCACCAATCTGTGAAATCATGAAGATAAAGAATCCGTGGTGTGTATAGGTTTGGGGGAGAAATCTTGGTAGATTTCTTCTTAATCCCCACTTAAAATTATACCAAAAATAAGCAAAGACACCAACTAAATAATCCGATTGTGTACAGATTTATCCGAGATGATGATGTTGAAAGTGTAAGGGCTTTTCTCATAAAGGTAAAAGCGAAATAGATATCGTACTAGCGGGTATAAAGTGCAAGGTCTATCGTACTAAAGAGTATATTTTTAGTAACAATTGAATCATCCTTACGTAAACGATTGAGAAATGACTACTACTGAAAGGGAGTTTGGGGAAGAAGAGGCGAAAAACATGAAGGTATCATAGGTTCATACATCTAACTGAGTCAGATTTACCATCAGTACCTATCGTACAAAAGAGTATAAACAGCGGATGCTAACGGTAGTTAACTAGGCCATTACGACAGCTATTTTTCTGATAGAATAATGTCTTGATCTGAAGAATTTTGACCAAACACTTCGGTAATTCTGGAGCACTTGGTATCGTACTAACGAGTATAATTGTTCAATAAAAGCAAAGTTTAATCTCGTATGTCAGAACGAATAAGTGCAAGGTATATTCTCTTTCTAAAAGACTATCGTACTAGAGAGTATAATGAGATGGTAAAATCGCATGAGGAATATCGTACTAACGAGTATATTGTATAAAATGCAGCGATATTTACTAAAAAATGAATATCTACTTTAAGGTGAAATCCATGATTCCATCTAAATCAAATTTGAAAAAGACCCTAAAAGGAATACCTTCCTTTATAGGGTCTTCAACTAACCGAGCAAAACGCTAGCATGCTTTTTTTCAATTCGCTCAAGAAGAAGCGGGATTTCATGAGACTTTTCATCTAATACTCTACCTTCTGTGCTGATAATGGTAGCAAACCATTCGGAAGGATAGAGAAATACCTTCGTTGTTCTGGCTGGGAATTGGGCCCGCTCCAGCACTTTCACATCGATCAATTCATTAATGGCCTCATTAAGCAGCTGCTTCTTTTTGTATTTGGGGTGTTCCTTCCTGATCCCGATAATATCGCAGAGATCATCGAATTCAAATTCACATCGTCCAAACTCTTGTACGGTGCTGCTGCTTAACAAAAGGTACAGATGGTGAGCTGTATCCTTCTGAATGTCTTCCAGTAAGGCTAAGCTGATATAACTCACGTACCCTTCTAGTAAGGACAGTTGAAGAAGGTCGGAGAAGATAATAGACCGCTGGACAGACAGCTTTTTGTCAGTTCCAGGTGCAACCGTCGTGATTTGCTGATCAGCGGAGAGCATATGAAAGCGGGTGACAATGATCCGCTCGTCTTTTTGCTTAATGTAGTAGCGCATTTCAACAGCCATGTTGAACAATACTTCGAGCGAGTTCTCGATGTTCTGATAGGTCTTCCCGCTCGTATTGAGATTTAGTACTTTGCAAATTTCATACATTGTGAAGGTAAACTGCTGATTTCTTCCCTTATCATCCCAGAGCTTGTGAAGGGCAATAAATACGCGAGAATCGAACCTGGATGCCTTACCAAGAGGATTATAATAGGTAAGGACCTTTTCTCCCTTGGCATGTTTCTCAATCGGCATAGGGACCATTTTCTTGCTCTCATTCTTTTTACTAGAACTAGCAAACATAATGGCACCGGACTCCAATATAGCCTTGGAAATGGTGACATCATTTTGCTGGTGACCCTTTTTTCTTTTTTCTTGTGCTAATCGAATCAGCTTAATGCTGTAGTCTAGGATCTTAAGCTGATCTAGCTCTATTGATTTCATAGAGTCGCGTTCTCTGACGAGTTCGTTCTCTTTTGTAATCAGCTCGATAAAGGTATGTTTTGTTTGTAAAGCCGAAGCAGCTTTTTCGAACAACTCTTGGTTTAAACGTACCTTTTCTTCTTCGGACTCTTTCGCTTCTATGACTAAGAGTTCTTTTATGAATTTATCCAAGTCCTTTTGGATCTTCGTCTGCTTGGTAGAAGTCGCCATTTGATTCACACTCCCCCTACCCTTCATTTTGCTTGACTTTTGGTTTATATTCAAGGGATTTTTGTCCACGAAATTCACCTCTAGTTGGATAAAGTGTGTTTATGAATCGGGCAGGATCTCTGTCATCCCCCGCTCCTCAATAAAGAAAGCACATCGATTAATACTCCGCCGCTTTTTCCCAAAAAAGAAAGGGGCAATAAACCCCTTCTATAAGGAGTTTATTGCCCCGGTATTTCCGCAGCGGTAAATTTAGTTAGTACATAGTATATCATAGGTTCACGAGGAGAGCCAAGGATAGCCCGTTTATGTAGGGATACGAGAAGGTTTCAAGCCCTTGAATACGTAACTAATTTCTACCTCTTCTTGTAGGATCACAGTATAGGTGTCGGAGGGTAAATGCTTTTTAATCATCGTACAATCAGGATGAATAGCATGCAGTTTTTCATAACGCTTAATTGATCTCCATTCTTTGTACCAGGAGCGGGTGTATAAGACGATTACTAGTACCATACCTGCAAATGCAAAGGAAAGAAAAATTGCGTTTTCTCTAAAGATGGTAGCAACAGCTGCTACATCCATATAGATCCCCCCCGTCTTTTTGAAAATCAAATCAGGTATCTAAATCACGTGGATAAACGTCAGGTATGTTCGGTCTAACGGAAGTGATTTCTTTCGTTAGCAAAGCCATGTTTTCATGTATTTTAACCGCGAGCGTTTTTTTCTGGAGACGTGTCAGTTCCTTTTCGCCTTTGTATTGCCAAACTAGAAAATATTCTCCTTGCTCATATTTATGGAGAAGGATTCGAATGCCCTTGGCGTAAAGTATTTTTTGTGCACGATCGAGCTGCTCTTTCGCTAAATTTTCTAAATGTATGAAGATCGCATCTGGAAAAGTAGGCAATTTCATAGAAGCTTGTTTGAAGGTTTGACGATCGGCTTGGATAGTTGGGATCGTCTTTAACCAGGAGTACCACTGGAGAACGTCCTCAAGTGGGTTATAAGCACTTTCTTTGCTCACAGAAGGAAAACCCTCTTTCGCTTGAAGTAGCGGCCGTTTTTGGAGCTCCTACACGGTCTACGTGCCTCACTTATACCCTTATTATACCATAATACGTTATTCGATCTAATGCTTGAGTCATTTTCATAGGAGCGGGGAGACTCACGAATAAGGGATGTAGAAGAAACAGAGGATAAGGTGATACACTGTTCCTTAAGATAATAGGGTTAAAATGAAGGAGGATTGCAGAATGTGTGGGCGCTTTACTCTAGACGTGGATGTACATTCCCTCCTAGATCGATATGACATCACCGATGACACTTTTCTGTTCGAACCCCGCTATAACGCAGCTCCTCGTCAAGACTTACCGGCTATTCTACGCGCAAACGGAAAAAACCGCATTGGGTATTTGAACTGGGGATTGATCCCCTTTTTTGCAGAAGACGATAAACTAGCTTCAAAAATGATAAATGCAAGAAGCGAAACAATTACAGTGAAACGATCATTTCGTAACCTTTTGCAACAGAAGAGGGTGATTATCCCTGCTAATTCCTTTATAGAATGGCAGACCGTTGACGCAAAGAAGAAACAACCTATGCGCATCATGATGCGGGATGAACGAATCTTTTCTTTTGCTGCTTTGTATGATACTTGGCAAAATGAAGCGGGGCAAAAGATTAGTACCTGTACGATCATTACCACAAGGCCTAATGAGCTGGTTGAAAGGATCCACGATCGGATGCCCGTAATCTTAAAAAATGAGCAGGAGCTGGAGTGGTTAAATCGAGATCTCTCAGATGTGAATTACCTAACCTCGATGTTAGTCCCCTATGACGCTAACGATATGAAGGTGTACCCTATTTCACCGATGATCGGAAACGTTCGTAATGATACGCCAGATTGTTTAAGACCACTTTCTTAATATGATATGAATAGAAATTATAATCGCTTTCTAATGAAATAGGAGTATTTTGCTAGATAAGACCGATAAATTATAGTGTAGATAAATCGGATTATTTGGTTGAATAAGGTGTGTTAAAATTATACAATTGAAATAATACGTTATGACAGAGGGTGTTTAGATGGGTTGCAGTATTCATCTTCTTGTAGAGAAAAAAGAAGATAATAAATGGATAGCTGTACAAGATCCAAATCCACAAACTGATGAAGAAACTCGGGATTACCTATGGCTTTCTTATTGGCAAAATTATGATGATTATGCTGCTCTTTGTGGTGTTCGTAATTACAGTAATGTTGTGCCAATTCACGAGGCAAAGGGTTTTCCTGATGATGCAAGTGATGTTACTAAAGAAGAATATGAAATATGGAAAGATGACTGCCATCATCGTAGTTGGGTTACCCTGGAGGAGTTATTAAATGTCGATTGGAATAGGAAGGTTACTAAGGTCTACTATTTACCGATCCATATAGCAGAGAAAAAACGTAATGGAGAAGAGCCTGCTTTTGTGTTACACACCAGAAATGCGGATTCTGATGTTATGTTTGAGGAGGAAATGACACTTTCTGAATTTGCTCCATTTCTTCTAAGGATCATTGAATTCTTGCGACCAATTGGTAAACCTGATGAGGTAAGAATCGTTTTCTGGTTCGAGGATTAGTTCTAATCCGCTTAATTGAGAAAGGACGAGCAGCTTTGGATGAAAAGCTAAAGAAGAATATAGGAACTTTTTTCATTCATGTAATTGCATTATATTTAGCGTTTGTTATTTTGGCATGGGGTTGCCAATTTTTACTCTCATCAAGGGCATTTGGCAACTTCATGTGTGGTGGTGGATTTGAATCACCATTATGTAGTGCCTTTGAACATGTGCAAGCGGGAGGGAACGTCGGACTTCTGGACCTACTTCTCTCTTCGTGGGGCGGTGTGTATCCTTTTCTTTTGCTGTTTGGACCATTTCTACTACCTATATGGCTATTTCTGCTTTGGTCATCCCTTAAATCGGTTACTAATGATGATTATAAGAGTGAAAAGGAACCAACATAATGAATTGGCTGATTGCATATATGAGGTAATTCCATTGAATAGTGTAGATCAAAAAAGAGTAGGGAGTGATTACCCTACTCTTTTTTTACTTGTGAAGCCAGCATGTAAAGTCTGATCATGGAGAGAATCGCTTGTAATTCCTTGTGATGAAAATTCGCAATTCGTATGTTTCCCCCTACATTTAGTGGATCAGGGATATGGATATGATATGGCTCTGTTGCTGTCTGGTAGTCTTCATGCTCGTGAGATTCGCTATGGAATTTAAGAATGGGTTGATTCGAAGCGGTAACCCAGTCATAGTGGTAATAGTCGATTTTGTTTTTTTCTAATCTTTCGGTAACAAATATCTTGCTTCCATCAGATAGAAGCAACGTCTTTCGAATTGCACTATAAGTGGTAGGAAGCCCTGAAGTATCTCCGTCGATGACATCAACTATGATATCCTTATTATCTTGTTGTAAAAATGTAAAGTTAGATGGTGGGTTACCAATCATAATTCACGTACTTTGCGCATGAGGTATTGCCACTCCGATGCGTCCCTTTCCTGTTCTAAGGATTTCGTTTTCACTTTTCCTAACGTGTTTTCGAAAGAACCACCATATTTGTTCTCAAAAATGGAAATCTCAGTTGACAGTTGTGATAAGCGTTCAGCATAAGTATGTTCCTGACCTGCATCCACAGAACCTCTTTTGGCCTGCTCTTCTTCGTACATCTCAATAATTTGTGCAATCGTAAATCGCTCTTTTATAGATGAGAGATATATAGCTGTTTCTGGTATACGAATATGCTTGAATCTTTCACTCTTTTCTACACCTGAAATCCGACCTTCTTTAATCCAAGCATGAATAGTTTGGGTAGAAACTCCAAAAAATTTGGCTATTTGCCCTGTTGAATATGTCCGTTCGTATTGCAGCTCTTCTGATCCTACTTTAATGATGTGTTCAAGAAGATACCGAAAAATTATCTTATGCTGTTTTTTACCTAATTCTGGACTATTCATAATCTCTGAAAGAGATTGAAGGCTGCTAGGATCTACTTTCTCCATATAGTTAAGAATCGATTTGGACCAAAGTAAACTATCTTTTGGATTTTCTGCTGCTATAATTGCATCGGAAATATGCTCAGAAGATGCTAATAGTTGATCCACTTCTTCTTTTGTTATCATATATATCACCCCTGGTACCTCCTATCTTAAACAATTCAACCTCAAACTTCAAGTAAACTTCAAGTAGATTAGGAAAACATCCCAGCCCTGTTAATTCCTTAGCTTTTCCAAATGACATCTCTATAACCCTATTGTAAGGGGGATTTTAACCTTTTGAGAGGCATAAAAGTCGTATTATTCAGAGTAAGTACGACAGCATTAGATAAGCGTTGGAGGTGTTTAGAAGGTAGGATGAGAGGCAGTGACGAGACATGTCGGAATCAATCACTTTTGTTTACCTGAAGAAAAAGCAAGTGAAGGTGTTTGCGTGTTTAGGAACTACTCTTTGTGTAGCAAGTTAGCCCGCTACTAGAAAATAAAAACACAACAGATTAAGTAACAATCTGTTGTGTGAAGTAATTCTAATCCTTACCTTTAAAGCCGGGATGCCTTATACTCAAGAACAGCGATGTAGATTAACAAGTATCCGATAAGAGGATACGTATATAAAGTGAAAATTTGAGACGAGGCATCGGCATCAAATTGATAGATACGTTGAAGGAGATCAGAAGATGCATAGCCAGTCACGATACCATGAAGTCCAATGAGCAAAAGAGTTGTTACTCTTAGTTCATTATAGGCCTGCTTCTTATCAAAGGAGGACTTAAGATATACCAAGTGAATGAAAATCAAGGGAGCTATGGTACCTAAGGGAAAGATATACGGCCAATATACTTTTTGAAACTCAAATAAGTCTGCCAAAGACATAAACAACAAAGTAAAAGTAAACGCTATTCCGAATGAGCAAATAAAAAAAGTAATGCTTAAGGCAAAGCAGCGAACTAATCCTGGAATAGTTTTGAACCGATCCCCATTAATTAACTTCCAGGAAAAATAGAGAAACAGTATGATAACCGAGAGTGAAAGAATTAATGTGAAAAAAGCTCCTAGCTTGGATTCTGGGAGAGGTATCGCGATCAACCCTATAAATATAACAACTTTAAATACAAGCGGGATAAGATAGTAGGTCAAAGCGGTTTCGATATCATTCTTCCAGACGATTTTCATGAAAAGCTCCTTTTTGAATTCTGTTTAAAGGTAAAGCGAGATAATTCAAAAGACTTCGCCGCTGCTCATCGATAATTTCATTCCAAGGCAATAGAGATCTACATTGAATTGTTCATCTGACCATATTACTTTGGGCCTGCACGATTAACAATAACCGGGGAACTTTTCCATGATGATTGGCTGGATAATGTCTACCGTGAGTTTCCGTAATCCATTGAGTCCAATCCCGTTTACTGAGTTGAAGTAATCTGAAAGAATAACGACAGTATCAGTGCCATCAAGAGGTTCCGAGACATGGACTTCATCCTTATTTTTGGTTAGGCTGATTGTTTTTTGTGGTAAAAAAGTTGCCCGCAAGTACTTTTCAAAAAATAATTTTTTTACCTCCTTAGCGCCTATTCCAACAATGATTGGAAACGAAAATTCTTGGATCGCCTTTTTTAGATAATTGGCCCTCCTATCTCGGAATTCTTTTGATTCTTCGGACATTGATCTGTGATTTCTGAAATCAAAGGCATTATTATAATCGTTCTCCTCAATATTTGAGTAGGGCCACTCGCTACTTGCTTGACTCTCGTCTCTTCGGGGTAATGGTCGTAAATCTAATAATGCACTACCTACTTTTGCTTGTTTTCGATATAAACCGGAATTGGCATAGTCCCCAATGTTCCGGTAATAGTCAGCTATTGTAATGTAGGCTAATGGATTATTTACGCACCGCTCGAACCAATCTCCTTTGAATCCATTCTCAATGTAGAGCATGATTCGTGCTTGATACTCTACCATGGGTGAATAGAACTTAGATTCGGGAATAAGTGATCCTCTGATTCTCTTCATTTCCTCCTTAAATCGTAAATCAATCTCTTCACCTTCGACATAATATCCATCTTCCCACGTTGACCCCAAATAGGTTTCTGGATTGTTGCCATAAGCTGCACAGCGTGCTTTAATCCCATACTTTAGTTCATAGCCACCTAACCCCTCTTCATTACCCATAAAGGCAATTTTCGCTGAAGGATAATGCCCATACCCACAGAACGCAAAAAGCTTTTCCCGTTCCCGCTCCTGATCGTCTAATTTGTACTTTTCCATAATAATCTCCTTATTCGAGTCTCGTGTATTTCATGGGATTAGTAAATTCCTCAAGATATAAGGGTTTGAGTTTATCATATAAACAAGAACGGGACAGTGACAGCTCCTTATACTTCTCTTATTGTTTTTGTTCCTTTAAAGATATAACATCACTCATTGATTTCCAGAAAAAATGTCTTCGTAATTATCAACATGATGACTCATCCAAACGTGATCTAAGACATGAGAAGCCACTCCTGCTTCAAAGGATGCTTGTTTATCAGGAGGAATTAGTAAACCATATTCACCATAGTCAGGGTGAAGAAAGGAACTTACTTCATCTGTTGATTTATCCTGCACATGGTCACACAAATTTATATAACGCGGATCGGCAATGACTTTCCCATTAGGCAGTTTAACACTGCGTGTCTTGTAGACAATTCGGTGAACCTTAGTGGTGCCTACATTCTGGACTAGAACATAAATGATACCGTTTCCGGAGTCAAAAGCGGAAGGATCAAAACCTAGGGTTCGATTTTCTGGATCAAACTCCAGAGTGGATTGTCCATCACTTGAGAAAGTTGAAACATCTGTTAGCGGGACCAATTCTTTTGACTGATGGTTAGCTAACAGGACTTGTCCATGAACCCTTTCAAACGAATAATGATAGCTCTTGTGCCCATGGCTGCCTGAAGAGTGGTTCATAAACTCTTCTCCTTCCATGCGAAAGCCTGTTTCATTCATTCCTGCAATTGCGAAGACTGGAGAAATACCAAGTTTTTGATATGCGGAAGAACCACAGCGATTCATGATGGATATAAGCGAACCCCTCATAGCTTTAGCTGCTTCTGCAATTAAGTATCCCTGGTTCCGTTGAATATTGTTATAAACGGCTTTTGTTAATAGGTCCCTGATACCGGGAATCGCTTGTCCGGAACCTAATACAGTTATCCCCTCTTCTAAGGGTAATAGCATAATACCGCTTCCTATTTTGCCTTGGATCTCAAAATACATCGTCTTCGTCGGCGTCCAATAGACACCTAAACCCATAATTTTTGGAGCAGGGCCATTCCGTGGAGCGGGAGTTTGTTCCATCAATGTTCGTAATGTAATGTAAAGCGGGCCATCCGTAGAGACAATATTATCTACCGTGATGTCCTTCGCAACGTTATGGATGGTTTGGGCAGCATTAGTCCAAACGGGAACTGATCCAGCTGTAAAGAATCCCATGCGATCGTCAACTTGAAAATACTTTAGAATTGCATCTTCACGATTACCAGTAGGAAATGAAGCTCGAAAGTCAGACAGAATCGAAACAGCATTGTCTTGCTTGTAAGCAGCGATTATGGTCAAACCTATCCACTCTTTCCATAGTGAATTTAGATATTACAGTGAGGAATTTTCGTCTATATTCTATTCCCTGGATGGGATATGCTTTAAACGTTAAAAATAGGTAATTCTGTTTAGATTTTCTGAGTAAAGAACATCGTTATACTATGATGTAACCGGGTTGTTTTCTGCTCTTTCTAACTGATATAATATTTGTTAGGAAATTGGAAAAATTATAATGTCAGGAGCGGGGTTATGGATATATTGCAATCTTTTTTTGATTTCATACTCACAGCTGTCATTGGGATTTTCACAGCTATTGTGGCATTTAGTATGTTGTTTAAATTTAAAAAACAGAATCATGATTATCCAACTCCCTCAAGAAAAAACGAAGATTGGCTACGAAATCATTGGAAACAAAAGGCTACTGAGTATCGCGGAAAGATAGAGCATGGCCAGATGATATGTAAGAAATAATCGTGAGAGGATGCAGAATGCGCCTCTTTTTTGTTTGCCCTGACTTCCATCCATAGCCCGAGGTAAATAATGAAAAACAGAGATAAACTATGCTGAATACCTACATATCGTTATATGAGCAGCAAACATGTATTTGGTGAAACTGTAGGTTTGGTGCGTTAATGAGAGTTGAGTATTCCACTCCTGTTTTTCCAATAATCATCTGTTCTTTTGAATAGTAAGGGAGCGATACTTGAAGTACAAAAACCGGAGGATAAGAGGTAGTCATACTCTTGTATTCTCTGAATATACTGATATAGAAAAAATCCTAAAAGGATGATGTCACAAAATGCCTGACCATAACCTGGTTGGGCATTTTGTGTTGTTATACGTAATAACCATCAAGAGTGAAGTATTCATAGCGGGTATGTTTCCGCTCCCTTTCTTGTAGGAGGGTAAACGCTATGCTTGTACGATCAAAAATAAAAAGACCGCCCTTGAGCTTACCAGGCTAGGCGGTCTTTTCGCTATAAACCAATATGAGCTGATCACTTGTGGGAACATTTTTTGAAGTAGCCGGAGGTGCGCCAACACCTATAAATGAACGGCTAATTCTAAGAAAATTATAACAAAATGTAAGGTGTTGATCAATGGTGAAGGATTGTAAAAGCCACTGTGTATGGTTAAATTATTGCTTTATTCCGACTGTGTATACCTATCAGCATAATTCTCGACATGCAGACTCATCCACGTATGGTCCAAAGCCAAGGTAGCTATCCACGGGAATGTTATCGCTCCCATTTTTGTTGAGGGTAAACGCTTTGCTTATACGATCAAAAGAAATAGACCGCCCTTGAGCTTACCAGGCTAGGCGGTCTATTCGCTATAAGCAAGTGTGCGCCGATCCCTTGTGGGAACGTCTATTGATGTAGCCGTAGGTGTAGCAGCACCCATAAATGAACGGCTAATTCTAAGAAAATTATAACAAAAGGTTAAGGTGTTGATCAATAGTGAAGGATTGTAAAAGTCACTGTGTATGGTCGAACTATTGCTTTATTCCGACTGTGTATACATATCAGCATAATTCTCGACATGCTCACTCATCCACGTATGATCCATAGCCATGATAGCTATACCCGCTTCGAAGGACGCCTGTTTGTTATATGGCACAATTAAACCATAATTCCCAAAGCGTGGTGCATTTCGAAAAGATTCCAACACATGATTGGCTGGATCCCTGCGCACAACTTCACATATCCGTTCATAGCGAGGGTCGGCTAAGACGCTGCCATTAACGAGTCGATGCGCATACGTTCTAAACACAGTCCTTCGGATCATTGAATCGCTTAAACTCTCCAGTAAAATATAGATAGCGTTGTTATCGGAAATATAGGCTGGGGCATCAAAGCCGGTCGTTCGATTCTCAGGGTCAAATTTTTCTGTGGCCTTCTCACTATCGGAGTATGTTAATATATCCACAAGCGGGACGGTTTCTTGTGTTTGATGGTTGTCTAAAACAACATGACCATTTACTCTTTCAAAAGAGTAATGGTATCTCCCCTGCTCATTGGTTGAAGAGTGGCTCATGAACTCTTCCCCTTCCATGCAAAAGCCTGTTTCATTCATCCAGGCGATACAGAATACCGGGGAAATCCCAAGCTTTTGATAAGAGGAAGATCCGCAACGATTCATAATCCCTCTTAGATTCTTCCGAATCACTTCAGCTACATCGAGTGGATGATGTTCTGGTTCAAAAAGGATACATCTATGGACTGCTCTAGCTAATAGGTCGTGAATGCCAGGGATCACACTCCCGTTCCCTATTACGGTGATACCATCTGTCATGGGAGAAAGTATGATACCACTTCCCATTTCTCCTCGAAGTTCGAAATAAACCGGTTGAGTAGGATGCCAATACACCCCAATTCCCGCTATTCTTGGAATGCCATCATCGGGGTTATAGTATGATGTTTCCATTAACGTCCTTAGGGAGAGGTAAAGTGGGCCATCTATTGAGATTACATTCTCTAACGTAATTTGGTCTGCAATGGAATGGATCGTTTGAGCAATCGACTCCCATGCTTTTACGGATCCAGCCATAAAGAAGCCCATACGATCGCCAAACTGAAAGTATTTTAGTATCGAGTCAGCTTGGTTTTCACGAACGGAAACACGAAAATCAGAAACAATTGAAACGGAATTACCTTGCTTGTAGGCAGCTACTATGGTCAATCCAATCTCACTCTCCATATTGTTATCGGCGTTCATTCAGGGCCGTTCATATTTTAATCTATTACCTTATACCCTGGTAGACGTATAATCGAAACATAAAAAATGGAAATGCTGTGTGGGTTTTTACATGCGTCCAGCAAACAAAATTACGTAGACACACTGAGTATTGGGTTTGAAGAACCTGATTCGTGTACAGCTTTCGTGAGCGGGAGTTGAAATGTAGTCTCTTGTTTACATTAGAAAAGCACAAAGGGGAGCATGCATGATGCATCTCCCCCTCAATCGTAGGGACATTAGTTCTAGAGTAGCAGGTAAAGTATTCTTTTTAGTAGAATACACCTTCTCTGAAGGAGGTGTAATAGTAATGGGATTCTTTGGCGGAAAAAAGCAGGATACTGACTCCGGAATAGATATGTTAATCATAACAATTGAGACCATTGACAAGCCTTTTGAGGCTCTTGGTTTAGTGACAGCTACGATACTCAAAGCGCACGACCCAAATCCCGAAATTATTGCTAAGGAACTTGCGAAAAAAGCTAAAAACATGGGGGCGGACGCAATCCTTGGTTTCAGGTATGACGTTAGAACTAACGCACTTAATTGGACTGACCAAGTAGGATATGGAACCGCAATAAAATTCAAGTAAAACAAAAAGACGCTTCATTCGGGAGCGTCTTAATTTCTTCACTTCGGTTCTCATTGCTTGTTTAGTCTGGATGTGAATGTGAGTATGAATATGCTTTTGAAGATGGACCAACGAAACATTGCTATCCATAGCATCAAAAGCAAATAGAAAAAAACTAAGACCGCACCTAATTTAACGAAGATAGATAGATATTCGTTCATATTAGGAACAGGTAATACTAACACAAGAGGTAATGGACAACATCATAAAAAGTAAACATTTAAATTGTCTCTTTGTTCCATCTCGTCATTCTCCTAAATTAAGACTTTTATAGTAGGGCGAGGATCGTGATGCATTCATCTATTGCGATATGTTTTAAAAGTGGCTTGTGACGATATATGCTCGATATATTGAAGGAAGATCATCTCCTTTTTCTCTACTTCTTCATAATCATTTATGCAGGATGTCCACATCTTTTCCCTAAGGTTATGAAAATGATAACAGATGATCTCGCCATACATGGCATCCTGCGAACTTCGCTTGAAGGAGAAAATGCAGTTTTGATAAGCATATAATCTCGAATCGCTTATGGATAATTCCTCAGACGATAACGAACCAACGAGGGTAAGCTCCTGGTAAAAAATCGATCGCTCTAAGTGCCTTACCAATTCTACAAGGTCAGGTAGCGAATTCTTAAAAGTGGATCTGAATCGCAATGAGGTTAGCGCTTCCTCTTTATAATCTCGTGTATCCCCTTTTCTTATGGAACAGATAACAGACGGATCTAGCGGTTCCACTAAAGTTAGATTAACTTCTATTGTCGAGTACATCCCCAACTCGTTCGCCCTCCTTACTTATTGAGGAAATATTGGATAGACCATCTATTTGCTTGCCGGTACCAATTGGTCCTAATACAATATGATGAGTAGCTCGATAAAAAGTGGCTCGATCTTCTTGGCGGTACGTTCTTAACCATCTAGTAACTGCTTTCATCATCCATGTCATAATTTACAAGAATACCCTCCCCTCATTTGTTAATTTCTGCTATCGCGATATCTCACCTTCTACCTATACCAGTAAGAAAAGTAAACCACTACGTATTCGTTTGTATATTCAATCCAGAATAGGAAGGCCTTTTGTGCTTTTGAACCATACGTCGATCCGTATGTATCGCAATCTTCGCTATAACAATTACCTGATATACTCTCGTATGAACCAATATTTTCGCCAGCATAACAATGTCTTGATGTAATTTCTTTCGCTTCTGAATAGACAACTAGTTCATATTCTTCCCCTTCTTCTTTCGAACCATATCGCTTTTCCATTGTAAGGATGCGTTTAAACACCTGGTAATCAGTAAACGAGAGGTGGTAAGCGTCAATATCTTGTAGGAATGTGTGATCATCATAAGCGCTTATATTGATCTGAATCGTGTGCCGTCCCCTCTTTGAGTTTTTTAAGGCCGAGAAAAGCGAAACATTTTCTCTGAAAATGGAATCTTTGGCGATCGCTTTTAGTACAATCGAATCAATTAAGTGATCCATATGATAATAACCACGTTCAGCCATGTAGACACCAAGGATCTCAGAACGCATATAATCAGCATCAAACTTCTTGGCATCTGAGATCGAAACATGATCTTTTATAAAAAGTGAGCGGTACTGACACAGTAGCAATTCTTCTTTGTTACTATCCAAAGGTAGCCCCCCTTACTTATATGAATCCTTCTGTATTCAAAGGTTCTCTTAGGAGCGGGGTGTTATCGGGTAAGGAATGGTTCCGTTCTGCTACGTACGATTTTGCAAAGAGACGCGTATTAACTGAACAAAACCAATTAAGGTAATGAGAGGAAAGAAAAGCATGATCCAAAAATAGGTGAACGCTTCAAACTGATTCTCTGACCACATCTTCACAACTAAAAAGGAGGCTGGATTCACCAAAAAAGAGATGACGCCTGAAAGGGTCGTGAAAAAAAGGAGTCGTGTATTTGGTTTTAAATAACCTGCTTTCATATAACTTACTGCTCCCCAGATTGCCAAGGGCGTTAATCCCAACGGAAGTCCGATGAGCATGAAGGATACAAATGTTTCTGAGCGACTTCCGACTTCCCACTGTATGAATATGGTGAAAAGAAGGAGAAGCGACAGTATGATGGAGAGCCACTGAAGGATAATGATCACTTGAGGGCGCTTCGCTAATGCCTGATTTAGTTTTTTAATTGGGTTCACCACTAAGCAACAGCTCCTTTCTCTGAATGGTATCTTCCCATAATAGGTTAGGGTCGGTGGCCTTATGGACTCTGCAATTTCTGTAAAGCAAGGAAACGTGTTCATGCGATTCCAGGACAAAATCAATAACCCACCAATAATGCAAACTTCCAGCAATGGCCAATATTTCGTTATCATCTGAGGATCGGGCGAATGAAATTACGATCTTGTCCTTCTGAGCGTTCTCAGCGGATAGGAGCTCGTCTCGTATCGCGAATATTGTCTGGTATTTGTTCTTTCGTTCCCTATGTTTTTCACTCTTTATGTAATTTCTCCACCTATAGCGAGTAACTTTCACGATCTTCACCCTTTATCATGAGTAATCAAATCGAATCAAGCGTAGTGATTGCGGTGTTATAGGAGCGGGAATCTAACGATATCTGATTCAATACGTTGCTCAATCCAGTGATTTTTTCTGCATACTTATCTTCCAGCTGGACTTCTCCATAACGTGGGTTATCTGGAAGATAATTAATGACTTCTCCACGATCATTCACTTTCGGAATCACAATTTTGTGAATGAAACTAGTTGTTTGTTCTAGAATGGAGTAATACGAAAGATCATCGTCGTCGAATTGATTTTCCCAGTCTTCCGGTAAGAGGAGCTGCAATGAATATGCTGCTTGTTTTACTAACCAAGGATCACGATACAACGCCATTATTGTCTCTAATGTACACGCATTATTCCCAAAAACCTGCTGATAGGTAAGATACGGCTTTCCTTTGGTAGGATCAGCTAGATCGGGATAAGTAGGGTTGAGCGTGCGAATGATCGTCTCTATTTCTTCTCTAGCATCATGAAAAAGCTTTGCAAGCAAGATGTGGTAATACAAATGTACAGCTGGTGTGTGTTTATAGAAATCTTCTTGATCAGGATGAACTCCCTCTAATTCGAAAACCATTGTGGCAGCTACTGCTTCAACTGGGCCACTCCACCCGCTACGTAGACGATCCGAGATCGTATGACTTTGTTTCTCATTTACATCCCTATTTTTCATGAATTTCTCCATTTAACGAACATCTCCTAATGAATGAATGAACTCCGTTCTAATAAGGGGGAAAGCGGGTCTGAGAAGACCTTCCTTCCCCTCATGTTTTTCCCTACCACTATTTTGCCTTTATTATCCACTGAATCGGAACGACAATTTCTCCAACAGGGAATGGTGTGCTTCTTCCAGCTTTTGTACCAACTGTTTGAATCGTAATATCTGTTATCGGTATCGTCTCATTCGGTGCAATAGAATCTGGATTTCCATCTGTATCACCATTTTTCATTGCAGTACTTAGAATAATTTCCGATGAATTGGTAGGAAAAGAATCTCTGCGGGATGGTCTACCATATGGTTTCCCAATTTCAACAGCACTTAGTTCGTCATCACGGTCACCATAATTAATTCCGGTCGGCGTTAGAGCTCTTCCGAATAGGACACCTTTCGTGTTTCCCGAGTTCGTTACTGTAATCGATTGAAAGTTATAACTGCCTTCCTTATCTCCGATTACTTCGACTTCTGTTACCCCGGCTAGTGTTAATCCAATGGTTTCTTCTACAACGGTTACCTGAAAATTTGAGACGCTGCTTACTTCAGCTGGAGCAGCTGAAACAGAATATAGAGGTACCATCGAAGTGAGGACAGCCAGTGTGGCTAAGATTCTTTTTTTCACCGTATCTTTTCCTCCAAAGTAGAATTTGAGGAGCGGGCGCCCTCTTAATCGGATGTATTGGAATGTGTTATTCCCTAATAATAAAAATGGCATTGGAGAATCTTGAAAACAGCCACGAATGCTACCGTAATTCATCTGCTGTGACTAGAGCTTCGCCTTGTGACAGTGCTGTGGTTGCATAAACGTTACCTGTTTCATTTTTAACGATATAGAATGCTTTCTTATCGTTATCCAACACATTCATCCCCTTTCAAACATCAATAGTGTGGTGAGATTAGTCCTTTTTTGAAGTAAAGAGTAAGTGACACACAAATCGTAGAAAATCAAAGGAGGCGATAAGAAGGATCACGAGTAAGGATAAAAAGCCGTTAACCAGCAAAAAATTCGGAAGCGCTTGTGTCTTAAGATCCATGGCCCCCAATTGAATGAGCATCATTGTTAACAAGGGTACAGCAGCTGCTATCGCAATTACTTGAAACCAGGATTGTTTTATTAGGATAGGAGTGTAATCTTCAGCTTTTTCCATTCTTTTATTAAGGGCTTCAATCTGTTTTGACTTCTTGTCCATCTAAATCACCTTCCTTGAGACATGTGCAGCACCAATCGGAATAATTAGGAAGCGAAAGGGAGAACGCTATATCCTTTCGCCATAATTGGTTATCAAACAGTCATAATCATGATTCGCGTCTGTTGGAAGCGGGAGCGGTTTCATGAGTATGGCTTTATTCTTTTCGATGAAAGAACTGCGGAAAATTGATAAGGCTGTTTTACTACCCACATATGGCGTCCGGATAGAATCTTCTTCGTTATTTTCTCTGATCCCCAGATTTTGAAGAGATTGCGTATTATTCACTAGTACAGGGAATATTCGATTGGGAAAGGAAGCCATTATTCGATTTAACTGGTCAGATGTAGAAAGCTCTCTAAAAATAGGAAACGATGGTATGCCAAGGGTAACAAACACGCCTCTCTTTCGTGAGCGAGTAACCGCATGAAATTTATTCGTAGTAGATTGGAGAAAGGGAGAAGCATCTGTTATGTATAGGGAGTGATCAGAGAGAATCATTCGCTTGCTAATAGCTTGATCGATCTTTGTCATCCACAGCGCATCCATGATCGCTCGGGTACGTGGTGTCCCCCAGGTATCTGCTAGATTGATAAGGAGAATGCCTCCGGTAACAAAGTGCTCGTAAATGGGATCACTTTTCGAAATTTCCCCTGCTATCGTGTTCCTAAGAACAGAATTCGTCTTCAAATACATACAGGCGTTTACAACGTCTTTGATTTGTTCAGAGTAGGCATCAATGATGGTATCTTTACCACTGTGAGGGTGCCCTCTTGGGTATTGGATTTTCTCTTTATGAATAACGTCTATATAAGAGAGTGGAGTCCCGCGGTCCTGAAGTGTAAAGGTTTGTTGATAGCGAATGTTAACTTTTACTTGGTAACATGAATGCATAAACTGAATGACTGCTCTCATCGATACCATGATCTCTTTTGTTATGGCTTTGTCCGAATCGGTTGTATCCCCTTCCTCCTCTGAAAGCGGGGAAGAAAATTGGCTTTCGAAATTTGAAACAAGACTCTCAAGCGTTTCGGTTGCCTTTCTAACCAGATAAGGATCGGCATATAAATGAAGCCACTGGTCTATCGTACAATCAGAGCTATCAAATAAACTTTCATAGGTGTTTGTAATGCTCTTTTTTGTTTGGGAGTTCTCATCGTTAGATAGATTCCTAATATGATCTTGGTATGTGTGTAGATACTTTAGGAGCAGCGTATGGGAGTAAACATGCGATTGTGCGTGTTGATTCAATGAATGCCTATCTTCTGAAAAACAAGATATAAGTCTAACCATGGTGATCGCTGCATCCTTAGGTGTGCCACTCAAGGGATTGATAGGCCATGGTAAGTCAGTGAGGGTATTCCAGATGATTAGGGTATCTGAGTGCGCCGTGGAATACACTTTTTCAACAGCTCGTTCAAAATGATGTTGGCTACGTACGAGAAGCGTGATACCTGTTAAATTTCTCTTCCATGACTTCGTCTGGTAATTTGCGAGATCTTGGTTAAAGAGCGGGTAAAAATAACTGTCCCAAATATCTGACTCTTGATTACCTCCTATTAATAACGGTGCCCTTCTTTCGTTTACTTTGAGTGTGACTAGAGCGGGAGAAGCGGGACTTGCCAATACACGTTCACCTATCACAATGGTTGGGCCATCTTGTCTCGTGCATGTATCTTGATCCATTCTCGTATCTCCTTTTCTTTTCTTTGCCTTGATTACATCCACGTGGTGACGACTGTACCACTTGGAATACCTAGGATTACTCCAATGATCGGTGCGAATTGGAGCGGGTACTTAGAAGGATCTCTCAGAATCTGTACGATCGGATAGAGAATCGTGATGAGTATGGGTGCGTAAAATAAGTCACTCCGAAACGTTGACTGCATATAGCAGCTGATCATGACAACAAAGCAAGTTATGATACATGGCAACAAATATGTTTTGACCATTACTATCCCTCCTTCACTTTTTTGGAATCTCCGTATCATGAGGAATGTTCTTCAAAGTAGAAAAACAGACAATGATGATCCGGAAACGGAACTGGTAAGAAGAGAGGGCTCTATTCCCTCTCTTCTCGTTAATAGTCATCCGCGTTCCCATATTCGAGAGTACGTGGTGAAATACTATTCTTCCCTATGCCTACCAATCCGTGTTGGAAACCAAGCGGGGAAAATAGTCTTTCGTGACTGATAAACCATACGTATCGATAGTATTCTTTGTATGTATTTGCAAACGTATGAATTTGATACGCTTCAATGAGTTGTTGGATACTTGAATCACTTGGTACGATAAAGACAAGAGCAAAATCATCTTCCAGTAAGTGTTCACCACGCTGTGCAAATGCACTTAGCTGCTCCAAACGTTGAGTTAGAAAACGATCGACCTTTTGCATTCCTGATATACGTTCCATGACTAAATGAAATGGGCCATCTGATAATGCGATTTGAGCGGAGCAAGCTACTTTTCCAAAGGTAGAGATTTGAGGATGATCTTGCCAAGAAATCAAGGCATCGTTTTCAATGAGTTGTAATTTGATCTCATTGGAAGCAATTAAGTTTACGGGAAGATTGGGAGATCGAAGAAAATCGGAACTCCCCATACAATGCATTCCTGGTTCTGTCAGACGAATGTAATCTTTCCCGGTATCGGTTAACGTGATGATTCCGGGGTAATTTTGTTCCGGGTCACGTTCACCAGTAAACTTTCTGCGTTCTACCAATCCGTACTTTTCTAGGCGATCCAATCGTTTATTAATCGTGCTGTTTGTAAGTGGCTTGCAAGCTCTACGAAATTGATCTTCTGTTAAAGATTTTGCTAAAGCAGTTGTTACCAAAATTTGATGTTCTGTTGAAGTTAGGACACCTGTATGTTTTGCTTGCACAGCGTATCTAGCGAGTGCAAATCGATGCCTGGTTTCAATCAACTTAACCTGCCAAGTTGGTACATCCCATTTACTCAGACTCCCATCTGCAAAAGCGTATGAAATGGTAGGTACTTTTCGAGCTATTTTCAAACCTGAGTTTGCCGCAATTCTGAGCCCCCCAGGTTGAGGGGCATCAGAATGGGACGATTGGTTGTTATTGGTCAAGAGGTTGCTCGTGTTGTTGTTCTCGTTGTTGCTCCCGTTGTTGGTTCTGTTGTTTCCTGATGTCGCGGTTGCTGATCGTGATAAATTTGTTGTATCTGTTGGTCTCATTGAATGCGTTCTCCCTCCGATTAACCACTTTTATGATGGATCCGCGTCCCTTTCGCTCATCTTCATTCAAATATTCCAATCGAAAATTAACTTTGTCGCCTGAGGCTGGAGGTTGAAGGCCTATTCTCGGGGTGCAACGGATCACAATTCCTGTTTTGTCGACCTTTACAAAGTAACCTTGCCATGATTCTCTTTCATACAAGGAAATATTCACAACTTCACCTGAGTAGTATTCGTTTACTTGGAGAATATCGGATGCCCCAATCCATGGATCAGGAATCAAGGCTTTTCGTGAGACTTGAATAAGTTGCTGGTCTTTCCAAATTCGAACGACTTGAAGTTCGATGTCATCCCCAGGTTGCAGATTGATATCTTGTGGTAATTCTGGGACATAGGTATGATCCCAATCCTCTTTCCGCATCCAAACGTTTTGGCCAAATACATTGAAGTGAAGTTTTCCAGTCTCGACGTTCATGCTACGGAAGTTAGCAAGAAGCACTTGTTGTTCTTGTACCGTCTTCCATAGATTTTCTTTCAGGATGTCTAATGCCTTAATTCGATTGAGCATGATTACGTTATTTTTTACGTCTACTCGTTCTACTAGAAATGGTTCTTCATAGCCAACAAAACCAATGAGAGAGTCAAACTTGTGTGCATCGAAGTGTTCCGCATTGCAGACGGCAATCGTACCATCTGGAAACTCTACTTCGAGTGCCTCAACCGTTAAGGTTTCACCATTAATTACTCTTGAAATGGACTGACGATGTGTAATCATACCGGAGAGTATTTTTTCACTCCTCTGATATTCTCTAAATTCCGCAGCTTTTTCCGTTGTCAATTTGAAATTCTCTAAACTCATTCGTCTTCTCCTCCGATACTTCGTCTTCTATTCTTGTTTTTGTGTTCTAAAGCGTCTGCTACAAACGTTTTTAATAACTCATCCTTATCGGCGGGAACCGGTGCCTCTTTAAAGTTCTCTGCCTGTAACACCTTATCTGGATGCTGGCTTCTCTGTTGTCTTATTGGATGAGATTGAGCAGCAGATTGGTTCTGGTTATTCTTTTGTGGAGAGGGAGCGGGCATTAAATTTGATAGATCCACATTTTCATATGGATTGTGATTTTGAACGGACGGTTGATCTTCGTGTTTCGAACCGTTTCCATCAGGTGGTGATACCGTTGGAGCCATAGTTGGTGGTTTATCTTCTCTTTCTTTTCTCGGCATCACAGGTGGACGAATATCAAGAGGGTTCGAACGATTTGCTTCATGCTTAATGACGTTGTTCGTTACTCTCGACCCCATCACTCTACCTGGCTTAATGTCTACTTCTCTCTTGTTTTCCCGAGGATTTAGAGTACGTTGAACTCTTGGTGTAATGCTATTCCTTTGATTTCTCAACTCTTGAACATGGATTTTTTTACGATCCACTTCATGCAAGTTGTGCTGCTTGATTTCTTCCCCTTCCAGGAATACTGGAATTTCTGGCTCCTTGTTCTCTTGTTCCGTTTGCGTTACTGATTGGGTAGTTTTGATAAACTCCTCATAAATTGGAGTTCCTTCTAATCGCAAAATGGGTAACAGAGAATCATCGTGCTCGTTGGTATCAACATCTTGCTCAATTCGTTCCTTAACTGGCGGGGCAGTTGGCATTGAGAAATCAAAAGGTTGAGCAGATGTTGTTTCTCTTCTTGGAACCATAGGTGGCTTCTGAGATCCACGTCCAGGTTCTGGGGCTTGCCTTGTTTCTCGCTGGACAACTCTAGTTTCCCGGTTTGTTTGTCTTTCTAGGAGCGGGGCGCTGTGATCCTCTGTGCTGTGTACTTGTTCTAGATCTTTTCCAGCTTTGAAATCTTCAGCATCTTGGTCGATTAAGCCACAAACGTATTTGCCTTTAGTAACAGGACCTTGTGCTGCTTCATAATGAATTCTTTCGACCCATGCTGAGAGTGCTTGCGAATCGGGTTTTTCCTTCGCGTTCTTGAATTCCTTCCTTGGAACGAAATCCGCTTTTACTCGTCTAGCCGTTTGTTGTTCGTTATCGATGTTAAGCTGTAATACAGCTTCGAATTTTTTGCTTTGAGAGATTTCATGAGGTGCAAATCTTGGAACCTCTACTAAAGCGTAACCTTCCTTTTCTGACATCCCGGGAGAGTCCTGATAAGCAGAGGAAAACGTACGACCCTCTTGAAGTTGATAAATTTCCTTAGTACCGAAGTATTTAGAGAAATACTCTGCATCAAGGAGCGGGACACCTTGGTATACCATGCGATTACGATGAACACCGATGATTGTCTCCAGATAGGCTTTTGAGAATCTACTTTCCATTTGGGCCATAGTCTGCATACCGATCGTGACGAAACCTCCATATTTCCGGGCATTTGCCGGGAAGTCCGGGTAAGATTCGTATGCATATTTAGGAAACTCATCGACTACGATGTGATGTCCGTGAGGCTGGCCCTTAGAAATATCTCTTCGATAAACAGCCTGTACCATAGACTGAAGCATTATCTGTGCAAAGTAACCGGATAGCTTTCCCATGATCCCGTCTGCGGTGTTGATTAATAGGACGCCACCAGTACGAAGCAGAACGTCTAGATCAAGGCCACTGTCTCCAAACATAACTCTTCTAAAGTAGGTATTTGACGACATTTGATTTAAGACGTTGGTCAAACCAGTGATTTTCTCTGCGTACTTATCTTCTAGTTCGATTTCTCCAGCGTGTGGACTATCAGGGAGATACTTATTAACTTCTCCTCTAAAATTCGCTTTGGGTACGACAATCTTGTGAATGAAACTAGATGTTTGTTCAATGATGGAGTAATACGAAAGATCATCGCCATCGAACTGATTCTCCCAGTCTTCTGGTAGGAGGAGCTGTAAGGAATACGCAGCTTGTTTTACTAACCAAGGATCACGATACATCTTCATTAACGTATCTAATGTACACGCATTATTCCCAAAAACTTGTTGGTAGGTAAGATACGGCTTTCCTTTGGTAGGATCGGCAATATCTGGATATGTAGGGGCATACGTGCGAATGATCGACTCGATTTCTTCTCTCGCATCGTGAAAAAGCTTCACTAGCAAGATGTGGTAATACAAATGAACAGCTTGCGTGTTTTTATAGAAATCTTCTTGATCGGGTTGAAGCCCTTCTAATACAAACACAAATGTGGCTGCTACTGTTTCAGCTGGACCTCGAAGCGGGTTATAACTCTTGCTGTCTTGATTTTCTGGATCGAGATAATAGATCGCTTCTTTGGGTATACCGTGAGCTCGCGCGAGTTGGAACGATTTCGAACACAAGTCATTACTCGGATCGATAATTGTTAACCCGGATAACCGTTGAGATAGTGTTTTATCATCATCTGTCTGAAAGTTATTGATATAATTGACAAGATGCTTCATATCAAGGCGAATGACTGGTAATAGAGCAGCTGCGGATTTACCAGTACCAATGGATCCGACAATTATCGTATGAGTTGCACGATCGATGCCTCTCATTATCGCCTTAACCTTAAAAAACGCATCAACATATATCCCAATACAGATATCTGCGTATTTTCCTGCACGTTGCATTTCTGTAATGCCTTGGAGTAGATGGTGATTGAATTCATAATTTGCGAACCACTCGTGCCATCGTTTCGAATGTTGCATTAATACTCCGATGAACCAAGCAAGGAAGAAGTAAACCGCATATATCGGTAAGATCAACAATCCCCACGTGAACCACACAACGTTATCTTCCAGAAACTTATCCATCGTTTCTGTTTTGCCTACATATTGCACCATGAGTTCCGCAATCCAGGGGGTGAACATTTCTTTAACAGGAAGAGAAGACCACGAAACCCACTTCGCAAAGATGACCAAAATACAGAATCCGAACATAATGTACCGAAAAGGTAGCTTTTTGAGTTGCTTCACTTTTGTACTAAATAACCATGTGCTCAGTCCTAAGATCCCCACGTAAAGAAATGAGAAGAATCCTATGTCTTGTGGATTGAAGTATGCCAAGGTAAATAAACTTTTCCATGGCCCCGCCTTAACATTCTCTAATACAACTGTTTTGCTCCACATCTCTGGTGGATAATACCAGATGACCATGACTTGAAGTATCGATCCGATAATAGAGCATACCGTGATGAAAGTGAGAAGAACTGTTATCAGGAGCGGGATAGCGCGGATTACTTTTTCAATCCCAACCTTTTGAACAATGTCCTCTACGCGCTTTCTAGCACGTAGAATGATGGGCACTTGCGAAGTGATCTTACTCAATGAGATTCACCTCTACCCTCTTCCACGTACGTTTGCTTTCTGACCATTTCCAAGCATGCCTTAACCCTTTTTGGCTCATCGTATGTAGGTCAATAGAGAGTACGTTATTAAAGGCATGAAAGGTTGGTACATCATCCATACGGTTTTCGTGTGAGTCATGAACCAAATATACAAAGCAATCGTATTCCGCATTGCTCATGCTATTTGCGAAAATTGAAAGGTCATATCTTTGCATCTCTGATAGACATGAACCCGGCTCTGCTTGTAATTGAAAAATGACCCTGTGCTTCGTGTTAGCATGTTTCTTAAAAAGGAAATGTACCTTATCACATGATGGAATTTGTTTTCCAAGCTTTTCGCATGCTTCAATATACGTGTATTGGGCGATCAAGCCTGTTTGATTAGGATCGTAGGAAATCTGTAGCGCCTCGGAAAATATGTCACGGCGCTCTGGCTCGATAAGCTTCTCCAGGTAACTGATTAGCCAGTCTATAGTGAGCGCTGAAGCTCCTTCTATGACTTCAAGCCTATCTTCGAGTATGAATTCACCTAGGTACTCAATCGCCAATCTTTTAATGTTTCTCCGTCGAGTAATATTCTTCTCAGTATGAGAGGCGAATAAGATTACATGCTTTCCACTCTGGGGGTTATCCCTAAACCACTCCGCGTAATTATGAAATTTGGAAGTGATTTTTCTGGTATTCTCTGTCCCCATATCCATTTCAAGATTGATGGTCAAATTGCTGTGACCAACAGAAATGATCCAATCAGGCCTATGTGTAACATGACCAATTTGATTAACGTAATGCGGCATGCGCTTTGGTTCTTTGAATGAAAGACCAAGTGTCGTAAGCATCTCATTACCATAAACAGAGCGAATCTGACGGATAAACTCAATAATCCAATTTTGTGTATGGTAGTGATGAGGTAATAACCTATCGGATACCATTAGTTCTTTAGCATCGAAATGGTTTTTCTCGATGATCTTGTTATCAGGACCATAGCGATTGTAAGGTATGCCCAAAGTTGCTACAGCATGACCTACTCCATTCTCCGTTAGGTAATACACATAGATCGGATTGCCAACCATTCCTATTTGGGGTAATCGTCTTCTTCGCACAAGATTTTTTGCTATGAGAATTTGTAATCGCCGATTGAACTTTAGGCGATATTTATTCTCCACATCGTATCCGCAGTACACACAAATCTGTGGAAGAGTTAAATGGCGATGATCGTACAATGCTACAAGGATGTCATTGTCTAGATCTTCCGTGGCTTTTCTTTTTACTTGCTCTGCCACGAACAGCTCACCTCCTTTCTAAAAACAAAAAACCCGAGCAAAAGTATAGGGGTAAAGAATTACTCCTATTACTTGTGCTCGGGATATCCGATGCAATTTATTTGGTTGTTGATACGTGACCACTATAACATGACTTCCAGGAAAAAGGGAATAGTTTCGTTAAAAAAAGTGAAATTAATTGATGTTTTGAAATGACTTCTTGATGCCTATATTATATCCGGGTTTTTCCACCGTTTCATAATGTGTTTATTTGAAGTGAATTAATATCAAAATGGAAATGCTTCTGGATTCAGGATTCCCATGAGAAAATCCATCTTTCTACTATGAAAACAATGATGAAATTAATTGTGACATTAATTTAGAGTTGAAGTTTATGCATTCTTTCGCTGCTTAATATCGTGTTAGTAGAGTCATTTAGATGAGTTATCTGGCCTTGTTGTGTGTGAGGTTTATAGATTATGTTTGCAAATCAACTGTGGTTTTAAAAAGAATTCACTTTTGGTACTATTGTAAATTTCGAACAGACTCGATCCAATGGCGAATATCACATGTAAATTGGCGATTATAGTAAAATGTGCAGATTTCCCTTCAGAAATGAGGCTTTTTCGATAGTTTTACTAGTATTCTCTCAGAATTAAGTTCATATATATTAGAGTGAGAAACGCACAAGAATAAGATTGAACAATCATCTGCTTTGATTACAATAGTGAACGACATCAGTCACAAATAATGTTACGTTAGATTTCGTATGTATATAAATATAATTATAGATATGTTTATGTTTATACTTGTATTCTGTTTATATAGATGATACCCTTAAGTTGTGCATACCAAAATATTCATATAAAGGGTGAACTATATGAGCAAAGCTAAGGACTTTGAATATCAACTAAACGGATCAGATCCAGGAAATACCAACACCAAGCTTTCCTACTTAACAAAAGAAGGAAATATTGCAGAACTTGCAGTCCCAACCGCGGTTGCTCATGCCCCCTCTCACGTTAGCAATCTTGGTAGCTCGAAGACTTTACAAGCAACAGATAACCTCCATATTTTTCTTCAACCTCTTGACGATACAGATGGATTTATTAAGGGTGGATATTATTGGGTTGGTCCTGCTGCGAAGCTGTCTGGTGAGGTAAAGGAAGCGCGAGACGGTCAAAATAAACATGACTCACAAGTACATATGATAACCATGATTACACTAGAAGCAGTTGCAGCAAGATTAAATGGGTCAGAAGGTACCGTTGTAATCCCTCCATCTTCTGGTCTGCCAGTGAAGCTCATTAAAGACGGCGCTAGGGAAGCGTTTTTAAGTAGGATTAAAGGTTCATTTCAAATTACATTTATCGATGGAATGTTCAAAAATGACACATTGATCATCAAACATGAAGTTGATGAATCTGCACCGGCTTCCCGCTATATTCATGCAGAAGCAACAAAAGCTGGAATGGGTATGGGATTCAATGTTAAAAACTTCGAGATGATTGAAAATAATGTTGACCAAAGTGTTATTGACCCTAAGGGTGCCCTGATTGTAAGTGATCCAGGAGGGTACACCTATGATGTTGCTACTTTTGAGCCCCAAGGAATCAATAGTAGCCTTACGACAACGTATGAAGTGGTTCCGCCAGAATTTGCTCAAGCTAAACTGGCTGATTTGGTGGGGAAAAAAGTCGGAGGTAACCATATAGTTGAACGCTTGCAAGATCTAGTTAACAATAAAATCATTGATATTCATAAAGAAAATGACCTACCTCTCTTTCAAGACAACTTTTTTAGAGATAGAGCAGAGTTTATAGATATCGTATTAAAACCATATATTGAAGCGCTTGTAGCAGGTGAAGAAGCACCACGAATTGTTAGATCATTTGGATATGCGACAAATGTCGATCTGACAGATATTATTGTTCCGGTTCTAGACGAGTATGGGAATATTGTCTTTAATTTGAATATGATGGCTAGACAAAAGGCATCATCAATTGGCAGCAATATTATTGTTGGTGGCGGCGTTTTACTAGGATATAAAGTATTGCGAGATCGTCAAACAGTTGGAGATCCAAAGGCAGCAAATAAGATTAAACTTTATGAGCTTCCGCCAAAAGAAATGATCGAGAGCTCCCCTTTTATAAATGCCCGTGGGTATCTCATTGAAGCAATGCTAAATAACCCAGACATCGTGGAAGTGCTCATCAAACAGAACAGTAAGGTAAAGAAATAGAGGAGCTGAGTAGATTGGAGGCAGAACAATGACAAGATCTAAGGAGAATGCCAAGTTTGTTCATGGCAAATCTGCCCCCCTACTCCCCGGATCTGATGCTGAATGGGTGACACCTTTCAATACTCTTTTAGATAAGTTAAATGAGGAACCAACGGATCACCCCTTGTTAAAAGGATTAGGGGCTAGGCCATCACGAAATAATTTAGTTCAACACTTGATCATGATCGGGTTAGATACTGTTAATCAGTATAAAAATAGAGTTTTCATTGAAACAAACCAGTTGTCTGAAGACTTAATTGAACTTTTGAATACTCCAGCTGGTCAAAAAGTTATTGGAAACTTATTGGCCATGATGGATGGTAAGACTCAGACACCCTTTAATCATATTCAGGTGAACAGACTAGTTAAGACATCAGGTGACATTCCAGTTGAACCAAAGATAATTACCGAGCAATCCGTAGTTCAAGAAGTTACCGTTCGTACAGATCTAACGAGTCAAGAACAAAGTGCTGATGATAAGAATAGACAACATAATGAAGACGTTGTTCACGTGCCGCCCGTTGAACCCAGTAAAAAGGAAGATGCCAAAGGCTTAAGTCCAATAGAAAGAGCAAGAATGTTATCAAATAGATCCAATTTATAATTTCGTCTTTTAATGATTACAATTTCTGTTCATTTAAGATAAAATGTGTATATACCCTTTTGTGGTATGCACTCAAAAGAGGAGCCTTTTATGGGCTCCTCTTTTGATTTGGTTTATTGTTTGGGACACTCTTCAAGATATCAAATTTTTGAACAGCCATAAAATCTGGTTTGTTGGCAGTTCCCTTAACTCTCGATTTTTTCCGATTCGTGATGTGATCGCTATTAAGCACTGGATAGCTCATTTTACTCATCAAGCGTATTCCTATGCGCTTGTTCATGGTTGGAAGTACATTTATGTTTCTAGCTACATCGAAGTACAGGACTTATGTTCAACTATCGTCTAGGCCATAATGCACTTTCAGAATTTCGTTTAGTACGGTATCCATTTCCTCTGGATATATTCCATTTCCTCCATCGATAAATGCCTGACCGCATCTATTGTTTGTGACTTCAATTCCCGTATATTTGATCTCTATTTTGTTGGATGACCCTATGTCCTTTTCCAATCCTCCAGTACCCATTTCCCTTACACAATCATTCTGGATCGGGGACCTCTGCCCATTCTTATCGAGGTAGTAATACTTGTTGGTTATCCTCCCATGATCCATTACCGGAGACGAAGTGACAAAATACCCCATGTCGTTAATTACATATACGTCATAATCGCCTTCTTTGGTGAGTGCTGGTGCATCTTTTACGTTATAGAAGACATATATATTTCCTTCGTATCCTTTTGGAATTAAGTAGATGTCATTCGTTTCACTACTAGTACTTGAACAACCTATTAAAATGAAAAAAACGCAAGAAAGGATTCCAAATTTGATCTTCAATTCACCTTTCCCCTTTGTTCTTTACTTGATGCAAGTTTGATTTCCAGGTTAGAAATCGAGGTTAGTAATTACTTTTTTTGACTGGCTTGAATCTAGTAACAGCGTCACCATTGTGACGAAAAGTAATTCTCTTAGAATGCAGATGTTGCTAATCTCCATGGAGCTTGTGTTGAGTCATATAATCTTCATATGCTTCATTAACTTTCTTTTTACAAAGACTTTTCCAGGATTCTTTTAATTCAGTTACCATCTTGGAATTATAAGGATCAGGTTCCATATCACCTCCATATCCTATCCATGCATCAGAGTCGACTTCTCCCAATTTATCTGAATACGCTATTTCAAGGGGTGCTGGTGCATGCCCTGAGTACTTACATTTTTCCGCTAAACAATGGTACCCTGGCTTACGGACTCCGTTTTTACAAAACGGTGGAACGGGATTCACTTGTTCTTGTTCATCTATCGTGTAAAGACAGTGTAATTCCACAATAAGATGAGTAAACGGCATGGGTTAACAACCTACTTTCTCAAATAAAGCGATTTGGGTTATATATTTTTGACACGTTCAAATTATCCCGACTTTTGGGTACGGAAAATCCAGATCGTTTTATGTGACGAGGAACATCTCACTCTTCCGCGCCGGATATCGGGCATCCAATTCCACCCACTGCCGCTTCGGTCATATCAAAAACTCGTGGGTATCGGAAAGATAGGAGGCTTCAAACAGACGAATTTCGTATTTGTCCCTGATCAATTCCTGGAACCCGCGAATCGTAATATAGCGATCTTTTCCAGAAAGCGTGAGCGCAAACGAATGTAATTGTCCATTGTAGGTAACGTCCAATCCTTTGTCTGTAGTCGTCACCTCGACCGATTCATCCGGAAGCCGTTCACCGAACAATCGGATGATTTCCTCGTCTTATTCACTGTATATGTAAGCGAATGCTATCGGAATTTGCTTCTCGATCGCAAGCTCGTCCTCCAGCACAATTCGATGGCGCTCTAATGGTTCACGATGATTTTCAATAAATTGTAGAAGCTGTTGCTCGTCTCCTTCGAATAGATTCGTTAGCTCCCGATTAACATGCCTGTGTTCACCCAATTGGTGCTACTGCCCTTTCTGCCTTGATTGATATACGCAAATCTTTGGAGAAAGTTTCCAAGTTACTGCGTTAAACTGCCTATTAGACGATCATGCAGCTCGCTGCACCACAGATTATGAAAATGGATTAGTGCATCCATAATGATTGATATTACAATTTCTTTTGCCTTTTTTGCGTTTTAATTTTCATGAGAGTTGAATAACTGTCTCCAGTCTAGCACTTTGATCGATTTGCAAAACCCTATTTGAATCTCCCTATTTGTCTTTCTATCTTCCGCTTGATATTACTTCTGTTGGATATTATTCATTCTAATATTTCTAGATTAACAAGAAAGTATCATGAACATATGATTACTTTTACTATTAAACCTTGGTGAATAGTATGAAGATGTTATGCATTGCTTGTACACTTGTATGCATTTCTTTCAGTAGAGGTAGTTCATGTACGTTTGAGAAAAATCAGATGGCCAAGTACTCAATTGCTTGAGAGAACTCTACCTATCAGCACTCCCCTATTCAAATGATTGGGTTTGATTGAGTTGTTTTCGGAGTCAATCAATCTAACTCAATATAGATCAGTGCTAAAAAATGATTAAATTGAGGACAAAGGACAGAAAACACTATCTTGATTGACTGTGATCGAGTTGTTATTGAAGTGGATTGATTTAGATCGAAATGTTTTGAAGCAAAAGCAAGATAATAATGGGATTCTGATCTAGTCTGATTCGGTTGATGTTGATCCGGATTGAA
Source organism: Brevibacillus reuszeri (assembly GCF_002897295.1). Classification (GTDB taxonomy): domain Bacteria; phylum Bacillota; class Bacilli; order Brevibacillales; family Brevibacillaceae; genus Brevibacillus; species Brevibacillus reuszeri_A. Next base: position 65,220 of record NZ_BEXF01000023.1, read on the forward strand.
TTAATCTGATTCAGTTTGATTGATATTGATTCAAGAGTAGAAATATAACTATAACATGTTTATAAATATATATATAAATATCATTTTAAACATTTCTTGCTTCTGATAAACAATCCACTCCAGTTTTACGGATGTACTGTTTGACTATGAGGGGGTTGTTTTCGAGGTGAATTGATTTGCATTGATGTACTTTATTGCTCCAAGGCCTTAACACTTAGGGCTTTCTCAATATTTGCCTTTGGACTAGCAGCAGGGTGATATGCAGATTAATTAATTACACAAACATATATATAAACATGATTATACTATATATATGTTTATAATTGCTTTCCGTGGCTGCTGTAGATCTTGAATTAATAGGGGAGAGGTGATCTTGTTCAAGTGTGATTCGGTTTGAGGGGGTTAATTGCGAACTAGAACGAAGCGCCTCATCCTAGATCACTCAAATTAGTTTGGATATATCGTGAAGTGAGTTAAAATAGCATAGGGTCAATCGAAGTGCCTCGTTGACAAGTTGATGCATATGTGGAAAAGTATAATTAACTAGGAAGAAAGGAGGGGGAGCGTAGTGAATCAATCTCATGTGACAGTTTATTACTATACGAATGAGATAGCGAAACAAGTGGGTCACTCCAACGCAACTATATTAAGATGGGCAGAAGAACTTTCAGTAGCTGGGTATCACTTTGAAAGAGACGAACAAGGTGGGCTGAATAACTATCGTTTTAAAGAAGAGGACTTAGAAGTATTCCAAAAATTTAAAGAGTATAGGAATATGAACTATAGTCTGCCAACATGTGCAAGTAAAGTGATAGAAGATAGAAATAAAATACTAACGCCAATTACTAAAAGTGAGAATATAGAAACAGAAGATCAAACTACGTTGGCTGCTGATAACTACCTGGATGAACTCGTGGAATTAAAGTTAAGGGATAAAGTGGAACCATTCCTTGCACATTTGACTGAACGTTTAGACCAGGTAAAACAATTAGAAGAAAAGATGAGACAGCTTCCACCACCACCTTCCCAAGAGGAAATTAGAAGGATCGCTAGAGAAGAAGAACGACTCAGAGCTAGAATAAGTTTTGATGTGAAAACGAAATTAAGAGAAAAAGCAACGAAGCTGTGGTATGAAAAGCCTGAAAAAGAGAGAACGATAAAACTATTGTTTAAAAGAATTGAGAATGAAGGTCTTAAAAATGAATTCATTCGATCCTATATAGACCAACACTATCAAGAAGAAATTGATAAGTGTTATGAGGATCTTTCTAGAGAAGGTAAGGAGCAATAAGCCCTTTCCTTCTTTTTTGTTGTAGTGAGGTTAAGTTACAAATTATATGGCAATTCTATATTTAAAAGGAAAATATGAGAGGGTGATTAAAATTGAAAAGAAAAAGGATAGTTTGGTCCACTGCTGAGGACTCCAAATTACTAGAAACCGTCCTGCGTTACATTCGAAATGGAAGTTCACAAAAAGCAGCATTTCGGGAAGTAGGGGTAGAACTAGGAAGATCAGTAGAGGCTTGTGGTTTCCGCTGGAACAATGTTGTCAGAAAGCAGAATAAGGAACGGGTGGATTCTGCGCTCACTAAAAGATCGGCCTTAAAAGACGACAGTTCAATTACGTTATCATTACAAAATACCTTTAATCAAAGCAATTCAGTAATAAGAGGGTATGATGAAATCCTCAAGAGAATTGATCAAGTACTCGCCGCAATGAATGATAGGAAAGAGTATTATGCGAAAATGCAAATTCTACAGAAGAAGTTGACCAAATGGAAGCTGTTGTTAGGGACAGAACGTGAGCTGTTCCACGAAATTGTTGATCTAGTAAACAGGTTAAATAACATTCAGTTACGCGAAACTAACATAAATGATTTAACAGTTGTTCCAATGGGAAGTGTTCATCATAACATTCAAAAAGTAATTAGAAAGTTCGATTTGTCTATAAGTAACGAAAGAAGCGGTCAGGTTTCTTAACCCAGACCGCTTCTTTCTATTTTACTGTTTTTACACGTACAATTTTCCCATTACCTTTTCTTCTATACCCTGGATTTAAGTTATCACTAGGTGCGCTCACGTTCACTTTCGCATTATTCCAATCGTCTCTTAGTTCTTTGATTTTCCGTTTGAAGAGAATAATAGGGGGGATGATTAAGAAACCGAGCATAAGGACTACCAAGACAGCAAAGAGTGCCACGCTGAGATATCCAGTTAAGATCACACCTATAGCACCAAGGGTGAGCATTTTCATTCCAGCTTCATAAGGCCACAAAACCATGTTGTCAGGCCAAATTCCCTCATCGATTAATCGTTGTCCAAAATATGTTGATTCAAACCATGGAATATAATAAGGTGCACCGATACATGCCCCCAGAATGATTGCAATTGCTAGAAGTTTGACTAAAGGAGATTCGAAAAGAACATTAATAAACGAAAACATCATATCACCTACTTTCCTTGATTTGTAAATTCATTATACTAGCAAACCAGTAATTGTACAACAAAAAAGAATCTTTCCAATATGGTTATTTAATGGTAATCTGTAGTGGACAACTAAATGTGGCCGAGGAAACACCCGGCGTTAAACTTTCTTTATGCATTTTATGCTGAAGGAAGTTTAACGCCTTTTTGTTTTTCTACAAGGCTACATTTATACAAAAAAACGGGAAAGGAGGATAGATCCAGTGAAGGCAAAATTTCTTCAACAATTATTAATGGTTGTTTGCGTCCTGGTATTAGGCTTGTCGTATGCAGAACCTTCTCTTGCAACCAGTGCAGGCAACAAAGGTAGCATTAGTGAGATTCTGGGTAAAGGGCTAATCAATGAAAAAGACTCAACGTTCAATGATGCGAAATTACAAACCAGTATCACAAAAATTGTGGGTGTCGTTCGCTTAGTCGGGGCGGGCATTTGTTTCATCATGATTGTCATTAGTGGAATTCTGTTTTCTACATCTGGTCAAAACCAACAACGTAGAACAGGAGCATTTGCGTCACTTATAGGTGTAGCGGTTGGGATTTTCTGCATCATGCAAGCGTCTATGATCGCGAGCTGGTTTGCCTCGATCGGTACATAGATCGAAATGCGAAAAAACCGCTAGTGGTCAAATTCACTAGCGGTTTCAAAATTTTCAAGAAAGGAGTACGGATGAGACCGAAAAGCTTATACATCTGTTGCGCGTTAGGTTTGGCGGTATTCCTTCTTACTGCGTGTTCCCCATTTGAGACGGAGCCTCCTTCAATGTTAACTTCTTCAAAAGGTAATCAAACGAATGTTGTAGTTAAGGTTTTGCAAATCGTTGATGGAGCAACGATTGTTGTTGACTTAGAGGGGAAAGAACAAACAATTAAATACGCCATGGTAGAACCACCAAACAAAAGTGACAAAGCCAGTAGTGATCATTCCAAAAGATATAATGAGACCCTCATCAACCAATCCAATGGTAATGTCCAACTCATATTGGATGCAGCTGTTAAAAGTCAGTTAAAAAATCCAGGCGTACTGGTTGCATACGTATTACTGTCGAATGGAAAAGTTGTGAATGAAGAGATGATTAGAAGTGGTTTGGCGCGTGTAAGCGATGAAATAGTAACGGACATAAAAAAGGAAAGCAAGGATATGGCACAAGCCATCAAGGGCACATTGAAAGAAATCGAGAATGAAGCAAAGCAAGAGTTGAGAGGTATGTGGAAAAGCAAAAAATAGAGGAGATATCGATGAAAATTAACGTTGTTCATGTAGATATAGTATCCGAGGAAAAGGACTTCATGGGCTTAGTTAGTTGGCGACAATTTGCCTATTGCGCGATTGGTGGCATTCTTGCTTACAACATTGCTAAGCCCATGTTCTTTTCGGATTATTCATTGGAAACAATCATCATTCTTTTAATGGTCATCTTAGCACCAATTATTTTGATTGTCTGGGCTTTAGGATTTCTGTATCTTGATGAACCAGACATGTACTTTGATAAATGGCTTGTTTATTGGTGGATCGGTAGGAATGAAAACAATATATATCTCTACTTAGAGGAGGAGAGTGATTAATGGAGGGAGATTCAATTTTTGGATTTGTAGTCCTCGGGATTATGCTTACGTTAATATATTTCTTCTGGGATAGATCTCGAAAGAATTTACCACTAAATCCATTCAAGAAGCAAAGTAAGAAGAAAATTTACATTGAGGACGAAGATGAAGAAACCCCTGAGGAAAAAGAGAAGAAGCAGAAAAGTAATGAAAAGAAGAAAAGAGTTAATATTCGTGAGCTTTTAGATATTGAAGACATCAAACACGGATTAATGAAGCTTAAGAACGATAGATTCGTCCTCGTTGTTAAAGCAGGAGGGGTAAACTACTACCTTAAAAGTCCGGGTGAACAAGAGGCAATTGATGCAGCTTTCGAAGCTGGTATTTCGGCTTACGATGGTTCAGAAATGATAATTTACACACAGAGTAGACGTGTCGATTATGACGATCACATAAAGTATCAGCTTGATTTAGTGGGTAACAATAGAAGTTTGAATGATGTACAAGCTTATTATTGCCTAAACGTATTGAACAATGTGGATATCTGGCAAACCAATACCGAGGTCTATGAAAAACACAGATACTTCTTACTCCCATATGATTTATCTGCAAAAGACAAGAAGAAATTCAAAAATGAAGATCAATTATATAAGCGCATCTTTATCATCATGTCAAGGAAAGCAAAGATTCTGATGGACACGATGGGACGTGCTGGTGTTCGTAATGTTCACATTGCTACCAATGTGAGGATCTATGAGATGCTGCATCACGCAATGAGAAGAAGTGACTCTCGACATTACAAATTAGAAGAAGCCTTAAGGCGAGAAGTAGATGCTCTGTTTGTAACCTCCGATAGGGATGAGCATCAAATTGAACTAGTAGAAAAAATCACAAAGGAGGTTGAATCTGATGCTAGCTAAACTTTTTAACTTCAAAAGAGAAAAAGAAGTAACAAATGAAGAAGAAATCGAAGCGGATCTTTTTCAAAAGCAAAATGAAGAAGAATTGAGTGATATGTTCGCGACTGGAAGTGCGAGTCTATGGTCCATAATACTTCCCGATGGTGCTGACTTAACAGCAAGAGATATTGGCTATCTCCAGGATAAGCTTGGTAAGGAACGTGTCCTTCAACCATTGTATATCACACAGGGAGGATGGCCACGAAAGATTAAAACCGCTGCATTTCACCAACTCATTAATGCACCGGATACGGATGTTATGTTCTACTTGCAAAAATCCAAAAGAAAAGACGCGGTAAAGTCTCTAAAGAAAAAAGCAACCATCCTCAAGTCCAATCTGAACTTGGAAATAAAAAGAGGAAACGATGACCAGGTATTTGACTTGCAGTTAAAAATTCAAGACTGCGAAATGCTACAACAAGAGATTGCAATTGGATTGAATGATCAATTTATGGTTGCGGTTGTATCGAACGTGTTTGCGAACAATGAGGATGATTTAGAATCTATTACACAAGACTTGTCAGATAATATGGCTGGCGATGGATTTAATTTAAGAACTACATACTCAAGGATCAAGATGGGGTATGCATCCGGATTACCACTAGGTAGAAATCAAATTCGTGAATCCTGGAGGAACTTAGACAGATATGCGGCGGCATCTGTCTTTCCATTTGCAACGAATGATTTAGAGTATGCTGGACCAGGTAGTATTCCTTTGGGAATGAATAAAATTGAGGATAAAATAGTGTTCTTTGATAACTTTTCGCGGAAGAATCCAAATTATAACTTTGGGATATTCGGGGTGAGTGGATCAGGAAAGAGCTATGCTGTAAAACTATTAGCAGCACGAGGGCTAATCAATGACATCGCAACAGTGTTTATAGATCCTGAGAAGGAGTACAAGGATTTAGTACTACAACTTGGCGGTATTTACATCTCATTCGTAGAAGAGGAACTGTCTGATAAGCCACAAATTACAATCAATCCGTGCGCACTTTGGCCGACAGAAATAGAGCTCGATGGAGAAGATGATGATGAATTAAACAATATAGATACCAGCAAGTGCGAAGTTTATAAGGATCATGAGGGCAGAACCTTTATTCGATTCGTAAATATCCAGGAAAAAAGAGACGAGATTCTTGACTTTCTTGAGATGGTTGTAAAGGACGATGAAAAGAAAGGTCTAAATGCATTTGAACGTGAGTTTTGTGAAGATGCGATAATTAAGGTTTTTAAAAAGCGAAGATTCACTCAACATCCAGATTCACTGTTTGAAGATGGACACATGGATGAAGACGGCAGAATCCATACAGGCCGAGTAAGGAAGAAAGAAATAACCATTACGGATATTTATAACCAGATTTATGGTGATTTTGGAGACCGGGAAGAAGCACAAGAACTTCTTGCTGCTTTAAGACCATGTCTGAGATCTCGAAAATCGCGAGATTATGAAACGGAAGAAGAGTTTGATATTCGTGGATCTATGTCTATGTTTGATGGCCAGAGTTATTTTGGAGAAGGTATCAACACTGCTTTGGAAGATCAAATGTTAATAGGATTCGATCTTTCATCCTTCGAAGGAAACCCACGTTTAAGCAAAATAGCCTACCATGTCATCTTTCAGTGGAGTTGGGAAAAATTTGTAAAGGGAAATCCAATCAAGAAAAAGCGACTCCTATGCGATGAAGCGTGGAGAATGGTTGATGATGAGCAGTCTGTAAACTTCTTAGAAAAGGCAGCTCGCAGAGCGAGGAAGCGTAATTGCTCTTTAACAATTGCAACGCAAGATTTCCAACGACTAGCTGAAAATAAAAAGGCAAGTTCTGTTGTACAAAACTGCCATACCCTATTCTTTATGAAACAAGATAGTAAGAGTATTGATTCTGTAGCAAGTACTTTCAAGTTAACAGATGGTGAAGTTAGCTTGTTAAGTGCAGATATTCCTCAAGGTGAGGGGATCTTGCGCGTAGGTAATACAAGTGTGTGGATGCAGACTCTTGCATACGAAGAAGAGAAACCATTCTTAGAATCAAATGAAGCAGTCAAACGAGAACAGAGACAGGTAGCCTCTTAAGAGAGGGGGGAACATAATGTTTGCGATAGGTGATTTATTGGTTGAAGCGATAATTGCTTTATTACAACCAATACTTGATTTTATTTCTAACAACACAGACACCATCATGGAACTCGTCTTCAATTACAATATTGAGAAAGATGTGAGTACTGGCGAAGTAATTGGAGGTGGTTTGTCCAACTTGGTTTATGGGCTGTTCTCCGCATCGGAATTAGAAAATCTTATCAAACCTGGTGTTGAAGGAATGTTAAGAATATGTGCTCTATTGCTTCTGTTAGGGGTAATGTACTTTGGAATAAGAATGGCAAGACAAGGTACAAATGAGCGATTACGTAGTGAGAACATGTCCATGTTGTTTACCATGGCTTTTTCGATGTTTCTTTTAGGAAACATCTGGATATTGTATGACATGATGTTTCTTCTGAATAGTATCATTGTTGATACATTCAGAGCGATGGCGTTTCAAAAGCTCAATGGGTCAACCTTTGCATCGGGCGTTGATGAGAGCTCCAGTGCGATATTAAAACTTGTGTTGAGTTTGTTGATGCTTGGCCTTTCATTGTGGGCAAATTTTTACTATATCATGCGGAAGTTAATGATCATCTTATTGATGATTACTGGTCCTGTGTTTATTACATTGTCGATTTACCCACACATGAGACAAGTTACAAGTACTTGGGGGCGCGAGTTATTTTCAAATATCATTTCTCAATCAATTCATGCCATCATGTTGTGGATCTTCATTGTTATGTCAAATACACAGCAGGCGTGGCTCTTACAGGTTGTTTTCCTGGCTACTTTTATCCCGTTATCGGAAGCAATTAAATCATTGCTTGGGGCATCTAGTGAGACAGGAAAAATGGCAACTGGTTCAAGCATAGCTGCTATTGCTGGTGCAGCTGCTATTACTGGTAGTCTCGCGAATGCAACTGGGGCAAATAATGTTTCGAACTTGATGAGTAAATTAGCATCTTCAGGTGCAAGTAATGTTAGTGGTGGTGGATATAGACCAGGGCCGGGTGTGGGGCCAGGGCCTGGATCAGGAAGGGGAGCTTCAATCAGTGGAGGGGCACCTTCTAGCAATGGATATTCACCAGCTGCGAGTGCTTACGAAAACTCAGGCCTTGGAATGGGAACTGCAAGTCCAGTCAATACTCCAATTTTGACTAATAGTCGTCCGATGAATCGAGCACTTAAAGTTGGTAGGGTCATGAGTAAAATAGGTGCAACAACTGGTGCTGTATTAGGGGCGACTGCTATGGCTCCACTTGGACCGATGGGCATGGCGTTAGGTGCTTCGGCAGGAGCGAATGTTCTATCTTCCACTGGTGCTGTTCTTGGTAGAAGTGGCTGGCAAGCAGGTGAAACTGGATTAAAAGGTATTCGTGGTGGCGTGAAATCAGTATATGAAGGATTTAAACCAGGAGGCGCAATATCACAAGCAGGTGCAGAAATGAAGCCACTTGGAAGAAAAGGTGCTCAAATAAAATCAATGGTTCAGGAACTTGGGAAAGGTTCCTTAAATGCAATGGGAGTTAAAGGTGGAGTTGGAAATGTTGCAAGGGGTGCTGCTTCCCATGCAGCTGGTACGATATTCGGGGAAAAAGGATACAATTTTACCTATGGAGTGGCAGATAAAGCATTAGGATCGTTAAGTCCATCGATGAATGAGTTGAAATCAAAAGTTGATGACCAAGAATTCCGTAAGATGAAGCTAATTCAGACAAATGAAGGTTCATATTTAACGGCGTATTCACGTGCGGATAACTACGCGAATAGAGTTCGAATCTCAAGAATTGGTGAGGGAAATCCTGTCCTAAAACCTAATGAATCTGTTGAGATGAAAGCGAATTTTGCTCCTGGTGGGCGTTTACAGTTTGATCACTCAACAATCGAGTTTCGTGACGCTAATAAGCAAATCCGTAAAACGATAAATGAGCGGGGGAAACAGGTAGAAGATAGAGATTATGCAAGGAGTAAATATACACACGTTGAACCAAATGCCCTGTTCAAAGAAAAATATCCAGACCATACAACCAGAAGAAACCAACGTGCTTCTCACTCTGATTGGATTCAAAAAAATTCCTTTGGAGGTAAAGGTTAATGTCTGCCCCTAAACAGCGCGGGGATTATACCTCTAAAATTGTCCATAAAACGATCAATACGTCAAAGGGCATAGCAAACCAGCTGATAGGGTTAGGCGGAAAACGTGGCGGTTCAGTTGTAAAGAATTTTTTGAAGGAATTAGCGAAGAGGGCAATAAAAGAATTAATTAAGTTAATAGCAAGAATGATATTAAAAGCAGCTCTGTGGTTTATAGGATCATACGGTATGCTTGCTTTCATTGCTGTTATTGTCATACTCATCGCTTCTATGTCGTTGTATATTCTTTTCGACAGCGATGGAGATGGAATAAAAGATGCTAAAGGCGAAAGGTTCTATCAGACATATGTAGAGTTGGCAAAAGACACGGTGGATAAGAAACAACCTGAACAGTACTTTTTTCGAACCAATGAGTATTTACTAATGATTGCAAGTAACATTACTGCACAAAAAGGTTACATGAGTTCTGACGAGTCTGTGAAAAGAATTATGAGTGCGGTCAAGCCTTCGTTTGTTTACGGCCCTGTTAAGGAATGGGATTTGCAACGTGATTGTTATCCAGATGGAAACTGCTCATCGCCTTATAAAGTGAATGAGAGAGAAGTAATTCTTCTTACACAGGCAACAAACTTTATTGGTACTTGGACACTAGATTACGAAGTAAAACCAGTACCAGTTGATGAGCAAGGAAAAACAGACCTTAGTCTACAAATGATTGAGTATCTAGGTCGGGATCACTCAGGCTCATGGAACACAGTAGATTGTGGTCCAGATTCTTGTACAGAGCAGATGGATCATAAAGCCTATTTGCAGAAAAAATACGTGACTAAGCCAGATCTCTCTAACCTAATTGAAGAATTAATTTCTCAAGGTTATAAAAGATTCGACTTTGCTTTACTACAAACGATGTACAACGAGGCTGTCTCAGATAACTTTCAAATCTTTTTTAGAAATCTTGAAGGGATAGATGGCTTCGGGGATGGCATTAGCGGTGGTGATCGCACTGGAGCAGTAGACGTCATTCAAAAACCTCCAACCGATGAAATGCTAAACAAAGGTGAATGGATTTGGCCAACCCCAACAATAACAAACATCACTTCTTATTTTGGAAAACGCTTAAGAAACGGATCGTTTGAAGGGCATCAGGGGATTGATATCGCACCAAAAGGGTCATCAGCAGCTGGTCATATGGTCTATGCTCCTCGTGACGGTACCGTGATAAAGGCAGGAAAATCAAATGGGTATGGAATCGCAGTCTTTATTCGACACAAAGATGGAATGACAACAGAATTGGGTCATCTACAATACAACGGAATTTTGGTAAAGGTGGGTGACAACGTGAAAAAAGGAGATCCTGTAGCCACAATCGGTTATGGTATTGTTGGGGATTCTTCTGGACCACACTTGCATGTATCTATAGACATGCCGAATAGCTGGGTAAGGACCAATCCATTGTATTACATTCGGCCATGATAGATAACAGGGTGCTATGTATGCACCCTGTTATCAAATGGTTTAAGGAGGAATACAGTTGAAAAAAAGGTTACTACTTATCATGATAGGAGCGCTTCTATTTTGTAGTCTTTTGTTTTTGATATGGGATAAATTCACTTCTGGTAATAGGCAAAATATAGGGAACAAAGCAGCTGAGTATGAAATTGAACTAAAAAGAGTAAGTGAGAACTCTCAATTGAAAGACGACAAACAAATCACTGAAAGAAATCCTTATGAACATAAACATGAGGAGGAAGTGATTTATCCAGAAGATGATATCACATACATGTTTACTGCTGCAAAAGCGAACGATGTTGAGGGTTTTTATGATTCATTTACTGCCGAAGCGCTAATCGTAGCGTTTCCTGAGGTAAAAGAGATGAGAGTTCAAATGGAGGAATATTTGGACATTCTAACTCAGAGTGGAAATCTAAAAGATATCGGTATTCTAAGTAAAAAAGTTACGAATCCCGACCCAAAAAGCATGGAAGTAGTGGTATCGGTCGCACTACTCTATGATGGACTGAATCGAAAAGAGGTAGAAATTAAAGTGCAATCATTTGCAGATGAGCATGGTGGCCGATCATGGAAAACAGTGACGCCAATGACTGAAATCATTTCACAAATACAGTGAAATCTATATTAAGGAGGGCGTCGTTTCTATGACGATGGTGACTATCATGAGTTACCTCATCATTGGGGTAACTTTATTTCACATACTAATAAAAGTAAAAAATCTCTTATTCAAAAGTGCAACCATTATTGCAATTATAATGGCTAGCTACTGGTATATTTTTCATTATGATTCAGTTCAAATAATAAAATGATCTTCACATTTCACTTTCGATACTATACGATAGTACATGTGGGCTAAGAAATTACTACCTGAATACATGAAGCTGGGAAATACCTAGCTAGAAAACCTTATCTAAGGTTTTTTAGCTAGGTATTTTTGTATCCCAGCAAAAGGAGAATAATATGGTAAAAAAGGCTGCTTTAATAATGATGTTACTATCGACCGTGACAATAGTTGGCTGTACAGATAGTACGGATTCTCCCAACAGTACCAACAAAATAGCAAATGTTCCTGATAACGGGATAACTTTCTCTCCTACCTTGAATGTTGGACCTGGTAAACCGGTAGTGAATCCAGAGAAGCCAATAACTTCAATTGAACAAAAAAGCGATAAAACGAGTGTTGCGAATGAAACAACAATGCAAAAAAAAGCAAAAGAAGAAGTGGAGTCGGTCCAAAATGAAGACGCCGTTGTACTGCCACCAAATCCATCTGTTCCCTTAAAGCCAAGATACGTGAATTCAAATCCAGTGAAAAAAGAGAATGGTTCTGACCATCTTAATCAGTCCAAAGTCCAATCAAATGTCGAGAATTCGCTGGTAAGTGATGATATTGCTGAGTTAATCGATACTCATAAATTAATAAAGCAAGCACATGCCAAAGGTTACCAAGTAACAATTGATGCAGGGAAAGTATCCGTTAACAATGAGCCAGTTATCATGGTTGATGATGAGGGGGATTACTATATCTATGATCCTGATGCTGTCTTTCAAAAGAGTCTGTTGAATAAAAACGTAAAACAGGGAAAAGAAAAGCAGTAAAAATTATTATGAAAGCAGTGATCGTATGTCTTCTATAATTTTAGACAATAAGATAATTTTTGTAGTACTTTTTATCTTGCTATCTATCATGCTATATGTTCTCATTTACACGGTTAAACGAAACGATCGAATAAGAGTTGAAAAGAGAGCACTCGAAAATCAAAGAACTAAGGAAAGGAGTGCAACAGAAACTAGCACTAAAACGATTGATAGCAATGAAAAAATGGACGTAGATGTCAAAATTGAACCGAATAATGATGACGATGATGCCCTTATTCATGATGTGATGAAGGAAGCAGCTGAATGGAATGATACGGATTATTCCTTAATGACTGAACAGGAGTTACGAGAGTGTTATCGAAAATTAAGAATATCACTAGGTGCAATAGATTACTTAATTAAAGCAGGTAAACTAAATGTTGAAATCGGCCAGCAGCACCGAGAACGAATGATGAGCGTGATAGCACTAATTAAAGAGCGTATGGAAGCAGAAAATAAATAGAGGATTCAAGTAAATATGAATTACCTCATTGGCGACTCGGTTCAGAGTCGTTTTATTATTATGGAAATAGCCTTATTGGAAATGTATATTTAATTAAATGGTAATGTATAGCTTTGACGTGATATACTAATCTTACGACTAAATTCTTATACGGTAGGATAATTCATGAAAAATCATATGTTAACAGAAGCAGCTGCACTTCTTGGAGTAACTGAAGAATCTTTATTAACGAATAATGAAGGAATTAGCTGCAATGATGCAGCAAAGATTCTAGGTGTTACGCCCAAAACAGTTTGGTTAAAGGCAAAGTCCTCTGAATTACCAAGTACATCCGTCATGAAAAAGGGACGACTTGTATATAGGTTTCAACTTGATGACATATTCAGATACAAAGAGGAACTAGCAAAATTTGAGCCTGAGGTTCTATCTAATGGATCAGGAGTATATTTATTTCAGCGATGGAACAGCTCAGAAGGAAAGACATTTGGAAGGGTCGTGAAAATTGAGCAATCCTCTAAATCCAGTTTCACTGCATATATCCAAACCGAAAAAGGCAGCTTACTTCCGGAGGACGATCTCAGAAATGCTGGTTGGGTTCCAGAATTGATAGTAATAGAGAATAAGAAGCGGAAGTATATGAATGGAACAGTGACTCTCTCTTATCCAAAACCAAAAAACATAAATGATGCAGTATATGATCATTTTCTATTTTTGTTCGCAGAGTTTGGACTCAATAACATCCAACTCATATTTTTAAACGATACTATCGTCATTGAGACCAAAAAGTACACATCAACTAGTAAGTGGGATGATTTCCATTTCCAAATGCTCGTACATGGCCTAGAAAACGGTGGAGGCAGTATAACTCAGGGTCAGAACGAATTTACGCTTGAACCTGATCTGGAGGGATACTTAGCAAATTTGTCGGGTGAAAAGAGACGTGCAATTAATCACGTAATCCAGGTGGATCAGACAACGAAGCAGGATCTAGTAGAAAGCGGAATGGATCTATATTTAAAAACTTATCATCCACAGATTTACAATCAGTTGAAAGATAAGGGTTTAATTCGAGATAGACATAAACGAGAATAATCCTAAATTAAATCATCAAAAAGTACATGAGGAGATTTAGAAATGTATAAGGCATATTGTGATGGCTACACATACCGAATGAGTGGTTATGCAAGTATTGCTTATATCATTAAAAGTGAAGATAGTGCAGTAGTCGATAAACACGTAAAAAAAATAGGAAAAGCAAGTATTCATGAGGCTGAATATGTTGCTGTAATTGAGACATTATCGAAACTTCAAAAATTGGGGATCAAAGAAGTTGTTGTAATATCGGATGATAGTCTGGTCGTCAATCAGATAAATGGTGATTGGGAAATTACAGATGAGAAGTTGAAGCATCTTCATTCTGAGGTTATGGAAATAAGGGACTTCTTTGATATCATCCAATTTTTGTGGTTGCCCGAGTCTGAAAATGAAGCAGCTTCAATGAGCAAAGAATTATTAACCCCCAAAAAGGGTGTATTTACCGGAGACATTTCCAGGTTAGATGAAAACAGATATCAGGTTGTTGGAAAAAACACTTACATCGTTGACTTGTTTTTATCCAATTGTACATGTCCCGCTTATCAAAATATGTCCACCCGACCATGTAAGCACATAATAGCTGTAGAAGGTCAAGTGGAAATAGAATGATTCATAGAAGTATGAATGATTATAAGGAGTTTGGATGGGTACTAAAACTAGGGTAGCACTTAATGTAACGAAATTCTCAAAGGTCGAAATCCAGAATAAACTACTCCAGCTTTGGTGCATTGGTGTTATAGCACTATGTATCGTTGCGGGAATCTGGTTGAAATCTTATGTTCATGTGATTACTTCAATTTTAACCATTAGTTTTGTAATACCAACTTCGGTATGTATTTCGATCATTGTAGATAGAAAGTATCAAAATACTCGTTTGAAATGGGCACTGATCGCATTGCCGTTCCTGGTTCTAATGACAATAGGTGGTGCCCTATTATTAATACCGGTTGAGCCATATACCGTGAGTTATCCCAAGCGAATCATTCCGATAAATTCGGAGATTATTAAAATGAAATTCACGAAAGATTCGCATTTCTATCAAGTGTCAGTTGGATCACAAGTGGTTACAAATAAGCTACAAGAACTGTATGTTGAGTATCTAGGTGCAGGGAAGATGGATAGGCGGTACTTATCTTTACAATGCATGGATAGTCAAAATCAATCCTTAGAGATCTCAACGTATGAAGCGTCCATTAAGCCAATCATATCTGCATTAACGTATCTGAATCAAAGGCCATCATTTACCGAAAAGATACGCATAAACGTAAACAGAAACACCGGTGCATTGCAGAACGGAGATATAGTTATGAGCATTAATGATAAACAAATAACAACAAGTCAAGAATTGCAACAATTGCTTGTTACTCCCGATACAATCTTATCTTTTCTCATAGACCGGGAAGGTAAAGAACTAATAATCCAATTCCGAGCAGATGAGTTCTCGGACTATGCAAACCAGGTGCAACTACATCTGTCGTCAACCATTGACCTTTCTTCGGAATTACCAATTCAAACCTACATATCTAAAGAAATGCTTGGCGATTCTAATGGCTTACCGAAAACGTTAGAAATCATTCATCAAATGTCGAGCGATTTGATTAAAGGAAGAAAGATAATTGCAACAGGAAGTGTACAAACTGATGGCACAATCCATGCTGTCGGTGGAATAGAGTATAAATTAATCACATTGTCTGAAAGTACCTTTGACTTTTGTTTCATTCCTGAAGCCAATAGAAATGAAGTGGAACGTGCAATTGGTTCTGGATTAATACCTCGACTCACAGGTGAATTGGTATATGTTAAGACAGTATCTGATGTCATATCGATTTTAAAAGATAGCTAATCGGGAGGGTAATCTATGAATAAAGAAATCACTCCTTTAAGTGGAGTTAATTCCTTTGAAAATATTAATCTTGACGAAAGTATTGTTTTTCAATCTGAACAAGTAATTGAAAGAGACAGTGAAATTGCTCGGAAATTAATGAGTATCGGATCAACTATTAGAACAGTTAACGTAGTCATTAATCCGAAGAAAGAATCAGGCCAATTAATGAAGTCATTAGTTGGAGCTATACCTTCATCATTATTAGCCCAACTTGAAAGTATGCAAGAGATTCCTTCTTATGTAGAAGAGCAGAGCTTTGTGATTATAAAAAAAGATGATGAGAAATGGTTAGCGCAACTTTGCAATGAGTACGATGACATCGTACTACTATCGATGACACCAGAAGATGTTATGCAGATACGTGAGTATAAGACATTTCTTCAGTAATAGTACTGATGGGTACCGTCTCAACTTCAGTTCTTTGCATCTGATGGTAAATGAAACAGGCTTGAGCTAGATTTGAGTACTAGCTTCAGTTAAATAAAAGCTGAATAAGAATAAAAGGAGAATTAGATTGAAAGATACTGACATCGATTTCGAAGAAGAGATGTTTAATATTCATCGGCCTCGGAGAATTGTTACAGATCCAGTAGAAAAAGAACTAATGGATAAATCTAATGCAGCATTCATGAAGATCATGGAGCAGCCTACAATTGAGAATAAGATGGTTTACGACAAAATTGAAGAAGAACTGAAGGCGTACAGAAAGCAAGTAATGGATAATCTTAAGCAAGAAATAGAGGATGAACGAAAGTCTAAATAAGTATGATTGATTATCATCGGTGTGCTTTCGTAATTTCAAGATGCATTGAGGGAAATAGTTTCTTCCACCAACCAAAAGACACTAGATTCTTGGATATCACTTTAAATAAAATGAAGATTTGAAAAGGAGAGATCAATTATGAAAGCTACTGGTGTAGTTAGGAAAGTCGATGAACTGGGTCGTATCGTTCTTCCTAGTGAGTTGCGTGATACTTTTGACATTAACATCAAAGACCCCCTTGAGATATTTGTTGATGGGGAAATGATGATCCTAAAGAAATACCAGCCCTCATGCGTCTTCTGTAATAGCGCCGATAAAACTACTTATTTTAAAGGAAAGCTAATTTGTTCAACTTGCCTTGATGACGTAAAAGAGGCAATTGAAGAAAATGAATAATTGATTTTAGTGAGGTACATATATGGAAAATCAAATTGATAAATGTCCAAAGTGTGGGTGTACGGACATAGGCAGAGGTAGGCAGGCAGGACACGCTATAGTAGCACCATATGAAAAGTTCTTTGGTCTTGGATCAGTTCTAATTCACCGTATCTGTACGAATTGTGGTTACGTTCTTGAAAGTTACGTAGAAAAGCCTTCCAGATTTAAAGAGTAAAACGGTGAATTTATTAAGTAAAATGAGTGCTAATTGCACTAATGTAAGTGGATACAAGATGCTCAACGAGTGAAATAGGAGGCCCTAGGAACAATGAATAAACGACAGTTGAAGAAGAATGAAAAGAAATATATCCCTATTATTGCAGATGAAGCTATTCTTCTTACGATGACAGAGGACGAACAAAAAAGAGCATTTGAAAATTATATGATGTACCGGAAAAAATATGCTTATAGGAAAAAATATAAGGATCTTAAAAACGCCAAACCTTTGCTGTATTTCTATTCTTTAGGTAACTCTGGGCGTCAATTTAGCGAGAAGCTAGGGAAAAGAGCAAGGAAGGGGTATTCGGCAATTGGAACTCAAGCACTGGATGAAAAAACCCGCAGTCTTTTAGAAGAAGCTTATATTTCAAGGCCTGAAGCTGATAGAAACACGAATTAACAATGGTTTGTCGAGTGTACCTAGCATGAGATCAGAAAGGGTTAAGAATGAATAGAGATGAATTTATAAAACTACCACGTTACGAAGAAGAAGTATATTTCCTTCAAACGTTGAGAGTGGATCATGCCATGGGGGGAGCTATGTTTGATAAGCTTTCTGAGATTCTTATGGTTGAGATAGAAGAAGCAAAGAAACGAAGTGAAGATAAAAAAGCTAAATCGCTTGAACTCTTTTTGCAGCAAATTACAGAGGCAGTACAGTCTTATGGAGATATCGAGGAAGATTTCTTACTCAATCGGGTAATATGGACAAAAGAATTGACATTGCATTTGCTTCGCAAGCGTTACGACAGCGGTTATCCAGTAAACTCCGGAAGCATGCAGCACGGGGGGAAGGTGTTACGACGGATACATGAAAAAGGTAAGCGTTTTTTTGGAAGCTGGGATGAGTGCTTAGAGGCAGCAGGTATTCCTCCAAAGGACATACGATTAAGTAAGAAAGGGCAGCAGGTAACGAGGAATGTACTACTATAATCAACGTTTTGCTACGGATAAAGAAAATGCCATCTTACACACTCTTCGGTCTGACATTGATTACAGCATCCTTACTCATCTTGTCGATACGTTGGGTACTCCTCTTTTAGATGATGAAAGTAAAAGTATGTTAGGGCCATTTCTTCAATGTAGTCAGCAGTTACTCGAAGTGTATAAAAATGAAAACCTGCTATCTCTGCAACCAGGTCGAATTCAACAATTTCTTTTTGAAAGACAGCAGCAGGGCAAGTCACTTGCTGAGGCAGTAATGCGGGAAGAAGAGCTTGTAATCTATGAGGCGATTACAAGAAGATGCGACTATTACGTATTTCTAAGGATGTATAAATTTGATGTGGAGAGAATCAAGAACGAGTATAACGTTCAACAAAGAAAGTTACGAGCTGAACAAAGACGAATTGACAATCAGAAATGGCTTGAAGAAACATACGATGAGAGAAGAAGCGAAATCCTAGGCAATATCAAAGCGCTTGCCGAAAACTATAAGGGGAAGGTGTCCCACGCCCTTTACAGGAGGAAGTATCCTTACTCTGGATCAGCAGTGGAGATCAAGGAACTATTTGGGGATTGGAACCAGGCGTTAAGCGAATCAGGAGTCAAAGAAATTATGGATAGGTTCGAGGCGTTAGCATCTGCAAAAGAAGAGGACCCGGAGATCGTAAATCTTAAAGAGCGCATCATCGAACAAATCAGAGAATGTCACATGGATAACGGTAAGGTTTCTGCCAGCATCTATGAACTTTCTGGGCGTTCCCCATCAATAGAGGTTATAAAGCGTGTTTTCGGAAAATGGACGGATGCCATGATTGCAGCTGGGTTGCCCACTAATAAGACGACTCATCGAAAAGCTGAAAGAAAGAACAAAGTTCATACAAGCCTGCACAGCGAAATTCACGAGTTAAAACGCTCATTAGAACTAATAAATCAGGAACGTTTAGCTTTGCGTGAAGAATTCAGTAACAGGGATTTAAAGCTTGTACTGGAAAAAGAAAGTACCCAAGCGCGTTTAGTCGAATTAGAACAACTACTTAAAAATCCAAAGTAATAACCTCAGTTTATGTAACGGGATGTGTCAGTGAATACTTGTAGAGAGTTGATGGACTATAAGGATGGCTTTTAAAAGAGTGCACGTTCGCTGTGAATGAAATAGATGCTAGAGCCATCTGTGTCATCAAATAAGAGTATTTCTTGGCTATTAAAACTAAGTAAAGAGTACGGAAGTGTGGTTTCACCAACCAGCGGGCAGGAGGCTCGGGTAGATTTTGCACCGGTGGCGCATCAATGTGAAGCAAACCCCAGTGACATCCGGTGTAACTGCGTATCGTTGGCTATGATCGAGAACCCGGACAAGACCAAGTTAGCCTAAAACCACTTTACTCACTTATCAAAGGTATAGGCGCATGGATAAAACTGAAGTTCATTACTCCATTTAGAAGTTACCATGGTGAAGAAAGGCTGCTTGCTTGTTTCTTCCCCTTAAGGTATTATTAATGCTATAAACCTTTTAATTGTTTTTCTTTTTTAGGTCTAATTTAGACCATGTGCCGTTGAATGAACATTCAACTTTGTTTGTAATAGCCCGTTGGCTATCTTTGAAACTCTACGTTTCTTAGGTGTGCCAATGGGCTTTTTTGCGTTCCTAAAAAGACAAAAAGGAGGCCTATTACGAAGACACACCAGAAAAAAATCAAAGTAAGCTTCAACCGGTCATATATAGAATATGGCCTTTTTGTCATTCTTAATAGAAAGGTGGGAAGGATCATTATTGATCCGAAGATAGTGAGAATAAAAGGATGGGTCGTTCTTGTACTTATGGCTATCTCTTTCTATGTGGGAAGCATCAGCAGCGGAAATCAGGAGAAAGAATTGCTTGTACCCGAAACTCCAAATTACACCGTTAAGCAAGGCGATACGCTTTATAAGATCGCAAAGACGGTAAGTGAGAAAAATGATATTGGTATTACTGAAGCGATAAAGTCGTTAAAGCGTGTAAACGAAGAAAAAGGAAACAAAATTGAAGCAGTCATTTACCCAGGCCAAGACATATATGTTCCAATATCGAAATAAGGAGAGATTTCCATGAATACATCATTAATTAACCAAGGAACCTTAGACACTCTTCAGACGTCAGCAGCCAAAGAGATAGAGATTCACCCTAGAACACAATACCAAACAATTAGAGGTGTTGTTTGGACGCAACCACGAACTATCACAGTGTCTGAAGGTGTATATCGACTGGAATTTGTTTTTGATGATGATGAAGAAATACGAAAATCTTTGCTCGGCTTGTTTAGTACTAATAAAAATGGAGAAATTATTGTTTACAGTTATTCTTTTAAGGATTATTCAAAATTTGACATGAGAGGGAGATTAATCTCCTAACGAAAGGACCAGAAATGGTCCTTTTCTGTTTCAATGCTTAGGAAAAACTTCTTCTACATGGAGAGTGAATATCAATGATTGGCTTTCGGGTCACCTATGAAGATCTTTGCAGTTTTCTTAGACAAAACGTTGCGGAATGGGTGGATATCATTTTTTCCCGTTCATCTTTTTCATGCATGCTGCACATCAATGAAATTGAGAAGAATGGTTTTGTAAAGGTTAATGGCTGGGAGTACAACATGGATGACATTAACCGAATATTACTTGAAGAAGTAGGCGTGATTAATGATTTTTCATTTGGTCCAGGACCGAATGAAGGATACAAAATCATTATTCGTTTTGAGAGCGGGCAAGTTATATGGGTGAAAACATTTGAAAGAGATTCGTTCAAGCAACTGTTTGACTGGGTTCAGACTCATGGAACGAATTAGCTGTTTGATACCCAATCCATTAATGATTCAAATCAAGAAAATATGACCTGGAGGGAATAAACATGATTGACGTTACTTTAAATGCTGATAACACAGAAGTGAAGAAAGAACAATCCTGGAAAAAAGGTGATAAGTGTAATTTAAAGGGAAAACGAGGTGTCTTTGAGATTTACTTCTTACAGGAAGGGATTTTTCCAACTGCCAACATCGTGAAATTAGACAGCCACGGAAATCAGATGAAAAAACGTTATACAGGAATATCTCTGAATGATCTACTAAGATTCGATGAAGATCAACCTTCATTAGATAAGGAAGGAAGAACCGCATATGAAGCTGCTTTAGAATTAACGAAAAGTGGTTTCGTCATGACTGATTTTTACAACACAACATCAGAGACATTGGCAAAGGTCATTCAGGTCACAAAAAGCGGTAGGATAAAAGTCATTGAGCTCCATATCAAGAGCGGGCTTCTTCCAAAATATAGAGGAGAAGGAAAAAACAAAGTTCGGGATATGGAAGTTCAGATCATTGATTATTCGAACTTGGATTATTCTGAGAGTAGCGAAATATTAACTTTCACTCCGAAGCTCTTTTGGGGTAAATGGGGTTATTGGCATAAAGGTAGCAAAGTATTACGCCATCCTAAGATGACAAAAGAAAACTTACTTGATTAGTTGAGAACGAAGGAACCAATCGGTTCCTTCGTTCCTTTTATTTAATAGAACGGGAGCAAATGACATGGAGATTGTTATCGTTTTTTCTTTTGTGATTTTATTTTTACTCATTGTGGGTGTTTCACTAATAGCATTCATTTGGAACGTGGTCACCAACAATAATAAGCTGGATAATCAATGAGAATTGGAAGTGAGTGGTGAAATGATGGAAAAGAGTATTGCTAATACAATAGAGAATGAACGAGAAGAATTTATTCTAGAAGATGAACTTGACGGCAATGAATCATGTGATGAAGATGATGAAAGCGAAGGTATTGATTGGAGAGCTTCAGACATAAAGAAACAAAAGCTCTATGCTTACCTGAAAGACTTGTATGAACGTGAGTCACTTCCGCTCCTGGAAGGTAACGGATTATACGAAACTGTAACGATTGAAAGAATCGAAGAGCTATATCCGAGAATTGCTGTGGATCTTCGAAAGTATTTTACAGGTTTAACGTTTGGCGGAACTGATTTAGATGATCGCTATCTCACTGCTTTTCTTCGACTATTTGCGAGAAAGCAATACGATAGTCTAGAGAAGGAAATACAAAACAAGAATATAAAATTGATCCATAGTTTATCTTGGCTATTTGAAGTCTCGTTAAAGAAGATAAAATTTTTCCCTCAGAATGACGCCCGTAATGTGGTCTTTTATCTGGAAGAATTCAGAAAGTTTTCTTTGACTGCAAAGGTGATTAAAAATCGTGATGAGTTGTTGAACGGGGATGTTATTTACAATGGACAAATTATTGTTAATCATGATTTACCAGTAAACTATGTTTTTGGTGTAAGCAGGGATGGCTACAGTTCATTAACCAATGGACCATATTGTAAGGAAGTTGGCTGGCCTGTATTTGTAATCGGATGTTCTACGGGAATCAGAATTGATAAGATCATGCAAAAAGCTACGTATACAGCAGAGTGCAGCTCCATGGAGAAATGGCTTAATTTACTTAGAAATACAGAATATAAGTTTCCTTCCTCTCACTACATTCCTGTCAACGGAAAAAGACAGGAAGTTGAAGGTATAGGTCGTGCTTTCTTAGAAAATCTTGAGAGCCAGTATGTAAATTGGCTCTTAAAGAATCCAGATGAAATCAACAATTACTTTAAGCCTGATAAACGCTCCTCTTCTAATATTATGCTATCCAAACTATCAACCAATATGAGACGCAAAGTAGTCGAACGTGTGAAGGAATTAATGATAAGCATCATTAGTGCAAGATATACGGATAAAGGGTTCGCTTTACAAAATTCCTATGATAATAGCGGGTTAAAATGGCTCGGGAAAGAGTATCATTTTCCTGATCTGAGTGGATATCTCGGCCATCCGATTAGGAAGTTTTTTGCTAGTGCATCAATAGAACAACTAACTACCTTTGACTGGCCCTTAGTGGAAGTGAAACGTGGACAGCTTGTTGAAGTCCTCTACCCTGATATTATTGAAGATGTAGAAATGTCGGATGAAGTTTTTTATCAATACGAACAGATTAGTCTTTTTTAGAAATCAGATAAGAAAACGCTTTTAATCTGACGGTTGAAAGTGATAGAATTATAAGATATTCACTATTGTTTTATTTCTTTTGTTTATGAACCTCTAATCGGTTCGAACTTTCCCAGTTGGGAAATTCGTAGTCAAAAGCCCGTTGGCTTGAGAACATCTATTGAGATGTGACTCAATCTGACTGGGCTTTTTTTGTTGTCTAAAAATCCTAAGGAGAGATTGAGAAATGAATCTTATTAAAAGAAGAACAGCGAAAAATTCTGATCGTGGAATCTATCTCCAGGATAGAGAATTAGTCCAAACCGTTTTTTCCCCAGGTACCAATTATAAGTATGTCATGGATGTCAAAAATCGAAAAATTATTATCCTTTCATCTACGAATCAAAAAGACAACAAAGTCTCTAAAAGAGCGGTAAAGAACGGGCAAAAGCCGGTACTGGATATACGGAGTAAAGAAGCGCTATCAGCGTTTAAAGGCTGTGATTACTTACAAGTTTCCATTTACGATGATCAAGTTATCGTGGAAGGGTTTGTTCAAGAACAAGAGGGCCTTATGAGCTCAATAGGAAGCACCATTAAAGAGATGTTTACTTCGAAAAACAAGCCGATTGCTGACATTCGTACTTTACTTAAAGTGCGTCAAGTAGCATCGGCTGTTTTTTCAAAATCACAACTTAAGAAGGCTGTTGGAGATTCTTTTGAGCAGTTGTCCTTTGAGTTATTTAATGAAGCATCTACAGAAATACAAAGCTCAAGTATACGTGATATTCAATCGGCCCTACAAAACCTACCTATAGCGCTTAAAATAACAAGCCTATTTTCTGCTTCCGGAATACTGGATTTGGCCTTTGAACAAGAAGGTTACGATGTTGTATTTGCACTTGAAAAAGATAAACATGCTAGTAACACCTATGAGTACAATTTCAAGAAAAAAGTAACACGGGCAGACATAAGGGAATTTGATCTCAGAAAGATGGTAAAATCTCCGATCATGATATCGGGCTCACCATGCCAAGGTCTATCTAATTCCAATAGATACACCAATTATTTAGACAACCCTAATAATCTGTTGATAAAGAAATTTATTGAAGCGGTGAAGGTAAATGAAAACTGTCAAATCTGGATGTTGGAAAACGTGCCGCAACTGCTAAGTCAGGGAAATTCTAAGTTCCTCAATGAAATCAAAGAGGAGTTAGGAGATTTTGAAGTAGAGGCCGATGTTCTATGTGCAGCTGATTACGGTTCTTGCCAGATACGAGAAAGAGCAATTGTTATTGGAAGTAAAATTGGTCCTATCGGGTTTCCAAATACAACACGTCAACCTGATCAATACATGACTGTAGAAGAAGCATTTCAAGGGTTACACAACGGAATTCCGAATCAACTTGATGTTTCTGAACCGGAACCATTGACGGTTCAACGTATAGAGGCTGTTAAACCTGGTGGAAACGTCCATGATATACCCGAGGACATACGACCAAAAGGGGTTCACTCGAATAATTATAGAAGATTGCAATGGGATTCACCATCGGTAACGATCGTGAATCCAAGGAAGTCCATGTTGTTGCACCCTTCTGAAAATCGGATTTTGTCAGTGAGAGAATGCGCGCGGTTATTTGGAGTGCCAGATGATTTTAGATTCATCGGCAATTTGAATGCCAAACAGCAAATGATAGCAAATGCAGTTCCGGTTGAACTAGGGAGAGCGATTGCAAGGGTAATTAAAAATGCCATTATGAAATGGAACTTACGAAATAGAAACCTCCAGCCTTTATTTAATACCTGATGGATAACCAGAACTATTAGCGTTCCCTAGCCTTTTTGATTTCCGGGAGTTTTTGACAATTCACATTGTCCTCCCGGTAAACGGGAGGAATAGGAGGATCAGCAGATGGATAAATACTGGTTTCGTACAAAGAAGCAAGAAAAATTGTTCTTTCGGAAGCATAAGCACTATGTTACTGGTATGGGTAAAGAACATAATATCATAGAGATTACGAAAGAGTATTTAGATATTAAAGTAATCAGTTCACAAAATACGATTCGAATCTCAAGAAAAGACTTAAGGAAAGCAATCCATTACACCTTTCAGGTTCGAACGGTAACTCGAAAGGATCTAGAGCAGTTCCATAATTATACTAGCTCTTTGTTTGGACTCATGCTTTTAGTGTTTAGAGATATATCAACGAATTACCGAACAGCCAAAGGAACGATGCGCCTCGTAATAAAGGGCCTGAGATACTATTTCTCTGGATTAGCAAAAAGCCCTTCGGATCGGAAACTTGTTTTCAACAATGGGGGCGACTGTTTATGCTTGTCGTATTTCCATTTAAGAGACCTTAATCCGAAACGATGGGTTCCGGATATATTATCTAATAAAAGTAAAGTGCTACTTGATTCTGGAGCGTTCAGTCTCTTTCAAGCGGAGCAAAAGTGGCTTAAGCAAAAGCAATTGCAAGACCAGCTCGTAGATCAACTTGATATGTCATTTCATGGAATGGATAGCACGAATGTTCAAGAAGGTAACATTCAACCAATAACCCTGGAGGAGTATGGCCAATTCGTAAAAACGTTTTTGAAGATAGGAGCGATTACATATTATCTCAACCTCGATGTTTTTGGGGATAGTGAGAAGACGAAGTATAATCAAGAGCAGTTGACCCGAATCGTTGGTGTGCCCCCAATTCCAATTTTTCACTGGGATGCTCCAATGACTGATCTAGATGAGATGGTAAAAGAAGATCACCCGTTTATTGCTCTTGGTGGAATCGTGACATTACATGGTGAAGGGGCAAAAAGAGCATTTTTCAAGAAAGTATTCGAAAGGCACTCCAATATTAGTTATCATTGGTTAGGGGGAAGTAGTAAGCTCTTGTTTGAATTTCCCTTTTTCTCTTCAGATAGTACTTCCTATTTAATTCCAAGGTTGATGGGCGATGGAACGATTCTTACTCCGAACGGTTTTGATAGAAAGCCGGATTGGTCCAATGAAGAGTGTATCGCGTACAATGTAAAATTCCTATCGAGTCTTGAACAAGCATATGAGGAAGCTTTCCAATTAGAAATCCCTGTATCCTATCCGAAAGTGCACTTTACAAAACGGGACAGGGAGCAGCTAGAGTTTAACTTCGGGATATGAATGAACGGAAAGCCATTATGGATATTGTAAAGTACAAATATTTACACTACAATATGGATATATACCTTTATTTAGTATTTATCTTTTTATTGCATCTGTATTTCAGGTGCGGAGTGTTATTCTCTCTTTACTAGCCAGTAGGCTATTTCTAGCTGTTATTTCGCATGCAATTCAAAATGAAAAAATACACGAAGCCAGTCCATTTTTTGGATTGGCTTTTATTTTTTAGGAGGGATATATGGGGGTTAAGTAGAAGTTGAATTTATTATCAAGGAAAAAGGGACCGGGAAAACCAACTAGCATATTTGAGGAGATGAAAATAAATGGATAGAAAAGAGTTGAAGTTTTTAACGACAGAAGTGGACTTTGTGGTGAAACGCGTAAGCAAAATGATTAATTTGTTTGAAACTGGTCAGTTGATCATTGATCCAGAGGCACAAAGAAAACTGTCAAAGGCTCACATGAAAGAAATTGCTGCCTACCTTAGACGTGCGCTAGACGGAAAAACGTACGGAGCCTATTTTCCAGCATTAACAGCATCCAGACGTAGTGATGGTATTGAAGCGATACTAGATGGTCAACATCGCTTATTTGGTGCATGGGAAGCTTTGAAACAAATTAAGAAGGAAATCAGTTTGGTTGAGAAGGTACTTGAAAAATCAGGTACCATTACACTGAGCTCTATCATCATGGAAATACAGGAGCCAAACTCTGAAACGATTGCCAAAGAAATAAGAAAAGTGCCTTATCTCTTCCTTCAATTACAGGAAGCGGTTGGGTTAATCACTGAAGACGACAATATTCAAACAAGCGTATCAGAGGAAGTGATTGAAAAAGCGTTACAACACCTACTTGATAAGCTGAAAGAACAGGAGGCTTTAATTTTGGATTCAGTGATCCCGATGGTTGTCTATGTAGGACTTTCTAAGAAACAAGAGCAACAAGCTTTTCATGACTTTAACCAGAAAGGTAAAAAAGTAGCTAAAGCACTTGCTATCTCATTTAACCATAGTGATCCTATGGTTAACGTAGCACAGCTGGTTTGCCAGTTTGATAGTGTTAAGCAATATGTACAACCATTCAATGAAGGAACCAAACTCAAAGGTGACTATCTTTTCCTCTTTTCTACGATTTACACGACCGTATCTACGTTCTTTGGTGTAACTAAAAACAAGCCAACAGAAAAGACAGAAGATATGATCAGTGAAATTGAAGATTTCTTTACCATCGTTATGAATTCCATTCCGGATGAGGTCCCAGCGGGCACCCTACTTAAACATGCTGGTACACTGCCTGGCTTAGCTATGTTCGCGAAACGGATGAAGGATACAAATAGTGTATCCTGGAGGAATACATTAACCAACGCGTTAGAAAACATCCCATTATTGGACAATAATACCCAGTTTGTTAGGTTCGGAAGAGCAGCAGTTAATCCGGATCAAACAGTTCGATTCTCAGGTTCAAATGGTGCGATTTCCGCTGTAGTAAAAACGTTTGAATCATTGGCCACGTTGTTAGACGAAAATGGTGTCGAATTGCTCACTGCTTACGAAACGTTATCGAAGCAGGAACCGGTACCCATAGTATCCGAACAAGTTGCGGAAATAAAGCAAGAAGAGGTAGTTGAATTACAAGAAGAGAAAACATTAGAAAGTGGCGATGCAAACACGATTGATGATGGCATGTCTGCATCTGAAAGGGCAATTATTCAAGCCATTCAGGAATCAAGTGAACGAGTTCTCAGAGGGTCCTATACTACGATTGGAAAAGATCTCAGGTTCGCCAGATCATCTATTACAGAAGCAATCAAGAAACTGGAGAAAAAAGGTGTAATTGAAATAAATCAAGAAAACGAGCAGAAGATACTAACACTACGAGATGCTTAGTGATTATGAAAGAAGCGATTAGGTCGCTTCTTTTTTTCTTTACAAAAATAGGATGGTTGAGTTAAGATAGAACTATATTTACTATTTCTTATTTTTCTGTTGAGTGGCTATCTTCTATAGCCAAGTTTAATCGTCTGATGACGACATATCTAAGATATCAGCCCGTTGGCTGCTTTGATCATGAACAATACCTCTTTGATTTAGCTGTATGCTATGTCGAAGTGGGTATTGTTTTATCAAGTGGCTGGCGGGCTTTCTATATTTTTAGCCTAGCCAGAGAGGAAGTGAGTAACGTGTATATGAAAGCAAATATATTGAACAAACGTTTACTAGTTTTTGAGTCGTAGGTTGGTGGTAATTGGAGGTTAACTTAACTCGGGTGGTAGCGCGTGGTCCGGTGGGACGTAACGTAGTGACATTTTCTTAACGCTTCCCAAAGCGTCGATGTGATCAGCAATGATTACATCCCCTACAGAGTAGGGAGAGAAAATGTCCAGCTCTTGGGCCCCGACTTCTTATATATACAATTATGTATATATGAGAAGCTCCATTTGTGATAAGACTCTCCTCCTGTCATTACCTTATTTCAGGTAATGCAGGAGCGGTTTTATCACAACGATCGGTTTTCTGCACACATACATTTCCTCTTATCAAAGAGTAGAGATGTTCGTGAGCTTATCCAGGATGATTTCTACACTCGCGAGGTGGGAATGAACTGGATTGACATGAAAAACGATTTTACCACCGATGACTGATGTTGAGATAGATATTCTTAACTCAGTTTCGGTTTTGTCAGGAAATTTCGTTTATCTTGCATTGATTTCACCGTGGTGATCTCAATTACCAGATAGCGAAGTCTCCTGATTGTGAACGTGAAACTGAGTGTAAATCTCAGGTTCATTTCTAATCATTATCTATGGATAGATGATGAAAAGGAAGACCTCTAGATTCGAGAATGATTCTATCTTTCCAAGTAGTTTCTATGAAGCAGATATCCTAAATGCCGAGTGCATGATTAGGGTATCTGCTTTTTTTATAGATAAATTCTATGGAGGTGTAGTCATGAATTGGCTGAAGAAAAAATTACCGTCTAAAGAGTCCTTTTTAGCTTTCTATGCAACAATGTACTCGTTAACATTAATTGCCCTACTGGTTTACACGATTTTTTCTCAGAGAGGTGCATTCGAGAAAATCATTTTGTTTATTGTGGTTGTGATCATGGCGTTAAAGTTACCAACTCCGGATGCCAATAATCACGATCAAAAAGCGAAAAAGAAAAAAGCCATTCATCCCAAAACAGCTTTACAAGATGGTAATCAAGGGAAAAAGAAAAGAAAGCGTCGTAAACGTACATCAACAAAGAAAGTAATTGCTAGTAAGCAAATAACAATCGATACGCTACACATTGAACCTAAAGTAAGCCAAAAAACACCCCATGAGGAGGTAATGAATAACCCCGCTCCAAAAACAATCAAACCACTGTCGGCTCCCATTCACGAGTTAACGCAGAGTCGAAAAATGAAGCAACCACAAAAACATACAAAAGAGCATTCAAACAATCAGCCCAATCAAAAGTTATCAAAAGTAGAAACACACGAAGTAAAGCAGCTCTCTCATAATTCGATTGTGAAAGATGATGCTATTCAAATAGATGAGATCGAAACGATGGATCTTGCAAGAGAACCAGAAAATATAGATCTGATACTAAGTACCTTACGTTCCAGGGTAGCTGCAAATGTTGAGACGGATCGCATTGTAGATATTACCCATATGCGAGAACATAAGGGGAATTGGGACGCTAATGACTTAAGTATACAAGGTTTTGATTCTGTAACAGGTCATCCGACCAGTATCACAGTGAAATGTGTATCTTTTCAAAGCGATGTCGCCCGCTTAGCAGATAAACATGGCGAATATAGATGGGTGAAAATGCCTGAAGACTTTTGTAATACAGAACTAGTAAGTGGTCAAGATTTTGAAGTACAGCTTATTAAATTCGGTAGTAAATACCGAGCTTTAAAAGTCAAAAAGCTTGTGTGTTAAATTGGGGGAAAGAATCCCCCCTTCAAATGGGTTCATTTACTAAATGAATCGATTTGAGAGGGAGAGCATCTTCTCATAAAAGGATAAGGGGGAATCTGATAAAATTTGTAATATTCAGGGTAAGAGCAGCACTTTTGTATTGTAGTCTTTACCTACTTTTTGATATATTAGAGTAGGCACGTATTCATTAAAGAAAACTAACTTTCCGAATAGGAGTGTGCCAAATGATAAAGGAAAACGTGAACAATGACATTGTAAATGTAGTCCCTGTACAAGGAATGTTTAACTTAGTAGCACCAGCGTCTTATGTCGTTGAGATGATTAAGGATACTGCTAACAACCTATGCTTACTAAACATTCAGCATCAGCATTTAGTGGAGAAAGCTGAGCAGATTCATCAAATCGTAAACTCCCCATACGTAACATACATTTTTGAGATTGATCCAAGTCAAGAAAACGTGATCGCGAGTATTGAGGTAATACTAAAGGCGCCAACAGTTTTAGAGTATAAACGGATTGTTACAAACCTTACTAAGATTTTTGCACCTTCCTCCCAAATCATGATTGATGTTAATGGTGAAGGAGTATCCCTACGAGGAAAAGTAGCCTTGCCACTCATGCACTTTAGTGAGCAGACAAAAATACTTGAGAGCAATCAATTCATTATGGCGACCTATCTACCAGTTCAATTTCAAGCGAATAAAAGGTTTTATGTAAATGTAGTAGATGGAGAAATCAATGGATATACGAGTGTGACGGTAGGTGAAAAAAATCAATGAAAAAGAAAATAGCTGCAATACTTCTGATTGCATTTGTAGTTATGGTATCCATCTATTCAACAGCCCTTGGTGCATCAAAATCAGAAAACGATGCCCTTATCGAGAAAGTATCTGGACAGAAACCTGGGGAATTAAACATTACTGATGTTGCAGATGAAGCGACGATCGATTCGGGAATCGCAATTGCAACTGTAGCCTCAAAATTTTGCGTACTGATTTTCTTCTGCGCCATTCTCATTCAATTGTTTGGTAAAGTCATTCAGCACCCTGGTTATTCAAAATGGTCGAGGCTTCTCATTGGTGGAACGATTATGGGTTTTATAATCATCAGGACTGCACCCATTGTCTTATATGGAATGTAGTGAATTCGAAGGAAACTTCCTACAACGAGGTTTCCTTTTTTCCTAAGGAGGTAAGTGATGATAGATCCTGGTCATCAAAAAGATCTTGTCGACATGATTTGGGAGAGAATGGCGCACTTGGGATATAAGCAGCTCCATTTGACACAAAAAATAAACGAGATTGCACTGAAGCAAGGATCTGAAAATACTTACGACAACGCTACAGTACATAACATTCTCAAAAAGAATAGGGGAATGAGTCTTGCATTTCTAATGATTGTAACGGAAGCTCTCGGATTTGTAGAAGGTGAATTTTTCCCTGAGTATATTAATCAGTATCTTATCGTCGAGCACCCTTCAAAAACGCAAGTATCTAAACAAAAGCTAAATAAGTTCATCAATCTGTGTATTGATAAAGGGCTGTATGAATATTGTAGATTGGTCGTCGACAAGGTGAAGATAATTGATGATCCCCCAATAGCAATTTTAAAAGGAATTGCAGAAAAGTTGGAGAAAATTGGACAACTAGACAGCGCCATTTACACTTATTCCATTATTACGAGTTTAGTTGACTTCAAATTAGGTGAAAATGCACAAATTCATATTAAAAAATTTATCCTTCAGATGGAATTGGGGATGAGCAAAGCGTATGAAAGTGCCGTAGAGTTAGGGGTTTACGCCACCTATATGGACGATGAGATATTGAAACAGAGGGCTTATGGCCTCTTAATTTCAACCTACTATTTGCTGGATGATTGGGAGAAAGTCTACTTGTACTGTGACGAACAACTAAAGCTTGTTTCAATTAAAAACTCGGGTCAATTATTAGAGACATTGGTTTATAAAATTTATGCAGCACGTAAAAAACGTGATTACAAGACTGCACTAGAATTAATTGATCAATATCAAAAGGCCCTAGGTGTAAAACAAAGTAAATGGACAATGATTCTCCGATTAATTATCCATGTAGAAATGGGGGATCAAGGAGCACTTAATCAGCTGCTTCAACTCATTAAAAACTACCCTCCCAGAGAAAATTCTACCGATAGAGTAGAATATATTCCATTTCTATGCCTACCGATAATTCTGTCTGCATTTGTGAAGCAAAGCTTACTAGAGCGGGTACCAGGCTTTATGGAAGAGTTTAATACAGAGATAACTTTGTTGCTGGAGCAGGATAATCTATTGGACATAAAACACATTTACGCTTTCTTGATTGCCCGAGCTGACTACAATTTTCTAATAGGTAATACGTCCCAAGGGTTGGATGATGTCATCCAAGCAATAAATTGCACATTGATATTAAAGTCCCAAACTCTATTTGCGCTAGCTGTATGTAAATTTAGTACATATACAACCTGTGCATTACCTCATCAAAAGTCAAAATTTGTAGAACTATGCACTACAGCTAGCAAAACTTTTTAGTTCGATTATTGTATCAATAGAGAAAATACTGTCACATCGTGTCGAAATGCGCGAAATATTGTCATTTTTCCTAAGTCCAAGAAAAATGACAAACCATGATATCATTACTATTGCACTGGTAATAAAGTTCTACAAATGGGTGCTGGAGGAAACGTTTCAACTATTTTGTATCTGTTTGGTAAAGGAATTTGTTATCGGATATCGTATCGCAGAGGTGACATAAATGAGTGAATTACTAGATGGATTACGAAAAATGCATAGAGATGAATCTCATTTAATACGAGGGGCTCGTATTACAATACAGATTCAACTATTTCGAGACAGATCAAAATATACTCTTAAGTTTTTTAGTACGAAATCTGAAGAAGACCTACCCATTGAAAATCACATCATCGATAAGAACCTAGAAGAGATAGTTCTTGCTTTAAAAGAAGTAGGAAGCCTTATTAATGGAAAGGATGAAAATACGATAACAACATTTGATTTCGATGATGATGGCCGACTTTCATCGATTGAACATGAGTTTATCTCTGGTTTTAAAACTCTAACTATGTATCGCCATAATACTAGAAGAATTCTTAAGAATGTAATCCCACAAGGATTAGTTGAAGTTGTAATTGGACCACTTGGAAGAGTAACATATCCCGTACATGCGGAATATGCAGGTTCCTTTAAAATAAAGGGCTTTAGAGTTGTAACCGAAACTAAGGAAGATGAGCAAATCGTTCAAATGAATAGTTATGTCATGACAACATATCTACCGAAAGTCATGAAACATGGTGCCAGGTATCATATATACACAGTAGATGATTCATTAGACTCTCCAATTGAAATTCCTCCTGCTAGGTTTTTCAACTCCTAATCAAAAGAACGAACCAAAAAATGGTTCGTTTTTTTGAATACCGTCGAATTTCGTCTTATGGTTATAATTGCCTAGAATTACGAAAACATGGTAGTATTTGATAAAGTAATTAAAAAGGGAGTACACAATATAATGTCAGTTAATCCCTTCAAAAGTAACAATCTCGATGAGTATCAAAGTTACTTATTGGATCTTAAATTAAGTGAAGAAACGGTACAATATTACATTGCTGAAGCCAAAAGGTTCACTGAGTGGTTAGATAAAAATAGTGGACACGAAACATTTAAAAGCTGTCTTAACGATTATAATTTTTATATAGAAAATAGGTTTTCGAAATCAGTAATTCCCAAAAAGAAGTCAGCTATAAATTCGTTTGTTGAATTTTTATCAAATAGTAATTTGAATTTAATTGATAATAGTATTGAATTGAAAAATCCTATAATATTTCCATATACTAAGAAAGAATTAGAATTTTTAAAAGCAATCATGCTTGCAGCCGGTAACAATATTACAAGACAGAGAAATTTATTAGTTGTAGAATTAGGTCTTCAGGGTTTATCAATGAAAGAGATTACTCATATTAGAGTTAATCAATTTGACTTTGAAAAAAATGAAATACAATTATCTGATAGATGTATAAAAATGCTTCATGCCGAGCAATTGTTACGTTATTATAAGGAATGGATGGCAATCATTAGAGAAGAAAATGGAGGTGAAATTAGTTTATTAATTACTCCTTTACATGATGTTCATAAGCCATTACGAAGTTCTGTCATACATAAATGGTTTGAATTAATCACTCAACTTGGAGGAGTAAAAGTAACTCTCGAACGACTTAATTTAACATTTTTACATACACTTATCGTCAGAGGATGTACAGATATTGATCTACTAAGCCAACTAGGTCCACATTTAAAGAAGCAATTACCTGTGTATATAGATATCTATCGAAAGCAATTAAGAGAGGAATAATGGCATCCTTTAGTCATTTAACAGGACGTGGTATAATTAACTTGTCACAATTACGGGGCACAGTACTTTAATTTCTTATGTTGTCAGGAGGAGAGCTTTAATGCCAGCTCAGAAACCTATTAAATTTTATCTCACTCAATTAGAGCATATCATTGAGGATGAAGATTCGGACAGAACTACAATTTTTAGAACTTTATCCAAAGATGATATAACTCATATTGAAAATCTAGGTGAAGCCCCATATAAAAGGTTTGTTAAAAGAGAGCAGAAAGAAATATTAAAAAATGATTTAGATAAATACCCTCCGTTAGTTGATGTTGAATTGTTAATTGAGGAAAATGTTGTATCTGAAAACTCATTACTTGACGATAAATGGTTTAGTCAATTAATAACGATGTGTAATTTGAAAACAAATTAATAAGAGGCACGGAAACACCGCGCAAACTCACTCAGCTTTTATTCTGCTGAGAGAGTTTGCGCTTTTTTATTTATAAATTTGAGGAGGTTTGAAATGGATATTTCCAAAATGATATCGAATTTGTTACCTAAAGAGGAAAGCTTTTTAATGTGGAACGAAACGTATAAACATGTTTTAAACAGGATGAGAGAACTACAGCAGTTGTTAAAGGAACCAATAAAACCGGTAGTCGTAGAAACGTTATTTCAAATCATAGAGTCGGATATTAGTCATTTAACACAAGCAAGCAAGGATCTTAATGACAAAACTAACTATAAAGAGAAGATAGCCCTTTTAGAGAAAAACTTAAAAGTACTTCAAGAAAGCTATATAGTCTCTCAAGCCACGGTTAATAAGAGACAAATGATAAAAGTCAGTATTGATCCAGGATATTTACCACTTGATAAAATGCGTGCAATGAAGAAATTGATTTCAAATGAACAATTGAAACTAGGGACAATACCAAGTACTTTTACCGATAGTGGTTTGGTAAATGCACTGTCCATAGATTTAAATGAGTTGACTGAAAGGCAGCGAAATGCACTGTTTACATGCCTTGTTAGTGCCATAGACAGTGATTTGGATAGAGGAATTGAATCGATCCGCTTGTTCATAGAAAACTATGAAATGAACTTGAATAGTCCTCTGACATATTTTGAGCAGTATATGGTTTTACTGATGATTGACTTACTCATATATAGCGAAAAAAAGGAGAGCGCCTTATAAAGGCATGCTCTCCTTACGTTGATAAAACTCCTCAAGTCCTGGAATGATAAATACCTTCTTCTTTTGAGAATTATCGACCCGTAGGTACCTGTAGATCAGTAACTCAGCTAGTGCCTCTGTAACCTTTGTTTTACTTAAGTTGAATCGTTTTACAATGTGGCCAACATTCACCACAAGCGAAGCTGAATCCTTCATCTTCGCCTGATAACAAAGGTATGAAAAGACGACAACCGTGTAGTAGGATAGCTCTTCATATAAAAACGGAACTGCGAAACCGTTAGACTCATTTGCGCTATTCGTTATTTTAGTACCAGCTGCTGTATTTATGGAACCGTTGATATGAGCTCCCATTGAAAACCCTACAAACGTGGCATATTCGCTTAAATTCCTAGTATCAATTAACTTTATACTTTGGTCATTTAGAAAAAAATAGGTCTCCTTGGAGTTAACGAGGTTCATAGGTGTGATGAGTTGAGAAAAAGTAAGAGGCATACTTAAAAGCCACCTTTCAAATGATATTAGATTTTGTATTCGCTGTGAAATAAAAAAGGATAGGCACCTTTAATAAAAGGATGCCTACCCCGGTGTTTCCGCAGCAGCGTTCTTACTGTTATCTATCTTCGACTAATGTAAATACTACATTATTGGAGCCATTGATACAAGATGAACGAATGTTTTAATGAAACAATCATCCGACTCTTAAACTGAGATCTAGTTTTTCATCGAAGAAAAAAGGGGTAGGGCCCCTGAAAGTACTCATAGCATTCGAGAATGCGATCGCTGGTAGGAGAAGCGACAGACGATTAAGGGTAAATCGAATTATCAACTTTCGAAGCAAGTGTATACTATCGTTCATTTCATCACCTGATCCTTTCCATTAATATTCTGCATTATGAGCGGATAATAATTTGGCCAAAAGCAAATTGTTTCTTCAAGGCTTGTAGTCTCTGTATCTTTGAAATTGCAAGGATTACTTGTTTTCTGTTCATTAACTACACCTCCGTATTTTGAATACAAAAAAGCCATTTGGCGACACACCCAAATAAGGATGTGTAAGCCAAACGGCTTGTGCTTTCAATACCGAGTACTCCCGGATAGGTCGTTACGTCAACATGACAAAAATAACAAGTTGAAAAAGAATTGCTTGCAATCAGTATAACATAGGATGAATCGAATGCAATTGAATTTAATCAAATACGAAGAACAACACGATTAGTTAACATAATAAATGCTATGTAAACAAATAATTGCGTGCTGAATGAATAGTATGATGAGTATTTTGTTTTTATCATTTACTACTTATTAAATATATAGTAAACTTCATTGTAATAACATTCCTTGTTTATTTAATTAAAGGTAAATAATAAAAATAAGATTGTTACTATGTGAGTTAAGGAGGAACAGATGGAAAAAAGGATATTGGATTATATTAATGCTGGTTATCCAGCGCTCTGGATCAAAGATTGGGAAGTCGATAGAGTCGTGGAAGCACTCAAACGGGTTGCTCATCTCGGAAAGAGTGGAAAATCTATAAAAATTCGAGTTTGGAGTTGTACAAAGGGATTTATTGATCCAACAAACAAAAACGGGTTTTCAAAGACGGAGGATCCCTACGAAGCTTTAAAATTCGTCGAGAGAGAGTATTTGGGAGTAGATGGTGTAACCAAGATCGAAGGTGCTGTCTTGTATGTCTTCCAAAACTTGCATCGCAAAGAATTTATTGATGATCCGCAAATACAACAGAAAATAAAAGATCTGATTCCTTTGGGAAAAACACAAGAACGCCATCTGATTTTCGTCTCGCCAACGATCAAGCTGCCGATGGAACTTGAAAAGGATATTACATTGCTCGAATTTGATTTACCGGATATAGATGAATTGGGAAAAGTTCTAGATTCAGTTGTGAGCTCAATCGATAAACCGTTAAACATGGATAACAAAGATAAATTGTTGCAATCTACTCGCGGTCTTACATTGTCAGAAGCTGAGAACGCATTTGCTTTGGCGTATGTACGGCATAAAGCATTTAATGATGAAGCAATAGTAACTGTTCAAAAACTGAAAGCTCAATTTGTTAATAATACAGGCATTTTGGAGTTCGTTTCTCCAAAGCTTGAGTTGAACGACATCGGCGGGCTCGAAAATTTGAAAGCGTGGGCTTTAAAAAGAAAAAATCACTTCCTACCACTGGCAAAAGAATTTGGTCTTCGTCCTCCAAAAGGAGTCTTTGTTACCGGTGTCCCAGGTTGCGGTAAGTCGCTAACCGCAAAGGCACTTGCAGCTGCTTGGCAGATGCCCTTACTTCGTTTTGATATTGGTCGCATCTTTGGTTCATATGTAGGTGAGTCAGAAGAACAAATGCGATTAGCATTGAAAACAGCAGAAGCAATCAGCCCATGCATTTTATGGATCGACGAAATTGAAAAAATGTTTGCAGGTGCAGGCGGTAGTGGAACGGGCGATTCAGGTGTTACTCAGCGTGTACTCGGTTTTTTCCTCACGTGGCTCCAAGAGAAGGAAAAGCCGGTATTCATATTTGCAACCGCAAATAAGATTGATTCACTTCCACCTGAGTTCACTCGTAAAGGACGTTTTGATGAGGTATTTGTGCGCCCAGACGGGCTGCATCGCATTGCTGCTTAAGCAGCTAGGCTATACCAACATTTGCCTATCACCAGCCGACTACCCGTGAAAGGAAACTGACGCGGTGACTGGAGCATGTCGGACAAAG
>NZ_BEXF01000024.1 GCF_002897295.1 Brevibacillus reuszeri
AGCATTGTCCCGGTGTGAAATGGAAGCTGCCATCAATTTTTTCGTCGAACAAAATGTCCTTCATCGGTTCTCGTATGAAAGGATTGACGCCGATCGCAAACTCGCCAATATAGCGTGCTCCTTCATCCGTATCAAGAATGCCTTCAAGACGCTTCGTATCATTTGCTGTCGCATTCACAATCTTTCCGTTTGCAAATTCCAGACGCACATTCTCAAACGTAAAGCCCTGATAAGGAGATGGCGTGTTAAAGGTGATGACACCGTTTACCGATTCACGTACTGGACAAGTGAACACTTCACCATCGGGAATATTGTTTTCGCCTGCGCACAAAACTGCTGGGATTCCTTTGATCGAAAAAGCAAGCTCTGTGCCGGGTCCAATGATTTTCACACGGTCTGTTTTTTCCATTAGCTCTTTTAGTGGCAGCATGGCCTCGGCCATTTTGGCATAATCCATCGTGCAGACATCAAAGAAAAACTGCTCAAAGGCTTCTGTACTCTTATTGGCCAGCTGTGCCACAGCGGGATTCGGGTAGCGCAGATATACCCATTTTTTCTGGAGCCGCACCTGACGCACTGTTTTAGAAAAGGAAGCGGACAGCTTCATCTGCTCGTCGGGCACATCCGAGAGTTCGTTGATGTTGTGTCCTCCCTCGATGAGGATAAAGGCTTGCATCTTCTCCATCCGGAACCGATCAATCTCTGCCCAAGTCTTCAATTGCTCAGCTGTCCCCTCTAGTAATAGCTGACGTTGTACAGAATGATCCTGCAGATTTACATGAGCGTGTCCGCCTGCCTGATGGACAGCTTTCACCAGCTCTTTGATCAATGGTGTGTCGATTTCAATCGCCTCAATCAGTACATGATCTCCGGGCTGAACGTGGGTCGAATAGTTCACCAGTACATCTGCCAATTTGGTTAAACGCGAGTCCAGCATCGATCCATGGCACCTCCACCTTTTCTAATTTCGGCCGCCTGCACCTAATAGAGATGACAAGCGACCATTCTGCCCTCTACTTCTTTCAAAGCTGGCACTTCCTTTTTGCATACGTCCATGCACGCCCAGCAGCGTGGGTGAAACTTGCAGCCCGCAGGGGGATTGGAGGGCGAGGGCAAGTCTCCTGTTAAGATAATCCGTTCCTTTTTCTCATCCGGATCAGAGATAGGTACAGCAGACAGCAGCGATTGCGCGTACGGGTGCAACGGCTTCTGAAACAGCTCTTCTTTTTTCGCCAGCTCAATGACTTCCCCTAAGTACATGACGGCTACTCTGTCGGCAATGTGTTCAACAACACTTAAATCATGAGAAATAAAGAGGTACGTCAGAGAAAACTGCTCTTGCAAATCCTGCAACAGATTGAGAATCTGCGATTGGATCGACACATCCAGAGCGGATACGGGCTCGTCGGCAATAATCACCTTTGGCCTGAGCATCAAAACCCGCGCAATCCCGATCCGCTGTCTTTGTCCCCCTGAAAATTCGTGGGCATACCGCGTGAGATGCCTTTTGCTCAAGCCGACAATTTCAATCGTCTCTTCGAGCAGTGCTTGGCGCTGTTCTCTGGGTATGCGATGGGCTATCAGCGGCTCGGTTAAAATATGCTGGATGGTCAGCTTGGGATTGAGCGTATCAAATGGATTTTGAAACACCATCTGCATGTTCCGTCGGACGTTGTGCATATCTGCTTTGCTAAAAGTCCGAATGTTTTTGCCTTGAAAAACAATCTCTCCTTCTGTCGGCTCTATCAGGCGCAATATGCACCTTCCCAGCGTCGACTTGCCGCAGCCTGACTCCCCGACAATCCCCAATGTCTCCCCTTCATTTACGATCACATTCACACCGTTCACTGCATGAACGTAAGACGGCTCTTGAAACCACCCTTTGCCCAGGAGAAACCGCTTCTGTAAATTTTTCACTTCCAAAAGTGGCGTCGTCATAGATTCACCGCCGATCTCTCGCTATTTTCCTGATACAGCCAGCATCTGCACTGGGACTGCTGGTCCACCGCCATCAGCTGCGGATTCTGTTCAAGACAAACAGGCATGACTTTGTCGCAGCGCGGGGCAAAACGGCAGCCCTTGGGATATTCGTCTGGAGTTGGTACGCTACCAGCAATGCTGTTCAGTCGCTTTTGTCCTTTGGCTTTATGCGGACTCGACTGGATCAACCCGATGGTGTACGGATGCTTCGGGTTACGCAGCAGGGATCGTACATCAGCCGATTCAATCACCTGCCCGGCATACATCACCATGACCCGGTCACAGGTCTCGGCGACCACGCCCAAATCATGCGTGATCATGATCAGCGACATGCCCATCTCCCTGCGGACTTTTTGAATCAGATCGAGAATTTGCGCCTGTATCGTCACATCGAGAGCCGTCGTCGGTTCATCCGCTATGAGTAGCTTCGGGCTGCAGGCAATCGCCATCGCAATCATGACACGCTGCCTCATTCCTCCCGATAGGCGATGCGGGTACTCGTGGTAGATTTCACTTGCCCGCGAGATACCTACCTGTGTAAGCAGCTCGATCACTTTCTCCTTTGCCTCGGCGCGCTTCATGCCTTCATGCTTTTCCAGTCCTTCACTCATTTGCTTGCCGATGGTCAATACCGGATTGAGAGAGGTCATCGGCTCTTGAAAAATCATCGCCATTTCTTTTCCTCTGAGCCTCTGCATCTCCTTTTCACTGAACGCCAACAATTCCTTGCCGTTTAACTGGATGCTTCCCTCGATTTTTCCGTTTTTCCCAAGCAAGCGCATCATCGAGAGCGAGGCGACGCTTTTTCCACAGCCGGACTCCCCTACGATGCCCAAGGCCTCCCCCTTCTCCACATACAGAGAAAGATCGTCCACTACCTTGAAAGCCTTTTCATTTTTAGCAAACGTGGTTGTCAAACCGGATACTTCCAGCACGTTTTTCATGTTGTCTCCTCCTTGCAAATGATGGACCACGTCCTTACGATTTCGGATCAAAAATATCACGCAGGGCATCACCTAGCATGTAGACGGTAAAGACGACAATCGTAATCGCCAGTCCCGGAAACGTCGCCAGCCACCAAGCTTCCCGCAAGTAATCCTTGCCTTCACTCAGCATCGTTCCCCATTCGGGAGTCGGGGGTTGGGCTCCCAGTCCAATAAACCCGAGTGCAGATGTCCCTAAAATTGCACCCCCAATGAACATCGTTGTATACA
This sequence comes from Brevibacillus reuszeri, assembly GCF_002897295.1. Lineage (GTDB taxonomy): Bacteria > Bacillota > Bacilli > Brevibacillales > Brevibacillaceae > Brevibacillus > Brevibacillus reuszeri_A. The sequence goes on from NZ_BEXF01000024.1 coordinate 3,195, forward strand.
CGATCAGTATATTTGAAATATTCGGAATCAGTTGGTTGATAATAATCCACCAGTTGGAGCTTCCAATTGACCGGCTCGCTTCCACATACCCTGAGCCTTTGACCGTTAGAGCGGCTCCGCGAACCAAGATGGCAAAACCGGGTATAGATGCGATCCCGATCGCAATCATCGCATTTTCCTGACTGGGTCCAAGTGCAGCTACAATCGCCAAAGCCAGTACAATCCCTGGCAGTGCAAGCAAAACGTCCATGATCCTCATCATCACGTTGTCAAAAATTCCTCCCAGGTACGCGCTCGTTACACCAATGAGCGTTCCAGCGACAAACGTCATCGCAGAAGCCATCACAGCGACAGTCAGAGTCACCCGGGTTCCATACAGCAGACGCGATAAAATATCACGACCGATGGCATCCGTCCCGAGCCAAAATTCCGCCGAGGGTCCCTGCATGAAAGCTTCGTAATACGTTTTGGTCGGATCATGCGGGGCAATCCATGGACCAATGATCCCGATGAGAATAATCCCCAGCATCATGAAGAAGCTGTATTTCGCCTTTCTTTTTTGCATAATCTTGTCCAAGAGTTCAAAGCGGGGTAGTGATCTTTCCTTCCGCCAGATCGAACGGACAGGAATTGTTTTGTTCAGCTCGCTCATGCTTACGCTCCCTCCCTTTTTGCTGTGTAATCGATGCGAGGATCAAGAACAGCGTACAACACGTCAATCAAAATCACGACAAGGACGTAAATCGCACCGATAAACAAGGTCGTTCCCTGAATCATGGGGAAATCCCGCGAGCTGATGGCTTGAATTGCCAAAGTCCCGATTCCTGGCCAGTTGAATACTTGCTCGACAATGACGGCACCACCCAAAAGTCCCGCAAATTCCAGTCCGATGACCGCCACAATCGGGATCATCACGTTGCGAAAGGCGTGGCGCAGCAGCACGATTCGCTCCCCCATTCCTTTTGCACGAGCGGTTCGGATGTAGTCATTGGACAAAACCTCGACCATGCCCGCACGCGTCAAGCGGCTCAGTGCCGTCGCCGTCAAAGTTCCAAGCGTGACCGCAGGCAGCACAATATCCATAAATCCGGTTCCTCCCGCGATCGGAAACCAGCCCAGGTGTACGGAAAACACAAGAATCACCAGCAGCCCCAACCAAAAGCCCGGAAGAGCCATGCCAAAGGTTGAAAACGTCATAATAAGGCCATCCAAAAACGTATCTTTAAACCTCGCCGCGAGAACTCCGAGCCCAATCCCGACAACCACGGCCACCCCTAGACTTGCCACGGCCATTTTTGCTGTAGCTGGAAACCGCTCGGCAATTTCTGTGCTCACGGGTCTGCCTGTTTTGAGCGAAGTACCCAAATCTCCTTTGACCACGCCGGACGCGTAGTCCAAATACTGGACGACGAGCGGCTTATTAAGTCCGAGTTCTTCCCTCAATGCTTCGATTTGTTCTACCGTTGCCCGCTGCCCAAGCATAATCCGCACCGGATCACCAGGGATGAAATGGATGAGCATAAACGTAAAAACGGATAGTCCAAAGAGCACAATGACACCCGACAGCAACCTTTTTAAAATATATTGCTTCATGAGGTCCTCACCCGGCTGTGAGCAACAAATTGATAATTCCCCTTGTTTCTGCCACGAAAATGCTTGCTGCTGACTTCCCTACAATCCATTCTGTCGTTTGACATCTTTCGCCCCTCCCTGTTCGGTACTTCTTCTAACGACATGTGTCGTTATCATGTCGTTATTTACTTAAAAATAGTCTATTTGAAATTTAAAGAAAATTCAACACGTATTTTTCATCTTTTTTCCATAGGTGGCTACCTGCTACCATACGATTCGAAACAAGCACCTGATAACTTTATGAAAAAAGAAAAGCTGACATCGTTTTCCGCGACATCAGCTTATCCTTTCCAGCATTTTTATCATGCGTCTTTACGTATCTGTCCGCACATCATCCCACTCGTCCTCCATGTAGTTGACGAGCCAATTCAGCGCCCTGTGACGTTCCAATACGACCTCATCGTTCAGCCCGCCCTCTACAGTCCTGCCATTTATTCTCGCATTGACGCAAGCCCAGTCGTAGCGGTAGATCAAATCGGCCTGATCCAGAATCTCTGCCTTGCTGCGCACCACTGCATTCTGATAGAAGGTGTCGTAGTCACCAGCGCTTCGCAAAGCGTCAACCGCCATTCCCACATTACAAATTTGGCCGGGAAACTCGAGCTCTTCCTTATACCCGAGTGCCCACAACAGCACCCAGTAGCACTCGTACATCCATACCATCTGGATCGTATCTGTCTGGTTGGGCTGGGGATCACCCAATAGCATTTTTTCTTTTTCCGTAAAGAAATTGGCTGCCCCGTATTGCTCAATAATTTCCTCAATAAACTCTCGCTCTTCCTGGACGTTACCATTTTCGGCGATTCCGCCAGCGTATAAGGCAATCAAGCACAAGGCGATTGCACGCTGGACAATCTCCTCCTTTGTCCTGATGATCGCCTCCTCATCCCCGACGATGACCGGCAGATGTGCAATGGAGGGAATCCCCTGCTCCTGCAAAAGCTTGATGCTGCGTGCTTTCCGCTCTTCTCCCGACTGCGAAGGCCGGACATGCCTATCGATCAAGTCCACGCTCACATTTAACATAAAATCATCAAGCTCCGATTCCCCCGAGGTATTCAGGATCAAGCTGCCCTGCTTGTCCAACATATCTCCCGAGGGCAGAAAAACGATGCCAAGCACTTCGCCAGCAACTGTAATAATTCTGCGGAACAGTTCCTCATCTATCTCTTTGCTTGCTGCGATTCCGACCGCCACATTGAGAGCGGTTATTTGCAGCAGTAGCTTTTGCTTTACTTTTTCGTGGCTTGTTTCGATTTGTGCGAAAAAGCCGTACATCCCTTGCTTCATTTGCAGAAATGCTTCCGAATCACTATCCTCGCGCATGAGAGTAAACGTGACCGTACTTTTGCTAAACCATTTTTTATCTGTTACCGTTACGGTCTGCCCATCTGCAGACACCTCAACCGACTTGTCACGAAAAGCCTCCATGATTGCATCGATTACTTTTTGGTGCTGCTGTATAGAGACGTATAACGTGCAGTGCTTCATCCTTCTCCCTCGTTTCTCAACCCAAATTTTCACTAGACGGAATTTTGTCACCAAAAGTCAATTATGGTATTCTATCCCTGTTCTATGCAAGACGTAATCTCTCTAAATAAGTATCGGACAAACGATTTCAATGATTGAAGGTGATTCGATGAAAAACGTTCTTTTAGAGGAATTTTCGCCCATTTGTCAGATTCAAGCCTTTGTAGAAGAGGATGAACATTGTGTCTACTTTTATTTATGGAATAATCCAGGTGAGGAATACGCCAGCATCCGCGCTGGCTGGGTCAGAAACTACGGGAAGGCCCCAGACACGATAGATGTTGCAGCCATGGAGGATGGTCAAGCTCCGATGCTGCCGCGTGACTGTTGTGCCCACCCGGACGGTGCTCCCAGACTGGACCCGGATCAGCTTTCCGTCGTCTGGTTCGAGGAAGGCGATGCTGCGGCTCTGCTCTATCAAGGTGAGGTGCTCTCCGTCATTCCCGGGTGGGCAGGCTCTGCGCCAGATGGCTCCAGCTATCCTGCTTATGCCAAGGATTGCACCGGAGAATCCTCGATCTGCGTTCCACTAGGAACCCCCGAGACAAACGAATTGTTTGCCCGCATCGAGTCGGCACAAAAATTTTGGGCGAGCTGGGACGATGATCCATGGCCAGCTATGCAGGAGCAGTTTCTCGGTGCCATCACCGCAAGCCTTGGTCCTGTAAAAAAGTATTACGCCATTGACGGAGGCCACTGGCCGCCTAAAGCCATGGTGACGATCGAGAAGGAAAACGTCACCTATGTTGTCACACTAGGAGTATCCATTTTGCCTCAGCCAAAGGTCGAGATGTATACAGAGACACCGGAGCTGTTGCGCAGATTCGAATTCGCTTTTGCCTGCGAAACCGAGTGGCTAGCCAAAAACGAGCAGCAAATGCTGGCATACATCAGCGGTCAAACCTCCCTGCCCTGGTCATACCTGACCTTCCTTGCTCAGGGGCACACGATTCCGTGCCGAGAAATCAGTGAGATAGATGAGCGATTTACTTCGATGCTGCTCGCGAAGCCGGACGAGGCTCCTGCTGTATCTTTTCCTATGGTCGGCGGTGATCCTGTCAATCTGTTGTGGATGATTCCGCTCACAGAGGATGAACTGCATTTTGCACAGACCCACAGCTCCGTAAACTTGGTTCAAAAGGCTGCCAAGGGTCTTGAGTATTGGATTTTCAATGGGGTAAGCAAGTTTTCTGCTAGTCGGTAAACAGGTCTGCGCGAAGGAATTTGTTCGTAATAAGCTTCAGGGAAAAAGGAGTATCTCGGCTTGGTGTAACCATCACACCTCGCCAGATACTCTTTTTTGCTTATGCAATTCGTTTTCCCCTGATCTGCAAGCTCGATCTGTCTGGAAAACGCCCGCTCTTGTCGGCATAAACGAAAACATGAAGATTAATATTTAATAGACAAAAATAACATATGTCTATTATTATAAAAACAAACAACTACTTCGTCTGTTTATTTTTCTTTCAAGGAGGATGCCATGAATAACTTTTCAAACAAGGTAGCCGTCATCACAGGAGCTGCCAGCGGGATCGGTCGCGCACTGGCAACACGCTGTGCGCAGGAAGACATGAAGATCGTGCTTGCGGACGTGGAGGCAGCGGCACTTGCCACAGCGGAGCAGGAATTGAAATCTGCTGGCGCAACCGTCCTTGCCGTAGTGACTGATGTAGCCAAAGAAAGCGACATCTCAGCTCTGGCTCAAAAAACAATGGAGACTTTCGGTGCAATCCATCTCTTGTTTAACAATGCCGGGGTTGGCGGAGGCTCCACCATCTGGAACAGCACCTCTGCCGATTGGCAATGGATCATGAACGTCAACCTGTGGGGCGCCATACACGCAACACGAATTTTTGTCCCAATCATGCTGCAGCAGGAAACAGAGTGTCATATTGTGAATACAGCATCTCTCGCGGGACTCGAATCAGGTCCAGGAAACAGTATTTACCGGGTAAGCAAGCATGCACTTGTCAGTCTGACGGAAACGCTCTACCACGAGCTGAAGCTGATGCGCTCTAACATCGGCGTCTCCTTACTGTGCCCCGGCTTTGTGCGTACACAAATCTGCGATGCTGAGCGGAATCGTCCTGCCGAGCTAAGTAAGCCTGGCGACATCGCAGCCCCTACTCAGATGACCACCATGATTGACCAGTTCATCCGAGCAGGTGTCGAGCAAGGCATCTCTCCTGATGAGATTGCGGAGCAGACGTTTATTGCAATCAAGAACAATCGCTTTTACATTTTGCCTGATCCAGCCTATAAGCAGAGTGTGAAGCAGCGGATGGAAGATATTTTGAATCAGCAAAATCCGACGTTCGTCGTTCCCTCTACGATTTAGGGCCATAAATGAGCATAGAAAAAGAAGCCCCCTCTAAAGGAAGGGCTTCTTTCTCCTCTACATCTATAAATTCTCCTGCTTCAAAGCATCGATAATGTTTGCTTTCTTCACTTTTATACTCGCGTAATACATGGACAAGCTCACGATCACAAATACAGCAGCAATCACATATAGAATGCTAGCCCAAGGCAAGACAAATTCGTACGAAAAGCTATACATGAAGGAGCGATAGATCAACACCATAATCACGGCACTGATTGGAAGACCGTAGGCGAGCGACTTGATTCCATAAAAAATGCTCTCGTAGTTGATCATTTTATGAAAGCTTTTCGGCGTCATTCCAACCGACCTCAGCATCGCAAATTCCCGTTTACGAAGAGCCACGCTCGTCGAAATCGTGTTGAATATATTCGCCATTGAAACCGCCGTAATTAATGCCACGAAGCCATATACAAAAACAGACATGAACAATATCTTTCGTTCAGAGCGCTGTCTTTCTTGAAACAGGTTCATGACAGTTAAATCCTTTTGCATTTCCTCAATATCCTGTTGTGTTTTCAAAGGCTCCTTGCTTTTCAGGTAGAGTCCTGGATAAGAGCTAACAAAGACGCTTTTTTTCAAGAGCTGCTCGAAAACGGGCTCGGACACGACAAGATTCACTTGAAGGATGCTATCGGTTTGTACAATTCCCATTGGGAAATTGTCAGTGACTGCGGCCAGCTCTACCTTGTTGACAACTTGCTGCTTATCATCCTCGGAGACGAGATCCAGCATTTCTCCGACTTTCCCACCTACTTTCGTCTCGATAAATTTACCCTTTTCATCCAGGAACGTCATGGTATCAATCAAAATGGCCGTCGGCTGATCCAGATTCGTCAGCTTCGCATACTCAACCCCAACCTGTTTGGCATACGTTTTCAGCTTGTCTTCTTGCATGCTATTTACACGTATATTGTATTTGTACAAGTTACGTTCCTGGTACAAGTACGGTTTTACATTTTCTTGAACAACCTCTTCAGCAAGCCACATGAAGCTGCCATTCATTTGTTTCATCAGATTCGATTCAGTGACATTTTCCAACGATGTGATCGTTTTTACCGATTGTTCGTCCTCTAGCGTTGCCCCTTCGCCGACTGTGTATATAGCGATATCATAGTTATAGCCTTGTTGCGAAATCTCAAGTGATTTCTGCAGGTTGGAGGTGAAAAAGGACACGGTCAGAAACAGCACGATGCTAATGACAAGGGAAAAAACAGTCGCGTAATATCTGCGTTTGTTTCTTTTCAAATTTTTTAAGCCAATCTCCGCTTCGATACCGAATAACCGTTTGACCAGCTTGGAGGTTTTTAGTGCCTTACTTGTGAGTTTGATATCCGAAGTTTGCCGAATGGCATCGATAGCAGAAATCTTAGAGGCCCTTTGAGCTGGAACGTACGTAGATATGAAGATCGTGATAACCGATACCAGACAAGCGAGTGCAATTGATAAAGGCGTGACGACCAACGTCAGTTTTTCAGTGACTCCCAGTGCATCCTCAAGGATCGGGTTGATAAAGCCAAAAGTAATGCCGATTCCAAGCATGCCGCAGATGACGCCCAAGGGAATGCTAATGGCGCCAATCACCGCTCCCTCAAAAAATACCGAATTACGCTTCTGTCTTCTCGTTGCCCCAACACTTGAGAGCATCCCGAGATGACGTGAACGCTCCGAGACAGAAATCGCAAAGGCATTGTAGATTAACGAAACAGAGCCAACGACAATCACAAGCACAACAATGAGCAATAAAGAGTTATAGGTTTGGCCCAATCCGCCACCCATCACACCATAATAACGCAGTAACGAATCATTCGTTTTAAACGAGCTGATGTTGTTTTTCTCTGCCAAGTCATTGGCATGATCATATACAGTGTTATCGATGTTCTTCACGACAACGCTTACGTCAACTGTCTTGTTTGCGTCCAGCATATTCTCATCTACATACGTAAGAACTGTATACCCTGGTGCCCACGTCTGCTCCCATGTAGGACGTTTGATAAACCCGACAACGGTATACGTCTCGGCTTTTGTATCAACTAAGGTTTCCATGCTCGCACCAGCGCTAGTGCGCAATTGGTCATTTTGCGACAAATTCGAATCGCTTGGGTTAGATTGATTATAGCGCTGCCCAACTTCGAGGGTTAAGTGATCCCCGATCTGATAGGTGACTTTGGCATTTGTGGCAATCGCTTCCGAGAGAACAATCTCATTCGCGCTCTCTGGAAGTCTCCCTTCGCTCAATTCAATCGGAAAGTTTGTAAAGCCTTGGGCATTATACGCTTTAATAAACAAATAGGGCTTACCTGCATTTTGGCTCCCTGGAAGCAAGGCATAGCCGCGTTCCTTTGAAGTCATGAGTTGTTTGGTTTCAGTATCCTGCTTGATCGCTTCGAGCTGCTCTTTGTTTACGCTCCTATACAAAACATGCCATTCACCATAATCTTTTATCGTTTCCTTTTGCATCAGCGTCAAAAAAGACGAGCCAAGCGTGATAACAGCCGTTACCATCGCTACTGAAATAATGACTCCAATAATGGTCACAAGCGTCTGTTTCTTATTTTCGATTAAATGTCTGAGCGTTAGCTTATTGATGATATTCATGGTCGAATGACCTCGTCTCTCGCAATCCGTCCATCTTCAATCGCGATAATGCGATCGGCCTGCAAAGCAATTCGCTCATCATGGGTAATCATAATCAACGTCTGATGCAAGGTCTTGTTGAACATTTTCAATAAGTCAATGATTTCGCTGCTGTTTTTGCTGTCCAAATTACCGGTTGGCTCATCTGCCAGTATGATCGCGGGCTGATTCATCAATGCTCTTCCAATCGAGACCCGCTGCTGCTGTCCACCGGATAACTGGTTAGGTAGATGATTTAAGCGATTTTGTAAATTCAACGTCTTCACTAGATCCTCAAACTGCTTTTGATCCACCTGGTGCTCATCAAGCAGGAGCGGCAGCTGCATATTTTCTTCCACTGTTAAAATCGGGAGAAGATTGTAAAACTGATAAATCAACCCGATCTGCCTCCGCCTGAAAATCGCCAGCTGCGTTTCATTCAGGCTGTACATATCTGTACGATCCACAAATACTTTTCCACTCGTCGGTCGATCTACACCACCTAGCAAATGCAATAGCGTGGATTTTCCCGAGCCAGACGGACCGATGATGGCAACGAACTCTCCTTTGTTCACCGAGAACGATACGTCATCGAGCGCTTTTACTGCTGTATCACCTTTTCCAAACACTTTAGACAGATGTTCGATCTTCAAAATTTCCATACTGAAACCTCCATACGTTTGCTGATGGATGTAGTATATCTGTCCGAAGTGACACTGCAGTGACTGGAAAGTGACAGTCTCGTCACGTAAACCTTGCTAGATGACTCGCTTGTAAAAACGAATCCGAAACGTAGTTCCCTCATGAATATCACTCTGAACATCTACATCTCCATTTTGCTTCGTGATGATGCTGTGAGCCATCGAGAGACCGATGCCGCTGCTTCCCTCTCCCGCACCCTTTCCTTTATAAAAACGCTTGAAAATAAATGGGAGCTCTTCCCTGGGGATGCCTTTCCCGTTATCTTTGATCACAATTTCTGTATACAGTGGATTCTCTGAAAAAGAAATCGCGATGGTTCCACCCTCCTGCGTATGCTCCACAGCGTTTTTTAAAATGTTGATGATCGCTTCTGTTGTCCAATTTAGATCACCTAAAAAAGAGACGCTGTCTTCTCCCGTTATCGAAATCGTTTGGTCTTTGATGTCGATCGGAATGAGAACGGGCTGTAGCGCCTTTTCTATGAGCCCTGCCACCATGACTGAATCATTCTTGAACTGCACGGCGTCTGCATCAATTTTTGATAGCTTTAATAACGTTGAAACAAGCCAATCCAGCCGTTCGAGCTGAGTGCGAATATTGCGTGTAAATTCCTTTCTTTTCGCTTCTGGCAGTTTGGCGTCGTCTACTAAATCCGCCATGACCAGCATCGAGGTGAGAGGTGCCTTTAGCTGATGGGATATGTCAGAAATCGCGTCTGTCAGATGGATCTTGTCTTTATGCAAGAGAGTGCTTTGCTCCGACAGCATGACGGTTACTTTATAAATCGTATTTTTCAGAATGCTGAATTCCCCTTCGCGATTATCGCGGACGTCGAGGGTATAGTCTCCACTGCTAATTCGCCGCAAGTAGCCCGACAGCTTTTCAATCTCCTGATATCTCAATCTCGTAAAAAGAAGGCTGCATCCGATGAGTAACATAGAAGTAAGTAGAACGAGGACGACGGCAGCAAGTGAAAAAAACGCCGCGACTACAAGCATAACCAAACTGATCGTACACATCACCAAGAATACGAGGCGGATTTCATAATTACGCAGCATGCTACTCACCGACCTTATACCCTAAACCACGTACGGTTTTAATGATGGTTGGGGCCTTCGGATCATCCTCCAGTTTTTCCCTCAGCCTTTTCATATAAACGGTTAACGTATTATCGTTAACGAAGTCCCCTGCAATATCCCAAATTTGTTCCAACAGCTGATTTCTGGAGAGAATTTGCCCGAGATGATTCGCAAAGATCAGCAATAAGCGGTACTCCAAAGCAGTTAATTGGATTTCAACGCCATGCTTGTACACTTTTCCTTCTAATGTATGGACGCGGATCGGATCGATTTCAATGACCGTCTTGGTCTGCGGCTGCTTATGATATCTGCGCAAAACCGATTTGATCCGTGAAAGCAACTCGCGAATGCGAAAAGGCTTTGTAATGTAGTCGTCCGCTCCCATATCCAGTCCCATCACAACATTTACCTCATCATCAACAGCCGTCAAAAAAATTACGGGGATGTCGCTATGCTGCTTCACCATTTTGCACAATTCATACCCGCTTCCATCTGGCAGGGATAAATCAAATAGGCATAGAGAAAACTGATCCAGCTGATCGGTTATAACCTTTTTCGCAGATGCGACGTCATGGCACAAAACTGTGGAAAACTGGTCTTGCTGTAGGGAGTACTCGAGTCCAGACGCGATCGTTTTATCATCTTCTACAAGTAAAATGTTCATCGAATCATCATCCTAATATGGATTTTTAACAGTATGACAAGAGCCATATGATTGTATCTGTATCATAGTAAAAAGGGGGAAGATTAGCAAAGGTGCAGCATTTTCACACATGGAAGATGTTGTAATAAAAAAGAAAGATTATCCGTCTAATCTGTGCATGAATAAGATTGGAGTGAAAAATGTGCAGAATAAGCAAGAAATTGAACGCTTATTTGTTCAATACAAGGACGACATTTATAACTACCTTGTCTATTACACAGGAAGCATGGACGTAGAAGATATCGTTCAGGATGTATTCATCAAGGTCATTACCCATTTTGATCGTTTCGAGAACAAATCCAATCGCAAGACATGGCTTATCAGCATTGCTCGTCACGCAGCAATTGACCATTACAGAAAGCAAAAGCTAAAAAAGCTGTTTAGCGGCAAGCTACTGACTTCCTTTTTATCCACCGAAAAGACACCTACCGAGGCACTTGAAGCCAGTGAGGATGCTCGAGAGCTGTATGAAGCCATCAGCAAGCTAAAGCAGTCCTATCGTGAAGTATTGATATTGAGGGGAATCCAGCGATTATCAGGAGCAGAAACGGCAGAAATCCTTGGCTGGAGTCTAACAAAAGTAAATGTCACGATGCATCGCGCACTAAAACAACTAGAAAACGAGCTCAATCCTGTAGCAAAAGGAGGAATACAGCATGAAACTTTCTCATGATCATGAAAGCTTGTTTCAAAAATTGAGAAGCATGCCCCATTACACCTTAACCGGACAGAAAACAGAAGAAATTCAGAAAGTCCTGTTAAAAAAAGTAGAGCAGTCCAAGAGCAAGTTACAATTGTACGATCACTTGAAATGGATTGTGATAGGCGCAGCGGTCTTCTTTTTTGGCTTTCTATTCTATAAAAATTACGAGAGTCTTTTGCCTGTCCAGCAGTCGGCCCTTCCCTCCCCCTACATAACGACAGGAGCGACCGCAAAAAGCGTCTCACTAGACAATATGCCAGACTCGATCAAAGCTACCTTTGAAAAGGTACTGACGGCATTCCCTGAATTGAGGCTCCCATACACAATTGAAAGTGACTATGACAGGCCCACCAATCATCAAGTCTATGTGATGACATTGAAAAAAGCTGGAGACGACGTTGCTGCTATTACCGTCGACGAAAAAACCGGACAGTTGATTTCATTCAACCGCTACGGACTGGAAAATGACGCGCAAACACCTCTGTCTATCGAACAAGCCAAAGAAAAAGCTGCCGATTGGCTTACATACATCGACAAACAGCTTGTGCAAGACTATATCGCTTCCACTGTCACTCCATCGGCAACCATCCGTGGAGAAGAAGGCAAGGAAAAGCCTACTGGGGTTCAGTTAGAATCAATCGTCGAATTTCAGCCTAGAAGCATGCCTGACTCCCATGATTCCTTTTCTTACTTTGTTACACTTGACGCCCAAGGTGAGCTGATGAGCATTCGATATAGGCGGGGCACTAGTGAGGAAAACAAAGAGGTGGAACAGATGCTACAGGCAGTTTGGGAGGAAGCGATTGCCGCTTTTCAGCTGACGAATGTCGATTGGGTAAAAATTGATTATTTTGAGATGGAAGAACTGCTCCATCATCCCCCAATAAGTCTTGGGAACCCCATCGAAGCCGCTTATTTACAGGAGATAGCCAAGACAGAGCTGCTAAAATATCGGATCAAAGGGGATACGATGCCACTACTTCTTGTCCATCCGACCGAGAAGCAAGCGTACATGCTTTGGAAACGGGAGAATGGTGTCTATGCTGCTCTTGAATTGCACCAAGAGAAGGAGAAATGGGTTGGTCAACTAATCGAAAAAATACCAAGCAAGTAAAACACGCAAAACCCGAGAAACTTGGAAAAGTCCTCGGGTTTTGCCTATTTCATTCCATGCACTTATTTCAGCAAACCTACCTTGATCCCTTTGTTCAAGATGTTGCGATACTCAATGAATTCATAGATGTCATCCTCGATGAATGGGCTTTGCTGCTTCAATTCCGCAAGCGACAGCTCCTCAATCGCTTTTTGATGATCCTCGCAATAAATGACGATAGAGCCAACGATGCTATGTGCATCCCGGAAGGCAACGCCTTTGCTAACCAAATAGTCAGCAACCTCTGTCGCATTGAGGAAGCCCTCTTTCACCGCTTTTTTCATATTTTCACTGTTGACCTTCATGGTCGCAATCATTTTGGACATGATTTGCAGGCAAGACAGCACCGTATCCAATGCATCAAAGAACGGCTCTTTGTCTTCCTGCATGTCTTTATTGTAGGCAAGCGGCAATCCCTTCATCGTCGTCAAAAGCGATGTCAGCGATCCATACACGCGGCCTGTTTTTCCACGAATCAGCTCGGCTGCATCCGGGTTTTTCTTTTGTGGCATAATGCTGCTGCCTGTCGAGTACGCGTCATCAATCGTAACGAAGCGGAACTCCTGGCTGCTCCACAAAATCAATTCTTCACTCAAACGGCTCAGATGCATCATCAGAATGGAGAAGCAAGACAGCAGCTCCAACAAGTAATCACGATCACTCACACCATCCAGGAAATTATCGACTGGCTTTTTGAAGCCCAATTCCTTGGCAGTCATTTCTCTGTTGATTAGGTGAGTAGTCCCTGCCAACGCACCGCAGCCGAGCGGACTTTCATCCATGATCTCGATGGCGTTCAGAACTCTTTGTCTGTCACGCTTCAGCATGTTGTAGTACGCCAGCAGGTGATGCTGGAGGGTAACGACTTGTGCACGCTGCAGGTGGGTGTAGCCTGGCATGATGACGTTGTTTTCTCTCGCCTTTTTCTCCAAGCTGTCCTGGAGCTCCTCAATGTATTCAACCACTTCGAGAGCCTTGTTTTTCGCGTATTGTCTGATATCGACTGCAACCTGGTCGTTTCTGCTTCGAGCGGTATGCAGCTTTTTCGCTGTATCCCCGATGCGCTGGGTCAAATTGGACTCCACAAAGCTATGGATATCCTCGTAGTTTCCTTCGATCGGCAATATTCCATTTTCAATATCATCTCGAATGGAGATCAGCGATTGTACGATATCCTCCCCCTCTTTTGGAGTCAGGAGACTGCATTGCACGAGCATGTTTACGTGTGCAATGCTTCCTTTAATATCCTCTGCATACAATCTCTTATCTACGTGCAGAGAGCTATTAAAATCCTCCATCAGTTTGTTTTCTTCTTTTCTAAAACGGCCTCCCCAAAGCTTCATATCCAAGTTCTCCTTTATTTCTGTTTGTGATGACGATTACTGGGTTACGCTTTCCTCAAGCTCTGCAATGTTGCCCTTTTTGCGCATATACCAGACACCGTTGTAAACTGCGAAGTTGTAAAAGATGAACCCTAATACTGCTGCAATGATCGACATGAACGGCTCTGGAAGAACACCGAGTCCACCGAAATTGCCCAAGTAAGACAACAGGATGAGCATCAGGATATAGACAATCAAATACAGACCACCGAGGATCTCCATCGGCTTTTCCTTTTTGACAAAGTGAGTGATCAAATAAGCGGCTACTCCAATAATTAAACCCGTGATCCCCAGCTGTACCTTGCCCCATTTTGTCCAATAAATGAGCAGTGTTGCAAAGACAAACGCGAGTGGCGCAATCACTGCCATACCTGGCAAACCATTGTCTTTTGTCAATCCAACCTTACGGAATACCATGACGGTTACACATGCAGAGGCATATTTATAAATTCCGATCGCCCCAACGATGGCAACAATCGCCGTCCAGCTCTTGAGCGGGAACAAGAAAAGCAAGCCGATGACGAAATTGAAAGCGAGTGCACGAGTTGGAACACCAAATCGCTTGTTGATGACTCCGAAGTAGGATGGCAGAAAACCGCTTTTCGCCATTCCGAAAACGTGTCTGGAGGTTCCGGCTGTGTAAGCGAGCGCCGAGCCTGTTGGCGATACCATCGCATCTGCTGTAATAATCCAAGACAACCAGACCATGTTGGCAATCATCGCCAGGTTTGCAAACGGTGAATCAAACTTGATTCCGCTCCAGCCATTTGCCAGCATTTCTGGTGGAACCGCACCGATAAAGACCACTTGCAGCAGTACGTACATAATCGCTGCAACAACCAGTGAAGCAATCAAAGCGAGCGGAATATTCTTTCGCGGGTTGACGACTTCCCCACTCATCATGATGACGTTTCCAAAACCGGTGTAAGCGAAGAAAATTCCACTTGTTAAAATGGCACTCAAACCTGCGCCATACCCGTTTGGTGCAAAGCCTTGACTCGTAAAATTCTCTGTATGAAAGCCTGTCATAAAGAAGGCAAGGATCGTGAGTACTGGTACTACGAATTTAATAACGGTAATCACTGTATTCGTGACAGCGAACAGCTTCACTCCGAAGTAGTTAAAGACAACGAAGAAGATCATCAGGACGCATGCTGCCAAAATACCTGCTGTCGTCAGCTGTTCGTTGGCTACATCATAAAGCCCTGGCCAAAACTGATTGGCGTATTGAATAACACCCGCTGATTCCACTGGCGCTGTGGCACAATAGCCTAGCCATATGGAATAGCTCGTTACGGTTGCCAGCATTTTTCCGTGGGAATAGAGTGGGTAGCGACCTAAACCGCCAGATTCAGGCTTCACTCTTCCTAGCTCAGCGTAAACAAGTGCGATAAAAGTAATAACGATTGCACCAATCAACCAAGATATAATCGCAGCAGGACCAGCTAATTTAGCTGTTGCCCAAGGACCAAAGAGCCAGCTTGACCCGATAATCCCCCCGAGAGAAAGTGCTGTGAGAGACCAAAAGCCCATTTTCTTTTTCAGGTATTGTTCTTGACTCATGAGTGTACCTCTCTCTTCACGTAGTAGAATCTATAGATGCTTACCTTATACAAATCAGGAACCACAATCCTCCTTCCTCTATTTTTTGACACGTAGAGCATCATTCAACCCATATCGCCCTACCGCTTTGAATTAGCTCTATAGATCAGCCAAAGCTATTTAAGGGTAATAAAAGGGTAATTGACTTAAAAGGATTATATTTTAATCATTTCTATTTTTCAATCTCAAATTCTGAAGATTTATAAAAAAAAAATCTCGCCTGAACTCTTCCAATTGTGGATCACCCGCAATACAACGCCGATTTTTTACGCGCAAAAAAAATAACCGCCCACATATTGGACAGTTATTTCAACCGATATCGTTTACTTGGTCTTCCACGTGTAGAGAATGCTTCTTCCCCTGCATACTCTGCCAAATCAACCTCGCACAGACTGACCATAAAGCGTCTGGCGTTGCGCTCGTCCCAGTACAAATGGGCAGCAAGGTCTTTAATCGTAAAGTCGTTCCAATTCATTCTCCGGATCAGAGCAGCTACCTTATGATAGTTTTTCACGCTGATTTTGACGTCCTTGAGCTTTTCGATCAGCTCCTTGTCGTCAAAACGGTACGAATAGCGCAGCTCCTCCTCTTCCCCTGCCGATTGAATCATGGTTCCGTCCTCTTGAACAATGACGATCCCATGCTCCGCTCTTTCTTTTGACAGCTGGATGGCACGTTGGGCATTTATTTCGGCAGAATGAACAGTGACCCCGTAGCCAATTCCGACCGCGACCGAGTGATCGGATTCTTCTGCTAGCTGGGCAATCGTTTCCTGCAAAACTCTCAATTCCCGCTCGATGGCTCCACGTGAGCTGAAAATGACATAACGCCCGTTTCCTTTTTCCATCAAGGAGCCGTCCAGATTCTCACAATAGCGCAGAAGCGTTTCTTTCACCTTCATCTCGAAATACTGGAGATGATAGGAGCTTTTCGCCTTCTCGGTTATCTTGTCAAAATTCTCCATCTCAATGATCTGGACGCCAATCTGCGTGTCTTTATAGTAAAAAGTTCTTGTTCGTTCTGCCAAAATGCGTAGTGCTTGACGTATTTCCATGTCCGTCGTCGAGATCCGGTATGTGGGCACTCCTGCCTCTTTTAAACCTAAATAAACCGCCTCAAAACAGGTGATTGCTCCCTTCGTTTTGCCGCTTTTCCACAGCTCGAGATGGAAATCGATTAATTCCTGTGTACTTGAGTTGATATCAAACGTCTTTATATACATTTCCTTTGGCTCGATGTCAATTTGCCGAAGTGCCTGCTCCAGGTGAGAGGTTGTAATTTCATCGATGCTCACCCGATTCAAAAATTCATTCTGGTAATACCCCATGTGCAGCAGACTTTTATATATATCAGACTCTGTATGCTCAATATAAACCAATTTTTCTTCTGAGTTTAACGCCTTCATCGCCGTCATATAAGAAATCTGGCCCGAGAACAGCCAAACATCAACATCCTGATTGTGCTCGCGAACGATGCTCTCCGTTTCATGAAAGTCACGATATGGATACGCAACAAACTCCATCGTCTGCTCATATTCCTTGCCAATCTGAATAATGCGTTCTACGGATGAATGAGGACCGATTACCCCAACCTTGTACATAATGACCTCCCAATCCAAAACCCGATAACGATCATTTTGCGATTCATTCTCACTTTTAATATAGGTATAATTCCACAATAGCTATAACTGCTACCTAATGTCCAGTTATTTTGTGTTTTTTCCGAAAAATCATACAGTATAATGAGTAAATATACAAAAAGGATCAAACCTTACCCAGGTCGAATCCATGCTATAGCACAATTTTTTCGCAATCGGCGTGATACCCCCCTATTACAAGCACAGACAGATAAGGAGAATGGACATGCTCGTGACGACAATCGGCTTCTCTAAAAAATCTCTGCGTACCTTTGCCTCCACTTTACAGCACCACAAGGTTGATCGTGTAATTGATACTCGTCTGCAAAATACATCGCAGCTCGCCGGCTTTGCCAAAAAGGATGACCTGGAATACGTTTTGGAATTACTGAACATCGAATATATTCATGATCTCTCGTTAGCGCCGACAGAGCCCCTGTTAAAAGCAATCAAGCAAAAGGAGCTTTCTTGGGTAGAATTTGAACGAACTTTTACAGATTTACTGCAGGAGAGGAAAATCGAAACACAGATGGACGAGCTTCTCGGCGATCGTGTTCCTTGCTTTTTATGCAGTGAAGAGAAGCCACATCATTGCCATCGGAAATTGGTTGTGGAGTATTTGCGGGAGTTTGATAAGCGGATTGAAATTGTTCACTTGTAGGGGTTTGCCATACTTACCGCGATGCTCCTCGACTCCAGGACGCTTCGAGGAGCATACGCGGGCAAGTGAAATTGCGTGCTACAGCCATTGACCAAACAAGTTTTGTACCTCTGGCTCGGAAAAACCGTCTTCACCGCGCCAATTGACGACCGCCATAAAATCGTTTTTCCCACCGCGTCCAGGTCTGTCCTTGGCCGGAATCAGAATGCCAGCCGTCCCGAGAATTTCCATGAAGATATCCCGCTCCGCCTTACTGGAAGGAAACACTCCGTGAAGCCTCTTCTCCAACTGACGGGCCGCATCTGTCGGCTCACACTCCGAAATCGTCTTTAACACCTGATGTAGAATAGCTATGTCCTCTTCTTGCACCTCGATATTCTCTTCACGGCCGAGCAGCTCCAGATCAAGCGTCATATACAAAATATGATTCAGACGCACGCCGCCCCACTTGATTCTTTCGAAATTCAGCACATTGAGGTCTTCCTTTTGATAGCGCGCAAGGCTTGCGATATGGTAGCCGTCACAAATGTGGCAATCCCCATACATCGCATAATGAACGCCGTTTTCTACCAGAAAACCCTTGCCTTTGTTGCTTTCAAACGCGTGTGCCGTAAATGACTTGGACAAGGCCCAGCTGGAAAGCGCACTGCGCAGGTACACCTTTCTCGTAGACAGACTATGTAAAAATGCTGACGCTACTTGCTCCTTTGTCACCTTTTCGCGGATCTCAACCAGCCTGTGTGCGCACTCGTCATGACTGATCGTCAGTGGGTCAAACATTAGTCCCTTGCTTTTTGCATATTCAAAATCCGCTCCTGTATACTCAGTCGGACGGGGTTTCCAGCCTTGACTGCTCCAAAATGTTTTCATCAAAATCTGCTTTGCCTTTTTATCCACGAAGTATTTTCTCCCTTTGCCGATTACTTCAGCTTAATGCGGTAATAGTAGTCAGCCTGCATTTGCTTGATGACTTCTTCCCGACTCATCTTGATGCTGTATGGTAAACGAATGTGGTCTCCTAGTGTATACCCCTTTTGCGTTCCTTGGGATTTATTCAATAGGGTGGTCGTACTAGTCAAAACCGTTTTATCCTTATTTACCATTTCCACAACAAGTACCGGCTGTCTGCCCAAGTCCTTGTCATTTTGATGAACAAAATTCAGGTTGATACTGCCTAACCACGTCTTCCCATCCAAGCTCGTAATCAGATCATACTTAGGCTCCACAGATATGAGCTGAACATCAGGCATGCTGACAAGCGGGTATTGGTTATCCGCGGGTGATAAATGAATCGTTTGATTTTTGCCATCCCATTCTGCTTGATAACCCATGGCCTGACTTACCACTTGCAAAGGGACGTACGTCTTACCGTTATAGGTGATTGGAGTATTCGACGTGGTGTCGATGAGCTGTCCTTCTTTGACCAGCTTGATCTGTGGGGAAAGAACAGCGCTGATATTGAGTCCAGCAGCCCCCAAGACTGATGGAGTAAGTAAGGTCGCCATGAATACCATGAGTAAAATAAAGCTCTTCTTTCGCATCGTTTCCTCCTCATTTGGAAAATAAAAGTAGTTTCGTACCATTATTTCAAATAAATAAAAAATGAGAAAAGGGCATAATTTACCAATTCACTCGAGCTTTTTGAACTAGTTTTTTAGAACCACTCTCCTTCTCCTTCAGGGACCAAAAAAAAGAAACCAGTATGTTCTGGGTGAGCCCCATCACACACTGGATGATATTTTCCCCCTCCAAAAGGGCTAGAAAATTTACGCTGTAATAAACTTCTCAACAATCTGGTTAAATTTCTCGTCATGCTCCCAAAACATCAAGTGTCCGCCGAGAACCTCGATAGCTGATTTAGGCGCATGCTGTTCCACAAAACTCTTCGCCTTATCAGCCCAATGCTCAGCAATGACGGTAAGAGTCGGTACAGCGTCACTTCCCAGCTTGGCTTCTTCTCGGTAATCAGAGAACATACCGGCTGCAAACAGATTCGCTGCAACGTAATGTGGTGTTTTTAGCGATTGCTCTACAATCCAGTTCAGCTCCCCTTCCTCCAGCTCTCTCTGTACCATGACGTCGGTTACATAGGCTGTAACAAACTCCCGCTGCTTCTCGGAGTCTCTCAAATAGGTGCTATAAACTGCCGCGATTTCGTCCAAAGGTCCTTCCACCCAGTCCTGTTCATGGTTGGTTGACAGTGGCTTCGGCGACAGATCGACTAAGACCTGCGATTTTATATTTTGCGTCCCGTTCTGCCTGATGTATTCCCAAATGGTCAAGCATCCAAATGACCAGCCGACCAGCGTAACATTCTTCAGCTCCAACGCTTCGATGACTTTTGCCAAATCGGAGCCATGCGTCGCATAATCATTTCCATGCATCGTGATAGACGATCTGCCGTGACTTCTTGGGTCGATGACAATTACTCTGTTTGTCTTTTGAAAATGCTCGACCTGCTTATGAAAAACCTCCGTGGTAAACGTCCACCCCGGAATGAATACAATCGGATCTCCACTTCCTACATCCTGAACAAAGATTTCTACTCCTGGCTCTACCTTGATATACTTGCCGCCCTGATTCATCACTGCCGCCTCCTTTATTTCCGATTCCTTGTACTTAATTAGTCATAATTCCATATATTCCGCAAAAACCCTCTTAACGTCTTTGCCACTAATCAACCCAGAAGAAATAAGAAAGGACACCAAGAATCAATGCTGCCGCAAAAATAACAATAAAGTACCATTTCGTAAATGTTCGTGAAATCTCAAAACTGCTAAACCAGGTACCAATATAACTAACAACTCCGACCACGAGCGTAGTGACAAAAGCAATAAGAGCATTTTCCATGTTTTCCTCCCGAATGTTTGAAAGAATCCAGAAACAGTACTATGATAGCAACAGTTTTTCGGAAAGAAACCTAACTCTAGTTATGAAATTAGGTACTACTATCATGATTCTCGCTTTCTTTTAGTCTCATGATCGCTTGTGCCCGGTTTCGCACCTGAAGCTTATTGAAAATATGATACACATATCCTTTCACCGTACCATGTGATAAGTGCAGCTTCTCCGCAATCTCCGAATTCGATAAGCCTGCCCCGAGCAACGCCAACACTTCCGATTCTCTTTCAGTTAATTTGTCTAGCTTTGTGGAGATGCGAATTTGAATGTCGAGGGCAGGAAACTCTTTTTCCATCTGTTTCAGTAGAATAGAAATATACGCCAGCTCCTCTTTGGAGGCAGTTTTACTTTTGTAGAGCGTGTATAGCATTTTCGCAACTGTCGGGCCTTCATCTAAAAATATACGAACATACCCCTCTGGCGCTGCTAATGCCACCGCTTTACGAATGCAATCTGCTGCTTCATGATACTTCTTTTGATTCTGGAACGCTTGGCTGAGCAAAATATAAGACTCAATCCGGCTACCAAGTCGGGACTTCATCTCTGTCTCATGAACGAGGCTTGTTAACAATCGGATGGCCGCCTCGTTGTTCTTTAAATAGACGTAGGAACGTGCCAGCATCAGTCGCTCAAACTCATGCCTAGACGCGCCCATTTCGCTGCTGATCTTGTTAAGTGGCTCCGTCCATTTCTCTACTTTTTCACGATCATCTTCATCGATCCAGAGTCTGACACGGTATACATCTACAAAAGCACTCCAATGCGCGGGAGCATCGTGCTGTCGGCATAGCTCACTGATTTCATCCAAAGCCAGCCGCATCTCATCATAGCGCTTCTCCGCTTTTCTCCATCGGCTCAATACCAAATAAACCGGAACTAGTACACCGAAGTTCAACGAAATGGTCCCGAGCTCAATCGCCCTTGGTACGAAATAACGCAGCTGTTCAAAGTCGTTTCGCTCATAATAAAGCTCTGCCAACACGATCGAGCCATATGCCAATATCCCAAGTCCACTATGCTTCCAAATCGTGCGCAGTTTCAAATAATATTCACTGACTTTAGTCAAATACCCGCTCAGCGCCACGCGACTGCGAAGTACGTAAGGCTCATCCGAATTAAGTTCAATGCCATTGATGAAATACCGACTGAATTTGGGCTCCATCTGAACGGACTGCTCCATGTACGTCAACGAAAGCTCTGTATTTCTACGCATGACCTCGATATAACCTCGTAGTACACAGATTTCCACCCTGCACTCATCTAAATTCCTAATGTCCCCAAGCAAGCTTTTATCAACAAATCGAAGCAGCGTTTCTGCCTGCTCGATCTCATCCGACAGCACATGCATCCAAGCAAAGGCAATGCAAAGCTCGGGATTACTTTCTAGCCAGGACTTTTCAAAACGCTCCATCCATTTGCGAAGGGTCTTATTCTCGTAACGCTTCAGCATCACGGGAGCATTTGCGATAATCAAGCGGGTTGCGCGAACCCAGTCCTCCCCCGAAAGCGCATGCTCAATCGCCTCTGTCACCCACCCGTTCTTCTCAAACCAATTGCTCGCCAATCGATGCAAAGCCGGAAGCTGTTCCTTATCCTTTTTTCTCAGGTGCGTCCCCAGGATGTCTGCAAACAAATGATGATAGCGATACCACTCATTCACACCATCCAGCGCAATTACAAATGAATTCGTTCTCTCCAGCATACGCAGGATGGCGTGAGCATCCTGTTCTCCGGTGACGGCTGCGCACAGATCTCCCGATAGGCGTTGCAGGATGGATGTTTTCAAGAGGAAGGCCTGGACGGCTTCTGGCAACCGTTTCAATACTTCTTCGGTCAAATAATCGTCGACATATTTGTCATTTCCGGAAAAACGATGAATGGTCACAGCATGTTCTACGTTCCCCTGGATGGAAAGCGCCGCCAATTGCAGACCGGCAATCCACCCTTCCGTCCTTTTGTTTAACAAGCCGATGTCCTGGTTTGACAGATTCAACCCCAGGACATCGTTAAAAAGGCGGCCGCACTCCTCCTCATTAAACCGAAGATTATCCGAGCCCAGCTGCTTTACCTGCTTGCGTACCCGAAAACGATGCAAGGATAACGGCGGCTCCTCCCGACTAATGAGGACGATATGCATAAAGGAAAGAGCATGCTGGATCAGCATCTGCAAGCCATCGTGAATGGAAGGCTCCTTGATAACATGATAATCATCCAAAACCAGATAAAAATCGCTTCGCATACTAGCCGTCACTTCAAGCAAAGCAGACACCACTGCCTCCGTCGACGCTGCGCTCGGCAAATGGTTAAAAGTTGGTGCCTCTCTGTCCTGTTCCTTTTGCATCATATAGATCGACTGCGCAACATAACGCCAAAATCGAGCAGGATCATTATCGAATTCGTCGAGGGAGACCCAGCCTGTCGGATAGCCGGTGCTTTGTATCCATTGGCTGACTGCCGTTGTCTTGCCAAATCCGGCCGGTGCACATACCAGGATCAATCTAGCAGTCGCAGCCTCGTCGATTTGGTCCACGAGCTGTTGTCTACGCAAAAGGTCCGAACCGTACTTGGGAACATACAGTTTGGTGGTAATAAGTGGACTGTCATTTTGTTGATCCATGCGCATCTCCCCGTCTGATCTCATATAAAAGAATGTCCGATCGAAAGCTGAAACCTATTATCAGAATAATCCATGCATGAAAAAAATTACAAGCGTCCATCCGTTATGATTCAACAAAAAAACATCGTTCCTGTTAAGAACGATGTTTTCGGAGGATATATTCTACATACTCATATTTTCGGACTTCACCACTTTTTGATTGCTCCGGTACCATATCCCGACAGGAATCAATAAAAGTGCCAGAAATCCTCCGGCGAGTGAAAGAGTGGCATAGCTTGAACTTGCTACAACCATGCCAGATAGCGCGCCACCTGATGCACCAGCCAGCGCGATTGAGACGTCAACGGTTCCTTGTGTTTTTGCCCGATTGGCAGGGGGCGTCGCATCCACAATCAGAGCCGTGCCACTGATTAGGCCAAAATTCCACCCAAGCCCCAGCAAAGCGAGAGCAGCGATGAGCAATGGCATGGAGTCGGCAGGAGCAAATGCTGCAAGCAATCCGGCTCCAAGCAAAATGACACCAGATGCAAAAGCCATGGCAATTCGTCCGATTTTGTCAACCAGCACGCCCGTAATGAGAGACGGGAGATACATCGCACCAATATGTACGCCAATGACAAGCCCTACTTCACTCAGTCCATGTCCATGGTGCTTCATGTGTACCGGTGTCATCGTCATAATCGCGACCATTACGATCTGCGTTAAGATCATGACGGATGCTCCCACAATGATACCTCGATTGTTTACCGCGCCTGTGCTGGGATCCGTGCTATCCTTCTGCTCTGCACGCTTTGCTTCGGCAATTGCTTGGGCAACAATGAGTGGATCAGGACGAAGAAAAATTAAAAAGACAAGACCAGCCAACGTAAAGGC
This sequence comes from Brevibacillus reuszeri, assembly GCF_002897295.1. Lineage (GTDB taxonomy): Bacteria > Bacillota > Bacilli > Brevibacillales > Brevibacillaceae > Brevibacillus > Brevibacillus reuszeri_A. The sequence goes on from NZ_BEXF01000024.1 coordinate 27,362, forward strand.
AGCAGCGCCTAATATAAATGGACCTGCCAAAGCCGGGACACCGATAGAGGTAGCGAATGTCCCCATCACTTCAACGAGATTCGGTCCTGCTACTGCTCCGAATGTAGTTGACACCATCGCAACGCTGACAGCTGTCGCTCGTTGCTTCGGACCGGCCAGATCAGTACCAGCATATCGCGCTTGCAGATTAGTGGCAGTACCTGCTCCATAAATCAGCAGCGAAAGGAAGAGCAGCGGAACATTTTGCAAGACCGCAGCAAGAACGACACCAATCGCGCCAATTCCTCCACTTAAAAAGCCCGTTGCGAGTCCAAGACGTCGTCCGAATCGCTGCGACAGCCGCCCTACCAGCAGAGCAGCAAGAGCAGAGCCTAAGGTAAGCAAGGCAGCAGGTATTCCTGCAAAGCTATCTGATCCCAGCATATCCTGTGCAAGCAGCGCCCCAACCGTGACACCTGCTGCAAGACCAGCACCACCAAAAATTTGAGATATGACAACAATCAATAAAGTACGCTTGTATAGCTTTTTTTGACTATCCGGGGAACGAATGTAATTCTGTATACAGTGTTTCTGACTTACATGATTCGCTATAGCGGGTTCACTCGACATTGCTTTGTACCACCTTTCTACGTGTATGCTTCATGAATGAAGGCTTTAAAACGGTACCATTTTAACCCAATATTCAAAAAAAGGAAGCCCCTCTCTGCACTTTGCTCCTTCCCATTGTAAAATGCTGTAGCAAATTTAGTATAGCACCTACACTAAAATGTTTGGTCATTCCCTACACTTGATTACACGCATAAATCTGCTCTTATCCAGACGCCAACCCAAAATAGTCATAGTTAGCCATTAAAAACAATGATTGGACGTGCTAAAATAAGTCTTCTTCCTTTAGCAAAGCTAAAAAGATAGGCTGGAGTTGATCTCATGAAACGAATGACATTTTTTGTAATTGGATTTGTCGTTTTAGTAACCTGTTTATTTGCCATCAAAATCGAGTCAGCCCCACCACCAGGTACCCGCATCATCTTAGAGCACACGAACCAAACCTATATCACACCTCCTTGCTATGAAGGAGCGCAAAAGACAAATAATATTGCGGAAGCTGATCTGCAAAAGGCAAGAGAGACCAACTATAAGCCAGAGTCAAGCTGCACGGAACAATCCCTTCAGCCTGCTCATCTGCCGATCGCTTATGTGATCGCTGAAAAGCTTGGATTGAAAAAAAGCAGCTGGGATTGGTAAGCAAAAAGGAGCACTCCAAAATGACAACACATTTTGGAGTGCTCCTTTTTTATTTATAATACTGAATATTTGGGATCGATCCACCTTCTTGTTCGCCAATGTGTCAAAGGTACTCTTCCCCTACACAAACGGTGGGTCCCACGCTTTTTTCCTCCAGCCCAATTGATGATTCACGACATTCAGCTCCCTGTCCAGCTGGACCTCCACGCCAAAAGGAAGCTTGCGATTATACCAGAAACGAACATCGCTCCAAATGACTTCATAGCCATCCTGACTCTCGTTCCAGGTGACGTGGATACGCTGTGCAAAGCCGAGAAACGCACGTACGCCATCCACTCCGACTGTCGCCTTGATAATATCATCATGCTGCTGCTTCGGATAAACCTCTTCTAGTATCACATGCGCGTATTCGAGCTTTCCGGTATAAAAGAGCTTATCGGTCTCCACGACAAACCGCCAATGAAACGGGTGAAAGCTGGGGATGACATGACACACGCCCTTCGTTTCCAGTGCAGATGCCACACGCCTGACCGAGCGCCAATGCTGCCAGGCACGCACACCAATGTAGAGCAAGGTAAGCCCGTACGCAGCAGGAAAGAGCACACTTGCTTCTCCCCCAAAAGCCAGCCACCAGATTGCTGCTGCCGAATGGATGGAAAACAGGAACGGTTCAAAAATCGCAAGCACATCCATATGGACCCAGCGCCGATTAATCGGGCGTGCACATTGGACACCATATGCATTCAGCATATCGAGAAAGACATGGAACACTACCGCAATCCACGTCCAGAAATATAACATTCCAAGCTGATCCATCACGTCAAATGACCACGCTAGCGGTAGACTGATGACCAGTGGCCAAAGGAATAAAGCTGGGATCGAATGAGTAATCCCTCGATGAAAACGAATGTAAGCAGAAAAACCGCGTAATCTGAATACCGTATCAAAATCGGGTGCATGCGAGCCTACAACAGTAGCAATCATCAATGCCTGACTCACCGCTGGATCATTCCCAGCAAGTGTAGTCGCGTGTGCCAATCCAGCCAACGTCACGCCAAACAAGAGATGACTACCCGTATCCATTATGATACCCCCTCTGCTTTGTCATAAGGTGATCCTTTCACCTTCACTCTACTCGCAAATCACTTTCAATCGATAAATCGCAGGTAAAGGTTTTTCGAAGATTATCGGTGAGATCTTTACGATATTTACATGAATGAAATGAAAAAACCTCCCGAACCTAGTCCTGGGAGGCCCTTACGATTTCCTCTTTTTAGAATGCCTGATTACGCCAATGAAAAGTATACTGTCTAATTGATCAAACCGTTTTCCGGCGTAACGGTGAAATCATAGAAGACACCTTTTTTATTGATAGATGCGATTACAGTCGGTTTTCCCTTTTTCGTAAACGTATACTCATTGTATTTAGACGAGACAGTGTATCCGCTCAAATCAAGGTTGAATACTTTTTTCATCATGGGGTTCACAGCAACAATCGCCTTTTCTTTTGTATAGAAAGGTTTAGCAAACACCTTCGGAATGTCTTCATCCGAAACATAGTTGTCATTACTAAACTCGTTGAAAATGGTTGCAGAAACGACTTTTCCTGTTTTTGCCCCTATAATAATGCTGTATGTCCGACTACTATCCATAAAGCTCCATACTTGATCCCAATGTCTTTGTGTATCTTTTACAAGAGTTACGTCCGGGAGTAACACTTGTGTATTTCCGTTAGAAAGCGACTTCAGTGTCTTGTGCGCTGTCTCGACCACTTTGGCATTCATTTGTTGGGCTGTATACCTCAGAGAAGCCGTGTTGACTTTCCCAGTCTGGGCGTCAATGCTTACCGAAACATCTTTCCCATTAAATTGCCAATCGTTTTCTTTTTCCCAGTTGATTCGCTCGACTGAATCAATCACATAGGCACGTTTTGCATCCATCCCTTTCAACGTACTTGTAACTGTGTTTTGCAGATTGGCAGCTACTTCGTTGAACTTGAGCGTTACTTTTACAAATACGACTTTTCCCTCTTTCTTGGTAACCAGGACCTCTCCCCTGCTGTCTTTTGCGGAAATCACCCAGCAATCAGCATTCTCTCCGCTAATTCGATCCAGTTCGATGGGTATACCACTTGCCTGCTTTTGCATCGCTTGCCTGGCCGCTTCTACGACGTTTTTATCCAACTGAGCGAGAGTCTTCATTTCTGCTTTTACAGCTTCACCCTGACCAGCTGCGTACACAGGTGTCTCCATGTTGGCAAACGGGGATGCTGCGGCCAACAGCAATGCCACCATGCTTACAGCTACTATCATTTGTTTTTTCATGTGTCATTCTCCCTTTCTGCTTCCGAATCACTTATTTGATCCAGCTGAACGGATTTTGTGACACATAAAAAACAGTCGCCGCAGAGGAATCCTGCAACAACTGTTTAAAAGCAAGCAGCTCCAAACGTATCGGATAGCACCTCAACCCTTGGCTATTTCCGTTCTGTTTCTTCCTGTTTTTTTCGCGTCATATAATGCCACGTCAGCCAAATGCAACAGGTCTTCAGCCGAATCCGTATGCGAAGGATAGTGCGCGATGCCTTGTGACACGGTTATTGTCTGTCCGATGGGATTGGTACTCACCTCTAACGTATGCCGAATTCGTTCTGCCACTTGATAAGCCTCTTCAGCACTAGCATGTGAAACCAATGCAACGAACTCTTCCCCTCCGAAACGACAGCATACATCGCCTGACCGCAGCGACGCAGAAACAATTTGGGCAAAATGCTTCAGCACCTCGTCTCCAGACTGATGACCATAGGTGTCATTGATCGATTTAAAGCGATCAAGGTCCATCAAAATTACAGAAAAAGAGGCTTGCTCCTCCACCCATTGCTGCATGGTTGCTTCGAACGTTCTTCGGTTGGTTAATCCTGTCAGTGGATCCGTCCTGGCGTCATGTGCCAATTGGTCTGTCTGTTTTTTCATATCTGTTAATGCATAGCTAATGGCGCGTGTTAACAGCTCAGCCTCGCGATTCCAATGCTGCTTTCCTTCAGAGAGTTGGACCTCTTCTCTTCCTGCCTTGCTTACGAGATCAGCCAGGGAAACAAAAGGTTTTGCAACTCTGCGCGCAAGCCAAATAACGACGAGCATTAATAATAAAAATGGCGGCAGCATATATAGCAAAATGGAGGTCAAATGCCGATTTAATTGTTCATAGACGGCACTGATCGGCGACACGACTACGACGCCCCAGCCATTCTCTGGAACCTTCACGTAAGCAGATAATACCGTCTCTCCCCTCAAGTTGACCATCTGTTCATATCCACTTTTCCCTTGAATCAGCTTGCGTACGGCTTGATTCTCACTGATGTCCTCTCCGATCCGCCTTGTATCACGATGGAACAACAAATGACCGTCAGACCCTACAATATAAAAAGAAGAATCTAGCTCGTCGGTCGGGTTGCTCCCAAAAATCGTATTCAATATGTTGTTCTCTTGCAGATAGATTGTTCCTGCGATAACCCCCCTGTAGATTCCTTCTTTATCGAATATGGGCTCGCTGATCAGTACGATTAGACGTTTAGTATTAACAGTTAGATAAGGTTTGGAGATATAAGGCTTTTTTACTGCTAATGCTTCTTTCGCTGTTTCCGTGGTAATATACTTCCCTGCTGTACCAATAGAGGCGGGAGACACATATCGAACAAGCCCAGTTTCATCCACCACTGTAATCGAATTAAAATAGTTGTTTGTATGGCGGATCAATTCTAGTTTAGAATATCCTTCCTCTGCGGACATTGTATTTGAAAAGAGGTTCGCAGAATAGTGCAAGCTGCTCCGCATGGATTTGATCAAAGAGTCAATCGTGTGACTCATTTTGATTGCACTCGTGTGATTCAAGGTCAATGTCGTGTTTATCAGTGCTTGTTTTTTGGATTGGTAGGAGGAGATGAGAAGAATCGTAACAGTCAGAGCAACAGATATAGAAACAAGCCCAGTTAACAGCGTGACCAGGCTAATTTTGTTCCCTTGTTTCTTCTTTCTTTGTAAGACAGGCATCGGATGCCCCCTTGTTTTCAGGATGGAGCTGTTTACTATACTTGCTAGCAATATTGGAAAACGCGATAATATTTCGTCATCATCTTGTTACAAACAAAAATCAGTCTAACACTCGCCGATATCCCTTTCAAGCATATAGAAAAGAGTAAGCGCTTTCTGTTGACTCGAATTAATTTTTATCGATAAAAAACGAAAACCACCTCCTTCAGGTGGTTGTGTTTGGATACCGTTTTGGATTGACATAGATTCTTACTGGTTTTGCATGTGCTTTCCCCATTTTGCTAGAGATTGCAGCGACGGTACCAAATCCTTTCCTGCTTCCGTCAGCGAGTACTCCACTCTCGGGGGGATTTCCATATACTGCTTGCGTGTGATTAACCCGTAATCCTCCATTTCCTTCAGTGCCTGCGATAGCATCATGTTGGTAATTCCATCTATATTGCGCTTCAATTCGTTGTAGCGTAAGGTCTCGTTTTTCCACAAAGCCCAAATAATAGGCAGTCTCCATTTTCCTCCAATGATGCTCAGGGCAAAGGTTAATGGACAATCTCTTATATTTTTATATCCCGTTTCTTCCTGTTTCAATTGAAACGCTCCTTTACTCAGTTTTTCCTTACTTAGTAAGAAAAAACTGCATACTTGTTATCGCTTCCCTATGTCCTATACTAATACCCATGATGAACAAAGTGCTGAAAAAGAAGGGGTAATTTTCTATGAACATAAACTATGAATGGATACCCGAGGAAAACATCGAATGCTGTAGAGAGCTGTGTAATGAATTGATGGCGTTCCGGAAATCAAAGACACAGGTCAGCCCAGAACGATTTGACAGCATGAATTTTGACACCCGGATGGTCCCCTCTGTCCAAAAAGCCCTCCACAACCATATTATCGTTGCGAAACACGATGACAACATTGTAGGGTATGTCTATTCCAACATCTCTCCTAAAGAAGCCTATGACAACGAGTTCGCTACTTTTTTTGATCTTTCTACCGTGAACGGAAAGAATGTGGGATGTTTATCTCAATTCTATATCAAAGAAGCGTATAGACAATACGGAATTGGATCAACTCTCTTTGATAGGTCGATGGAATGGCTGAAGCAATTTGAGGATATTCATGATTACTTTATCTTTGTTTCCAATGGCAATCATAACGCCTTGGAATTTTATAAACGCAAGGGCTTTGCTGTTAGTCATGAGATATTGGATGGGTTTATCACCGTTTTGCGGAGTTCGAGGAGAGAGAATCAAAGGTATGAGTAGAATATACCCCCCACTTCTTGGTGAGGGGCTTCTTACACTATCTACTCAAAGGGGAATATTCAGGAGGCGCACTATTATTCAGATTTGAATTCAATCACTTGCAATACTTTTGGCTCAATCTCTTTTAACATTTGTGCATTTGAAGCATTGCTTTTCGGAACTTCGCCGTTCTTTTCACCTTGAATTTGTGAATCAACCTGTGTTTTTGCAATGACATCAATCACTTGTTGTTTCGAGACATTTTTAGAGGCTGCAACCTCTACAACTGATTTCCCTTTTGCTAATTCTTCTTTCAATTCTGTTCCACTCATTTTTAGTAGAGAAAACAGTTTTTCATCATTTAAAAAGGCATCGGCAAAATAATCAGGCTTACCATTTGTAGTGAAGAAACCTTCTACTTTCGTGTTTGAAGGTGTGGTCTCCCCGCCGATCAGAGAAGCACTGATGGAATTGCCCTGAACAAATACTTGGTAGTACGGTGCTGTCGATCCCTTTTTGGTGTAATTCAGCATAAACGTTTTTTGATCCGGGTTCTCCATTTGCTCCATAGCAAACTCGTACTCTTTGCTGCTGCCGTACATTTTATCAATGAGATTATCTACCTTAGCCTTGATCTCCTGTTCGTTTAAATCAGAAAGTGGCTTCTCCTTCGGCTCCCAATTCTCTTGAATCACATGTTCAATCGCACCAGTAGTACCATTTGTATGAAGGGAAATCTTTTTGCCGGTGCCGCCTTTTTCCTGCAGAGTAATACTTGTTTGGACACCTTGAACATTGCTTGCATCGATAATCTCAAAGGATTTCGTTTCAGGAAATGCGCTATGCAGCTTCTCAAGTGTTGCATTCCCAATCTCATCCACTTTGACTTGTTCAGCAGTCAGTGGTGTTCTCGTAAGCATTTCTATCACGGCAGGGGCCGCAAATGCTGCCGTCGGAATCAAAAATGCAGCAGCAACAATTCCACCAATTAATCGTTTTTTCATGGTTTTTTCGCTCCTTTTTTGTTGCAAATAGTGAGAATAGGATTGTTCGATTCGTTTGGAAATGGCCGGTGGGCACTCCATCGTTTCTGCTTTTTCGTGCAGATGTTCACGAACTTTGCGTTCAATAGTCATTGATCTGTTCCATCCTTTCTGGGGGGAGATTCCATAATTTTTTTCGAAGCGCCTGGAGCCCGGCATGATATCTGGACTTGACTGTACCCAGTGGAATATCCAGTAATGTTGCGATTTCCTCGAGTGTATAGTCGTGATAAAAGCGGAGGATAATCACCATTCTCTGCTTGTCAGTCAGCTTTTTGATTGCCTGCGATATCATTTGGTTCGTCCCATCCATCAACACGTCAGGTTGATCCCAATGAGACTCTTCCCGAGAGAAAGCACGGATGCGTTCAAAAATTCGGAACCTCCGCCAGCTCTTGACCCGAAATCTCTGCACTTGGCGGATAACCAAGCCGTGTAGCCAGAAATGAAATGGTCGGTTGGTATCGTAGTTGGCAAGCGAGGTCCACATTTGCATATAGATCTCATTCATGACATCTTCCCGATCCTGCTGGTGATCCACCAGAAAGGAGACTGTCCGATAGACGTCCTGAAAGGTAGCATCATACAGCTCATGAAACGCCTGTTGATTACCATCCTTCATTTCCGTAAGTAATTGGTACATATATTCACTTTGCATTCAGAGGGCCCTCCTGAGTAAGCAGCTTACACCCTATATTGCCTCTATATCAGAAAAAGGTTCGGTGTTTTTGATTTTTTTTTGCAGGTCGGACCATGATCATAAAAAAACACCGCTCTCTGGCGGTGCGAAATGCGTCTAAAACGTTGCTCCTCAATTAGATTAATAGCTTATACAGCGCTCGTGGTCTGCCTTTATGGTAGGGTTGTTCTTCCCCAGAAATCTCAGCAAATTGACTGTCCACCAGCTTTTTCAGAAGCCGCTCTGAGGTTCGTTTGCTTACTTGAAGATAGTTTGCCAAGTCATTTGCTGAAAAGATTTGATTCTGTCTGAGGTCAATAAAATTCATCATTTTCGTAATGGCCGATACGCTCACACCTGTTTTTTTCGCGATCATTAGCGTTTGATCATCTTGACTCTGCAATTGGAACATCTTCGTTACGGACTTGTTCAACGGACCGATCACTTGCTTGTCCTCTGTCACGATAAACGCAGCATGCTCCCCCATTTTCTTCGCGTGGTAGAGTCCAATATGAGCATGCTCCTCCGCCTCTACTGCTGTCAACCCAAATCCAAATCCAAAATGAATCGGTGTGTTATGCAGCCTTACCAATTGATCGATCAAAGGAAAAACTCGATAATCCTCGGTAATTTGCTGAATACCACCCTTGGTTCCATACATAATGAAGGTATTTCGATCGATCATCTTGAGCGAGGCATTCATTTTTTGGGAAAACTTCATCAGGAGGTCCTGCATTTGTTTCCATACCTGCTCATCCAAGACTTCTTTTCCTTGTTGATCCGCGTTAATTTGGATGATTCCAGTCGCAATCTGCGATTTTTTGCTGAGCAAAAGTTCCCCTTCTGTCACTGCCCTTTGCAGCGTATCGAGAATATTTTTGTGCGGGATGATCACACGAAAGCTCGGGATGTTTTTCTTTTGCAGCTCGTCAAAAACCGATTGCACGCTCGTCAGTACAAAATCGACATTTCCTGACTCCCAATTGTGCTGATGAAACGCGACCATCTCTTGTGTAATATAATGATGGTCCGTGTAGATGAACTCTTTTATAAAAATGTTCTCCGGCTCAATCGACAGTTCACTTAGAATATTCGTCACGATTTCGCGTCGAGGAATATCTATGGACAAGCGGGTCGGCGGAATTTTTCTATGGTGCGTAACGTAATTGAGCGACACGCTAAACGCGAGCTCATCTGTGGGAATATACATAGCCAGCAAGCCGCGTTCTTCTATTTTTTGCTTCCCCAAATAATAAGGGATGGGTCCTGTGAACAAGAAAACATCGTTGTTGATGGCTTCATCGATCAACTGTTCACTGTCTTCCGGACGATCGTACACGTAGGGACGAATATGTACTTGCTCATGTGTATTTGAACTAATTACTTTTTGAACCATATTTTTGGTCCCTATCACTGCAACGCGAATTTCCATTCCTGTCCTCCTGAACCCAACACAATGATAATTGTACTTTCATATTTACCAATGAAGAACAACTTTTGCAAGAAATATTCGGACCAATCAAGAGAAAGGTAGAAAAAGCCAGTGATACTTGTCCATAGAGTACCACTGGCTTGCCTATGATTATTCGTTGTTACAGAACTACCCGTCCATTTTCGTCTATTTTGGTGCCGAATTCGCTGGATAGTTCGCTAAATTTCTGAAGAATTTCTTCTGCCCGTTGACCTTTTGCCAAGAATGGTCTGCCCCGCTTGTGTGGCTTATTCGAGTAGGTCAGTTCAACCGGGGTGATATCTAGCTGAACCAGCTTGCCGTCCTCAAATCGGCAAACAGGTACAACCGTCTGCCAGTACAATGAGTCGCCAGGGAAGCCTTTTTTCCCGTCCTGGCTGCGAATGCGGAATACTTCGCTTGGCGCCAAGTTTTTATCGATTCCGAACCGTTTATACGAATCCGCGGGCAGCTTGTAAATCAATTCATTTTGACCAATAAAGTTGCCGATGCTGTAAAAAATCGGTTTCCCCTCGTACAGCTCCATCCCTCTCAAGAGATGCGGGCCATGTCCAACGACAATATCGGCTCCTGCATCGATGACGCTTCGAGCAAACATCTGAATGAATTCAGCTGGCTGCTCTCTGGTATCCCCTTGCTCATGCGCATGCAGACTGACAATAACGATGTCCGCGCGAGATTTCGCTTCCTTTACCCATTTTACAATTTCGGCTAAATCCTGTGCATTTGGCACTGTACGTACCGCCGCTTTTTCAGCCGCACGAAAATTGGCATTCAAGGTTCCGGCTACCCGCAAATTGGAGTCTACCAATGGAAGCAGGCTAGCATCCTTGGTATCTGCAGCAAAGCCAAGTCTGACCCATTCCTTGCGCTGTGTTTCCAGGCCCAGGTCATCAGAAACCTGACGCAGCACAGACAGCTGCTCTTCCGTTACTTCATAGACCACATCAAAATGAAGGGGATTCACACCTGGACGTCCTTTTGCCTCCGGGCTTTGGTCTCCAGCTGACTGTTCTTCAAAGAAGGTGGATGTGCAGGAAATCATCGCTACGCTGCCAGCATCCGTATCATAGTAGACAGGCATCCGGGAATCTGCGAGATTACGCCCTGCTCCTGCATAGGACATATTTCTGTCTTCCAGCTCTTTGAAAGTAGCCAGCAATCCTTCTACACCATAGTCTAGCGCGTGGTTATTGGCAACGGAGAACAAGTTAAAGCCCATATCCACCAGCTCATCCAGTACCCACGAGTGAGCCGCGAAGTGTGCCCCGTCGCTTCTTGCTGCCGGATGCCCCTGAAAATCGTTTGGCAGTACTTCCAGATTGGTAAAGGAAACATCTGCTTCCTTGATCAGCTTCACCAGCTCTTTCGTCGGTTCGTCCTCATAGACACCGATGCGTCGTGCGATAATGCTGTCTCCTGTTAGTACAATTTTCAATCCTTCTTCATTGTGATTCATCTTGGTTTCCTCCTACACCCTGTTAATCTCTCTGGTAAAACGTATCAAACACGGCTTTTCCCACTTTGGCGATAAATTCTCGCCCGGCAGCTTCATCCGCCAGGTCTCTTGTGAGAACCGCCATCGTAATGTACCGGTCGCCCATTTTCAGGATGCCAGCATCATGCTCAATTCCTGCCAGCTCCCCTGTTTTATGGGCGAAGCTTGCGTCTGGCGGCAGCTCACCGAGGAAATAAGCGGGCAGCTTCGTATGGAACTGCTGTTGTCGCATCATTTGAAAGGCTGCCTCTTTTCTGGATGAATCCAGCGTATCTCCTGTAATGATCTCTTTCAGGAGCAAGCCGATATCCTGCGCAGAGGTGTAATTGTCCTTCCCCTGCCGCACGGCCTCTGTGTCCATCATTTTTCTCGCCAGTACAGTATGCTGACAACCGAGACCCGCTGCCAATTGATTGACCGCTTCCATCGTTACTTTTTGAATGACCAGATTCGTAGCCGTATTATCGGAAATCGCAATCATCAGCGTGACCAGGTCCCGCAGAGGAAGCTGGATCTCCGATGAGAGGTCGGCGAGCACTCCCATCCCCCCGACTCGTTCTTCAGCGGGAATCGCCAGGCTGGTGTTTAAGTCTGTTTGACCCACCTGCTCCTGTCTCAGCGCTTCGAGCATGATTGGAATTTTAATGAGACTTGCAGATGGGAAGGCTTCCTGCTCGTTCAGGCTGACACGCCCCTCATCCCACTCGATGAATACAGCTACTCGTCCGTCGATAGAAGCTGCCAGCTCCTGAATCGTCTGTTCCAGCTTGCTCTTCTTCATGTCTTTACACCTGCCTTATTTATAGAAGAAACGCGTATACAATCACTAGAAGCATCACTGCTACTGTCGCTACGACACCGAAGATGATGACGTTTTTCAAGTCATTGGATCTGGCAAGACCCATGGCACCAATCGCGTCTCCCGTCGGGTACAGGAAGGATGGCATTTGCGAGCCTACCAAGAGCGCCAGCGCCCAAATCGACATCGGGACATGCAGATTGGTTACGGTCGGCAGGAACATCTTGTGCATCAGGATTGAGTGCGCAACCGCAGCGCCTGGAATACCCGCGACGTTGACGAGCGTGCTGATGATGATCATTCCTGTTTGACCACTGCTTTCTACTAAAGGCAGCAGCAGGTTCTTCAGCGCTTCGAATCCGCCCATTTTTTCGATGAAGTAGATAAATGGCGTAAAGAGTACAAATTGCAGGAAAATCCACAAAAGCGGCTTCGCGCCTTCTACGAAGGTTTCGGAAATCTGGTTGGGATTCATGCGGCCAGCAAGACCTGTGACAATCGCTGTAAGCAAGATCACCACGATGGTAAAGTTCGCTCCGCCCTTCACCGTAATTCCGTAAATAATCGCACCGATCAGCGTAATCAGAAAAGCTGCTGTAGCTTGCTTGGAAATCTTCACTTGCAGAGGGTCGTGGTTTGGCTCCTCTACATGCACGTTGGCATCTTCACTCGGATAAGCATGATCCTTGAGGCTTTTTTTCAAAATGACCTTGCTGTAGACAAACGTAACGATGAGCAGCACGATCGCATAAGGCAGTCCTGCGTGTATCAGCACTTGCGGATAGCTGAGGCCCGTTAGCTCCATCAACGTCACCATCGGAGGAGTAAAAGGTCCAAGCAACAATCCTGCCGCTGCCGCACCATGAAACAAAATGGCAACGACACTGGAGGAAAGACCTGCTGCGGCAACGACTGGGATCAGCACGGGTGCGATAATCGCATTAGCGCCTGCGAGCGTCCCCAGCAAGGCAGACAATACACAGGATGCAATCATGGTGCTGACCATTGCTTTATTCGGAGAGTTAATACCTACCCGCTTTAAAATAAAGCTCACAATATTCCGGGCTACCCCGGTCTTCTCAGCGATTTTCCCTAAACCGCCGCCTGCCAGAATGACCAGCCCGATATAGGCGACAAAGTCCGTCATCCCGTTTTTCGCGATGACCGTAGCGACATCCATCAAGCTCGCTCCGCTCATCACGGCCCCGACAATAATGGCGCCGCCAATCGCAGCGATCGGATTCCACTTCCGAAAGATCAGAACAATGAACAGAAACAACGGAATGAGTCCCCAAAGCGATGGAGCAGTTACCATGGCAATACCTCCTTAGATGACTTGGTTTTATGGATTAACGTGAGCGTAAAAAGCGCAGTGCTGTTTCTGCCAGCATCTCGGAACCAGTGGTCAGCATCCCCTCATCCAGCATGAACCTCGGATGATGCAGCGGTGCATTGAGAGAAGTATCCTCAAAGCCACACCCCAGCCAGAAGAATGCTCCGGGAAAATGCTGCAAATAAACGGCAAAATCTTCGGCTACCATGGCAGGCTCTACCTGAGGAAGCGCTCGATCTCCTAGCAATGCAGTGCTTGCCCCACGCACGATTTCGACCATTTCTGATGTATTGGAGAGAACCGGATAACCGAGCTGGTAATCGATTTCTACCGTAGCCCCCATGCTCTCAACCACACTTTGCACAATCGAATAAAAACGTTCTCTTATCATTTCCCGTGTCTTGGGCACGAAGGTTCGGACAGTTCCCTCAAGCAAGGCTTCGCTCGCAATCACGTTGTGGCCTGTACCCGCCTGAATTTTCCCCAAGGTGAGCACTCCTGCATCCAATGGATTGACGTTGCGGCTGACGATCGTTTGCAGAACCTGCGCCACCTGTACAGCCACGATAGCGGCATCGATCGTTTCATGCGGCATGCTGGCATGTCCGCCTTTTCCAATGATCCGAATCCGAAATCGGTCGGAAGCGCCCATGAAATTCCCTTCTCGTACCCCAACCTGCCCCGCAGGCAAGGACGGCCATACATGCAGGCCGAAGATCGCATCTGGCTTCGGATCGAGAAAGGCCCCTGCTTCGATGAGCGGCTTTGCGCCACCGACAGGACTGTTCTCCTCTGCTGGCTGGAACACCAGAAGAACCTGGCCTGGCAGCTCCTGCTCCACACTCTTGAGAATTTTGGCTGCGCCGAGCAGCATCGCGGTATGTGCATCGTGTCCACATGCATGCATGACACCTTCGTTCTGGGAAGCAAAGGATACACCCGATTGTTCGAAAATAGGCAGTGCATCCATGTCGGCACGAAGCGCTACGGTAGGTCCGTCTTTCTTTTGACCGATGATTGCCAACACTCCATAACCTGCCAAATTGTGGCGGATCTCATGAATCGAGAGCTTCTTCAGTTCTTCTATTACACGCTGGGAAGTACGCTGTTCTTGCCCGCTTAACTCAGGATTGCGATGAAATTCTCGGCGAAGCTCCTTGATGTAGTTTTCATCTGCTTTCCCTTTTACGGTTGCGTTCATTCGTGTCATGCTGATCCTCCTCGCTCAAGAAAACGCTTGCATTGTTAAAAATAAAAATTGACGTTTAATAGTCGTTAAATCGCGATAAAATATGAGGCTCTTTGTTCGCCCCCCTTTTGACCTGTTAATTTGTCGTTTAGTCGTCGTTATGTGACTTGTAAATTTACTATACTCATATTTTTATAGCCTGTCAATTTAATATTCGATATTTTTAGTTTACTTTGGGTGTTGATATGTTGGGGGGAAATATGAGAAGGCGATGACGTACAAACAAAAAACCACCTTCATCAGGCGGCTTCTCTTGTGTTTGGCGGTTCCGGATTCGCGAAGTGACACGCTTACCCATTACCTAGCCTGATTGATCTTCTTCCTTCGGCTCCAGGCGGAAGGCTCCAGCGTATCCCACTAAGGTTGAGCTCCAGTCATTGCACACTGGTAGAAGCAGTATGAGGACCTTACTGGTTATCCAATTTATCCGACAAAACTGTTTTCATAACTTCTCGCAATTCTGAATCATCTTTAGGAGAAAGGATCATTGCTTTTAGTATTTGGGAACCCTTAACGCTTGTCCAATTGATCTGATATCCTGCTTGTAAAGCTAAGCTTCGAATAAACTCGCGCTGAACTCGACCATTCCCTTCCCGAAATGGATGAAGGACGTTTAACTCCACGAGATAGTAGGTTAACCTATCTACAAAGTGATCAAAGGATAACTCCTTCAGAAAACACTCTTCCTTCAATTTACTTAGCAGCTCATCGGTTTGTTCATGCAAAAATCGCGCTGTAGCAAAGCGAAAATTCCCTTTGGAAATGTCTTCGTCCCGCATCTTCCCAGCAAAGGGGTAAACATTTCCAAAAATAAACGTATGAATATCGCATAAGTGCTTTTTATCAAACTTCCCTTTCAATGGTCTCAGATAAAGGGTTCTTAGCCGCTCGGCAGTTACGATCCGTTCAAATGCTTCGAGTTGAGCCTGTTCTGTAAAGCCAGGAAGATTTATTAAAACGTCGCTATCAGGATAGCAATACTTAGACTGACCCTGTTCATACATTTTTGGCTATTTCCTTGGCACGAGCTAAAAATTCACTGTAGCTCATTTTGCCATCCGCACGATCTAACAATAAGCGATCTTCTTCGGGAGTTAAAACAAGCCCTTCAATCTCTAACGATGCTTTTGCATTTAATAGAGCACTTCTAAGCTGTTGCTGTGAGTATCTTTTCAGGACAATCACCCTTTTCCTTCGGGTAAGTACTTTTTTGCGCAAACTTGCTACATGTATATGCATCTAAGTTTGTCTCCTTTCCCAAACAAATACTCTATTTACATTATATCAAAAACCTCGTTCAAAGTTTAGAAAGCCTCTATTAACCTGTTGATGATGGAAAAAGATACCTTAATTAGCTAAGGAAATCATTATTATTATTTTTTCCAAAACCCTAAACATTTATGACGCTTTACAAAATGGCAAAACACCACTCTTATCGAGTGGTGCAGTGTTCAATGTTAGGCGGAGGATTCAAACTCCTGTACTACATCATTTTCTATCTAGGAAACCCGAAAGTTTTGTCTTCTCATCCACATCGTAGCAACCCACTTTTCCCCGTGAATCACTTGTGTCCCTGCATGCAAAGTGGACTTGTTCAATTCATGATTTTGGTAAAAATATTCAAAGTAGACAGCCATGCCTTTCGTGGGAAAAACAGATAAATTAAGCAAAGGGAACACCGTTTCTCCGCCTTGATCCACGTCATTCAAATACATCACGAGCGTACTAATTCGATTGTTCGTACTTGCTCGACTCGTTTCTGCAAAGAAGTCATAATGAGGTTTATATTCCTGGCCAGGGGTATATCGCAAAACTTGCAAGCCATCTCCGTGCTCAATAGGAATATTCATGATTTGAGAGATTCGCTTCTCGATCCTTATAATCGTCTCCGTCTGCTCGCAGAACACCCCGCTGCTCGTTCGAATGGAATTGAGCGCACGATCTTCGCCTATTTTTGAGCGTTGTAATCGTTCCCTGGAATGCTCGATTAGCTCATCGCATTCGTCGTCGCTCAGCACATTTCCTAGAACTACAACCAGCGGTTCCTCATACCTGGCAAGAATTCGAATTTCTCGATTGTATGTCTTAATCTTATTCCCAGTGTGATCAAAGATTGTCCGTTCCTTTTCTGTCGTATGCATTTTCATCGTAATGCACCCCATCTGTATGACTTCCGTTGCAAAAAATAGAATACCATAAAATGGGTAATTGCACTCTAAAAAATTCACGCAAATGCAAAGGTTTTTAATAGTGGGTTTATTATGGATATCATTGGAAAATCGTTGCACACGAAAAAGCCTTCCTCTCGCAAAAGACAAGAAGGAAACATGGAGAAGGACTGTCTCGATCGTTAAATCGGGACAGTCCCTCTTGAAGTAAAAAATGTGGTGAAAATGACCTAGAAGTAAGAGCTTCGATGCGGATTGCGCTTATTTTTTTCAAGTGTCTTGATCATCAAATATTTTTGAACGCCCTTGGATTCGGCGATGGCTAATTGACCGTATTGTTCTGCTTCTGCCATGTTTCCTTGATGATATGCCACTTCAGCATCGAGTGACAACTGGTAGATACGATTTTTGATCCCGGATCTGTGTTGGTTGTAAGCATCTTGATTATTTTTTAGCAGTGCTAAATGTGCCGAGTAATAGTCTCGATGTTCTTTTGAATGAATCTTATCAAGATTTTTTTCTACCAAATCGTAGTTACCGCGACCCAGCTCTACCAAAATGGTGATGTAAGCACGGAGTTTATCCGAGGTGATTTTTGCTAGTTCCTTTTCGGATTCAGCATCGTTGTCATGCAGGTACGCATACAAAAAACGATAGTAAGGATGCTTTGAATTTTTTACGTAGCGTTCAACCGTATTCATGTTGGTGCTGAATTTTAAGATATACAGGTCTTTTCCGATGAGAATGACAAAAACGGTCAAGAAAAAGGTGATCCAAACGATAGGGGTAGGCTCTATGTCCAGGAGAGAGATTGTTACGCCACCTACAGCCCCTAGAAGGATCATGATTAGTAAGCTACGTAAAGTGGAAGACAAGATGGTGGTGCTCCTTTGCTTTGGAAGTATTTCTTTATGACCGATTCCACATGTGTGGAGTACTCAATTTTCATTCATTCCATATTTATTACTTAACAACTTCTTCTTATACAGGTTCTCGATTTCTATTACTTCTTCAGCCGTAATGTTTTTGGGAAAAATCTGCAGTATGCTAAATTGAAAGTTCTCATATCGATCTGGAGAAATCTCCAATACTGCTTTTATACCTTTGTTGTCACCATGTTGGGTACGGACGTAATATTTCCATCTGCTTAATAAACCACCAGTCCCATAAGCAGACCCGACATACAATTTGCCATTAGTCTGATCAGTAATCAGGTAGATCGCATAAATGGAAGACAATGCAGTATGCCAGTTTTCATATAACGTTGGGTCAGTAACGATATCTTTCAACTCGTCATAATTTATAACGACATTCTCAAAGCCGTTGAAGGCCAACCTCGGACTTGCTTGAATGGAGAGGATTGCTTTATCATTCGTAGCCCATTGTTGCCAAGAAATCGCTGCTCTTCCCCAATCAATAATAAGTCTGCCATCTAGATCGCTCAGCATATCGACTTTCTTCAAATCATAGTAGTATGAAGACCCATTAAACATTTCAACAACCGGGAAGTTCAATGGCATCATACTTGGTTTGACCGCTTCACCTGAACCAACTTTATAACACCCTATGAACTTCGCACTCATTCCCGACTCGCTTATAAACGTTAAGATGTAGTCGCAGCCCTGAAAGAAATTATTTCTTTGAATTTTTTGGTATTCATTTATATAGCCCTTCTGAAAGCATTTCAAAAAATCTTTATCCCTTAACGAATGCCTTATCAGCTTTACTCTCTTAGGATCTAGACCATTCCGTCTCAATATGTCAGACAAGTATAATGAAGCCATGTTATCCCACCTGTGAAGTTCGATTATGAATCAATCCTGCCATCTTTTATACAAACAATCAATATGACTACAAAACTGAACATAACAAAGCCCTGACCTAATGCAGTCAGGGTTTTGTTGATGGAGGCTTTTGAACCCCCGTCCGACGCCAGTACCCCAGCGTGAAACAGAGATACATGAGCATCTCCGAGTGTAGTTTATATTTCCGTGACAGATTTGCGAAAGTGACGCGCTTTCCCGTTTTTTCTTTTCCTACTCTAACGTAGGAATGTGGTCAATCCAGTTCATAAATTGCTGCAAATAACGTTGAAGATATCTTTTTGTTTTTTCATCCGTAAGCACCTGCTGTTCGGAATCAATCTTTTCATGTACTTGTGAAATAAGAACTTTTTGAAACGGAAGCACATGAGCTTGCATGGCTTCGAGTATTTGCCTGGTTTGCATTTGAGCAAAGGCGGTGCCCATTCCCCCTGGGGTTGCTCCGATTATGCCAACTGGCTTTTTGCTGAGAACGGAAGATTTCGCTGGTCTTGAAGACCAATCCAAAGCGTTCTTTAGAACTCCCGGAATTCGGGAATTGTACTCGGGGCTTACGATCATAATACCGTCGACATCGCGAATCGCCGATTTAAACGAGGTTACACCTTCTGAGTCACCGTTAATTTCGAGGTCTTCGTTAAATAAAGGAAGATCGTTAATCTCGATCCAGCGAAACTCAACCGAATCATCCATCTCAGTCAATGCTTGAGCAATGATGCGATTATAAGAATTCTTTCGTAAACTGCCACAAACGATGCCAATGGTTTTGGACATGCAGTTGCCTCCTCGTTCCTTATGTTTTTCCATCATAACATCCCCTCACAACTAGAAGGGAGAGTATTTTTTCGCTATTTGCATCAGGTCAATCACGAAAAGGAATGGTAAACTTAGGATTATTTCCTTGAAAGAAAGGATGATAGCATGTCGATTCGTATTTATTCCATTGATCAGCAAGTATATGGCCAATTTGACGAAGGTAAACTCGTAGAGCAAAAGCCTATCGGATTTCCAGGTGAGGGGTCTGCAGTAGAAAGAGTGGGAACTTTATTTTATTGGGCGTGGTTCCAAGCGAAAGAAGACGCCTTTCTCCCTCCGCATCCTCATCGGGGCTTTGAGATCATTTCTTATCTCTTGAACGGGCACATAAACCATCAGGATACACTCGGGAATGAACGCTCCCTCAAAACCGGTAGTTTACAGGTCATGCAAACCGGTAGCGGAGTTCAGCACTCCGAAAAATATGAAAAAGGTACTTCGGGCTTTCAAATTTGGTTTGAGCCCTTTCTGGGGGAGGCTAACTACACTACCCCAACCTATTCTGACTATCAGGCAGAAGACTTTCCGGTTGAAACAAAAGATGGCTCCACCATCAAATCGATAGTGGGTGGCACTTCTCCCGTTCAATTGGTGGCAGACGCAAAAATGTGGGATGTTACAATTTCTTCCGGAGAATCCTTCGAAATGATGGTACCCGATGGATATTCTATCGCTGGGCTCGTGATCGAGGGCCAATCCAATTGGCAAATTCATAACGAAACAAGATTAGTGGAGCCACAAGAGTTTGTAGTTTGCGAGGCAGACGAAATTGGTTTATTAAGAGTTGGAGCAGGTGTCCATGGAGATTCTCGCCTTATCCTTATTCAAGTCCCTAGTGTACTCCCCTATCCTTCCTATAAAGAGGTAAAGATTCGGTTAAAAGTGAATAAAGAGAAGTAGGTCAAGCTGCTGATAAATGTAAAAGCACCCATAAAGGGTGCATATTTTTTATGTATGGTGAAAGCAGGGGTTAGGACCCCCGTCCAGCGCCAGTACCCCAGTGTGAAACAGCGATACATAAGCATCTCTAAGCACAGTCTCGCAACATTGCCGATACAGTGGTCACATCACTAGTTATTGTTATAGTCATTTTCATGGTAAGTTGCCGCCAGAAACCTCCAATCGGCGATGAAATTCGGCCAAAGATTCGGCCGTCTGCGTACAGCCAACGGATGGTACGAAACCGCCGTTTTAACCCCCCCTGGGCGAATGCCACTCTTGCCGAAGGTTTTTCACTTCAGCCTCATTTTCTGCAAAAAAGGATTGTGTAGCAACATTTCCTAAACAAAAGACAAAGCGTGGTGACTTGCTCTGTAGCTGATCGAGTAAATGTTGTATACATGCCTCTCGCGCTACTGGCTTGTCGTATGCCTTTTTAGGACGTCGCTTTAATACATAAGTAACGTATAAATCATGATCATGAAAACCTACCTCATATGCCGCTTTTTGCAAGGTTTGCCTCGTTCCGCATATAAATGAATTTCCATCGCGGTCTTCCCTTGCTCCCGGATTATCCAACAGTATCAGGATCGGTGCATTTGGATTCCCCTCTCCCCAGATCAGACGGGATCCATGTGTGATTAGACCGCAGTCGGTGCAATTCTCCACACCAGAGGGTGGCTCTTCTTCTGGCCAGACTTTTAAGCATTTCCCCTCATTGACATCCATGCATGTCACTCCTGATCTAAATAGCCTGTCATTCCATAGCATGGGATAGAGACTTTGGTTCCAAACTTGGGATTATATAAAAAAACCGTCCTCATGTAAAATTGTTCATCTGTGCGGCTGTCGCTTGCCGCGCATAAAAAGAGCCACTCTCATCATTGTCATACCCCTGTCAAGTAGACATGCAAAAAAGGACGAATTCAAGCACCGGCCGTTTCCCTGTATTCCACAGGGGATCGGTCGTTGAACTTATTCTGAAACCGATTATGGTTGTAAAAGAAGATGTATTCTTCTACCGCTTGATACAATTCTGTTCCTGTACGTGGATTCGATCTCGGTTCGGGTCTCTTGTTCTCGCCATTACCTCATGTCACCTCACCTCCGCACTTTAGTAAATAAAAAAGAACCTCAATTCAGCCTAATTATGTAAAAAATCCCCTGCAGAAATATGCAGGGGAGGTCATCGTGTTTTATTTGGTTGTCACGGTTACTACATTACCTTGCGATTGCCCATTTTGGTTCTTTGCAAAAGCTATATTGTCTTCGTTCCAACGACAGTCGATATTACCATGACCACGATAGATTCTAGGCTAGTTCCAGAGCCATTAATAGCTGACTCGGATGTTGTCTACGTAGGCGCAATCCTGTCCTTTGGATGTGGAACCGTCTTTGACATAATTAAAGGTCACAGTTTGGTTTCCAGTTCCTAGTGTCACCGAATAATCTTTTACCCATCCTGTTTCTCCCGATGCTTTTAGTTTACTCACTCCTTCGACCAGCACTTCCAAATAGTCGTAGTTCGCTTCGGAGCTGACGAAGTAGTCGAATTTCAGTGTTGGGGTTTGAGCATAGTTGCTCGGGATGTTTTCAGTAAATTGCATGGTTGAGGTTTCTTTGTGGGTGATCGCTTTACTTTTACGGCTCCATGTCCCAGTGGAGGCTTCGGTTTTGGAATCAGCCCAATCTCCCGTGAAGGTGAATGCATATTTGGTGCCTTCGAATCCCTCAGAGATGGTTACCGGATTAGGTCCAGAGTTTGGCAATGTTGTACCTTGCTTATTTGTGCTTGTGGTAGTCCCATAATCGTTACGAGCAATGACATAGTACGTATAGGTGTTGTTTGCAGCAAGACCCGTGTCTGTATAACTGATTGCGGTTCGTCCTGCCTGGATTTTCGTTGAGCCTCGGTAAATATCATAGGATGTAGCTCCTGGTGCTGAGTAGCTCAACGTCAGTGAACTTGTCGTTGGCGAGCCTACTGTCAATGAACATGTTCCAGGTGCTGTCCCACCTTCTGTTTTTTGCGTGACGCTGCTACTTTGGCTGGAACCGAAAGTGTTACGCGCAATAATGTAGTACGTATAGCTCGTATTGGCTGCAAGTCCTGTGTCTGTATAGCTGGTTGTGGTGCGTCCTGATACGATTAGAGAACCATTTCGGTAAATATCGTAGCTTGTCGCACCTGTTGCAGAGTAATTAAGCGTGCAGGAATATATACTTGGTGTTACAGACAGTGTTACATTTGTTGGCTTTGCTCCACCAGTAGTAGGTGTTACATTGACCGTGTTTGAGTTTGGGCTTGAACCAGCGCTGTTTACGGCTTTCACATAAAAGCTATATGATGAACCATTTGTTAGATTAGGTATTGTGTAGTTCGTTAATGTGGTACTCTGATATTTTAAGCCATTCATGTACACATCAAAAGATGTAGCACCTGAGACAGCATTCCAATTCAATACTACTTTACCGTCACCTGGTGTTCCACTCAATGTTGGTGCAATCGGAACTGTTGGTGCTGTCGGAAGCATATTGGGAAGTAGTCGGACAAAACCATGCCCATATTCGTCATCTCGTCCTGGTGTGCCTAAATCTTGTACTCCTTCGAGTAATTTATTTTTCAGTTGGACATTAGTGTAATTCGGGTAGGCACTCTTTAATACAGCTAAAAGGCCAGCGCAAGAAGGGGTTGCGCAAGATGTTCCACTAAAATATTTATACTTACTACTAACAGATACCGAATTGTCTGCCATCGGTGCCATCATGTCGGTTGTACAAACCACATCTAAATTGGGCCCTGTATTAGAATATGAAGCTCTGTTTAAATTAGAGGTTACTGCACCAACTGCTAGCACTTCTGGATACTTCGCAGGATATGCCATATCAGACCAAGCACTGTCTTGTGCCCAATTGCCAGCTGCACCTACAAGCAAAACCCCAGCTTGATGGGCCGCTTTGACCGAATCATGTAATGTTGTACTGCCCATACTTAATTGAACGTTAAGACACATAATATGTGGACGTGGATTTCTGGAAAGAGCCCAATCTATACCCATCGCTACCGTTAATGGGGAGCCAAATCCATTATAGCTATGTTTAACATTATACATCTTGCAATCATAAGCGTACCCAACATAGCCCAAATTGTTATTTCTTGCTCCAATAATGCCATGTGTACACGTTCCATGTGATGCTTCATCAGTTATAATGGGACTAGGCGGGCTGTACGAGTTATATGAATCAATAATGGCGCCTTGTAAGTCCTCGTGTGGAGAACATCCAGAGTCATGTACAGATACAATTACTCCCTGTCCAGTAAATCCGGCATTCCAAAAATTTTGAACCTGCGTAGCATTAATACCCCATTCTGCTGTAGATTGTGCCATAGGGTCAACGTTGTCAAACTCTTGATCTTCTTCAATAAATTCAATGTTGGGGTTATTGTGCAATGCTTTAAGTGCCCGATCTGGAACACTAACAATAACTCGATTTGGTAAAGTCTTAAATTCGTACTCAACTTGACCCTCAAACTGCTCAGCAATGCTTTGAGCACGAAGCCCTAGATTCTTCTTGTAACCAATGACATAACGCTTTTTTCCCATTTAACTACCTCTCCTTTTTATATGTTTTTTCGAGTGCCTGGACACACGACGCAATTAGAAAAGCCACCCGGCTACCCGAGTGGCTTTTCTAATTGCTTGTCTCCATTTTAGCAGTCAATTCAGATCACTTGCTTAAATCGCTTGTTATGTAAAGTTTTGTAAATTAATGTCTAACTAATATCAACTATCATTAGAACTCGTTACTCAGGTATTATTTTCCTTGATATTTGAGTGCTACTGGACAAGGGGCCGGTGCAAAGCAGCTGGTACAGTCTATGTTCAGAGAAATTGTCATAGAAAAAATGGAACGAATGTGGGTCATTCAGAAAATCTTATCTGTATAAATTAAAAAAACCGCCTAACCGGCGGTATTTTATTCGGTACTTAAGTGGAGGCGGGGGATTCGAACCTCCGTCCGAAAACAGCAATACATGAGCATCTCCGAGCGCAGTCACTCATTTAGATTTCGGCACCGGATTCGCGGAGTGACGCGCTGACCCGTTACCTAGCGTGAATGATCTTCTTCCTTCGGCTTCAGGTGGAAACGTTCGGCGTTGGTTGACTATTCATCGTAAATAAAAAATAACTCCAAAATCAAAGAAAAGGAGAGCCAGTAATATAAGCCCTCCTTTTCTTGTTTTAATGTAACTATTTACTTAATCTTGCAACCGCACAGTCAAACATTATACGGGCTGCAAAGGTAGTAGTAATATCTTGATGATCGTAAAGTGGATTAACTTCAGCAATATCAAATGCGTCTACTTTAGAATAAAGCATATCTAGCATCTCCATACATTGTACAGGAGTTAATCCACCTGGTTCATTTGCCCCAGAACCTGGTGCATATGCTGGATCTAATACATCAATATCAAATGTTAAATATATCTTCTCAACATCTTTCATTGCCGCCATTGTTTTAGCAACGACTTCCTCTGGTGTAGACTTGTGTACCTCTCTAGCTGTAATTTGAACAATTCCACTTTCCTTTAAATAATTTTCATACCAAGGATAATTAATACTGCGCACCCCAATTTGAACAATATTCTCTGGATTAATTCTTGGAAGTTCAAGTGCTCTACGCATTTGACTACTTTGGGAAAATTTCCCTTGAATTGGAGATTCATCAACTAAATCTAAATGAGCATCAAATTGAATGATACCAATTTTCCCCTCTGTTTTATCATGAAGAGCTTTAATTACAGGGTATGAAATAGAATGGTCTCCCCCTAATACAAATGGAAATACATTATCATCTAATAGTCCACGTATTTTCTCTTCAGCATTTCTAAAAGTAACGTCAGTGCTATACGCTGCAATATCTATATCCCCAAAATCTTGAATACCATTATCAGCTAGCTGATAAGTTTGTCGCTTTTCAACATTGTAAACTTGATTATTTTCAATGCGATTAACAAACCATACAAACGCCTCACGTATTTTACTAGGAGCATAACGAGAACCTGGTCGTCCTAAAGAAGCTCCTCCGTCCCATGGAAATCCGACAACACCAAATTTTTGATTACTCAACATACTCACCCTCATTTTTTAATGTATTATCTTCGATTGCTATGTCACCTTTTGAGAAGAATGCGTATACGACAAACCCAATAACTAGCCAGCAGGTAAATAAAATATATTCAACTTTTCCCATTGAAATAGGAGTACCAGGAATTATCATCAAGACAAGAAAGAGTCCTGAGAAAAAGGTCGCTATATATGCCATTGAAAGTCCACCTGGAATTTTATATGGTCTGTGCAGATTCGGACGATCCTTACGAATTTTCACACTGCTTATTGCCATACAAAACCATGCAATAAGGAAGGAAATTCCCCCCATGATAATAAACGGAAGAAGGACACCACTTCCTAATAAAATACCGATGACCGAAATAATTGTCATAACTATCAAGGTAACAGTTGGGGATTTATATTTAGGATGGGTTTTTGAAAATGCTTCAGGTAAAAAACCAGCTTTAGAAAATGAAACAATTAAACGGCTTCCTGCTAATAAAAACCCATTAAATGTTGTAATAACTCCCATAAGTGCACCAAAAGCAACGATATACGGAAGAAATTTTGAACCCGTAGTTGTTTCAAGTGCATTGATTAACGGCAACGATCCCATATTTCCGATTTTATCTGCAGGCATTATAAAAGAGGAAGAAATGATAATTAGAATATAGAGTAGACCACCTAATGTGATAGTTCCAACTATAACTTTTCCTAGATTAGAATAATTTATTTTGCTATCTGCCTCTTCGACCGTCTTTGGAATGGTGTCAAACCCGTTCATAAAAAACAGAATAGCTGCCATCGCTAAAACAATACTATTTACTTTTCCCTCGGAAGAGAATAATGGTTTAAAATTTTCCGAATCTCCTACGAACATCCCTCCGATAATAAAGAGAATAAAAGTAACTATCATCATAAAGGTGGCTGTATTTTGAAAAACAGTTGATTGCTTTGTACCTTTCCAGTTCATATAAACAATTATCCCGACCACTAATAAACTTACTAACAATTGTGGCAGATACACTTGATAATTAAACACTGAATAAATGGGTATTGAGTTTAACCATGGGAAAACATAACTTGCCAGTAATGAAACAGATATAGCAACCCATGGTAATATTATTAAATAGCCTAGAATAAGAAACCATCCACATATAAATGCTGGCAATTTCCCTATAGCTACGAATGTATAAGCAAACTCTCCTCCTCTGACTTTTAAACTTGATGTAAGTTCACCATAAACAAAGCCAATTGGGATGATCATGAGCATTGTTAGTGCGACAGCGATGATAGCACCAACACTTCCTGCAGTTCCCATCCAAGCAGGAACGGAAATAACCCAGCCAATCCCAATCATACTTCCGAATGCCAGGCCAAAGTAATCTTTTGTAGACATTCCCTTGCTGTTACTGTTCAAGTATTTTCCTCCTTTCGTTTCATCTCTTCATTTTCTAGCCAATTGATAAAAAATTCAGAGATCGCAAACTATCAAAGCAACAATTATGCCAACGTAGTTTATCACTGGATTTTAAGGGAGCTTATTAAGCCATTCACATATAAATTGATTATTAATGGGCCAAACATTTTTAACTCCATGTTTAGAAGTGTAAAATTCTTTGACATATGTTCTACGTCTGAAGCTTGTACTTTTTCATTTTGTTATAAAAGGATTGCCGGGGTATTTTTAATAGTCTAGCAGCCTTTGCAATATTAAAATGAGTTTTAACTAAAGCATCCTTCAAAATTTCCTTCTCATACTGCTCTACTAAATCCATTAATGAGCTTTCGTCAGATAACTTTTCTATTGGTGCATCTTCCTCTGATGCTAAAATATGTGTGGGCAATTCTCGCGGGGTTATTACACTTCCATCCACTAAATTAAACGCACCTTCAATACAATTCCGTAACTCTCTAACATTACCTGGCCACCCATAATTATTTAGTATTTTCCTTGCATCTGAGTCTAAACCAGTTATGTTTTCACCAAAAGCTTGATTATAATAATTAATAAAATAGGAGCATAAATAATCAATATCTTCTTTTCTCTTCCTTAATGGGGGAATTTCTACACTAACAACATTTAAACGATAAAATAAATCTTCTCTAAACCTTTTTTCCTTTAACAAATTCATTGGATTTTCGTTTGTTGAAGCAATAACTCTTACGTTTATTGGGATATCTCTGTGATCTCCTATTCTTCTAACTGCTCTTTCCTCAATAACCCTTAATAGCTTAACCTGCATTTCTATAGGCATAGAGTTAATCTCATCTAGAAAAATGGTCCCACCATCAGCAACTTCAAATATTCCCTGCTTGTCTTCAGCACCTGTAAAACTTCCTTTTGTTGTTCCAAACAAAATACTTTCAATTAAAGTACTAGGAATGGCAGCACAATTTTGTGCAACCAAAGGGAAATTTCCCCTGCTACTATCATTGTGGATCGAATGCGCAAACAACTCTTTTCCCGTTCCTGTTTCGCCATAAATAAATATATTAGAATCCTTAAGAGCTGCTTTTTTTAGTTGATTTTTCGTTAAATTCAGCTCCTCGCTAACTGTTACAATATCGTTAAATGTATACTTTGCATGCAACGATGCAAGAGCATCTTTATTCATCCTGCTATTTTTCTTCATTTTATGAGGTTTTTCATCTAAGTTTGTCGAAACTATAACAGCTCCCAATAAATCACTTTTATTTTTTAGTGGGAATGCGGAGTTAATAGCATTAACAGTAAAGCTTTTATTAACCTCATAGCATTGAAGTTCATTTACAATTGGTTCTCCCTTTTCAATAACTTTTAACACTGTACTTGTTTCATTTGAAAGCCACGGATAAACCTCCAATAATGGCATGCCAATAACATCATTGCTCCCCAATTTATTACAAACGTCATTATAGTTGTTGTAATATAATATATTTCCCTTTTTATCAACAATACAAATTAAATCTGTTTGTTTAAAATTCTCTTTCATCTGGTTTAATTGTTCATGATACAATCTATATCCCTCCTAGGTGTGTAAAAATATTTTACACTTTTTATTAGTATTTTTACACTTTGGAATTGATGGATAATTCAGATCGGATCTTTCTTTGAATATGCTTTCAAACTGTGAGATGACAATAAAAAATTTTTCGTTCCCAGAATAAATAGCAAAGAGCAACAAAAAAGCCACCCTCATCAGGTGGCTTCAC
Organism: Brevibacillus reuszeri; assembly: GCF_002897295.1. GTDB lineage: Bacteria > Bacillota > Bacilli > Brevibacillales > Brevibacillaceae > Brevibacillus > Brevibacillus reuszeri_A. The sequence goes on from NZ_BEXF01000024.1 coordinate 56,027, forward strand.
TTATGTATTTGGTGGAGGCGGGGGGATTCGAACCCCCGTCCGAAAACAGCGATACATGAGCATCTCCGAGCGCAGTCACTCATTTAAATTTCGGCACCGGATTCGCGGAGTGACGCGCTGACCCGTTACCTAGCCTGATTGATCTTCTTCCTTTGGCTCCAGGCGGAAGCCTCCGGCATATCCCACTAAAGTTGAGCGCTAGTCATGCCACATGGGCGATGGAATGGTAGCGCCTCACTGGTTATTAAGCAGCGAGAGAAAGTTGTTTGTTGCCAGTTAATGGCGTTCCGCGTTGTTGACGAGGTCCGCAGCCCCCCGGCTCGCTTCTCATGCTCTACCATCCCCGTCGAATCCAGAACGCCCCCATGGTATAAGAGGAGTGTTTAAAAAGGTCATTTGGCCTTTTCAAACTGGCTCTATAAGGAAAGGTGACAAAAAGTCTAGGTGAAGAAAAGGACTAACCGTTCAACACCTAGACTGTAGTAGTTGTTAACAGTGTGTACTGCTTGCTGCCTATTTAATATAGCACATCCGTGATGCAAAACTCAACGTTGATTGCTGCCAAGCTTGCCAGAGTGCACCAGTTGCGCAAAGCCACTAATAAATCGCGGCTAACGCTCCTACACCTTCTGCCGCTCGCGCAGGGCACGCTCCACTTCTCGCGCTGCATCCTTCTTCTTGAGGTCTTCGCGCTTGTCGTAGTTCTTTTTCCCTTTGACGAGTGCCAGCTCGACCTTGGCCCAGCCGCCCTTCAAATAAATGCTGAGCGGAACCAGCGAGTATCCTCGCTCGCGAATCAAACCGTTGAGCTTGAGGATTTCGAGACGTCCCATTAAAAGCTTGCGTGTCCGCTCCGGCTCATGATTAAAGCGATTCCCCTGCTCGTACGGGCTGATGTGTACTTTGTGCAACAGCAGCTCGCCGTCCTGAACACTGGCAAAGCTGTCTTTGAGCTGCACGCGGGCAGCGCGCACTGATTTGATCTCCGTACCGGTCAGAGCAATCCCTGCTTCGAATACTTGCTCGATATGGTAATCATGGCGTGCTTTTCGATTTTGGGCGACTGTCTTGGTTCCGGCTTTATCCTTTGACATGGAGATCACCTCGCTTGTGTTTCGTAACAGTTAGTCTAGCAAATTTTACCCTTTGTGGCAAGCCATTTACCCGGTAAAGTCACTAAAACGGCTCTTAAACAAATGTTTAACGACGCTTCCGTTTTGCTTGGCTGGTGACGTTTTTACGGTTCTTTTTCTTGGACTTTACGAGATCTTCCCAGAACCCTTTTTCACGTTTCGTCGCCGTTTCTGCTGCTTCACCAGTTCCGAGTGCTACAACGTCGTCACTGCCAGGAGCTGCTTTGGCACCTGCCCGACGAGGCGGCTTGTTGCCTTCATTCTTGCGACGATCCTTATATTTTTGGCGGATTTCTGCCGGATGCTTCTTGTCCCGCTGACGATCTGGGCGATCTGGGCGACCGGAGCGAGAACGATCCTGCTTGCCACGCGTAGGCTTACGATCTCCGCTGCGACCATCGATGACACGCGGTGTACGCTCACGGCTGCCGCGGAAGCCTGCTGCTTTGGTCATGCCGACAATTTCGAAGTCGATAGTCCGCTCATCTACGTTGACACTTGCAACGCGAACCTGCACCACATCCCCGATCCGATACTGCTTGCCTGTCCGCTCACCGACGAGTGCAAACATCTTCTCGTGATAATGGTAGTAGTCGTCTGTCAAAAAGCTGACGTGTACCAAGCCTTCAATTGTGTTTGGCAGCTCGACGAAAATCCCGAACGAAGTCACACTGGAGATGACGCCTTCGAATTCCTCTCCGACTCTCTCCTTCATGAACTCAGCCTTTTTCAGATCGTCTGTCTCACGCTCAGCGTCTACAGCGAGCCTTTCACGCTGGGAAGCATGCTCGGCAATGACAGGCATCTGCTCTGCCCAATAAGCCAGACGCTTTTCCGCGATTTGATCGCCCTGCTCGATCCAGTCGCGGATACGACGATGAACGACGAGGTCCGGATAACGGCGGATCGGTGAAGTAAAATGGGTGTAAAACTCCGTAGACAAGCCGTAGTGACCGAGACTTTCCGCGTCATAACGCGCTTGCTTCATCGAACGCAGCATCACGGTGCTGATAATGATCTCCTCTGGTGTCCCTTTTACTTCTTCCAGCAATTGCTGCAGGGCACGTGGGTGAACCGAATTGCCTTTTCCACGAATCGAGTACCCGAAGTTCGTAATGAACTCCATAAACGCCATGAGCTTTTCAGCGTTCGGATCTTCGTGAATCCGGTACATAAACGGCTGCTTCATCCAGTGGAAATGCTCGGCTACCGTTTCATTTGCCGCCAGCATGAATTCCTCGATCATTTGCTCAGCGATGGATCGTGTACGGAAACCGATATCTGTCGGGGTTCCCTCTTCGTCTACAAAAATTTTCGCTTCGCGGAAGTCAAAGTCGATTGCTCCGCGCTGCATCCGTTTTGCCCGACGCTTCAGCGCCAGCTGCTCCATCTCCTGGAACATCGGGACCAGCTCGCTGTACTTTTCAATCAGCGCCTCGTCCTTGTCTACCAAAATGCTGCGTACATCTGCATATGTCATTCGCTCATTTGTCCGAATCACACTGAGGAACAGATCATACTTCACAACGTTCGCGTTTTGGTCCATCTCCATATCGCAGGAGATCGTCAGGCGGTCTACCTGCGGATTCAGACTGCATATTCCGTTGGACAAACGATGCGGCAGCATCGGGATCACGCGGTCTACCAAGTAAACACTCGTGCCACGACGATACGCTTCATTATCCAGCTGGGATTTCTCACGCACGTAGTAGCTGACGTCCGCAATATGCACGCCGAGACGCACATTCCCGTTAGGCAGCTTTTCCAAAGAAACGGCATCATCCAGGTCTTTGGCATCTGCTCCGTCAATCGTGACCATCATGCGATCGCGCAAATCACGGCGCCCACTAATTTCATCCTCGGAAATCTCATCTGGTGCCGCATCTGCCTCAGCCAATACGTCCTCTGGAAACGCTTCTGGCAAATTAAACTTGCGGATAATCGATAAAATGTCGACTCCCGGATCGTTTTTGTGCCCCAGAATCTCGACGACCTCTCCCTCAGGATTCACCCTGCCTTCGGGATAACGGACGATGTTGACGACAACCTTGTGACCATCTACCGCACCGTTGTAAGCTTCCTTGGGGATAAAAATGTCCTTGCCGATTCGCTTTTCATCCGGAATGACAAAAGCATAATGCTTTTCATCCTGAAATGTACCGACCACTTGCTTGATCCCGCGTTCCACAACGCGAATAATGCGTCCTTCGAGGCGATCTCCGCCTGCTTCCTTCTCTACCCGTACATAAACCGTATCACCGTGTATAGCCCCATTCATGTCATTGGCATGCACATAAACGTCTTCCATGCCAGGCGTTTCTTGTATGATGAAGCCGAAGCCTTTTGGATGGCTTTGCAATCTTCCCCGTACCAGATTCATTTTTTCAGGAACCCCGTACCGGTTGGCTCTCGTGCGAATTACCTCACCGCTTGCTTCCAGTGTATTGAGCGTCTTCACCAATTCTTTAAATGCTGCCGAATCGGCAATCTCAAATGCTGCTTCCAATTCTTTCACCGTCATCGGGTGGTATGCTTGCTCTCTCATAAATGCCAGAATATCTTGATCCTTCATTCACAAACCTCCTTTGTCGCGTGGCTTTGCCGCGCTATTCCTTTTATCCTTTACTATGTAGTATTCACCGCTCGCACCCGTCGCAATCGGAATAGAGAAAAAGACAGCAAGTCGCACTCGCTGTCTTTCGGCCATACGTCTATTACGCTCCAGTTTTCAAGAAGTAACCGAGCAAAATCGCAAACAGCATGAATCCAATTGCGAATCCTACGGTCAGTTTTCCTAAAAGTGCATCGATCCCGCGGGCTTTTTGTTTGCCCATCAGTTGCTCAGCACCGCCACCAATCGCACCCGAAAGGCCGGCACTTTTTCCAGATTGTAGCAATACGACGATAATTAAGCCAATACTTGCAATCACAAGTAAAATTTTAGCAGCCAATGCCATCTTCATTCACCTCAAAACGTATTTCCAAGGCATACACGGTAAAAACCAATATAAACACTTTATCATACTTGATGGACGACAGCAACCTGCTATCCCTTCCATAATATAAGAGAATATCTGTTAAATAATATTCACCTAGATTAGGTAGAATATAGGAAAGTTAGGACTGTATAAAAAGGAAAATTGTGTACTTTCTTTGTCGGTTTGGCAGTCTCCTTGCAACTGTCAAGATTTTGCCGTAAAATTGCAGTTGAACCTTTATAATTATCTGCTTTGGGAGGTCTTTGTCAGATGGCTGGGTCCAACAAAAAAGACATGAATCAAAACGACGTAATTGATTCCGCGAAGGCCTTTTTCACTTCGTTTGGTATCTTGTTTCTAGTTTTTCTCATTGCACTCGTAGGATCGATTATTTTTCCACCACAACACGGCGGTGAAGCACAGGGCGAAGGTGGAGCACCTACTGCAAACATTGACGCTGCTGCTATTTTTAAACAAAATTGCGCATCCTGTCACGGTCAAAACCTGGAAGGAATCGCAGGTCCAAACTTGACAAAGGTTGGGGCAACTCACAGCGCCGAGGATATCGCCAAAATCATTAAAGAAGGTAAAGGCGGCATGCCTCCAGGAATGCTGAAGAAGCAACCAGAAATTCAAGCGGTTGCACAATGGCTGTCTGAACACAAATAAGTACATAGATAGCTATAGTGAAACACCGAAGACTCGTCCTCTTCGGTGTTTTCTACGTTAAAGGGGGAATTTCATGCACACGACAATCGAGATTGAAGCACTCGGCAAACAATTTCATTCTCCCTCGGGCCAATGGTTATTTCACCATCTCGACGCCAAAATCACGGAGCCTACTACCATCGGGATACTAGGTAAATCCGGGCAAGGCAAAAGCACCCTCCTCCGAATCCTGGGCCGTCTCATCCCACCTGACAGCGGTACAGTTCGTCTAAACCAGAAGGATATCACGCAGTGGGAAGCAGCTGAGTGGCGTATGAATATGAGCTATGTCGCTCAGCAAGCTATCATGCTCCCAGGCAGTGTTGAAGATAATTTGCGTACCGTAAGTACACTCCACCAGCGTCCGTTTGACCAAAAGCAGGCGCGTGACCTACTCGAACAGCTTTATCTGGAAAACCTGGATTGGGGAAAGCCTGCTCAACAGCTGTCAGGCGGCGAAAAACAACGACTTGCTCTCGTCCGTACTCTTTTGCTTCAGCCCCCCGTTTTATTATTAGATGAAGTAACGGCTTCACTCGACGCCTTGAGCAAACAAGCTGCACAGCGCCTTCTACTCGATTTGCATGCACAAACGGGCACGACCTTGATCTGGATTACGCATGATCTCGAAGAAGCCCGTATCGCCTGCAAACGCATCTGGTTTATGGCGAATCACCAGCTTCTCGAGGACGCCCCTAGCGAATCCTTTTTCCATGCACCGCAAACAGCAGAGGCGAAAGACTTTTTGCACAATCAGATTGCGACGGTTGCTACCAATGCCGCTGAGGAGGTGCACGGATGACGTATACATCGATGTGGTTCGCTTTCGCCTTTGTCTTGATCGCACTATTACTCTCTGCTTGGCAAAAGCTCGGATTGGAAAAAGAAATAGCCGTCGGCACCATCCGCTCCACCGTTCAGCTTCTCGCTATTGGCTATGTATTGCAATTCGTCTTTCATTCAGACAATGCTCTCTTCATTGTAATTCTGATTATGATGATGATTTCGGTAGCTTCCTGGAATGCTGCCAGCAGGGGCAAAAACCTGCCGGGAATCTTTTGGCGGATCGCGCTCTGTCTATTTATTACGGAGCTTATCACAATGGGGCTGATGGTGATGCTTGGGCTCGCTAACCCTACCCCACAGTACCTCATTCCCATGAGCGGCATGATAATCGGCAGCTCGATGATCGTCTCCAGCCTTTTTCTCACCCATATGAACCGTGAAGTAGAAACCGCAAAAGGCGAGATCGAAACACTTCTCAGCTTAGGAGCCTCCACGCGTCAGGCTGTCCAAGGCGTTTTGAAGCGCGCTGTAAAGGCTAGCATGATCCCTACCTTTGATACCATGAAAACGATCGGGCTCGTACAGCTCCCCGGCATGATGACAGGCATGATTGTCGCAGGTGCCAGTCCCATCGAGGCTGTCCGTTACCAAATTCTCATCATGCTTAGCTTTTCTTCATCTGCGGCGATCTCTGCCGTTTTGATCAGTCTTTTGAGCTATCGACTCTGGTTTACCAAAGATTCCATGCTTCGCCTATAACCCTTTTCCAACAACTGTCGTTTGTTCTTCGACAGTTTTTTTTGCATTTTTGTAATGAAACGATATGTGGGTCGTCAAATTACAAGTAGAAAGAGCAAAGGTGGTTCAGCTATGGACAAAAACGAAATGATTGAACAATGGTTTCTGCGCTATAGCGACGACATTTACAAGTTTCTCGTCTACTACACCGGAAACAAAGATGTAGATGATCTCGTACAGGATGTCTTTCTCAAGGCGCTGCGCTCATTGGATTCGTTCGAAGGTAGATCCCAGCCGAAAACTTGGCTGTTAACGATTGCCCGTCATACTGCGATTGATTATGCGCGGAAACAACGATTTCGGAATTGGCTGCCTGACAAATGGCTCACCCACCTGAAATCGGAGGAACGGACACCCGAAGAAATCCTCAATTTGCAGGAGGAGCAGCAAGCCCTATACCAAGCGATCCAGCACGTCAAGCCAGCTTACAGGGAAGTCTTGATATTACGTGGAATCAAAGGCCTTTCCTCAAAAGAAACCGCAGAAATCATGGGCTGGTCAGAAAACAAGGTTAATGTAACTCTCCATCGTGCTATGAAAGCCGTCAAGGAAAAGCTGGAGCAGGATAGAAAGGAGATGATTGAGAATGCCATTTAATACAGACGAACAGCTTTTAGATGAAATGAAAGGACTACCCAATATGAAAATGAACCCAGACAAAAAACAAGGGATTGTGAATGCCATTCGCCAAGAAGATACACGCAAGAGGGTACATGCAAGCACCCGTTTCTCCACTATCGGAAAAGGCGTTGCGATCTGCTCCGTTCTAGTCGCAGCATTTTGGATGGGTGCCACACTTGTAGGCAACAATCAACCGAGCGCGATGCCGCCAGACACACCACCTCAAACTACAGCACCAGGAACCTCCGCATCCCTCGGAACGGGTACAAATCATGTGGGCACAACCAATCCATCACCAGGCGTCCCTCAATCGGAGGAGCTCCTCGCAAACATCCGCAAGCAAGCAGAAAAAGGATTGGTTATCAACTCGCCTTATCCAATAGAAACAAGCTTGTTTGACGAAGTTGAAAAGGATTTGGGGAATCCTGATACGAAGGATAGTGCAAACGGTCTCTCCTACGCTACGTATAATGGAAAACAAGTTGCATTTGGCTATAACAAAGGAATGCAAATCGTGGACATCCGTTCTTCAGATCCACAACTGCAAAAAATCACGTTGACCGAGGTCGTAAACAAATGGGGGCAGCCGAACCGCGTAAGTGAATACGGTAACAAAACGATCTACACCTATGATGTAACCCCCAAGTATCAAGTGAAAATGATCTTTCAAGGTACCAAGAGCACAAGCAGTGGCGAACTGCTTCTCGTTCGTTATAACCTCTATTACCCGGAAGGCAACAAAAATCTGATGCTCTATGGCAGCAATGCAGATATGTTGAAAGACCTTCGTGAGCTCGCCAAAAACGGGCAAACCTTCGGCAGCTCCTATCGCGTAGAAAAAGATGTTTTCGATGAAATTGAGAAGGTACTTGGCAAGCCAAACAACATCTCCACCATCAAGGGAATCACCTACAACACTTATCGTGATCTCGGTCTCGTCTTCGCCTTTAACAAAGGCATGCAGGTCGTCGATATCCGCTCCTACGATCCAAGACTGCAAGCCATCTCTCTCGCAGAAGTGAACCAAGCGCTTGGTGAACCCCAAAGCAAAACGACACTGAACGGCGAAACGATCTACACCTATAAAGTAAATGACAAATACGAGCTGAAGATCATCTTCACAGGTGTGATCGATAAAAAGAAAAGCACACTCTACATTGACCATGTCAATATTTACTACCCGCGCGGCACGATCAACAATATGGCTGGCTAAAAACAAAAAGAAGACGGGCTTTACGGCTCCGTCTTCTTTTTCAATTTCATTATTTACCGATGATGTAGCCTTCCAGCTCATCCAATACTTTGTTTGCTGCGACTACGCCACCAGATGTGTTCCAGATAGTGTCATCCACTTTGAATGCTTTGTTGTTTTTCACGACGTTCAGGTTTTTCCAGAGGGAATCATTTGTCCATTCTTGTTCCAGCTTGGACGCTTCCCCTTTTCCTGTTTCATACGTGAAGTAGAACATGATATCGCCGTCCATCTCTGGAATGCGCTCTTTGGTTACTTCTGCTGCGAAATCATCTTTATCCTGAGCAGCTGGACGTGCCAGTCCGAGCTCTTGGAAGATTGCGCCAGTGAACGTGTTTTTATAGTAGATGCGTACTTTACCAGGCATGAAGCGTACGACAGATACTTGCGTTTTCAGCTTGTCGCCAGCTTTTGCTTTAAAGTCTTCAATGCGTTTGTTCCAGTCAGCAATGACCTTGTCGCCTTCAGCTTTTTTGTTAATCGCTTCAGCGTACAGCTGGAAGTTCGCTTTCCAGTCACCACGCGGCTCTTCTACGAAAACAGTCGGAGCGATTGCAGTCAGCTGTTGATAGATTTTTTCATGACGGAATTTCATACCCAGAATCAGGTCTGGCTTCAAAGCAGCGATTGCTTCGAGATTTGGTTGACCTTCCGTACCGACAGGCTTGGTACCTTCCAAAAACGATTTTGTAAAATCGTAAAATTGTGTTGGATCATTGGCAGAACCTACAGCACCTACTGGCTTCACACCCAAAGCCATCAAGGTTTCTGTACCTTGGTTGGTCAGCATAACAACACGCTGAGGTGTACCTTTAATGGTAGTTTCGCCCATTGCGTGCTTAACAGTGTAGGATTGTTCAGAACCACCTGTATTGCCAGTAGCTTGGTCAGCAGGCTTTTGTTCTGCGGGCTTTTGTTCGCTAGCTTGTTGATTGCCGCCACAACCAGTGACAATCAGCAAAAGCGCCATCAAGACAGCAAAAAACGCTTTACCGCCTGCGGTCCGGTATGTACGAGAAAACATGGTGAAAGGACCCCTTTCAATATCTTTCTGATAGTGAGAATCTAAATCAATGACAAAGATTATCCTACATTCAAGCCTGTCAGAAGTCAACAATTAAATGATAATGACTCTCAAGATCATTGACACATCTCGCTCATACCTCTAAACTTATAATGAAATAACGTAAGTCCACTCAAAGCAAAAAGAAGGATAAGGATGTAGCCCCATGAGCGCTTTGTTGTCAAGCAACCTTCGTAAAATTCTGGGAGTTATCATTGCCATTCTGCTCCTGGTTTATCTCAGCTATGCCAGTCTCATTTTTGGTGTCATAGATACCAGTTGGCAAACCGCCATTGATGCTTATACGAATTTTAACGGTAGCAATGAGCACATTGTTATTAAGGAAGTGCGGGTGCCCCGTGTATTAAACGCACTTACAGTAGGCTTTTGCCTCGGACTTGCTGGCACACTGCTACAATCGTTGACGAGAAACCCGGTCGCTGACGTCGAGCTGTTTGGACTGAACGCAGGTGCTTCTCTCTTTGTCGTGTTTGCCGTCACCTTCGTAGGCATTAGCAATTTGACACAGTTTACCTGGATCTCCTTTCTGGGCGCAGCCGTCGCCGGATTCGTCGTCTACCTGCTCGGCTCACTTGGCCGTGACGGGCTAACTCCGGTCAAGCTCGTTCTCGCCGGAGCTGCCATTACTGCCCTTGCCGCATCGATTAGACACGGAATGATGGTATTAAATGAAAAAGCAGCGGACGAGGTTCTTTTTTGGCTCGCTGGCTCAGTCGGAGGCAGAAAGCTCGAATATTTAACCTCTGTCTTTCCATATATGGTTATCGCATGGATCGCTGCATTTGTCCTGGCACGTCCGATTCAAACCTTGCTTATGGGTGACGATGTAGCCAAAGGCTTGGGGCAACGAACATTATTAGTAAAGCTGGCTACAGGAATCGTCATTGTACTGTTATCTGGTTGTGCTGTAGCTGTCGCAGGACCAATCGGCTTTGTCGGTTTGGTCACACCACATCTCGCACGCTTTTTAGTGGGAATCGATACACGCTGGGTGATGCTGTACAGCGGACTGCTTGGATCTATTTTGCTGCTAATTGCAGATATCGGCGCACGTTATATTGCGATGCCTTCTGAAGTACCTATTGGCGTCATGACCGCCCTGATCGGCATTCCATTCTTCATCTATGTCGCGCGAAAGGGGCTGGATAAATAATGAAGGAATTTGTAAATGTTCGGCTTGGTCGCTTTGCATCTTTTCAGCTACATAAGAAAACGCTGTTGTTTTCAGCGATCGGTCTTCTTTTGACTCTGCTCGTAGCAATTATCAGCCTTGGGATGGGAGAAATGAAAATTGCTCCGCTCGATGTACTCAAGGTAGTGCTCGGGATCGGAGCTGAGGATAACGCTCTGATTGTCCAGCAGTTTCGTATGCCGCGCATCATTATCGCAATTTTAGTGGGAGCGGCTCTGGCTGTAGCGGGTGCGATCATGCAAGGCATTGTCCGCAATCCGCTGGCTTCACCCGACATTCTCGGGGTTGCAGGAGGCGCTTCTGTTGCCGCAGTTTCCTTTTTGCTCCTGTTCGAGACGGTAAGCATCAAGTGGTTGCCTCCAGTCGCTTTTCTCGGCGCAACCTTGACCACCATTCTCTTATATGCACTAGCCTGGAAAAAAGGCGTTACTCCGCTGAGACTCGTAATGATCGGAGTCGGAATTAAAATTGCCGCGGGTGCCGTCGTCACGATGCTGATTATTTTCAGTCCGTTCCTTTTGCAAAACAAAGCGTTGCTTTGGCTTTCTGGAAGCATCTACGGCGTGGAATGGAATGATGTGTGGATGATTATGCCTTGGGTCCTCATTTTGATCCTGGCTGCTGCTGTTCTCACCAGACGCGTGAACATCCAACAGCTCGGCGATGATGTCGCAACCAGTCTCGGCAGCTTCCTACAGTGGGATCGCTTTTTACTGCTCATGATTTGTGCAGCCTTGACGGGAACAGCCGTATCCGTAGGTGGCGATATCAGCTTTGTCGCTTTGCTGGCACCGCACATTGCAAAACAATTGATCGGTCCATCCTTTGGTGGTGCATTGCCCGTCTCAGCCTTTATCGGTGCCTTGATCGTCTTGCTTGCCGATCTCGTCGCGCGCATGGCATTCTCTCCGATTGAGGTTCCAGTAGGCGTCTTCACATCGGCTGTCGGCGCTCCGTTTTTTATCTTCCTGCTGTATAAAAATCGAAATCGGTAGTGAAAGGAGACCTGCCCACCATGTCAGCTCTGGAAATACGTCAATTAACGTTGTCCTATGGAGAGCGCAATATCATCGAGTCTTTGGATTTGCACATCCCTCGTGGAAAAATTACTGTCTTCATTGGAAGTAATGGCAGCGGCAAGTCGACCTTGCTCCGTTCTCTCGCTCGATTGCTCAAACCAAAGGACGGTTCCATCCTGCTCGACGGCCAATCGATTGCCAAGCAGTCCACAAAGGAAGTGGCGAAACGGCTTGCGATCCTGCCCCAAGGCCCTACTGCACCAGAAGGACTCACTGTCCTGCAGCTAGCCAAGCAAGGCCGTTATCCGTACCAAAACTGGCTCCAGCAATGGTCCGAGGAAGACGAGAACATGGTGACGAAAGCTCTTGAAGCCACTCAGCTTTTGCCGCTTGCAAACCGCCCTGTTGATTCCCTCTCTGGTGGACAGCGCCAGCGCGCCTGGATCGCGATGACGCTCGCCCAAGGTACGGAAACGATCCTCTTGGATGAACCGACTACGTACCTCGATATGTCGCATCAGATTGAGATTCTGGATTTGCTGTTTGAGCTGAATGAAACGGAGCAACGCACGATTGTCATGGTCCTTCACGACTTGAATCTGGCTTGCAGATACGCTCATCACATTGTAGCCGTCCATGATCAAAGTGTGGTCGCAGAAGGCACTCCAGACGAGGTACTGACCACTGATTTGGTACGCACCGTTTTCCATATGGATTGTCAAATTACAAAGGATCCGCTGTACGGTACACCGATGTGCATTCCTTACAGCAAAAGCCGTATTGCTGCCCAGCCCGTGGAGCAAAAGACAGCGGTTATGTCATAAATGAAAATCAAAGGACTGCCCGACATTCGGCTGCAGTCCTTTTTTCGTGCATCGTCGACTAAAGTCTCGGCATCGCCACGTTTTCTCAATTTGGAAAAGTGCAATAGACAGATGCCCATCTACCCCTTTGCTCATAGGATAAAGAGGCAGGTATTTTTCTTTTCGAAAGGACGTGACTCCCTCTTGAATAGCCAGCTTCGCGAAGTGTATATCCGCGTGCCCAAGCTGTACGATTGGGTGCTTACGACCAGCTATGCTCGCACTCCTGTCACTGTACCGCCGAAGTACCGCTCTCTTGTCCATGAAGCTATAAACGCAGGAAAACGAATTTCTGTTCAATGCATCACGCAAAATGAGCCTTGTTCACCGGCCGCTGTAGCTTGCCAAGTACATAGCCCCATACGTCGCACTACGATTCTTCACAAAGGAAATCCGGTACCGATGGGAATTGTCCAGCTATCGTTCCAGACACCACTGAACCTTCTCTTTTTTGCCGATTGTGATTTGCTCTTCGACTTTATGCACCCCCTTGAGCTAGAGGATGAGCTCGTTCTTTGCGTACCAGAACCACTAGATCAGGAAAGTATCGTTTGCCGAATTGCAGACTTTGAATGCACAGCCCAGACAGGCTATCTGTTTGACGATAAAATCATGCTGCACGTATTTGTCTGTCACGAGCTCCTCGTCGAAGCAAAGTCCGTACTTGAAATCATGGCACAAGCATGTAAGCCGCGCCCTAACTTCCTCACTGCTCCCCCGCGACTGCTTCCCCTGCATTGCACACCGTTTTCGCCACCACCAGCCTGTCCGAGGCTGCAAGTCCAAACGTGACACAGCAAAAAGGCGGTGCTCTACGTACATCACGAGTACATAGGCACCGCCCACTTATTTGCTAAGCGAAAAAGATCTTCGCTTATTTTTTCAGGTTGTAAAAAGCAGCGCGTCCGCCAAAACGAGCCGTATCACTCAGCTCATCCTCAATACGCAGCAATTGGTTGTACTTCGCTACGCGGTCTGTACGGGATGGAGCACCTGTCTTGATTTGGCCTGCATTGGTTGCAACAGCGATATCAGAGATTGTGGAGTCTTCTGTCTCGCCGGAACGGTGGGAAATAACAGCTGTATAACCAGCCAGCTTCGCCATCTCGATTGCTTCAAAAGTCTCGGTCAGGGTACCAATTTGGTTTACTTTTACCAGAATGGAGTTACCTGTGGAGCTTTCGATACCGCGTGCCAGACGTTCTGTGTTCGTTACGAACAAGTCATCGCCAACGAGTTGAACTTTGCTGCCCAGCTTGTCAGTCAGTGCTTTCCAGCCGTCCCAATCGTCCTCAGACAAGCCGTCTTCGATCGAGATGATTGGATATTTGCTTACCAGATCTTCGTAGAAAGCGATCATTTCTTCGGTTGTTTTTACTACGCCTTCGCCCTCGAAATGGTATTTACCGTCTTTGAACATTTCAGTTGCAGCTACGTCCAGCGCGAGGAATACGTCTTTGCCTGGCTCATAGCCTGCCGCTTTGATCGCATCCAGGATTGTCGTGATTGCTTCTTCGTTGGACTTCAGGTTTGGTGCGAATCCGCCTTCGTCACCTACAGCCGTGCTCAGGCCTTTGTCGCCCAACACTTTTTTCAGGGAGTGAAAGATCTCAGCACCTGTACGCAGCGCTTCCTTGAAGGATTCCGCGCCTACTGGCATGACCATGAATTCCTGAATGTCTACTGTATTGTCTGCGTGTTTTCCGCCATTCAAAATGTTCATCATCGGTACAGGCAATGTTCTCGCGTTGAAGCCACCGAGGTAGTTGTACAGTGGTACACCCAAGGAATCTGCAGCTGCGCGAGCTACCGCCATGGAAACGCCCAGAATCGCGTTTGCACCGAGCTTGCCTTTGTTATCTGTACCATCGAGCTGAATCATCGCCATGTCGATGCCTACTTGATCCAGCGCATCCATGCCAATGAGCTCAGGCGCGATGATTTCATTTACGTTTTCTACTGCTTTGAGTACACCTTTTCCAAGGTAACGGGATTTGTCGCCATCACGCAATTCAACAGCTTCATACGCCCCTGTAGATGCACCGGATGGAACATCTGCGCGACCCATAGAGCCATCTTCCAGGTACACTTCAACTTCCACAGTCGGATTACCGCGGGAGTCCATAATTTCACGTGCGTAAACGTCAGTAATCATTGCCATTCTCTTCCATCCCCTTTTAATCTATGTAGGTAACCCCACACGTATTTTTTATTATTTGTCCTTAGTGTGTGCTAGAGAGGACTATTTTGCAAGTAACGATTTACCTGTCATTTCAACTGGTTGCTCTGCGTCCAACAGATCAAGCAATGTCGGCGAAAGGTCCGCCAAAACTCCGCCTTCACGGAGCATGGCACCTGCTTTGGTCACGATCACCGGAACCGGATACGTGCTGTGTGATGTAATTGGACGTCCTGCCTGATCCAGCATGAGATCGGCATTGCCATGGTCTGCCGTAATAACGGCTACGCCGCCTTTGGCGAGAATCGCTTCGACTACGCGTCCCAGGCATGCATCAACCGTTTCTACCGCTTTGATCGTAGGCTCCATCATTCCGGAATGGCCGACCATGTCGCAGTTGGCAAAATTGAGGATAATCGCATCGAAGTTTTCCGCTTCGATTTCTTTGACAACCGCATCTGTGAGCTCTGGAGCACTCATTTCCGGCTGCAAATCGTAGGTAGCTACTTTTGGAGAAGGAATCAGGATGCGGGTTTCGCCCGGAAACTCCTGCTCACGCCCTCCACTAAAGAAGAAGGTCACATGCGGATACTTTTCTGTCTCGGCAATCCGAAGCTGCTTCAAGCCCTGCTGGGACAAAACCTCTCCTAGTGTATTATCCAGGTTGGAAGGTTTGTATGCCACATAACCGTCCACGGTCTCGGAAAAATGAGTCAGGCAGACGAAATGCAGATCACGCGGACGCTCCTCACCACGGTCAAAGCCGCGGAAGTCTTCGTTCGTAAACGCCTGCGAGATTTGAATAGCACGATCCGGACGGAAATTATAGAAAATGATCGAGTCACCGCTTTGAATGGTGGAAACCGGCTCTCCTGCCTCGTCGACGATCACCGTCGGCATGACGAATTCGTCCATGACCGATTTCTCATACGATTCTTTGATCGCTTGAATCGGATCTTGGTAGCGCGGAGCATCCCCGTATACCATCGCACGATACGCCTTTTCTACGCGCTCCCAGCGCTTATCACGGTCCATCGCATAATAGCGTCCCTGCACGGTTGCAATACGCCCTACGCCGATTTCTGCGATCTTTGCTTGCAACTGCTCTACATAACCCACCGCGCTGTCAGGAGATACATCACGGCCGTCCAGGAAGCCATGGATAAAGACATTCGCAAAGTCCTGCTGCTTCGCCAGCTCCAGCATCGCAAACAGATGGTCAATATGACTGTGTACCCCTCCATCGGACAAAAGCCCGAACAGATGCAGCTGCTTGCCATTTTTCTTGGCATGCTGGAACGCTTCGATCAAGGTTTCGTTTTCAAAAAACACTCCTTCTTTGATCGACTTGGTGATACGCGTCAAATCCTGATAGACAACGCGCCCTGCTCCGATATTGAGATGCCCAACCTCCGAGTTGCCCATCTGTCCTTCTGGCAAACCAACGGCAAGCCCGCTCGCCTCCAGAGTGGCATGCGGATATTGGTTCCAGTACCGATCAAAATTCGGCTTGCTCGCCTGTGCGACTGCATTTCCGTACGTTTCACTACGCAAGGCAAAGCCGTCCAAAATGAGCAGCGCTACCGGTTTTGGTCTTTTTGCCATCTCTTTTCTCCTCCTATCGCTGCGATGCTCCGTTCACAAGCTGCAAATAACTGTCCGCGACCAGGCTGGCTCCACCAACCAAAGCTCCGTCGATATCTGGCTGTGCCATGTAGCTTGCGATATTGTCCGGCTTCACACTACCGCCGTACTGAATACGTACCTGCTGTGCTGTTTCCTGGCCGAATTTCTCAGCGATGACGCTGCGAATAATGGCAATCGTCTCGTTGGCATCCTCGGCTGTAGAAGATTTTCCGGTACCAATCGCCCAAATCGGTTCGTAGGCAACGATCGAACCAGCCACCTGTGCAGGCTCAAGGCCAGAAAAGGCAGCTTCTGTCTGGGTACGAACGACATCCGACGTCTCCCCTGCTTCTCTTTGCTCCAGACTCTCGCCTACACATACGATCGGCACCAAGTCCGCTTTTAGCGCAGCTACGACTTTTTTATTGACGGTTTCATCCGTTTCATTGAAATACTGGCGACGCTCGGAGTGTCCGATAATGACATACGTAACGCCGATTTCTTTTAGCATCGACGCGCTGATTTCACCTGTAAACGCACCTTGCTCCTCAAAGTGAACGTTTTGTGCTCCCAGCGCGATATCCGTACCAGCCAGTTCAGCACTAAGTGCAGGCAGAGCTGTAAACGGCGCACAAATCACTTTTTGTACTCCGGTAGTTGTGTTGCCTGCCTTGGCATTTTGCGCAAATTCTTTTGCCTCCGCAATCGTCTTGAACATCTTCCAATTCCCCGCGATAATTGGCGTTCTCACGATTTCTCCCCCTATTCGCTATCTGTCAATACTGCCAAGCCCGGCAGCTCTTTGCCTTCCATAAACTCCAGCGAAGCCCCGCCGCCAGTGGAAATATGCGTCATTTGCTCAGCGACACCAGCTTTTTCAACCGCTGCTACAGAGTCTCCGCCACCGATAATGGTTGTGCCCGCACATTCTGCCATCGCCTTGGCTACACCAATCGTTCCTTGGGCAAATGCGTCCATTTCGAAAACACCCATCGGTCCATTCCATACAACCGTCTTGGAAGCGACGATGACACGCTGAAATTCTTCTACCGATTTTGGACCAATATCGAGTGCCATCCAGCCATCTGGAATCGCGTCGATCGCAACTGTTTTCTTTTCTGCGTCAGCCGCAAATCGGTCCGCTACGACAACATCGACTGGCATCAGTAGTTGAACACCGCGTTCTTTTGCCTGCTCCATCAAGGAACGTGCGAGATCGAGCTTGTCATCCTCACACAAAGAGGCACCAATACCGAAGCCTTGTGCCTTGAGGAACGTATTTGCCATTCCGCCGCCAATGATCAAATGATCGACCTTGGTCAACAGATTTTCAATAACTGCAATTTTATCTTTTACCTTTGCTCCGCCGACAATCGCCGTAAACGGACGCTCTGGACTTGTGAGCGCGCCACCCATGAAGCGAATTTCCTTTTCCATCAACAGTCCCGCAACAGCAGGTATGTACTGGGCAATTCCCGCTGTAGACGCATGTGCGCGATGGGCAGCACCGAAAGCATCGTTTACAAACAGATCAGCCAAGGCCGCAAAGCTTTTTGCCAGTTCTGGATCGTTCTTTTCTTCTCCGGCATGGAAGCGTACGTTTTCCAGCAGAATCACGTCACCATTTTCCATCCGTTCTACTACCGCTTCCACTTCTGCTCCCTTGGAATCATCTAGCTTGCGCACCTGTTTATCCAAAAGCGTCGATAGATGACTAGCGACAGGTGTCAGCCGCATCTCTTCCACCACTTGTCCTTTAGGACGGCCAAAGTGGCTCGCCAGGATAACCTTGGCTCCTGCTTCCATCAGAAAACGGATGGTAGGTACAGCAGCACGAATGCGCGTATCATCGGTGATTACCCCGTCCTGCATCGGCACGTTAAAGTCGACACGGCAGAAAACGCGCTTGCCTGCCAGCTCAACATCGCGGATAGATTTCTTGTTCATGAACGATCCTCCAAATCATTAGGCTTAGTATTCCGAAAAAAACATATGGGAAAAGGGAGATTGCTCTCCCTTTTTATCCACAACAGTTCTATTTTACGTGTTACAAGCCGCGCTGTGCAACATAATGACACAAGTCTACCACACGATTTGAATAACCCCACTCATTATCGTACCAAGAAACGACCTTCGCCATGTTGCCCTCGAGTACCATCGTAGACAATGCATCAATCGTCGAGGACGCTGGGTTGCCGTTATAGTCGGAGGATACCAATGGCTCTTCGGAATAGCCGAGAATTCCTTTGAGCGGACCTTCAGCTGCTTCCTTCAATGCGTTGTTGATTTCTTCCACAGTCGCATCTGTTTTTAATTCAACAACCAAGTCCACCACTGATACGTTCGGAGTAGGGACGCGCATCGCGAATCCGTTCAGCTTGCCTTTCAACTCAGGCAGTACCAGTGCTACCGCTTTTGCTGCACCAGTAGAGGTTGGAATAATATTTTCCGCAGCTGCACGTGCACGGCGCAGGTCCTTATGCGGCAAATCCAGGATTTGCTGATCGTTTGTGTAGGAGTGAACAGTCGTCATCAAGCCGCGCACGATGCCGAATTTTTCGTTCAAAACTTTTGCATAGGGAGCCAGGCAGTTCGTTGTGCAGGATGCATTGGAAATGACGGTATGCTCGGCTGGATCATATTTGTCTTCGTTCACACCAAGTACAATCGTAATATCCTCGTTTGTAGCTGGTGCAGAGATGATGACTTTCTTCGCTCCGCCTTCCAGGTGCTTCGCAGCATCCTCGCGCTTTGTGAAGCGTCCAGTAGATTCTACAACGATTTCCACACCATACTCAGCCCATTTGAGCTGGGCAGGATCACGCTCAGCGAGAACGCGGATTTCTTTTCCGCCAACGATCAGCGTATTCTCTCCCGCTTCTACCGGCAGATCGAGAACTCCGTGAACAGAATCATATTTTAAAAGGTGTGCCAATGTATGTGCGTCTGTCAGATCATTTACAGCTACGATTTCTACGTTTGGATTGGAAAGTGCTGCACGAAATACGTTACGACCAATACGCCCAAAACCATTAATCCCTACCTTTACCATAGTAAAACCCTCCTGCTCGTTAGCTTGCATTTTTATTAGTAGCGATCACCCCACCCTTTGGAGATTTCCACCGGGTGGAGAGAATCGTGACAATCGGCAATAGTATCGAAAAGAACAAAAACGGCAACGAATCGATTGTGGATACGCCCAAGGTCACTGCCATCATCATGGCCAATCCGTTCCACGGAATGAGCACCGGCATCACCAATGTCGAGTCCATCATAGTCTTGCCCAACAGCTCGCGTCCGCCCTCCCTTTGAGAAAAACGGCCTAGAAGCGTGGTGCCGAGAACCAGAATCGGGATCGTTTGGTTACAGCTAATGATCACAACCAGAAGCGACAGGACAGCTGACTTTATGACTAGCATGGTAGGACTTTTTGTATCCCCCATCATTTTGTCCACAATCGGCGTCAATAGATTAGCTTTGTTCAAAATTCCATTTAAAAACCCGGCGAGGATGATCAAGAGCAGTACGTTGAACATGGAAGCAAACCCGCCTCCATGTAAAAGCTCATCCAACGGAGTTTCTGAATGAAGCGCGTAGCCATTCAGCATGGATTTGGCAAACGTCATGATATCAATCTGTCCAGCCAAAAGGACCAGGACAGCACTGACGATGATGCCGTATAAAAGAGCTGTAACAGCTTTTACTCGTAGTGCAAAGGATGCGAGTAACGTAATCAGCGGAAGCATGATCCACCAGCTGATCGGAAAATAAGTACGCAATAGGTCCTGATACATCGGAATCGTATCACTTGATCCCGATTGACCTCGCAGCAGATCAAATAGTAGGAACAACACCGCACATATCCCTACGGCAATCAAGGCTGGACGTCTCGTTCGAATGTCCTGCGCCTCTGTCATCCCTACATTGGCCAGCACGAGCAGTCGACTGCTGGAGATGGGGGAAAAACGCTCTCCTACCATTGCACCAGAAATCAGCGCCCCTGCTACCATTGCAGGTGATATACCAGCGGCGTGAGCAATCCCCATCAAGGAAAGCCCGATGGTACTCAAGGTTCCAATCGACGTACCAAGTAAGTAGCTGACAACTGCTGTTAAGATGAAGGAAAGCACCAGCAGATAACTGACATTTACAATCGACAATCCATAGTAGATAATTGCCGGAATCGTTCCTGCCATCATTAATAGCGGAATCAAAAGTCCTACAAAAAACAGAATTAGCAGCACAGGCTTTGCCTGCTTGACGCCTTCCCAGCCAAATGCGAATTGTTCTCTCCAGGAAAAGCCTACTCTTTTCACACTAACCATTGTGACCAGGATTGCGAAAACAATTCCCAAATAGAGCGGAAAGCCTATCACCAAGCTCATCACAATCCCCGTGATTAGCGATAAGATAGGTAGCAGCGCTGCCTTACACATAAAAACGACTTCCTTCCGTTACAATCGTGTTGACAATAGAGACTTTGCGGCCCCTTCGTCTGTAATGAGTACATTTTGACACGATTGCTTAGCAAAGGAAAGAATCGCTTTTGCCTTGCTTCGCCCTCCTGCAATGGAGAGCACGGCCTCTGCCTTGTGAACCTCTTCCAGCTGAAGGCCGATTGTAGGCATACGCTGGACAGTTTCGCCTGCTTCATTAAAGTAATAGCCAAATGCTTCTGAAACCGCCCCACTATTCACTAGTTCGTCTAGCTCTTCGGCGGAGTAATTTCTTCTTTTGGCCATCGTAATGGCATCGCCAATGCCGTGCAGAACGATTCTCGAATGACCGAGGAGCGATAAAACATCCTTTACCTGCGGCTCTTTGAGCAATGTCTGCAAGGCTTCCAGATGCAAACGATCCGGCACGTGAAGCAGTCTGTAGGATGCTCCTGTTCGGGCTGCCATTGCAGATGCCAACGTATTGGCCTGAAGCTCCACACGCTCACCCAGTCCTCCTCTAGCGGGTACAAACTGGACTGTTTTAAAGACTGTTGATGGCGTCAGGTGACTTGCTACACTGGCGATGGAGGAGCCTCCTGTCACAGCGATGATATCGCCCTCCTGTACAACCTGCTTTAGCACTCTAGCCCCTACACGTCCTAGCTCTTCCTTAACCCAAGGTGACTCGTCCGCATCGCCTTGTACCACGATGACTTCTGGAATACCGAGCTTTCGCTGCAGCTGTTCTGCCAGGTCCGTCAACCCGAACAGCTCACTGACCAACGGCTCCATTTCGTCCAATACCTGCTGCCCTTCTACACTGAGAGTCATGCCCGCGGCATTCACGTGAAGCAGCCCTGTGTCCTTGAGCAAATCAACCTCAGCTCGCAAAATCCGCTCGGTCGTGTTCATGGCCTGAGCAAGCGCTCTGCGGCCAATTGGCTGCAAGTGATAGATGGAGCGCAGCAGCATGTATCTATCCCGTAAAAGCGGGATCAGGTCTGGCACTAGCTTTTGTTGTAGCTCCAGTAAATGTCGCATGTAAAAACTTCCTTAGTTGAAGAAATGGAATCTTTTTATCGGGACATTTTCTGTCCCTGTACATACATTTTTTGTCCCGATCGTTGCAAAAAAAAGGAACAAACCTTACAACTCGAATGTATCATAACTATGTGGAACATGCAAGATCCCCCAAGCCCAAACTTGCTCGGGGGATCTCTTTAGTCAGCCATGCGCTTCAAAAATTCTTCTCTGAGCTCTTCTATCGTTACTACATGTGTAATCGAACGAAAGACGATCTCATCATCGATCGCAACTACGGGGATGACCAGCATCATTTCCTCATGCAATTGTGGGTCACTCTCGATATTCACCAGTTGCAGACTGAGCGGAAACTCTTCTGCCAATACCTGAATCGCGTGCTCTACCTGGTCGCACAGATGACATTTATTCCGTCCATATAATACGATTTCGAGCCTATTGTCGCTTATGCCCATGAATAGTTAGAACCTCTTTCTTTTTGCAGAAGAAGGAATCAGCATCTCTTCCCGATATTTTGCAACCGTACGCCTTGAAATTTCGATACCTTCTTCAAGCAGCATTTCTCCCAGCTTCTGATCGGACAAAGGAGACTTCCGATCCTCCTGCTCAATGAGCGCCTTGATGCGCCGCTTGACGCTCTCTGAAGATGTCGCGGACCCGCTTGAAGTAGAGAGTGCCGAAGTAAAAAAGTATTTCAGCTCAAAAATCCCCCGTGGCGTCTGTACGTATTTGTTGCTCGTAGCACGGCTAATCGTCGATTCATGCAAGCTAACCTGCTCGGCGATTTCCTTTTGCGTCATCGGCTTCAAATAATGAATCCCACGATCGAAGAAGTCTTGCTGCTTCTCTACGATCGCCTGTGTCACCCGCATCAGAGTCAACCGGCGTTGCTCTAGGCTTTTCGCCAACCACATCGCTGCATTCAGCTTTTCGTGGATAAACTGCTTGGCTTCTTCCTGGCTTTTTTGCTGGCTCAGCATTTTTTCGTAAAATTGGTTAATTTTCAGTCGAGGAGTCGCTACATCATTTACTAGAACGACATATTCATTTCCTACCTTTTCGACCGTCACATCAGGGATTACATAACGTGTGTCGGACTGGGAAAATGCAGCGCCTGGGCGTGGGTTAAGCGTACGAACCAAATCAGCCATTGTTTGCACGTCCTGCGGGGTGCATCCCACCTTATCCGCAATCCGCTGGTAACGATTATCCGCGAGGTCCTGCAAATGGTAGCGAACAACCTGCGTAATCTTTTCATCATCGAGGGCAAGATGCTCCAATTGCAAAAGCAGACATTCTTCCAAGCTGCGTGCTGCTACTCCAACCGGATCAAAATGCTGCAAAACGGAGAGAACATCCTCAATCTCAAGCAAATCGGCACCCAATGCCGCACTCGCTTCCTCCAGCGTGATTTCCAGATATCCCTTTTCATCCAAATTTCCGATGATAAAGAGGGCGATTTGTTTTTGCAATGGGGAAAAGCCTTTGACATACCCTAGCTGGCGTTCCAGGTGCTCATACAACGAATCTGACCCTTGCTGAACATAATCCAGAGGATTGTAAGTGCTTTCATTTTTTGCCACAGAATATTCACCCGAAGCACGATTCCCGACGATTTCTTTCCAGTCAATTTCTGGTGCCGGCTTCTCTGCTTTTGTCGATGCCACTTCACCCGCAGCTTCCAGATCAAACACAGGGTTTTCATTCGCTTGCTCCTGTAAGTAAGAGATCAGATCTACAGCGGAATACTGCAATATGGTAATCGCTTGACGTAACTCCGGCGTCATCACTAACTTCAGCGTCTGTTCTTGATATAATCCCAGTCCCATGTTCATGAAGCTCGCCCCCTCTTCTCCCTTAATACCTCTGGTTGAATTCGCTCTTCTTTTCTATATTCTCATTATATTCGTTCTTGCTTGCAATTTTCCTGCCAATTATTGAATGAGGCACAAAAAAAGTGCCCTACTTGCCCCGCTTTTGTGATGTGCATGCATTTGTTTAGAGACAGCATAAAAAATCGACTCTATCTGTGTTTTTTCATTTGCATCTACTTCTATCCTGTCATATAATAAATAAGTATCGCATCATACGCCTGTAGCTCAGTGGATAGAGCAATGGTCTCCGGAACCATGTGCGGGGGTTCGATTCCCTTCAGGCGTACCATCTGAGTACAACCGAAAGAACTGGTGATCCCAGTTCTTTTTTTGTGCCTTGTTTCGCTACATAACAAGCCTGCGAAGAGTTTTTGTCCCCGCAGGCTAATCTGGCCCTCATATGACAAGCCCGCCCTATTGATCCGGCTCTTTTTTGTCCTTTTCAGGTAATGGTTTTATCGGATCAATAACGTCTGGTTTTCGGGAATATGCCTTGTTGGTCACAATGATCGTGATCCCGATAACAAAGACGAAAATAATAACCACCGCGATAAAAAAGCCCGTTGTCATGATTTGTACCTCCGCCTCCCTTTGTTCCCCCCATTATAGCGTATTCTCCCATTCATTTTAATCCTTGTTTCCACTTCCAATCTTCCGAACATTAACCAGTAATTTACTATTTTAGGATGCCAGATAGGAAATCGGATACTTTTTGGCGAATAAGTACGAATTGCGTCACACTACTTCGTTCACACCAAACTACCAAGGCAGGGGACACACGATGGACAAACCCAAAACCCCTTTCTCATGGAAAAGAAAGCGTTCACACAAAAAAGGCATGGATCGTCTCATCACAGATCAGATTTTGAAAGCTTTTTTCCATTACACGACTGACACCGTCTCCATCAGTGATATGGATGGCGACATCATCCTAGTCAATCAAGCATTCGAAAATTATTATGGCTGGTCGCTTGAAGAGGTCCGCTCAAAACCATCCTGCTTTATTCCAGATGATCTCATTATAGAGACCAGGCAGCTTTTCGAGGCAGTCAGGAGCATGGGGGTTCACATCACGAATTATGAAACGATTCGCAAGCGAAAAGACGGTGAGCTGATACATGTAACCTTATCTGCCACTCCGATCGTGAACGAAGCGGGTACCATTATAGGTGCTTCCTGCATTACTCGCGACATCACCGACCGCAAGAAAACAGAAGAAGCACTCAAAGCTACAGAGGCCAAATATCGGCTACTGATCGACCACACTCAGGATATCGTCTCCATATACGACGATTCGTTGAAGCTCATCTACGTATCGCCTTCTATTGAGCAGCAACTCGGGTACTTACCTGAAGAGTACACTCCGCAAACTGGTTTGGATATTGTGCACCCAGAAGACAAGCCTCTATTTCTCGCCAAGCAACAAGAAATTCTTGCTACAAAAATGCCCCTTCAGTTTGAAGCACGGGTCAAAGACAAGGACGACAAATGGATCTCCTTTGAAATACGTGGCATCCCGTTCGTGAACGACACCGGAGCTGTTCAAAATATTATGCTCGTCTCACGAAATGTCATGGAACGCAAGCACTCAGAAGCGGCCTTGTTAAAAAGTGAGGAGAAGCATCGGATCATCGCAGAACACACCGATGACTTCATCATGATTACCGATATCAACGGCGATGTCGTCTACCTCTCTCCTTCTCACGAGCGCATACATGGCAACCGGAAACAATCTGGCATTGTTACGCTCATCGATGTTCATGCAGATGATCGCCCTCGTGTTGTTGAGCATTTCAAAAAGCTGCTTTCTACCAAAGAACCACAAACTTGTGAGTTCCGCTACCACTGTGTCAATGGGACAACGATTGTTCTCGAATCAAAAGGAGTCCCCATCTTTGCCCCGTCCGGAGAATGTGATGGATTCATAATCGTATCCCGCGATATTACCGAACGGCGAAATAATGAGGATTTGCTGCGAAAGACAGAAAAACTTTCTATGATTGGAGAACTGGCTGCTGGCATCGCCCATGAAATACGAAACCCGCTCACTGCTTTGAAAGGCTTTGTCCAACTACTTTCTCCGTCACTGAATGAGAAAAAAATGTATGCCGATATTATGCTTTCCGAGCTGGAACGGATTAATTTTATCGTGAGCGAGCTTCTCGTTCTAGCAAAACCGCAAAACATGCAAATTAGGCACATTTCCTTGGTGGACTTGCTTAATAATGTCCTGGCGCTTTTGGCATCAGAGGCTAATCTGAATAATATTCATTTCCATACATCTTTTCCCGAAGCAACTATTATCGCCGGGGAAGAAAATCAGCTCAAGCAGGTCTTCCTTAACATTATCAAAAACTCCATCGAAGCCATCACTGGGCATGGTGCGATTTACGTCTCGACTCGCCTGCTCGAACCGGATCAAGTGATCGTCAGACTGGCCGACACCGGATGCGGTATACCCGAAGACATTTTGCCAAGGCTGGGCGAGCCCTTTTTTACGACCAAAGAACATGGAACAGGTCTTGGACTAATGATTAGCTCCAAAATTATTAAAGATCATAATGGCAGCCTCCATATTACGAGCCGCAAAGATGAAGGGACCGTCATCGAGATAACCTTGCCGATTGCTCATGGGTAAAATGGGTCATCCTAACTAAGCGAGAGACAAAACGTTTATGGAGGTAGCTGATGGATTTTACTAAAATGAGCACGAGTGAGTTCGTCGCAAAGATCCACGAAGCCCAGGCAAAGGACCTCAAAAACAAGCAGCATCAAGGCTTGGGACATCCTGAGAAAAATTTGCCTACGAAGCACGGTATTCGCTAAGCAGCTAGCCCACCCGCGTCCTTCTCAACCGGGTGGGCTTTTTCCTAAAAAGGGAAAGCCCTGGAGAATCATATCCCCAGGGCTTTCCTTCATTATTGTGGATCCTGCTTATTCAAATTGCGGTCACGTTCGGACTTTTGTTTTTTAGCCCCTTGTGTCTTGGTGCTGTGACCTTGGTTGCCGCCGTTTTTGGTATTTCGGTTGTTTGACATGCGAATCCCTTCCTTCTCGATCTGGTCTTCACGCCAAACGTAGTATGTCCCAAACGGCTTTTAGGATACCCGCTTACTTCGCTTCGCCGATGTATACTTTTTGACCGTTCTCATATTTGTACACATAAACCGATGCGAACTCATTGTCACCCTTTTCGTTAAAGGTTACATTCACGAATTTTCCTTTGTAATCTTTCGTTTTGTGAACAGCATCCAATACTTGCTCACGGGAAGGCTTTTTGCCGCCATTTGCTTTGATTGCTTCTTCCAGACCGTTCAGCATGACACCCATGGAGTCATATCCGAACGAAGTAAAGATACCCACTTTATTTCCTGTAGAGGATTCAAAGTCTGTGATCCACTTTTTACCTTCTTCAGTCGCTCCAACGTCACCTACAGTCGATGTAAATACGACGTTGTTTGCATTTTCAGCGCCGGCAATTTTTACGAGGTCAGCGGAGTCATAGCCGTCTCCACCCATGAATACACCTTTGAAGCCTTTTTCACGTGCTTGCTTCACGATGATACCCGCGTCGGAATAGTATCCACCGAAATAAATCATCTCAGGCTTGGTAGCGAGAATTTGGTTAATGATCGCACTATAATCTTTTTCCCCAGCTGTTACACCCTCGTAGCCGAGAATTTGTACACCGTCAGCTTCAAATTGCTTTTTCACTTCATCAGCCAGACCTTGGCCGTATGCTGCCTTGTCATGCATGATGAAAGCAGATTTGATGCCTAATTGGTTTTTCGCGTAAACAGCTGCCTTGGAGCCTTGCTGGTCGTCACGCGCACAAATGCGGTGAACAATTTTTTTGCCTTGCTCTGTCAGATCAGAACCGGTTGCGGATGGAGACACCATAGCCAGCTTTTCTTGGTCATATTGTGCAGCTGCCGTGATAGAAGCTCCTGTTGTAGCATGACCAACAACCCCTACTACGTCAGCGTTGGAGATCAGCATTTGTGCTACAGCAACCCCTTGTTTCGGGTCAGCCTGGTCATCCTGGGCCAAGAGCTGCACATCAAAGCCAAGCTGTTTGAATGCTTCTTGTTTTTCTTTCAGGGCATATTCCGCACCTGCTTTTGCCGTACTGCCATAATCGGAATATTGACCAGACATAGGTCCTACTACCGCAATTACCAATTTTTCAGTTGCTCCGCTTCCGCCGCCGCTTTGCTGAGGAGCTGGCGTTGCACTTCCACCACCACTGTTTTGCGCAGGAGCTGTGCTCTGGCCACCGCCACAACCTGCAAGTACAGAACCCAATGCTACCGTAGCAGCTAGAATAGACAGCGTTTTCTGTTTTTTCATAGCAATAATCCCCCTCTTTATTTACGAGCAAACTATGATTCACTATCTTATTTTAAAATATTTTCGAAAATTTGCAATAGAAATAACAGGATTCGCTATCAATATAATTTTCGACCATATAATTGATTAGAAAACTCTTATTGATACTGGATCAGTGGGAACGACTCTGTAAGATCAGTATGAAAAAGCAGCTACCGTATAAAATATGGCAACTGCTTTCTGGAAAATTTTATCTACTTTTTTTGTTTTTGGGAATACGCTTTGCACGTAACGTAATGCCTCGTGCATCACTGTGGTTTTCCCTCCATGACCAATCAATTCTCTTACGAATTGATTGGAACGGTTAGGTTGTAGGTGAGCGTTTTTTCATCGTAGCTCACTTTTGCTCCAAGCTCTTCTGCGATGAATACGAGTGGTACAAGAACGCCACCTCTTACTGGTTTTGCTGCATTCGGTACTTGCGTTTCTTTGCCGTTCTTATAGGCTAAAGTCGTATTTTCGTACATACGCAGTCTGTATTCTTTACCCTTGGATACGAGCAACGATTTCGACATTGTGTCCCAAGCGGCAGTTCCACCCAAAGCAATGGCCAACGTGCTTGCATTGACATATGCTACGCCATCCTCAACCACAACCCCTTGTGGGAATGGGAAATCCTTTTCATTCAGTTGAACTTTAACTTGTTGTTGTTGTACCGGCGCTGCTTGGGCAAATGCAGCAGTGGCCGCTACACTCCCTGTCAAAAGAGCAGTAGTCAACACCATTGCAGAAACCTTGCGAAGCATAAAAAACACCCCTCATTAAAATGAAATGAATACCAATTTTGTAATTTTCGACATCAATCAGCTATATCCTTCTTTCTTCATCCCATTCTTTTCCTATGTAAGAGATGCGCCAATCATGCCAAACTATGTAAAAAGATAAATTACCTAAAAATATCCCACGAACAAACGTTTTTGTGCACAACCTGTTGATAAAACTGTGGATAACTATTATGAGGGAAGGTATGGAGATGGCAGATCAAGCTTTTTATTTGATTTACCAGGAAGCAAGTGACGAAGAGTGTCTTTTGACCATACAGCCATACAAGGATGAGCAAGCCCTTGCGGAAGCCATTAATCAATTACAAGCAAAAGAGATTGACGAATATACCATTATTCACGGTAAAAAGCTGAAAGCCTCCCTGCGTCTAGCCGTTGAATTAAGTGACTGGGATGAAGAATAAATCATTTCATTTGCAAATAGGTTTATGGAGAGACAATTTGGCAAACATGGTAGGGAGGACATGCACTTAAGTGTTTGACCTTCATTGACCTTTTGTGTATGATTAATCTTACAAAGAGAGGAGGAAGACTAGATGCACATGAACTTGATTCCAACCGTCATTGAACAGACCAACCGCGGTGAACGTGCGTATGATATTTACTCGCGTCTGCTCAAGGACCGCATCATCTTTCTGGGAACCCCAATCAACGACACCGTAGCCAACATTGTTGTGGCACAGTTGTTGTTCCTTCAGGCGGAAGATCCGGAGAAAGACATTCATCTGTACATTAATAGCCCAGGTGGTTCAATTACTGCCGGTATGGCGATTTACGATACAATGCACTTCATTAAGCCAGATGTCTCCACGATTTGTATCGGAATGGCTGCCTCCATGGGTGCTTTCTTGCTCGCTGCTGGGGCAAAAGGCAAGCGTTTTGCATTGCCTAACAGCGAAGTGATGATCCATCAACCACTTGGTGGCGCTCAAGGTCAAGCAAGCGACATTGAAATTGCTGCAAAACGCATTTTGAAGATGCGCGATCACTTGAATACGATCCTGGCAGAACGTACTGGGCAGCCATTGGAGCGCATTCAAAAGGATACCGACCGCGACAACTTCCTCTCTGCAGCTGACGCCGTAGAGTACGGACTGATTGACAAAGTCATCACTTCTGAGCCTTCTTCGAAGAAGTAATCAGGCTGATGTAAACAGAGGAAACACCCGACTAATTGTAGCCGGGTGTTTCTTTTTAACGTATAGGAATTTATAAGCGTGATGCTTATGAATTCCGGAGCGCATGACAAGGTGCCTCAGCGTCCGCATCCGGCATAACTTCGGTAAAACTTTCCGCTAAACGCGGTCGCTCCTCCTTGAGGAAGCCTCGATAGAGGTTTTCTTATGCTTCTTCCAATTGACTGATGGCGACATATTCACTTTGAGCAGGATTTCGTTCTGTATGAACACGTGCAGTCGAAGTGCTTTCATCGACGTCATCAATCCATACTGACTTTCCTTGGTATGTCACCTGAATCTTTTCTTTCGAACGGACAATCTCCTGTACTCTAGCCACATCCACTAGCTGTCCCTCCTGCTATCGTTTAGTCGTCCAAAGCTTGCTCGGCATTAGTGGCTCCGGTCATCGTGTCCACGCTAGTCTCCTCAATCAGGCCGTTCTGGTCAGAGACGATGCCCCCGCCAAGGCCTTCATTGATCATGCGGTCGATGTCCATATCATAAGCATCACGACCTTCATGCTTGGCATCACGATTGCTCATTGTTTTTCCCCTCCTTTTTTGCGCACTACAGTCATTAGCAATGCCCTGACGACAGGAAGAAAATGTGTGAAGCTACAAAAAAAAGACACCTCCCCTAAGAGAAAGTGTCCTGTGAAAAACTTTTTCTAGTCTTCCTTGCTAACCAGATTTACGAGGCTTGTAACTGCCTGGGAGGCATCTGGCCCTTCTGCTATAATGGTAATTTCCGTTCCCGAACTGATCGCGAGGCTCATGATACCCATGATGCTCTTCGCATTTACCTTTTTGTTTTCTTTTTCAACGAATACTTCCGATGCAAAACGGTTGGCCTCTTGTACGAAAAATGCTGCCGGGCGCGCTTGCAAACCGGTTTTTAATGCCACCACAACTTGCTGTTGAACCATGAAAGAACCTCCTTACGCCATAGACTATTATCCATTAGTATATCATGCATCTAGATCGAAATATTTTGTTTTTCTCGTAATTTGTCAGCGATTTCGTTTATTTTTCGCAAGCGGTGGTTAATCCCAGATTTGCTAACTACCCCACTCGGCACCATTTCCCCCAATTCTTTCAAATTGATATCGGGATGAGCTAGTCGTAATTCGGCTACTTCACGCAGACGTTTCGGTAAATTCTCCAATCCTACCTCGTTGTCGATCAGTTGGATATTCTCCATTTGCCGCGTGGCAGCGTTTACCGTTTTATTAATATTAGCGATTTCGCAATTATGTAAACGGTTAACGGAGTTACGCATATCCTTGACAATTCGTACATCCTCAAAATACAGGAGTGCCTGGTGCGCCCCAATCAGGCTCAAAAACTCTGTGATTTTCTCGCCTTCTTTAATATAGAGAACATACCCTTTTTTCCGCTCGATGCACTTGGCATTTAGTTTATACCGATTAGCGATCTTGGTCAATGCTTCGCAAAAATCTTGATAGGAAGTGAATATTTCCAAATGATAGCTGGAAGCCTCCGGATGATTAACGGAACCTCCAGCCAAAAAAGCACCACGCAAATAAGCAGCTCTGCAGCAAGACTTTTTCACGATCTCAGGCGCGATACCTGGAATAAAGGACAGGCTGTTATCCATGATGCCTAGCTCCTGCAAAATTTCGTTTGCTTTATTCGGTATCCGTACAATATAAACGTTGTTTTTCTTGAGCCGCATTTTTTTACGAACGAGCAGTTCTGCGTGGATTTGGAACATTTTTTTGATCAATGTGTAAATACGTCTGGCAATCGCCGCGTTTTCCGTTGTTACATCCAACACCAGTCGTCCGGCTCCAAACTGCAGACTGCCATTCATGCGGATCAGAGCTGACAGCTCCGCCATGCTACAGCAATCTCCGCCCTCCTGCATGGTCAATTCTTTTTTGGTATGCGCGGCGAATGACATCGACTTTCACTCCTTCTCCAACTTCAGCACCTTCCGCCTGCGCTTGACTAGTGAAACAACCTGTTTGCTTACTGCATGCGCATCGTGCCTCAGGTAACCATCCTCAAATGTGACCAGCGGCTTCGCCACAACGTGCAAGCCTAGCTGACGCAGCTGCTTCAGGTCACATGGGACAGGAGCCGCCCCCTTCTCCGCATACTTCTCCAGTACATGATTCGGCAGCTCTGCTGAATTGACAATGATCGTATCCAAGAATGGTTCATTCACATGTTCATACATCACATTCACATGCCGGGAAGCGGTAAAGCCATCTGTTTCTCCTGGCTGTGTCATGACGTTACAAATGTAGATCTTTGGCGCTGGTGAGCGTTTGATTGCAGCAAACAAGCCACGCACTAACAGATTAGGCAGGATGCTCGTGTACAAGCTGCCTGGTCCGATCAGTATCGCGTCTGCTTCAGCAATCGCCAGCAACGCTTCACTCAGTGGTACTGCATCCTCAGGATCGAGGAATACACGCTTGATTTCCTTACCTGTGA
The DNA here is from genome assembly GCF_002897295.1 of Brevibacillus reuszeri. Classification (GTDB taxonomy): domain Bacteria; phylum Bacillota; class Bacilli; order Brevibacillales; family Brevibacillaceae; genus Brevibacillus; species Brevibacillus reuszeri_A. The sequence continues at coordinate 88,431 of NZ_BEXF01000024.1, forward strand.
GCGGTATTTGGGACTCTCCCACAACGAGAGATCCATCTGTCATTTCCGCTTTCAAACGAATCGATTGAGTAGAAGCAGGCAGCACATCCCCTCGGACAGCTAATACCCCACTCAACGTTTTGACTGCGGTGACAAAATCTCCTGTAATTTCATTCATTGCTGCAAGTAGTAGATTTCCCAAATTATGCCCGGCTAATCCCGTGCCTGTGGAAAAACGATATTGCATCACTTTTTCCATCAACGGCTCCGTATCGGCCAAAGCAGTCAACACATTTCGTATGTCGCCTGGCGGGAGCATATCCATCTCTTCACGCAAACGGCCGGAGCTTCCCCCGTCATCTGCGACCGTCACAATGGCGGTTATATGCACCGGCTCGTGCTTGAGTCCACGGAGCAGGACAGACAGACCCGTTCCTCCCCCAATTACGACAATACGTAATTGCCTTGGCTGCAGCCTCCCCATTCCCTTAGTCGGCATATGTCACCTCGTTATCCCCTGATACACGTAATAGGTGGCACGATCTGATACGATAACGTACGTTTTCTTCCTGCCATCCTATGCTTACTTGTTCTTTTCCATGTCTCTATGACTGACACGTATCGAAAAATCTTTTCCTAAGGTTTGTCCCAGATGCTCTGCGATCGCTACTGAACGGTGCTTACCTCCTGTGCAGCCAATTCCAATCACCAGCTGGCTTTTCCCCTCACGCTGATAGTGTGGCAAGGTATACGCTAAAAAGTCAGTCAGCTTTTCTATAAACTCTTTCGTTTCCTTATGTTCCATTACGTATTCCGCCACTTCCGGGTCACACCCAGTTCTTGGGCGCAGCTCCTCGACATAATGCGGATTTGGTAAGAATCGGACATCAAACATCAGATCTGCATCAATCGGTGTCCCGTACTTGAAGCCAAACGACAATACATTAATCGTAAGTGGAGATCCATGCTGTCCGTATTGGCTGATGATTTTTTCACGTAGCTGTATCGGCTTCATTTGACTTGTATCGATAATCTGGTGCGCCCATCCCTTCATTTCCTGCAACAAGCGGCGCTCTGCATGAATCCCTTCAAGTGGTGAACCATTAGGTGAAAGCGGATGGCGACGACGCGTTTCTTTGTATCGGGAAACAAGGGTTTGATCACTCGCATCCAGATACAAGATGTGAAAGGAAAGTCCACTCATCTGGTTCAGGCTTTCGATTGTTACGGACAGACTTTCAAAAAATTCTCGCCCCCGCAAATCTATAACCAATGCGACCCGCTCAATACTCCCACCAGACTGTTGTACCAGTTCTGCAAATTTAGGAATTAGCACTGGCGGCAAGTTATCCACACAAAAATAACCCAAATCCTCCAAGCTCTGCACAGCAACTGTTTTTCCCGCACCTGACATCCCGGTAATAATCAGGAGATTAATGGCCTTGTCGTTTCCCAATTCCGTCACGCAACTCGCCTCCTATGATTCTGTCAATAGCATACCATATTGACTGCCCTATTCGCATCCTTTTGAGAACGTCCCCACTGTTTCCCTACACTTGCACCTGTTGTGTACAAGCCATTTTGGACAAAAAAAGATGCGCGACTGAGATCCCAGCCACGCAACAAAGTTTATATAGATAAGGGGGTCAATTCATTGTCTTTATCTTACCCTTGAAATGTTTCAACCATGTTACAAGCAAATTAAGAGATTGTGACATTTTGTTCTTTTAGCTGTTCATCCAGCGCTTCTACGAAGTGCTGTGCAGATTGAGCTGCAATCGAACCGTCTCCTGTAGCTGTCACAACCTGACGCAGTAATTTCTCACGAACGTCACCAGCTGCGAATACACCTTTTACTTTGGTGTACATTTTTTCATCAGTCAAAACGTACCCTGCATCATTCGTAATCCCCAGTGGACGTACGCTCTCAGTCAACGGGTCCATACCTACGTAGATGAAGACGCCGTCAGTAGCAAGCTCGCTTTGCTCACCAGTTTTCGTGTTTTCCAGCAAGACGGATTGTACTTTGCCTTCACCACGAATTTCTTTCACTGCTGAATCCCAGATCACTTCGATCTTTTCGTTTTCAAAAGCGCGTTTTTGCAAGATCTTTTGTGCGCGGAACTGATCACGACGGTGAACGATTGTTACTTTGGAAGCGAAGCGAGTCAAGAAGACAGCTTCCTCTACCGCGGAGTCACCGCCACCTACAACAACTAGCTCTTTGTTGCGGAAAAAGGCTCCGTCACATACTGCGCAGTAAGAAACACCACGGCCAGACAGTTCTTTTTCACCTGGGGCACCTAACAGACGGTGTTCTGCACCTGTAGCTACGATGACAGATTTGGTCAGGTACTCTTTATCTCCTGTAATGACGCGCTTGTATGGCTCCTCATCACGAATTTCTTTGATTTCGCCATATGCGTACTCAGCACCGAATTGCTGTGCGTGCTCAAACATTTTTGTAGACAAATCCGGTCCGAGAATAGAACCGAAGCCCGGATAGTTTTCAATCTCTTCCGTATTGGCCATTTGACCGCCAGGTATTCCTCTTTCGAGCATCAGTGTGCTCATATTCGCACGAGACGTGTATACAGCAGCCGTCATCCCTGCAGGACCTGCTCCGGCGATAATCACATCGTAAATTTTTTGATCGCTCATATCTATTGCCTCCTCGTCTAACACGGTTTCTCTATCCTTGTTTAAACTAATTATAATGTAATAATCTATTTAAAATCAAGTGTCGACAATACTTTGACGCACTTTGCCACAGTAGTGACAGAGATTCCGTATTTTTTTGCCAGATACGCTTGCGACTTTTTTTCTTGCTTTACAGTTCCGTATACATATTCTAATGCAGCGACCCACGCTACTGCTTTCCGCACTTGTACATGATTTTGAGCGTGCTCATGATAATGGTTCCAAAAGCGTAGGCACCATTCTCCGGCTTCCTTTTGTCCGTTCTCCAGCAAAAAGTGACGAATCGCTTCTTCTACACTATCCTCGAGATGTACTTCGGCGATTGGGTACTCGTTGTGATCGGGAGCTTCGGCAGGCATGGCTGCTCCCATGTCCGAAAGTGCCAGCAGCGCCAGCTTTTGTAGCTGCTGATTGTCGGTCTGGTAATAAAACTGGCGGACTGCTGTTTCTGCTTCGTCATCACCAATGAGCGACAACGTTTGCAGAACCGCAAATTTCACTTCGTCACGCCCGTGCTGCAAAGCCCAAAGTAGGGATGCCCGAATCATTGGATCGCTTTTAAAGTCTTGAACACCGGTGAACGAAGCTTGTTCCCAAGAAACATCCTTTTGCGGCGGATTGTATTGATAGGGGATCGGTTTTATAGTCTCCCCTTCTTGTTCGTTTTTTACCATTTGAATGTACTGATCAGCGATCCCGGCTTCCGGGTCCATTTGCTTGGCTTTTTGCCACCAGCGGAGAGCCTGATCCTTACGTCCACTCAAATGAGCAGAGATGGCAGCATAGTGGTATGTGCACGCCTCCTGTGGCTGTCCTGAGCGCAGCAAACGCTGATAATGGAAGTACGCCTCGTCGTGCTGTCCGAGCACGCCCATCGTCGTCGCCAGCTTATAGGTGTTTTCCGGATGAAACGGAACTACTTTTTTGAGCATGTCCATCAGCGTAAGCAGCTCTCCTGCTTCATTATGATGTGACAGCAGAACGGCCAAATTGCACAGGGCATGCAAGTTTCCGTTTTCCATGTCCAGCGTCCGATCAATGGTGTCCATCGCTTTTTGAAAATCACCAACATAATAGTAGGCAAGGGACAGATTGTTCCAGGCCGGCAAGAAGTCTGGGTCGGCCTCAACAATTTCTTTCAAAATGTCTAGCGCCTCCAGGAACCGCCCTTCTTCCAGGCTACGTCTCGCACGCTCGTGCTTGCTGTAGACGTCTTCTTTGTCACTCGGAAGAAAATGACGTGGGGGCATGTCTAGCTCGAAATAAATGTAATCAAGGAGCTCCTCTGCCTCTTCACGGTACGGACCCGTACTATCTTCCTGTAAATAGCGAATAGCCAGCTCTTCTGCCATTTGGAAGTCTTCCAGATTCGCATAATTATTGGCCATATAGAAGTAGACTTCCGTCATGGACGTATCCCATTTTTCGATAACCTCATAGAGAACATCATTCGATGCTTCAAACTGTCCTGCTTCGGCGAGCGCACTCGCTAAATGACAATGGCACTCGGCACTTGTAGGTGCAAGCTCAATCGCTCTGCGAAAGGATCGCAATGCTTTTTCATAGTCGTATCGATTTAAAAACCGCATTCCACGATCCACAAAAAAAGCGGCATCTTGTTTAAAGTCAACGACAGTCGTTTTTTTCAAAATACTTTTGTTATGTTTCATAAAACCTCCAACATCGTAGGAGCAGCACTCCAAGTATCGTACCAGAAGCGCTGCTACCCTACAAGCTGACTCGTCTATTAAAGTGTTTTGTGGCAAAAAGCAGGAAAACACCACTGGCACATAGCAAGTGGTGTTTGCGAACTAATAATGGAGCGGACGAAGGGTCTCGAACCCTCGACCTTCGCCTTGGCAAGGCGACGCTCTACCAATTGAGCTACGTCCGCATATCTTATCATATTTTTACTTTTGAATTGCTTGTAAAAACTGGTGAGCCATGAAGGACTCGAACCTTCGACCCTCTGATTAAAAGTCAGATGCTCTACCAACTGAGCTAATGGCTCGTACATGGTGGCTCGGGACGGAATCGAACCGCCGACACGAGGATTTTCAGTCCTCTGCTCTACCGACTGAGCTACCGAGCCAAAGACATACTTTTCCCCACCAATTAAATGGCGGAGCTGACGGGACTCGAACCCGCGACCTCCGGTGTGACAGACCGGCGTGAACTCCAACTTCACCACAGCTCCGTGAAAAATGAAGCGACAAATGCGCTTAGCATTCGTTCCCTCAAAACTGAATACGCATGTTTGCTAAGAGTGTGTGGATAAGTCCTCGACCGATTAGTATTCGTCAGCTCCACGTGTTACCACGCTTCCACACCGAACCTATCAACCTCATCGTCTATGAGGGGTCTTACCAGCTTGCGCTGTGGGAAGTCTCATCTT
>NZ_BEXF01000025.1 GCF_002897295.1 Brevibacillus reuszeri
CAACACGGACATGCAAACCAATATCGGATTTAACTGTAATGGTGTGACAAACGTTTTTGCACTTGAGCCTATCACCAACAACCCGCCAACGCTCACACTCACGTCACCTGCCGATAATCAGACATTAACAGAAGGCAGCACGTACAAGCTGGAGGGCACTGTCTCTGATGTTGACGTTGGTAACGCCCTGTCTGTGAAATACTCCATCGGAGGTGGACCAACGCAAACTATAGCGCTCGGTACGTCTGACGGCTCAACAGCGAAGTCATTCAACAAAACGTTGAAGTATTCACAAGGTCGTTTCTGGGATGGTGCAACGGATGTTTCAGGCTTGTTGCCAGCAGAGGCATCGTCTATTCAAATCTGGGCAAATGACGGTATAGACGACTCAGCCAAGGTGACTCGGAACTTCACCGTTGTACAAGAGGACGGGAAGATTATTATTCCTGTCAACGTGGTATCGGCTGGGTACCTCGTTTCTCGTATGGCGCCGCCTGTCCGATTGAGCAACGGGTGGTTGGTTGGGGCTGTTAAAGATACTTCTGTAAATCGAATAGCCATCTATAAATCAACTGACAATGGAAAGATTTGGATGCAACTATCAGCCCTGAATACTGTTCCGGGTGAGTTTTCACTTACTAGTAAAGGGATGTCAGTATACATCTTGGCTAGTATGAGTTCGACTCAAATTCTCGCATATAGGTTCGATGTTACGACTGTGGGCGCTTCAATAACTGGCGGAGTTTCCGTTGAATCTGGACAAACAGCTCTCGGTGCAATTGATCTCAAAATTACTCCTGACGGCACCACACTCCGGTGGGCAGCCAGCACAAAAAACGCCACCTATCCGAACAGTTTCAACATCCGTGCTGGTTCTATTCCGATTAATGCGGATGGTACGTTGGGGACTCCGAGTGCGGTTAGTCAGGCTACAACTTATGATATAAAACAATATAATTGCACTAATCCTGTTCTGGTTTTTCGTGACGGCCTCCCTGTAATCGTATTCCAGTACAATGGCACATCCATGTATAACAATATTTACTCCTTAGCTTTAAATGGTTCAGAATGGCCTGTAGGTGTTGTATATCAAGGAGGCGAGTCGTTCGTCCAATCGTCGCCAACTGTCTGCGCCACACCTAACACCAAACTGCATACGGCGTGGCACGGAACAGACGCGACAGATTCCGCAAACCCGTGGATTCGCTACTCCAACGCGTCAGTCGGCGCACTTTGGCTCCCCACACCGAAAAAGTTGGTTAAAGGCCAAAATGCTTGTATCACCAGTGACAAGAGCGGCAAGCTGTTCATTACCTACGAAGACGGCGGAGTAATCAAGCGGATCGAGTCTACCAACGAATTCGCGTCGTTCCAAGGACCGTTTACAATCGGAGTAGGAACCGTACCAGCATCTCAATTTGACCCAACGTTCCAGACCGATTTCACGATACCGCCTACGATCTATCAGGCTACGGGCGCAGTCAAATATTACGGCTCATTGATCGTCAACAAAAAGCCCGTTGTCACACTTACCACACCTGACAACCAGACTCTGACGGAGAACGCAACGTATGATGTAGCTGGTAACGCTGTAGACGAGGACGTTGGGAATGTCGTAACAGTCTACTACAAAATCAATAATGGACCACCACAGGCGGCTGCATCTGGCATATCAGATGGTAGCACGCCTATTTTGTTTTCCAAGCAGCTGACCTACAAGAACAAGCGCGTCTACCTGGGCACTACAGACATTACAGGAGCTGACCTAGCTGAAAACGTTGACCACATCCTCACCGTCTGGGCTGAAGATAACAAGCAGGGCAAGAGTACAGAAGTCACACGCAAGTTCAAAGTGGTTTGGAACCGTCCGCCAGTAATTAGCGACAGTAACCGCGATCTTGGAATAATGGAAGCACCGCCTTCAGTCAAATACGAAGTGACAGACCAGGAGAATAATCCGTTTACTGTAACCGAAAAGATCGATGGAGAAGTGATCCGCACATATGCGGGAGTTTCTGGACGACAGGAGACTATCACAATCCCACATCATATGTGGTTGCGTGTTGAACCCGGAGTGCTGCATAACTTGACCATCGAAGCCACGGACGACCAAGGAATGACTTCTAAGCGGACGTACACGCTAACCCGTTTTGTCGACAAGATTACTTTCAATGGTATGGATTATGCATTATTGCGGCCAGAGACAAGAGAGTTTTTCACGACCGATGTTGCTGCTAAAAGACTATTGCTCACGCCAATGTGGGACCTTCCGCCGGGGGTTAACTTACTCGTTGAAGCTTGCAACAATGGATACGATGCTTCCCCAACTTGGGAAGATGCAACGCATGTTGTAAAAACAGGCCGAATTCATATGTTCAACAACACTACCAAGTCAGCAGATAAGTGGGGTATAAATTTCAGATTCCGTATAGAGAAAGGTTCAGCAATTTTTCCTGTCTACTTCAAAGGAGTAGGGGGTGCATTCGATTGAACATACAGACTTCAAACCAGAGGTCTTGTAGAGAGGCCCAAGAAGCAAGAGCAGCGTTGGAACAAGAAAAGGCCACGCTTGAACAAAAGGTTGCGCAGCTCACGCAGGACAAAACGAATCTAATGCTTGCCGTCACTGATATGTACGAGCAAAATCTCGTGCTTGAAGAAAAAAATAAAAATGTGATGCTCGCAATGACAGACCTTTATGAAATGCTTCTGCCGTTACTGCCAGATGAAGGAGGAACGCCCTGATGCATCCTATGTCACCGATTTATGCCGACCTGATCAAAGATGGTTTGAAAACCATCGATCAGGTGCCAGAAAAAAACCGCGCTGAAGTTCAAAAGCTATTAGACGCCAATGCAGAGAATTAAACGAGCTGCAGAGGCGATTTTAATATGGCTATTGTTGTCCATGAAAGGAGGTGAGACTATCATGGCGATTGCTACGATTTACGTTACCTTGATCATGGAAGGGAACAAAACATTTAGTCAGGTACCTAATCAGCAAAAACTTCGGAATGAAGTGAAAAACCAACTTGAGGTGCTAGGTTTTCCTGAGCTTGCACAATAGCAGACAAATACATTCATCATGACCATGAGCCAGCTTCGTTCCTAGCGAGGCTATTTTTGTTGCCCCGAGGGGGTGAGGAAGGTGAGCAGAGTATATGAACGCTGAATTATTGGCACTCATTTCTGTAGTATCGGCACTAACCGGTATTGCACTAGGTTGGCTAGGTCGGGCGAGAACGATTCGACAGGATGCAGCCCAGCAAGCCGGGACTGACGCAATGCAGCGCGCAGACGTGGACTATCTAAAACGTGGGGTAGATGATATCAGACTCGAGCAGCGTGCGCAGGGGCAAAAATTCGATGCGCTATCTGAGCGTGTTACTCGGGTAGAGGAATCTGCAAAACAAGCACACCATAGATTGAACCGTTTGGACGGAAGAAAGGAAGATGAGTAATGATTGAAATCGGATTAGTAATTGCAGCTGTAATGGCTATCGGGGGATGGCTGAAAGGACAGGATTGGTACCCGAATAGTTTCATTCCACTGGCGATCGTCTTCTTGGCGGTCGCTTTTAATTTGGCCAACGCCTTTTTGTTTCACGGAGATTTCTTGGAGGCTGGCAAGCTGGCTTTCATCGAAGCGCTTGGGGCAATTGGTATTCACAGCGGCATGAAAAATACATTCCAGGGGCGGGAGAGTGATCAAGAGTGATTCCTCCAATGAACGAGTACAGGGTGACCTCTCCGTTCGGCTGGCGTTCAGGCCCGATCAATGGTAATCGTGAATTTCATACCGGCATCGATTTGGTCAAAACTCATCAAGCACCTATCAACGCTTTCGTAGCTGGAGAAGTCATGCATGCAAAGGAAGGTGTTGCAGGGAGTGGTTTCGGCGGTTACGGGATTGTAGTGGCAATTCGCGATCCAGAAACGGGCCATTTGCACTGCTATGCCCACCTGGACAGTGTTGCTGTGAAAGTGGGTGATAAAGTAAAACAGGGACAATTGATCGGGCGCCAAGGTAACACTGGGCAGAGCACTGGAAGCCATCTACATTATGAAATTCGAAAAAGCTCGTCGCCCCAATATGGCTGGATCGCTGATCGCGAAAAAAATTGCTTCGAACCGGTAAAGTACCTGGATGATTACTTTGCCAAAGCACAAAATAATCCCAAACCTGTTGATAAACCTGTGAATAAACAAGCAGACGAGAAGACAAAAGAGGCGTTGAAGGTGCTTCAAAGCGAACAGGTCATTCAGTCACCAGCATATTGGCTAGAAAACGCATTTGAAGGCGGGACAGTACGCGGCGATTACGCGGCATTGCTCATCCAAAACATGGCGAAGAGACTGGCGACAGCTGGTCCAGTACCAGAGACACCAAAACCGGAGCAACCGAAGCCAAAGCCGGAACCAGAGAAGCCAGTCAAGCAGCCGAAGTCATGGACTGAAATTGAAAAGCTAACCCAGGCCGCTAGTGTCCATGTGGATGTAGGCGGTGGCGGCACAGGGATACTGTTGAAAGGCGGGCTTCTGCTAACAGCCAAGCACGTATCTAAAGGTCGGGTGTCCATCCGGTTTAAGACAAATTCGCGTCATTGGTATACCGCTGATATGATTTCCGAGCATCCGGGGGTCGGTAAGGATTCTGTGGATCTAGCACTGTACCGGATTGAGAACGCCCCGGCAAGCCTACCGTATCTGCTAGTGAATACAGAACCCCTTGTCACAGGACAAAAGCTTTTGACCGTAGAAGCAGAGTACACAGAATGGATATCACGTAGCGGACAGTTGTGCCAAATAAGCACAGCAAAGGAACCCTGGGAATTTGACAGCTCTATTCCTGCGCAACACGGAAACAGTGGTGGAGCTGCAGTTAATGAATATGGCGAGGTAGTTGGAGTCATAGTAAATTTGGCTTCTGTGGGTATCCAGCGTGGCAGTGTGCGGGAAAGTGTTCCTGGGTGCGAGGCAGTTAACCTGATGCATCCAGCGGTAGTAGAATGGTTGAAAAAATACATGTAAATGGTGATGCCCTCCTTCGGAGAAATCCGGGGAGGGCTTTTTCAATTTTTATTGTATATATCCATTAAGCTAACTTTAAATTTTTGCAGGAGGAAAACTTCATGGATAAACTCGAAAGCAATTCAAGTGAGAAAATACATAAAATCCTTATTGAAAATTATGAAAAAGATGTGATTCACTTAGAACTCCCATCAGGAAAAGTAGTCAAATTAGGAGGATTCATTTCTCTTAATGCACTTAGTGAATATGAAGATGCTTTGAATGAAATTAATAACTCGCGTGAAGCATTTTGTATGATGCTTGTTTCAATGATTCGTGACGATAGTTCTATAACAATTGAAGAAATGCTCTCATTAGAAAATGAGAAGATTATCTCTTTGGGTGAGCAATTTATAGAAAAGGACACTTATTTAAAAAATCACTATGAAAAAGTTACTGGTGAATTAGATTTTTTCGAGCGCTTTAAAAAGGCTGTAGAATCGCAGCGAAGAGAAACATCTGAAAAGTTTAAAAAACTAATTCCTGATTTTACCTGGACGAACTCTCATATCCAACCACTCCTCCGTTCAATTGAGAATATTGAGCGTATGAAGAGTAATGTGATATCTCCACAAATGAGGGGAGTTCGGGGTGTAATTAACGACCTTGATCGTTTTCAAGCGAAAGAAGATAAACAAGAGTATGAATCAGTTATGCCCAAAATTGGAGATTACATTTCTCCAGAAGCAATGACAAGTCGATATCTTGAAAAACTTATTGAGCAGCAAGATCAGAATAATGAGAATCTAACAAACCACTTAATAGAAGGTTTTGAAAATATGGTCAAGCTTCAAGCTCAGCTTATAGAAGAGAACCAAAAAAGTAGTGCAGAAGCAAATAAGTTTAACAAAATTGTTGTTTGGCTTACAGGGTTAACTTTGGGTGCAACAGTCATTGGTGTTATTATAGCTACAATACAATATCTGGGAAACTAAGGGTTTTAGGCATTTCATTAATTGGTTGTATTGCATCTTTGCAAGTTGTTCGCATATAATACAAACAAATGTTCCTGTATTATGCGAGGTGATAAGATGGCAGGCAGGATAGAGGACCCACTTGGAATGCGTTTCATACTTCCCGAACACGCGCAGGCGCTAAATGAGCTTGCATATGAAAAGCTACTGATCAAACAGCCCATGCTTGACGATCAAGAGCTGATGGAAATGTCCAGGTTGATTGAAGAGTCACGAATCGATGATTTTGCAGTTCGTGTCGTTTGGTTCGAAGCAGAAAGAAAAGTGGATAATGTCGAACTTGGCAAAGAAGAGTCAGCGTGGGGCTGGATACAGCGGATTGATATGAACCGAAAGCAAATCAAGCTGGTCAATGACGATGGCTTTTGGTGGATTTACTTCAATAGGATAATGCGGATTGATCGGGTCTAAGCAAGCCAGCATATTCTATATTGAGGGATTACAGAAGCAAAGGACCCGCCTTACATAAAATTGAGGCGGGTTCCTTCATTATAAGTATCTGTCCATGTAGTCTGAGGTGTAAACAAACTGCTTTCCCCCGGCCAACATGTATCGTTTCAAATTCTCTCTAAACGATTGATCTGCAAGAGCCAGCTCCACAATGAACGCCTGCGCGCTTCCAAGCGACCTATTTCGCTTCGCTCTTCCGTTGAAAATCGGATTCCGGAAATCCAGATTGTCAGCTACTTTGATCAGGTTCCCGTACATCGTCCTCGAATGGGTCGATGTCACCCGCGGCAGCTCTTCATGTGTTTCCCCTATATCCATACTTTCTCCCCTTCACGTTTCAATTTCAAATTATCGAAATATAACCTCGGTTCAAAAACATCATTCAACACTCTGCACACTAAGAAGCCCTTTCCTATGTAGCAGAGGATATGTAACGCAGCATAGCACCACTAGCGATGGATGACGTCCCCGCGTTTGATCGATCCGTCCAGAGCTGCTTTGACAAGTTTCTGATCGTCGAAGCTGACCAGTCGTCCTGTCCCTACCTCTTCCACATGCAGCCGTCCGCGGCTTACCGATACCACCCGATATCCGTCATTAGATGATAGTGGAGCTGCTGGATGGTATAAAGAATGAGAAATAGAAAGCAAAACACCGAAACTTAGCACGGCCAGCAGCCCCCAAGAAACTTTGGAAACTGTTCTTTCTAAGTCCTCCGGTTCATCGTCGTCATCTTCCCATTCTTCTTCTTCATGATACAGGGGGCGTTTCCGTTCTTCTCGAAAGTACCTACGCTTCCGGGGCATTTGTAGGCACCACCCTTCGCACAGGTACGGGAATCCCGATTCGTTTTTGCTCGTTCTTTACCTGTCGTTCAGCTATCCGGGACAAGGCCATCGGTTTAAGATGCCCTTTTGCCCAGGCGCTAAAGTTCAAGGTCTTGGATATCTCCCACATTTCCCTTTCGAGTGGATCGTTGACGTTAAAGCATACAGGCTTTCTTTCAGTCGCCATTGCAGCACCTCCAAGATGGTGTTATGCAGCGCAGCGTTGTGTAAGGCTGCGTGCTGTTGTGTTACTATGTGATGCGCAACGGATTGTCCAATATGCACAACTCTCTGTGATGCGAAAGGATAAATTTCGAATAGTTTGTCCATCATGGTAATGAGGTGATGGAGAAATGAGATGGAAACATGGTTTAGGAAAGTACCGAACACCGTTTGGCGAGTGGTTGGATGATATGAATAAAACGTCAGTAGAATTTGCAGAAGAAAGCGGAGTGCATCGAAATACTATTGATGCATTGGCTGGGCAGAAGGGGTACGGAGCACGTAGGACAACTTTAGACAAAATATTGAAGACAGCGAAACAACTCGATCCCGGGGCAACGTATGAAAAGTTGTTCCCGCCAACGTAAAAAGCCCATCTCAAAAGCGATGGGCTATTTTCTTTTGAGGAGGGGTATAATAAGATCAAAAGACGGACAAACTAAGTAATTCGTATATATCATAAAGAGGTCAATCAGTATAATAGGCATTCAACCCTGATGTCCGCATACCGGCATATCAAGGAACCTAAGTTCATGCATTGCGTGATTCGAGAAAAAGGCGAGGTTTACAAGGCGCTGCGGACGTTTTTTGGCAAGAAGGAAGTACAGGTGTAGAAAAGCAATGAGCAGCGAGCTTACGGGCTTGCTGCTCTTCTTGTGCCAATCTCCTCTTGTTTATTCGGTGTTTATCGTCGAATGATAAGATCGAATTGCCCATTGTAAAAAATCGTAATGAAAGGACTCCTTCCGCTTCGCTGATGGAACGCCGTATGCGATGAAAGTCGCCTGTACGGTGTAGGCTCGTTATAAGCCGAGAGGTATAAGACGAGAATAGCGTAGTCATTTTAGATGCTGATTCCCTAGGAATTGCAGATAATACAAAGATTACAGGACTGACATCTGGAAAGGTCTACAAGGTTACAGAGGATCCTGAAGGAACGGCAACCATTCTGTATACGAAAGCAAACGGTACCTTGACTTCTGAGGCTTCGGCAAGAACAAGAATGACGGGTACAGAAATCACGGGGTTAACGAATGGTACGACTTACAAGGTAGAAGAAGCGTTACCAGCCTATGCGATTAAGGTGAAGGCCGGATCTGAATCCGTAGTCACAAATGTGGACAACACATTATTCAAGGTGACAACGGAAAATGCAACGCTAGTAAGTCAATTACGTGACGCTTTGGAATCATTGGAAGGCTCGGTACACACCTACAAAATTACAAGCGCGGGATACTTCGAAAAATCCGAGTCAGACACATTAGTGCAAGGCGATTTACTGCTCGTATATGTGAACGGAAGCTACACGATTGACGCTGTTTATCCAATTTATGTAGACTAACTGTCACGATGACCCTCAGGAGAAATCCTGAGGGTTTTTTCGTTCAATCGTTGAGGGGAACAGCTTAAACGGCGCCCTCAAAGGAGTGACCCAACATACCAATATAGTCATAGTCGATTAGCTTGGATATGGAAATGAATTTATCATCGAAATCAGCTCGGTTGACTTCATTGAGAACGAATGGAGCATCCTGCTCCCAAAGCAAAGGTTGATTAAAACTATCGATCTTTTTTTATTTGCATGTTCGTAAATCGTTCGCATATAATAAGAACAAACGTTCCTGTTTTAGGGAACGATAATTTCCGTTTTAAAAGCATGGGAGGAAGGGGTACAGCATATGACTAGCAGAATAGAAAACCCATTTTCGATGCGATTTGTCTTGCCGGAGCAACGGGAATTGTACTTACAGATGAAGCAAGACGATAAATTGGTTCCTATGCCGAGCCTGGATCAGGACGAATTGGACTCATTTCATTATATGATTCGTGATTCGGCTCGAGAAGATTACGCGATCACCGTTTCCTGGTGGGAGCCTGCAAAAGAAGAACGCGGGAACATTTGCACCATATGGGGTGTAGTGAGATGGATCGACCAGAATGGAAGGCGGATCAAAGTAGTGAACGATGAGGAAAGTCTATGGATCTACATGGACCAGATAACAAATGTCAAATCATAAGAACTGTGGATGAAAAACAGTTAACTTTAGTTAGTATACAAACATAGAAAGAGAACCGTATGCTAAATCTGCCCATTGTAATAACCTTCTTATTCGTTGATAGAACGCCGTATGCGATGAAAATCGCCCGTACGGTGTAGGCTCGTCCGAAAACGGAAACGTTAGGCGAGAATAGCGGAGATGTAAAAGCACCAGAATTAGTTGGGGATGTGGGGGTGAGCATATACGGACAAGGAGCAGTACGTATTACTGCTGAATTTGATGAACCAATTAAAGGATTCCAGCTGCAATATGTGAGTCCGGACTTAGTCGAAAATGATATTCAAATTGAAGATTTATCTACTGGACGGGGAACCTACAGGTGGAAAGAAGAAGGAAAGCTTCCTGACGAAACCGCCATTTTTTCAAAGGAAGTCGAGGAGAACGGTCGCTATGACGTTTATAAATTTCAAAGACCAGATGGAACCTTTTACGAACTGCGATTGAATGTAGATGGCAACAAGGTTTTCATCATTTTCCTAAATCCAGGTGGAATGGATGACGAAACTTATCAAGGAGCGGTTGAACTGCTAATTGAGCATCCTTCCACGCAACTAAAAGTGAAGGATGAGGCTGGTAATCTCTCGGGAGATGTCCTCCATAACTAACGAAGTATCAGGGGAGCTGCGAATGTAGCTCCTCTTTTTTTGCCTCCACCTCGCTTGTTTATTCATTGTTTATTGGCGAATGCTATGATCAATCTGCCCATTGTAAGAAACCTTCCACTTCGCTGACGGAACGCCGTATGCGATGAAAGTCGCTTGTACGGTGTAGGCTCGTTATAAGCCGAAAGGGATAAGACGAGAATAGCGGAAGCCATTTGCATGACATTACAGCTTCTCAGATCGTCATTGCGGAGAGCAGCGAGGAAGACCTTATTTTTGTACGGACGGGAAATGCGTGGAATCTCACAGGTGTTCAGCCAGGAGACAAGGTAGTGGTGACAGTTGGAGATGAAAGAGTCATTTACGATTTAAACGAACTGTTAATTGATATATTGACAGGAGAAGATAGCTTTTTCTCTCTGGATTTAGAGTTGCCAAATATCTCCTTCGTCAAGGCAGCCAATGGTGCACCTTCTAGTTTTAGCAACTTTGATGACGCTGTTGATGTAGACGTAGAAGCCCTGGTACAGCTAGAAGACGCACAAGGAAACAGAACCCCAGGAACGACCATTATCGTCGTCGATATCGATTCGCTGACATAAGCAATACTCGCTCCCAATGACAAACAATCCCTTAGGAGAAATCCTAAGGGATTGTTCTTTTTCGTGGGAAAAGGGGATCAGGCTGCACTGCTGACCCTGGAGATAGGCAGTTACCATAAGTAGCGATAATAAGCAAAAAACTCTCTCACTAATGAATAAATGTCCCGCAGATCAAAAAATTCCGCATGTGCAGAAGAGACGCTGCTGATTCCTTCTTTTGAAAAAGCGAGCTTGGTTCTACTGATATGGTAAACCTGCGTAATGATCATTGCCGATTCAAAACCCATTTGCTTCATGATTTCCTTCGTATTTTTTGCCGTCATTCTAGTATTGATCCCGTTGCTGTCTACAATGATGTTTTCCTCGGAGATTCCATGCTCGATCAAATATTTTTTCATGACCTTCGCCTCGTCAAAGCCTTCAACACCTACGCCACCACTGACGATAATGTGTTGAAAATATCCGTCTTTGCTTAATTGGACTGCTTTATCGAGTCTGCTTTTTAGCCGGGCTGACGGTTCCCCATTTAGCTCCACTTTATTTCCCAGCACAACAGCGACATCTACATTAGCAAGCTCATCTGCCATCCCGTCAAACGTGATGAGAACGATATGTACCAAAAACCAAAGCACGAATATCAATGCAGCTATTTTTCCTTTTCTTTTCAAAGCTTTGCACGTCCTCTATTCATTGACATAATTGTAAATTCATTCACAATCACAGCGATTCTAGCATTAGTCTATTTACTATTCAAGGTACATATGAATAAAACGGCCGTATTGATAGAACAAAAACCGCCCCTGCGAGAGAGGCGGTTTGTATGTTTCATTTCACTTAATGCAGCGTTCTCAGTTGATGCTCAATCTTTTCAAATCCGCTGGATACTTTCACAACCTCATCTTTTTGCTCCGAAACAAGGACGAGGACATCTTCGAGGCTATCCTTATTCTTGTCGGTAATGTCTGCATTCAGCTCAACCTTGGCGCTGACTTCCTGAATCATGCTGTGTACATTCACGATGAATTCCTGCAAGTATTTTGTCTTATCGGAGAAGTCTCTCATGTAGTTGTCGACATTGGTGAACATCTCCTGAACCTCATGGATGCCTTCACTGTTTTTCTCAAACGAAACTTGCGATTCAGAGATCATGTCCGATACACGCTTCATTTTTTCACGAATCGTCATCAGAAGAGTAGAGATCGATTCAGAGGACACTTTGGAAGATTCCGCAAGCTTGCGAACCTCATCCGCAACGACAGCAAATCCGCGTCCATGTTCGCCTGCCCGAGAGGCCTCGATGGTTGCATTGAGTGCCAACAGGTTGGTTTGTGCCGAAATATCCGAGATTGTTTGAATGATTTTTTCAATTGATGCGGTTTCTTCATACAGCTCTTGAATCAGGCGATTTGTTCCTTGAATATCGGTGATAAAACGCTCGAAATCATTGCCGATATTGCCGATCCGTTTTCCGCTTTCGTGTGTAGCCTCTTTTGTAGATTCCACAAATTCATGCATTTCTGTAACGGAACGAGTCATATCCTCGACGCGCCCATTGGTTGAATTCATTTCGTTACGCAGTTCATTCGTGTTGGAGGTTTGAACTCCAAACGATTCCATGATCTCCTTGAGGGAAGACACTGTTTCAACAGCCCGAACTGTTACACCATCTGTAACCTTGTTTAAATTCTCCTGATATTCCTGTACAGAGTTCAGAGATTGATTGATCTGGTCAAGTACACGCTGCAACGACTCTTTGGACTCAATCGCTTCCTGCTTCTGCAGCTCGCTTTCTTTTTGCAGCTTGTTATTGAAGAGAGCATGCAGCATACTCGTCAACGATACGTAGCAGAACGTCAGAAGATAATAGAGCAAATCGATTGGCGACGACGAGTGGAAGATCGCATCGCCCTGTGTAAAGAAATAGTAGGTGACGATTCCGAGTGTAGACAAAATAGTTAAGATGTTAATGATTTTATCCTGGTAAATCCCCATGACAGCGACGAAGAACATTCCTAGCAGAACATTAACCATATGAGGATCAAGCTGCAACACTACGAATATGAAGGTGCCGATGACAGCAAAGTTGAAATACTTCATAAATGTAGCCATTTTGTCTCTGAGACTCGGCAGGTTGGAGATGTAAGTAAATGGCGCCAATACACCGTACAAGATTCCGAGAACAGACAGCACAAAGGAAATCGGAGCGCCGCCAATAAATATATTAATGATTTGCACCACTGTAATAATGCTGGCAAAAACGGTAACAACCCAATTATTTCTTCTTCTCAATAGATCCATATTAGCCCACTACCTCAACTTTTATTTGTGAAAACATTGGTGTGTACCATGAATAGTCAGGATGATCTTTATTGTCGTAAGCTTCTTTAAGATGAAATAGCGTAGGGATGGTGTCTGCCCCTTTATAATAGATCTTCTCTTTTACCTGGGTCGCCCTGACATGATATTTATTGTTAATCAATTGAAAAAAGCTTGGATCAGCAATACCAACTGCATGTGTATAGCCATGCTTTTCAGCATAATCTAGCATCAGGGAAATACCCTTTCGCCCTAGTCCGCGATATTTTGGAAGAACAGCGAGACTATCGAGCTCCATCACTTTCATATCTTTGGTCACAACGTCTTCAAACAACGTACGAATAAACGGAGTTGACTTTGAATGAGGTGTGAACTCATACGTTCCACCTGCTTCACCGTCATCCGCAATTAGTAAAAATAGATCTGAACCATCTTTCGCATATTCCATCTCAAATCCCATTGAATCCCAAACGGTTTTCTTGATTTGATGGAATAATGCTAAAGACTCTGCTGAATCTACTTGTTTGTACATTTCGTTTCCACTCCATCATAGTAGTCGTTCTCATATTTGCTCGGTATAAAAAGCAGACACGGTTGACTTTTTATTTACTGCTTTTCTCTCTTTTTCTAAAACGTTATAGCAAAAGAAGCAGGAAATCGGAAGTTGCTGCAAAACGCATGGCATTCTCCTTTCCGACGAATGTATGATCGGGAAATAAAAAAGGTTATTCCAGAAAATGGAACAACCACTCCAAGCTAGCTACCAACATCTAAAAATAGGCATTACGATGTATGGCAACCCGGCTATCATGGTCAAAGACTTTAGACCCGTGGTTTTGCGTCCCCACCTTTCGATGGATTTGCCCTTTTCATTTCGTAGTTGAAAATTGTAAATGGATGTCGAAATATGAAAAATCGTATCCAAAATAAAGGACTTTGTCAAGTTTTGGTAGGTAGGTTTTACTAATTCTTCATACCTTCGAGAGGGTCAAAAGAACTTTTTATCAATAAAAGCGAGCTTGGAAAACTAGTTTCTCAGGCTAGTGTCTTTTCACTAAATCAGAAAGGGCCTACGATTTCGTAGCGAAGGGATATTTACAGGCAAAATAATAGGGTGGTAGAACAAATCGGAGCGAATGTGTTGTAATCAAATCAATAATATAGCAATTCAGACAAAGGTTGACTGCTCATTGTCCAGGTTCTATGATTTGGGGGAGTATGGTTTGCTTCCGTATGAATCAAAAAGAGAGAAGGGCGAAAACGATGACAAGAACCATTTATACGAATGGCGTGATTCACACGCTCGATGCGGAAAATCCGCTAGTAGAAACAGTGGTAGTAGAAAATGGCAAAATCGCCGATCTCGGTACGCATGACGAGATGATCCTGCAATGGGGCCGCGCTGGTACGCCGGTTGTTGATTTGCAAGGCAAGATGGCTTCTCCTGGTCTGATTGATAGTCATTTGCATTTGTCGGGAGTAGCCTTTCACTTTTTAGATTTGAATTTAACAGGTGTCAAATCCAAAAATGAGATGCTTGAGAAAATAAAAGAGAGAGCGGATGCTACTCCTCCTGGGAAGTGGCTGATCGGGATGGGCTGGGACGAAAATTTGTTTGAATCAGGGACAATTCCCACGATTGAAGAGCTAGATCAGGTAGCTCCTCATTGTGCTATCTATTTAAAAAGGGTTTGCCATCACGCATTTCTCGTGAATAGCAAGGCGCTGGAGGTATGCCAGTATCATCCTGCTATCCAGGTACCGACAGGAGGAACTGTCGTTCTTGATCCGCATACGCAAAAGCCGACTGGACTCTTATTGGAATCGGCATCTCAGCTGATCACGAGACACATTCCAGAAAAAACGTACGAGGAACTGAAATTTGCACTGGGGCAAGCGATGAAATATTCTGTTAGCTTAGGGCTGACCGGTGTGCATACGAATGATCCCGTTTATTTGGGCGGGCTGGATCAAACGTACCAGATGTATCATGAATTACTGAATGAAGAGGAGTATAGACTGCGCTGCAATCTGTTGATTGATTATCCATATCTCAAACGCCTCCAAGAAAAGGGCATGTACGCAGGCTATGGGAATGAAAGACTGCAAATCGGAGCAATCAAAATTTTCGCAGACGGAGCTTTTGGTAGAAGAACCGCTTTGCTGTCCGAGGCCTATCATGATGCACCAGGGCATTTTGGCGATGCGATGCATGAGCCGGAAACGCTATTTGCAATGATAAAAGAGGCGAGAGAGCATAAGATGCCGATTGCCGTACACACAATTGGTGATAAAGCGTTGGCGGATGTATTGGACATCCTCGATCAAATGCCAAAAGTGGAACATCGTGATCGCTTAATCCATGTTTCGTTGCTTCGCGAAGACTTAGTGAAGCGATTGGCTGATCCGAGCCGAATAGCTGATATCCAGCCTAGATTTGTTGTAGGGGACTTCCCATGGGTCAAGGATCGGGTAGGAGAGCAGCGGGGCGAGTATTTATATGCGTGGAAAAAACTGCTATCGGCAGGCGTCTTGTGTGCGGGTGGTTCGGATGCTCCAGTCGAGCCTCTTGATCCGCTGCTCGGCATCCATGCAGCACTGACACGACGCGCGCCTTCTGAAACCCATAACGGCTGGTATGAAAACGAAAAGCTGTCAATGACAGAAGCGCTGCAAGCCTTTACGATCGGCGGGGCTTACGCTACCAACGAAGAGCAAATCAAGGGTACACTCACGCGAGGCAAGCTGGCGGATATGACGGTATATTCGAAAAACCTCTTTACACTCGAAAATCCGGATGAGCTGCTGGAAACGAAAGCAGAGATGACGATCATTGACGGTGAAATTCAAAACGTAAGATAGCTAAATAATGAACAGACCGAAAAATCCTTGAGCAATCAGGGATTTTTTTTCGTTGGGATGTATTGGGTGACTTCTCTGAAGTGATTTTATCTCTAACGTGGCTGTGGGGGAGAGAAGCATGTTTCCATTCTTCGCTCCGGTCTACGTCCTGCGAGGAAGGGGTGACTGTCCGCTCCGAGCCGATTCGCGGGGGAGCGTAAAAGTGGTAGCCGCTTCGTAGATTACTCAGGGTTACGCTCCTGATGCCCGCGAATCGGCTCTCCGCTGAGTAGGACTTCGCGAGTCGCTCCGCCTGGAAACATGCTTCTCTGCGTATCTACATACGCTTCGTCGAGAAGTCCACAAAGAAAAAGCATGTATCAATAGAAAGCTCGCAGAGAAAAAGGGAGAAGGACGCGAAGCTCTTTGGAACACCTACCGAGGCGCAGTGGAAAAAGAGAAACACGTCTTTAGCGTCCAACTTTGAGAAGCCTCTTGAACCGACCACTTTTGGACGCGGGTTTCGCTTTTGCAACGGAGCCGTCCAGGGATGACCCGAGAGAGTGTTCCAAGAAGCTGGAGCGTTTTCTCCCTTTTTCTCCCCACCCCTGCAGCTCGATTAAAGATATCTTTCATCGTAGCTTTACCAAAACAGTCTTCCAAAAATACGACCAAAATCTAAAGCTCGCAGAGAAAAAGGGAGAAGGACGCGAAGCTCTTTGGAACACCTACCGAGGCGCAGTGGAAAAAGAGAAACAAGTCTTTAGCGTCCAACTTTGAGAAGCGGCTTGAACCGACCACTTTTGGACGCGGGTTTCGCTTTTGCAACGGAGACGGCCAGGGATGACCCGAGAAAGTGTTCCAAGAAGCTGGAGCGTTTTCTCCCTTTTTCTCCCCACCACTACAGTCCGATTGACAACAAACTCACCGCATTTTATAGTGAGTATAATACTAACCACTAAGAGGTCTATATGGAAGATATCTATAAAGAGCTGCAAAAGCTCGGCTTTTCGCAATACGAGTGCAAAGCCTACATCAGCTTGCTGAAAAACTCTCCGATCACCGGCTATGAAATCAGCAAACGCTCAGGTGTACCACGCTCCATGATTTACGAGGTCATCGGCAAGCTGCTCGATAAAGGGGCCGTTCATACTGTGCCTTCCGAGCCGGTTACGTACGCACCATTGCCAGCCAAGGACTTGATAGGCAGGCTGCGAAACAACTTTGAACAGTCCTTTGATTATTTGGAAAAAAAGCTCTCCGCCCTGGAAAGTGAGCAGGAAGTAGACGTGATCAGGCGGATTAGCACCGATGAGCATGTCCTCATGGAAATCACCGAGATGATTGAACAGGCAAAGGAAGAGCTTTGGCTATCGATTTGGGAACCGCAAGTCGGGTTTATCCAGGAACGGATAGATCGACGTGTAAAAGAGGGAATTCCCGTCTTTTCCGTCCTGTTTGGAAAAGCAGAGACACAGGTGGGGATAACCTATCATCACGACTATATGGCGCCAGAGGTAGCAGAAGAGCGAATGGGCGGTCACCTGACGATCGTGGCCAGAGACAAGGAAGAGGTACTGATTGCTAACTTTGGACCGAATCGGGTAGCGTGGGCAGTAAAAACCCAGGACCCGGCACTGGTCTTAGTAGCCATCGAATACATTCGCCATGACATCATGTTTGCAGAAGTGACCAAGGTGCTTGGTCCGGAAAAAGTCGAAGCTCTCTGGAGAAACAAGCCAGATCTTTATCATGTTGTGACAGGAAAGCGGTTCATGTAGATGTGAGCCGCATTTTCTTCCTTGTTTTTATAGTCGTTATTTTACTAACTATTAGGAGAAGAGGGAGCAAGGTGAGTCAAGAGGAGCTTAGAGTAAAATCATTTCCGAGTCCGGGGGATGAAGGCAGCTTTATCCAGGGGGTAAAGGACTGTATTCCAACCTTACTTGGTTATTTGAGTATCGGGTTTGCAGCGGGAGTTTTGGAGAAGACAGCTGGTCTGAGTATTATGGAGATTACGCTGCTGAGTGTGCTTTTGTATGCGGGCTCGGCGCAGTTTATCGCAGCGGGAATGATAGCGGCAGGAAGCTCGGCAACTGCTATCGTCATTACCATTTTCTTTGTAAATTTGCGGCATATTCTGCTCAGTGCAGCGCTGTCTCCTTATTTTCGGCATCTTACGGCGTTTAAAAATATGCTCGTCGGCTCTCTTTTGACGGATGAAACCTTCGGGGTCGCTATTAATGAAGCGGCAAAGAAAAAACAGCTGAATGAAAAGTGGATGCACGGCTTAAATCTGACAGCGTATTTGAATTGGATTTTTGCTAATATCGCTGGAGCGTATTTTGGACAATGGATTTCAAATCCGGAAAAGCTCGGACTGGATTTTGCTCTTCCTGCCATGTTTATCGGGCTTTTGGTACTGGCGATTGTCAGTCGCAAAAAAATCAGACTTGATGTTATCGTGGCGATTTGCGCAGTTGTAATCGCAGTGGGGGTAACGATCGTGTATCCCGGAAATATGGGAGTCATTATCGCTACGGTGGTCGCTTCTACGATTGGGATGGTGATAGATAAATGGAAGTAAGATGGGATGTCTTTTTAATTATCGTTGGGTCAGCCTTGGTTACATTCTTGCCACGGGTCGTGCCTCTCATGGTTTTGAGTCGGATGGAGCTGCCAGAGTGGGGGATTCGCTGGCTGAACTATGTCCCCATCTCTGTGATGGCAGCATTGGTCGGGCAGGAGCTATTCGTGCATGATGGGCAACTGACTTCTCTATGGACAAATGTAGAGCTGCTCGCAGCGATACCTACCGTTCTGGTGGCTATCAAAACGAGAAGTCTGCTTGGTACGGTCGTCGCAGGAATGATCTCGATCATGATTTTGCGTTATTTGCTGTAAGAAATAAAGAACCAATTAAGGAAGGTGACGGGATGACCCTAGAGGAAGTCATGCAAAAGCTCGAAGCAATGGGCACGGAGCAAACGAAAAAGACTTTTCTTCGTCATGGAGCCAAAGAACCTTTTTTCGGTGTCAAAATCGGAGACATGAAAAAGCTGGTGAAGGAAGTAAAGCGTGATCAAAGTCTCGCGCTCGCATTATATGAGACAGGCAACTCGGATGCGATGTACTTGGCGGGACTGACCGTAGACCCGAAGAGCATGACAAAAGAGCGCCTGAACAACTGGGTCAAAAAAGCGTACTGGTACATGCTGGCGGAGTACACAGTCGCAAGCATAACAGCTGAAAGCGATTATGCTATGGAGCTGGCGAGAGAATGGCTGGATGCACAGGAAGAAATGATCGCCGCATGTGGCTGGAACACGTATTCCAACTATATTTCCATCACAGACGATGAAAAGCTCGATCTGGCAGAAATAGGGCGCTTGCTAAAACGTGTCAACGAAACCATCCACGAAGAACGAAACCGCGTGCGCTATACGATGAATCAATTCGTTATCTCCGTTGGCGCATACATCCCGGCTCTACATGACGAAGCCATCGAGGTCGCAAAAGCCATCGGCAAAGTCCACGTCGATGTCGGACAAACCGCCTGCAAGGTACCATTGGCTACGGAATATATCAAAAAGATCGAAGAACGAGGAAAAATCGGTCAAAAACGAAAAACATGCATCTGCTAATACAAAGTTGTAGAAAACGTGGGAGAAAATTCCCACGTTTTTTCGTTCTAAAAGAGAGCTTCAATGGATATGCTTTCAAAGTGTTATCCAATCACCAAAAAAGGAAGTTGGAAAAACTACGGCTCGCGAGAGGAAAAAGGAGAAAAGCGAAGGTCTTTGGGACCCTTTGCAAAGGCGGAATGGAAAAAACGAAACACGCATTTAAGCGTCCACCTTTGAAATACCTCCCTGAAACCGACTACTTTGGACGCGGTTTCGTGGAGCCTTTTCTCCTTTTTCCTCTCCCCACAAAGCCGGTTTCTAGCTGGAATTTATTATAAACTCTCTATTTTTCAGCAGATTATCGACTCTTTTCATATGATGTGCTATCATGATAACTTGTTAACGTATTACCACTTTATCAGACTAAAAGATAGAAAAAGGGTCTAGGGGGATCACGATGAAAAAATTCGCATTGATGTCATTACTCATGGGAGCAATGCTCTCGCTTGTAGTAGGTTGTTCTAGCTCGAATACAGGAGCTGGCGCAGGAGCCAATAAAATCGTCGTAGGAATCGACGACAAGTTCGCGCCTATGGGCTTCCGTGATGAGAAAAACGAGCTGGTTGGCTTTGATATCGACTATGCTCGTGCAGCAGGCGAAAAAATGGGAAAAGAAATGGTTTTCCAACCGATCGACTGGAGCTCCAAGGAATCCGAGCTAAACAGCGGTCGTATTGATCTGATCTGGAACGGATACACCATTACAGATGAGCGTAAAGGGAAGGTTTTGTTCACAAAGCCTTATTTGAAAAATGCACAGGTCGTCGTAACATTGGCTAAATCGGACATGAGCAAGCTCGCTGATTTGTCAGGCAAGGTTGTAGGGTTGCAAAAGCTGTCTTCTGCGGCTGACGCACTGGATGCTAACGAGGTCAAAGGTCAAATCAAAACGATTACAGAGTTCCCTGACAACGTTCTTGCGCTGAGCGATTTGAAAATTGGACGCATCGACGCGGTCGTTATTGACCAGGTGGTAGCTGACTACTATATGTCCAAAGATAAAGGAACCTTTAAGTTCCTGGATGAGTCGCTTGCGCCAGAAGAGTATGGAATTGGTGTGAAAAAGGGTAATGAAGCGTTGTTGAATGATTTGCAAAAAGCGCTGGATACCATGAATCAGGACGGAACAGCGGCAAAAATTTCGGAAAAATGGTTTGGCGAGGATCGTGTATTGAAATAGATAGTAGAGGTGGCTTCGCCAACACGATGGCGGAGCCACGCTTTTATCGCACCGATTCAACCAAAAATTCGCCTGCGTCATCGGGTTTGGGTGGGGCAAAAACCAAGAAATAGGAGCAAACGCATATGAGTGTAGATTATATCATTTCAATTACAAAGCCTATGCTAGAAGGGGCGCAGATGACGGTATTGTTGTTCCTCATCGCCATTCTGGTGTCCATCCCGTTAGGCTTTATCATTACGCTGATGGCAGGTAGTGGTAACAAGGGACTTGCCGGGTTTGCGAATACGTATATTTATGTCATGCGTGGAACACCACTCCTCTTGCAGCTCTTATTTATCTGCTTCGGACTGCCACTCTTACCGGTGGTTGGCGAATATTTGGTGATGGACCGCTTCGTTGCTGCCTGTGTCGGCTTTGTCCTTAACTATGCAGCTTACTTTGCGGAGATTTTCAGAGGGGGGCTACTTGCGATTGACAAGGGCCAATATGAAGCAGCGCAAGTACTTGGCTTTAGCAAATGGCAGGCGACTACCAAAATTATTTTGCCTCAAATGTTTCGTGTCGCACTTCCTGCGGTTGCAAATGAATCTATCACCTTGGTGAAGGATACAGCGTTGCTCTACGCCGTTGCCGTTCCCGAGCTGCTGCATTTTGCGCAAACGGCAGTAAATCGAGATTTTACCATCGTTCCTTTTTTTATTGCTGGCGTGATTTATTTGCTCATGACCCTCTTATTAACTCTGTTTTTTAAGTGGCTGGAAAAAAGGTTCAAATTCGAATAAAGGACTGGCGAGAAATGGCGATGATTCAAGTATCCAATTTAAAAAAATCGTTTGGCAATCTGGAGGTCCTGAAGGATGTATCGTTCGAAGTAAACAAAAACGATGTCGTAGCGGTGATCGGTCCATCTGGCTCGGGAAAAAGCACGATGCTGCGAAGCCTTGTTTACTTGGAACAGGTGAACGGTGGGAGTATCCGTATTCAGGATGATTATTTGGTCAAGGACGGCGTGTACAGCGACAGCCAGAAGATCAAGCAGATTACAGGAAAAATGGGCATGGTGTTTCAGCATTTCAACCTGTTCCCTCATCTAAGCGTAAAAGAAAATCTGGAGATTGCCCCACGAGTGGTAAAAGGCGAGTCAGTCGAAGCGATCCGTCAGCGAAGCGCAGAGCTACTGGAAAAGGTGGGACTGGCTGACAAGGCAGATGTCTATCCTGCCAAGCTCTCAGGCGGTCAGAAGCAGCGTGTTGCCATTGCACGGGCGCTGATGATGAACCCGGACATTTTATTATTTGATGAGCCTACATCGGCTCTAGACCCGGAGCTGACGGGCGAGGTGCTCCAGGTCATCAAGCAGCTGGCGAATGAGCACATGACGATGATGGTCGTCACACATGAGATGGGCTTTGCGAGGGAAGTGGCGAACCGAATCATGTTTATGGACAATGGTGAATTTGTGGAGGCAGGGACGCCTGAGCAAATGTTTACCAATGCCCAATTCGAGCGGACAAAGGCGTTCTTGCAACGAGCGTTAAAATAAATGAACAAATGAACAAAAGAAAGCCCTCTAGAGTCGCTAGAGGGCTGTTGGCATGAATAAAAGCGTAAGGCTACATTACTTGATAGTTCAAGTACCGCATGTTGATAAAGGAGTGGAAATGCTCGCTGAACGACTCCGCATTCAAAAAGGCATTATAGGCGTAAGGAGAAACCTTACAGTAGACAAACTCGCGGCCATCCTGAAAACGTATGTATAAATGATTGGCTTCGAGATCATAGCGTGTCGACTTAATTAAGCGGGAATTCAGCTCCTTGTACGTGAACTCCTCTTTCTCCGGCGCTTTACTTGAAAAAAACTGGCGAAAAAATGATTTCACTTCGATGCGAACTCCTTTTGCGTAATCTAATGAAGGATTCTATTTCTTCGAGTCTTTTATTTTACTCAAAAATTTGTATTCGGCATACAAAAACAGCACACCGATCGCAAAATGAGCCAAGAGAACTGTGCTTACGGCAATGCTTGAAATGTCTGCTAGCATGTTAGTTCCTCCTGTTTGAGAGCACGAAGTCACGATACAGAAGTGACTTGCTCGAAATAGGTGGAGTTCTCCCTTTCGATCGTTCTAAAGGCCTAGATTCTAGCTGTGTTAAGAAAAGAGAAATCGTCCATAAGGGCTTGTCGATCTATGTTATAACTTGTCGAATTAAGTCTATATACCTACTGGACGATTGTCAACAATTACATAGAATCAAAGTTTCGGAATTCATCCTGCCTTATGAAGCTGTATTTTTCTAGAGTCAAGCATGGGAGTTTAGGGAAGGGGCAGAGCTTTTTGCTTCAAATCGTACTGCAGCCGATTCGTAAAGCTCTTGGAAATACTTGAAAAATGACGCTCCTCTGACCGAACCCAGCCGAGATAAATAGGCTGTTGATCAGGGATAGCGAGATCGAGCGTGACGAGATCCGAATACTGTAAATACGGCTCGTGGATAAAAGAATAGTCTAGTCCGATCGTGACGGCCATATTTTCGCGGACAGCATTGCGAATGGCGTCTGTATTGTTTGTTGTAAATAATATATCGACAGTGCCGTATTTGGCAGCGAAATTGTCAGCAAACCATTTCACATAATCATCGTTGTATAGAACAAAGGCGTACTGTCGCAGTTCATCCGGTGTAACGGAGTCTTGATACGCGAGCGGCGAGTTTTTACTGACGCCAACCACCATTTTTCCCTTTAAAAGCCGCTCGAATGCCAAGCCCAGACCAGCGCTTTTTTGAATGAGGCTTTCATACATGATGATCAAGCCGATATCAATTTTGTTTTGACGAATGTCCTCCAAAATTTCCTGCGTGCCCTTTTCCGCTATTTCCGTTTTGATTTGCGGATAATCTTTTTTAAAGCTGGTGATTGCATTCACCAGCAGATTCATGGGGCCAGGGATCGTAGCCAGCCTGAGCTCGCCACTAAGCGTATTTGTATAGCTTTGCGCCTCCTCCTGAATTTCTTGAATCTTCATTAAGGCCTCTAACGCTTTTTTAATAATAATGCGACCTTCCGAAGTAGGGACCGCGCCCATTCGGGAACGAGTAAACAAAGAAATGCCGAGCTCGGCTTCCAGACTGGAGAGGGATTGGCTGATGGCAGACAACGTGACGTGCTTATTCTGAGAAGCCTTGGTCAGAGAGCCGGTTTTCGCTATTTCCACGATATATTCGAGCTGTTCAATATGCATGAGGAGCGACTCACATCCTTTAGTGAGATTTAAGTAAGGGTAAGTATGTTTACATATGATTTAATATACGAAAGCTCTATAATGGAAGCAAGGGCAGAGAGAACAGCCTGCCATGAATTTTGAAAATGGAGGCGTTGGCAATGGCGAGATTGGAAGGAAAAGTAGCGATTATCACCGGTGGTGGGACAGGCATCGGAAAAACGACTGCACTTCGTTTTGCGAAGGAAGGCGCGAAGGTAATCGTTACGGACATAAATCTGGACAGCGCCAGTCAGACAGTAGCCGAAATAAAGGAAGCGGGCGGAGATGCACACGCGATTGCCCATGATGTCAGTCGTGAGGAGCAGTGGGAGCAAGTAGTTGCCGCGACCGTAAAACAATATGGAAAACTGGACATTCTGTTTAATAATGCAGGTATTTATATGATCAAGCCGTTAGCAGAAATCACGCTGGAGGATTGGAATAAACTGATGGCGATTAATGTTACTGGCGTATTTTTGGGCATGAAGCACGCGATGCCAGTTATGGCGAAGCAGCAAGGTGGATCGGTTATCAATGCTTCTTCGATCGCGGGATTGATCGGTGCCCCAGGCCATGTTCTGTATGGTGCAAGCAAAGGCGCAGTCCGCATCATGACAAAGGATGCTGCTATCGAATACGCAGGTCAAGGTGTGCGTGTCAACTCGATTCACCCCGGCTATATCGATACGGGCATGGTGACGTATGCATCTGAAGCAACCAAGCATTCCAAAGCGGAGCTGGCACAGGGAGTACCAAGCGGACGTTTGGGTACCGTAGAAGATGTTGCCAATATGGTGTTGTTCCTGGCTTCTGATGAGTCTGGACATGTGACAGGGGCAGAATTCGTCATTGATGGTGGTGGAACCGCACGCTAAGGACAGTTCATCCAGTTTGAAAAAAGGAGAGATAACAGATGAGATTCGTGGATAAAGTAGCGATTGTAACAGGTGGAGCCAGTGGAATTGGAGAAACGACAGTTCGCCAGTTTGCAAATGAAGGGGCAAAGGTAGTCATTGCCGACTTTTCCCCGCGCGGAAAGGAGTTGGCGGATCAACTGAACGCAGAAGGTCATGAAGCTTTGTACGTGAAAACGGATGTGACCAAAGAAGAGGAAGTCAAGCATATGGTTTGTGCTACCGTAGAAAGGTTTGGCAAAGTGGACATCCTGTTTGCCAACGCTGGGATCGCCAGAGACAACGCCGCCCACAAGCTCTCTCTCGATGACTGGCAGCGAACCATTGACATTAATCTCACAGGCGTATTTCTGTGCGATAAATACGTAATCGAGCAAATGCTGACTCAAGGCACTGGGGGAGCAATCGTCAACTGCGGCTCAATCCACAGCCATGCGGGAAAAGCGGGAGTGACAGCTTATTCCTCGGCAAAAGGTGGAGTTAAGCTCTTGAGCCAAACCCTCGGCATCACCTATGCAAAAGAGGGCATTCGGGTCAACGCGGTCTGCCCGGGCTACATCGATACACCGCTGATCGCAGGTCGTAACGAGGAGATGAATCAGCATCTGATCAGTCTGCATCCGATGGGTCGACTCGGCAAACCGGAGGAAGTAGCCAAAGCAGTGTTGTTCCTGGCTAGTGACGATGCTTCTTTCGTAACAGGGACAAGCCTGTTGGTCGATGGTGGTTATACCGCACAATAAATGAATTATAGAAGAGAAGCCGGGCGATTACGTCCGGTTTTTTGTTTTGTGCACCCCCTGTCCGCCATCGTCCAATCATCGTAAATTTCATACACATACAGTAGAAGTAGTCCAATTAAAAAGGGAGGAGGAGGTGCGCTTGCCGGCGAGTATTGGAAGTGTACAAATCCAAAATAACTTTGGTTCGATCCAGTTCGGCGACACCGCCAACAACTCTCCAAAAAGCATTACCAAGTCAATTTCGGGTGCAGGGGGCGGAAATAACGGGAATACGGTCAACGTCACTATTGAAAACAGCACTACCAATACAAAAATGTTTGGAGCGAGGGGCCAAAAAAGAAGATGCCCGAGTCCTAGAAGGCGACCTGCAAAAAAGTAAGGAAATGCGTGCGCAAATGCCTTCAAAAGCGCGTCTGCTGCCCGAAAAAATGCAAAAGATAATGAATCGTCCTCAATGAAAAGGGGACAAGTAAGGCGGACAGGCTACAAAGATTTTTAATGTCGAGTAATTGACTTGGTTATTAGTGATATAGTATATTGGTCTATGTAATAATTTTCACATAATTGTATCTTCGCTTTTTGCTCGATCAACACGTTAGGCAATATGGCTTGCGTGGGGGAAACCTATGATTGTTATTCATACTAATCCTACTTGTATAAAGGGAATTTGGAGGGAACATACATCATGAAAAAAGCTCTTGGTTTACTTGCTTCTGGCTTCTTGGTACTGGCTCTGACAGCGTGCGGGGGATCACAGACAACAAGCTCAGCCATTAACGAGAAGAAAATTGTCGTGGGGGTTACTTCGGGCCTGCATGAGCAAATTTTGGAGAAAGTAAAGGAAGTAGCGGCAAAAGACGGACTTGAAGTTGAGCTGAAAGTATTCTCTGACTTTCAGATGCCCAATATTGCACTAGCGGAAAAAGAAATCGATGCCAACAGCTATCAAAGCATTCCATTTTTGGAGACTTATAAAAAAGAACACAAAGCTGATCTGGTAGGTGTAGGACAAACCGTGCTGAATCCGATGGGCATGTACTCAAAAAAGATCAAGAGCCTGGATGAGCTGAAAGAAGGGGACAAGCTGGGGCTGCCGAGCGATCCGACAAACAGTGTTCGTGCGCTGATGCTGTTCCAAAGTGCAGGTCTGATCAAGCTCAAGGATGGTGTAGGGGATGAAGCGACTGTCCTCGATATCGCCGAAAATCCACGCAAGCTGGAATTTGTTGAGCTAGATGCAGCACAGATCGCCAAGCAGCTGGATGACCTGACTGCAGCAGCCATTAATACGAGCTATGCGATCAAAAATAACCTGAAGCCAGGAAAGGATTCGATCTTCCTGGAGCAAAAGGATTCCAAGCATCACAATATTATCGTCGTTCGTACTGAAAACAAGGATGACGTCGCGGTACAAAAGCTGGTAAAGGCGTACCAAAACGATGAAGTAAAAAAATTCGTGGAAGATACCTTTGAGGGCTCGGTTATCCCAGTCTGGTAAGCCACAGGGCTCCGTCAATCATTGGCGGGGCCAACTTTGCGTGAGTAGACCAACATTGGCCTGATGAAGAGGGAGGTTCTGTAGCAGCGTGATCAAACTAACAAGCGTATCTAAGAGCTTTCAAACAAAAAAAGGGACGGTTCATGCGATCGACGATGTTTCGCTAGAAGTAGCACAAGGCGAGATTTTCGGAGTCATTGGCTATAGTGGCGCAGGGAAAAGTACGCTGATCCGTTGCGTCAATTTGCTCGAGTCGCCAACAGCGGGCTCGGTTATGATCAAAGACCAGGATGTGACAAACGTATCGGCAGAGGAGCTGTTGCAGGTGCGGCGGAAGATCGGGATGATCTTTCAAGGCTTCAACCTGCTGAAAACGGCGACTGTTTATGACAATATTGCGATCCCGCTAAAGCTGACTGATGTAGACAAGCAAGAAATCGATCAGCGCGTTCGGAAATATTTGCAAATTGTAGGACTCGAAGACAAGCATGAGGCCTACCCCGGTCAGCTATCTGGTGGACAAAAGCAGCGGGTAGCAATCGCACGGGCACTTGCCCAGGAACCGGAAATTTTGCTCAGCGACGAAGCGACGAGCGCTTTGGA
Source organism: Brevibacillus reuszeri (assembly GCF_002897295.1). Taxonomy (GTDB): domain Bacteria; phylum Bacillota; class Bacilli; order Brevibacillales; family Brevibacillaceae; genus Brevibacillus; species Brevibacillus reuszeri_A. The sequence goes on from NZ_BEXF01000025.1 coordinate 27,851, forward strand.
CCCGGAAACGACCGAATCCATTTTGGAGCTGCTGCTCAAAATCAATCAAGAGCTTGGCATTACTATCATGCTGATTACCCATGAAATGAATGTGATTCAGAAGATTTGTGATCGTGTGGCCGTCATGGAAAAAGGCAAAGTCATTGAGCAGGGCAAGACAATCGACATTTATGCCAGACCAACACACCCGACGACGAGGCGCTTTGTCAACAGCACATACCACAAGGAGCTGCCGCCGCATGTATTGCGAGAATTGATTCAAACGGGGCCTGTCGTTCGGCTGACCTTTGTTGGGGAGAGCTCAAGCAAGCCGGTGCTGGCATCGGTTAGTGCCAAGTTCCAGGTTTCTCCGAATATCCTTGCAGGGGGTATCATTGCGCTCAAGCAAGAGACGATAGGAACTTTGGTTGTTCACTTGCACGGAGAGAGGGATGAAACGGCAAAGGCGATCGCCTATCTGGAAGAACAAGGAGTAAAGGTAGAGGGAGTGGAGGTCACACATGTCTGAGATTCAGCAATTTATTGAGGGACGCCTCCCGATCATTGGGGAATCGGTTGTTCAAACGTTTCAAATGGTCTCAATATCGCTTTTGTTCTCCGTCCTGATCGGTCTGCCGCTCGGAATCCTATTGATTTTGACCAGACCTGGCAATGCTTTGGAGAATCGAGCGGTATATATGGTATTGAATGTGCTGGTCAATATTCTCCGGTCCATTCCTTTTATCATCCTGCTCTTTTTCATTTTGCCGTTTACCAAGCTGATCGTCGGCACCTCCATCGGCATCAAAGGAGCGATTGTGCCTTTGATTGTCCACGCTGCTCCCAATATTGCCCGTTTGATGGAAAATGCCCTGCTGGAAGTAGACAGCGGTGTGATTGAGGCTTACAAATCGATGGGGATTCGCACGCGGCATATCATCTGGCATGTGCTCCTGCGTGAGGCACGGCCATCGATCATTTTAGGCTTGACCATTGCATTGATCACGCTGATCGGTGGTACTGCCATGGCAGGACTGGTCGGGGCAGGCGGCTTGGGAGATTTGGCTTATCGCTTTGGACATTTGCGCTACGAAGTGGATGTTATGTATGTGACGGTCTTCATTTTGATCGTGCTAGTCCAATGCCTGCAATCGATTGGAAACCGCTTGGCGGCCAAGTATAAAAAAGATTAATGCTAGGAAACGAAAGGTGTAGACAAAAAATGGGAGAAAAAGCTTTATATATCGAAAAGGCCGACACCATCGCAACGATTGTGATTAATCGTCCTGACAAGCGAAATGCTTTTACGCTGGACATGTGGAAAACGCTGACGAGCCTGTTGGCAGAGCTGGAAGCAGATGAAGCGACCAAGGTAGTCGTGATCCGCGGCGTTGACGACACAGCATTTGCAGCTGGAGCAGATATTAGCGAGTTTATCTCCAATCGCTCTTCCGCTGAAAAGGCAAAGGCGTACAATGATAAGTCTATGGAAGCGGTAGACCGCCTGCATACTTTTTCTAAGCCAACCATCGCCATGATTCGCAAATACGCGGTGGGCGGGGGATTAGACATCGCGCTCTCGTGTGATTTTCGCTTCAGTGCAGAAGATGGCATCTTTGCCATTACACCAGCCAAGCTGGGGATCGTATATAATTTAACAAGTACGAAGCGTCTGGTAGATTTGATCGGACCATCCCGCACCAAAGAGATTTTGTATACAGCCAGAACATTGGATGTACAGGAAGCACATCGCTTTGGCTTGCTTGATCGCATCTATTCCAGTGAAGAGCTCGTGGAAAAAACGTACGAGTTTGCCCGGTTGCTCACACAGCGCTCGCAGGTCTCGATACGAGGCACGAAGCAAATGGTCGGGGCCATTTTAAAGGGACAGACCGAAGAGGATGAACAGATTGAACAGCTAGTGCTGCAATCCTTTAATTCCGATGACTACAAAGAAGGCGTACAAGCATTTCTGGAAAAGAGAAAGCCGAATTTTCGTTAAACAGCAAGCATCAAAATGAAAGCCAAATGGAAGGAAGAGAGAACATGGCAGAAACAAAAAAGGAAGCCCTCCTCTTTACAAGAGTAAACAAAGACACCCAATCGCTTCCCGTATCTATTGAAGATTGGGAGCAAAAAGCCCGAGAAATCTTGCCGGATGGACCGTTCGACTATATAGCTGGTGGATCAGGAGCTGAGGAAACACTGGCTTCCAACCGGACAGCATTCTCCAAGTGGGCGATTGTGCCGCGGATGATGCGTGATGTGACAAACCGTACTATGAGTATTAGCTTGTATAACCAGGCACTGCGTACACCGATCATGCTTGCTCCAGTAGGTATGCAAGCTATTGCTCATCCGGAGGGAGAGCTTGCAACTGCCAGGGCTGCCAAGGAGGCAGGAGTTCCTCTCGTGGTCAGTACCGTTTCTGCGCACTCAATGGAGCAAATTGCGGAGGTAATGGGTGATGCGCCGCGCTGGTTCCAGCTTTATTGGTCCAATGACCGCGAAGTATCCGCGAGCATGGTAAAACGTGCGGAGGCAGCAGGCTACTCTGCGATTGTGCTCACAGTGGACACGATTATGCTGGGCTGGAAGCGCCGTGATTTCCGCAATGGATACTCGCCACTGCGCGAAGGAAAAGGAGTGGCTAACTACATTACCGATCCTGTTCTTTGCTCGCGTCTGACCGAGGTTACTCCTGAAAACGTCGTGGAGGAAATCTTGAAAAATATTTATCATCCGGCACTGAACTGGAACGATATCGCATTTCTGCGCGAACAGACAAGTCTGCCAATTCTGGTAAAAGGAATTCTGCATCCAGACGATGCAAGACTCGCTGTGGAGCATGGGGTAGACGGCATTATCGTCTCCAACCATGGAGGACGTCAGATGGATGGAGCGATTTCTACGCTGGAAGCATTGCCGGCCATCGCAAAAGTAGTGGCGGGTAAAATCCCTGTTTTGCTGGATAGCGGAGTTCGCACAGGGGCAGATGTCGTGAAGGCGATTGCTTTGGGCGCCAATGCTGTGCTGATTGGACGTCCATTCCTGTTTGGCCTTGCTGTAGCTGGTGAAAAGGGAGTCGCGAGCGTACTCGATACACTGATCAATGAGCTGGATGTGGCTATGGCCCTGTCTGGAAGCAATTCCGTTGCCGATCTGAACGAAAGTATACTCGCTCGCATGTAAATCACCACTGGGAGGCAAAGTATCATGCAACAAGCGCTACAAAACATGAAGGTAATCGATCTCACACAAGTGCTGGCAGGTCCGTACTGCACGATGGTACTCGGTGATCTGGGAGCAGACGTGATCAAGGTGGAGAAATATCCGCACGGGGATGACAGCCGGATCATGGGGCCGTACGTAGAAGAAGAAAGCTACAGCTACATGATGGCGAACCGCAACAAGCGTGGAATTCGTTTAAATATAAAGGAAGAAGCGGGACTGGGCATCCTGCTCGATCTGGTAAAAACAGCAGATGTGTTCATTGAGAATTTCCGTCCGGGTGTGACCAAAAAGCTGGGGATTGATTACGAGGCGCTACGTGAGCTTAATCCCGGCTTGATCTATTGCTCGATCTCCGGCTATGGACAGACTGGACCATACAGCCAAAAGGGCGGCTATGATATTATGGCACAGGGCTTGTCTGGCTTGATGAGCATGACCGGAGAAAAGAACGGACGCCCGGTGAAAAACGGGATTGCGATCCACGATATTGCAGCAGGGATGACGGCGATTTATTCCATTATGGCTGCGTATATTCACAAGCTGTCGACTGGTGAGGGACAATACATTGACCTGTCACTTGTTGATTCCGGCTTGGCCTGGACCGTTTGGGAATCCGCTGCTTATTTCGGGGCGGGAGAGGTTTCCCGAGCGAACGGCTCCGCCCATCGGGTGACTGCTCCGTACCAAGGCTTCCCGACCAAAAGCGGGCACATCCTCGTCGGTGCTGGCAACCAAAAGCTGTGGGAAAAATTTTGCCGTGATGTCATCGAAAGAGAAGAGTTGATCGATGACCCGCGCTTTTTGACAAATAGCGAGCGGCAGGCGAATCTGGAGGAGCTGGAGCAAGTCATTCAGGATGTTCTCATTCAGGAGGACTCGAAGCATTGGCTCACCAAGCTTGATGCAGCAGGCGTGCCCTCCAGTCCGATTTACAGCTATGATGAGGCATTGAATGATCCGCATATTCGCTCGCGTGACATGGTTATTGAATACGACCATCCACTAGGAGGGCGAATACAGAGCCTTGGTTTTCCTGCTAAAATGAGCAAGACCCCTGGACAAGTCAAACGTCCGGCACCGTTATTGGGCCAGCATACGAAAGAGGTTTTGGCAGAGCTGCAATACTCGGAGGAAAAAATCCGGGTGCTGGAAGAAAACAAGATCATCTAAGAATAATTGACTGAAATAAAATTTTTTATCAGGTCGATGATTTGAAATATTGTTGCTTAACTCGCTCTGTATCTCATTGATCTTTGGAAAATACATGGTAAAATGAAGCGGACTTACCATTGTGAATAACTGGATCCTTCAGAAAAGGGTCCTTTTTTTGCGGCATCCAAAAAGTAGGTTTACTTCCATAGATAGGTGATAGAGATGAGAAACGAGTTAATAGCCACGCTGACGCCACAAGAGTGGGAAGAGCTTTTGCAGGAGAAAGACGAAAAATTGAAGGATACATTGCGCGAGCTGGCAGATGTCAGGGCTGCGCTGGACCAATCGACGATTGTGGCGATGACCGATCATCGGGGAATCATCTTGCGAGCGAATGACCAGTTTTGCCAAATCTCCAAGTATGCCAGACATGAATTGATTGGTCAGGACCACCGTCTGCTAAACTCAGGCTATCACCCCAAATCGTTTTTCAAGCAAATGTGGGCGTGCATTGGTTCGGGAAAAATCTGGCGAGGAGAAATCCGCAACCGGGCAAAGGATGGCAGCTATTACTGGGTGGACACGACTATCGTGCCGTTTCGGAATCAAGAAGGAAAAATCTATCAATACGTCTCGATTCGTAGCGACATCACGGCGCGCAAGCAGATGGAAGAGGAAGTGCGCCAAAGCGAAGAAAAGTATCGCATCATCGCCGAAAATACTTCTGACATCATCAGCATGATTGATCGGAATGGGGATTTTCTATACTTGTCCCCTGCGCATAAATCGGTCTGGGCACATGACGTTCCAGATGAAGAAATTCGGAATATGCTCGATTGGATCGCCGGTGAAGACAGAGACAATTTTTTGTATGCGATCGAGCACACTTTTTCTTCACGAAAAGAATATATGGTGGAATGCAGGCTCAACACCAAAAGAGACAAGCCAATTTGGACGGAAACAAAGCTTAATCCGATCGTCGATGAACACGACAACGTCACCTGCTTGATCCAGGTCACACGCGATATTACCGAACGCAAGCAATCCGAAGAGCTGATTCACTATCTCGCTTATCACGATGCATTGACAGAGCTCCCTAATCGCCGCATGTACGTACAGCATTTGGGCAAGGAAATTATGCAAGCCAAGCGTTTTCACTCGAATATGGCGGTGCTCTTTCTCGATTTAGACCGTTTTAAAGACGTGAATGATTCGTTCGGGCATGACGTAGGGGATTTGCTGCTGATTGAAGCTGCCAAGCGCTTGAAGTCATGTGTCAAGCCGGGAGACATGGTTGGGCGTCTGGGCGGAGATGAATTTACAGTCCTGATCTCTAATCTGACAGAGCGAGAGGAAGCTGCTACTGTAGCCGAAGAGATTATGCAGGTGATGCAACAGCCGTTTCATTTGAACGGACAAGCTTTCAACATTTCCAGCAGCATCGGTATCTCCTTGTTTCCACAGGACGGGGACAATGCAGAGGATTTGCTGAAGCGAGCAGATACCGCGCTCTACACAGTGAAGTCACGGGGCAGAAATGGCTTTGACTTTTTTGATCCATCCATGGAAGCCAAGTCTTTGGAGCGCATCCTGATGGAAAATGAACTGCGCAAAGCGATCGAGCAAGAGCATTTTCAAATTTATTATCAACCCAAAATGGACATTAAAACCGGGACGCTTACCGGTATGGAGGCATTGGTTCGGTGGGTGCATCCTGAGCTGGGAATCATTCCTCCCAACCGCTTTATCCCGATTGCAGAAGAAAGCGGCATGATTATTCCGCTGGGCGAGTGGATTTTAAAAGAAGCGTGCAAGCAAAACAAAAGATGGCACGATCAGGGCTACGAATTAAAAGTGTCCGTCAATTTATCCGTGAGACAAATTTATCAAAAGGATTTACTGGATATGATCAAGGCGACACTCGAAGAGACGCAATTAGAGCCAGAGTGGCTGGAGCTGGAGATCACAGAAAGTATTTTTGTCAAAATGGATGAAGCGACAGTCGTACTGCAGCAAATTCGCGAGATCGGAATCCAAATCTCCATTGACGACTTTGGGACAGGGTACAGCTCCTTTAGCTACATCAAAAGCTTGCCTGTCGATACGATTAAAATTGACGCTTCATTTATTCGGGATGTTCACCATAATCAAGAAAGCCAAGCAATTGTAAAAGCGATTGTTACCATCGCGGATAGCCTGAATATGAAGGTTGTTGCAGAAGGCATTGAGCTAAACGATCAAGTAGCAGCGCTCCAGGAAAATGGCTGCGGACATGGACAAGGCTATCTTTTCAGCCGACCGTTGGCGACTGCTGATTTTGAGCAGTTTTTGCGTAATGAACACGCAGGAAACGATGGAACAGTGCATCATTAAAGAATTGAACAAGCTGTATGCAAGCCGGGGAAGCGATCCCCGGCTGTTTTTTCGTGCATGGCAGCCTATTTTATCATTTTAGCCGAGAAGACTGACAACTAGTTTTCTAGCTAAGTTTTTTAAACTGCGGTAATATCACCATCAGGGAGAAAATTTGTGATACCATGAACTGTATTTTCATTTTCATAGGTCGAAAAAGGAGGTCCCCTGTGGGAAGGTTTTCTATCAAAACAACCATAGCGATTGCAAGTCTAGTATTCATCTGGGGGATCAGCTGGGCGATCTACAAGATGGCATTGGCTTTTACCCCGCCGATTTTGTTTGCAGGAATGCGATCCTTGATTGGAGGCGTACTACTGGCACTCTGTTTGCTGCCAACCTGGAAAAAGATCAATTGGCGTGAAAATTGGCCGAAATATTGTATTTCTGCCGTGCTGAATACGTTGTTTTTCTACGGTATTCAGACGGTAGGGTTGGTGTATTTGCCAGGTGGATTATTCTCTGTGTTAGTTTACTTCCAACCGATTCTCATTGGTTTGTTCGCTTGGATGTGGCTGGGGGAGAGAATGACCTGGATAAAGATTACGGGATTGACTCTGGGCTTCCTCGGAATAGTGTCAGTGAGCGCGGATGGATTTACCGGACAAGTGTCTGCTATCGGTGTCGTTCTAGGATTATTGACAGCATTGACCTGGGCGCTTGGCGTCATTTACGTAAAAAAAGAGAGTGCCAAGGTAGACTCTCTCTGGATGGTCGCGATGCAAAGCCTTTTGGGCGGGGCCGTGCTTACCGTGATGGGAGCTGGTCTGGAGAACTGGTCTGATATCGTCTGGAATACGCAGTATCTCATTGGACTTGGATACGGTTCTACATTTGGCGTGCCGATTGCGATTGCCATTTACTTTAGCTTGGTCAATGCGGGTGAAGCCAGCAAGGTTGCAGCTTTTACATTCCTCGTGCCACTGATTGCCGTCATTACCGGAACCATTTTTATGGACGAGCCGATTACGTTTACACTGCTTGCAGGATTACTTCTGATCGTTGTCAGTATTTATCTCGTAAACTACCAGGGCAAGGTGAAAAAGAGCCGCCAGAAGGCAGCACAGATGACCTACGAAAGCTAACCACGAACAAAAAACAGCCGACAATGAATTGCTCGGCTGTTTTTCTTTTGCTGCGAATCGATGCTAGCTGCGATAAATACCTTGCTCATAAATATATTTCAAGCATTCATCTGGCAGTAAAAAACTGGGGTCTCCGCCCTTGCGGATTTCGTCGCGAATATACGTAGAGCTGATTCCCATGTTAATGCCTTTGCTCATGATATGGAAGTGCTCATCGTTATTGCGCAGCAGGGCATCCTCGGCAATCAGATCGGCAGTCGGATAGCCTTCCCGCGACATGACGATGAAGTAGAATTCGGTTAAAAGCTTTTCCGCATTTCCCCAATTGGACATACCCGTGAGCAGATCTGAGCCCATAATGAAGAATAGCTCATCGTTTGGATATTTTTTGCGCATATGAATCATGGTGTCATACGTATACGTTTCTCCAGGGAGTGCATCCATCTCTACTGTCGAGATTTCAAACAGAGGATCGCCTTTACTGTTTGTCTTGCTTTTGCAGGTAGCGAGCGCCAATTCCAGCATGCGCAAGCGATGAACATCGTCTGTCTGCATTTTTTTATCATGGCGCTTGGAGGAACAAGGGACAAAGATGACTTTATCCAGCCGTCTCCGGTGAGCTACTGTGGCTGCCGTAAACAAATGGCTATAGGTGATTGGATCGAAGCTGCTGCCATAAATGCCAATTCGCATATGAGATCCCTGCCTTTATACGTAGTCGACAATGCTGGTTATGCTTTTTGGGATTGCTTCAAGACTGTCATGCCGAGCTGGTTTTTAAAATGACCGAGTGCCCATTCATGTCCGGCTGGATTGAAGCTGGCGACGGCATCCTCGTGGATGACGACACGAAACCCGTTATAAAAGCCTTCGATTGCGGTGTGCAGCACACAAATGTCCGTGCAGACGCCAACGAGGTGAATTTCCGTAATGCCACGTGTGCGCAGCAGGAGAGCCAGGTCCGTTCCTTGAAAAGCGCTGTAGCGTGTTTTATCCATCCAATGAATGGTATCCTCGAATTCCTCATACGTGTTCTGAATGCTTCCGTACAGGTTTCGGCCTGGAGTACCAATGATGTTATGCGGGGGATAAAGGCCTGTTTCCGGGTGATACGGGTCTTGCTCCTTGTGCGCATCTATTGCCATCACGACAAAGTCGCCTTCAGCCAAAAATTCACGAACGAGCTCTTGAATCCGTCCTTCGATTACTTGGCCTGGCACTCCACATGTCAAGGCACCATCAGTGGCAACAAAGTCGTTGGTATAGTCAATGACAATCAGAGCTTTCATACGTAAAACCTCCTCAGTCGATTTTAATAAATCATGGCAACCGGCATGTAGTCGGTAAAGCGATACAGCTTGGCAGGGGAGTTGGAATACTCTGTTGAGTAGAGCGGGGTACCATCTGCTGCGAGTACCGGCTCTAAAATTCCTTGTCTTCTGGTTGTAGAAAGCAGGCGACGCTCAAAATTGCCGCGATCGCTTACCTTGAACGTAGGTACGACTGTTTCAATCACCTGCAAAAGCTCGCTAAGGGTGAACTCGCCAGGCAAAAAGGCTTTGGCGATATTGGTCTGAAGCATTTTTTCGCGCACCCGCGCTAGGGCATCGGTCAAAATCTCCCGATGGTCAAAAGCAAGCTGGAGTCCAAAGGCTTCCTCTATGGGAAAGAGACGCGCTTCCGATGCATCGTCGTCAGCTTTGGCATGTGCGAGCAATTCCTCGTGAACGAGCGAAACATAAGCGACGCTCGGAATCCAGCCCCGCGGATCTCTGCCAGGCTTGTAGTACGTCTTTAGCTGCTCGATATGAACATCGCGATCGATATTCGTTTCTTCCTTCAGTTCCCGATACGCACACTCATCCAATGTTTCGCTTTCCTTGGAAAAGCCCCCGGGCAGTGCCCATTGCTCACCAAAGGTTGTGCTTTTTCTTTTGATCAAGAGGACGGAAAGCTGCTTGGTCGGCAAAGATTTCGTCTTTGTATGTCTCGCTTGAGAGGTGATGGTAAATATACAAATATCAGTAGGCAGTCCGTCCGGTGAGCGATGCTTTTGGGTACGATAGCTGATGCGCCTGGCTGGCAACGGTTTGATGGACATAAAACCAATCCTTTCGTGTCGATCCCTCATTGCTGTCTTACTTGTATATTATATTTTTGTTTTAACAATGTCAATATAACAATGTTAAAATGTGTGCTTTTAACAGAAAACAAAAAGACGTCGCAAAATGGCAGACGTCAGTAGCGTGTATTCGTTGGTGTATCCCTATTCCAGTAGCGCAGTAATCGGTTTCAGACGTTGTGCAGAGAACGCCTTTTCTCGCGATTGATTGAGTCGGAATGCTTCCTCCCAAAAAAAGAGCTGACTGTTCAGGGGAAATGGACTCTCGGGTTGTACACGTATGTAAGTACCGTCGGGCAAGAGCATGGATGCTTTGGCATCATCTTTGAGCATGACCTCCAGATAATGAATCACTCTGGCTTTTAAATCGTCCTGAACGACAGGGAACAAAATCTCGACGCGTGCGATCATGTTGCGTGTCATCCAGTCCGCGCTGGAAAGATAGACCTGGGGATTCCCACCGTTGCAGAACACATAAATGCGGCTATGCTCCAGGTAACGGCCTACGATACTGATGACCCGTATGTTAGCGCTGACCTCGGGTAAGCCCGGGCGCAGGCAACAGATGCCGCGGACGATCAAATCAATTTTGACCCCGGCGCATGATGCCCGATACAAGGCTTCGATGATTTGTTTGTCAGTCAATGAATTCATCTTGGCGATGATAAAAGCAGGCTTTCCTGCAAGGCTGTTCTCCAATTCTTTTTCAATGAGTGCCAAAAAGCTCTCGCGCATGCCGATCGGCGCTGTAGAGATCTCACGCCAGGCAGGTGGATGCGAATAACCAGACAAATGATTGAAAAAGTTGGACGCATCGATTCCGAATTCCTCACGCGAGGTAAGCATTCCGATGTCTGTGTAGGTGCCTGCCGTTTTGTCATTGTAATTGCCCGTGCTAAGATGCACGTATCTTCTCAGTTGGTTGTCTTCTACACGCACGACGAGTGTAATTTTGCTGTGGGTTTTCAATCCGGCCACTCCGTAAATGACATGGCAGCCGGCATTTTCCAGCTTTTTCGCCCAGACGATGTTGTTCTCCTCATCAAAGCGTGCTTTCAGCTCAAGCAAGACTGTGACCTGCTTTCCGTTATCCGCCGCTTTCAGCAACGCATTGACGATAGGAGAATCTCCGCTCACGCGATACAGCGTTTGCTTGATGGCCAAAACATTCGGGTCGACTGCAGCCTCCTGAACGAATTGGATGATTGGGTCGAAAGATTCATACGGGTGATGCAGCAAAATATCCTTTTTTTGAATCGCTGCAAAAATATCTTCCTCGTCCAGCAAATCAAGCGGATGCTGGGAAGTAAGCGGCTCAAACCGCAGATGATCATACCCTGCGAGTGCATGAAAGCGGAAATAGAAGCTGGGGTCGAGTGGACCATCCAGTCGGAAAATTTCGAAAGCGGACAGCTCCAGCCAATCCTGTAGCGTCTCTTTCAAAAAGTCACTCATAGATGCAGCAACAGCCAAGCGGGAGGGCTCACCCATTTTTCGCTTTTTCAGCTCTTGCTCGATCGCTTCTAACAGGTCTTCCGTCTCGTCTTCGTCAATGGTTAAATCAGCGTTGCGTGTAATCCGAAACGGACTTGCCTCTAGAATGTTGTAGCCCCGGAACAAAGTATCCATATACAGGGCGATGACATCCTCGAGCAAAATGAAATGGGCTTCTCCGTCAGGGGAGGGCAGCTCCAGAAAGCGCGGGACAACAGCGGGTACTTGTACCACAGCAAACAGTGGGCCCTCGCTTTCTGGATCGTCATCCTCCAGTAGCACCGCCAGATTCAAGCTTTTGTTCAGCAGCATCGGGAACGGATGGCTGGCGTCTACAGCCATTGGTGTGAGCACAGGATACAGATGGTGGTGGAAAAATTGATGGACAAACTGTTCCTGCTCACAGCTTAATTGCTCTGCTTTCACAAATCGAATACCTGCCCGCTGGAGGTCAGGCGTAATTTCGTTTTTCAGGATTGCATACATGGACCTGAGCACATGGTGGGTCCGCTCCCAAACGGCTTGGAGCTGTTCCCCTGGAGTCATCCCCGATTTGTTGTCTGGCTTGGTGAATCCAGCCTTCACCTGATCCTTTAGACCAGCTACCCTTACCATGAAAAACTCGTCAAAGTTGCTGCTTGCGATTGCAATAAATTTTAACCGTTCAAATAATGGATTATCCGGATTGGCGGCCTCTGCCAGCACGCGCTCGTTAAATGCAATCCAGCTCAATTCTCGATTGATATAATAATCTGGAATACTAAAGTCCTTCATCCATGTCCAACCCTTTTATATATTTATAGAGGTTGTTCAAAAAGTCGTCTTTTGATCACGAAGGATTCCTGAAAGCTAATCGACATCGAAAATGGCGTTCACCTTTGAAGTCCGGTGCTCATGTAGTTTGCCTACATTCCGCTCCTCCTTCTTCCGGTTCTCGTCATTTTCTCGGTGCTGAAAAGCCAACTTTTTGAACACGTATTTATAGGTAGATGATTCCAACTCATTTAGGACAAGTATAGCAGGCTACTATTAAGTGATTGTTAAGTTTTGGGCTTGTCGAGTACTGCTTCAAACGATATCGGTATTTTCCAACCCTTGGAGAACTTGATCAATGGTTCGTCCAGCAAGGAATATTCCAAATGATCCGTGCGCTTGCCTACGCAAATAAGAGAATACGAGCCATTTGTTTTCGTGAGCTGGACAGAGCGGATCGACTGCGTCATGGAGCGATCCAGCATCCGGGATACTAATAGGACGTGGCCGAGCTTTTCAATCATGCTCTTGTCCTGTTTGGAAACGATGTCTGGATGGCGGTTGATCTGGCTCACCAGCAGCTTATTGCTTTTGTAAGACGCAAGCATCGCGATGAGCAGTCGCTCCCGGTGCGTGTAGCCTGCCATCAATACCTGCGAGAGTAAATAAAACGTATGCTCGGATGACTCGTATACGTTGATGGTACGGCCTGCATCGTGTAGCAGGGTAGCCGTAGCCAAAAGCTCTCGCTCCGCTTGGCCGAATGTATGGAGACCCTGGGCGCCTAGCTGGTCAAACAGAGATAGGGCCAAGCTTTTGACATGCTCGGCATGTGTACGGTCGATGTGATAGCGATTCATGAATTGCGCCGCGGTTTTTGCATGAATATCGCTACCAGTTGCAGGCGGTTCTGATCCCCAAACCGACGCATAAAGTACACCCTCACGCAGACCTTTGTTGCTCACGAGAAGGACATCACTGCCTGTGTGTTCCAGCAAGGATTCAAAAGCAGCGATCCCTGAAAGCACGACATCTGCCCGGTCCTTGGACATCCCTGGAACCTGACGTCTTTCTTCCAGAGGGAGGCTGCGGATATGCTCCAAAATACCCGTTACACTTTCTGTGCTGATCGGGTAATGATGCAGGCTGTCCATGCTGTAGTGAACGGAGCGCTGATGAATTTTTCCCAGATTGCGTGCAGTGCCGCCGATCGCAATCACAGGACATTTTTTGCCCATAAGCCATGGCTTGGATGCGAATGAGGCGGCTAGAAAAGAACGCAGCTGGGCGAATTCAGCTTCTGTCGGTATGTCGCTATGTAGAAACATTTTTGTCAGTGTAACAATTCCAAAAGGGAAGCTGTGACTCTCTTGCAGCCTGCGATTTTGAAAATACGTGATCTCCGTGCTGCCACCACCGATATCAATCGTAACTCCCTCGTCTACATTCATGCTGTCCATCACAGCGAGATAGCCATAATGGGCTTCTTCCTCTCCTGTTAAAATCTGGATAGCGATTCCTGTTTCAGCTTTGATCCGCTGGGTCAGCTCGATCCCGTTTTCTGCCTGTCTGACGGCAGCTGTGGCAACGGCAATTGTTTTTTGGACCTGTCTCGCATCCAGCAGCTCCTTGAATTGGTGCAAACAAGTGAGCGTAATGGATATTCCTTCGGCGTCGAGACGGTTGTTTTGCAGATGATTGCTGAGCCTGAGGCTGCGCTTGATATTGTCCACTTCGGTCAGATTTCCCTGCTCGTCCTGCTTATAAATAACCAGCCTGGCTGTATTTGAACCAAGGTCGATAACACCAATACTTTTCGTCATGAGATTCCCCACTTTGCGATAGTACCATTTTTTGATCTTTCCATTATGCCACATAATTTAAGGATTCCACCCAATAACTTGTTAGTTGACAACAGCCCAAAACCTTTTTATAATCGGAGACATTCAATCAAGCATGAAACACGCATAGCAACGAAACGCCGTGAAAAGGAAAGTAGAAAAGGGATTTGACGTCCAGAGAGCTGCCTGATTGCTGGGAGGGCAGCCGCGAACTCTTTTTGAATGCCACCTTGGAGCTCTGCTTTTGAACGAATGAGTAGAAAGCAGCGACTGGCCCACGTTATCGGGCGCATGTCAATGACGACTGCATAAGTTTGCTTTTTGTGAAAAAGGCAAAAAAGCTGAGTGGTACCGCGATACCTTCGCCTCAGCAATCGGATTTATGGGAAACCATGGGTCTGGTTGCTGGGGCTTTTTGCATGTAAAAAGAGAGAAATGGAGTGGTGGGGTATGGATCGAGTGAAGCAACGAGAACTGCTACATCTTTTGGAAGAGGACAGTCGCATGAGCGCCGAGCAAATCGGTAAAATGCTGGCTGAGCCAACTGAGGCTGTCGAAGAGGCGATTGCCGCGCTCGAAGCAGACAAGGTTATCGTGAAGTATCCAGCGCTCGTAAACTGGGAGCGGGTTGAGGACCATCCATATGTAAACGCGATGATCGATGTAAAAGTAACACCGAAGCGCGATGTGGGATTTGACGAGGTGGCACAGCGCATCTGCCGCTTCCCGGAAGTAAAGGCTGTCTATTTGATGTCAGGTGCGAGCTATGACTTGTCGATCGTACTGGAAGGAAAGACGATGAGAGAAGTAGCCAACTTTGTTTCGCAAAAGCTGGCGACACTCGATTCAGTCGTTTCAACTGCTACGCACTTTATTTTGAAACGCTACAAGCACGATGGGATTGAGCTGGAGGATCGTGACGAAGATCGTAGGATGGTGGTTACGCCGTGAGTACACAATTAACAGTCAACAAAAGTCGTTTATCATCCACAGTCGCTTCTTTGAAGCCTTCGGGAATTCGCCGCTTTTTCGATTTGGCAGCTTCGATGGAGGGAGTCATCTCGCTAGGTGTTGGTGAGCCTGATTTCGTTACACCTTGGCGCATGCGGGAAGCATCGATTTCGTCATTGGAGCGCGGTCATACCGCGTATACATCCAATGCTGGCCTTTTGGAGCTGCGGGTTGAAATCCAGAAGTATTTGGAGGAGCGTTTTTCTGTCAGCTATCATCCTGAGTCCGAAATTCTGATTACGGTTGGAGCCAGTGAAGCGATTGACATCGCACTGCGCGCCATTTTGGACCCAGGTGATGAGGTGCTGGTCGTCGAGCCTTGCTACGTATCGTATGAACCAGTCATTCGTTTGGCTGGCGGTGTACCGGTCTTTTTGAAAACGACCATGGAAAACAATTTCAAGCTGACGCCAGAAGAGCTGGAGAAGCATATCTCTCCTCGTACCAAAGCGATCATTTTCTGCTATCCGAACAACCCAACAGGGGGAACGATGACCGCGGACGAGTGGAAAACATTGCTGCCGATTATTGAAAAACACGATCTTTTGGTGATCTCCGATGAGATTTACGCAGAGCTGACGTATGGTCGGATGCATGACAGCATCGCGGCGCTGCCAGGAATGAAGGACAGAACGATTCTGATTTCCGGATTCTCCAAAGCGTTTGCGATGACAGGCTGGCGGCTAGGGTACGTATGTGCCACTCCAGATTTGTTGGCAGGGATGCTGAAAATTCATCAATATACGATGCTGTGTGCACCAACGATGGCGCAAATGGCTGCGCTGGAGGCACTTCGTCATGGTCGCGCAGATATGGAACGGATGATTGAGAGCTACCGTCAGAGACGCAATTACGTAGTGGATGGCTTTAGACAGATCGGGCTGACATGTCATGAGCCTGACGGTGCATTCTACGCCTTCCCGTCAGTTACCTCGACAGGACTTACCTCTGCGGCATTTGCAGAAAAGCTGCTAATGGAAGAAAAGGTAGCGGTCGTTCCTGGTGATGTGTTTGGAGAGAGCGGTCACGGACATATACGCTGCTCCTATGCGACGTCGATCGATCAGTTGAAAAAGGCGCTGGAGCGGATGGATAGCTTGATGAGTCGGATGAAAGCTTGAGAAGCGTCTATATAATAGAAGAAAAAAGGGATGCCATTGGGTTATCCCTTTTTTTCTTCTTCAAAATCTCCCTATCAGGAGGACATCACGATGGTAGCAACCAGCTGTGTCACGAGCGCCGCGAGGATCATTGAAATGCTGGAGACGGTGCCAGAGATCGGACTTAGCTCGAACGCTTTTGATGTACCTGCACCATGTGCGCTCGTACCGAGCAGGACTCCTCTGGCAATATCATCGGAGATGCGCAGGTATGAGATGATATACGGTCCGATGACAGAGCCGAGCAGTCCTGTAATCAAGACAAGCACAGCAGTAATAGAAGGAACGCCTCCGATCATCTCCGATACATTCATGGCGATCGGCGTAGTGATCGAGCGCGGCAGCAGGCTGAATAGCACCTGATGATCGACATGCAGCAAAAGTGCCAGCAAGGCCGAGGAGACGACTGCTACAGCGGAACCAGCTACCACACTGATCAAGATCTGCGCAGCGTGTTTCTTCAATAAAGGATAGTATTTGTAGAGCGGAACGGCAAAAGCGATGGTAGCAGGCTGGAGCATGTAGGCCAGCCATTTGCCGCCAGCATTGTACGTATCATAAGACGTATGAGTGCAGAGTAAGACAATAACTAAAACGATCGGCGTAAACAAAAGTGGCGAAAACAGTAGTGTACGTTTGAAGCGATAAAGTCGTTTGGCGATGAGGTAAACGAAAATGGTGAATAAGAATCCCAATATGCCGGCAATCATGGACGGGTATGCTCCTTTCGTTTGGAAATGCTCTGGGCTACCAGTCCACTGCAAATCATAACAAATGCGGTACCAAATGCAATCACGAGAAAAATTTGAATCCCCTCATGCAACATCAGGCTTTGATACGAGATGATTCCGACGGAGGGCGGAATGAAAAAAAGCAGCAGCTCGGCAAGTAGCGAGCTCGCTCCCGTTTCAATCCATTCCAGACGCAGGACCTTAGATTGAAGCAATAAAAACACCACGAACATGCCGAGGAGGCTCCCTGGTATTTTCCAATCGAGGATGGAGACAAGCGCGTTCATTATAATAGAAACGACAATAAAAAAAGCAACCTGCCCCAAGAGTATAAGTAGTCTTTTCATGAAGTTCTCTCCCTTTGTGAAAAGTGTACATCACCTCTTTTCATAGGTAAAATGCATATATAGAATCATTGGGATTCATTCTATCTATAGGTGTCGCAAAGGAGCTGTCTGATGGATATCCGGCATTTGCAATATTTTTTGGAGGTAGCTCGCCACAACAGCTTCACCAAGGCAGCGGAGTCTCTCTATATTACACAGCCCACGATCAGTAAAATGGTGCGAAATCTGGAAGAAGAGCTGGGCGTCGAGCTATTTGAACGTTTGGGCAAGCGAGTCGTGCTGACAGACGCTGGGTGGGTGCTGTATTCCCAAGCTGAGGTTATGGTGAAATCGTTTGAAAACATGACAGTCCATATTAATGAATTGATGGAATTAAAAAAAGGCAGGATACGGATTGGATTGCCGCCGATGGTAGGAGCTAATTTTTTCCCACGGGTCATCGGAAAGTTTTGCGAGCAGTATCCTGGGATTGTACTGGAGCTTTTAGAGGTAGGCTCGAAAAAAGTGGAGGCAGATGTGGCTTCGGGAATGCTGGACAGCGGAGTCGTGCTTTTGCCGATTGATGAGGAAGTTTTCGAGTCATATTCATTTGTGAATGAAGATATTCAAGTCGTTGTCCATCCGACGCACCGATTGGCAGCCAAGCAGAAGATATCCTTGGCAGAGCTTGCAGACGAGCGGTTCCTGTTGTTCCACGAGGATTTTGCTTTGCACAGTCGCATCATTGATGCATGTGTGCGGGTCGGCTTTCATCCCCAAGTGATTTACAAAAGCTCGCAGTGGGATTTTCTCAGTGAAATGGTCGCGGCAAATATCGGGATTACTTTGCTGCCCCAAACCATTTGCAGTGAGCTGGACTCCGAGCGGTTTCGCATCCTGTCCTTGGTGAATCCCGAGATCAAGTGGCACTTAGGGATGATTTGGCGAAAAAATGCTTATCTCTCATATGCTACACGGGAGTGGATTCATTTTACCCAAGATATACTCCCCTAATTAATCACTTTATGAAAAGCACCCTCAAGGAACAGCGGAAAATTTGATGATGTTCCTAAGGGTGCTTTGAAATTACCACTTAAAGGAATTTTGTAGTAAAAATAGTAATAATATACTGAAAGTGATTTACTTAAAAAACTATTTATGGTAAAAATAGTATATACCAAAAAATAGGAGGTAATAGTCTTGAAAAAATTTGCACTAGGTCTAACTAGCCTTGCACTCGTTTTCAGCCTTTCCACTAGCGCTTTTGCTGCCACTACAACCTATTTCGAATCTGAACCGAACAATTCTATGTCAACAGCAGATCCTTTCAGCCTAACTATCGGGGAGACTCTTCTGAGAGGCGTATTGGACCCTATTGAAGTAGAAGAAAATTGGGATTATTTCAAGGTAACTCCTAATAAAACATACCAGGCAACTATCAAGTTCAATAATCCGTCTTCTCTGCCGAATGGATTCCATTTCAAAATCAGAAATTCATCAGGGCAGATTATTTCTTCCACTAGGACTAGCACCGAAACACTATCCTTCCAATTTCAAAAAGGAGTACCGTATTATATTGTGATCGATGGTAACAGTACTGATAATTATGTACCTTACACATTGAACATTACGATTCCTTAGTCTATTTTGTTTCAAAAGAATTCTTTTTTGTAAAATAGGAAACCCCCTAGAGGTTGAGCAAGAAATTCTCTAGGGGGTGTACTTTTGTTATAGGGAAAGAAAATAAAAATAGTAAGAGTTCCATTAATAAAAGCTGACTTAGAAAGGATTAATTATCAATAGATTGCTTTAATGTGACGACAGCTACATTATATTGATGCAACGAATCAGCTGCTTTTGTTTCACTATCCAACAATTTTGCTTCTATATCAATCAACTCATCGAGAGTCACTTTTCGATTTAAGTAATCAGACCATGCCTGATCATAGTGCTTCTGTGCGGCATCTTTGGTTGCCTGGCTGTCTTCCATAACTTTTTTCGCTGAGATTACTTTTTCATAGTGTTCCTTCACTTCTTTATCAACCGTTGATTTCGTTCTTTGCAACAATATCTCAGCTTTTTTCAAGTTATTTCTTGCGATTTTACCATCGTAGCTACTCGAGAGAGAATACTTTGCAACAATGGCTACTTTTACTTCGGCAAGCTTTCTTTCCTCTTCGGCTTTTATCATATCCGGGCGTTTTTCGTAGGCGATGGATTGCACTTCTTCCCATGTAGGCAATTGATATTGAATCAGGTCGTAAGCGGACAAATTCCATTCTTTATCCGGAACTTCCAGCAGCAAATCATTAAGCTTGGCCAACGCCTCCTGGTGGCTTGTTTGAAGTTTAGCAAGCGCTTCTTTGGCTTCTGCGTTCGGGGATGGATACCAATAGTGGCGCTGGATGCTTTGCCTTTGCAATTTTATTTTGGTTTCGAGAGAGAGAACTTCCAGATAAGCCTTTTCAACCTGGAGCCGCAGTGAGCTTTTTAGTGCATCCATGGTGGCTTTGCTAGCAGCAATATCCTTTTTCGCTTCTGCTGCCTTTTTGTATTTCGACTGGGCATCTTTGAATGTATAGATGGAATCTTCTTTAATTGCCTGACTATCTCTGAGTGTTATGAGGGAATCGTAGTAGGTTGTATCGGCAGCTAACCGGAGCAATTCCAGGTCGGCGTTGTTATTCAGAGCTTTTTCGATAGCTTGGTCAATCGTAATGGATGCCAAATTCGCCTGTTCGGCAGCAGCGGATACGTGAGCAGAGGGGAAAGCTAGGGACGAGCTGGCCAGTAATGTGGTGACCAAGGTGGTGCTATAGATGTGCCTGAAAAGTTTGGACTGCATGATACAAACCTCCTAGAGCATATATGTTATATTTGATAACGATTATCATTATCAAATTAATCAAAAGTATATATTTCCACTTTTATTTCGTCAACAGAAATAATCCTGAGAAAGAGAAAAAAATGCAGAAAAATATTTTTGCTGTAACAAAAAAAGGACCCCCATTTTGCAAGGAGGTCCTACTTTGTGCAGTTCAAGAGATCGTGCTGCGTTTAATGAGAGTTTTCATCGATGCTGAAATCTACACGATCCAGCGGCACCAGCTTTGTTTTTTTCGTAAATTTATAGACTAACCAGACGATCAAGAAGAGAGGCAGTCCGATGTAAGACACCATAAGCCCGTTCCAGTCGATTCCTTCGGCAGAAATCGCGGAGTAATTTTGACCAAGAATGACAATACAGCAGATGATAAAGGCGAAAATAGGGCCAAACGGGAACCACTTTGCCCGATAAGGAAGCTCCTTCAGATCGCGTCCTTGCGCCAGAAAAGCTTTGCGGAAGCGATAATGGCTGACAGCGATACCGAGCCATGCGATAAAGCCTGACATCCCGGATGCGTTTAACAGCCAAATGTACACTTCGCCATCGCCAAACAGCGAGGACAAAAAGGCGAGCGCCCCGATTAAAGCAGTCAGGATCAAGGAATTGATCGGTACACCGTTGCGTGTAACCTTGGCAAACCATTTAGGCGCTTTGCCTTCCTTGGCCAGCACCCAAAGCATGCGGGTAGAAGCGTACATGCCAGAGTTACCAGCGGATAGAACAGAGGTGAGAATGACAGCGTTCATCACCGAAGCTGCGAAGGCAAATCCTGCTTTTTCAAACACGATGGTGAACGGGCTGATTGCAATATCTGAAATATCGCCGCTAATCAGGTTAGGGTTATCGTATGGCACCAGGAGACCGATAATGGCAATCGCAAAAATATAAAACAACAGGATACGCCAAAAAATCTGACGAATGGCTTTTGGAATGTTTTTTGCTGGATTTTCACTTTCACCCGCCGCGACACCAACCAGCTCTGTTCCCTGGAAAGAGAATCCTGCGATCATAAAGACACCAAGCAGCGCCATGAAGCCGCCATTAAATGGAGCGTCGCCTTTCGTGAAGTTTTGGAATCCAACAGCTTCTCCACCCATGATACCGAAAATCATCAAGACACCAATTATGATAAAGACAATAACGGTTACGACCTTAATAAGTGCAAACCAATATTCGGATTCCCCATAGCTCTTGACTGACAACAAATTCAGACAGAACATAAGGACGAGGAACAGGGCACTCCACATAATAGAGGGAGTATCCGGGAACCAAAATTTCATGATGAGAGCAGCAGCCGAAAGCTCGACGGCAATGGTAATCGCCCAGTTGTACCAGTAGTTCCAGCCGAGGGCAAAGCCCAGAGATGGATCGACGAAGCGCGTCGCATACGTGGAGAAGGAACCGGAAACCGGCATGAAAGCAGCCATTTCTCCCAGACTTGTCATCAGGAAGTAAACCATGATACTGATAGCGATGTAGGCAACCAAAGCTCCGCCAGGTCCGGCAGAGTGGATGGAGCCACCGCTTGCGAGGAATAATCCTGTACCGATCGAACCGCCAATGGCGATCATGGTCAGGTGACGGGCTTTTAAACCACGTTGCAATTGATTTTCTGACATAACCTACTTGCACGACCTTTCTAGAAAATGATGTTCGTAAAGGTAGGTCGGAAACGAAAAAACCGCCTGTAGCCATAAAAAAAGGCACAAAGCGGTATCATCAAATCCCCACCAAGCCTTCACTGAAGATAGCACAACACGCTTGCCGGCACGCAAGACGTGACAGTTCTGTCCCTTTCGGGTACAGCCCCAGCCCATGCGCACAGCGATACGCGATGGACTTCGGCGGATTTTCCTTTTCCTGCAGTCATGAATTTCTGCTGAATCTCGTACAGGATCATATAAAAGCCGCGACCTCTATCCTCACCGTGAAAGATGAGGATACATGTATGAAATTGATTTATTTATCAACTATATAAGATTGTTCTGTATTTATCAATGTAAAATCTAGTCATTCCTTTTTCCTCTGTACAAAAAATCCCCGCGACAGCATGGCGTCTGAGGGGGATTTGCCATTCTACATACTATTTCCAGCTTCCTGCTGATAATACTTGTGCAAAACCAGATTTCCTAGCGAATTGGTCGTCGCGTTTGCCCGTTTTAACAAAATACCCTGTTTGAAAGCAAAAAGGGCATCTATATCGGCTGGGAGAGTACGAGCGGGTACAGGTATGCTGTCTGTCTTGCGGATGAGTGGTTTTTGTGCCGCCAAGTGAAAGCCCCAGTCACCGAAGGAAGGGACCAGACAGTGATAGGGTTGTGTGTGAAGTCCCGCAGCCTTTAACGAGAGCTCTATACTCCAATAAACACTGGGTGCGTCTTCGGGAGAAAACGACTGGCAAACCATTACACCATCATCAGAAAGCTGTGCAGCGAGGCGTTGAAAAAATTCCGTGGTGTACAGCGCGCTAATGATTTCATCGGCTGGATCAGGAAAGTCCACGATGATGATCTGATAGGAAGGTCGTTGCAAGTCCAAAAATTGAGCAGCATCCTGAGGATGAACGTGTACACGCGGATCATGCAAGGACGACTCGTTCAGTGAAACGACTGCGGGTACGAGCTTAGCTACATCCAGCACCATTGGGTCCAGATCGACAAGGTCAACATGCTCAACCCCAGGGTACTTGAGGGCTTCTCGTACAGCGAGTCCGTCACCACCACCTACAATGAGTACACGTTTATGGGATGCAGCATACAGGAAAGCTGGATGAACAAGTGCTTCGTGATAGATTCTTTCATCCAATGAGCTAAATTGCAGCTGCCCGTCCAAGTACATGCGCATGTCGTTTGCCTCGATCAGCTCCACGCGCTGATAATTACTCGTTCCTTGGTATAGCATGGTATGTTTGCCAGCTAGAATTTCTTTGCGTTCTATCTGGTCGTAGTTGTCACCGCGATTTGAAGCAGAATCAATCCCCAAGGAGACATTGGAAACAGAAATGTTGTTTGCCTGATCGGACGTGCTTGCAGAATCAAGCCGCGATTGCATGGACCAAATCGCCGGCTCACCACTGCCTGTGTTAGAGCGATCTATGCCGTATACGAGCGCGCTTTTTGAGGAAAGTCCACGAATAAGTGTTTCAATTTCTGTAGCTGGATCATCGTCTCCACATGTAAACAAATCAAAGGCAGCATACGAGTACTCGGGCCACGTGTGAATCGAAATGTGTGAGGTGGAGAGTAGAATAATGCCAGTTACTCCCTGAGGATCGAATCGGTGGAAGCTAGTCGCCAAGATCTGCATACCAAGTGATGAAACGATTTGATCGAGCAGCTTTTCCAAATGAACGAGATCATCTAGTAAAAGAGGATCACAATCGAAGGCGTCGACTACAATATGACGTCCCTTTACTCCATTCATTGTGCATCCCCAACCCATTTGCTCAAAGCGAACAACTCCTTTATCTAATATATGTTCAGGATACGGTGCTGAAAGGATAAAGGTTTGTACGATTGACGCATAGTGACAAGAAATAGGTTGAATTAATAAAAGAAAACTACCGTCCATAGATGCGTAGACGGTAGTTTCCATGATGGTACCTCTATAAAAATGAGCGTTTTTCTGGCCATGTTCCCTGAAGCTTGCGGATTTGCACGATTTGTCCTGTGTGAAAGGCATCATGAAGTACGATGCTCATCACACTCTGACCTAAAGGAATACTGGGCAGCGGTTGGTCAAAAGCATCTTCGGTGAGCGAGGCGAGCTTTTCATGTATTTGACGATGAACTTGCTCCATGCGAGCAACGGTGGCTTGCCATGCCTCTTCATCATCTGGACCGCCTGAGGGAGTAAAGGTGTCATCGTTTGTCTCGGCGGATAGGGGGAACTCGGTATTTTGCAAACGATGCAAGAGCCGCTCCTTGAAAAATAACAGGTGACTGACATTTTCCCAGATGGTGTTAGCGGCTAGGCCATCAGGGCGCCAGCTGGCCTGTGCAGCGGAAAGTCCGGTCAGAGCATCTCTTAGCGGTGGGTACCAATCTTCTTTGTCGTAGGTACATTTCCATTCGTGCAGCAGTAATTCCATCCTGTTCATGTGCATCCTCCTCGTCTGTGAAACGAAATAAGTAGGCGGTATAATGGCTCTAAGGATGATAATGGTTGTAACTTACAAAATTCATTTTGGTCGTTACAAGGAAAAACATACCATATCCTCGGTTTCCATACAAGAGGTTCTTGAGAGGACATGCAACGAACGGGGGAGCAGTAGTGGAGTGGCTTTGCATTGACTTTTTAAATAGTGATTGGCGAGATTGGCGGGGTTCAGGCAAAAGAGAAAATCGACTGGATAAGCAGGAGTGGCTGGAGAACTTTTTTCACCAATGGAAGCTGACGCCGCCAGCTCCAGCGGATGAACAGGTCAGGCTGTCACTGTTGCGGCTTCGTGAACAAATGCGCAGAATCGTAGAAGCAGTGGTCAGCGGTGAAGCCGCGCCACAGGAAGATGTAGATGCATTGAATCACGCATTGGCTTTGGTGCCGTCTTGCATGCGGGTAGCAGAAGACAAAGAAGGACAAGGCTATCGCCTGGAGCAGATAAGCAAAGCAGAGGGATGGGCGCTCATACAAGGACGAATAGCGGAATCCTTTGCACAGCTTTTGACGAGCCAGGATGTGCGCCGGATCAAAATTTGCCATAATGACGATTGTAAGTGGGTCTTTTTTGATGAGAGCCGCAATCGGGTAAGACGCTGGTGCGATGATAAAATGTGCGGAAATTTGATGAAGGTCCGCCGTTTCCGCGAAAGGCAAAAGGAAAAAGGGTGAAGCGCAAATCGCGTTTCGCCCTTTTATTTTACAGTGACGAAGCTGGGATGAAATGAATCTTTTCATACAAACACGCACATGCAACGGAAAAAGGAGACATAATAAGAAGCAGATAGCTGGGAACGGATGGTGATAAACGGATGAGTCGATATCGGAAACGTTGGTTTCAGATTATCGTATTGGCGGTATTGCTTGCTGCCTGTACAGCGATATGGTATTTACGCCCGTATGAGCCTGATCAGGCAGCTGCTGTGGCTATGCAGGGAGGAGAAGGGATCACGGTCATGAATACAGGTGACTGGATTGCTTTTGAAGGCGGAGAATCGCATGATCCCGGTATTATCTTTTATCCAGGCGCTCTGGTTAAACCGGAAAGCTACGCTCCACTCGCCAGATCGCTTGCTGGCTCAGGGTATCGAGTATTCATTGCAAAAATGCCATTAAATTTGGCAGTGAGCGATATGGAACGGGCCAATCAGGTGTTAAAAGCCTATCCGAAGCAGACGTTTGTCATCGGTGGGCACTCTCTAGGTGGAGCGATGGCTGCTCGTTATGCCCCCGCACATACGGATCGGATTCGCGGTGTTTATTTACTCGGAGCTTATCCGGACAAACAAGGAAGCTTAAAGGAGGCAGGAATCCCTGTCTTATCACTTCTGGGATCGCGCGATGGGATTGTGAATCAGGAAAAATTTGAGCTGGGAAAAACATATTTACCGGAAAATACGAAGTATATGTCCATTGAAGGAGGCAATCACGCTCAATTTGGCAGCTACGGGAAGCAGGACGGAGATCAGCCGGCTGCCATCACCCCGCAGGAGCAATGGCAGCAAACAGCTGCAGCGTTGAAGGATTGGATAAGAAGCGAGGTCATGGGTGTGGCTGGGAAATGATTCCGCTGACAACGCCTGTGATCCGAATGTTTTCAGAAGGGAGGATGAGGGGCTCATCGTCCTCGTTGGTGGTCGTAAACACACACTCTACCGGATTGACATCAGCCGCGATGCGAACGATAAATTGCCCTTCCTGTCTGACTAGAACGGGTCTGTCCTTAATCGGTTCCATCGAAAAATTGGAGATCAGCAAGGCATCTCCCGCAAGTATGCCGAGTCCACTGAGCCCCGAGTCGCGCATAATGAGCGCAAAATTAGCTACATGGTAGCTGGCGACCTGAATGGCAGGATAAAGAGAAAGCTCTTCGTCATTTCCGATTGCCAGATCAAAAAAATGAGTGCTGTAGGCATCTCCTGCGACGAAGATGTGCTTCATTTTAGTCAATGGCCTCCTTTTCTTAAGCGGCTGGACTTACCAAAAAACAGGTACGCCCCTTGCGTGCAAGCGAGCGAGGACGCGGTCGAATCGTCTGCTTGCCATCGAGAGCGGGACGCGAAACCGCTGTGCCAGCAGAGCGGGTGCATCGAAACGGGAGCAATCTGCCAAGAGTGGACTGATCATGAAAAAGGGCAGCAGCAGATGCTCAGCAAAGTGGTTTGCCTGTGATTCCTGCCAATCGATCATCCATGTAGTGCTTTGAGGCTGAACACCCTCATGCAAAAGTAAATGCCCCAGCTCGTGTGCGATTTTGACTCTTTGGTAAGCAGGCTCTAGTCGCTCATCGACAGCAATGATGTACCTGTTTTTTAGTGTTGGATGCTCATGAGCTCTGCTGCGGCCGTTAATTTCAATAATTTCGATGCCGTATGTCTCGCATAAACGATGCAGATCGATTTGCTCGGGCTCCTCCATGCCCAAGTGTCGTAGAAGCATGTACACCCGGCTCTCCATCCAGGTCTGCGGCTCGCAGATTTCTTGAAAAAAAGGTAGAAACATCCAGTGTTCCGCCTCCCATACCAATAAAAATGGAACGTACGTTCTGTTTTGGCCGTGAAAGAAAACCCCGCAATGGGGTTATTTTTTTTTCAAATCTTCCGTTATGTCGAACAAAGAAGGCGGCCTTGTTTCTCGTACCTGACGTACCTTCAGCTGCTTTTTCAAATCGTACCAGTAACGACGAATCTCTTTTTTCTCTTCTTCAGATGCCTCCAGATAACCATCCAAAAAGTAATAGTCATCCGGGTCGTCGATTTTTTCCTGCAAAAGCTCGTCCAAAGAACGCTGTTCCTTAGCCAGGGAAGCTGATGCAGCGGTGTTTGCTATTACATCGTTTGTTCGACCGAGCAGCCAATCCGTCGTGACCTCAAGTATATCTGCCAACTGCCGCAGCATATCGTTAGGCGGCGTGCTGTGATTGTTTTCATAGTTGCTGATCGTCCCTTTTGTTGTGCAGACATGCTCTGCCAACTCTTCCTGGGTCAGACCTTTTGCCTTACGGGCTATGCGCAAGCGCTGGGATAGCATGAGCGAGCCAGTCCTTCCATAGAGGATGTACAACTATATTGTACTAGAAGAGAGAGAAAAAGAAAAGATTGTATGATGATTTTATTTTTTATGATTGACTAACAAGAAACTTGTACTTTATTATGTTTGTACAACTGAATAGGAACGTTTGTTCTGTTTTGAGAATGGATGTGCGTTTGGAAGCAAGCGCGAATGTCCATTCAATCCATGCTGAGAAAAGGAGGAGTGGAAAAAGAGAGCGACGAGAACGAGACGCATGAGGAAATACGTGAGCAAAAAACAGAAAAGAAAGTGGTGAAACGTACATGAGAGAAAGAATTTCCGTCTTGGTGTTGATCCTGCTGATTCTGGCTGTCTTTTCGATGCCTGAGGGAGTGACGACAGCGGCACAGGACCAGGCCCCCATGGATGAAATTTCGCAGATGGATCAGGAGATTTTGGGGCTGCATCAGACGCTAGAGTTTTTCCAGGCTGTTGCTATCCGAAAAGGAAACGAGAAGCTGGCGAATCAGATCTTGCAGCAAGCATCCGCTTATTTTGAGCGGGCCAAAGACCTGCACAAGCAGCAGCCTACGACAGATGAACAGCTACTGGCACAAAAAGAGCAAATCAGGAATTTGCAAGCTGAGTATGATCGAGCAGTGGCAGGCTATTGGGCGGAGCTGCTTCCTGAGCTTGGTCCAAAATTAGCTGAGTCAAATCAGCAAGCAAAAGGAAAAGCAAGCGAAAACGCGACCTTGCTCGCCATCGATCCTGCCATCGATCCGTTTGAACCAAATGATGACTTTGCAACCAGCTACCCGATTACAAGCGGGAATTACTACGAGTCCAAGCTTTCTACAAGCACAGACAAGGATGTATATCGCTTTGACTCAGGGGCGTTAACCGGATCGTTGACGGTGAAATTGACAGTTCCGAAAACAAAGGATTACGACCTCCTGGTAACAGAGGGTCCCAGCACGGTAGTTGATATCAGCGCAACGGAGCAATTAGGGGGAGAAGAAACGGTTAGCTTTCAGGTCAAGCCAAATACGACCTACTACATGACCGTATTCAGCTTTAACAAGCATTTCAGCACGACAGACACTTACTGGCTGCGGCTTGATAAAGTGACGAAAACGTTGAGCGCCGCTTCGCCCATTGATGTCAGCCTGCCGCTAGGAGAAGCGCCTGCGTACAAATTTACAGCACCAGTGACGGGAACCTATCGCTTTTATACAGGTCCTTACGGGGGATTTGGCGCAACAACGGATACCGCGCTGTTTCTGTTTTCGGACGAGCAGCTGTCAGCACTGCTCGAATTTAATGACGATGCGACAGATGGCTCCCTTTTCTCCGAGATGAAAGTAGATCTGGTGGCTGGAGTTTCGTATTACGTCTACCTCACTTCGGCTGACAAGACAAAAGGCGTGCATGCGAGACTGACCGCCGCTTTGGATACAAAGGCAACAGTCGCTTCTGCTACGATTCGTGAATCGACAGCAAACGATGGCACGATTACCGACAAGCAGGTGATCAACCTCGCTGCGGGTACGTTTGCAACGGATGCTGCCGCAAGTGTTACGGTAAACAATTTGCCAGCAGGACTACAGCCAATTGTGACGCGTACGAGCAGCCAGCAGCTTACAGTCCAGTTTGGAGGCAAAGCACTGTCTCATGAGAGCAAGCACAGTGTCCCAAACGTAACGATCACGATTCCGAAAGCCAAAGTGGCAGGAGTCGTCGCTGATCTGGTGACCAATCCGTTCGCCATTTCCTTTACAGACACAGAAAGCTTGTATGTAACGACGCCACAAGACATCAATCTTGCTGCCGGAGTCAAAAAAATCGTGAAGCTGACCGCGCCAGCTACCGGAAGCTTTGACATTTTTACGAGCTACTATGGGGGAAATTCAGCAGAGGGAACTAGCAATACATGGCTCGGGGTATATGAGGACTATGCACAGACGCAATTGCTCGCTGCAAATGATGACGGAGGTCAGCCGCCCTTTTCTAAAGTCACCCTGCCTCTGCAAAAAGGCAAGGATTACTACGTCGTTTTGACTGGCGGCAGCAATAACTCTGTCCATGCCCGGCTAAGCGCCCGTTATCTCGGAGTGGAGTATGTGTACAACGCAAAAGGACAGCTTGTGCAAATCAAGCAAAACGGCACGATTTTGACGGAATTCACCTACGATGGCAACGGAAATCTCATCAAAAAACAGGTTCATCAATAAAAATAAGGAGGGAAATCGATGCGAC
This sequence comes from Brevibacillus reuszeri, assembly GCF_002897295.1. GTDB lineage: Bacteria > Bacillota > Bacilli > Brevibacillales > Brevibacillaceae > Brevibacillus > Brevibacillus reuszeri_A. Next base: position 57,467 of record NZ_BEXF01000025.1, read on the forward strand.
TTACACGTTGGACTCAGAAAACGATAAACATGCTGTTGATCGGCTCGCTTTTACTGCCCACGACCGTTTATGCAGAAGCCGGCAGTAGCCTGTCACAAAAGCCAGCCACAGATCGAGCAAAGGTTGGAACGACAAAAGACTGGATTTCTGCCTACCAGACTGCACTGCAAGCAAAGGACAAGCAAGAAAACATTCAGCCTGACGAAAAAACGACGTATACGAAAGAGGAAATCAAGCAGCTGGATTGGGATACACTGCAGTCTGAACAGGTATGGAAGCTGTACCAGACCGCTGATCCCGCATTGATTCAATTCGCTGCGTATTTTTATCCTTCTGTGGATCGCTTTTTGTCCCATAACGAGCAGGTAGAGAAATACAAGTGGAATGACGATGACATCACGAAGCGTATCCAGGCAATGCCGCTAGCAAAGAAGGAGCAGCTGAAGAACATTCTGCCGCAGCTTGGCGCGGTTTTATCTGCATCAGAAGCGAATCCGCTTCCACCGAAGCAGACTGAAAAGCCGTCAACCACCTCAGCACTGGCGAGTATCCCGGACGCGATGTATGACCCAGAGGGCTTGACGTACCAGTACAAACGCTCGAATACGGACAACCCGGTGGATGAGCTGTATCGAACGGCCAATGTGAGAGAGCTTGATATTCAGTTGGAAGGGAAGCACGGGCTGGATTTTACCCTTGAGCGCAGCTACTCTTCCTTGGAAGCACTGACTGAGGAGTTTTACTATTCGAACAGCGGTAAAAATATAAATGTCCCCTCCAGGTATCAGGAGAAGAATTTTTTGCCGATTGGCTGGAAGCTCAATTTGCCCCGGTTTGAAGAAATCTATAAATCAAATGCGTGGTGCAGATATTATGATGACACCTCCAAATACAATTGTGCATACGAAGGTGAGGGCAAACGATATGTCTTCACCCTAGATGACGGAACCGTGCTGGAGTCTTCCTCTACAGTAGGAGACTGGGTGAATACCCCGTACCAGGGCATTTCGATGAGCAAGTATAAAAAGGGGTACGGTGAATTCGGGACCAATCATGTGGTGACATTGGAGAAAAACGGCATCACTTATGATTTTGGCGAAGAGTCCCACTATTATAAAGACGAGCTGTATCATACGTTTTTGGTGAAAAAGACGAATGCGTACGGAGACTCGATCAGCTACAGAATTAACGAAGATACGAGATGGCCGACCGAGATCACAGATAGCGTCGGGCGTCTGATTACAATTGATAACAGTACAGTGAATACCGTAGTGAAAGTCTATCAGGACAGCTCCCAAAAAACGTTGCTGAAGCATCTTGTCTATGAGTGGACTGTAAATACAAACAAGGATCAGGTAAGAGAATACAGCGTGACGGGGACAGATAGCAAAATCATTGCCGAGTATGCGTATCACAGTCCATCTGTTTACGGAGTGAGTGAATACAATCTGCAGCCGACCTATTCCTTTGCGGCTCCGAACAAACTAATCAATTTCGATGACAATGGGCTGGAGTCGACGGAATATACGAATGTCGATAAAACCAAGAAGGGAAAAGTGAACTACAAGCTTTTGAAGCAGGTCGACTATCCAGTGGAAGGCTTGTCCATGAGCTATACGTACAGCTTGTATCAGCCAGATGTTCCAGGATTTTTGAATCAAGGGCTGGTGCGTCTCTATTTGGATAAAGAAGCATTGACGTACATGAGCTATCATCCTGTGACCGCGGTCAATTTCCGTTTTGCCAAGACACCGCATCCGGATCAAGCAACGACAGGATGGTACTCGTACACCAAGTATTATCCACAGACTAATAAAGAAGTATGGAAATCACCGAAATCAGCCTCTGTGCGCTTTGCCAATCAGCCGATCAACCGAGATGGCTCCAGGGTCGTTACGAGAAGCATTCAGGACGGATTGCCGAGTGTAGAGAAAACCTTTATCGTCAACCCGGATCGCAACTTTTTGCTGCAATCGGTGAAGACCTTTGTAGGAAATGGTGCTGATTCAGATACGATCCAAGGTGCGCTTACCCTGACAGAAGACGGGAAAACGTATTGTTATGCTCCTGCCTCTTATACGAGCTATATGTACAATCAGCGAGAGACACAGCCGACACATGTGTACTCCTTTATGGGACGCCCAAGCTCCATTACTGCGGATTCGGACGTATATCAATACTTGCTCGCTCCTACAGATAGCGGCTTGTCTAAAGTCAAGGCAAGGCTGGGTCGTTATGCGCAAATCATGGAGTACGGCTACAACGTGTATGGAGATGTCACCAAGGAAATCGATCCAAAAGGAAACCAGACCACAACCGAATACGTATTCCCGAGCAGTCTCTCCACGCTGCGTGTGCCATCCAAGGTGAAGAAAACAGCGGCCAGCAATCCGAATCATTATCATGAAGAGACTTATACGTACGGAAGCAACAGGCTGGTTGCAACCGAAAAGATCGTGGATTCCTATCCAGATGGCACAGCTACCAGACAGGAGCAAGTGAACCGTACCTTCAGCTATCAAGACAAGCTACTCAAAACAATTACGGAAACGAGTACAGGTCCAGATGCCAAGACGATTACACAGAGCATCGATTCCTATGACGATTTTTCCTTGTATCCGCGAGAGATAACCATGCAGGTGGAGACCTCCACGGGTGTAAATGAACAGCTGTATCACTACTTCCATTACGATGGAATGGGTCGCTTACTATACCGCATGTACCCGGATGAAATCTACGTCCAGTACCAATACGACCTGCTCGGACGCCGGACAAAGGAGCTCGTGACCAACCGAGATCAGACCCGAACAACGACGTATGATTATGACGATACGACGAGAAAAGTAACGATGACGCTGCCAGATGGCACGAAACAATTTTCTCATTTTACGCCATACGGAGAAGTAGAGTACAAGGGACAGATTGGAAAAGACGGTACCGTTCGTCCGCTTTTGTACAATACGTATTCGCTGGATGGAAACCATCTGTTGTCCAGCGCACCGTATGCCTTAAACGAACGGGCGACCAGCTACGTCTATAATGCAGATGGAACGGTGTGGAAAAAAACAGATCCAATCGGCACTACGGTGTTTCTGGCAGCCAATACGCAAAACGATGGGGTAAACTATGTCCCTGCTCGGACTGGTGTGAGCATCGAGCCAAACGGACTGCAAACCACACAATACTATGACCGCCACGGCCAGCTGGAAAAAGAAGGAATGCGGTCAGGTGATGGCAGCCAGAGCAGAACGACACAGCTCGCTCGCAACGATTTTGACCAAGTAATCGGCAAGACAGAAAAAGATCAGACAGGCAAAAGTCGCGTATGGGAATACCGCTCAAACAACGACGGCAAGCTCGTCTACCTGCTCGATCCCGAGCAAAACAAGTACCAGTACGAGTACGATACACTCGGCAATCTGGTAACGGTAACGGAAAATCAGCTGTTGACGACCCGCAATCACTACAATGCTCTCTCCTGGAAGATTAGTGAAAAGGATGTTCCGTCGGGAGCGACCGAGTCGTATCGTTACAATCGGAATGGTACACCGCATACGTTTACAGACAAAGCAGGCATTCGTCACCTCTACGCCTACACGCCGTTTAACGAGCTGGCCAGCCTGACCTCCACAAACGCAGCAGGCAAAATCATGAATTTGGAGACAAAAGAATACGTCCCGAACACCTCCCTGATTCAAAAAGAAACGAACAGCAACGGAACAGATTTGGGTACAGGCATGAGCAACTACCGCGAAGTATCATACACCTACGATCCGTTTCTGCGGTTCAAGACTCAGACCGCTTTTGGACGAGTGTACCAGATGGGATACACAGACCGGGATGACCTCATGGATTCCTTGACGTACCCGGACAATGCTGTCGTGACCTATTTGTATGATGCAGCTGGACGTTTAAAAGAAGTAAACAGTGCTGTGACAGGTAAAATCGAATACAGCTACCAGGTAGACACTACGGGGGACAGCTATCAGGCGAAGTACCCGAACGGCCGCATCAACAAGCGAAAAGCCGATTCGTTTGGACAAGTGGCGACAGTCACACATGAAAAAAATCAAGCACCGATCTGGTCAGAGTCCAATCAATACTCGTTTGGCAATGTTGTGTCCATCCAGCGCAATGCGAAAACACATCAATATACCTACGATAAAATTGATCGACTGACCAAGGAAGTCATTCCAGGAACGACGAATGATTACTCCTATGACGGACGTGGAAACCGCTCGGCATTCGCCGGCACCCTGCCGACAGAGACAGGTAGCTCCACGTACACATTCGATGAGCGAAATCGTCTGCGCAGTGTCGTGAATGAAACAACAGGCGACACTTCGACGTATACCTATTATGGAGACGGCCTTCGCGCGAGCAAGACCGAGAATGGCATCCAAACCAAGTATGTCTACTTGAGTGGCAAAGTCATCGAGGAGCTCGACGCTGCCAATGCCTCCAAGGCCCGAAACATCTGGGGCAATGAGCTCGTGCTGCGCAAAGATTTGAGCACAGGCAAGAGCGGATACTACCACTACAACAGCCACGGCGATGTCGTCGCTATCTCGGACGGCACTGGCCAAGAGCTGAACAGCTATGCATACGACACCTGGGGCAACGTCATCTCGAAAACGGAGGGGATGTCCAACCCGTATCAGTACAGTGGAGAGCCGTATGACGAGAAGACAGGGTTCTACTATCTGCGGGCACGGTATTATGATCCGAAGGTAGGGCGGTTTATATCGGAGGATACGTATAAGGGTGCGGTGGATAATCCGTTGTCGCTTAACAGGTATACGTATGTGAGTAATAATCCGTTGAGGTTTGTGGATCCTACGGGGCATTGGCAACAAAGTGATTCAAGTTATAGTTATGCTGTACAAAACTACCTTCTTGATCTCACTATTTTATATCATTTTGCGGAAACTAATAGCGAAAGACAAGCTATTCATGCAAGAGCAGAAGAGATAAGGACAAAAATGAATAGTGGAATCGGCGGGTTTTTAAATGGTACAAAAAAAGTTACAGAAGCTGCTAGTGATGTTTTTTCAATTGGAAGTATGGACAAATGGGAAAGAGACGAATTGCTTAGTGTCGTCAATGATTTAGACCATAATCTTAAGATTGAAGATGATACTAAATTACAGAATGGGCTGTTTGTTGCAAGCTTGTTTACTCCACAAGGAGAAGCTCGAGCAGCAGGTTCAATTGTAAAGTCATGGATTCAACGAGCGGCATTTAAAGAAATGAAGGACACGCTTGGAGAAATGGGAGTTAAAAAGTTTGTTAATTCTATGTCCAAGGGGTTTGTAGGTGCTGAGGGTATGAATGGCATCAAACGACTATCTGGTAACGGTATTAAAGGGTACATGTATGAAGTGAAAATAAAGGGAAAAGGAGGGGCTTATAGACTCTTAGGGGATTATGATGAAAAAACAAGTCACTATATTTGGAAGGTGTTTGAAAAAACACATTAATAAAAGGGGGAAGAGCTATTGTTTAGTGCTTCGGATCTTAAAAAATGGGTATTGGAGTATGATGCAGAAAAAAAAGCTTTTGATGGTTTCTGGCTGAATCTTGAAAACTACAAAATTGAGTATCCTCTTGAATATGAAGAGTACTTCGCAAATTTTGATAAGTCCCAACTTGACTTAAAGGTTGAATCTATCTCAATTAGTTACCTGAATTATCCTGAATTGGATTATAATCATGTAAAATTATATATTCCAATCAGGTATCAAAATAAAAATATAGGGTACTATGAAATTTTACTGAATTTTGATGGTATAGTGGACGATGATTTTTTTGTTATGTATTAAAATATTCACCATAATGTGTAGTAAGCAGCTATATTTATTTTTATCTTCTTTACAGCGGAAGAGGATAACAATGTATTTGATTGATTTACTTCCTAAAGGAATAACCTTGATGAGTGGCGAAAGATAACTGGCAAGATATTTGTGATCTATCAATCTGAGAAAAGTAATAAATAATCTAATGAAATTTTTACCCCAAATGAGTACTCAACTACTTGTTTGGGGTTTCTTTTGTATAGAAGGAAAACGGTGATTATCGTACTAAGGAATATTTACGATTTGGAAGAAGAAAACGACGATGTATGTTTGTGGCAATTAAAAAATGTAGTTGGCTGTCAGAAAATAAAATACCAACTTCGTAAAAGCTGGTCAAACTTACTGTGAGTCGTTTAATTATAAGTGATATTTATCTTTGAATATATGACTTGTGGAAAACGAAATCTAAACGTGGAGAGTATTGGAGTGTGTTATGCGTTCACACATATAAGAACGGTAGCCAATGTGAGAAGAAGGGTAAAGTATTGGACGATGACTTTTACAATGCCTTGTTTGAACGAATCATACATGTAGATCCGAATATCTTGCGTGAAATAGAACTTCACGGAAATCGATTTAACAACACAAAGGCAATAATTCAGGTAAAAGAGCAGGAACTAATGAAACACAAAAGGGCAATGGAAAAGCTGCATGAGTCGTATGAAGAGGACATAATCATTAAGCAGGTTTATGTGGAGAGGAAAGAGGTTCGGTCTAAGATGATTCAAAAGTTGGAAGAGGAACTTCGTGATTTGCGAAAAGTAGTAACAGATGAAAGTGAGTTTCCAACCGTGGATGATATACATCAGCGGATTGGAAAATTTAAAGGGAAGTGGAGTTCAGTGGCAACACCTGAAGATCAGAATAAAGCTTTGAAGACATTGGTTGATAGGATTATTTATAATCGAGAGGATAATCGAATTGAGTTGACGGTTTGTTATAAATAGAATTACGAAAGATAGAAACTACTGAGATGTTAAAAATAATAGGATCGTATAGTAAATGGGTAAACAAGAAGGAATAATAGAGTGGAGGATTAATTATCATGGATACTTTTGAAGATTTACTCAAAAAATTAAATCAAGCTAAAGAAATAATGGAAATGGATAATAATGAAATTGAAGAACAAATTCCCTTTTTGATAGATTTGTTAGATACCTATCAAAATGCACATTTAGAAGAAGCTGCTGAAACTATTTCAAATTATTTATTATCATTGCAAAACTTAATAATCCCACATTTAGATTTATTAGACAAAGACTCGAATTTTATTAATTACTTTTGTTTTTACTTTTTACCTAAATGCTCAGATAAACTAATAGCAAGTATGAAGGATGAATTGTTAACAGTTATCAGGAGAAATGATTTTACGGAAGAAACAGATTTAATGATGGCAGAATCTCTTTTAAAAAGATATCTTATTGTTGATGAAATAAAAGGTATTTTAAATGAGAAAATGACTTATGTTCAAGAAATAATGAAAGATGGGAAAAGAAATAGATTATTATTAGGAGATTATTTTGAGCATTTAAAACGTATTTGATATGAAACAGTCAGACCCTGGAGATTATTAAATTTAAGCCCCAAACAAGTGAGTAACCTGAGTCTGTGATCCGCCAAAGGTCACAATTCTGTTTATGCTTGTCTGGGGTTTTTGTTACCATCTACGGAATCACAGGAATAAGTATCGAAAAAAGAGTGAATTCTCCGTTTGAAATTTTTTTAAGATACACTAAACAACATTGATTTAAGACTTGGACCTCTTTCCACGTTTTCTTATGAACAGAAAAGTGACTCTAGGAGGGAGAATGTAGTAAATGTTGATGAATTGAGAAGAAGTTCATCAACAAGTTAACGAGCTGAGTTGATCAAGTAATGTGCTATTAAAATGCACATAGCACCCGTTATGATCATTCGATCCTATCAATACCCTTAGATTCTTCAGCTACCATCCTACTGTGTTCTATGGATAAATTCTTTGTTTTCTCAGTTTTTCCCGTAATTAATGAAATTGAAATAAATGTAAACAGACCTCATACTAAAAAGCCAATTAGGGAGGAGAACAGGGTTTATTTAACAACTATTCGAGAAATATGAAACGATGGTTTTTAAGCGTCCTGACGGGAAACTAGGATATGTTATAGATCATGACTATACTAAGCCTAGAGCTCATAGTATGCAGATGGAGATAAATAATTTGGAGGTTAAGGAGGCTAAATGATACAAAAATATTCTTTAATAGATGCTGAAAGTGATATGGTCATTGGAATTGGCTCTGATCTTACAGGGTTAATGGGGAATAGCACTGTGGAAATAGCTGAAGAAATCTTTCATAAAATTACTCTACTAGATTTTCAATATAGAGATGACTTTAGGCAGTATTGTCAGACAACAAAAGCATATATAAATAATATATATGTAACCATACTAAATTATGAGGGGTGTTCAATTGGTTCATACTATTTTTATTTAAGAGAGCCGATCTTTTTTCATAAGACTGGGTTTGGAGAAGGATTAATTGAGCTTGAATTGATAGGAACATTATTACAAGTGGCATCAAAAGAAAGTTTGGAGATCTGGGAGATGCGAAGATCACCACTAACTGAGCGAAACTTATGGACACCATTATCAACAACACAAAGGAGTGGGTGGTTAGAGGTTGCACGACTATATAACAACAAAAATACAAGTTCAAGTACCCAAGACCAGCAAAATGGAGAATATGATATAGATGCAGGAAGCATAACAGATTCTTCTTCATTCTTTTGCGCCCTAGGAGAGGCTATTAATGGTCCTGGTGGTTATTATGGGTTTGATTTAAAGAGCCTTGAGGATTGTCTTTGCGGAGGTTTTGGTGCAACACCACCGTATGTTCTTCATTTGCATAACGAAAATAGTATGTTGAATGAGAGGAACGCTTTTTTCCAACAATTGATGGAAGTATTCCTTAGTAGGAATGTAAAATTGGTTTATCATTAAATTTCCGTAGGACTTATATGGGGATTTAAGGGAATTTAAATGAAGATCTAAAGTTTGCCTTTATGGATAAATTAAATCTCATCAAGTTTTTTGTACAATTTGTTAAGTAATGCAACAAAAGAAAGGATAATAGTAAAAATCATTTCACTGCGGTTGGTATTAATCATGGGGATGCTCCTGATCTAGGATTGGCAGCTCCTGCCCCTGGTGCTTTAGCGGGAACGTTGAAAAATACGTCTCAGGGGATGGGGAAAACAGGAGCATATGATGTTATTAAATCTATGCCTGGAGAAATTAATTTTCGTGGTTTAAGTTTTGGGGGTTAACAAAGTGAAAGTTTTTTTCGATTTGGGCAAATATAGAAAGGCTGTATTATGGAAAAATGAATTACCTTTGCTTCCGAGGGATATAGATCATGAGACAAAATTTTCATTGCAGTTAAATGAACCTGTAGTTTCAGAAAACAAAAAACTAGCACTGGAGTTGAAGTTACCAAGGAATAGTTCATATTATGCATTGCTGGGCGTTGAATTTGTACCAAATCAAACCTCAGAATTGTTAGTAAACATAAAATTAAATGATAGTAATGGACCTTCATACAATTCGGAGATTGAACTACACGAAGAGATTTTTTCGGGTATCCCCTCCGATTATGCCAATTCAATTATTAATTCTGCAAAAGAAAAGATCCTCGAATCAAATTGGCAGTATGCGGGTAACTTAACATTTGTTATTGGGGCTCATAGTTTGATCGGTTCTAGTGATTCGATTTTTTCGAAAGTGACTAAGACTTTGATTGCATTATTGTCAATGGATTTATCACTGACCTCGTCCCTAAGTGATAATTCAGTAATTTGTTCAGAGCTTGATAAGTGAAATAGCCGCGATAAAGTATTGCAATGCAAACCTTGATTGGCGAAAATGCCTTTCAAGGTTTCTTTTTCGACCCAAGATTATACCCACTCACCTCGCACCATGTACCTTAATTTTGGCGGGCGGGAGATAATTGTCCAGGAATAGTCCTTTAAAGATACTTTGACTACAGAAAGGGTGAGCAAAAATTAAAAAAGTACTCGATGTCACTGGTAAACTATTTGATCTAGTAGATTTTACGGAAGCGACATTATTCTTCTACGGTCATAGAGAACTACCAGCGTCAATAGCGATCGAAGTATGGGGTCTTTCATTTATAGAGACACAAAACACCAATGATTATTATGTATCTGGAATTGCTACTGTCAGCTTCGAAGGTTTGACTTCCGGTCTATTAGAGGTTTCGTTATATCAACCAAACGGAAAAGACTTTATTAAGATCGACCATGAGAATTGTTTAAAGTTAACAAAAAGCTGGGGGGAGTCTCTAGAGCTTGAGGCATATCAATATCATCTTGGCGGAGTACTAGACTGGCCTAAAGGTTATTGTCAATTAGGTATTCATGCAACTGGAACAGTGACGGTGTCATTTGATACAGATGATTGTGTTCTTACACGTGACTATGTATTAAATCCAGAAAAATATACGTATATGGATGAATAGAGTCTTACACTAAGACTCCAAACGGAACTACTTTGATCACGCTTAACAAAGCCGCATTGGAGGAATAAACATGAAAGTAGTAAACCCACATTTTTTGGATGAATTTTTAGTTCCAATCACAGGGCTGGCTGATGACAACGAGGCCATTGAACACTACAAAAATGTAGAATTACGGACAGAGGCACAATATAAAGCAGTCATTAGAGAAACACTTGTCGAACATTTTCATAGCCTTGAGGAAGTGGTAAAGAAAAAAGCAAAATTAGCACTTAGCTACTATTTAACGAAACCTGCTGTTGATTTTGTAGGTGTATTTGAATCGCTACTTCCACCATTTGACCTCCCGCCTAATGCAAGAGATTTCTTTGTATGGCTTTGGGAAGAATTGTTTATTGGTGAAAGTTATGAGCTACCAGATGTAGATTCTTACAAAGTTGTTGCTGATATGTATGAGCCACTTCGTTCAACTAGAAAACAGTAAAAATGAAGAAATGCCCCGGATGAGTACTCAAAACTCATCTGGGGTTCTTTTTGCTCCATATATAATTATATAACAAAAGCCTACTAACTCGAGTTTCTCAGCCTAGCCAATTCCAAACATGCAAAACCGTAACCTTTCACGAAGGTTTGACGTCATACTGTCAGGCATTCCTGAAGTTAATCTTTTCATTGCATGGGATTCTTCAAAAACCTACTTATACTTTTCATGTCTAATCTTGGATTTTCTGGAAGGAAAAATAAAAATAGTGTCGAATCTTCTCTACCTATTGTTTTTCTAGCCTATCTACCAATAAAATGCTAAGAGACTCATGGAAGCTTCTCAGTCTACTTTCATGAGTTTTTCCATGTTCGTTAGCGCAAATAGTTGAATTGCCGACACCAGGAGGAAATTACTTTGGTCTTCAGTTCCATCAGTTTTTTGTTTTTCTTTTTGCCGCTTGTCTTTGCCTTCTATTTTGCTGTTCCGTTTCGATATAAAAATGCTGTTCTCCTGATCTTCAGCTTGATCTTCTACGCCTGGGGGGAGCCGAGGTACATCGTTCTCATGATCGTATCCATCATCATGAACTATGGCTTCGGGATATGGATCGATCGGGCGGATGGACATCTGAAAAAGAAAAAGACAGCCTTAACGCTCGCGATCATTGCCAATATCGGGCTTCTGGGCTTTTTCAAGTATGCGAATTTCTTTGTAGATGTAGTGAATCAGACGCTGCAAACAAATATTCATGTGACACCTGTGCCGCTGCCGCTCGGTATTTCTTTTTATACGTTCCACGCACTCAGCTATCTAATTGATGTTTACCGGAAAGTAGAAAAAGCACAACGAAATCTGTTCAATTTGTCGCTCTATATCACGTTTTTCCCGCAGCTTGTAGCAGGTCCGATTATTCGCTACAACTCGATCGCCGAGCAGCTCAGCAAACGTGTATTTTCATCCATCCAATTCGCAGAGGGGATCAAGCGATTTATATTGGGTCTAGCGAAAAAAGTGCTTTTGGCCAACCCTCTAGGCTACGTAGCAGACACTGTGTTCGCTACGTCGACGGTGGACCTTTCAACCGGCGCGGCTTGGATTGGAATTATTGCCTATACGTTGCAGATTTATTATGATTTTTCGGGCTACAGTGATATGGCGATTGGGCTTGCCAAAATGTTTGGCTTCGAGTTCGCGGAGAATTTCAACTATCCGTATATTTCCAAAAGTGTCTCCGAGTTTTGGCGGCGCTGGCACATCTCGCTTGGCAGTTGGTTCCGGGACTATGTTTATTTCCCGCTCGGCGGTAGCAAAGTGGCACCGTGGAAAATTTATCGGAACTTAATGATCGTGTGGGCGCTGACAGGGTTTTGGCACGGAGCCAGCTGGACGTTTATTGCCTGGGGAGTCTACTACGGTGTCCTGATAGCTTTGGAAAAAGCCGGTCTGGAAAAGCTGTTGTATAGAATTTATCCCTTAAACCACGTTGTCGTGCTGCTTTTGGTCATGATCGGGTGGGTGTTCTTCCGTGCCGACAACTTTGGGTATGCAGCGGATTACATCGGGGCCATGTTCCATACACGCGGAAACGAGCTTTTCGATTCCCAGGCGCTTGCGCTGTTATCGATGAACTGGATTCAGTTTGCCATCGCGATACTCATTGCCGCACCTGTATTTCCCAAGCTGCAAAAATGGCAATGGGGAAAGCCGTTCGCAGGCGCACAAACTGCGTTTGCCCTGTTGTTCCACTGCTTCCTTTTTGCAGAAGTCATCTTGTATTTGATTAATTCAACGTATAACCCATTCTTGTATTTCCGATTCTAGTTCAGCCAGAGGAGTAGCGTAATGAGTAAATCGGCTTCAATTGCTTATATGGTCGCTTTTTTAACGATTATTTTTGGGTTCGCCATTGCCAGTGGCTTTTCACCGCATAAAGAAGTTTCGGCGATTGAAAACAGAAAGCTGAGCGGGCTGCCTGATGTCAGCTTGGAGGCTGTTACCACACCTCGGTTTTTCGAAGACATGAATCAGTATTTTAATGACCAGGTCGTGCTGCGAAATGAGATGGTGAGTGCTTATCAGAAGCAGCAAAATTCCAAGCTGTTTAACGCCATGCTGTTCGAGAACATGCTTCGCGACTCTACGCAGCACAAGCCAGAGGATGGCACGGTCGTAACAGATTCACGCGTCGTGTCCAATCTGGTGCTGATCAATAGCAAGTGGATTTTGCCAGTTCCCGACAAGGTCGTTCATACAAGCGAAATAGACGCAGCAACGGCAAAATTAAAAGACGCAGTAGCATTTGCCGAAGCACAAAAAACAGAAGCGTTTTTCGTCTTTAATCCGTCCCGAACGATATCGCTAATGCATTTGTATCCACCTTATTTGCAAACGGATGCGTATGTCAGATCGAGAGACTATTTCTTGTCCAAGCTGGGTAAACAAGTAAACGTTGTGGATATAAGGAGCAAGTGGGGCTCTTTTACGAACGCGCAGCTGGAAGAGCTGTATTTGGAAACGGATCACCATTGGAATATCAAGGGCGCGTTTCTGGCTTATCAAGAAATGATTCGCGAGCTCTCAAAAAGGTCGACGCTTTTTAAAGGGGAACCAATGTCCCTCAGTGATATTGATGTGTCTACATTTGAAAAAGGCAGCTTCGATGGCAGCTATAACAGGCAAAGCAACTTCGCAGTCGATACGCAAACAGCTGATCGAACGATGATTTATGAACCGAAAGTGCCGTTCGCTTTTCAAAAATTCGAAGTGATCAATGGGGATGGAACCCAAACGATTCGAGACTTTAACGAATTCTATGGCTACAAAAAAGGGCAGAATCCAGTTACGTATGGCACCTTCTTTGGCGGTGACAGACGGAAAATTACCTATGTGAACCCGAAAGCTGGAAATCAGCTAAATGTCCTGCTGCTGAAGGATTCTTTCATGAACCCGATTACGCCGTATTTGGCGCAGAATTTCAACAAGCTTACGGTTTACGACAATCGTTATTATCCTGAATTCAGCTTGAAAAACATCTTGTCCAGCGAGCGTTATGACATCCTGATCATTGCCCTGCATGATGATAATCTTTACAGTCAAAATTATGTTTTTGAAAAAAAGGACAGCAAGTAGGAAGATAAGGCTCAGTTAGCATACGTTGCCCCAAACAAGTAACGCCAACTTGTTTGGGTTTTTTTGTATTATTGGCTTTACTTTTCGATTCTACATGACGTAGAATAAAAAACAACACGTAGAAACGAAGGGGTGAATCTATCCTGAAATGAACATTACAAAAGCGGAAATGGAGATCATGCAGGTGATTTGGGAAAGCGGGCGGAGAATGACAACGAAGGAAATTGGCGAAAAGCTGCCGGATAAAAAACCGACGACCATTCTTACGTTGGCAGGCAGGCTAATCGACAAGGGTGCGCTGCATGCTGTCAAGCTTGGACGCTCCCATGCGCACGAGTATTGGGCGGCAATCACGGAAAAGGAATACTTGAACAGGCAAACAGAGAGCTTTTTGCACACGATACATAACGGTTCTGCCAAAAGCCTAATCAGTTCGTTGTTTCAGGCGGAGAAGTTATCCAAAAAGGACATTGAGGAGCTGCGGGCATTTATCAATAGCGAGGCTGACGAAAATGATTAAATGGCTGCTGATGACATCGCTGGCAGGGAGTATTTCAACCCTTTTGCTCATGTTCTTCAAGGCAAGACTTGCGGCCAAGTATGGGGGACGCTTGTATTATGGCGCCTGCTTGTCGGCAATGCTGCTGTTTATTTTGCCACTCCAATTACCTGTGCCAGCTCTTTACTCCCACTCCATGTCTTTTGAAAAGAACATCGCCGATGACAGCGCAAAAGGCTCGGTAGTCGAGACAAGCAAGACGATTATTGAACAAACTCAACCTTCCAACCCAGTGACCACAGCAACTGAAGAAAATAGCAGTCTGAGTCTCAGCGTTGACCAATGGCTACTGATCATCTGGGCTTGCGGTTTTATCGTTACGCTGTGTAGATACTTGCTGGGTATTTCGTGTATAAACGAAAAATACTGCGTGAGTCCAAGTGGATAGACAGCGTGGAAAAGCTGGACGTAGTCGTTAGTGACGCTGCGACCTCGCCGATGCTAATCGGGTTTATCAAGCCGAAGATCGTGATGCCAAACGTGAAAATGGACAGAGCCGATTATGAAATGGCGATACGGCATGAATGGATTCACTACAGACAAAAGGATGCTTGGTTTAAGCTTTTGGCTGTATGGATCAATAGTGTTCATTGGTTTAATCCGTTCTCTTATATGGCTTTGGCGAATTTGAGCGAAGCCTGCGAATATGCGGTAGATGAAAAAATAACGGAACGTATGAAGGCAGTCGAGAAAAAACGCTACAGTGAGATGATTTTACAATTTGCTGCCAATGCTTCACCTGCGTTAAATAATCATTTGGTCGACCATAAAAAGCTGTTAATCAGGAGGTTTCGGCTCATTATGAGGAAAAATTCAGGAAGTGGCAAAGCATTCTCAGGTATCCTGCTAGCCATCTTGATCGGGGCTGCCGCAGTCTTCACCTCGTCTGTTGTGTTTGCAGAAGCACCAAAACCACTTACGGAATATAGCGGTGGAATTAAAACCTATTACAATACAGCGCAGACACTAGAACAAAATGTCCAAAGCACGCTAGGCATTCCCTCTCCAACAGAGAAGAATCGAGTTATGGTCAAATGGAGGAATTTGTATATCGATAAGGAAGGGCGAAAAATAGATTATTTCAATCGCACAGAGCCTTACTATAAGGTGGAGCTCAAATGGCAGGAAAAAGGATCGGCTATTGCCAGCATGACAAACAAAACGATGTCCATCGGCGGGCAGACTGTGACGATTGCTTTCGGTGATAAAGCAGTCGCGTACAAGGATGATCCTGTCATTGAAAAATTGATTGGGAACCAAATCACGTTTGAGATGAACTACCAAACCACCGATAGTCGTTTCATGTATGACCATAAGGCTTTCATGAATGAGCTGATCAAGCGGGGAGCCTATGTGATTGAGGAGGTTGTAGCGCCGCAGCAATTTACGTATGAGTTCAGTCAGACAAACGCTGGAGGACAGGTAGGGGCAAAACCGCTAACAGCCTATGACAAGGTGGAGGTGCAGACTCCTATTTTCAAGGGGAGCGTGTTGCTCCCTAAGCAACCAGATGACAGCGACGGAAGCAAGGGACTACAGATTGGCAATTCCTTTGTCTTGAAGCCAGGAGAAACAGCAGCGATTGATCTAAAAGAAACTACAGATAAGACCCCAACAATCAGCCTGGCTATTCTGGATGAAACAACAGGTGAAATGGCGCACTGGAATCCGGCGGCAGCAAGTGGATACCGCTTTATTTTTACACCAGGTCAAAATGGCGTGAACCATACTTATAAAATTGTCGCTAGTGGAGAACAGCAGGATACAGTCAATATTGAAATTTTTACGTATCAGACAAAAAGCGAAACGGCGAAGTAACGAGTGGCAATTGAATAGAGAATAAATGACAAACGAAATCCCAAACGAGTATGAATGTACTTGTTTGGGGTTTTTTCAGTACTGCCTATAAGTCGGCAATGTTCAAAAAACACAGCAGATCGTGAAAAATTGGAGTCGCATGTTTGTTTTTAACATTATGTGATTTGTTTTATTGACAAAGTTGTTCAAAAATAACATAATATCATCATGAGATGTTCTAAATTAACAAAGGGTGATGTCTTTGTTACCACAAGAGCGAAGAAAATGGATTTTGGAACAGTTAAGCCAAGACGAGAAAATCGATATCGACCAGTTAGCTGAGCGATTGAATGTATCAGCCATGACGATCCGCAGAGATTTGTCTACCTTGGAAGAGGAAGAGAAAATTATTCGGACGTTTGGAGGGGCTGTTCTTAACAAGCCTTTGATTCACGAAACTCCCTTTCTCACAAAAGAAGGCAAATACAGTAAACAAAAAAGGCAAATTGCCCAGAGAGCCGTGGAATTCGTTCAGGATCATTCAACCATCCTGTTGGATTCGGGAACGACGAACCTGGAGATTGCCAGATTACTCAAGCATAGAAAAAATCTCACAGTGATTACCAATGATATTAAAATCGCGGTCGAGCTGATGGACAGTGAGGTAAAAATCATTGTGGCAGGCGGAGAGCTGCAAAATAATGTCGGGGCTTTATTTGGACCCTTGACGGAGCAAATTCTGAAAAACATCAATGTAGACTTGTTTTTCCTGGGTGCACATGCTATTCATCTCGACGCTGGCGTTACAGTACCTACGTTTGAAAAGGCTTCCATAAAAAAACTCATGATAGAAGCAGCAGAGACTACCTGGTTAGTGGCAGATTCGAGCAAGTTTGACCAGAAGGCTTTTACAAAGGTCTGCGATCTATCTGGCATCAATGGCTGGATTACAGATGATGGGCTAGCAGAAGAAGACAAAGAAAAGCTAAAAGAGCATCTGAGAGTTGTAACAGCAGAGGTGGGAGAGGCCACATGAAAATTGGAGTCATTGCGGATGACTTGACAGGGGCTAACGCGACTGGAGTGAGACTCGCCCGGCAAGGCTTTGAGGCAGCAACGATGGTTCACTATAACAATCTGCCTACATCTGATGCGTATAACGCGGTATGTATCGATACAGACAGTCGTTATGCGAGAGAAGAAGTAGCCCAGATAAGAGTGAAGACCGTGCTGGAGAATCTCACAAAATGGGGAGCTCATGTCATCTGCAAGCGAATTGACAGTACGGTCCGGGGCAATATCGGGGTGGAGCTCGATACCGTTTTGACTGAGCTTGGTGAAAAAGCGATCGCAGTAGTAGTTGCGTCCTATCCGGAATCAGGGCGGATTACCTCGGGAGGCTATCTCTTGGTCAATGGAGTCCCCCTGCAAGCGACCGATGTGGCAAAGGACCCGGTGGCGCCGATCACAGAATCATATGTGCCGACCATCGTACAAAAACAAAGCAGCCATTCTGTTTCCTATATCGGGTTGGAAACCGTATTAGCCGGTGAGAAGACCATTGAACAGGCGATGAGGGCGAAAATCGAGCAGGGAGTACGGATTCTTGTTCTGGATGCCGTAACAGACGAGGAGATCGAATCGATTGCCAAAGCCATGGCGGCGATTAAGGACTATCGGATGATTCCTGTCGATCCAGGGCCCCTGTCCGCGACCTATTCCAAAGTGTACACCCGCTCACATGCAAAGGATAAAAAGATCATTGTGACGGTAGGAAGCATCACCTCGAATGCAGCCAAGCAGCTGCAATATCTGACGGAAAAAACAGGTGCCCAGCCGATCTACGTGGACGCAAAGAAATTGGCGAGCATGACGCAAACGTGGGATGAAGAGACGGATCGCGTAATCCAGCTAGTCCTGGAGGAAATGAAAAAGCAGTCCATCTTGATTATCACGACGAACTCGCCTTTTGCGGAACCACTGAACCTGAAGGAAATCGCACAAGAGCAAAACACCACTCAGGACAGTCTGGCAAAACGCATCGCCGACGGATTGGGCAAAATCACGCGCTTTGTGATTCAACGAAGCGAATATGAAATCGGCGGATGCTTTACAAGTGGCGGAGATGTGACCGCATCGCTTTGTGCTGTTGGTGGAGCAGAGGGGATCAAGCTGGAGGTAGAGATACTTCCCTTGGTGGCTTACGGTCACCTGATCGGAGGGTATCTAGATGGCATACCGCTTGTAACCAAAGGCGGTATGGCTGGTGATGCAAAAGCAATCTATACGAGCATCAAATTTCTTTTGGCCAAATGTTAAGGAGGAAGAACCATATGACAACACAGAGAGCGATTATTGCTATTCCAATGGGTGACCCAGCGGGAATTGGACCAGAAATCACGATGAAATCGTTGACTAAAAAAGAGATCTACGATGTATGCAAGCCGCTTGTAGTCGGCGATTCCAAGGTACTCGAAAAAGCAATCGCAATCGTCAATGCGGATCTGAAAATCAATGAAGTGACCTCGCCAGCTGAAGGAAAATACGAGCTTGGAACGGTTGATGTGATCAACCTGAACAATATCGATATCGACAAACTGGATTACGGTCAGGTATCGGCACAAGGTGGACAAGGTGCTTTTGAATACATCAAAAAATCTGTAGAGCTGGCGATGAACGGCGAAGTCAAAGCGCTGGCTACCACTCCGATCAACAAGGAATCGCTGCAAGCGGCGAAGGTGCCTTTTATCGGGCATACAGAGATGCTTGAAGAGCTCACCAACACAAAAGATCCATTGACCATGTTTGAAGTAAATGGAATGAGAATTTTCTTCCTGACACGCCATTTGTCCCTGAAGGATGCCATTGGGCAGATGACCAAGGAAAGAGTGCTCGATTACCTGATTCGCTGCGACCAGGCACTGCAACGCTTGGGAGTTGAAACAAGAAAGATTGCGGTTGCTGGACTGAATCCACACAGTGGTGAAGGCGGACTGTTTGGCATGGAGGAAGTGGAAGAAATCAAGCCAGGTGTAGAGGCAGGCAAGCAGGCAGGGATTGATGCAGTAGGCCCTGTTCCGGCGGATTCTGTATTCTTCCAGGCACTGCAAGGAAAATATGATGCTGTGTTGTCCCTATACCATGACCAAGGGCATATCGCCGCAAAAATGACAGATTTCCATCGAACCATCTCGATTACGAATGGATTGCCATTCTTGCGTACCTCTGTCGATCACGGTACAGCCTTTGACATTGCAGGGAAAAACATCGCAGAGAGCATCAGTATGGAAGAGTGCATCAAGCTGGCTGCTCAATATGCGCCTAAATTTACAAGTAATACCCTATAAGCTTAGATTAGTCTAGCTGCTTTGCTGGATTCGCGATTTGTAATGAAGGATGACTGAGATTCCTTCATTACAAATCCATTCAGCTGAAACCGTTTTCGTGTAGAGGGGGAGTAGAATTATGGACGTTTCAGGAACACAAATGGTTGTCGGCTTGGTTTTGGCTGTTATCGTTTTGATTTTTCTTGTCCTAAGAACGAAAATTCATGCTTTTCTCGCGTTAATTATTGCGGCTTCGATTGCAGGTATTGTAGGAGGCATGCCCCCAGGAAAAGTAGCAGATACCATTTCCGCAGGGTTTGGCAGTACGCTCGCTTCCATTGGGATTATTATTGGATTGGGCGTCATGATCGGGCGAATTCTGGAGGTATCCGGTGCTGCTGAAACATTAGCGTACTCCCTGATCCGTTTTGTCGGGAAGAAAAAAGAAGAATGGGCAATGGCGATCGCAGGTTATGTGGTGTCCATCCCGATCTTTGTGGACTCTGCCTTTGTTATTTTAAATCCTTTAG
Organism: Brevibacillus reuszeri; assembly: GCF_002897295.1. Lineage (GTDB taxonomy): Bacteria > Bacillota > Bacilli > Brevibacillales > Brevibacillaceae > Brevibacillus > Brevibacillus reuszeri_A. The sequence continues at coordinate 77,660 of NZ_BEXF01000025.1, forward strand.
TAAAAGCGCTTTCAAAGAAAACGGGTAAATCTGTGATTTCGATAGGTGTTGCCCTTGCTGTCGGACTCGTGATTACCCACTCACTGGTGCCGCCTACCCCAGGTCCGCTTGGTGTAGCAGGAATATTCGGAGTCGATATTGGCGTGATGATCGGACTGGGCTTGCTGTTCGGTATTCCGATCATGATCATAGGCGTTCTTTATGCAAAATGGTTGGGGAATCGAATTTATCAAATTCCGGATGATTCGGATGAAGGCTTCACAAGACCCGATACAAAAATGGCGTATCAGGAATTTGTTAACCTAGTCGATAAGAAATCGTCAGAGCTGCCTTCACTCACGAGATCATTGCTGCCGATTCTGGTACCGATCATTCTCATTTTCCTGAATACGACGCTCTCCGCTATGGAGCTGAAGACAGGCTTTTTTGAAATTCTGATTTTCCTGGGTAAACCGATTATTGCTGTAAGTATTGGTTTGATTGCTGCAATCTACGCTTTGGCTGGTCATATGAGCCGCTCGGAAACGCTCGATCGGATGGAGGAAGGCATTCAGACAGCCGGGATCATCATTCTCGTTACCGGTGCGGGTGGTGCACTTGGAGCTGTTTTACGTGAAAGTGGAGCAGGAGATTTCATCGCTGGACAAATTGCTGGCTTGCCATTGCCTGCGGTTCTGATTCCTTTCTTTGTGTCGACGCTGGTACGTCTAGTCCAAGGTAGCGGTACTGTCGCAATGGTTACAGCCGCATCTATTTCCGCGCCGATCTTGGGGAATATGGAGGTCAATATGGCACTGGCAGCTCAAGCCGCTGCGATGGGCTCGATGATCTTCTCCTATTTCAACGACAGCTTGTTCTGGGTTGTTAACCGCATGCTGGGCATCAAAAACGTAAAAGAGCAAATCATGGTTTGGTCTGTTCCTACGACGATCGCTTGGTTTGTTGGTCTGATTTGTCTCTTGATTGCAAATATGTTTGTTTAAGCAACAATAGCTCCAGTCCCCCTTAGAGCCGCATGGGAGATACATTCCTGTACGATTCTAAGGGGGATTTTTTGTACAATCCATATCTTCATAAGCGGTATTACACATCCAGGCTGTTGATGATAGCTAATATTTGATGATCTGTCCATTTGCCATTAATCTTTAGATTTTCTTTCGCTATACCTTCTTTTTGAAACCCTACTTTTTCCAATACACGAATAGACGCTATATTGTCAGGCATAGCTCCTGCTTCAATTCTATGTAGTTTTAATTCTCTAAAAGCATAATCAACAACAAGTTGAAGAGCTTCTGTTGTATAGCCCTTTGAATTATACTCCTTGTCTAAAGTAAATCCCGTACAACAGCTTTGGACGTCTCCCCTGGCAATTTGAGTTAATGAAATGTCTCCGATAAGTTTATCAGCTGCTTTTAAGAAGATCCCGAAAGCATATGCTTGCCCTTCGTCTGTCATTTTTGATACCCGTTCAATGCGCATTTTTTGATGTTCTTCTGTATAAAAGGCTTCTGGGAGTAATGGGGAAACTCGTTGAAAAAATTCGCGGTTTCTCGTATGTAAGTTAGCTAACTCGCTGGCGTCAGAAATCTTGTAAGGTCGAAGGTATATTCGTTGACCTACTAGTTTCATAAAATCCCTCCTATATCCTTTTTATACAATTATATATGGTTTACGAAAGAAAAGATTGATTGATGAATAATTGGCACAGGCACTGCAAGAGCAGGAGCCCCACCCGACTCTAACTGAATGTGGATGAGGTATCCTGCTCTTTTCCTGCTGCTCAAATCTGGATAATCTTGATCCCACTAATAATAATGACTACGGAAATGACGCATTTAAGCCAGATCGTTGGGACTTTGCAGGAGAGCATGCTCCCCGCCAGTACTCCAGGAACCGAACCGAGCAAGAGCTGTACGACCGTCAGGAAATCAACGGTTCCAAAGCTCATATGGGCAAGTCCTGCCGCACTGGTGAGAAAGAAGGCGTGAGCGATATCAGTTCCTACGACTTCTTTTCCAGAAAGTGTGAAAAAATGCATCAGTGCGATGGCAAATAAGGAACCGCTGCCAATCGAGGTCAAGCCGACGAGAAATCCGAGTATGGCTCCAAGGACAATAAGCATGGAGCGTTTTTGGACGATCGGCATTTGTTGCCAGCGATTGAGTTGGGGGTTTCTACGATCTAAAATGCTTTTGACCAGCATGGCGATAGGGATCAAAATCAGGGCGAAGCCAAGAATGCGTTTAAAAATCTGATCGGCGCCAGCAACGTGTAGATGAATCCAGTTCATGACATTCACAGCAGCGATTGCACTAGGGATGCTGCCGATAGCGAGATAGAGGACAATGGAAAAATGAACGGTTTTTTGGCGCCAGTGCTGCCATGTACCAAATATTTTGGTGATGGAATTATATACGAGATCGGTCCCCACAGCTACCGTAGGCGAAATGCCCAGGAAAATGAGAATGGGAGTTAAAAGCGCCGCTCCGCCTACTCCGGTAAGGCCGACGAGAAAGCCTACCAGCAGACCAACAATCGTTAAATGAAAGTCCATCCAGCAACATCCTCTGTCACTCAAGAATGAAAAGCCTACTGTTAAAAAAACCTCTACCGAGGCCTGCTCAAGGATGAGCGACCGCGTTTTAGCGGAAAGTTTTTATGCGCTCCAGAATTCATAAGCGTTCGCGCTTATAAATTCTTATACGTTAAGATAAGCGATTGCCCATTGTTCGTGCGCCTAATTTTCCTCATTTTCAAGTTGATGGAATTATATTATTATTAGTGATAATTCCACGAATTCTACTTTTATCGCAAAGGGGAAAACATAAGGCGATGTTTAACGAGCGGAAAGCATTGCAAATGACATTACAGGCCTTGCTGGAACAAAGAATGGTGCTGCGCAGGCAATATGTAGACCAGGACAAGCAGCTTGGCGCTGACATCAAGCAGATTTTAAGTCGAATTCGGGAGATGGACGCCCAGGAAGGAATTGAGGAAGACCAGTACACACAGGAAGTGGCTACCACTACGGAAGAAGCTCCCGTTGAACTGACGAAGCGCATGAAAGTAAGAAAGGCGCATGTTCGTCATGATTATTTAGAGGTAGCCAAGCAAATTAACACCCTGTTAAGGGAAACGATGTCCCCTATGTCGTTAGTTGAGCTCTGTGATGAGTTAAAGCGCAGACATGCTGTGGAGTTCGCAAGCCCGTATATTGGTGTACAAAAGTCACTTAAATATTTGCCGCAGGTCAAGGTCGAAAAGGACGGAAGAAAGCTGATTTTCTCCCTGCCCGCGGAATAAAACAAAGGCGATCGTGCAAAAGCACGTCGCCTTTTTTGTACTATAGGAGAGTAAAAATTATTAAGGATGATCGTATAAGTGCAACTAAGGCTACGCCAAGCCATTTGGCGTAGCCAAGTTTTCAAATACAGAAGCTTCTTATTGCAAGAAGGCTTGCAGCATCCAAACGTGTTTTTCCAAACCGCTGCGAATCGCGAGGAGCATGTCAGCTGTAGCTTCATCGCCTGCTTGGTCTGCCGCTTCCATGGCAAGCTTTGTTTCCTCCAGAAGAATGGCGAAATCACGAACAACTGTCTCGACCATTTGTTCTGCGGATTCATTTCCCTGTGCTTCAGCGATGCTTGCGGTTTGCAGACTTGCGCTGAGTGTAGCAACTGGCTTGCCGCCGATACTGAGTACGCGCTCTGCCAATGTATCGATGTGGCCAGCGGCTTCAGTGTATAGCTCCTCGAATTTTTGATGCAAGGTAAAAAAGTGAGGTCCTTTCACATTCCAGTGGAAATTGTGGAGCTTGGTGTAAAGGACAGTCCAGTTTGCTACTTGTTTATTTAAAAGATTAGTTACGGTTGCCATAATAGAATCTCTCCTTTTTGATAATTATTATTTGTTAATATTTATTATAAACTAATAATGTGTTTTGTCAACTTGAAAAGAACGATAGATCCAACTGAATTTTCCCGCTTGCAGTACCACATCGGGATAAAATTTTTCTTGAAACAGGCAGGCGAGAGAGGACAGCCATCCAAACAAAATGCCGAACTCCACCGTATGAATAGTATTAAGCATGGAGCAGAGGGGGTGTAAGAATGGAATTTCAAGAATTAGACGATGAAGTAATGGACGACGAAGAAGAATACGAAGAAGAGTACGAATCTGACGAAGAAGACGGCGACGAAGAAGACGGCGACGAAGAAGACGGCGACGAAGAAGACGGCGACGACGAAGACGAAGAAGACGGCGACGACGAAGACGAAGAAGATGGCGACGACGAGGACGAAGAAGACGGCGACGACGAAGACGAAGAAGACGGCGACGAAGAAGACGGCGACGACGAAGACGAAGAAGACGGCGACGAAGAAGACGGCGACGAAGAAGACGAAGAAGACGGCGACGACGAAGACGAAGAAGACGGCGACGACGAAGACGAAGAAGACGGCGACGACGAGGACGAAGACTGATTAATGATAGATGGCTTGTGAGATTGAAGACGAAGCTGACTCCAGAACTGATGATGTCTATCAAACGGGAGCACAGGGTCAGCGGGTATCTACAACTGTAACTGGTTAATGGAATAAAATGGTGAGCCCGGGCTTTGGTCCGGGCTTTTGCCTTGACAACGACGAGCATGAAGGGAAAAGTAAGAAGTAGTAGATTGATAGCAAGCGGACACGAGGGAGGTCAGTAAGAGTATGCAAAAAATAAGCGCAGTCATTTTGGCAGGTGGAAACAGCACTCGAATGGGTTCTCCGAAAGAGCTGCTTGCGTGGAGAGAGGGAACCTTTCTTACAGAGCTAGTGAAGGAGGTCACGCAGGATGGCATGGAGTGCCTCCTCGTAACCAACCATCCAGAGCGCTTACCTGCAGAAATAAAGCACGCAGCAGGTGTAAAAATCACGCCAGATCTCGTTCCGTCAGCTGGCCCCATCAGTGGTCTTGTCACTGCTTTTCGCATTTGTCAGGACGAGCTGCTGCTCGTCCTATCCTGTGATCTTCCGTTTATGGACCGAGAGCAAATGAATAAATTGATTGCCTATGCCAAGGGACAGAGCGAATGGGACGTCGTAGCTGCTCAGGTGAACGGAAGACTTCATCCACTGTGCGCTGTCTATAATAGGCGGTCACAAACGTATTGGGAGCAGGCTTTGCAACAGAATGAGCTGAGACTTATGGCTACGTTGGACAAGCTGCGGCTGCGCACAACTCCTGAGGGCTTACTGGACGACTGGGCCGTTTTTAATGCCAATACACCAGAAGAGTATGAGCTAGCGAAAAACCAGGAGAAAAAGAGAAAAACGGGAGAGCGCTAAGCATATCCCGTTTTTGCTGTGATCAAGAAAGAATGATTCGCTCTGCTTGTGTATACACGTTCATCTTGTTGTTACGGACAAACCCTACAGCCGTGATGTTCAGCTCATCGGCGAGCTGGAGTGCCAGATCCGTCGGCGCCGATTTGGAGAGGATGATGCCAGCTCCAATTTTCGCTGCTTTTAGTAAAACCTCAGAAGAAATGCGCCCACTAAAAACAAGAATTTTGTCAGCTGTGGTGATATTTTCACGCAGACAGTATCCATAGATTTTGTCCAGCGCATTATGCCGGCCGATATCCGAGTATTGCAAAAGCACGCTATCAGATGTGCACAGAGCAGCATTATGCACGCCACCCGTTTGTTTGTGGATGGAGGAAGACGCCTGCAGCTCCTTCATCAGCTGAATGCATGCAGCTGGTGTGGCAGTGGCAGTACCTGCTACAGGCTTAGCGGTACGGGCATCGCTGAAAAAGTAAAAAGACTGCCGGCTTTTTCCACAGCAGGAAGTAATGCGCCGCTTGGAATAAAAGCTTTGCGACAAGATCGTTTCCTTATGCAAGTCAACGTAGGCGAAGCCCTGTGCTTCGTCGATGGTAAGCTGCTTGATCTCCGCATACGATTGAATGGCTCCTTCTGCTGCCAAAAAACCGATCACCATTTCTTCCAGATCAGCGGGAGTACAGACGATCGTAGCAAATTCCTCATCGCCTAGAAAAATGGTAAGTGGATATTCCGTTACGATCTCATCCTCTTCCCAATTGTGCTTGTCAGCCTCTATTTTAAGTACGCTGCGACGGATGGTTTTTGTCAGTTCTGACATGACGACCTCCTTGATTCAAAGGAACTTATTGTCGAGTGAGCGCTTACATGGTACTATACTATGTGAGGTAATTCCATCACAAAATTTTTTTAACGTATAGGAATTTATAAGCGTATGACGCTTATGAATTCCGGAGCGCATGAAAACTTTCCGCTAAACGCGGTCGCTCCTCTTTGGGAGGCCACGATAGAGGTTTTCTTACTTACCGAAATCTATTTAAATTGAATATGGTAGGACAAATCTGCACGGAACAGCGACCCTGTCACCGGTTCATTTGCTTCCCTACCTGAAAATATTGAACACTTGCTCGTTAATGCTGAGGTAGCGAACCTGCCTGACTGATTAACTGCTGTGCTCCATCCATTCCCTTTTTCCGTATGTCCGGTAAAGAGGGAATGGATGGGCCCAGCAGTTTTTCTTTTTTAAAGAACTGCCAAATCCAAGCGAGAGGCGCTCTTATTCTAATTTAAGGAGATGTATGTATGGAGCAAAAGGTAAAGAACCGCTGGCTGATTGCGCTGGCGGCTGTGGGTATCCACATCTCGATCGGTTCGGTTTACGCATGGAGCGTATTTACGAAGCCGATTACGACACAGTTTGGCTGGGATTTAGCAGATGTCACATTTACTTTTAGTATTGCCATCCTGTTTCTGGGGTTGTCGGCTGCCTTTTTGGGTCACTACGTGGAGAAGCATGGACCACGTAAAGCAGGTATTCTGGCTTCGATTTTCTTTGGAGTAGGAATCGTTGGCTCTGGATTTGCTATTCAAATGAGCAGCCTGCCACTATTGTATCTGTGCTATGGTGTGCTAGGAGGAATTGGTCTCGGAGTAGGCTACATCACACCTGTGTCGACTCTGGTAAAATGGTTCCCGGATCGCCGGGGTCTAGCAACAGGTCTCGCTATTATGGGATTTGGTTTTGCATCTATGATCGCAAGTCCGATCATGAATGCGTTAATTAATAGCGTAGGAATTGCCAATACGTTTTACATCTTGGGAGTTATTTATTTTGTTGTGATGATCTCAGCAGCACAATACCTTGCACCTCCTCCAAAAGGATGGCTACCTGAGGGCTATTCAGCTGAAGGGGCGGGTACCAAAACAATTAAACAAGATCTGTCTCAATTAACAGCTAACGAAGCGATCAAGACACGCCGCTTTTACTTGCTGTGGCTTATGCTTTTTATCAACGTCACCTGTGGAATCGCAGTAATCTCTGTCGCTTCTCCAATGGCACAGGAAATGGTCGGAATGTCCGTTGCAACTGCTGCGCTAATGGTCGGTCTCAATGGTCTCTTTAATGGCGGAGGACGCATCGGTTGGGCATCGTTGTCTGACTATATTGGGCGCCCGAACACATATACAGCTTTTTTTGCGATCCAAATGGTGCTATTCTTCTTGTTACCAAACTTGAGTAACCCGGTGTTGTTCATGATTGCAATGTTTATCATCATGACCTGTTACGGTGGAGGATTTTCTTCGATTCCGGCCTATATTGGCGATTTGTTCGGAACGAAGCAGCTAGGAGCGATTCGTGGTTACATTTTGACTGCCTGGGCAGCAGCTGGATTGGCAGGACCCATTTTCGCTACATGGGTACGCAGTACAACGCAAAGCTATACTGGAACGATGAACGTTTTCGCAGGTATGTTCGTCGTCGCCTTCATCATTTCTCTTTTGATTCGCTTGGATATCAAAAAGTTGAAAGAACAAGCCAAACAAAAGGAAAAGTCAGTTGAATTGGCTGGTTGACTAGTGGTAAAGTTTAAGGTAATGAATGATTGAAGTAAAGGTGAGTATTCTCGATGAATAAGTTCGAAGCAGAATTCAGTAATTTAGTCAGAGCTTTCCGTAAGCGGCATATGGGAAAAGGACCCAGCAAGATCAATACCACGTTCTGCAAGAACTGGGCGATCTGTGAGATGGAGGGTAACCTTTCGCCGGTGGAAAAGTTTATTGCCACTTCGGAAGACGGAAAGCAGACACTACGAGCTGCCCGAACCGAAATGGTCAAAGACATGTATCGTAAATATCAACCAGTCGACATGGAAACGTTTCTGGGTGCAAAACTCATCGATCTGTTCGTCGATATTGACATCGAGCGTGATTTTGGGATGTCCATATTTGTTTTTGATCAGGACATCGAGAAAAAATGGAAAATCGAACCGTAAGTCTAGGGCGAAGCAGTTCTCCTGTTCAGCGGATTAGACCATACGGAACTCGCGCGAGACAAACACGAAGCTTGGACTAGGTAGCGAACCTGCCGTAGACAACCACCGTGAACATGCTCCTTTTCTTTCGGATTAGGACGGTTTATGGTGGTTTTTTTTGTAGAGCTTTTCACATAGGCACGCTATGAGAGGAGAAACGTCATATGGGCAAAACCAAGCACAGCGGACCAATCAAGCTGGATACATCCTTGCAGCCTTCTTTGTGGGCTTCCATGATGCCGATGGGATTAGGAAAAATAAAGCCACATCATATTCGTGACACGATGAAGGTTATGTATGAAAACAGGGACAATCTGGGATACGCTTACCGGATTTTGACGCAGGGCGTGTGTGACGGATGCGCACTAGGTGTATCCGGATTATATGACCAGACGCTGACAGGACCGCATTTGTGCACGACACGCCTGAATGTTCTTCGCTTGAATACGATGCCGGCAATTGATCCAAAGTGGCTGGAAGACATCCATGCACTCAAAAAGCTGTCTAGTGTAGAGCTGCGCAAATTAGGGAGAATTCCGTATCCACTTTCTCGCAAGCCAGGTGAAACAAAATTTACCCGCATCAGCTGGGATGATGCTTTAAATCGAGTAGCCAAAAAGATCAAGGATATCAGTCCCAAGCAGCTCGCCTTTTTCTTGACGGCCCGCGGGATTACGAACGAAGTGTATTATACAGCGGCAAAAATGGCGCGGTTTTTGGGTACGAACAACATCGACAACGCCTCACGAATATGTCATTCACCGAGCAAAACGGCCCTGAAGCGCTCGGTCGGGATCGGGGCGTCAAGCTGCAATTACCAAGATTGGATCGGCACAGACGTACTCGTATTTTGGGGGTCCGTGCCCGCTAACAATCAGCCTGTTTCGACGAAATACATGTACGCTGCCAAAAAGGCTGGAACCAAGATCATTCTGATTAATCCGTACCGGGAGCCAGCGATGGAAAACTACTGGATTCCGTCTGTAGCGGAAAGCGCCTTGTTTGGAACCAAGCTCGCTGACGATTTTTATCAGGTCAACATTGGTGGAGACATTGCTTTCATGAACGGTGTGATGAAGATTTGGTTTGAGATGGAAAAAGAAAAGCCGGGGTCTGCGATTAATCTTGCTTTTGTCAAAGAACACGCCAATGGACTTGAACAGCTCCGCATGCATGTCATGGGTGAGCCATGGGAAAAGCTGGAGAAATCATCCGGACTTACACGCGAGCGGATGAAGGAGTTCGCGCTGCTACTGGCTAATTCCAAATCAGGTGTGTTTATTTGGAGCATGGGATTGACGCAGCACCGTTTTGGTACGGACAACATCTCACAGGTAGCCAATCTGGCTGTATTGCGCGGATTTTTGGGACGAAAAAATTGCGGCGTGATGCCGATTCGGGGGCACTCAGGGGTACAAGGCTCCGGCGAAATGGGAGCAGATCCGTTTAGTCTGCCTGGTGGGGATTTTGATGAGAAAGCATGGACGCGCATCGAGGGGCTGTGGAAATTTCCTATTCCGAAATGGCAAGGGGATATCGTCGGCATCTCCTTGGAAAACGCAGTTTTGCCAGACGGACATGAGCGAAAAACTCGAATGTTTTATACGAGCGGCGGGAACTTCCTGGAGACGATGCCAGACCCTGACTTTATGCAAAAATGTCTGGAGAGCGTAGAGCTGCGCGTGCATCAGGATATTATTTTCAATACGTCGACGCTCGTTGACGCCAAGGAAGAAGTGATCATCCTGCCTGCCATGACGCGATATGAACAGCCAGGTGGGGGCACGTCTACGAGTACCGAGCGAATGGTTTATTTCAGTGCGGAAATTGAGGGGCCCCGCATTGAGGAGGCGCGTGCGGAGTGGGAAATCTATGTCGACCTCGCAGCGCGAGTGCACCCGGAGAAAAAGCATCTCATGCATTTTTCGACTGCGGAAGAAATTCGCGCAGAGATCGCTTTGGCAAATCCAAACTACGATGGCATTCAGCATTTGAAAAAACGGGGCGATGTGTTCCAATGGGGCGGCGCGTGGCTTTGTGAAGACGGGGTATGTCCGACAGTAGATGGTCGTGCTAATTTACTTCCCATCGAGGTTCCTGATTTAAACAAGCCAGAGGGTCACTTCTACGTCACGACTCGAAGGGGCAAGCAGTTCAACTCGATGATTTACAGCAACGTCGATCCATTCAACAACGCAGAGCGCTATGACGTTTTGATGAATGCAGAGGATGCACGTGACTTGCGAATTAAAGAAGGAGACAACATTGTCGTGTATAATGGCTATGGAACCTTTCAAGGGCGTGCCAAGTTCGAACGGACGACCAGAGGCAATGTACAGGTGTATTGGCCAGAAGGCAACGCGTTGATTCCAAAGGGTGTTTATGAATCGTTTGCAGGCATTCCGGAATACAATACGGCTGTCAAAATTGAGCGAGCAGATACGTTTTATGCGAATAAGGATTTAAAATACAAAGAGAAACCAATAGAAGATTTGGAAGTAAACATCAGCTAAACAAGAGACACCAGGGCGGATGTTCAAATCCGGGGAGGTACTGAAAATGCGTTTTTCACGACAAATGGTCACGGTAGAGGAAGCGGTGGACAGACTCATAAAAAGTCTGTCTCAGCTTGGGGAAGAGACGGTTCAAATCGAGGAGGCATACGGACGAATACTGGCTTCAGATGTTTATGCCACATACGAGCTGCCGCACTTTGACCGCTCACCGCTTGATGGATTTGCCGTGAGGGCTGCCGATACGATCAGTGCCTCCGCCGAGCACCCTGTTTATTTACGTGTACTGGAGACAGTTGCAGCGGGGCAGGTTCCCCAGTTGGAGGTTACAGAAGGCTGTGCGACGAGGATCATGACCGGGGCAATGATGCCAGCTGGTGCCGATGCTGTCATTATGTTCGAGCAAACCGAAAACCCGGCTGAGCATGCAGTGATGGTAGGCGTCAAGCGAGTCCTAAAGCCTGGAGAAAATGTTTCCGAGCGCGGCGAAGAAATCGCGAGTGGTACGGTGATAGCGGAGGCAGGCGAGAAGATCAATGCAGGGACTCTTGCTATTCTGGCTACCTTCGGCTATACGCATCTTTCCGTGATCCGACAGCCCCGTGTTGGCCTTTTCTCTACAGGCAGTGAGCTGCTCAGGATTGATCAGCCACTTGTGGCAGGAAAAATCCGTAACAGCAACTCGTGGATGCTAGCTGCTTTGATTAAAGAGGCAGGGGGCATTCCGGTGCTGCTTCCTGATTTGCCTGATGAACTGGCAAAGGCCAAAAAAATCATCGGCGAGCACTTGCAGGAGGTCGATCTGCTCGTTTCCAGCGGAGGAGTATCTGTGGGTGATTTTGATGTCATCGCTTCGCTAGTGGACGAACCAGAGGTCGATCTGCTGTTTAACAAGGTTGCGATGCGTCCGGGTAAGCCGACTACCGGGATGATATTGCATGGGAAGCCTTACATCGCGCTTTCAGGAAATCCGGGAGCGTGCTTTCTCGGTTACGAGCTTTTTGTTCGCCTTGCTATTCAGCAATTATCTGGTATGGAGCAGGTGGGGCTTTGCCTGATCAAAGCGAAGCTCGATGTACCTTATACGAAGCCATGTCCGTATCCGCGTTACTTGCGGGGAAGACTGCTGGAGCGAGGGGGCGAGCTTTTTGCGCGTCCTGATTTCAACGAAAAGGCAGGCAATCTGGGGACATTGAAAGACAGTGAGTGCTTCATTGTGATTCCAGCTGGCGGCAGCGGAAAAGAGGAAGGGGAGCTGGTCAGTGTGCTTTCTCACTCCACGCCGAGCTGGAGAAATGAGGGGTAGGTTATGACAGTAAAACCTTGTGTCATGCAGCTGGTGGGCTACTCCAACAGTGGGAAAACAACGCTTTTGACCAAGCTTATTCCGCTATTGGAGCGATCAGGCATACGAGTAGGCGTGATCAAGCATGATGGCGGGCATGATTTTGAGTGGGACCAGCCTGGAAAAGATACATGGCGCTATCGGGAAGCAGGGGCTTCACTCGTAGCGATTACCTCGAAAACAAAGACGGCGATTGTAGAGCAGCGGCCGACGCAGCTTGCTGTGCTCGTCGAGCGGCTGACACAGGCCGGGGCTGATCTGATTCTCGTGGAGGGCTTCAAGAGAGAAAGCTATCCCAAGCTCGTCCTGTTGCACAAACCAGAGGATCGGGAGCTGCTCCAACTCGTTACCAATGTGTGCGGTATCGTGAGCTGGGGCGCAATAGAGCAAACAGAGCTGCCTCATTTTCACATCAACGATATCGAAGCGATTGTCTCGTTCATACAAGCCAAGGTGAGCGAATAATATCAGATTTGTCGTTTATCTAAGCACATAGCTCCATAGCCTTTTCATGAAACAACTCTTTTAATCGAATGTCTATTGGTTCTTTCAAAACCTTTTTACGATACTCGGAATTCATCGAGTTGTAAAACATTTGAAGGGCTATACATCCAGAGTGTTGCGGATGGAGTTTAGACATCTCAAAAGCAGACTTCCCTCGCTATGGACAAACGCCTGCTTTGTTGCCACAATTGGAACTGTTCAACTGGATGTGAGTAAGAAATACATGGGGTCTCAGAAGGAAAGGAGTGATTGAATATGCACAGAGCGTACAAATTTCGTCTCTATCCAAACAAAGAACAAACGACACTCATTAACAAGACAATCGGATGCACGCGCTTCGTATTCAATCACTTCCTCGCAAAACGAAAAGAGGCTTACGAACAGGAAAAGAAAACGCTGGGCTACCACGATTGCTCTGCAATGTTAACGCAACTTAAAAAAGAAATCGAATGGCTGAAAGAAGTGGATTCAACTGCCCTTCAATCCACATTGAAAGATTTGGATTTCTCGTACAAAAAGTTCTTCAAAGTGAAAAAGGGGTATCCGAAATTCAAGAGTAAGCAGAATCCTAAACAGTCCTATACATGCAAAATGAACATCAAAGTGGAAGGAAATCGTATCAAGCTTCCTAAACTTGGATGGGTTGCGTTTGCAAAATCACGAGAAGTTGACGGACGTATCTTGTCAGCTACAATTAGACGCAATCCTTCGGGAAAATATTTTGTGTCTGTCCTTTGCGAAACAGAAGTTTTGTTGCTGCCACAAGTGGAGCCGACTGTAGGGATTGACCTTGGAATCAAGGATTTCGCCATTCTCTCTACAGGTGAAAAGGTGGAGAATCCCAAATACTACCGTAAGTATGAAAAACAACTGGCAAAGTGGCAACGAATTCAATCTCGCAGACAAAAAGGTAGTAAAAACCGAAATAAAGCACGTAGTAAAGTAGCTC
>NZ_BEXF01000026.1 GCF_002897295.1 Brevibacillus reuszeri
ATATCGACTACTATAACTGCAAGCGAATCAAGACAAAATTAAAAGGCTTGAGTCCAGTACAATACCGAACTCAAACCCTTCAGATTGCTTAAATAAAATACGTGTCCAACTTTATGGGGTCACTTCAACAAGCAGGAAAAGTCAGGCTGTTCTTTTTTTCGTAATTCATTGACTAATCGGATGGAAGACGGCAAAATGTAGATATACAAAATGAGCGAACGCTCGATCAATTCAATTTTTGTTGATGAGCTATTCTGCAGCAGAATGGAGGGTCATTCGATGAAGACAGTGATTGTGGGGGCAGCACGTACCCCGTTCGGTAAGTTTGGAGGTTCATTGAAAGCTTTGTCTGCTGTAGATTTGGGAGCGGTAGTGATCAAGGAAGCACTTGAGCGCTCCGGTGTTTCAGGTGCCCAGGTAGACGAGGTCATCATGGGCATGGTCGTACAGGCAGGAGCGGGTCAGGTACCGTCCCGTCAAGCCGCCAGAAAAGCGGGACTGCCTTGGGATGTAGCGAGCGAGACGATCAACAAGGTATGTGCCTCCGGTATGCGAGCCGTTACGATGGGAGATCAGATCATCCGTGCGGGTGATGGCGAAATTATTGTCGCAGGTGGCATGGAAAGCATGAGCAACGCGCCCTATGCCCTGCCAGACGCTCGTTACGGGATGCGGATGGGAGACGCGACAGTTCGTGATCTGATGATGTACGACGGGCTTACATGTCCGTTTGATCAGGTGCCGATGGCGGTTCACGGAAGCAATGTCGCAGAAGAGTATGAAATCACACGTGAGGCTCAGGATGAGTGGGCACTCCGCAGCCAGCAGCGTACAGCACTGGCGGTTGCCGGTGGACGCTTTGACGAAGAGATTGTAGCCGTATCGATTCCCCAGCGAAAAGGCGAGCCAGTGCAGGTCACCAAAGACGAGGGACCGCGTCCGGATACAACAATAGAGGGACTTTCCAAGCTGCCGCCGGTTTATAAAAAGGACGGAACGATTACGGCGGGCAATGCACCCGGGATTAATGATGGTGCAGCAGCAATGGTGTTGATGTCCGATGCCAAAGCAGAGGAGCTCGGGATCAAGCCCCTCGCAACAATCCTCGGACATGCACAGGTAGGGGCAGAAGCTCCTTATATTGCGACAACTCCGGGCCTCGCCATCAACAAGCTTTTGGAAAAGACGGGAATCTCCCTCGATGAAATTGACTTGTTTGAGGTCAATGAGGCGTTTGCAGCAGTAACGCTGACAAGCGGCAAAATCGTTGGATGGGATGATGAAAAAGTAAATGTAAACGGGGGAGCGATCGCGCTCGGTCACCCGATCGGAGCGAGTGGAGCACGCATTATCATGCACCTCGCGTATGAGCTGAAAAGACGCGGTGGCGGTTTGGGCATCGCAGCGATATGCAGTGGAGCGGCACAGGGTGACGCTATCTTGATTAAAGTGGAGTAGGGAGGCCTTTTTCATGAACGTACAAACGATTATGGTCATCGGAGCGGGACAAATGGGCAGCGGTATCGCTCAAGTAGCAGCGCAGGCAGGCTTTCGGGTATATCTGAATGACATCCGACAAGAATTCGTCGAGCGCGGTCTTGCTACGATCACAGGCAATCTTTCACGCAACGTGGAAAAAGGCAAGCTCAGTGAAGAGGAAAAACAAGCGATTCTCTCTCGTCTCGTTTTGTCGACTGATTTGGCTGACGGCCAGCATGTAGATTTTGTAGTAGAGGCAGTTACCGAAAACATGGCTGTCAAAACACAAATTTTCACCAAGCTCGATGAAGTATGCCCACCGCATACTGTCCTGGCGAGCAACACCTCCTCGTTGCCTATTACCGAAATCGCGGCTGTCACCAAACGCCCTGAAAAGGTAATCGGAATGCACTTCATGAACCCGGTTCCAGTGATGAAGCTGGTCGAAATTATTCGAGGATTGCAAACAGCGGACGAGGTTTACCAGCTTACAGAGGATCTATCCAAGCAGATGGGCAAAGTGCCTGTCAGCGTGAACGACTTCCCGGGATTTGTCTCTAACCGCGTGCTGATGCCGATGATCAACGAAGCGATCTACTGTGTATACGAAGGCGTTGCAACTCCAGAGGCGATTGACGAAGTGATGAAGCTGGGGATGAATCATCCGATGGGACCGCTCAAGCTCGCTGATTTTATCGGTCTGGATACATGCCTCTACATCATGGAGGTCCTGCACGAAGGATTTGCGGACTCCAAATACCGCCCATGCCCACTTCTGCGGAAATATGTGAAAGCGGGCTGGCTCGGTAAAAAATCCGGTCGAGGTTTCTACGTTTACAACTAACAGAGAAATTCGTATGGAAAGGTAGGACGGACATGGATTTTCGATTAAATGAAGAACAAGAAATGATGCGACGCATGGTGCGCGATTTTGCCCAAAAGGAGATAGCGCCCTTCGTCCCGGTCATGGAGGAAACGGATCAATTCCCGCGTCACATTATTAAGAAGATGGGCGAAATGGGGCTGATGGGAATTCCGATCGCCGAGGAATGGGGCGGAGCTGGAGCGGACTTTATCTCCTACATTTTGGCGATTCACGAGATATCTAAAGTGAGTGCAACTGTCGGCGTGATCTTGTCTGTGCATACTTCAGTGGGCACGAATCCGATTCTTTATTTCGGGACTGACGAGCAGAAGAAAAAATACATGCCAAAGCTGGCAGGTGGCGAATATCTCGGAGCGTTTGCGCTCACGGAGCCTCATGCTGGCTCGGATGCGAGCAGTATCAGGACGACTGCCGTCAGACAAGGTGATGAGTACATCCTCAACGGAAACAAGGTGTTTATCACAAACGGCGGCGAAGCAGATACGTATATCGCGTTTGCTGTAACCGATTCCAGCAAAGGAACAAAAGGAATTTCTGCCTTTATCGTGGAAAAGGATACACCAGGATTTTCCGTTGGGAAAAAAGAAAAGAAAATGGGCCTGCACGGCTCCTATACAACAGAGCTGGTCTTCGACAATGCACGTGTACCTGCCGCTAATCTGCTGGGTGATGAAGGAGAAGGCTTTTGCATCGCAATGGCTAATCTGGACTCAGGTCGAATCGGGATTGCTGCACAAGCATTAGGAATTGCCGAGGCAGCGGTGCAGTACGCCACGGAGTATGCAAAAGAGCGCAAGCAATTCGGTCAAGCAATCGGCAAACAGCAAGCGATTGGCTTCAAGCTTGCCGATATGGCAACAAAGGCGGAGGTAGCCCGCCTGCTGGTCTATCGTGCAGCATGGCTCAGAAGTCAGGGCATTTCCTGTGGGATGGAAGCGTCCATGGCGAAACGCTTTGCGACCGATACCGCGATGGAGCTGGCGACAGAAGCTGTGCAAATCTTTGGCGGCTATGGCTACACGAGAGAATACCCGGTTGAAAGGTTGTTCCGCGATGCCAAGGTTACGCAAATTTATGAAGGCACCAACGAAATTCAACGTATTGTGATCGCCAAGCATTTGCTTGCTGACTAATAGAGCAAAGTCCGGCGGGGGACATTCTCGGGCACGGACTTGCGAACAGCACATGGGGGAGTGATAGATATGAATTTCCAACTGACTGAAGAACATGACATGATGCGAAAAATGATCCGCGACTTTGCCGAGACCCAAGTGGCTCCGACAGCAGCGGAACGTGATGAGGAAGAGCGTTTTGACCGTTCCATTTTCGAACAGATGGCAGAGCTTGGACTGACCGGTATTCCATGGCCGGAAGAGTACGGCGGGGCAGGCGCTGACTATTTGAGCTACGTCATTGCAGTGGAAGAACTCTCCCGTGTGGACGCCTCGATTGGCGTTACTTTGTCCGCACAGGTTTCATTGGCTAGCTGGCCAATCTACAAGTTTGGTACAGAGGAGCAGAAGCAAAAGTTCCTGCGTCCGCTGGCAGAAGGAAAGAAAATGGGTGCATACTGTTTGACGGAGCCAGGCTCTGGTTCTGATTCGGCGGGAATGCGCACGACTGCGGTACTAGATGGAGACCACTACGTATTAAATGGTAGCAAAATCTTCATTACCAACGCAGGCGAAGCCGAAATTTACATCGTTTTTGCTGTAACCAGTCCTGAGCTGAAGCACAAAGGAATCACAGCCTTTATCGTGGAAAAAGGCATGGACGGCTTTACGATGGGGAAAAAAGAAAAGAAACTCGGGATTCGCTCCTCGCCAACACTCGCGGTCAATTTTGACAACGTCCGCGTACCAGTAGAAAACATGCTGGGCGAAGAGGGCCAAGGCTTCAAGATCGCGATGATGACCTTGGACGGAGGACGAAACGGAATCGCAGCGCAAGCATTGGGAATTGCTCAAGGAGCATTCGAGCATGCGCGTGATTATGCCAAAGAACGCAAACAGTTTGGCAAACCAATTGCTGCCCTGCAGGCTATCCAGTTTAAGCTGGCGGATATGGCGACCAAAATCGAGGCGGCGCGTCTGCTTACGTACCAAGCTGCCTGGTTGGAGGATCAAGGCTTGCCATACGGAAAAGCTTCTGCGATGTCCAAAGTATTTGCAGGGGATACGGCGATGGAAGTCACTACCGAAGCTGTGCAAGTATTCGGTGGCTACGGCTACACGCGTGAATATCCGGTGGAACGCTTCATGCGGGATGCAAAAATCACCCAAATCTATGAAGGAACCAACGAAATTCAGCGTGTTGTTATTAGCAATTACTTGCTCAAAGAATAGAATCACTATGTTATAAAATGCGTCAGAAAAAATTTTCATAGCGGTAAACGGTTTTTCTGTATGTAGGAACGGGAAAAGAAAGGTTTGGCATTAGGCTCTTACTCGCGTATAATGGTTGCGAAACGATACTGAGTAGAGTGTTTGCGCCTTTCTTTTCCATAAGGTGTCTGACCAAACGCTCAGTCGGTTGGAAAGGTGGATTTGTTGTGTCCGAAAAAAGAAAAACCATACCGTCCCTAGTAAAGGACCCGAAGCTGATTGAAAAACGGCGGGAACAGATTATTGAGGCTGCTGTTCATCTCTTTATTCATAAAGGCTTCCATAAAACAACGACGAGAGAGATTGCTCGGGCGTCTGGTTTTAGTATCGGGACTTTATACGAATATATCGAGTCAAAAGAAGATGTTCTCTATCTCGTATGCGATGCGATCCATGCGGAGATGGAAACTCGTTTGCGTGAAGCGATTAACTTTAACGGAACGGGTCTGAAAATTTTAAAGCTCGCATTGAAGAGCCTCATTCGTGTGATGGACCAGATGAGCGACCGCGTATTGCTCATTTATCAAGAATCCAAATCACTTCCAAAAGAAACGCTTCGCTATGTGCTGGGGCGTGAGGAAGAAATTTCGCAAATTTTTGTGGAGATCCTGCATCGCGGGATTGACGACGGATCACTGCGCATTGATGAAAAGCATGTCAAGCTGATGGCTGACAATATCATGGTGCTGGGTGAGATGTGGGTATTCCGCCGCTGGGCGCTGCACAAGCACTATTCATTAGAGGAGTACACCGAGAAGCAGATTACACTGTTGCTTCGTGAAATTAGTGTCTCCGAATGAATAGAAAACGTTTAGAGAGTCCGGAGCTTATGTCGGGTCTTTTTGAACTGCTTTTCTAAAAAGATTCTCGGGGAGAGTGGAACGATGGAAACCGAAGTGTATCGTCCGCAAAACAAGGTTCGTTTTGTGACCGCAGCCAGCTTGTATGACGGTCATGACGCCTCGATCAATATTATGCGTCGCATTTTGCAATCATCTGGAGTGGAAGTGATCCATTTAGGTCATAACCGCTCTGTTGACGACATCGTGACGGCTGCCATACAAGAGGATGTGCAAGGAATTGCCATCAGCTCGTATCAGGGTGGTCATGTGGAGTATTTTAAGTACATTATTGATCTGTTGCGCGAGCGAGGAGCTGAGCACATCCGCGTATTTGGTGGCGGAGGCGGTGTCATCGTTCCACGCGAGATTCGAGAACTCGAGGAATACGGAGTCTGTAAAATCTATTCACCTGATGATGGCAGACATCTAGGTCTGCAAGGCATGATTAATGATATGATTCAGAGGTCTGACTTCCCTACCGTCAAGCAGCTTGGCGCCGAGGTTGCAGGACTGCAAGAACAAAATCACCAGGCGATAGCGCGGCTTATTTCCGTTGCGGAGTATGCGGTTGATCAGGCAGAATGGGCCGAGCCGCTCAAAAACAATCTGAGTGAACCAGAAGCCACTATCCCTGTACTCGGGATCACAGGTACGGGGGGTGCAGGAAAAAGCTCGCTTACCGATGAGCTGGTTCGCCGTTTTGTTCGCACATATGCAGATAAGACAGTCGCGATTTTGTCTGTCGACCCATCCAAGCAAAAATCCGGTGGGGCATTGCTTGGCGATCGTATTCGCATGAATGCCAATACCACACCGCGCGTTTATATGCGCAGTTTAGCTACACGAAAATCCGGGATGGAGCTGTCCGCAGCAGTAAAGGACGCAATCCGGGTAGCACGTGCGGCTCATTTTGATCTGATTATTGTAGAGACCAGCGGGATCGGTCAGGGAGATGCGCAAGTAACGGAAGTGTGCGATGTCTCCATGTACGTGATGACCAGCGAATTCGGTGCCCCTTCTCAGCTTGAAAAAATCGACATGCTCGACTTTGCCGATCTGATTGCGATTAACAAGTTTGAACGCAAAGGCTCGGAGGATGCTCTGCGGGAGGTACGCAAGCAGTATCGCCGAAACCACCAGCTGTTTGAGCTTCCAGATGAAAAGGTGCCTGTATACGGTACAATTGCCAGCCAGTTCAACGACCCTGGAACCAATGTATTGTTCGCGGCATTGATGCATCGAATCGTCGAGAAAACCGGTGTGGAATGGGCTGTTGACGGTCTGGATACGACCCCTGTAAAAATTCATAAAACTTCGTTGATTCCGACAGAAAGAATCAACTATTTGCAAGAGATAGCCAATACAGTGAGAAACTATCGTCAATACGCAGAAGAACAGTCTGCCATCGCGCGCAAGCTGTTTCAGCTGCATGGAGCAAAGGAAACGCTGCTTGCCTCGGGAGATTCTGCTGCAGCTGAAGTGGTAGGTGTACTTGAGAAGCAGATCACTTTGTTCGAAGAAAAGCTCCATCCAGAATGCAAGCGTATTCTCGAAAACTGGCCAAAGCTAAAGGAAGCATACAAGCAAGATCAGTTCGTCACCAAAATCCGTGACAAGGAAATCGTCACCAAGCTGTTCAGCGAGTCTTTATCAGGTACACGTATATCCAAAGTGGCTGTTCCTGACTATCAGGACTGGGGCGAGCTGCTGAAATGGTCGTTAAAAGAAAATGTGCCAGGGGAGTTTCCTTATACAGCAGGTGTCTTTCCGTTCAAACGGGAAGGAGAGGACCCGAAGCGGCAGTTTGCTGGTGAGGGCACTCCTGAGCGGACGAATCGACGCTTCCATTTCCTGTCGCAAAATGACGAAGCGAAGCGACTCAGTACAGCCTTTGACTCGGTTACCCTTTACGGGGAAGACCCGGATTATCGCCCAGACATTTATGGGAAGATCGGTACGAGTGGCGTAAGCATTTGTACGCTGGATGACATGAAAAAGCTGTATGCAGGCTTTGACCTGTGCGCGCCGAGCACTTCTGTATCTATGACGATCAACGGACCGGCTCCGATGATTTTGGCGATGTTCATGAATACGGCGATTGAGCAGCAAATCGAAGCATTTATCCAACGTGAGGGGCGTCAGCCTACTGAGGAAGAGAGTGCAAAAATTAAAGTGTATACGCTCTCGACTGTCCGTGGAACGGTGCAAGCGGACATCCTCAAGGAGGATCAGGGACAAAATACATGCATTTTCTCCACCGAGTTTGCCTTGCGCATGATGGGGGATATCCAGCAGTATTTCATCGACAACAAAGTGCGTAACTACTATTCGGTCTCCATCTCTGGCTATCACATCGCGGAGGCAGGAGCCAATCCGATTACGCAGCTGGCATTTACGCTGTCTAACGGCTTTACGTACGTGGAGTATTATTTGAGCCGTGGCATGCACATTGATGACTTTGCGCCGAATCTGTCCTTTTTCTTCTCCAATGGACTCGATCCTGAGTACACGGTCATCGGACGTGTAGCTCGCCGTATTTGGGCTACCGTGATGAAAAATCGATATGGCGGCAATGATCGCAGTCAAAAGCTGAAATATCACATCCAGACCTCCGGGCGTTCTCTGCATGCGCAGGAGATGGATTTCAACGATATCAGAACGACTCTGCAAGCCCTGGTAGCGATTTACGACAACTGCAACTCTCTTCATACCAATGCGTATGATGAAGCGATCACGACCCCGACAGAGAACTCTGTGCGCCGTGCGATGGCGATACAGATGATCATCAACAAAGAGATGGGTCTTGCCAAAAATGAAAATCCACTGCAAGGTGCGTTTATCATCGACGAGCTGACTGATCTGGTTGAAGAGGCGGTTATGCAGGAGTTTGAGCGTATCAGCTCACGTGGTGGCGTGCTGGGTGCGATGGAGACACAATACCAGCGTGGCAAAATCCAGGATGAGTCTATGTATTATGAGATGAAAAAGCATACAGGTGAGCTGCCGATTATCGGAGTGAACACCTTTATTAATCCAAACGCGTCTGAGGACGATTACGAGATCGAGCTGGCTCGTGCGACAGAAGACGAAAAGGAGCAGCAGATTCTCAATCTCCGTGCGTTCCAGGAGAGCAACCGTGACAAGTCACAGGCAGCCTTGCGGAAGCTGCAGGAAGTGGCGATGGCAGGCGGCAACATCTTTGCGGAGCTAATGGAGACGGTGAAGGTAGCGTCTTTGGGACAAATAAGTGCAGCTTTGTATGAAGTAGGCGGACAATACCGCAGAAATATGTAAAAAAGAATCCCTCGGTGCTATGCCGAGGGATTGTTTGCTGACGCGCGAAGTTTAGTTGTTTGCGTGTTGATTTTTTACTTGCTCTGTATATTCTTCTGATTTTCCGCGGGGAACGCTTAAACATAGCCAGGCAGTGTCTTTTATCTGCTTTCCGACATACACGATTTGACCGACATGGTAGGAATAATGGGAGACCTGGCGCTGGATCGCTTTTAGCACGGTATGGGGTTCATTTCGAATCGTCACAGTCCTCATCAGATCATCAGGCCCAAGGGAGGACAAAGCTGTAAACAGAGTGGTCCAGCCCTTTTCCCAAGCAGAGAGCAGCTCTTCCTTGCTTTGGTAACCGCCTTCGAACTCCAGGTCACGATTGCGGTTAGTCTTTTCTCCATCACTGTTTAAAAAGTCTGTCCATCTCGCAATCATGTTTCCGCTTAGGTGCCGGGCGATGACAGCGATGCTGTTCGACTCGCTGGAAGGCGATTGATGAAGCTCTTCAAGTGTGAGCTGATCCATTGTTCTTTCGGCCAAATTTTTTACTTCACGAAATTTGTCGATTGTACATGAAAGAAATTCTTGTGCTAGATCCACTGGCATTCTCCCCTTTCCTGTATACATAAAGATGATACAGGGAATGGGAAAAAACGGGAAGGGAATGGGTGTCGATAATAAATGGACTGCCCCCGTTTGAAAGCCTTGCATTTTCGTCTAAAATAAGGAATACTGTATGATAGCCTTCGTATGTTGTACAATCGAAGAATCCGCTATTATTCCTGATTTACCTATACAAAACCTGCGTCTCTTGATTGTGGCGAGGACTGTATTGAAGCCAATAGTTTTCTAATGGAAAGGACGTGCCCTGAGTGAGTCAATTGTTTGCTCATATTGATTCCGAGAAACTGAGTGAGATGGCATTGGTTGACATTGCGTATGAAATCTTGCGTGAAACCAATCGTACCTACAACTTCCGCGAGCTGATGGATGAACTGGTTACCCTGCGTAAGATGACAAACGAACAACTCATGGCTATCATCGCTCAAGTATACACAGAAATTAATATTGATGGTCGTTTCGTTTGTCTTGGTGACAATGTCTGGGGCTTGAAGCGTTGGTACCCGACTGATACCGTTGAGGAAACACAAGAAGGCGGCGGAACCAAGAAGAAGAAAGTGGTTCTGGACGACGACTTCGATGACTACGATGCCGAAGATGAGGGCGTTGAAGAATTCGAAGAAGACGATGTTGTCATTTTTGAAGACGAAGATGATTTCGTTGATGAAGACGCTGAGATCGAGGAAGAAGAGATTGATGGCGAGATCGACGAAGAAGAGATAGAAGAAGAGGAAGAA
Source organism: Brevibacillus reuszeri (assembly GCF_002897295.1). Classification (GTDB taxonomy): domain Bacteria; phylum Bacillota; class Bacilli; order Brevibacillales; family Brevibacillaceae; genus Brevibacillus; species Brevibacillus reuszeri_A. Next base: position 10,235 of record NZ_BEXF01000026.1, read on the forward strand.
ATGTTTGAAGACGAAGAGATGGAAGATGAGGATTCGGCTGACGACGTCGATGAGGATGAAGAGAAATTATAAGTCCTTGACTTCCGCTTGATGGACAGATAAAATACTCCTTGGGCTTCACATGAAGAAGTTTAAATAAGGGAAACTATAAAACAAAAGTGCCCCTACCCCATGTCTGCACGGGATAGGACTCGCTTTTGTTTTTCTTTTTTTGGGAGCCGTCTTCATTCGTATTTTTTCGTGTAGAAAAGTGGTGTGCGAAGCCATTTGCATCTGGAATCACTGCGGTAAAACCTTCCGCAAAGACGCGGTCGCTTCTTCTTGAGTAGGCCACGATCAAGGTTTTTTCACTACAACTTAAGGGTTAGGGAAAGAGGGGACGTTAACGATGACGAAGTATATTTTTGTGACAGGCGGGGTCGTATCCTCGTTAGGAAAAGGAATTACAGCGGCTTCTCTGGGCCGACTCCTGAAGAATCGGGGACTGAAGGTAACCATCCAGAAATTTGACCCATACATCAACGTTGACCCGGGTACGATGAGCCCGTATCAGCACGGGGAAGTATTCGTTACAGATGACGGTGCGGAAACAGATCTGGATTTGGGCCACTACGAGCGTTTCATTGATATCAATCTGAGTGCAAACTCCAATGTAACGAGTGGTAAAATTTACTCCACAGTCATCGCAAAAGAGCGTCGTGGTGACTATTTGGGCGGAACGGTTCAAGTTATTCCTCATATTACCAACGAGATCAAGGACCGTGTATTCCGCGCTGGCCGCGAAACGGGAGCAGATGTAGTTATTACAGAGATTGGCGGAACTGTTGGCGATATCGAGAGCTTGCCAGTACTCGAAGCAATCCGTCAAATCAAAAGCGATATCGGCCGTGAGAACGTTATGTACATTCACGTGACCTTGGTTCCTTACATCAAGGCTGCAGGTGAAATGAAAACAAAACCGACTCAGCACAGCGTGAAGGAATTGCGCAGCCTGGGTATCCAACCAACCGTCATCGTTACACGTACAGAACAACCTATGACGCAAGAGATGAAAGACAAGCTTGCTCTGTTCTGTGACATCGACAAAAACGCTGTTATTGAGTGTGTGGATGCAGAGACGCTTTATGATGTTCCCCTTCAATTGCAAGCACAAGGCTTGGACGATTACGTATGCCGCCATCTCGGCCTGACCTGCCACGAAGCAGATATGACCGAATGGAAAGCACTCGTTAGCAAGATCAAAAACCTGTCCAAAACAACAACTATCGCAATCGTTGGTAAGTATGTAGAGCTGCATGACGCTTATTTGTCTGTTGCAGAAGCACTATACCATGCTGGATATGCCAATGATTCTAACATAGAAATCAAATGGGTAAGCGCAGAAGAAGTAACGCCTGAAAACGTAGGCGAACTGCTCAGCGATGTAAACGGAATTCTCGTACCAGGTGGCTTCGGTGATCGCGGTATCGAAGGCAAAATCATCGCTACGCGTTATGCTCGTGAAAATAAAGTACCTTTCTTCGGTATTTGCCTGGGTATGCAAATTGCTGTTATCGAATACGCTCGCCACGTTGCAGGTATGGACGGAGCAAACAGCTCCGAAATCAACCCAAGCACACCGTTCCCGGTTATCGATCTGTTGCCAGAGCAAAAGGAAATCGAGGACAAGGGCGGAACCATGCGTCTTGGCGTTGGTCCTTCCAAAGTGGAAGAAGGCAGCCTGACTGCACAAGCTTACGGCAGTACATTAGTATATGAGCGTCATCGTCATCGTTATGAAGTGAACAACGAGTACCGTGAACAATTGGTGGAGCAAGGACTTCGCATCGCAGGTACTACACCAGATGGACGTTTGGTAGAAATCGTGGAGGTTCCAGACCACCCTTGGTTCTTGGCTACACAGTTCCACCCAGAATTTACTTCTCGTCCAAACCGTCCACAACCGTTGTTCCGTGATTTTGTAAAAGCTTCCCTGAACCTGAACAAATAAATGGCACCATAAAAAATGCACCAGCGACCGAGCGTCGTTGGTGCGTTTTCTCTGTTACCTAGTGAAAAAGGGGAGCGAGCCAAGCCACCCAATACGCTGCTGGAACAAGCAGGATTTGCGCCAATATCGTGCCGAAAAAGCGAGAGATCATCAGCCATAGGTACATATTGCGTATGGATTCGTGTGTAGCTTGTCCCTGCATGGCTTTTTCGGTTAAAAGAGCCACCTGGGGGTCTACCAGAATGGTCATGAAAATGGTAGCGAATCCGTTGATCATCCCAGATGACATCAATACCGTTGCTTTGTAGTCCGGCACCAGAAGAATGGCGTAGAGGCTTGCGAGCACGCTGCTTGTGTAAACGGCTGTCCCCAGCGCATTGAGAAGCAGAAGCCGTTTTGGGATTCCCTGGATACGAAAGCGTGAGATAAACTGCAGGTTAGGAATACGGACATGATGGCGAACGCGCCTGATACTATCTACCGTCACAGCTGTGCGCAGCATTTGCGGAATTGACCCCGCAAGCTCCAGATGCGAAATCAATCGCTTGGAGAGCTGAACAAAGGTCGGAAACAAAAAAATAGCCGCCAATGTGCCCAGAGAGGACGCACCGATGATCAAGTGGAGCTTCATACTTGGATCTGTATGAGAGATAGCCGCCTGGTCCATCAAGCCGCCAGTGAATGGCCCTTGAACCAGGTTGGAGGTACGCGATATCAGTAGGACGATCCCGACGAGTGACAAGGCAACGGCCAATCTGCCTGTCAAAACTCCTGCAAAACGGATTCCGTAGGACAGGGTCTCTGTAGTGTGAATAACGAATGTTAACAAACAGATCAGCCATAAAGCATCCATGAGAGAAATCAGCACTCCTCACTCAAGCTGAAAAATGGTATTCCTATTATACAGTAAGTGATTGAAGTGGGAAAATTTCAACGTGGTCCGGCAGGAGTTTCCTGATTTTAGGCGAACCCTAATGATTTAAGGAAAAGGCTTTCGTCAGGGGGGAATCGAAGTGTTGGACAAACATGATAAAAAAGTACTGGTTGTTGACGATCAGTATGGAATCCGTATTTTGCTGTATGAGGTACTGGGTAAGGAAGGCTACAAGACGTTTCAGGCAGCAAATGGGAAAATGGCGCTGGAGATCGTGGAAAAGGAATCGCCAGATCTGGTCATTCTCGACATGAAGATCCCTGGCATGGATGGAATCGAAATTTTGAAGCATATCAAGAAAATCAATCAGGATATCAAAGTAATCATGATGACAGCGTACGGAGAGCTGGACATGATTAAAGAAGCAACACAGCTTGGCGCTTTGACGCATTTTACCAAACCATTCGATATAGACGAACTGCGGATGGCCGTTCATCAGCAGCTGGCTTGCTAGTCTTTTATGCCTCGCTTGTATGGGTACAAGCGTACCTGTTAACAAGCTGGTGACTGTGGTATAATAAGCCACATGACTGAAGTCTGCTAGAGGAGGATTTACAATAATGCCACTGGTACCTATGACCGCTTTTACCGAAGACGTCAGGAAGCATAAATACGCCGTCGGTCAATTTAACCTGAACAATCTGGAGTTTACTCAAGCGATTACGGAAGCAGCGATGGAAGAAAAATCGCCTGTAATCTTTGGTGTTTCTGAAGGGGCACTTAAATACATGGGGTTGGATTATACCGTAGCCATTGCCAAAGTGGCAGCAGAACGCTCAGGAGTTCCAGTAGCGTTGCATCTTGATCATGGTAGCAACTTTGACATGGTTATGAAATGCATTCGCGCAGGATTCTCTTCCGTTATGTTTGACGGCTCCCACCATTCATTTGAAGATAACCTTCGCCTGACCAAGCAGGTTGTTGAGGCTGCGCATGCAGTTGGCGTTTCTGTTGAAGGTGAACTCGGTACCATCGGTGGGGTAGAAGATGACCTGTCCGTTGACGAGGAAGATGCTACCCTGGCAAATCCTGAGGAAGCGATCCGCTTCTGGGAAGAGACCAAAGTAGACTATGTAGCAATCGCTGTAGGAACAGCACACGGTATGTACAAAGGGGTTCCAAAAATCCGCTTTGACATCATCGAAAAAGTAGCGAACAACATCGGTGCGCCAATCGTGCTGCACGGTGGTTCCGGAGTTCCAGACGAAGCTATCGTAAAATCGATTAGTCTGGGCGTAGGAAAAATCAATGTAAACACAGAAAGTCAAGTCGCATGCACCGAAACGGTACGCAAAGCACTAGCTGCCAAACCGAATGAGATCGACCCGCGCAAATATCTGGGTCCTGCTCGCGATGCGATCAAGGAAGTAGTCAAAGGCAAAATGCGTCTATTCGGCAGTAGCAACCGCGCGTAACCAAGGAGGCCTATCATGCGTTTTTTGATTGATACAGCAAATGTTGAAGAAATTCGCGAAATTCACGAGTGGGGCGTTCTTGCGGGCGTTACCACAAATCCTTCTTTGGTAGCAAAGGAAGGCCGTGATTTCGTCGAGACTTTGAAAGAAATTATTGATATCGTTGATGGCCCGATCAGTGCTGAGGTAATTAGCGTTGATGCAAAGGGCATGATAGAAGAGGGAGAGAAGCTAGCTTCTCTGTCCAAAAACATCGTAATCAAGCTGCCGATGACTGCTGAAGGACTGAAAGCAGCGAAATACTTTTCCAAGCGTAAAATCAAAACCAATGTAACCCTGGTATTCTCAGCAAATCAGGCGTTGCTGGCTGCACGTGCAGGCGCTAGCTTCGTATCTCCGTTCTTGGGTCGTTTGGACGACATTGGACAAGACGGGATGCAACTGATCGAGGATATCGCAGAGATCTTCTCTGTACACGGGATTGATACCGAAATTATCGCAGCGTCCGTTCGCCACCCTGTCCACGTGACAGAGGCAGCTCGCCGCGGTTCGCATTACGCGACGATCCCAGCAAAAGTATTCAAACAACTGATTGCTCACCCGCTGACAGATAGCGGACTGGAAAAATTCCTAGCTGACTGGGCAAGCATGCAAAAATAATAGGACACCTATTGAAAGTCCGAGCACCTTTTCCATTGGGGAAGGTGCTTCTTTCCCGATTACGCCTGAGGAGAGCAAAGCATGGATAAGCTGATCATCAATGGTGGGAAACCGCTCGCGGGGACGGTAACCATCAGCGGAGCAAAAAACAGCGCAGTCGCACTGATTCCAGCCGCGTTGCTGGCAGATGGACCCGTTGTCATCGAAAATCTGCCCCGTATTCAGGATGTCGATATTTATCATGAGCTCCTGCAAGAAATGGGAGCTGACGTGCTGTTCGAAGAAGACTGGATGGAAATAGACGGACGCATGATGCGACTGATGCTGATGCCGAATGGTCGGATCAAAAAGCTTCGAGCTTCCTATTATCTTTGGGGCGCGCTTTTGGCCAAATTCGGAGAAGCGCAGGTCGGATTGCCAGGCGGCTGTGATTTAGGGCCTCGTCCTGTCGATTTGCATATCAAAGGCTTTGAGATGATGGGCGCTGAGGTGGAAAACAAGAATGGTGTAATGACCATCCGCGCTAAAAATGGACGTCTGCAAGGCGCGCGCATTTATCTCGATCTCGTAAGTGTCGGAGCTACGATCAATATCATGCTCGCTGCTGCCAAAGCCGAGGGCGTGACTATTATTGAAAACGCTGCGCGTGAGCCGGAGATCGTTGATGTAGCTACTTTATTGAACAATATGGGTGCGAACATCAAAGGCGCCGGTACGGATATGATCCGTATTCAGGGTGTGGAACGATTGCGCGGCTGCCGTCACACGATCATTCCTGATCGGATTGAGGCAGGCACGTATATGATTGCAGCAGCAGCGACCAATGGCAATGTGCTGGTGGAGAACGTCATTCCCAAGCACCTAGAGTCACTTACTGCCAAGCTGCGCGAAATCGGAGCACAAGTTGTAGAGCTGGATGATTGTATTCAAGTAATCGGACAGGAAGGATATCGTTCTATCGACGTAAAGACGAGTCCATATCCTGGGTTTCCAACCGATCTGCAGCAGCCGATCACAACTCTTTTGACCTTGGCAAAAGGTTCAAGCATTGTGACGGACAACATCTATAGCTCGCGTTTTCGCCATGTTGATGAACTGCGACGCATGGGTGCAACACTCAAAGTCGAGGGGCGCTCCGCAGTGATTGAGGGCGGAGTCAAGCTGAACGGCGCCAAGGTCGTAGCATCAGATTTGCGCGCAGGGGCAGCTTTGTTCATCGCTGGATTAGCGACGAGCGGTACGACTGAGCTGGAAGGGCTGGATCATATTGATCGCGGCTATGAAAATTTAGTAGGAAAGCTACAAGCGTTGGGAGCAGATGTTCAACGGGTAGGCTTGCAGCCTTCAGAAAACCACCAGCGTTAACCAACCACCAGGAGAGGAGTCTTCCAGAATGGAACGCAGTTTAACACTAGAATTGGTTAGGGTGACCGAGGCAGCAGCTTTGGCATCTGCCAGTTGGATGGGTCTAGGGAAAAAAGATGAGGCTGATGATGCAGCAACAACCGCCATGCGTAAAGAGTTTGAAAAAGTACCAATGGACGGAGTTGTTGTTATCGGTGAGGGAGAAATGGATGAGGCACCGATGCTCTACATTGGAGAGCGTTTGGGCCAAGGCGTAGCTCCTGCCGTGGATGTAGCCGTCGATCCTTTGGAAGGAACCAACATTCTCGCCAAAGGAACCTGGGGAGCCATCTCTGTTATTGCGATTGCTGACCAGGGAAATTTGTTGCATGCTCCTGATATGTATATGGAGAAAATTGCAGTAGGACCGCAAGCGGTGGGCAAAGTAGATATTAACGCTCCTATTCGGGATAATTTAAAAGCTGTCGCACAGGCACAAGGAAAAGACATTAGTGATCTAGTTGCGATTGTATTGGATCGGGATCGTCACCAAAAAATTATCCATGAAATTCGCGAAGCGGGTGCACGCATCCGTTTGATTTCGGACGGAGACGTTGCAGCTGCAATCAACACCGCTTTTCCAAATACCGGTGTAGACATTATGTTTGGTTCTGGCGGAGCGCCTGAAGGTGTATTGGCTGCTGTAGCGCTAAAATGTCTGGGTGGAGAAATCCAAGGAAAACTGTTGCCACAAAATGATGAAGAGATCGCACGCTGTGTGAAAATGGGGTTAACGAATCCACATCAGGTTCTGTTCATGGACGATTTGGTAAAAGGCGACGACGCTATTTTTGCTGCTACAGGTGTAACCGATGGTGAATTGTTAAAAGGCGTTCGCTTTCAAGGAATGCGGGCAACCACAAACTCCGTGGTTATGCGCGCGAAAACAGGTACGGTACGATTCATTGAGGGGAACCACCGTTTGGAACGCAGAACGACTTTGTAGATCGAGTGATGCTCGTAGGGTCTAGCTCCATAGAAGCGTTAAAGTAAATAAAGAGTGGTGGATGTATGTTACTTTCTGAACTAGAAGAAAAGAAACTGACTGATCTCTATAAGCTGGCAAAGGAATACCACATTCCTTACTACTCGCAGCTGAAGAAAAAAGAACTGATTTTCGCAATTCTTCGCGCGAGAGCTGAACGAGACGGTCTGATGTTTATGGAGGGAGTTTTGGAAATCCTGCCAGAAGGCTATGGATTTCTACGCCCGATCAACTATCTCCCGAGCTCGGAGGATATCTACATCTCCCAATCGCAGATTCGTCGCTTCGATCTGCGAATGGGGGATGTGGTGTCGGGTAAAGCCCGTCCGCCAAAGGAAAACGAGCGATATTTCGGCCTTTTGCAAGTAGAAGCAGTAAACGGAGAAGACCCTGAAACAGCTGCAGAGCGTCTTCATTTCCCCGCTTTGACACCGCTGTATCCTCAAACCAAGCTTGTGTTGGAAACAGCTCCTGAACGAGTTTCTACCCGCCTGATGGATCTCCTGGCTCCTGTTGGACTTGGACAACGCGGATTAATCGTTGCTCCGCCAAAAGCGGGGAAAACGATGCTACTCAAAGAGATTGCCAACAGCATTACAGAGAGTCGCCCTGATATTCATTTGTTTGTGCTGCTCATTGATGAGCGCCCAGAAGAGGTTACGGATATGCAGCGCTCAGTCAAAGGTGAGGTAGTGGCCTCTACGTTTGACGAGCTGCCGGAGAACCATATCAAAGTAGCTGAGCTTGTATTGGAGCGAGCGAAGCGTCTGGTTGAGCACAAAAAAGATGTAGTAATTCTGCTCGATTCGATTACTCGTTTGGCACGTGCATACAACCTGGTGATTCCACCAAGTGGACGTACGCTATCCGGAGGGATTGACCCAGCGGCTTTCCACCGTCCGAAACGATTCTTTGGTTCTGCGCGTAACATTGAAGAGGGCGGCAGCCTGACGATCCTGGCAACTGCTTTGGTAGAGACAGGCTCGCGCATGGACGACGTGATTTATGAAGAATTCAAAGGTACGGGAAACATGGAGCTCCATTTGGATCGCAAGCTAGCAGAACGCCGCATTTTCCCAGCGATCGATATTCGTCGCTCTGGAACACGCCGCGAAGAGCTGCTGCTTACCAAAGAAGAGCTGGATAAGCTGTGGATGATCCGTAAAAATATGAATGAAACAAACGAGTTTGTGGATTCATTTATTAAAAAGCTGGCAGATACCAAGACAAATGACGAATTTTTACAAACCCTGGAATCCAAGCAAGGTCGGGGGAAAACAGCAAATACGACGGCGAGTTCTTCATGACTCTCCGTCATTTTTTTTTGCCTAAAGGCATACCGTTAGGAAGGAGTGGCTGAAAAAAGGAGGAGTGTTTCTGTGGAGTACGTGCAAGTAACTGCTCCGGTAACGAGCCAGGAGGAAGCGAAAACGGCCGTTGTGGAGCAGGCTTTGTTCCAAGCATTTAATCCGTATGCGAGCCTGGCCCGGCCGAATGCGTCGCCAAAAGGAAACGTGATGATGTACGCAGTTCGCCAGGGGGACACTCTCTCAGGAATCGCCCAAAGGTATGGGCTGACTTTAAGAAAATTAGTAGAATCCAACAAGATAAATAACCCTCATCTTCTTGCGGTAGGGATGAAGCTCGTTATCAGTCAAGACGAAGTCACTCATATGGTGAAAAGAGGAGAAACATTAAACTATGTCTCGCAGCGATATGGTGTCAGCAGGGAGCTGTTGATTGAGCGCAATCCGCTGCTTAATTGGCTGTCGGACAACCTGTATATTGGACAGGTACTCTACATCCCTATCGCGGGCACGAAGCAGATGCAGACGGAAGAGCTTGCCAAAAGACGGAATACGACGCAAGCAGCGAGTAGACAGGTGGTAGGCAGGATTAGAGGCGGGATGGAGTGGCCGGTCAAAGAGGCGACGATTACGAGCGGATTTGGCGTTCGTTGGGGAAGAGCGCATAAAGGGGTAGATCTGTGGAACCAAGCAGAATCACAAACACCGATCTACGCTGCAAAGGCAGGTACGGTTTTGGAGGCAGGGGCAAACCGCTCTGGGTATGGTCGCATGGTCGTGTTGGATCATGGAGACGGTCTCCAAACGTTTTACGCGCATATGCGCAGTATTTCTGTAGCACCTGGGCAAATGGTGGATGCCGGGGACATGCTCGGCTATATGGGTCAGACAGGAGACTCGACAGGTTATCACCTACACTTTGAAGTGAGGCAGGACGATGTGCCGATTAACCCGCTCCCATACCTCGGCAGGTAACCCTTCACAATTTACATTGCTTTTTCAATGCGATACAATGGGCAAAGCAAAGAAGTGAGGCGATTTCCCTATGCATTTAGTATACGCAGATGAAAAAGGCAATGTTTACGATCACCCCGGCTTATTCGCTGTGGCTCGTAACGGAGATATATTGACAGAAGTACTGGAAGAAGAATTAATCCCGCTCCCGGAAGGAGCTACGCTGGTCAGCTTGCCAGATACAGTACCGATCGGAATGAACCCAGAGACCGGTGAAATGGTCAAGCTGGATGGCTGTACGGCTGTAGGAGCGCTCGTGCCGCAGGGGATTACACGTCTGCTGCTGCCAGGCTACGTAAAAAGCAACAAGGATAGCAAGCTGCCCCTGTTTGGCTATTCCGCTGTTGTTTGGAAGGACAATCGTTTTTGGGTCGCTGGTCGTGCGAGTGATGATATTTATAAATGGGACCCGCTGAACTTTCCGATGGATGAGCTACGTCAGCGAGTGGAAAAGACATTGGAGCTGTTCCCGCAAAACCGGATTTTAAACCACTTGTCCCATTGTGCTTTGGAATACGAGTGTCTGACAGCCTCCAATAACTTTTTCAACCGCTGGGAAGGCAGCTTGCCTGTCTCTTATACCTGTAACGCGGGTTGCTACGGATGTATTTCCGAGCAGCCAGAGGACAGCGGCTTCCCTTCACCGCAAACCCGGATGAATTTCAAGCCGACAGAGGACGAGCTGGTTGAGGTCATGCTCCACCATTTGCAAACACCAGAGAGCATCATCAGCTTTGGCCAAGGCTGTGAAGGCGAGCCTTCGACGATGGCTTCCATCATCGTTCCGGCAATGCGACGTGTCCGTGAGGCAACTGATATGGGCTTCATTAACATTAATACGAATGCGGGTCTGACCGACCACATCAAAGGGATTGTAGACGCAGGCCTCGACCTGATGCGCGTAAGTATCATCAGTGCCATTGACGAGCACTATAACGCTTATTACCGCCCTCGCAACTATACGCTGGAAAATGTTGCGCGCTCGGCTGAGTATGCGGCTTCCAAAGGGGTATACACCTCGATTAACTACCTCTGCTTCCCGGGTGTTTTTGACCGTGAAGAAGAGATGGAGGCTATGATTAACTTCATTCGTCGAACAGGAATCAAGCTGATCCAGATGCGAAATCTGAACATCGATCCAGAAAGCTATCTGTCCATGATTCCAAAGGCACAAGGTGAGGTTTTTGGAATGAAGCAGGCGATTGAAATTTATCAGGAAGAATTGCCAGATGTGGTAATCGGTTCGTTTACGCATATTCCGCCAGAGGAGCTTCAGCGCAGGAAAAACATGGCCTAATCGTCCAAGCTGTTGCATTTCGGCTGTCAGCGTGCTACTATCTGATATGTGTTGATATAACTCTGTTTCGGCAAACGATTCAGGGCGGAAAGAGGTGTAGATAAGATGAAACAAGGTATTCATCCTAAGTACAACGTAGTAACTGTTACATGTGCATGCGGTAACGAATTTGAATCCGGTTCCGTGAAACAAGCGTTGAAAGTGGAGATCTGCTCCAACTGCCATCCTTTCTTCACAGGAAAACAAAAATTCGTTGACGCTGGCGGACGTGTAGACCGTTTCAAACGCAAATACAATCTTTCCTAATCGGAAAGGATTGGAGCAACCAGGTAGAGCGATCTACCTGGTTTTGTTTTTGTCTGGCCATTTTTCAGAGAAAATGAATAACCACTTCTGGGCAAAGGGAGATAGAAACGTGGCACAATTATATTTTCGATATGGGGCGATGAACGCTTCGAAATCCATTCAGTTACTGACGGTCGCGCACAATTACGAGCAATCGGGAAAAAAGGTCATGGTGTTTACTCCCGCGGTGGATGATCGTTTCGGTGTAGGCAAAGTGGCTTCGCGCGTAGGGATCAGCCGAGAAGCGATTCCGATTAGCGAAGAGACAAACCTGTACGAAATCGTAGCAGCCGAAGCAGTCAAGCCAGATTGTGTGTTAGTGGATGAAGCGCAATTTATTGGCAAGCATCACGTCGAGCAGCTCGTTTTGATCGTCGATCGCTTAGGCATACCTGTTATTGTTTACGGTCTCTTGAAAAACTTTAAAAATGAGCTCTTCCCGGGAAGTGCGGCGCTGCTCTGTGAGGCGGATAAGGTAGAAGAGATCAAGACCGTCTGTGTGTACTGCAATAAAAAGGCGACCCATATTTTAAAATTCAAAAATGGACAACCGGTATATACTGGAGAGACGATTGAAATCGCTGGAAATGATACATACAGCAGCGTTTGTCGCCAGCACTACTATCGTCCGCCGCTCAATAGCTAACGCATTTTGCATAACGTTCTGGATAGAAGCTACCTCCGTTTTGGATGTGCATGAGCCCGTCATGGGATGCGCAGACTAAAGCAAAACAGGAGGTGGCTTTTTCATGCGTAAAACGTCGGTTTGGAAAAGCGGGCTGGCAGTTGTGGGCGTGCTTGTTCTTTCGTCTGTCCTGACTGCTGGGTGTGGTCGCAGCACGACCCAGGAGAAAAGCTATAATACACAAAGAGTAGAGGGGCAGCGTCCGGCTACGATAGCCGGAGAGAGTAGCGGAGATACACTACATCGCCCGGCACCACATACACAGGATCGAGACTCCTTGATGGGGCGCAATCAAAACCCGAATATGATCATCGGACAATCAAATGTACGGAATTCCCAAATCGATATGAACAACATGGAAATGATGGCTAAATCGGTTCCGGGTGTGGAGGGCGCTCGTATCACCTTAAACGGTGCAAATGCATATGTTACTCTTGATCTCGTGCACAACATTACTGCTGGGCAGGCGCGGACGGTTGAACAAGACGTCATTGCCGCCCTGAAGCAGAAAATACCACGGTATGATTTTCACGTAACCTCCAATGAAGGATTCCATCGTTAACCTTTTTGGCAAAAGGGAAGCGTGTAGAAAGGCTCGGGAATCCCGGGCCTGTTTTTGTATTTTGAAAAAGATTCCCAGTAAAATAATGCGCTTTGACTTATTTCTACTTTCCTCCTATAATTTATCTGTTATGATTGTTTTTTTAGTCATTCTTTGTTATGGGGTGAAATACAATGTTTACACGCTTATCTGCTGTTGAAGAGCGTTTTGAAGAGGTAACCAATCTCCTATGTGACCCCGACGTCATTAGTGATACAAAGCGCTTGCGCGAGCTGTCCAAAGAACAGTCATCGTTGGAAGAAACCGTAACAACATACCGTGAATATAAATCAGTTGTAAGTCAGATGGATGATGCAAAAGCCATGCAGGAAGAAAAGCTCGATGATGAAATGCGTGAAATGGTTAAGCTGGAAATCAGCGAACTGACTGCACGCAAGGAGCAATTGGAAGAGCGCTTGAAAATCCTGCTGCTTCCAAAAGACCCTAACGACGACAAAAACGTGATCGTGGAAGTGCGCGGTGCGGCAGGCGGTGAGGAAGCAGCCTTGTTTGCAGCTGTTCTTTTCCGTATGTATACACGTTTTGCTGAGCGTAACGGCTTTAAAATCGAGGTATTGGAGGCAAGTCCTACCGATATCGGCGGCTACAAGGAGATCGTTTTCTCCCTCAGCGGTCGCGGTGCTTACAGCAAAATGAAATTCGAGAGCGGTGCCCATCGTGTGCAGCGTATCCCGGCGACTGAATCTGGCGGACGTATTCATACGTCTACAGCAACTGTACTTGTTCTGCCAGAAGCGGAAGACGTGGAAGTGGAAGTACACGAAAAAGACATCCGCATCGACACCTTCTGTTCCAGTGGAGCGGGTGGACAAAGCGTTAACACCACCAAGTCGGCGGTGCGTGTTACGCATATTCCTACAGGTATCATGGTTTCCTGTCAGGATGAGAAGTCCCAGCACTCGAATAAAGACAAGGCGCTGCGCGTATTGCGTGCACGTCTGTATGACTTTTACATGCAGCAGCAAAATGCGGAAGCAGATGCTACGCGGAAAAGCCTGGTTGGTACTGGCGACCGTAGCGAGCGCATCCGTACGTACAATTATCCGCAAAGCCGTGTAACCGACCACCGCATCGGTTTGACACTGCACCGTCTGGAATCCGTTCTGGAAGGCGAGCTGGATGAAGTGATCGATAACCTCATCATGCATGAACAAACGGAGCTTTTGAAAAGCCATGCACACTCCGCTTGATTGGTCTGATGTCAAAACGATTCGAGAAGCCCAAATGCGGGCTTCTTCGTTTTTGCGGGAGCACGGGGCAAAAGACCCTTTATTCGAAGCGGAGCTGTTGATTCGGCATTGCCTGGACCTAGACCGTACGCGGTTTTTGATCTCACAGATGGAGCCTATTTCTCGCGATGTGATCGAGCGATTGGTTGCGCTTTGCCAGCGGCGTGCACAGTCTGAACCACTTCAGTACATGTTTGGTTCTCAGGAGTTTTATGGGCGTGTGTTCCATGTCCGTCCTGGTGTGCTGATTCCTCGTCCGGAGACAGAAATTTTAATCGAGCAGGTTATCAGACTGGCAGACGAGCTATGGCAAGCAGATGAAAAGCTATCAGTCGCCGATATCGGTACCGGCAGTGGAGCGATTTGTATTACCATTGCTAGCGAGCGTGCGCACTGGAATGTAACAACGGTGGACCTGTCACCGGAAGCGACAGCCATTGCGAAGGAAAATGCAGAAAGACTAGGCGCTACTGTCCGCTTTTTACAGGGGGATTTAGTAGAGCCACTCCTGCAGGCTGGTGAACAAGTTGATATTTTGGTTTCCAATCCGCCGTATATTCCGAGTCGTGATGTGGATGAGCTGGACGAGGAAGTGCGCGTTCACGAGCCGCGGATGGCTTTGGATGGGGGCGCGGACGGACTTGTTTTTTATCGGCGCTTGTGTGAGGCATTGCCACGGATACTGAGGCCGAAAGCAATCGTTGCTTTTGAGGTAGGGATTCACCAGGCAAGAGATGTAGCAGATTTGATGACAGGCTCAGGTGTTATTGAAGCCGTGAGCATCGTCAATGATTTGGCTGGAATTGAGCGGGTTGTTATCGGCGTAAGACGGTAGAGGCGTAGTCCTCTCGCCGTCTTTTTGCTGAAATTGCGCGAATATTCGTTAGTCGACGTTTGAATCTCGAAGCTTCTGTCCATACTGATCCTAAGAAGAGAAAAGAGACTCGGAAGATCAGTAGAGAGGGAGACGGAAGGATATGAAACGGACGCTACTTTTAGGATTTACGTTGATCGTGCTTATGATGAGCTGGGAGGGACAGCTTACTTCGGCTAATGTTTTGGATAATGGGCCGATCCCTCAGGAATCAATTCGGTTGCGCATCATTGCCAATAGTGATTCGGTTCAGGATCAATGGTTGAAGCGTGAAGTACGGGATGCACTCATTGCTCAGATGGAAACTTGGGCTGACGATATCAAGTCTTTTGAGGAAGCGCAGGAGGTCGTTGAGGCTAATTTGCCAGTATTGCAGGAAGTGGTAGACAAAACGATACGTGAACGTGGTTTTTCCTATACAGCTGTGGTAGATTTCGGCCAAGTGCCTTTTCCGACTAAATTGTACGGCTCTTATGTGTACCCTGCTGGAAATTATGAGGCACTGCGTGTACAAATCGGGGAAGCTAAAGGACAAAACTGGTGGTGCGTATTATTCCCGCCACTCTGCTTTATCGATATGTCCAACGGCGATGCAGTTGCCGCAGCAGCGGAAGTGAGCAAGGAGCAGACGGAAGGAGCAGACAGCTTGTCAGTGGGAAATGCTATTTCGCAGACCACCTCCTCGATCAGCTCGATGGACAGCTCGCTTTCAGAATTGCAGCAGTGGCGCCAAGCTCGTTTGGAGCCAGAGCAACAGCAAACAAGCATTTCCATGGAGAAGGTAGAGCCTGCACCTGCTCCTGAAGTACAGGTCAGATTTTATCTGTGGGAAAAGCTGGAGAGCTGGTTCTCGTAAGATATAGAAAAAGCAAACGACACCGAGCAAATGTCAGGTGTCGTTTGTGCGTAGGCGTATAGAAGCTTTTTACTTTAGCAGTGCTGCAATTTCCGGTTTCAAGAGATTTTGGAAGCGATGAGCGGGAATGGTAAAGGAAGGCATTCCAGCAGCATACGGCGCAATTTCGTATTGACTGAAATGGATGACCAGATTTCCTTTTTCAAACGAGAAGGATTGGTTGTCAGCAATGCTTTCAAACGAGTAGACTTCAAATCCTTCCTTTGCGTTCACTTCCTTAATTTGTTGCTTAATCAATTGATTTAAAATCGTGCGGTAGTTGTAGCCAGGCTGAAACAAATCACCTAAAGTCAGCTGCTTTGCTTTTGGCTGATTGGCAATGGTGTAGTAGGTTACATCCGTCATCCCATGTGCCCCGCCAGTATAAACATAGGTTTGAACTGAAAACGAAACGAGCTTGCCGGTGGATTGGACTTCATAGGAAATATCGAGGGCATATGGTCGCAAATCATAGCCGTATTTCTTAGCATCTGCGGCATTTTCCTTTGCTCCCTGCTGGGTTTCTGCTATCGCGTCTTGGGCTTGTTTGAGCAGAGCAGCATTCAATTGTGCCTGGAATGCTTTATCTTCGAGACCGCTGATGACAGGAACATTTACTTTGATGGCATGTTCTTTCGTCTCTGACAAAATGGTCTTAGGAGTGATGACAACTCCTTGTGCCTGTGGTTTTTGCACTTGGACAGCAGGAGCAACTGGTTTAGCGGGAGAAGTAGCAGCAGGGGCAGCAAGTGCTGGAACTGCTACAGCTGTGAGTAGGACAGCAGTTCCGAGTAAGCTTGTAGCAGCGGATTTAAAGGATGACATATCGATTCACAATCCTTTCATGAGGACAGGTAGATTTTTTTTCTAAGCTCATCTTACTACAGAGCTCAGAAAAAATAAGTTAAAAACAGGTAACAATCATGTTTTCCACGTACATGGGATAAAGTTATTCACAAGTTACCCACAGGCTGTTGAAAACTTTTACCTGCGCAACTATACTAAAGGCACTCAATTATTATGAAACGAGCTAGAGAAAGGATATTTTCACGATGGAAACAAATCAAATGACAAAAGTCTGGTCTGTGGATAACGATGTGGAAAATACTGTGGAAAAACTCCGGAGTTGTACACAGATTGTGGATGCCGCCAGTCTTCTGCGCGCTGGAGAAGTCGTAGCCTTTCCTACTGAGACGGTCTATGGATTGGGAGCGAATGCATTATCCGACGAAGCTGTGGAAAAAATATTTCTAGCAAAAGGCAGACCGAGCGACAATCCGCTAATTGTTCATATAGGTGCGAGTGAGCAGCTGGCTACAGTAGCTGGGGAGATTCCGACAAAAGGCAAGCAGCTCATGGATGCTTTTTGGCCAGGGCCTTTAACGATTATCCTGCCAAAAACAGATCGGGTAGCATCCTTGGTGACGGCTGGTCTGGAGTCTGTCGGTGTACGCATGCCGGATCATCCGGTGGCACTTGCTATTATTGAGGAAGCTGGCGTGCCGATTGCAGCCCCCAGTGCCAATCGTTCTGGACGTCCAAGCCCTACGACCGCTGCCCATGTGCTCACTGATTTGGAAGGTAGAGTAGCAGGCGTTCTGGACGGAGGGGCTACAGGTGTGGGAGTGGAATCAACAGTGATCGATGTAACTGTCGACCCACCAATCATTTTGCGGCCAGGTGGAATTACCCGTGAGCAGATGGAAGCGGTAATCGGAACGGTTGCGTTGGACCCGTCCTTTCAGGTGGGGGCAGTAGAAACCCCTCGTGCTCCTGGGATGAAATATACTCATTATGCTCCTGAAGGTGAGCTGTGGCTGGTAACGGGAGAAGCTGATCACGTGCGGAAAAAAATGACCGAAATGCTCCGCGATGCCAAACAGCATGGTCAAAAAACGGGTGTACTCGCTACGGAAGAATCGCTCTCTTATTGGGAGCAGCAGCCGGAAGCTGATGTCGTCCTCTCGGTTGGCTCTCACGCTGATTTGGAAGAGGTAGCGCAGCAGCTGTATGCTGTATTGCGTGATTTTGATGATCATCAGGTTCAATTCATTGTGGGAGAAACCTTCTCACGGGATGGACTGGGCATGGCTGTAATGAATCGGCTAGAGAAGGCCGCAGGCGGTCGAATTCTATCCGTATAAAGCGTCTAAACTCCTCCTTGTCCGCATAAGGTGAAGAGACAAGGAGGGGGAGGCGGATTGGATCAGGTCTTGTTTCAATGGGGGCAATTTTTGACCTTGCTCATGATTGCCTTTGCCTTAAGTATGGATGCCTTTTCACTCGGGATCGGCGTAGGCATGGTAGGAATCCGCTTGAGGGAAATTTTGAAGGTGAGTATTACAATCGGGCTTTTCCACGTGGCTATGCCTGTAATTGGGATTTTTGTCGGTGCTTATTTATCCGATTTGGTCGGGGATATAGCCGTTTTTATTGGCGGTGGGGTCCTGATGGCCATCGGCATGCATATGCTATGGAACGGTTTTATCCATGGAGATCAGCGCAGTGTCTTAAAAACTAAAGGATTCGGGCTGTTGCTCTTTGCATTCAGCGTCAGTCTGGATGCTCTTACCGTTGGGTTCTCATTTGGCTTAATCGAAGTAAACAGGGTTTTGGCGATCGCTCTTTTTGGTATTATGGGAGGAGCTATGTCATACTTTGGCCTATTGCTCGGAAAAAGCGTGGGAGGATGGCTGGGGGATTACAGCGAACTAGTAGGTGGGCTTATTTTGTTTTGTTTTGGGTTAAAATTTATCTTATAGGCGACATAACGACTGCACAAAGCTGCTGGACACAAGGAGGGGCGTTTCGTGAAGCGCATATTGTTTGTTTGCACGGGGAATACGTGTCGCAGCCCGATGGCAGAGGCGATGTTTCGTGCAAAAACGGCAGGCCGTGGCTATGAAGTACGCTCGGCTGGAGTAGCGGCTTTTCCAGGACAAGAGGCTTCCTTGCACGCCAAGCAGGTATTGGATGAACGAGGAATCGAGCACGCACATACATCAAGCCGACTAGATGAGGGGCTAATTGAATGGTCGGATGTCATATTAACGATGACGAACAGTCACAAGCACGCGATACAAACCTTTTTTCCTTTGGCGCTGCCCAAGGTGTATACGCTTAGAGAGTTCGTTGGTGTAGAAGGGATAACCGATATTGCCGATCCGTTCGGGGGCGCACTTGAAGATTATCGGCTGTGTGCAGAGGAAATTGAGGAATCGTTGGACAGGCTGTTTGCGATGCTGCAACACCCGCGTTTTCGTGAATTTGGAGCTGAATGAGGTGCTGGCAGAGAGTCAGGACCTTGTTTTATGTCGATAGCACGAACATTGTTTTGGTTTGAAGTAAAAAATGTTCACTTTTTACTTGGCGCATTTTGATGTATAATGATTGAGATTATAAAACGAGCGAGGGATGACAGATGAAAGTGGCGATTGCTGCTGATCACGGTGGATATAAGCTAAAGGAAGAGATCAAGACGCTTCTGACTTCCATGAACATCCAAACGGAAGATTTCGGTTGTACTTGTGAGGAATCGGTAGACTATCCCGATTATGCTTTGCCAGTAGCTGAAAAAGTGGCGGCGGGCGAGTTTGATCGTGGGATTTTGGTTTGTGGGACAGGCATCGGCATGTCGATTGCTGCCAACAAGGTCCCTGGTATCCGCTGTGCCTTGGTACACGACACGTTCTCTGCACGAGCAACCCGTGAGCATAACAATACAAATGTACTGGCTATGGGTGAGCGTGTCATTGGTCCTGGACTTGCACTCGATATCGTGAAAATTTGGTTGGAAACAGAATTTCAGGGTGGACGCCATGAACGCCGTGTAGACAAGATCACCCAGATTGAAGAGAAGCACGCGGGAGGGAAGTAAGTGGATCTGTCCGCCATCGAAAATCAAGTGCATGAGATAGTCGCAGAAGTGGCTCGTCTTGCCAACATGAAGACAGGACAAATCATGGTGATCGGATGCAGTACCAGCGAGGTTCTCGGAAATCATATTGGCAAAGCAGGCAGCAAGGACGTAGCGGCCGCGATTTATCGAGGGATTCGTACTGCGCAGGAGCCGCTTGGTTTTGCTGTTGCATTTCAATGTTGTGAACATTTGAACAGAGCGCTGGTGCTCGAGCGTGAAGTAATGGAGCGCAACGGACTAGAAGAGGTTTCGGTTGTTCCGGTTCCTACAGCAGGTGGTTCCATGGCAGCTCATGCCTTTTTACAGATGATGGACCCCGTGGTAGTCGAGCATATCCAGGCTCATGCCGGAATTGACATCGGCGATACTTTTATCGGCATGCATTTGAAGCATGTCGCGGTACCTGTTCGCCCGACGCTGCGCAGCGTGGGAGAAGCCCATGTTACAGCCGCTTCTACAAGACCCAAGCTGATTGGTGGCGCCCGAGCGGTATACGAAGTTACACCCCCTACTGATAGCTGTACCTAAAAAGGGCTTTCAAAGCAGTCCAAGCCCATATTCAAGGAGGAGAGATAAATCATGCTAGAATTTTTGCGTAAACAGGACCCACAAGTATTAGAAGGCATTCAACTGGAACTCGGAAGACAGCGCGACAAGATTGAGCTGATTGCATCTGAAAACTTCGTTAGCCGTGCCGTTATGGAAGCAATGGGCACTGTACTGACTAATAAATACGCAGAAGGCTATCCAGGCCGTCGTTACTATGGCGGATGTGAATACGTAGACATCGTTGAGAACATCGCTCGCGATCGTGTAAAAGAGCTGTTTGGCGCTGAGCATGCAAACGTACAGCCACACTCTGGCGCACAAGCGAACATGGCTGTTTACTTCACCATTCTGCAGCCAGGCGATACTGTACTCGGGATGAACCTGTCCCATGGTGGTCACTTGACTCACGGAAGCCCTGTTAACTTCTCCGGTACCTTGTACAATTTCGTAGAGTACGGAGTAGATCAAGAAACTCATTTGATCAACTATGATGATGTTCGTGCCAAAGCTTTGGAGCACAAGCCTAAGCTGATCGTTGCAGGTGCGAGTGCATACCCACGTGCGATCGATTTTGCCAAGTTCCGTGAAATTGCTGATGAAGTAGGCGCTTATTTCATGGTAGATATGGCGCACATTGCTGGTCTGGTAGCAGCAGGCGTGCATCAAAATCCAGTTCCACATGCGCATTTCGTTACTTCCACTACTCATAAAACACTGCGTGGTCCACGTGGCGGTTTGATCCTGTGCAAGGAAGAGTTTGCAAAAGCAATCGACAAATCCGTATTCCCTGGCGTACAGGGTGGACCATTGATGCACGTAATCGCGGCAAAAGCGGTTTCCTTCGGTGAAGCACTGCAAGCAGACTTCAAAGATTATGCGAATAATATCGTAAAAAATGCACGTGCGTTTGCAGAAGCTCTCAAAGCAGAAGGCTTGACTCTCGTATCTGATGGAACCGACAACCACCTCGTACTGGTTGATGTAAGCAAAATCGGTTTGACTGGTAAAGTAGCCGAGCATCTTCTGGATGAAGTAAGCATCACGACAAACAAAAATACCATTCCTTACGATACACAAAGCCCGTTTGTAACAAGCGGTGTTCGTATGGGTACCCCAGCTGTGACTAGCCGTGGCTTTGACGACGAGGCGATGAAAGAAGTAGCAGCGATCATCGCACTCACTTTGAAAAATCCAGAAGACGCAGCGAAACACGAAGAAGCACGTCAACGTGTGGCAGCTTTGTGCCAACGCTACCCAATGTACGAAGGCTTGAATATCTAATAGACGCTACTATAGCAGGCCCCATGGAGTTTTTTCATGCGGGCCTGTCTTTTTGTACAACAAAAGAATGAAGATTGGGCAAATTGACGTCGGCACACTCCTTCGCTATTATGAAAAAGATGCATTGATAGGGAAACGGAGGAGCTTAAATGAGCCGTGTATATGTGTTTGACCATCCACTAATTCAGCATAAAGTTACGTTTATCCGTGACAAGAATACGGGAACCAAGGAATTTCGTGAGCTGGTGGACGAGGTAACTACGCTGATGGGCTA
This sequence comes from Brevibacillus reuszeri, assembly GCF_002897295.1. Classification (GTDB taxonomy): domain Bacteria; phylum Bacillota; class Bacilli; order Brevibacillales; family Brevibacillaceae; genus Brevibacillus; species Brevibacillus reuszeri_A. Next base: position 31,914 of record NZ_BEXF01000026.1, read on the forward strand.
TGAAATCACGCGTGAAATGCCGCTCGAGGAAACGACAATCGAGACGCCAGTAGCTACTTGTAAATCGAATGTAATTGCTGGTAAAAAAGTAGGTCTGGTACCGATTCTGCGTGCAGGTCTTGGTATGGTAGACGGTCTGATGAAGCTGATTCCAGCTGCAAAGGTAGGACACGTAGGTCTTTATCGTGATCCAGAGACATTGAAGCCAGTGGAATACTACGTCAAGCTGCCTTCCGATGTCGCTGAACGCGAGCTGATCGTAACAGATCCAATGCTGGCAACGGGTGGATCTGCTGTTGCTGCGCTTACTGCATTGAAAAATCGCGGTGCGAAAAACCTGAAGCTGATGTGTCTCATTGCTGCTCCAGAAGGAATCAAAATGGTGCAGGATGAGCATCCGGATGTGGATATTTACGTAGCCGCTATAGATGAATACTTAAATGACCATGGATACATCGTGCCTGGTTTGGGGGATGCGGGAGACCGCTTGTACGGCACGAAGTAGTTGGAGAGGGAAAAACCGATGAAAACATGTAAAGTAATGACGGTATTCGGCACACGCCCGGAAGCGATCAAGATGGCTCCACTGGTGCACGAGCTAAACAAGCACAGCGAAGAGATCGAATCTATCGTTTGCGTGACCGCCCAGCATCGCCAAATGCTCGATCAGGTGCTGGAGATTTTTGAAATCAAGCCGGACATTGACTTGAACATTATGAAGGAAAGACAAACACTCGTTGGTCTGACTAGCCGTGCGCTAGAAAGTCTGGATGCAGTAATGAAGGAAGTGAAGCCGGACATCGTGTTGGTTCACGGTGATACGTCTACGACCTTTGTTGCCAGTCTGGCTGCTTTTTACAACCAGGTGGCAATCGGTCACGTGGAAGCTGGCTTGCGTACGTGGGACAAGTACTCGCCGTTCCCGGAAGAAATGAATCGTCAATTGACTGGTGTCATGGCAGACCTGCATTTTTCACCAACAGAAAGCTCTGCAGACAATCTGCGCCGTGAAGCCAAGCCAGAGGAGCGCATCTACATTACTGGTAATACAGCGATTGATGCGCTGAAAACAACTGTGCGTGAAAATTACACGCATCCAGTGCTGGACCGTGTAGGTGACCATAAGCTGGTGCTGATGACTGCTCACCGTCGCGAGAACCTGGGTGAGCCGATGCGCCAAATTTTCCGAGCGGTTAGAAGACTCGTGGACGAGCATCCGGAAATCGCGGTTGTTTATCCTGTTCATTTGAATCCGGCTGTGCAGGAAGTAGCACAAGAGCTGCTTGGTGGTCATGACCGCATCCAGTTGATTGATCCTTTGGATGCGACTGATTTCCACAACTTTGCACGTCGTGCTCATCTAATTCTGACTGACTCTGGCGGAGTACAAGAAGAAGCTCCTTCTCTTGGTGTGCCAGTGCTGGTGCTACGTGATACCACAGAGCGTCCGGAAGGTATCGCAGCTGGGACCTTGAAGCTGGCAGGTACGGATGAAGCAGAGGTGTACGCGATGGCAAAGGAACTGCTGACTAACCAGGAAGCTTACAATGCCATGGCACATGCAGCCAATCCTTACGGCGATGGGGAAGCGTCCAGACGAATTGTCGAAGCGATCTTGCATCATTTCGGAATGCGTGCTGAGCGTCCAGAACCTTTTCGGACAGGTCAATAATCAACCATAATAATATGGCTCTAAATAAGCGTCATCAAGCTGTGAGAACCCATCCGGTTTATTCAAGTAACCGGGAGGGTTTTCTTTTTTTGCCAGTTGTTATATAGTTGGTATGTTTTTCTAATTATGAATATAGCGATTACGCGAAACTATCACCCACTATGATGCGTCTATATTTTAGTTGTACCCATACATAACTTACAGACACAAGATTGGAAAATGGAGAGGAGTCACAATATGAGAGCGCGAAAAATAGTGACGCTGCTCACGGCTACGACAATGGCCTGGGGAGCTTTTGTTCCGTTTGCGCCGCTTGCGACGAATGTTGCACAGGCTAGAGCGGAAAGCAGCGCATTGCAAATGGTGTGGCAGACCCCGATTGGAGAGGGAACCACTTTACTCAAATACACGAAATCTTTTGCGGATAAGCCCATTACCGTAATGGTAACCAAGGTGGATCTGAACAATCAGTATGTAGAAGTGAAGCCTGTATACGGGACGGCAGGCAAGCTGACTGACCGACAAACCGTAACCCAAATGGCGCGGGAAACGGGTGCAGTAGCTGCGATCAATGCTGACTTTTTCAATATGTCCAAACGCGGTGCGCCGTTCGGTATTGTAGTGAAGGACGAGCAGACGATTTCTTCGATGGGTTTGATCTCGTACTGGTACAGCTTGGGACTGAAGGGCGACAAGACAGCCTTTATTGACAAGTTCGGCTTTGGCGGAAAGGTGACAACAGGTAGCGGTGCGACTTATCCGCTGCAGGGTGTGAACAAGGAAGAATACAATCCGAGTGACGGCCGAAAAAGTCACCAAAACCAGCTGAATCTGTATACACCTGCTTTTGGTAAGACAAGCCTTGGAGCTATTACAGGCTACAAGGATGTTGTAGAGGTAGTTGTGGTTGACCATGTTGTCAAAGAAGTGCGCATGAACCAGCCGGGGGCACCTATCCCTTATAACGGATTCGTTCTGTGGGGGCATGGCGAAGCCGCTGCTTTTCTCAAGCAAAACCTCCCTGTTGGTGCCAGCGCAGTGGCTGAATACCAGACGACACCTCAAAACATTGGTTTGACACAGGCGGTTGGCGGGAACGTGCTGCTGGTGGACCAGGGAAAAGCATTGACCTCTTTCCAGGCAGATAAATCGATTACTTCATTAACAGCGCGTACAGCTGTCGGGGTTTCCGGGGACGGCAAAACGCTCTACATGGTTACGATTGATGGAAGCAATGGGGTTTACCTCGACGAGCTGGCAAAAATTATGGCGGAGCTGGGCTCGTATCGCGCAGTCAACTTTGATGGCGGTGGCTCCACGACGATGGCAACCAGATCACTGGGAGATACATATGCCACTTTGTCCAACAAACCAAGTGGCGGGTCAGAACGACGCGTTCCTACGGGGCTTGCCGTTTACAACACAGCACCGCCAGGAGAATTAAGAGGATTCCAAATTGATGTTCCATCCGATGTGCTGATCGGTCAAAGCATTCCGCTGACAGCTTCCAAAGGGTATGACACGCATTACCAGCCGTACGCGATTAATGCCTCCAACGTCACTTGGGATGCCAGTCAGTCTGAGGCGGGGACTGTAAACGGACAGCATTTTACACCTGCCCGCTCGGGTCAAATTACACTGACAGCAAGACTCGGAAATGTGTCGCAAAATAAAGAGATTCATGTGATTTCTGGAAATGATGTCCAGCAGATCGTCGTATCGCCAAATCCTCTGACGATCGCACCGGGACAAGCCTTGAATCTTGATGTGAAAATCAAGACAAAGAAAGGCTCAGTCGTACAAGCAACGCCTTTGAGCGTACAGACTAGCATCAATTCTGACATCGCTACGATAAACGACAAGCTCCAGCTGGTAGCAGGAAACGTACCTGGCAATGCAACCTTGACGATCACTTATGATGGTGTGTCTACCAACGTACCAATCGCGGTTGGACAGTTTGAAGAGCCATGGCTCACTTTTGACAACCTGACGGGCATGTACCATGCAGGAAATCCTACGAGCATCAGCTCCAGTGGTTCCTTTACGACCGTTACCGATCAAGTATTCAGAACGAAGAAAGCAGCCAAGCTGGTGTACAACTTCTCAGGAGCACCAAGCAGCGGCATGCGTTTTGCGTATGGCATCCTAGGCCCGGGTCCAGTTGCGATTCCAGGTAAGCCTTTAGGATTAGGCTTATGGGTGAATGGCGACAACAGTGGACATTGGCTAAGAGCTGAAGCAATCGATGCAAACGGCAAGAGCGTGTACGTCGATCTGGCAAAAGAAATCGACTGGACAGGCTGGAAGCAGGTCAAAGGATACTTCCCAAGCGGCGTCGCATATCCATTGCAATTGAAGAGTGTGTACGTCGTTGACCAGCCGAATGATGGAATCACGCAAGATAAAGGAACGCTGTATTTCGATGAATTCTCGCTGCTCTTGCCAAACCAGACAGGTCAGCCAAGCGATACAGCAGTTGTCCCTGAGCTTCCTGGAAGCATCTCATTGGGTAAAGAGCTGGATCTGAACTACTCCATGGTCAATGCAGCAGCATTCCTGGAGAGCGCAACAGTGGAGATTGATTCGATTGTGACGCAGTCACTCCCTGGCTATGTACCAGCTGATTACTCCTTTACGATCAAGCCAGGCGATCTGAAGGCTGGTCAAGAGGACCAAATTTCAACATCGCCACTGCACTTGACACTTGCACCGAAGCAATGGATTGCAGGCAAAGGAATTGGGCTGCTGTTCGTAAATGAAGCCAATCAAACACTTGATCCGCTTCTGGGCACTGTCAACGCACAGGGTCAGTGGTCATATGAAGTGAACAGCTATGGCAAATACGTACCGTACTATTTGGACAACGCGGGTACAGGAGCTTCTCCATTTGTCGATATCGAGAACCACCCTGCTAAAGCAGAAATCAGCTACATGGCGGAAAAAGGGTACGTAAAAGGACTGACCGAAACGACCTTTGGCCCCAACGCTTCTTTGACCAGAGCACAGTTTGTGACCTTGCTGGCTCGGACGTTTGAATGGGATCTCCCCGCTACTCCTAAACTAAACTTCAAGGACAAGGTGCCTGCTTATGCGCAAGGAGCTGTACAGGTTGCCGTCTCCAAGGGTCTGGTAAAAGGGTATGCAGATAAAACCTTCCGTCCGGATCAAACCGTGACTCGTGCGGAAGCAGCCGTTATTCTGGACCGTCTTTTGAATAAAAAAGGAGCGGCCAAGACCGTTTCAGATAAGGGGACGTGGCCATCCTGGGCATCTGCGTCCATTACCAACATGGTCGGTCTTGGGTTGATTGATCCGGTAAATGGGAAATATCAGCCGAACAGTGCAACAAGTCGTGCTGTATGCGTTGTGGCGCTGTACCGGATTTTGCATCAAACGAAATAAAGAGCGATATGAAAAAGACCAAGCTACCTGTAAAAAGGAGCTTGGTCTTTTTGCGTTCTGGAAGAAAAACTCTTTACGAAAATGAGTTAACCATTTTAAAATGTTAGTTAACAAATATTTGTTAACTAAAGAGGTGATTTGGTTGTCATATTCGTATAGTGAGCTTGCTGCCAAAAACAAGCAGTACCTCTGGCATCCTTTTACGCAAATGAAGGATTACGTAGCAGAGGAGCCGCTGATTATTACCAGAGGAGAGGGCATCAAGCTCATTGATGTGAACGGACGTGCGTATTATGACGGGTTTTCTTCCGTGTGGCTCAATGTCCATGGTCACAATGTTCCAGAGCTCAACGAAGCCATTATCGAACAACTAGGTCAGGTAGCGCATTCTACACTGCTGGGCATGGCTAATGTACCGTCGATTCTTTTGGCAGAACAGCTGGTGCGCATTGCTCCGCCAGGCTTAACCAAAGTATTTTATTCGGACAATGGAGCGACTGCGGTAGAAATCGCTTTGAAAATGGCGTTTCAGTATTGGCAAAATCGCGGAATAGCAGGTAAGCATTCTTTCATTACGATGAACAATGCCTACCATGGCGATACGATCGGGGCAACCAGCGTAGGAGCGATTCCGCTTTATCATCAGGTGTACAAGCCGCTGCTTTTTTCGCCTCATGTTATTCCGTATCCATATCCGTACAGAGATGGTGGGAAGAGTGCAGCAGTGGAAAACACGCTGGAGCGTTTGGAGAGGCTCTTATCCGAGAGAGGACATGAGATAGCGGCGATGATTGTCGAGCCAGTCGTGCAGGGAGCAGGTGGCATGATTATCATGCCAGATGGCTGCTTGAAGAAAATTGCTGAGCTCCTGCAAGCCTATGATGTGCTGCTAATCGCGGACGAAGTAGCAACAGGCTTTGGGCGGACAGGAAAAATGTTTGCCTGCGAGCACGATGAGGTAGTGCCCGACATTATGGCGGTTGCCAAAGGGATTACTGGAGGCTATTTGCCTGTTGCCGCCACATTGGTCAAAGAGAAAATTTACGACGCGTTTTACGCTGACTATGAAGAGCAAAAAACGTTTTTTCACGGACATTCGTTTACGGGCAATCCCTTGGGGTGTGCTGTAGCGCTGGCAAATTTGCGCCTGATGGAGGAGCGGGGACTGATTGCGGAGGTAGCAGCGAAAGCAGACGTTCTGCAGGGCATGCTCGCGCCGCTTGGAGACCAGCCTCATGTCGGTGAGATTCGCAGTAAAGGCTTAATGGCCGGGATTGAGCTTGTTCGCGATAAACAGACCAAGGAGCCTTATTTATGGAAGGAGCGAATCGGGGTGCGAGTTTGCCAGCTGGCTAGAGAAAAGGGGCTTTTGACACGTCCATTGGGGAATGTGATTGTCTTGATTCCGCCGCTAGCGTCTACCAACGAGGAACTCAGTGAAATGGTCCAAATCCTCTCTGAATCCATTTGGGAGGTAACCACCCAGAAAGCGGTGGAACAGCTATGAACAAGCATGAATTCTCCGGGCTGTTTCTATCGGGGACAGATACGGGTGTAGGCAAAACAATGGTCACTGCTGGAATCGCCGCTGCTTTGCGAGACGACGGAGAGGACATCGGCGTATGGAAGCCTGTTCAGTCAGGGGCATTGGCAAATGACCCGGATAGTGATGCTTATCGCTTGAAGCAGCTGAGTGGCGTAGAGGACTCTTGCACCGAAATTGCACCGCTCGTTTTTCCTGCACCTTTGACACCGCTGCTTGCAGCAGAAGCAGCCGGCAAAAGCTTGACCATGGATGAGGTAGTAGACGCGGGGCGATTGTTACAGAAGCGTCATTCGGCATTGCTGGTCGAAGGGGCTGGGGGTCTGGCTGTTCCGTTAACCCGTACGGAGATGATGGCGCATCTGGCGGCTCGCTTGAGACTGCCTCTGCTGTTGGTGGCGCGGGCTGGGCTGGGGACGATCAACCATACCCTTTTATCTATCTGGTACGCTCGTGAGCTTGGTATAGAGGTAGCAGGAGTCATTTTGAATGAAACTAGCCCGGAGGTAAGCGCGGATGAGAGCGTGAAGACGAACGCCCGTATGATTGAGCGCTATGGTCAGGTGCCGGTTTGGGGAACATTTCCGTGGATCGAAAAAAACCTCCACCAGCAGAAGCTTGTTTCCCTTGTTCGGGAGCGGATTGATCTTGAGGAGATTCGTAGTTGTATCAGAAGCCAAAAGAAAACGGGAGAGATGAGCAGATGACACAAACGATCGGCATAGAGTGGACGGATTACGCAAGCAAGGCTATACAAAAGGCAGAATTGACGCAGGAAGAGGCATTGCAAGTGTTGCAGGCAGAAGATGATGAGCTGCTTTCTTTGATGAACGCTGCATTCCTCGTCAGAAAGCACTTTTTTGGGAAAAAAGTAAAGCTAAACATGATTCTCAATGCAAAAAGCGGGCTCTGCCCAGAAGATTGCGGATACTGCTCTCAATCGATTGTTTCGACAGCGCCTGTTGCCAAATACACGATGCTCGATAAAGAAACGCTACTGGCAGGTGCACGAGAAGCAATGAATCGAAGGGCAGGTACATATTGCATTGTAGCCTCAGGGCGTGGACCTACCGAAAAGGAACTGAGCCAAGTAGAGGAAGCTGTAAAGGAAATTCGCGCCACGATGCCACTCAAAATTTGCGCCTGTTTAGGTATTCTCAGCGATGATCAGGCGACTCGCTTAAAAGAGGCGGGAGTCCATCGCTACAACCACAATTTGAATACAAGCCGCAAGCATTACGAGGACATCACTACGACCCATACGTATGATCAGCGGGTAGATACCGTAGATACTGCCAAGCGGGCCGGCTTGTCTCCTTGCTCAGGGGTCATTATCGGCATGGGCGAAAGCGATGAGGAGATTGTGGAAATGGCATTTGCCTTGCGTGCGCTCGATGCCGATTCGATTCCGGTCAACTTTTTAAATGCGATTCCCGGAACCCCATTAGAGAATATGGGCCGTACACCAGCACAAAAAGCTTTGCGTGTTCTCGCCCTGTTCCGATTCGTTTGCCCGGATAAAGAAATTCGTGTCGCTGGAGGACGGGAGATCAATCTGAGAAGCTTGCAGCCATTGTCCCTGTATGCCGCTAATTCGCTATTCGTAGGGGATTATTTGACGACCCCGGGACAAGAAATCACAACCGACCATCAAATGATTGAAGACCTCGGCTTTGAAATCGAGCTGTGTGCGCTGTAGGCGGGAGAGAGCGTAATGGACAAGCGATATCCATGGCTGGAAGAAGAATGGCGGCAGATGGAGCAAGAAGCAACGACCAGGAGCTTACAGGCTGTAGAGCCTAGTGGTGAAGACCAAGGAACCTGGATTTGTGTGGAGGGGCGTAGGCTACTGAATCTATCCTCCAACAACTATCTTGGGCTGGCACATGATCGGCGTATCGTGGACGCCGGAGCAAGAGCAGCGCATAAATGGGGGGCAGGCGGCACTGCCTCCCGACTGGTCAATGGGAACTACGCCCTGTATAAGGAGCTGGAGAAAGAGCTGGCTGTCTGGAAGCAACGGGAGGGCGCACTGGTGTTTGCGAATGGCTACCAGGCTAATACAGGAGTGATCTCGTCGTTAGTCGGTCGAGGTGACATCGTATTTAGCGATCGCTGGAATCACGCCAGTATCGTGGACGGAATTATTCTCAGCCGTGCAAAGCATGTTCGCTACCGACACAATGATCTGGAGCATTTGGAGGAGCTGCTATCCCGTCACGAGCATGCCGGGCGAAAATGGATCATTACGGACAGCATCTTTTCCATGGATGGCGATACAGCACACATCACAGAGCTGGTGGTGCTAAAAAAACGCTTTGGGGCCATGCTGATCGTGGATGAGGCACATGGAGGCGGAGTGCGTGGAGATGAGGGACAGGGGCTTTGTCATGAAATGGGTGTTGCTGAAAAGGTAGATGTGCTGATCGGAACCTTCAGCAAGGCATTTGGTGTCTATGGCGCATATGCTTGCGCCGATCAGGTGGTCATTCGCTATTTGACCTCCAAAGCGCGTTCTCTCATCTATTCAACCGCGCTGCCTCCTGCTGTTATCGGTTCTGTCTTAGAGGCGTTGTCGCTTGTCCAGACGGAGACGTGGAGACGGGACACAGTCAAGAAGAATGCCGTTTTGTTTCGGCAAATGCTGCGTTCACGCGGTTTTTTGGTTGGAGACGGAGATACTCCGATCATTCCACTGATGCTGGGAGCCAACGAGCTGACTTTGCAATACAGCAAGCTGCTTTGCGAACAAGGTATTTCAGCAGTTGCAATCCGCCCGCCCACAGTCCCAGCTGGCAGTGCGCGCATACGTTTTACAGTGATGGCAACGCACACTCATGCCGAGCTGGAATGGGCAGCGGACCAGCTTGCAGCCATACATGGCGAACTGATGCAATCAGAATTAGCTAGCTTTGCCCCAAGCTGTATTGTGCAAACAAAGGAGGGGTGATATGGAGAGGACTATATTATGGCTGCCCGGATGGGGTATGTCAGAGCAGTGCTGGAGTGCGATTCGTGCCCGGCTTCCTTTGTGTCGTCACATCGCCCCTAATTATTCTCGGGTGGAGGGTCCGGATCATTTTTATGAAGCGGTCGAAAAAGCTGTTAGCGGTGTAGATGTTCGTTCTCTGCTTGTAGTTGGCTGGTCTATGGGAGGGATGCTGGCTATGCGCCTTACTTCAGCGTATCCGGTAGCTGGACTCGTCCTGATTGGAAGCACCGCTCGCTTTGTCCGCGCAAGAGCCGAACGGGAAAAAGGCTGGAGCGAGGCCTTGCTACTGCGTATGAAGCATTTGTTGCCACTGGATCGTAAGCGGGTCATGACGGATTTCGTGGAACGGATGCTGACAGAAAAAGACCGGGAGTTAGCAGCTGGTTTGCCCATACATATTTTATCCGGTTCAGACTGGAGTCTACAGGCGTTAGTAGCTGGACTTGGGTATTTGTGCGCAGAGGATTGTCGACCGCTGCTTTCCTCTCTGGCATGTCCTACGCTCGTGATTCATGGGACAGAGGACGTCATTTGTCCGCTGGCAGCAGGGGAAGAGCTTGCTGCGCTCATACCAGGTGCTTCATTATTGCCGATAGTCGGTTGTGGTCATGCTCCACCTGTTAGCTACCCAGACGTGATTGGCGAAGCGATAAAAAGGATGGTGGGAATGGATGGGGAGCTCAGTCGTCAGCAGCCGTTTTAGTGCAAAGGCAGAATCCTATGAAAAGTACGCCTTGGTGCAAAAACAGATGGCCGCAGGCTTGCTTGCGATGATAAAGGAATCGACTCGCCAAAGCAGCAGGATCAGGCATATTCTTGAAATTGGCTGTGGAACAGGTGGCTTGACACATTTGGCACGCGAGCATTTTCATGAGGCAAGCTATGAGGCGCTGGATGTGGCGCCGGGTATGCTGCAAAAAGCTCAGGAGAAAATGGACCAGCTTCAACTATCATGCACATTTATTCAAGGGGATGCCGAAGAGTGGGTATGGAATCAGCCGGAAAAGTCCAAAGACCTGATTCTGTCCGGTGCATGCTTTCAATGGTTTGTGCAGCCGGAGTGTACACTAAGTGGGCTTTATCGATTGCTGCGACCAGACGGGTCTCTCTTTTTTTCGACGTTTGGAACGGATACCTTTTGTGAGCTGCACGATTCGTTCACACGAGCACATGCCAGTTTGGGAGAGGAGAGCGTACGACACGGGTTATCCCTCTTGGATGCAGGTCAATGGATTCAGATGCTAGAAAATGTCGGCTATGAGGATATTCAGGCAACGAGCCAAAAGGTTATCCTGACATATCCATCGGTACGAGACTTTCTCTATTCGGTCAAAGCGATCGGTGCCAATACAAGTCGCGATCAGGCGGCTGGCTTGGGGCGCAGGAAGCTGATGCTAAAGATGATAGAAAACTATGAGCAGCAATACAGAAGTGAGCAAGGCATACCTGTAACGTATGAAATCATATACGTGCACGGGAAGCGCGGCTAGTAGGAGGAAATAAACATTCTCCTCGCATGAGAGTGTGACGATTTGTATTTTACAGATAAGTTTCCAAAAGAAAGCGATTTCTTGCAGGAATTTGTAAAAAAAGAGGGAATCATATGAAGGTTGACTATCCTGTTCGTAAGGGGTGTAAATGATGAGTCATAAAGAGATCGTTATTGTGAGTGCCGTGCGCACTGCGATAGGAAGCTTTCAAGGGACACTAGCAGGTGTCAGTGCCACCAAGCTGGGGGCAGTCGTGCTGGAGGCAGCGCTTGAGCGTGCAGGCGTATCCAAGGATTCGGTAGATGAAGTGATCATGGGAAATGTTCTCTCTGCAGGTCTCGGTCAAAATCCTGCTCGTCAGGCTTCGATTCAAGCAGGTCTTGCGAATGAAGTGCCTTCCTTGACGATTAACAAGGTTTGCGGATCCGGTCTCAAAGCTGTTCATCTGGCTGTTCAGGCAATTGTAAGCGGAGATGCCGACGTGGTACTCGCTGGAGGCATGGAAAGCATGAGCCAGGCACCTTATTTGATGGAGGGAGCGCGCTCCGGATATCGCATGGGCGATCAAAAAGTCGTAGATTCGATGATTCGGGATGGCTTGTGGTGTGCGTTCAATGATTATCACATGGGAATCACTGCAGAGAACCTGTGCACAAAATACGAGATCGGACGCGAAGAGCAGGATGAGTTTGCCGCTTGGAGCCAAGAAAAAGCACAGCAAGCAATCGCTTCTGGACGCTTTGCAGATGAGATTGTACCTGTAGCGATCCCGCAACGAAAAGGCGATCCTTTACTTTTCTCCGTAGATGAATTCCCTCGTGCAGGTGTGACAGCTGAGATGCTAGGCAAGCTGAAGCCGGCATTTAAAAAGGATGGAACAGTAACAGCAGGTAACGCATCAGGTATCAACGATGGCGCAGCTGCTCTATTAATCATGTCTCGTGAAAAAGCAGATGAGCTGGGTGTCAAGCCTCTCGCACGTATTGTTGCCAATGCAAGCGCTGGTGTCGATCCTAGCATTATGGGGTACGGCCCTGTTCCTGCGACACAAAAAGTCATGGAGAAAGCCGGACTGTCATTATCCGACATGGATTTGATCGAAGCGAATGAAGCATTTGCCGTCCAGTCCCTTTCTGTTGGAAAAGCACTTGAAATCGATCGGGAAAAGCTGAACGTTAATGGTGGAGCTATCGCTTTAGGTCATCCAATTGGTGCAAGTGGGGCAAGAATTTTGGTTACACTTGTCCACGAATTACAAAAACGAGACGGGGTAAAATATGGGTTAGCAACGCTGTGTATTGGCGGTGGTCAAGGCGTTGCAACCATCATTGAAAAAATATAAAGTTTCAATTGTGAACGCTTTGTGTACAGACGAAGCCGAACATTGACAAAGGGAATAATTCTTCGTTAATATGGATGAGGGCAAAGGGGTACTTGACACCAGCCCTCTCCTTATGTATGAAAGGAGAATGTTGCTCTGTGTCGAAAATTGATAATCCTTGGCGGGCTATCACGTTAGTTACCCTTATTGGTGTCGACATGGCCGTTTGTGTCATCGGCGGGGTTCTTCTAGGGAAATACCTGGATGGCTTCTTTGCTACCAACCCTCTGTTTCTGATGGTTGGATTGCTCGCAGGATTAGGTATTGGCGTGTACAGCGTCTACCGCATTGTTCGCGGTTACCTCTAGGGAGATGGGACATGCAAACGTTTTCTTCGGCTATGCGAGCCACTTTTCGCTATGCCTTTTTCTGTATGGCAATCGCTACGATACTGTGGGCGGTATTGCCATCATATCGCTTTTTTCTGCAAAGCCTCCTGCTTGGGATGGCTGGAAGTCTCGTGAATGGAACAGTCCTCTTTAGTAAAACTTGGCGCATCGGTCAGATGGCTGTCGACCCAAGTGTTCGACCTAAAGGGACTGGCATGCTACAACGCCTTGTTGTTGCAGGATTTGCCGTCTTCTTGACCATGCGTTTTCCCCACTTGTTTGGTCTCGCTGGAGTGCTGATTGGTTTGTTCCTCTTTCAGATTCTCAGTTTCCTTTTTGTGTATCGCTCCTTTAAATAGATAGTAGGGATTCTTTCTTTATGATGTAGCTTATGAAACATACTCGCGCGGAAGAAAGGGGTGAAATACATGCATTATTCTCTGCGATTTGAATGGTTGGGCATGGTATTCGACATCTCCACTATTCTCATGATTTTGGTAACCTCTCTGGTGGTACTCTTTATGTGTATCGGTATGAGCCGCAATCTGACCTCCGCTACTCCAAGCGGCGCGCAAAACGTGATGGAATGGATTGTTGACTTTGTAACTGGTATCACAAAAAGCTATATCTCACCAAAGAAGGCTGCGGGTTTTGTGTCCTTAGCACTCACTTTGTTCCTGTATATTTTCCTTGGCAACCAGTTGGGACTTGTTTTTAACGTAAATACGTCTCACCACAATGGTGATGGTCATGAAGTTAGCCAACCGGTCAAAGACATGTTGACAGCTTCCACGAGTGAAGATATGAAGAAGCAAAAGATGGCTAAGCTGGAGGAAGAGTTGACTTCTAGCGATCCGCACTCTCACGGTGTAGTCATTGGCTGGTGGAAATCGCCAACCGCAACTCCGAGCGTAACCTTCGCTCTGGCGTTCATCGTTCTTCTGTACGCACACTATTTGGGAATCAAGAAGAGCTTTGGCGGATGGTTGAAACATACATTCCTGAACCCGATTCACATCTTGGAGGAGTTCATCATTAAGCCGCTGACGCTTCCTTTGCGTCTATTCGGTAACATCTTTGCAGGTGAGGTTTTGATCTCATTCCTGCTCAGTGTAGGAATCTTCGGTAGCATTCCGTTGTTCGTATGGCTGGGCTACTCCGTGTTCGTCGGTTCTGTACAGGCGTTCATTTTCACAACGCTGGCGATGGTTTACCTGTCACAGCAAGTGAACGAAGATCATTAATCAGCTATTTCCGTATTTCATTCTCGGTTTTACAACACTAAGGAGGTTTTTAAACAATGGAAGGTTTGGCATTAGCAATTGGTATCGTATTTGGTCTGGCTGCTCTTGGTGCAGCGATCGGTAACTCTTTGGTAATTTCTCGTACAATTGAAGGCGTAGCTCGTCAACCAGAAGCACGTGGTAACCTGATGGGTCTCATGTTCCTGGGTCTTGGTCTGGTAGAGGCAGTTCCGATTATCGCTGTTGCGATCGGTTTCATCCTTTACGGTCGTCTGTAAGCGAGCAACTAGTAACACATAGGCGGGCGCTTGTTACCCGCCTCTATTTTTGGAATATAAGGTTTAAACCTTGAAGATACATCTTTCTTTTCGCAGGAAGGAGTGAAACGAATGTTAGACTTTGGTGCTGTCTCCCTGGAATGGGGAACGCTCTTAACCCAAGCAATTGTATTCTTGTTGTTGCTCTTGCTAGTTCGTAAATTAGCTATGGGCCCAATCGTGGGTATCATGGAAAAGCGTCGTCAGCATATTGAAAGCCAAATCTCCTCGGCTGAACGCAATCGCACTGAGGCAGAAGCACTGCTGGCTGAACAACGCCGCGTGCTGGATGAAGCTCGTGCTGAATCCAAAGCAATCATTGACCGTGCTGCAAAGCAAGCGTCTGATGAAGCAAGCAAAATCGTAGCTGAAGCACAAGCTGCATCCGAGCGTATGAAAGCGGACGCAAGTGCTGAATTGGCTCGTGAAGTAGAAAAAGCAAAACTCGAACTGCGTGAGCAAATGACTGGTCTTTCCGTACTCTTGGCTTCCAAGATTATCGAAAAAGAACTGGACGAAGCTGCTCAAAAGTCTACTGTTGATAAATTTCTCGCACAAGTGGGAGATCGCCTATGAGTAGCGCAGTAGGGAAACGCTATGCTCGCGCTCTCTTTGAAGTAGCGAGCGAGCGTGGAAAGATTGATCAGGTAGAAGCTGACCTTGGTGCGATTGTGGAGGCTGTTGAAGGAAACGAAGATCTGAAAAAGATCATGCAGCACCCGCACATTGCAGCAGATGCGAAAAGCAAGCTGGCTGACGAACTGTTCAAAAGCCACGTAGGTGAAGAGAGCTTCAACTTCTTGAACGTCCTGATTGAAAATGGACGCGAGGTTCAGCTGTCTGATATCTACAGCTCTTTCGTTCAATTGGCAAACGATGCACGTGGCTTCGCAGATGCGACAGTTACAAGTGCAAAACCGCTTTCTGCTGAAGAACAAGCGGAGCTTGCTGAGAAGTTCGGTCAAACACTGAACAAAAAGCTGCGTCTAACAGCGATCGTAGATCCTACGATTCTCGGCGGCATTATTATCAAGATTGGCGACCGTCTCTATGATGGCAGCCTGAAAACGAAGTTGGAAACCTTTGCGCATCACGCGTAAAGTTCGATGGCTCTTTAAGAAGTTGGATGAATGGGGTGAATTAAGTGAGTGCAATCAGACCAGAAGAGATTAGCTCCCTCATTAAAGAGCGGATCGCTAACTTTAAATCTGAAATCGAAGTTGTGGATGTAGGCTCTGTTATCCAGGTAGGTGACGGTATCGCCCGCGTTCACGGTTTGGAAAAAGCCATGCAAGGTGAACTCCTCGAGTTCCAAAATGGCGTAATGGGTATGGTACTCAACTTGGAAGCAGATAACGTGGGTGTCGTTATTATGGGACCTTTCCGCGACATTAAGGAAGGCGATACTGTAAAACGTACCGGCCGCGTAATGGAAGTTCCAGTTGGGGAAGCGATGCTTGGTCGCGTAGTAAACCCACTGGGTCAACCAATCGATGGTCAAGGCCCAATCGCAAACGATGGTTTCCGCCCTATCGAGAGCCCAGCTCCTGGTGTTATGGCGCGTAAATCCGTACACGAACCGCTCCAAACGGGTATCAAAGCAATCGATGCGATGATTCCAGTTGGTCGTGGACAGCGTGAGTTGATCATTGGAGACCGCCAAACGGGTAAAACATCCGTGGCGCTCGACACGATCATCAACCAAAAAGGCAAAAACATGGTTTGTATCTACGTTGCTATCGGTCAAAAGCAATCCACCGTTGCAAACATCGTAGAAACCCTGCGTAAAGCAGGAGCTCTTGAGTACACCATCATCGTATCCGCTACAGCATCTGACCCAGCTCCTATGCTGTACTTGGCTCCTTATTGTGGTGTAACAATGGGTGAATACTTCATGTACAAGGGCGGACACGTTCTGTGCGTATACGATGACCTGTCTAAACAGGCTTCTGCATACCGCGAAATGTCCCTGTTGCTCCGTCGTCCTCCAGGTCGCGAAGCATACCCTGGTGACGTTTTCTACTTGCACTCCCGCTTGCTGGAGCGCGCTGCGAAATTGTCTGATGATCTGGGTGGCGGTTCTATTACAGCTCTGCCGTTCATTGAAACCCAAGCGGGTGACATTTCTGCATACATTCCAACGAACGTGATCTCCATCACCGATGGTCAGATCTTCCTTGAGACAGACCTTTTCAACGCAGGTCAACGTCCTGCTGTAAATACTGGTCTTTCCGTATCCCGCGTAGGTGGTTCGGCGCAAATCAAGGCGATGAAAAAGGTATCAGGTCCACTCAAGCTTGAGTTGGCTCAATACCGTGAGCTTGCTGCATTTGCTCAGTTCGGTTCTGACCTGGACAAAGCGACCCAAGCTCGTCTGACACGTGGTGAGCGCTTGATGGAAATCATGAAACAAGGTCAGTTCGATCCAATGCCTGTTGAGAAGCAAGTCGCTTCTATCTATACAGCAACAAAAGGTTTCCTGGATGATATTCCAGTTGGAGACGTAGGCCGCTTTGAGAAGGAGCTTCTGTCCTACCTGGATTCCAACAAACCACAACTGTTGGAGCATATCCGTACGACGCATGAGCTCCCAGATGAAAAAGAATTGAACGCAGCGATCGAAGAGTTCAAAAAAGGCTTTTCGGTAACTCGCTAATCGTTAACCTGATAGACATCAGATGCATGCCGGGCTGAGGGCCCGGACATGCGTCCTCAAGGTGGTGAAAACGAGTGGCTAAAGGAATACGTGAGATTCGACGCAGTATCAAAAGTACAAAAAATACGCGTCAAATCACGAAAGCGATGAAAATGGTGGCGGCTGCAAAGCTTCGCCGTAACCAGGAGAAGGCTGAGGCAGCACGTCCGTATGCTGATAAAATCCAGGAAGTGATCGCAAGTATCGCAAGTGGGACCTCTGGTTCCAAGCATCCGATGCTTCAATCGCGTCCAGTGAAAAAGACTGGTTACATTGTTATCACTTCTGACCGTGGTCTTGCGGGTGGTTATAATGCCAACATGCTTCGTGCCGTGATTACAACGATCGGTGAAAAGCACAAGTCCAAGGATGAGTACGGTATTTTTGTAATCGGTCGTAAAGGTCGCGACTTCTTCAATAAACGGAACTACCCGATTGTTGAAGAGGTTACAGGTCTGCCAGCCAGCCCTGCCTTTGCTGATATCAAGAAAATTGCCGGTGCGGCGGTTCAACTGTTCGCGAATGAACAAATTGACGAACTGTACCTGTGCTACAACAAGTTCCAAAGTGCAATTTCGCAAATACCTACCGTAAAACGTTTGCTGCCGTTGGAAGCTCCCGAGAGCACTGATGTGCGCGCAATCAATTACGAGTACGAGCCGTCCTCGGAAGAAGTATTGGCCGATCTGTTGCCAAAATACGCGGAAACACTGGTGTACAGTGCGCTTCTGGAAGCGAAGGCTTCCGAAGAAGGTTCCCGTATGACAGCAATGGGCAACGCGACCGACAACGCTACGGATATGATCAACCGTTACACGCTGATCTACAACCGTGCACGTCAGGCAGCCATTACACAAGAGATTTCCGAGATCGTTGCAGGTGCAAACGCACAGGCTTAAGTGGCAGCGAATAGCTCCCAATTTAGTTTTACAGGAGGGAAGAAGTAAGATGGCGAATGGACGCGTGGTTCAGGTAATGGGTCCGGTTGTTGACGTCGAGTTCGACCGCGGACACCTGCCTGCCATTTATAATGCGATCAAGATTCAACATAAAGCACAAAGCGCTGGCGAGCGCGACATCGAATTGACTGTTGAGGTTGCTACTCATCTGGGTGATAACCTGGTTCGTACCGTTGCGATGTCTTCCACCGATGGTTTGGTTCGCGGTATGACAGCGGTTGATACTGGTGCAGCTATCTCCGTTCCGGTGGGTGCAGTTACTCTCGGACGCGTATTTAACGTTTTGGGAGAGCCGATCGACCTGCAAGACCTCGGTCAAGTAGATCGTCGTGACCCAATTCACCGTAAAGCTCCTGATTTCGTAGACCAAGCAACTACTGTTGAAATCCTGGAAACAGGGATCAAAGTAATTGACCTTTTGGCTCCGTACATCAAGGGTGGTAAGATCGGTCTGTTTGGTGGTGCGGGTGTAGGTAAAACCGTTACTATTCAAGAGCTGATCAACAACATCGCGCAAGAGCACGGTGGTATTTCCGTATTCGCTGGTGTAGGGGAGCGTACCCGTGAAGGTAACGACCTGTACCACGAGATGAAAGACGCAGGCGTTCTGCCGAAAACTGCGATGGTATTCGGTCAAATGAACGAACCACCTGGTGCACGTCTTCGTGTAGCTTTGACCGGTCTGACTATGGCGGAATATTTCCGTGATGAAGAAGGCCGCGACGTTCTTCTGTTTATCGACAACATCTTCCGCTTTACTCAAGCGGGTTCTGAGGTTTCCGCACTTCTCGGCCGTATGCCATCTGCGGTAGGTTACCAGCCAACACTGGCTACCGAAATGGGTCAGCTGCAAGAGCGCATTACTTCCACGAAAAAAGGTTCCGTAACGTCTATTCAAGCGATTTATGTACCAGCGGATGACTATACTGACCCGGCTCCAGCTACTACATTTGCTCACTTGGACGCTACAACTAACCTGGAGCGTTCTATCGCTGAGCTTGGTATCTTCCCTGCGGTAGACCCACTCGCGTCTACGTCCCGTGCTCTGTCTCCGGACGTCGTAGGTCAAGAACACTACGATGTAGCTCGTGGCGTACAAAAAATCCTGCAACGCTACAAAGAACTGCAAGATATCATCGCGATCCTTGGTATGGATGAGCTCAGCGATGATGACAAGCAAGTAGTTGGACGCGCTCGTCGTATTCAACGCTTCTTGTCCCAGTCCTTCCACGTTGCTGAGCAGTTCACAGGTAACCCTGGTCAATATGTACCACTGAAAGAAACTGTTCGCAGCTTCAAGGAAATCCTCGAAGGCAAGCACGATCATCTGCCAGAGGTAGCGTTCCTGTATGTAGGTACCATTGAAGAAGCGGTAGAAAAAGCGAAGAAAATGGCGTAAGACACCCTGGAAAGGGGAGACGATTAAATGAGTAAAATGACAGTTGAAGTCGTAACTCCTGAACGGGTTGTCTACAGCGGTCAGGCTGAAATGGTCATTGCTCGCGGCGTTCAAGGTGACCTCGGTATTTTGCCGAACCATATGCCGCTTGTCAGCCCGCTGAAAATAGCGCCAGTTCGGATTAAGACAGAAGGCGATAAAGAAGTATTGATGGCTGTAAGCGGCGGCTTCATGGAAGTGCGCGGCGATAAAGTTACCATCCTTGCTGAAACGGCTGAATTGCCGGGAGACATCGACGTCGACCGCGCGAAGGCAGCGAAAGCTCGCGCTGAAAAGCGTTTGGCTGAGAAGTATGCCGAGCTCGACGTACTGCGTGCAGAACGCGCGCTGCAACGTGCGATGGCACGTCTCGACGTAACGAAGTAAAGCGTAAGCTGATATCCCCGCGCCCTTTGTGGCAGCGGGGATTTTTCGCTTCGCATACATGAATGAGCACAGGTGGTAACAGGGCATGATATTTCCAGTTGGTAATTGCCTAATGTTTCTGTGTATAATAAACCTAATGCCCTGCCGACAAGCGTGTTCGATAAGGATGACAGCGGAATGAAACGGCATTGGCGACTGGGATTATAAGGAGAGTGTAACTGATGCAAACCGTTCGCGATATCCGCCATAATCAAGATGGCGTAGTGATTCCTAACGGCTTTAGAGCCAATGGTTGGTCAAGTGTATTGTCTCATGAAATGAATGTTCTGTTTCAAGCTATATGCTACGTAGTTACAGAAAAAGAAACAAAAGCTGAAATGGAAAAAGCTTTGGATGAGATTGAGGCTTTGCAAGGCACTTTTACAGAGCCTGTTGCTGAAGGATTTAAATCTGAGGAAGATTTTAAGGGCTATGTGAACCTGTTGAATCGCTTCAAATCATTCCTGGGACGCTCCAATATTGAATATCCAACTTCCCGTGAAGAGGCAATCCAGCTTTTCATCAAGTGGGGGCTGGTTATTGATAATGGCGACGCATGGGACGTGCCTGTTCAGCCATTCCCAGATGCATCCGAGCTGTTCCAATTGAGTGAAGCTGAGTCTATGGCTCTGGCTCATCTCAAGCTGGAATCCTTGGTACATCCGGTATTTAGCCGTTTGGTCATGATGCTGCACGAAAAAGAGGAGAATACGTTCAACCTTTCCAAGGCAGACCTGAAGGAAATGCTGGGTACTAATGACGCGATGCTGGCTGAGGTTCTGATCAAGCTGACTCCATATATGGAAGAAGCGATTGAAAACGTATTGGATATTCCAGATGATGAGCCAATGGCCTTCACGATCGTATGGGAAAGAATCTATGAGGACTTCCTGGGACAACAATTCTCTTCTAACGTCCAATAAATAAACGTATATTGATGGTGACCCCGATATTCGATTCGTTTGGTCATCATACTCCGTTGGAAAAACTTAGGGCATTTACCCTGAGTTTTTTCCCTATTTATGGCACAGAAGGAAGGCTTTCGTTAGACACTCTGTGGGCAATTTGATATAATGATAAAGGTATTTTTTTCTAGCAGTATCAAAAAAGTGACAGCGATCATACCATCATCCTTGATGCTGCAGGCAGTGCCTTTTAATGCAGGTTTAGCCTCTTTAAAAGGGCAGTACAAAATGGATTTATACCTTTGTAGAAGCGGAGGGAACTGGGTGATTGACATCTATGCCAACAATTATGTCATCGTCGCGATCTTTTTGATTCTTGGTGTGCTGTTGCCCGTGGCTACTGTCAGTTTTGTTGGTTCATTGTTGCGTCCAAAGAAACCGACACGTGAAAAGCAAACTACTTATGAAAGCGGTAACATTCCGATCGGTGACAGTTGGGTACGCTTCAATGTGAAGTATTACATCTTTGCCCTGATGTTTGTCATTTTCGATGTAGAAACGCTCTTTCTGTACCCGTGGGCCGTCGCTTACAAAGAGCTGGGGCTGTTTGCCTTGGTGGAGATGGTCATCTTTATCTCCTTACTGGTAGTAGGACTGATTTACGCGTGGAGAAAGAAGGTGCTGGAATGGAACTAGATCTGACAAGTATTGCGCCTGAACTACAAGAAGAACTGAATCGAAACGTGATGTTTACGACACTGGAAACGGTAAAAGGATGGGTTCGCAGCAATTCGCTTTGGCCACTCACCTTTGGTCTAGCGTGCTGTGCAATCGAAATGATGGGAACAGGTGGAGCGCGGTATGACCTTGACCGATTTGGTGTCATTTTTCGTGCCTCGCCAAGACAGTCTGATGTGATGATCGTAGCTGGTACGGTAACGAAAAAGATGGCCCCGCTTCTGCGCAGACTGTACGATCAGATGCCCGAACCAAAATGGGTAATTGCCATGGGGTCCTGTGCGACCGCAGGCGGACCGTACGTGCGCTCCTACAGCGTGGTAAAAGGGGTAGATCAAATCGTACCCGTCGATGTGTACATTCCTGGCTGTCCGCCGAATCCGGCAGCATTAATTTACGGAATCAACAAGCTTCAGGAAAAGATTCGCTATGAAGCGAAGACTGGGAAGCAGGTGACCAGTCAATGACGGACGAAAATCGCAAGCCAACGCCAGAGGAAAAAGCGAAGGCAGCGGCTGAGGCCCGAGCCAAGGCCGAAGCTTTGCGAAAATTAAGAGAACAAGAAGAACAGCCCCAAACAGAAGCGACTGCCGGGGAAGAATCACAGGCAGATCAACACATAAAGGAAGAACCGCAGGCAGTAGCTGCGGCAGAGACGGAAGCAGCCCCACCAGCAAAGCCAATCTCTGAAATGACACCAGAGGAAAAGGCGGCAGCGAAGAAGGCAGCGGCAGCTGAAGCCATCGCCAAGGCGAAAGCAGCGAAGGAAGCTGAAGCTGGAGCAGGAACGGAAGCAGCCCCACCAGCAAAGCCAGTCTCCGAAATGACGCCAGAGGAAAAGGCGGCAGCGAAGAAGGCAGCGGCAGCTGAAGCCATCGCCAAGGCGAAAGCAGCGAAGGAAGCTGAAGCTGGAGCAGGAACGGAAGCTCCGCCAGCAAAGCCAGTCTCCGAAATGACGCCAGAGGAAAAGGCGGCAGCGAAGAAGGCAGCGGCAGCTGAAGCCATCGCCAAGGCGAAAGCAGCGAAGGAAGCAGAAGCTGGAGCAGGAACGGAAGAAGCCCCGCCAGCAAAGCCAATCTCTGAAATGACACCAGAGGAAAAGGCGGCAGCGAAGAAGGCAGCGGCAGCTGAAGCTATCGCCAAGGCGAAAGCAGCGAAGGAAGCCGAAGCTGGAGCAGGAACGGAAGCAGCTCCGCCAGCAAAGCCAGTCTCCGAAATGACGCCTGAGGAAAAAGCGGAAGCGAAAAAAGCAGCGGCAGCAGCGGCGCTTGCAAAAGCAAAGGCTGCGAAAGAGGCAAAGGAAGCGGCAGAGCAGGGCGCAGAAGCTGCAGAAGCAGGCGGAGATGCAGATGCCAAGGCAAAGGCAGCAGCAGCGGCTAAAGCAAAAGCTGCCGCAGCAGCCGCAGCGAAGGCAAAAGCAGCAAGAGAAGCTGGTGGAGCTGGCGCAGATGCTTCAGACGCAGGTAACGATGATGCCAAGGCTAAAGCAGCAGCAGCTGCAAAAGCGAAAGCAGCCGCAGCGGCCGCAGCAAAGGCAAAGGCTGCTCAGACCGGAGATGCAACTGCTGAGGAGGAAGCACCGAAGGCACCGTCTAAAAACCAACCGTATCTTGATAAGTACGTCGCACGTATTACAGATGTGTTTGGAAAAGACGTAATTGAAGCTGCGTATATTAATGAATTAGCAAAAGAGGTTCCTACCTTGACGATCCAAAATGAACGGTGGCATGAAGTAGCCCAGTTTTTAAGGGATGACGAGCAATTAGGCTTCGAATACTTAGCCAATCTGCATGGTGTTGACTATGAGGATCGGCTAGAGGTTTACTATCATTTTTATTCCTACAAGAATCGGCACAGTGTGGCAGTAAAGGTCAAAACGAGCCGGGAGCAGTCAAGTGTTGCATCTGTTATGGACATTTGGCACGGAGCCAACTGGAATGAACGGGAAACATACGATCTTTTAGGGATTCATTTCCCGGGACATAGGGATATGCGTCGAATCCTGTTGCCAGACGAATGGGTAGGCTACCCGCTACGCAAAGATTATGTGCAATACGACGAGGAGGTTTAGAAGATGAACCAGAACATCCTCACAACTCAAATAGAGACCTCTTCTGACACAGGAATTCGCACGGAAGAGATGCTTTTGAACGTTGGACCACAGCATCCTAGTACACACGGAGTATTTCGATTGGTCGTAAAGATTGATGGGGAGACGATCAAAGAAGCCGTCCCAGTAATGGGGTATTTGCACCGTGGCACAGAAAAGCTGGCGGAAAACCTGACCTATACACAAATCATCCCGTATACAGACCGGATGGACTACGTGTCAGCTATGACCAACAACTATGTGCTCTGTCATGCAGTAGAAACAATGATGGGTCTGGAAATTCCCGAGCGTGCCCAGTTTTTGCGGCTGATTGCGATGGAGCTGAACCGGGTGGCGAGTCATTTGGTTTGGTGGGGAACGTATCTGCTCGACATTGGGGCGATGGGTCCTTTCCTATATGCGTTCCGTGATCGGGAAACGATTCTTGATTTGTTTAACGAGCTGTGTGGCGCGCGCATGACCTTTAATTACATGCGTGTGGGCGGAGTCAAGTGGGATGCGCCGCCAGGTTGGACAGACAAGGCAAAAGATTTCGTCCAATACATGAAGAAAGAATTGAACAACTATCATAATTTAGTGACCGGCAATGAAATTTTCATCAGCCGCATCAAGGGTATTGGAAAATTCGACACCAAAACAGCCTTGGATTACTCGCTCTCAGGTGTTA
Organism: Brevibacillus reuszeri; assembly: GCF_002897295.1. GTDB lineage: Bacteria > Bacillota > Bacilli > Brevibacillales > Brevibacillaceae > Brevibacillus > Brevibacillus reuszeri_A. The sequence continues at coordinate 56,222 of NZ_BEXF01000026.1, forward strand.
TGCTGCGGTCTACTGGTGTAAAATGGGATCTGCGCAAGGACGAACCGTACTGTATTTATGACCGCTTTGAATTCGATGTACCAACAGCTACTGAGGGAGATTGCATGGCACGGTACAATCTGCGCATGGCCGAAATCGAGCAATCGTTGCGCATACTTGAGCAGGCGCTCGAGCAATTCCCTAGCGAGGGCGAAGTTATGGGCAAGGTACCGCGTGTGATCCGTCCGCCAGCAGGCGAAACTTATGTCCGCATCGAATCACCACGTGGAGAGATCGGCTGCTATATCGCCAGCCAAGGTAAGGATAAGCCCTGGAGATTGAAATTTAGACGTCCATCGTTTACGAATCTGCAAATTCTGCCCAAGTTGTTGGAGGGAGAAAGCATCGCCAACATGATCGCCATTCTGGGCAGTATCGACATCGTGCTTGGGGAGGTTGACTGTTAATGAGTGCACTCTTGCAGCAAACACCCTCATGGGGAACCGCTATCTGGTTTATCCTGGCTGCAGTCGTACTGCTTGCGGTGTTGTTGGGGTTCGTTACGTACGCCATTTACTTTGAGCGAAAAGTAATCGGATGGATGCAGCTGCGGATCGGACCGAATCGAGTAGGTCCACTCGGTTTACTGCAAACTGTTGCGGACGTAGCCAAGCTCCTGCTTAAAGAAGATATCCGTCCCAAGGATGCAGACAAAGCGCTGTTTACTTTAGCGCCGATTTTAGCCTATGCGCCTGCCTTTGCTGTACTGGCTGTGATGCCTTTTACAGAAAGCATTCAATTCGCTGATTTGGGCATCGGCCTACTGTACTATATCGCTCTATCCGGAATTACGGTGTTAGGCGTCATTACAGCAGGCTGGGCATCCAATAACAAGTACTCGCTGATCGGGGGTCTCCGCTCCGCTGCGCAGATGATCAGCTATGAAGTGCCGCTGGTCATGTCCGTAGTGGGTATCGTTCTACTGACGGGCAGCATGAATCTTCGCGAAATTGTCGAAGCTCAGCGGGATGTCTGGAATATCGTTCCGCAGTTCATCGGTTTTTGTGTATTTATTATTGCTGCACAGGCTGAGCTGAATCGTTCCCCGTTTGACCTGCCGGAAGCAGAGTCAGAGTTGGTAGGTGGCTACCACGTCGAGTACACGGGTTTCCGGTTTGCGATGTTCATGCTTGCTGAATACGTGTATATGTTTGGTATGGGAACATTGATCACGATTCTCTTTTTGGGTGGATGGCTGCCGATTCATCCAGCGTTGGACTTTATTCCGGGGATCGTTTGGTTTATTCTTAAATTTTCGCTGTACGTCTTCCTCCAGTTCTGGATTCGCGCCACGATGCCGCGCATGCGTGTCGACCAACTGATGTCGTTTGCCTGGAAAGTGCTGTTGCCAGTGGCGCTGCTCAATATCCTGCTCACAGCAGTCGTTGTCTCTTACCAGAACGGCATGTTTTAATAGACGGCTCGTGTTTCATAGCGCAGGCTTCGCCATTTGCTCGGCGCAGCCAAGTTCTCAAATTCTGAGGGGTGACACACATGCTAGGACTGGCCAAAGGCCTGGGGTATACATTTAAAAAGCTCACAGAAAAAAAGGTAACCCATTTCTACCCGGATGTGCCGTTTCCCATGCCGCCCCGTTTTCGCGGCATTCAGCACTTTTCACCGGAAAAATGCATCGTCTGCAATCAATGCGCGCGTGTATGTCCGACTGAGTGTATTCAATTGACGGGGAAACCGCATCCTGACCCAGAGAAAAAGGGGAAAATCATTGACACGTACGACATTAACTTTGAGCTATGCATTCTTTGCGATCTCTGTACGGAGGTATGTCCGACGGAAGCGATCGTGATGACCAACAACTTTGAGCTTGCTGCTTACAGCAGGGATGAATTGTACAAGAACTTGAAATGGCTGGACGCCAACAATACGAACGTCAGGGAGGAGAATTAGCATGACCGGCGAATTTGTAGCCTTTTTCATCCTGTCTCTTCTGACGATTGGTGGCGCCGTCTTCATGATCAGCTTTACCCGCGTCGTACACATGGTCATTTCACTGGGGATTACGTTTATCAGCATTGCGGGACTGTTCGTGCTGGTAGGTGCAGAATTCGTAGGGGTAGCACAGGTACTCGTTTATTCAGGTGCCATATCGATTTTGATGCTATTCGGGATCATGCTGACCAAGCATGATGCCAACGACGAAGGAACAGGACGGACGTGGAAAAACCGATTTATCCTGCTGTTCGTGGCTGGCATATTCGGACTGTTGTTCTGGGGGGTTCAAAATACACCATGGCCCGCTCCACCAGCACCAGTGGCTTCCACGGTGAGCAATGCCAAAGAAATCGGTATAGAGGTATTCACCAAGTACGTCATCCCGTTTGAACTGTTGTCCGTACTGCTATTGGTCGCATTGATAGGTGCGATCATTATGGCGAAAAAGGAGGGGGATAACGAATGACGGTAAGCATTACCTCCTATTTGATGGTCGCTCTGATTCTCTTTTGTGTCGGCTTGTATGGAGCACTGACCAAGCGCAATGCAGTCGTCGTGCTGCTATCCATCGAGCTGATGCTGAATGCAGTGAATATCAATCTGGTTGCCTTTTCTAAATTCGGCTTGTATCCAGCGGTGGCAGGACAAATTTTCACGCTGTTTACCATGACCGTAGCTGCTGCTGAGGTAGCATTGGGATTAGCCATTTTGATTGCGTTGTACCGTAACAAAGCTACTGTCAACGTAGACGAAATGGACCAAATGAAACGATAAGATGGAGACCTGATAAGGAGGACAAAGATGGATACTCTCTTTCATTATGCCTGGCTGATCCCTCTGTTTCCGCTTCTTGCTTTCATCGTGATCGTCTCATTTGGTCGCCAGCTGAAAGAAGGAGCGGCCTTGATCGGCATTTCGCTGACGGCTGTTTCATTCGTGATTGCGTTGCTTACATTTTGGGCGAGATTCCAGAATGGAGCAGCGGACTACAAATTCGTACTCGATTGGCTGCAGGTCGGCGATATTATCATCAACATGGGATTTGAAGTCAATCAGCTCAATGCCATGATGTTGGTCATCGTGACTTTAGTCAGCCTGCTGGTTCAAATTTACTCAAAAGGCTACATGCATGGGGACGAACGTTTTCCCGTGTTTTATCAGTATCTGGCACTCTTTACTTTCTCCATGCTTGGGCTGGTTATCTCGCCCAATCTACTGCAGGTTTACATTTTCTGGGAGTTGGTAGGTGTCTGTTCATTCCTGCTCGTAGGCTACTACTATTTCAAACGCGAAGCGAAGGCTGCTGCCAAAAAGGCTTTTATCGTGACGCGTATCGGGGATTTGGGGCTTTTCATCGGAATTTGCCTGTTGTTCTGGTGGACAGGAAGCTTTGAATACTCGCAAATCTTTGAGAGTGTAGCACTGGGGCGCTTGGAGCCATGGATGATTACATTGGCTGCGATCCTCATTTTCGTGGGAGCTATGGGAAAATCGGGTCAATTCCCGCTGCACACATGGTTGCCTGACGCCATGGAAGGTCCCACACCTGTATCTGCCCTGATCCATGCTGCTACGATGGTTGCAGCTGGTGTGTACTTGGTCGCGGCGACTTATCCGTTGTTCATCGCTTCGGAAACGGCATTGACCGTAGTGGCGTACGTGGGTGGCTTTACAGCGATATTCGCAGCTTCAATTGGTCTCACACAACGCGACATCAAACGCGTGCTTGCCTATTCAACCGTCAGTCAGCTCGGGTACATGATGATGGCCCTTGGCGTAGCGGGCGCAGCTGGATATGTAGCAGGCTCGTTCCACTTGATGACTCACGCCTTTTTCAAAGCGTTGCTCTTCTTGGGAGCGGGCAGCGTCATCCATGCCGTACATACACAGGATGTATTTGAGATGGGTGGACTGTGGAAAAAGATGCCTGTGACTGCACTGACCTTTTTGATCGGCTGTTTGGCAATCGCGGGGATCTTCCCGTTTGCAGGCTTCTGGTCAAAGGAAGCTATTTTGGGAGCGGTGTACGGTGCGCACCGTTATGATTTATTGTTTATCGCGCTGTTGGCGGCTTTCTTTACCGCCTTCTATATGTTCCGACTCTTCTTCCTGACGTTTGCAGGAGAGCCGCGGAGCAAGCATGAGGCACATGAGTCTCCTGCAGTGATGACAGGGCCACTGCTGATCCTGGCATTGCTTGCCGTTGTAGCAGGTTTTGTGAATACACCTTATGCTCCGATGCTCTCTGACTGGCTGCTATCTACAGGAACAGGTGCGGCAATTACAAGTGTATTTGGAGACGGAGGCGAGCACGCTGCGGCATGGCTGCAAATCGTAGCGCTGGTAATCTCGATTCTCGGAGTGGTTTTGGCGTATTTCATGTACGGAAAAAAATCCATTCCGTCCGACACCATTCCCGAAGCAATGCCATGGCTCTATCAGCTTTCCTACCGCAAGTACTTTGTTGATGAGCTCTACCATTATGTAATTGTTCGTCCACTCGGATGGCTGGGCTTTATCTTGAACGCATTTGACAAGTACGTAGTGGATGGATTAGTAGGATTGACAGCGAAGATTACGCAGGGAATCGGGTCTCTGCACGCCAGAGCCCAAAGCGGACAAATCCAGTCTTACGGAGCTGTGGTGCTGTTTGGATTGCTGCTGCTCATTATCGCTATTAGCTTGACGGCACAGGGAGGTGGACTCTTTGGATTCGGTCACTAATATCCTCTTGTCGTCACTGGTGTTTTCCCCGCTGCTGGCGATCATCATTATCGCATTTATGCCGAGTCACAAGGGTGGAACGATCAAGCTGGTCGGTATCCTCGGTACCTTGCTACCACTCATTTTGGCTCTGTGGATGTTTGGGCTTTTCAATTACGACACGGCCAATCTTCAGTTCATCGAAAAGCACGACTGGATATCGATTCCGATCGGGATGGCACAGACAGGCGCGGTATTTACCTTTGATATCAACTACGAGCTTGGTGTAGATGGTATCTCGATGCCGCTGATCTTGTTGACAGCGATTATCGCAACTCTTGCAGCAGTTGCTTCCTGGCAGATTAAAAAGCGGTTGAAAGAGTTTTTTATCCTGTTTCATCTGCTGTTGATCGGAATGCTGGGGGTTTTTGCAGCAGATAACCTGTTCCTGTTCTTCATTTTCTTCGAATTGACGCTGGTTCCTACTTACTTCCTTATTGGAATCTGGGGATACGGAGAGCGTGAGCAGGCGGCAAACAAGTTTCTTTTGTACAACGGAATTGGTTCAGGGATCATGCTTATCGCGTTCATCGTGATTTTTGTCGTGATGCGCACATTAAATATTGACCAAATTGGTGCCATTCTGACGACACCGGAGCATCCGATTTCAGCGGCACTTACTCCAGAATTCCGCTTTGGACTGTTTATGGCTTTGTTCATCGCCTTTGCGATCAAGCTGCCCGTATTTCCATTCCATACGTGGATGCTGAAGGTGCACGTTCAGGCGCCGCCTTCCATCGTTATGATCCACTCGGGGATTTTGTTGAAAATGGGTGCATACGGCTTGCTGCGCATGGGAATCGGCTTTTTTCCTGAACAGGCGTACCAGTTCTCTACGTGGCTGGCAGTACTGGGAATCATCAACATTCTGTATGGAGCGGTGCTTGCTTTCGTACAAAAGGATTTGAAGATGGTGATGGCTTACTCCAGTATTAGCCATATGGGAATCGTGCTGCTAGGCTTTGCGTCGATGAATACAATCGGGTTTCAAGGCGCGATGTTCCAGGTTATATCGCACGGCTTTATTTCGGCGCTGTTGTTCTTCCTGATTGGCGTCATTTGGGACCGTACCCAGACCTCGATGCTCGACGATTTAGGCGGCTTGGCCAAGTCAATGCCGTTCGTGAGCGGTGTTTTGCTGGCAGGTGGTATGGCTTCTCTCGGTCTTCCCGGCATGTCAGGATTTATCAGCGAATTCTTCGCCTTCCTGGGATTGTTCGGGCGAATGCCTGTGCTTGCAGCAGTGGGGGCAATCGGAATCGTTTTGACAGCGGTATATTTACTGCGAGCGATCTTGAAAACGACATTTGGGCAGGCACCTAGCCGTTTTACGGGTATTGCGGATGCGCAACCGATGGAAGTCATTCCGATGGTCGTTCTTTTGGGATGCATTATCCTGATTGGTGTGTACCCGGCAGTACTTGGCAATCCGATGCAACAAGCACTAAAAACGATCGTACCCATCGTCACGGGAATAGGAGGGTAATCCATGGACGTTAAAGATATTTTCTCATATGACTGGAGTTACCTTCTGCCCGAATTTATCATCCTTGGTTTTGCCACGCTGTTGTCACTGTTAGATCTTTTTGCAGGGAAACGTCTCGGCAAGCAGGTGATTGGCTGGCTCTCCTTGGTGGGTGTGGTACTTGCAGCAGTCTTCGTGTTTGTAAACGTAAATACGCTCGATAAGCCGTATAGCTATATGGCAGACATGATCCGCATTGATGACTACGGGAATGCTTTCAAATTGCTTTTCCTGGGTGGTACGGCCTTTGCTCTTTTGATCTCCCTTTCCTATTTAAAGAAAGGGGAGGTACAGCACTCGGGTGAGTATTATTATCTCTTGCTGACAGGTTTATTGGGAGCCATGGTCATGGCCTCTTCGGCCGATCTAATTACGCTGTTTGTTGGCTTGGAGCTTTTGTCCCTGTCTTCCTATATTCTTGTCGGAATGAGAAAAAAATCGTTACAATCGAATGAATCGGCATTCAAGTATGTCGTCTCTGGAGGAATTGCCACAGCGATTACCTTGTTCGGGATGTCGTACATTTACGGCTTGACGGGAACGACCCATATTTATGAGATTTCCATGCGTTTGGCAGAGGCTGGCATGGCGGGCTATCAGTTCCTTGTTTATGTAGCGTTTGCTTTTCTAGTGGTTGGTTTAGCGTTCAAAATTTCTGCGGCTCCGTTCCATATGTGGACACCGGATGTTTACCAGGGCGCTCCTACTCCAATCACGGCGTTTCTCGCGGTCGTTTCGAAAGCTGCAGGCTTTTCCTTGCTGTTCCGCGTAGTGATGATCTCGTTCTTTAACGTTACGGACGGCGTAGGACGATTCTTTTTCCAAGAGGGCAGCCTGTATCTGGGCCTCATGGCAGCAGCTTCGATGATCATCGGGAACACCATGGCGATTCGCCAAACGAATGTCAAACGAATGATGGCTTACTCTGGTATTGCGCAGGCTGGTTATTTGCTCGTGCCGTTTGTACCACCGACAACGCTCTTTTTCAGTGAAGTAATTTTCTATCTGTTTGCGTACCTGCTAGTCAGCTTTGGGGCTTTTGCCGTCATCATGGTAGTAGCACAGGAGCAGCAAACTGAGGATTTGAAAGGCTTTGCCGGTTTGTATCACAGGTCTCCGATCATGGCGGTCGCGATGAGCATTTTCTTGCTCTCTCTGGCAGGGATCCCGGTAACCGCAGGCTTCTTCGGGAAATTTTATCTGTTCATGGGGGCATTGGCACAGGAGAACTATTGGCTGAGTGCGATTATGATTGTGACCAGCGTCATTTCCTATTACTACTACTTCGGGATTATTCGACAAATGTACATGCGTCCAGGCACTACAGAAGCGAGGTTAGCAGTACCAAAAGGCATTTGGGTATTTGTGCTCGTCATGGCGGTCGCTACCGTATTCTTTGGGGCGTTTCCGGGACTGGTTACAGACTATGTACAGACACATTTCAATCCGTCGTTTGATTTTGGAAACATGCTTCCACCAAACTTTCAGTGAGACTCGTAACTGATACGTACTTCATGTACAATAGAAGGGATAGCCCATTTTTGGAGGGCTGTCCCTTTTTCTGTTACTAGAAAGAAGGGAGCCTCACCCTTGAAGAGGCTTCGATAGAGGTTTTCTTACAGGAGGATACGAGCGTGTCACAAGAAATTTACGGCTTTCTGAGCATCATTTTATCGATCGTGTTTATTGGATTGGCATGGTGGGCTCTCCAATCGTTTCGCTTTGAAAAAATAGTAAAGCGGCCAAGTGGCGCACAGGCCAAGCTGTTACAGATTTTCCTGTCGATTGTCATCGGCTATGAGGTATCGCGCTTTTTCCTCGATTACTTGGGCTGGTCCCTTGCATTTGGGAACATGTTCTCGTAATTGCCCAAACATCATTTAGAGATTGCTGGTATATCCACCCATTTTCATGTGCAAAATGAGAAGTACAAAGAGATGTACGTGAAATGGGGAGAGGGTAGTCATGGGGAAATGGTCTGGTTGGATCGTTCTAGCTCTATTGTTTGTCATGGGTGTAGTTTATTGGATGCCTGCGCAGGCGACAGAAGTGAAGCCAGTGGCTGCCCAGCTGCTAGGTGCTTTGGAAGACTCTGGAGCTACAGGATTGACGATTCAGGTGCGTGCCCGTACCGCTATGGGGCAGGTCCTGCATCCGGAAGAAGTCAAAGAGTTGGCGGAAAAATGGGCGAAACAACTAGAGATTCCTTTTCCCAATATCGAGTTCTCGCGGAAAAACAATATCCTTGTGTATCAATCTGCGTATTCGCATGACGACGTACAACTGCGCTATGAGGTTACAGGTGTCCCCAAAAATGGTTCTTTTGACACGTATGTAGTGCTACAGTTGTCAGGAAGTCGTCAAACCCTACTATATATTGAACAAATACAGGAAACGTTCGCGAATGCCCTGAGCAAAGCCAACTTTATTCCGCAAATTAGCACTTGTATTCGCGGAATGTACAATGTTAATATGAGTGTTGACCAACAGGAGGGTAAGATTTTGTCGATTTTTAACACCCTTCAGGCAACAGAACTCGAACGTTTGCAGGATGAGACGGTTGTCAGTATTTCCGGGCATACCCCTATGTGGGAACCGTTCATCGCGTTAAACGGACAAAAGATGAACCTGCAGGTAGCCACACATCGTGATAGCAACAATGCTGGAACCTGGGTCACTGTAGGAACGCCAATCATCACAGCGGAATATTAGCACGCGGAGGGGTACACATTGGATAAAATTATTGTCCGCGGTGGTAAGGCATTGACAGGGAATGTAAAAGTCTCTGGCGCGAAAAATGCCGTACTCCCTATTATTGCAGCATCTATCCTGGCCGAGGAAGGGACATGCGTCATTTCGGACGTGCCTGCACTCGACGATGTCAGGACGATTTGCGACCTCTTGAAAACGATGGGAATCTCCCTTACATATGATCACGAAGTGCTGACAATTAACGCTTCCAAGCTGACTAGTGTGGAAGCCTCCTATGAACTGGTTCGCAAAATGCGTGCGTCCTTCCTCGTGATGGGACCACTTTTGGCCAGAAAAGGGAAGGCTCGTGTCGCTCTTCCAGGTGGTTGTGCCATTGGTACCCGCCCGATCGATCAGCATCTAAAAGGGTTTGAAGCCATGGGAGCCAAGATCGAGATCGGACAAGGGTTTATTGAAGCAACCGTACAAGGCCGATTGAAGGGCGCGAAAATCTACCTCGATATTGCGAGTGTAGGAGCTACCGAAAACATCATGATGGCTGCTGCTTTGGCAGAGGGTACGACCGTGATCGAGAATGCGGCAGAAGAGCCGGAGATTGTAGATTTGGCCAACTTCCTGAACCGGATGGGGGCAAAAATCCGCGGCGCTGGTACGGGTTCGATCCGTATCGAGGGCGTGGAAAAAATGACTGGATGCACGCATTGTGTCATTCCAGACCGTGTTGAAGCAGGTACCTTTATGGTTGCTGCCGCGATTACGGGTGGAGATGTTTTTGTCGAAGGCGCTATTTGTGATCACCTCAAATCCGTAACGGCCAAGCTGCGTGAAATGGGCGTGGAAGTGGATGAGCAGGAGAACGGTATTCGTGTTCGCCGCACAGGTGCACTCAAAGCGGTTGATTTGAAAACATTGCCATACCCAGGCTTCCCTACAGACATGCAATCGCAAATGATGGCACTGCTTCTCGTTTCTGAGGGGACTAGCATCGTGACAGAGACTGTTTTTGAGAATCGTTTCATGCACGTGGAAGAATTCCGCCGTATGAATGCCAATATTAAAATTGAGGGTCGCAGCGCAATAGTAGAAGGCGGCTCCAAGCTGACAGGCAGCAAGGTAGCAGCGACAGACCTGCGTGCAGGTGCTGCACTGGTGCTGGCTGGATTGGTATCAGAGGGTGTAACGGAAGTATCTGCCTTGCACCACATTGATCGCGGTTACGTAAACTTTACGGAAAAGCTGCTTGCACTAGGCGCAGACGTGGAACGATACGTACCTGAAACAGAGAAGCGTGATGCTGCAGTGACCGAAACGGTGAAAGTAAGCTTCTCTCCTAATTTTGCTTGACCAATATGTCAACTAGATGGCAAAAACAAAAAGGCGTGTGAACTGGTGACAGTTTTGCACGCTTTTTTGTTGTTTTCTATGCAAGAGCTTCATAGGAACGGTCATTCTCGCTTCCCTCTCATTCTCTCGTTCTATCGCCTGAGCGGTATTCATAAAATGGGAGTGTCTAGCACAAAGCGGGGAGGATCACTTGCATGAAACGCTATCTACTCATTTGGTTTATCGTATTGCCGATCTTGCTCGTAATGGTACCTGCAGCACTCGTCCATTTCTTTTCGCCTGGGGGAGAGATTGCAGGTCCAGCCCATGTACCTGTCTCAGCTCCGAGCAATCAGGTGACTCAGGAGATATCGTCGCTTCCCATCAAGGTGTATCGCACGGAGAAAAAGGTGGTGGAAACATTGCCGCTGGAAACGTATATAACAGGCGTTGTTGCTGCCGAAATGCCAGCAGAATTCGAGCTGGAGGCCCTCAAGGCACAAGCTCTGGCAGCCAGGACATATATCGTGCGTAGACTGAACGAAGGGAAGTTCGATGATGTGCCAGCAGGGGGACAGGTATTGGATACCGTTCGTCATCAGGTCTATATGGATGAGAATCAGCGGCGTGAGCGGTGGAAAGATCAATATGAATGGAAAAACCAGCGCATTACACAGGCCGTACGGGCAACTGCAGGTGTCGTGCTGACGTACAATGGTGAGCCGATTGACGCTACGTTTTTTTCCACTAGCAATGGATTCACAGAAAACTCCGATGAGTACTGGGAAAAGCCGATTCCCTATTTAAAAAGCGTAGCAAGTCCTTGGGATATTCAATCTCCGCGTTATGAAGAGACCGTCATCAAAACAACGGCAGAGCTAGAAAAGGATCTGGGAGTCAAACTCACGCAGGAAGCATCTACGAATGGAGCATGGTACCGAATCGAGAGGACGACGACAGGAAATCGCGTCGGGAAAATTAGTATTGGTGGAAAAGAGTTTACGGGAAGGGAGTTTCGTGAAAAGCTCAATCTAAACTCCTCCTCTTTTACGATGGACCTGCGAGGAAACCAGGTATTTATCACGACAAAAGGCTATGGTCACGGTGTCGGAATGAGCCAGTGGGGAGCAAACGGGATGGCTAAAAACGGAAAGAGTGCAGAGCAGATCGTGAAGTATTTTTATCAGGGCATCAACCTGCAGGATTACACTCGTATTTTGCAAGTCTAGTTAAATGTGAGCAAATTTTTACTTTTCCCTACTCTCTCAGGTTTATACGCTAAAATTCTGGCGATACTGAGGGATGAGGTGATGAATAAAATGGAAGATCAAAAAAATCAAAATCAACCGATTCCATTCAAGAAGTCAAGTTCTTGGAAAAAAGTATTGGGTAAGAAGTGGGCATTTCCCGCGATCTACATCGGAACCGCAGCAATCATTCTCGCTTTTGTGATGTGGTATCAGGGAAGCGTCATGGACACAGTGTCAAAATTGACGAGCGTCAATAATGAGAACACGGCAGTAACAACACCTGCAAATCCTGAGACAACACCGCAGGAAAATCCGTCTGTACCTGTTGCAAGCACTCCACAACCACTCGCATGGCCTGTAGGAAAAGGAGTTACGTACGATCTGGGGATGAGCTTCTATGATGAGCAAGCCTCCAAAGAAAATCAGCAAAAAGCGCTGGTGAAGTACAATAATTCTTTCTTCCCGCACACTGGTATTGACCTGAAGGCAACAGATGGCAAGAGCTTTGATGTCATTGCTGCTTTGGCTGGTAAGGTAGTGAAAGTCGAAGTTGATCCGCTGGTTGGCAAAGTAGTCGAGGTGGAGCACGCTGACAAAATGGTCACTGTGTATCAAAGCTTGGACAATGTAACAGTTAAACCAGGCGATGAAGTAACACAAGGTCAAGTTCTTGGATCTGCTGGACGCAATGAGTATGAAAAAGACGCTGGCATTCATCTTCACTTTGAAGTCCGCGTTGATAACAAAGCGGTAAATCCAGAGCAGTATCTGGTATCTCCGGAAACTGAAGCGAAAAATCAATAAGTTAGTGAGCCACCTGTAAAAGAGATTACTTTTGCAGGTGGTTTTTTGTGTTGGAAAGGGGCTGTGGTGGGGAGAAGAATATTTCCATGCTTCGCTCTCTGCTCCGTCCTACTTGGAAGTATAGACTGTCCGCTCCGCGACGAGCGGCGGGGAATCGCAAAAGCAGTAGCCGCTACGCAGTATGAACAAGGTTGCGATTCTGTTTCCCGCCGCTCGTCGCTCCGCTAAGCAGGACTTCACAAGGAGCTGCGCCTGGAAATATTCTTCTCCTGCGTAGCTAGCTTTTCAAAAGATAAGTGAAAATGATAAGTCTTTTTGAATACTTGCAAGCATAAACATTGAGGTCGGAAACTCCTGATTGTATTCACTGCTCTTGCGTTGGCGAAAAATTATTTTTCTTTTAACGGATCGCAGAAAAACAACCGTAACGAAAGAGAAGCCGATTTCCAGGCGAGCGACTCGCGGAATCCTACCCAGCGGAGTGACGAATCGCGGGAAAAAGGAACGTAACCCTGAATAAACGGCGTAGCGGCTACCACTTTTACGTTCCCCCGCGAGTCGTTGTGTAGCGGACAAAACAGTCATCCTTGCGGATGGAGACCGGAGCGGAGCCTGGAAATCGGCTTCTCTCCACTACGCAAAATCCCCCAAGTGGTACAAACTGTTGAAAAAAGATGGGGCCGTGCTGGCTTGTCAGGCTTGGAAACGTAGAATATGTGTCCGCACCCACCCATATATTGTATCAGACAATGTAGATACAAGGAGGCGAGTGACGTGCACGACTACATCAAAGAGCGGACCATCAAAATCGGCCGATATATTGTAGAGACGAGAAATACGGTTCGGATGATCGCCAAAGAGTTCGGTGTTTCCAAAAGTACAGTGCACAAGGACTTGACTGAGCGGTTGCCTGAGATAAATCCAGAGTTAGCCAACCAAGTAAAGGAAATTCTGGAATACCACAAAGCCATCAGACATTTACGTGGCGGTGAAGCAACCAAGATCAAGTACAAACGTCGTAGTAAAAAAGTGCGTGTTGAACAGGAGGAAAGTGTATAAGAAAGAATTTCCTTGTCCTCTCACGTAGAAGAGCCTATGATATTAGATAGAAATGTAACTGGTAACAGGGAGGACCTTTCATGTTTGGCAAAGATATCGGAATCGACTTGGGGACGGCCAATGTTTTGGTTTTTGTGAAAGGCAAGGGCATTGTCCTAGATGAACCATCTGTCGTGGCTATAGACAGTAATACAAGGAAAGTATTGGCTGTGGGGAACGAAGCACATCGTATGGTGGGGCGCACCCCAGGTAACATTGTGGCGATCCGACCTTTGCGAGAAGGTGTTATTGCGGACTTTGAAATCACAGAAGCCATGCTCAAGCACTTTTTGACGAAAATCGGTGGGAAAAGCATGTTTGCACGTCCGCGTGTATTGATCTGCTGCCCGACCAATATTACATCTGTTGAGCAAAAGGCGATTCGTGAAGCTGCAGAACGCAGTGGTGGAGCGCGGGAAGTATACATTGAAGAAGAACCGAAAGTAGCTGCAGTAGGCGCAGGCATGGATATTTTTCAGCCGTCCGGCAACATGGTAGTCGATATTGGTGGAGGTACAACTGACGTAGCGGTACTGTCTATGGGCGATATTGTGACGTCTTCCTCCATCAAAATTGCAGGAGATACATTTGATGTGGCCATTATGCGGTACATAAAAAACAAATACAAGCTGCTGATTGGTGAGCGAACGGCTGAAGATATCAAAGTTCAGATCGGAACCGTATCCGACGGGCGCCAGGACGAAATGGACATTCGTGGTCGAGACATGGTAAGCGGGCTTCCGCAAACAATTACCATTCGATCGGGCGAAGTCCAAGAAGCCCTGGCCGAGTCGGTTAGTGCTATTGTACAAGCATCAAAATCTGTTTTAGAACGAACACCTCCGGAGCTTTCTGCCGATATAATTGATAAGGGTGTTTTCCTGACCGGCGGCGGCGCTCTTTTGCATGGCATCGATCAAATACTGGCAGACGAATTGAGAGTTCCAGTATTAGTAGCGGACGAGCCAATGATGTGCGTAGCGAAAGGGACAGGAATGATGCTGGACTACCTCGATAAGGTACCAGCGCACCGGAATAAGCGGTTATTCAGGGGGTAAGATTACGTGATTAGAGGCTTGTATACGTCTGCGTCAGGAATGTTGGCCCTGCAGAACAAGCATGAGTCGCTCGCAAACAATTTGGCTAACATCAACACACCAGGCTTCAAACAGGACCTGGCGTTGATGCGTTCTTTTCCAGAGCAATTGATTTCACGTGTTAGTGATAATACGGGGCCAGATATTCCGGGAATCCCTAACATGGGTGGACAGGCTGCCATGATCGGCCGATTGAGCACGGGGATATACATGTCAGAGGCGCTCCCTGTCTTTACGCAAGGGGATATCGAGGAGACGCATAATCCGTATGATGTCGCATTGTTGGACAACATTCAGCCGGATGAGGATGGCAATGAAAGGCGCTTGTTTTATAGTGTTGCTCGGATCGATGACCTCACGCAACCAGCAGATGGCGAAAATATTCGGTTCACGAGAAATGGCAACTGGAGCGTGAACTCGGAAGGATATTTGGTTACGGCTGAAGGGTATTACGTGCTGGATAATGCCAACAGGGCGATACAGGTCAATAAAAATCCGGATACAGCGGCAGCAGCCATTAATGAAAACGCCGGAAAAAACCTGAAGATTGATGATAAAGGGAAATTGTGGATTGAGTATCTGGATAACACACCAGGTCAACCGGCGGAAACAAAGCTTGAAGAACTGAATGTGACCCTTGGACTGAATGTCATTTCAGATCCGTCCAGGAAGCTGGTGAGAGAAGGGTCAGATCGTTTTCGGCTGGAAGGACAGTATGATGTCGATAACGACGTCGTAAGAATAGAGACGGCACTTCAAGAGGACATTGATGCACTAGCAAATAATGTCTATACTGACCCCAAAGTAAGAGGTCGCTACGGAACTCAACAGGGCTGGCAGGAGCGTTCGAATGTTGACCCTGCTCAAACCATGACGAGTATGATGAGTGTGCTGCGCGCCTATGAAGCGAATCAAAGAGTCATTACTACGATTGACGGCACGCTGGAAAAGGCAGCGAACGAAATTGGTCGAGTAAACGGATAATAAGGAGGGAAACAGGATGCAATCTTTAAATATATCCACATCAGCCATGCGTGGAATTCAGCAGGCATTGGATAATACAGCCAGTAATCTTGCAAACTTGGATACGATTGGTTACAAGCGTCGGCACGCCTCTTTCTCCGAATTATTATCTGATTCGATGAATGAGCAGCCGAGAGTAGACGATCAAAATCGTAATACGCCTTTTGGTTTACGTGTTGGCAGCGGTGCGCGCCTAGGACTTACGAAACTGGATCTTGGGCAAGGAAGTGTTAAAATAACGGATGTGCCAACGGATGTTATGATTGAAGGCGACGGTTATTTTGCTATTAGTCGACAGACAGATAACCGAGATGATTTTTTCCTCACACGTGACGGCAATTTTAAAATCACGAGGCACAAGGCGCTAAACTGGTATACGCTAGCAACACCAGCAGGCGACTACGTATTGGATAAAAGCGGAATTCCTGTTCAACTGACAGATCCAAACCAACCGATACGGATTGATGGTGAGGGCAGAGTTTTCAATGGTGATGATGAAAATCCGGTAGCGGAGATTGGCATCTGGAAAGTAAATAACCCGGATCAGCTGCAACAAGTAGGAAAAGATTTATATGATGCAGACATAGACGATCCAATCAAACTAACAGATAAATACGCAGACGCTGTGCTTGAAGGAATCGCAACTGTGCGCCAAGGCGCATTGGAAGGCTCCAATGTCACCATGACAGAAGAAATGTCGCAGCTGGTCAACATACAGCGCGCTTACCAGTTGAACTCACGGGCGATCGGAATCAGTGATCGGATGATGGGCATTGCGAATTCGATTAGAAGCAGGTAATCCAATCGGCATGACGGGGGAGAGAAGAATGGAACGAGAGAAGGGACAACGTTTCCCGCGTGATACCCAAGAGGCTAAAGCTAAAACTAAGGCGAAAGTGCGTGAACGGAGCGGTAAAAACTGGAGAATTACAGTAGCCAAGATCGTGTTGGTCCCACTCCTGCTCTTTTTCTCACTGGTTATAGGCCTGATGATCGGCTACGGTGTGGTCGGGCATAAGCCAGCTTCTGAAGTGCTTGATTTGGGTACATACAAACATATGTGGGACTTGCTTTTTGCCGAGACATAAACGAGGAACTAGCAGTCATGATTGCCAGCCCAACCGATTGGTTAGGGCTACTTTTTTTGAGGGGACTTGTTGCGGTGTTTGTCCACAGAGTATAATAAACCGAGTGGTTGAAAAAGGAAGCGACTTTTCTTATACGGAGGGATGTCCGTGAATCTTCCTAATTTGCTTACGCTCTTTCGCATCGTTCTCATCCCTTTGTACCTGTACGTCTTTTTTTCCGCAAACCCGTATCATGTAGAGATCGCATTGGCTATTCTGATAATAGCGGGATTGACTGACATTGCGGACGGGTACCTTGCGCGAAAGCATAAGCTCGTGACCACGCTTGGAATCGTGTTAGATCCTCTGGCTGATAAATTGATGATGCTGGCAGTGATTGCGTCATTGTTTGTAACGGAGCGGATTAGCATGTGGGCCGCCCTGTTTTTCTTTGTACGTGAAGTGGCTATGATTGTAACGGGAGCTGTTTATCACCTTCGCGGTAAAAAAACAGTGCCAGCCAATACGTATGGGAAATTGACAACTGTCTTTTTGTACGTGGTAATCCCATTAATCATGTATAGATATGAGTACGGTGAAATGATTCTCTGGACAGTAATTGCATTCTCGTTTATTACGAGCGTCATTTATCTGGGGAAGTTTCGATTGTTGAATCGCACGTAAGGTGAGCAGAAAAAGAGCACTTCCGACATAGGAAGGAAGTGCTCCTTTATTTTAACCCCGTTCCCTTCGATTGACGAAAGGCGGGAGTTGTCTTATTCTCAGTTTGCTGTCAGGTCTTCATGCATGGACAAGTCTAGATAAGTATGGAAATGGAGTTGGGAGTCATGGAAATTAAGGCGCCACTAGATATCGTACAAATTCAGGAAATCATTCCTCACCGATACCCGTTTTTACTGGTAGACAAAATCGTGGAGCTTGAATCGGGCAAGCGAGCTGTCGGGATTAAAAACGTAACGATGAACGAGCCATTTTTCCAGGGCCACTTTCCTGGTTATCCGGTCATGCCTGGCGTCCTTATTGTGGAAGCATTGGCACAGGTCGGTGGGGTAGCGATGCTTAGCTTACAGGAACATCAAGGAAAAATTGGCCTGTTCGCAGGTATTGATGAATTCCGCTTTAAGGATCAGGTAAAGCCCGGCGATACGCTGACTCTGGATGTTGAGCTGACTCGTGTTCGTGGTACTGTCGTGAAAGCGAATGGGAAAGCATTGGTAGATGGAAAAGTGGTAGCAGAGGGCGGCATGATGTTTGCATTGACCGCTGGAGATAAAGCACATTCATGACTATCTTGAATGTGCTTTTCTTTTCGGGTAAAATGGCTATTGGGCTACTTATGCATTGAAGGTGAAAAATTTGGCCAAACAGGTCGCAAGAATATTAGATGTGCCGTTTTCTACTCGCGGGTTTCGCGATACAGTCGCATACATGGTCGAACGGATTGAGGGTGGACAAAAGACCCATGTGGTCACGGCCAATCCGGAAATCGTCATGCTAGCGAGAGAACATCAGGGCTTTCGCTCTATTGTAGAACAAGCCTATGTTGTTCCCGATGGAATTGGAATCGTATACGCAGCGAAATGGACCAATCAGCCTATCTACGAGCGCGTGACAGGAGTCGAGCTGCTCGAAGCGCTGATGACAGAAGCGAATCAATATGGATGGAAAGTTTATTTGCTCGGTGCGAGCCCAGAAGTAATCGAGCTGGCTGCACAAAAGCTGCAAGCACGTTATCAGAGGGCGCGCTTGGTGGGCTATCGAGATGGATATTTTAAAGAAGCTGATGAAGAACAAATTGTACAGGAGATCGCTGAAGCTGCGCCTCATCTGTTGTTCGTAGCATTGGGCTCCCCCAAGCAGGACAATTGGATGGCAGGGCACCGCGAACGATTGAATGCATCGCTCATGATGGGAGTAGGCGGAAGCTTTGACGTAATTTCCGGGAAAGTAAAGCGCGCTCCAAAAGTATGGCAGAAGTTGCATTTGGAATGGTTTTATCGACTTGCTTCCCAGCCTTCTCGCTGGAAGCGTCAGCTGGCTATTCCGCGGTTTGTCTTAACCGTTTTAAAAGAAAAATGGAGTAGCCGTTCCTAGATGCATCCGTAGAGAGGAGAACAGTCGATGTCTACATTAATCCTCGGATTTTTGACTTCGCTGATCATATCGTTTGTTGCAACACCGTACGTCAAAAAGCTGGCCGAAAAAGTTGGAGCTGTAGATGCTCCCAACCAGCGCAAGGTACATACGCGGATCATGCCGCGTATGGGGGGCTTGGCCATTTACCTAGGCTATATGGTTGCATTCTTTTTGTTTGTCCCGTACACCAGCATGTCTGAAATGCTCGGGATTTTCTTCGGTAGTACGATTGTCATGACTGTTGGAATGCTCGATGACAAATATCAGCTTTCTCCAAAGTGGAAGCTGTTAGGACAACTCATCGCCACGGCGATTGTTGTCATTCCATTCGGATTGAAAATTGGCGTGGTCAATCTGCCTTACATGGGCAGCATTGATTTTAGCAGTGGATGGCTGTTCTGGCTCGCGATTCCGATTACGATGTTCTGGATCGTGGGAGTAACCAATGCAGTGAATCTGATTGATGGTCTGGATGGTTTGTCCGCTGGTGTTTCCGCGATTGCGGCGGGAACCATGGCAGTAGTGGCGCTATTGATGGGAGACTATAAAGTCGCAACGTACTGTTTCGTGCTCCTCGGAGCGATTCTTGGTTTTCTGTACTTTAACTTTCATCCGGCCCGCCTGTTTATGGGCGATACCGGTTCGCTCTTTTTAGGCTTTAACCTCGCTGCATTGTCGATCATGGGCTTTAAAGAAGCGTTGTTCGTTTCCTTTATCATCCCGATCGTCGTGCTGGGCGTTCCGCTGTGGGACACGTTCTTTGCAATCGTGCGCCGCATCGTGAACAAAAAGCCAATTTCCAGCCCGGACAAAGGGCACTTGCATCACTGCTTGCTCAACATGGGCTTGTCTCACCGCTCTACCGTTCTGACGATTTATTCGATCAGCATCTTCTTCGGTACGATGGCAATCCTGTTGACCAAGACGACCAAGTGGACCACGATCATTGTAATGGTGATGCTTTTGATTGCGATTCATCTTGGGACGGAAATTGTGGGGCTCGTCAGCAGACGACATCGTCCTTTGATTAATACGTATCGACGGTTGAAAGTGAAATACGCCGAGCAGCAGCGGCGGATGAATTAACAGGTGAGTAAAGCCTCTGTGTCACAATGGTGACATGGGGGCTTTTTTTCTGTCCAAGAATTAGGAGGAAACTCTTAAGTGAAGGGGAAAATTGTCCGATAAAGAAAGGGAGGAATAGGTACCAAACTTAGTGATATGAAAACTATGAGAGGTGAGATAAACGGTGTATCAAATGCAAAGAAAGATCAGATCCATTTTTATTGCGATGATCGTTGCTGTCTTGGTCATTTCAGGAATAGTACCTGGGACATTAAAAGCGGGAATCGCAGCGAGTTATATTGGTGGTGGGGGAATTACGCTTACAGGATATTCTAAAGGTACACAGAATGACCCCTATATTCATTACGAACCGCGAATGACAATTAGTGGAACCTTTGTAGGGTTAAAGGATGCAAAAAACCTACGACTGAAAAGAAAAAATAGCGGTGTTGAAGAGAGTCTGAGTGACCAGCCTACGATTGTAGAGAGTACCTCTACTTTTACGTTTTTTAACGTTGGTCTGAAACCAGGCATGAACGAAATTCGATTCTATGAATTAACGAATACGGGTGAAGATGGTAAATTTACATTTTACGTCATTTACAATGACACTCCGATATTCAGTGATTTGAAGGTGGGGAATGTCCTTGTATCCACAGATGTGACTGTACCTACCATTGTCTATTCATCTAGACCTTCTGCTATTACTGGACGTGCGATTAATGCAACTAATGTCCGAGTAGAGAATATGACTACTAATAAAACATACAATACAAGAAAAGTGAATGACGGTGGATCCTTTGCCATTGATTTGGAGCTCGTTAAGGGTCTAAATAACTTAAGAATTACAGCTCTCGCGGATAATAAGGAGATCGATTTAATTGAGCGGCCCATCATATATACGGATGAGTATTCAACTCAAGGGAAGAATGATCATCTTTACAATGTAAAAGTGGGCAATACGCCTCTTAATTCGTCCGGAACGTCAACTGTTATTGATGAAAACCTGAATCAGAATTTTACGGTAACAGGAGACCTGCTTATTCATACAGCTACGAACATTGAGCCTTTTAAATCGGGTACCCCAGCGACAATTACTGAACCAGGATACTTACGTATTTATAAAAACGGAAGCACGACTCCATATCTAGCTAACGAAGTTAAAGCTGTAGATATGACGTATCGAGATAAATTAGGAGAATACCTGCGCTACACTTTTACAACAACCTTTACTAATACTTCTGGGCAATTTGTGAATGGAGATGCTTATAACTTTGCTTTCAAGTATCCTTATAACCTAGTCACAACGGATGAAAGTGGTACGGTGACCAAGACTCCTAATGAAGTCGAGATAAGCAACCATAAATATCCGTTTCAGTACTTAGACAGCAGTTCGCCTAGAATTGAAAGCATGATTCTATCATCAGAAGGAAATCAGCCAATTGATATGACGGGAGTAAATATTATTCGTTCCTCGCCATATACGATTGAAATGAAAACGAAACAAATTAATGAAAGTGACAAGAATAAATTTTCTGTTACGTACACCTATGATAGCGCTACTACTGCTGATGATGAGCAGCTTGATCCTGCAAAAGATTTTGAAACGACAGTTGATAGTAAAGATAAATCTTTATTCCGGATTTCAGTCAAGAAAGTACCTTCGAAAGAAACAAATGTTAGGATTATTTATCAGGCAGGCACAAACAAGATTACGAGAGATTTTAAAATCCGACCTGAAGTTGTTTCGCATGTACAACTCAGTTATGTAGATCCTTCGGGGAAAACAGTTTATGTAGAAAAAGGCTTTAACGTCACTGATTTAGATAATCCGTTAAACGATAGAGATTTAACAGGTGTGGTACGAAACTATGCACCTATCGTAAAAGAAGTTAAAAATGCTTCAGGTAATGTAGTAACAAAAGGTAACCTAAAAGTAGTAATAGACAATAATGAAGAGGTTAATTTTGAAACTGTTTCTGGTGATCCCTCAAAGTTCACTATTTCATCAAAAGATCTCGGAAAAGCTCTCCAAAATCAAAAGAATTCAGGTGTCCGAGTATTAGAAGTAAGACTATTAAATGATCCAAAGTTAACCTTCAAATACACCATTAGCTACGTAAATGAAGTTGTGCCAAAAATTAATAAGGTCCAGTTTGAAATCGAGCAAGACAAAGAATCTGTTGTCCTAACGAAAAAATCGACCGACACAGTTTACAGTACGAATGCAATGTTCCTAAGCAGTATGAGTTTTGAAGTTGAAAAAGCAGACGAAGTAACTGTAAAAAAAGATGGTAAGACTATAGCTGTTTTTAAAGACAAAGAAACGGATGAGAGTAAAAATACAAGACAATGGGAGTTCCAAAAAGTTGATTCCGACTACCTGAAAAGTATAAACGAGGCAATCAAAGGCAGTTCAAGTGATAAGCTTAGAACCTTGTTTGAGAATAGCAACTTTGAGTCCTCGAATAAATCCAGCGATAACGAATTTGAAGCAACGATGGATGGTTTTGATTATGTCCGCTTGCTAAATATTTTTGCATCAATGGACAAAGAAGAAGCTACTAAGCGTTTACCGATGTTCCCTCTTGTATTACAAGAAGGAGGCACTACGACATTTGAGATTTCAGCTTCAAAAGGCGACCTGATCACACGACAAAAATACATCATCAAACAGACAACAAACTCGTGGGTAGTTCTGGAGCCTATGAAGCGCGAAGGTGACGAGTATGTAACAGTCAACGCAAACAGTGCGAAAATCCGTATTTATGCCGAGAACGCAGAAAGAATCTTGTTTGGAAAAAATGCTGTCGTAGCAAATAAAACGACAGACCCTGTATTTGAGTACGATGAGAAGTTTGGAAGACCGATTCCAACGAATGGGTACTATATTTTCGAGAGTACCGTGTCATTGAAACCCGGACTCAATACGATTAAGTACACGGTTGAGGTTAATGGGAATAAAAATAATGATTCAATCAAGATTTACAATGCAAGTTCTTCTGTAAGTGGTGCGATTTATCGAGATGTATTAGGTAAAAAAGTGAATTTCAGCTTATTTGATAAATCTCTCGAACTGAAGTTTCCTTCGGGTACTGTATTGTTATCACCTTCTGATGATCGTGTAGGGGGTGAGGTGAATGATCCGAAGAGGGATATTCACATTGATGTACCACTTTATTTTGGAATAGCGGATCGTTCAAGTGGACAAGTCGATCCAGATATTGAACCAAGTGATTATGATCAGGACGTAATGGAAGGGATTTTGGATCCTGATGATAATTTCAACTATGCCAGTCCACTGTACTATATTGACGGTGGAATCAAGGATGCACCGGGAGGGCAAGATCCTTATTATGAGGAAGATGATGTCCTCATTAACGGAAAAGAAATAGATATTCGTGTTTGGCATAGAAGAGCAAAGGATAATCTGGTTCCAAGTAAACAGGGGACCCTTTCCATTAAGTACGATTCTTCAATTGTGAATGCAGCCAATACTACGTTAGCCATCATGTACAACAACGGTGAGGGTTGGGTGAATATTGGTGGAGTAGTGAATACGGGGAAAAAGGTTGTAACCGTCCCGTTCAGAGGATTTGGTTATTACATGGTTTTAAAAATTAAAAACAGTTTCCCTGATGTAGTGAGCCACGAATTCGCCCGTGATGCCATTGAAACACTGTATTCCAAAGGGATTATGGAGAAATCAGATTTCAACTGGTTTGGTGCGGATATGAAAATCACTCGCGGAGAGTTCGCTACAATGATCGTAAAAGCGCTCGATATGCCAATTAATGCGGGGCCTTACAAGGACGATAATAAAACAAGACCGGCATCACCTACATTCAGTGACGTGGATAGAAATGACAACAATCCATGGAATTGGAGCTACGAGTATATTGAGACAGCTGCTCGTTCAGGTATTGTTCGTGGCAAAGATGCAGAACGTTTCTTCCCAGATGATTCGTTGACTCGAGAAGAAGCAACCATCATGATTGCAAGAGCGTTAAACCTGAAGACAGGAAACCCTGACGCTGCAAAACTGGCTCTAGGCAAAATGTTCACAGATGCTCATTTGGCTGGTTACTATGCGGTTCCTTCTGTGCTTGCGGTTACCAAGGCGAAAATTATGAATGGTGAGCCGAACGATCCTACTGCAAAAAAAACGACATATCGTTTTAATCCAAGAGGTGATTTGACTCGTGCGGAGATGGCTGTAATCACGGTTCGCATCATGACACAACTCAAAAAGCTTCCTAAGCAGTAAGTCACCTACTATAACCTGACACGTATATAATAGAAGAAAAGCTGAAGGGGTCATCTGCCTCTTCAGCTTTTCTTGTCGTATGTCTCCAGTTATTTGTAAATCTAATTTTCGTAAATTACTCCCCACCATCATCCCCGACCGCCTCTACAGGAACCTCTACATACTCTTTTTCGCCTAGATGAATCTGAGCCTGTCCATTCGTTAAATCCACCATACGCTCTACAAAAGCATCCTGCTCACCCTCGGGTATAAGAACATGCGCCGTTACCTTGTCCGTAAAATCAGTACCACTCACTCGAAACTCACCGATTCGCAGGTCATTTTCGACCTTTCCCCACCAGGTGTAATCCACACTGACAGAGATTGTTTGGTGCAGAGTGTGTACTACAATTTTGGCTGCCTTTAGTGCCGTGACTGTGCCAGCGGTATAAGCGCGTACCAGTCCGCCTGCACCCAGCTTGATTCCGCCAAAATAACGGGTTACGACTACGACGGTATCCTTGACACCGTTTTTCTTAATACATTCCAAAATGGGCTTACCCGCGGTACCACTCGGCTCGCCGTCATCACTTGATCGCTGAATCTGATCATTTTCGCCTATGACAAAAGCAGAGCAGTTATGGGTAGCATCCCAATGCTTCTTTTTAATCATAGCAATAAACGCAGTTGCCTCTTCTTCTGTTGTTACCCTTTGTGCGTAACCGATGAACCGGGAACGCTCAATAACGATCACGTCTTCTCCGTAACCTGCTACAGTCTTGTATTGCGTAAGCATCGTTCATTCACCTCAAGAAAAGGATAGCATGTGCAAGAATTGTTGGCGAATACTGAAATGTTTTTGACACATAATCGTAGTAATCTATGGGGCAAGAATGGACTAAAACGGAAAGGGAGGATCTATACATGATAAAGTGTGCATGATCCCTTATGAAAATGCTGGCATATCATTAATTTTTCGTGTACGAAACTTTACTCTGTGATATAGTGATTTTGGGACAAACTGTTATATTTCAAGTGGTGAAAGATTTTATACTCAATACAATTTAAAGGAGTGGAAACAAGTGAACTTTCCATACTCAAGCAAAAAATGGATGACGATCAGTTTGGCAGCCGTGTTGACGACAGCGATTGGCGCAGGAACCTTGACTGCATCTGCAAATACAGGTTCTGAGGCAGCGAAAACGACTGCGACGGCACCAACCCAAGCACAAGCAACACCAAATAAAGTAGCTGCGGAGACAGGAACGACCTCTACACCTGCAGCAACTACAGCGGAAGAGCTTACGCTTGAAAAAGCAATTGAACAGGCATTGAAAACTAACGTTACACTCGAGAATGCTCGGATTGATGCGAAAAACGCAGACTTAAACCAAGCTCTTTCTTATAAAACAAACGCCGACATGCCAGAAGAGATGAGAGATACCCTCGAAGCTGCAAAGGCGAAGCAGGTGGGTAACGCACAAGGTGAATTGACTAAAAAGCTGAATGCACTGGCGGTAACTGCGACAGAAAGTAAAATCAAGCTCGGTGCGCAAAATGCCTTTTACAATCTGATCTTTGCACAAGATGACTACCAACTGAAGAAACAAAGTTTGCAACGTGCCGAGCAACAGCTCAAGGTAGCAAAGGCTGCTTTTGATGTAGGTACAAAAGCAAAAACAGATGTTCTGCAAGCGGAAATGGGTGTAGCAGGAGCACAGGCTGCTCTGACACAAGCAGAAAACAGCGTACAGGTTGCGATCATGGATCTGAATGATTTTCTTGGTGTACAGCTGACCAAGCAATGGAAAGTAACTTCTTCTAATAAACAAACAGCACCAGTTACCATGACGATGGAGCAAGCACAGGCACAGGCACTCTCCAAACGCGTGGAAATGACAAAGGTACAGGAAGAGCTCAAACTGGCTGAATTGAATGTCAAGCTGATCAGTGAATACTCTTTCCTTTCCACTATGCCTGGAAAAATTGCCCGCAATAATGTAGAAAAAGCAGAAAAAACAATTGAAGAGCAAAAACGCACAATCTCCAAAGAAGTTGCGCAAGCATATCTCAATCTAGACGCTGCGAGACAATCAATCGATTTCCAAAAGAAAGCGAAGGATTCTGCGGCAGAAAGCTATCGCCTGACTAATCTGCGCTTTGAAAACGGTCTTGCAACTACACTCGAAGTTGTTCAGGCAGAAGAAGAGCTGTCCAGCAGAGAGAATCAATACCAAAAAGCGATTCTTTCCTATAACCTGGCAGTTGTAAATTTTGAAACGTCTCTTGGCAATTAAACATTACGCAGCCAAGAAAGATTTGTAAGGTTTTGAATGGAATTGGAAAAAGGTTCAATGGTGACAGCCCGCCCCGCGTACCCTATAATACGAAGTGTGGCGGATGTCACTTCGTACATAATACAGGTGAATATGATCTTCAAAAAAAAAGATAAACTTTTTTTCGAAGGCACCGCAACTTTTGATCTGCTCAGGCGTTTAATAGGATGTCACACGAAAAACGGGGAATTGTGTAAAAAAGATTCACGAATTCTAGCACTTGTGTTACACTAGTGATTGTTGCATTTTACACAATACTGAATATACTAGAGGTTTTTAACACAGAAAAAGCGAAGCTGTCCTGCGAAAGGAGGTGACACGCGCTTGCAGGATTCGGGCTTTAAAAAGAAAGATAGATTAACAACAAATATTCCCCAAGAACAATTTGTTTATACTAGAGGAGGAGAACACAAGGTTATGAAAAAGGTCGTTAACAGTGTATTGGCTAGTGCACTCGCACTTTCTGTTGCTCCAATGGCTTTCGCAGCAGAAGATGCAACTACAGCTCCTAAAATGGACGCTGCAATGGAAAAAACCGTAAAACGTTTGGAAGCTCTTGGCCTGGTAGCAGGTTATGGCAACGGCGATTACGGTGTAGACAGAACAATTACTCGTGCTGAGTTTGCAACTCTGATCGTTCGCGCTCGCGGACTGGAGCAAGGTGCTAAGCTTGCACAATTCAACAAAACATATACTGATGTTAACTCTACTGATTGGTTTGCTGGTTTCGTAAACGTAGCTTCCGGCGAAGAAATCGTAAAAGGTTTCCCGGACAAATCTTTCAAACCACAAAACCAAGTTACTTACGCTGAAGCAGTAACTATGATCGTTCGTGCTTTGGGTTATGAGCCATCTGTTAACACTAGCGCTTGGCCAAACAACATGATCTCCAAAGCTTCCGAGCTGAACATTGCAAAAGGTATCAGCAACCCTAACAATGCAGCAGTTCGTGGTGATGTATTCAAAATGCTCGACAACGCTCTTCGCGTTGACCTGATGGAGCAAAAAGAATTCGGAACTGACATTCGTTTCGAAATCACTGACAAAACTCTCTTGACTAAATATCTGAAAGTTACTGTACGTGACATGGATTGGGCTCACGAAGCAGGTAACGATTCCGATGACTTGCCACTCGTAACTAACGTTCCAGCTATCGGCTTGGGCAAAATCAAAGCTAACGAAGTTACTTTGAACGGTAAAGATGCTGGTCTGGGCAACACTACTTACAAAGTAGCTGACGGTATCAACCCTAACGAATACGATGGCCAAAAAGTACAAGTTTGGATCAAAGATGACAGAGAAAATGTTATCGTTTGGATGGAAGGCTCCGAGGACGAAGAAGTTGTTATGGACCGCGTAAGTGACTTCTTTGTTAAAGGAAAAGCTTACACAGACGCTACTGGCCTGTCTAAGAGTGATCTGGACGATATGAAATTGGAACTGGATGCTAGCGGTAAATCCTACCGTTTGACTAAAGATACCAAAGTTACTTACAACTTCACTCGTTACAACGATCCAGTTGATGGTCTGAAAAAGATCATTAAAGACAAAGGCAGCGACACTTATGGTGTTAAAGTTGTACTGAACGATGCTAACGAGATTGCTTACATCCACGTGATTGACGACCAAACAATCGACAAGAGCGTTAAAGGCGTTAAATACGGTTCCAAAGTTATCTCCAAAATCGACGCTGACAAGAAAAAACTTACGAACCTGGATAGCTCCAAGTTCAACGAGCTGGAAGACCTGGACGAAGGAAAAGATTTCATCGTATTCCTCGATGGCAAACCAGCTAAATTCAGCGATCTGAAAGAACTCGATGTTTACAGCATCTACTATGCTGATGGCGATGAAGACAAATACCTCATCTTCGCTAACCGCAACGTAGTAGAAGGTAAAGTTGAGAAAGTAGTTAGCCGTAACAGCAAAGACATCCGTGTAACTGTTGGTGGCAAAACTATGAAAGTATACACTAACGCTTCCTACTCCGAGAATTCTAACAAAGATGTTAAGAAGATCGACAGCAGCAATCTGGATCTGATTAGCAACCTCGATGGAGAAGAAGTAAAACTCTACCTGGATGCTTCTGGCCGTGTTCGTCACATCGAAACGAAAGATGCGATCGACGATCGTAAACCAAAAGCTATCGTAACTCGTCAAGCTACAGAAAACACAAGCAAAGATACTTTTGATTTCGTAGTTTTGACTCAAAAAGGTAAGAAAGAAAACATCTCTCTCGACAAAAAAGACATCTACGATTCTAAAGGTGTAAACTACGACAAGAACGGTAAAGCAAACGATCTGATTGACATCTTGAAGCCTAGAAAAGATGGCAGCACTGTTCTGTTGGAACTGAACTACGATTCCAAAGGTGAAGTTGACAAAGTTAGAATCCTGGATACTAAACTGATCGCTTCCTCTGGATCCGCTTGGGATAAACTGGCTGATGAAGATGACAACGTTGTTGGCGACTACGAAGTAACTGACAAAACTGCAATCTTCAAAATGACTGGCGAAATCACTAAAGACAAACGCGCTGAGCTGAAATCGCCTGGTACTGCTAAGTTCAAATCCATCGCTGATAAGAGCGACGTTTCTGTATACTACACTGTAAACGAAGACAAAGGCGAAGTAGAAGCTATCTTCGTAGTAGAAGGTACAGGATTGGGTAGCGATGTAAGATTCGGTATGGTTAAAGACTATGGTACATCCAACAAACAAGACTCTGTTACTTTGGTAACAAAAGACGGAGATTCCGTTGTTACAAAAGAGTTCAAATTGGATGGCGACAAAGAAGATCTCAGAGACTACAAAGGCATCAAACGCGGAGATTTCATTGCGTTCACTACGAACTCCGATGATGAAATCGAAGTTGACGATGTATGGGAAGTAGTCAACGGTAACGCGATCGACGACGATAGCTACCCTGAAATCCTTGATCAAAAAGATTGGTCTAAAGCTGGAATCGACAACATGCAAGTGGCTCGCGTTGACAAAGTTGATGGCAACACCATCACTTACAACAAAAAGCCTCTGTACACGAAAGCGTCCACTGCTTACTTCGACGTATACGATGACCTCGATGGTGCAGACGGCGTAGAAGAAGGCGACTACATCGTATTGATCGATGCTGAAGATGTTGGCGGAACTCGTTTCGACTACGTAGTAATCGTTTCTAGCGAAGACGAGATCGAGAAATACGACATTTCCGAGAAGTCTGTAGAAGCTTTCTTGGCTCAAAAACCAATTCCAAAACCAGACGGTGAAACACCTGAGCTCTCTGGTATCAAAGGTGAAGCAGTTGAAAGTGAATTGCTCCCAGGAGTATTCAACTACACTGTTTCTGGTAAAATCAAAAATGATGGCTCCCTGAAGTCCTTCACTTTTAAAGTTGGTACTAAATCAACAAAAGTAACCATCAAAGACGGTTCTTTCACTGCTTCCGCAATTGGTAAAGCTGACCAAACTGGTGAACTGACTGTGGTTTACACAGATGAAGATGGTAAAGAACAAACTATCACTGAAGAAGTAACTTTCTAATCAAAGTTTACTGATCAGCTAGTGTTTGAGTAAGAATCTAATAATTTTGGCTGGTGCTAACGTTTCGTACGTGGCACCAGTCCCAACTTATTAGATCATTTTAACGAATACACAGAATATCTAAACAGATAACAGATCTGGAGGGGTAGTACGTGAAGAAAAAACAGTTAGTACTTTCCGTGTTGTCTACAGCACTCGTTGCTAGTATGGCAGCGTCTGCTTTCGCAGCAGCACCAAAAGCTGGTGTATACATCGGTGGAAATGTAGACAAATACTATAGCTTTGAAGCTATGGGACTCAATATGGATGCGTTCCTGGATGAAATGATTAACACTGTTCCTGACGTTATCTATGTAAGCAAAGATGGCGAAGCAAAAGGTGGAAACCTTGCAGAATTGCTATTTGTTAGCAATCCAAAATCTCATTTCGTAGATGTTACAGATGAAATGTTTGCTGACATCGACGGTGCAACTGGTTTCAATGCTGTTAAAGAAGACGGGACAGTAGAATCAGTTAAGAGAAATCCAGATGGAACTCCATTTGAGGGTACTCCTGGTGATTTGAAAGTTGAATCGGTAAGTGCTATTAACGCAACAACAATCGCTGTTGCTTTCAACAACGAGGTTGATGCTTCTAAAGTAATCACTTCCAACTTCACAATTCTTGACAAAAACTCTGCTCCTGTAGCTGGTGGAGTAACAAAAGCAGTACTCTCTGCTGACAACAAAACAGTTACTTTGACTGTTGCTGGCCTTACTTCTGTTGGCCAACCTTACACTCTTTTCATCAACAAAAACGAAATTGCGCTTGATAAAAACCAATTCGCAATCGATCTTTCTACTACTGCTCCTGCAGTGAAAGAAGTAAAAGTAGATAGCAAAACACAAGTTACTGTAGACTTCGACAAAGACATCACTGACGAAGCTTTGGCAGCAGGCTCTGTAACTATCACTGACTTGACTGATGCTACTAAAACACACACTGTAGGCAGCACACCAACCATCGTTGATGGTAACCTGGTAGTTGCGTTCTCCGGCGATTTGGTTGTTGGACACAACTACAAAGTAACCATCGCGAAAGATGTTGTAAAAGACTCCTTCGGTACCAAAAACGAAGCGATCGAGAAATCTTTCACTTTCGTAACAAACGAAGTAGTACCTGCAGCTAGCAACGTAACATTCGTGAAGAGTGTTTCCGGTGAAATCGATGCGGTTGTAACCTTCAACATCCCAGTATACGCTGCTGACAGCAAAGTAAATGTGAAAGTACAAGACCGCGCTGGATTTGTTACTTCTAATACTGTTGAGCTTTCTGTTCTGGATTCCAAAGCAGAAGCAGCTTCCCAAGAAGCTCGCGTAGCTGGTCTGAAACTGGAAAACAACCAATTGTTGATCCAAAACGTTGGTAGCTCTTCTGTAGCGCTGACTGCTGGCAAAGAATACGGTATCGTACTCGCTGCTGGTGAAGTAGTAGATACAACTGTTGCTGCTCTTCAAAACGAAGAAACAACACCTGTATCCAAATACGACATCGACGTAGTTGCTCCTACAGTAACTGCAAAAGAGCTGGTTTCTGCTAAAGAAATCAAACTCACTTTGTCTGAAGCAGCAACTTATGATGCTACTAAAGAAGTAAATGTTAGCGGTTTTGACGCTACTGGCGCTGCTGCAGATGTAGTAGCAACTGTTACTCTCTCTGCAGATGGCAAAACTGCAACACTGACACCAAAAACAGCTGGCGAACTGTTCGCTACTGACGCTGTTGAAGCTAACAAGCTGGTTATCGCAGCTGAAGCTTTTGCAGATGCATCTGCTAACAAATCCGCAGCAGTAAACGCTGATCTGTCCGACGCGACAGACAAGGCTGCTCCAGTCGTAGTGTCCTCTGTACTTGCTGATGGAGTAGTTACTGTAACCTTCACAGAAGCTGTAGACGCTTCTGATGACGCAGCTACCAAAAACTTTGTTGTTGACGGTACTGTTTATGGCTTCGCTGCAGAACCTACTGAAGGCACATGGGCAGAAGGTAAATGGGCAGTTGATGATAACAAAGTAATCATCACTGGCGGCGCTGCTGACAGCCAAGTAGTTATCGCTGCTGGAGCTGTGAAAGACGCAGCAACAACTGCTAACCTGAACGCTCAAGCAAAAGTAACAGTTACTGCAGCTGCAGCTGAGTAAGAAAGCAACATAGCTTCTTTCAAAGAAGAAATTCAACGAACAGAAGCATCCCCCTCGTCAGGTGAAGTGCACCCCTTAAAGTAGACATTGGAAAAACACCCTGGTGTTAAAACCGATGATTATTTTAGGGGGTGCTTTTTTTCATGGCTAAAAAGGGGCAAAAATTCCAATCATTTAGTTTTGAGTTA
>NZ_BEXF01000027.1 GCF_002897295.1 Brevibacillus reuszeri
ATATCGACTACTATAACTGCAAGCGAATCAAGACAAAATTAAAAGGCTTGAGTCCAGTACAATACCGAACTCAAACCCTTCAGATTGCTTAAATAAAATACGTGTCCAACTTTATGGGGTCACTTCAGACATGCGAGGCTGCTTCTTTTTACACACCTATTGCTCCATCTGTTTGGCGAGGAATCCGGCTGCTGTTTCTGCCATTTTCATCTCCAAGTCGCTCATCTTGGTGGATTCATTTTTATTGAGAAGAATGACTGACCCGATTGGATCGCCGCCGGCTACGATAGGAGCAACCACGAATGATCCATACGTCTCATTCATGTCGCGACAAATCTCATACGATCCCGCATTTTTCTCCAGGCGTGTTTTTCTTTCCTCCAAGCTCTTTTCCACAATGCTGCCAATTGCTTTTTCCAGATATTCCTTTTTTGACGCACCCGATACGGCAATCACGCTGTCCCTATCCGAAATCAATACGGTATGATTCATACTCTCATAGAGAGAGTCAGCGTATTCTTTTGCGAAATCTCCCAGTTCTCCAATTGGTGAATACTTCTTGAGAATGACTTCTCCGTCACGGTCCACAAAAATCTCAAGCGGGTCGCCTTCACGAATGCGCAGTGTACGACGAATCTCCTTGGGAATCACGACCCTGCCGAGGTCGTCAATTCGACGAACGATACCAGTTGCTTTCATGTCATGTTGCCTCGCTTTCCCTGAGAAGTGGGTAGTGAAATGAAATGGTGTTGTTGGTTGGTTAGCTGTATTTTTTCCTGAAATTCTAATTTTAACTATGCGTGACGGCTGTAATTTTTACCAGATTGTTTCAGTTACTCTCCCCCGGGTGGTAGCGAGTGATTATAGTATTTGCCCACGCTTCAAGAATATGCGAGAAAACGAAAAAACAGGGAAATTTGCTTCCCTGTTTTTAAGTGAGCCTATGTTATTACTTTGCCGCTGGGTGTTTTGCTTCAGGAACGTTGTACTTGGTGATGAGCTTGTCCAGCTCAGTTTTGCCAAATTCATCGTACCCTTTCTCCAGTGCACTTGCACGGAGCTGGTCTTTCATTTCGTCAAACGTTTTTTCTTTGCGGTTCTCTACCTTGATGATGTGGTAACCGTAGTCTGTTTTAACTGGTGGTCCCACTTCTCCAACTTTTTGTGCCAGGGATGCCTCTTTGAACTCAGGCACCCACTGCGTTACGTC
The DNA here is from genome assembly GCF_002897295.1 of Brevibacillus reuszeri. Lineage (GTDB taxonomy): Bacteria > Bacillota > Bacilli > Brevibacillales > Brevibacillaceae > Brevibacillus > Brevibacillus reuszeri_A. Next base: position 1,211 of record NZ_BEXF01000027.1, read on the forward strand.
AGCATTTTCATACAGGCCGCCAGTTTCCTTGCTGCCTGGATCATCCGTAAATTCCTTCGCGAGCTTTGCAAAGTCCTCCCCTTTTTTCAGGCGAGCTTCCAGATCGTTAGCCAGCTTCAATGCTTCCTCTGGCGTACGTTTTTCGGTGGAGATCAAAATATGACGGACAGAAGCAGTCGTACGGGACGCTTTATCCATGCTGTCATAAATCGGCTTCAATTTAGCGTCGTTAATGTCCTTTTTCAGCACATTGATCGAGTCGTTGATGAGCGCCATTTGGTTAATAACCTTTTCCTTGGTTACTCCTTGGCCCTCTATCAGCTTGGTAAACTTCGCTTCGTCTTTACCCAAAAAGCCCATGTACTGGCCTTTGATTTTCTCAAAGGTTTTTTCCGCCATATCCTTGGACTCTTTTTGGATCGCAGCATCAGCGCGGGACGCCAAAATTTTAGTCGCTGTGTACTCACGGGCAAAAGCTTTCAGCGCATCGTTGTCAGCAATCTCAATCATGCCGCCTTGTTGAGGATTCATGAAGTTGATAACACGCAAAAACTCTTCATACTCCTGACCTGTTACGGTTCCTCCCTGATACTCAACTACCACTGCCTTAGGATCTACCGTAAACGGCAAAGTCAGTTTAGGAAATTGAGTCAATGGATCATTGGCATCTGCCGCCTGATTCCCATTTTGGCCATCTGTCTGATTTGCTGGTGGTTGGTTAGACTGCGCATTTTCTTCCGCTTTTCCGCATCCAGTCATGAGTGCCACGACCAATACAGCCGAAGATAAAATGGCTACAGAACGTTTCATAATTAAGGTTCTCCCTTCCTGGCAGGCCCACTCATTTGTCTAGGACATAGGGCTCTTTCGTACCAGTGTCTCGACGCACCTGATCGAATTGACGCAGCAGCTTTTCAACCAACTGCACGCCTTCGTCTTCTCTTAACCCTTTTACTTTAACAGCAATAGTGATCTGTTGTCCACCCGAGAGCCCGACTCTCCGGCTCCAACTACTGGCAAGAGCAAACAAGGCTCCTCCATCAATGTTGTTGTTTTGGCTAGGATGCAGAAGCAGCTTGATTTCATCCGGGTTCTTTTGACTAATTTCCGTAATGTGGTGCTGTAGGGCATATACGCGCAATCTGGAAATGGTCAGGAGATTATCAACTGGCTTTGGTACAGGACCGAAGCGGTCGAGCAGCTCTTCTGCCAGATCATCGACGTCCTCCAGCGAAGAAACAGCCACAAACTTTTTGTACATTTCAATTTTTTGCCTGCTATCCGTAATGTACAGCGAAGGAATATACGCATCCAGCTGCAAATTGATTTCCACAGGTGTCACAATTTCCTGCTTGACCTCGCCTTTCAGCTCATCGATCGCTTCCTTGAGCATCTGGCTGTACAAATCAAATCCGACTGTGTTGATAAAGCCATGCTGCTCAGCGCCGAGCAAATTACCCGCGCCGCGAATCGACAAGTCGCGCATAGCGATCTTGAATCCGGAGCCAAGCTCGGTAAACTCCTTGATGGCCTGAAGACGCTTCTCGGCTACCTCTGTCAGTACCTTGTCGCGCTGGTACGTAAAGTAGGCATACGCGATCCGATTGGAACGACCGACCCGACCACGCAGCTGATACAGCTGGGACAAGCCCATTTTGTCAGCATTGTAGATAATCAGCGTGTTTACATTCGGGATGTCCACACCTGTCTCAATAATGGTCGTACTAACCAAAACGTCAAAGTTGCCCTCTAAAAAGTCGAGAATGACGCCCTCCAGCTCGCTTTCATTCATCTGTCCATGGGCTACCGCGATACGTGCATCTGGAACCAGCATGGAAATCTGCTCTGCCATCTGCTCGATCCCCTGCACCTGATTGTACAGGAAGAACACTTGACCATCGCGGGCGAGCTCTCGTTCAATCGCTTCACGAACCAGTGCCGGACTGTAATCCATCACGTATGTTTGTACCGGGAAGCGATTTTCTGGAGGCGTTTCGATGACAGACAAATCCCGAACGCCCAGCATCGACATATGCAACGTCCGCGGAATTGGAGTTGCTGTCAGCGTCATGACGTCGACATTCGTTTTGATCTGCTTGAGCTTCTCCTTGTGACTTACACCAAAACGCTGCTCCTCATCCACGATGAGCAGACCCAGCTCGCGGAAATGCAGGTCTTTGGAGAGTAAGCGATGTGTACCGATGACGACATCGACTGTACCTTCCTTTAGCCCCTTCAAGGTTGCGTTCTGTTCTTTGCGTGAACGGAAACGACTCAATACCTCAACCCGAATCGGATATTCAGAGAAACGCTCGCGAAATGTTTCGTAGTGCTGCTGAGCCAAAATCGTCGTCGGCACAAGAACAGCTACCTGCTTGCCATCCATGACTGCCTTAAAGGCTGCACGAATCGCTACCTCCGTTTTTCCGTAGCCTACGTCTCCACATACTAGACGATCCATTGGACGCTTTCGTTCCATGTCAGTCTTGACCTCTGCAATAGCTCGCAGCTGATCCGGCGTTTCCTGGTACGGGAACATCGACTCAAACTCACGCTGTTCTGTTGTATCCGTAGAAAAGGAGTGACCGACTGCCGCTTCCCTGGCAGCATACAGCTTGATCAAATCCTCCGCAATGTCTTTGACCGAGGATTGTACCTTGTTTTTGACACGCTTCCACTCACTGCCGCCCAAGCTGTAGATTTTGGGAGTAGCTTCTTCGCTCGCCACGTACTTTTGCACATGGTCGATTTGGTCAATCGGAACAAACAAACTGTCGCCCGCAGCGTATTGAATATGAAGATAATCTTTATGAATTCCGAGTATTTCCTTGGTTTCAATTCCAAGGTATTTTCCAATACCGTGATTGACGTGCACGACGTAATCGCCCGGTTTTAACTCCAGGTAGTTCTTGATCCGCTCGGCATTGTTCATCGTTTGCTGTACTTTGCGCGCCTTGCGCTGCTTCGCTGTAAATACCTCGCCCTCCGTGATGACGACAAGCTTATTCAAAGGAAGCTCAAATCCGGTTTGCAGGTTGCCCAAAATGATGGTTGGACGTCCCGGCGGCACCATTTCTACGACGTCTCCAAGTACATCTGCTTCCATCTCATAATCGTGCAGGACGCGTTCCAATCTTTTGGCACGCTCCATGTCTGCTGCTACGAAAACGATTTGATCCTGTGACTTTTTCCAACGAGCCAGCTCCGTTTTGAGCACGTTCATTTGCCCATGGAAATTTTGCATGGTGCGACAGGTCAGATTGACGATATTTTGCGGCTGTGTCTTCGGAGATTGTCTCAGGAAAAGGGACAAGTATACGATCTGCCGCTTTTTGGTCATCACGATATCTTCATACGTACGAGACAGGCTGAGATTGGCCATATACTCACCCTGAATGATTCTGCCTGTGAGCCACTCTGCTTCTTCCTTTTGCAACTGAGCAGACGTATCCAAGACGCGAGAAGGCTCGTCAATAATGAGTAGAGTTTCCGCTGGCATGTAGGACAGAAGTGTATCCTCGGTTGGATATATCACCGAAATGTATGAATAAAGCTGAGGGAAACGCTGCCCCTGGCTCATTTTCTCAACATCTGTCCCGATGCGCTCGACTACTTTTTCCTTGGCTCCACCATCCTTTAGTTTGGCAACGGTTTCACCAAGCTTTTGTTCTAAGCGCACAGCGGATTCTTGAAGCAACGGCGTCGATGCAAACATTTCTTTTGCCGGACCGAGGACATACGTCTGTACGGATTCCAGAGAGCGCTGGGAAAGCATGTCAAACGTACGGATCGAGTCGATTTCCACATCAAACAGCTCGATTCGCACAGGCCATTCAGAATCGATCGGATACAGGTCGATAATTCCGCCGCGGACGCTCAATTCTCCTTTGCGCTCAACCATATCAACGCGCTCGTAGCCAAGCTCAATACAGCGCAGTAAAAAGGCTTCAATGTCCAGCTCTTCACCGACAGTGAGCTTGATTTGCGCTTCCTTCCAAACCTGTGGTGGCACCACTAATCGCCTCAAGCCTGCGAACGGCGCAACCAAAAAACCCGTAAAGCCTTGGGCCAAACGGTTGAACACATGAATTCTTTGTGCCAGCATCTCTGGACTGGCCACGGCAAGCTCTGAACCGATCAACTCGTTGCCTGGATAGAGCAATACTTGATCGGGGTCAACTAGCTCGATCAAATCTTCATATACTTTTTGCGCTTGGTACATGTTATGGGTCACAACACAAACAGGGCGATCAGTCATCTGTTTCACTGCCGCCATAAGCGTCTGTCTGGCTGAGCCTGCCAAACCAGAGACGAGCTGTTCGTGTAGTCCCTTTTCCAGACCAGCCACGATCGTCCCGACATTTGTGTCCTGTTTCATCGGGTTAATGATGACTTGCATTCACTAATCCCCTCTCTCATTCTTCTCGGGTAAAAACCTCTACCAGGACTATTCATGGCAAGGTGTTTGCTTTAAGAAAAAGTTGTTATGCATTTCAGAAAGTTTGCCAAGAGACAGTACGCTATGGTGACCGAATGAGTCGACCATGCGAAAAGAAGCCTTAGCTCCCCAAGCTAAGACCTTGTCAGTGCAAGCCTTTCAAAAAGAGTATCCACTTATTGAAGCGGGCTTCCAACCAGCGAAAGTTCTGGATTATGATTCAGCGCTTCACGGCAATAATCGCACGTGATGCTGACAACCGTATCTCCACTCTGTTCTCTCGATATTATAAGAGCACGTTCCTCTGGGGTCAAGGAATCAAACCCGAGCTGCGCTTCTGTCACTTGTGTTTCGTCAAATTCGGCAATTTTCATCCCGCAACAACGACACGTATATCGTATGCTCATGTATATGCCACCCCCATACTGTTCATATCGCTTAGTATGGACTTTTCGATGGGAAATCATACTAGAGGCACACGATCGCTGTACGAGTGCTTGAGTCATTCGTGCCTGTTATTTTTTCAAGCTGTTATAATGATTCATCACTTTTATAAATGGCTCTCTTGTCCACATGGCGGCCGCATCTGCTGCAAGTGTAACAGCCTCGTTAATGTGTTCCTTCTCTGCAGCCGGGAATGCTTGCAGCACATAATCACTGACGCTTCTTCCGGGCTCTGGACGGTTGATTCCTACCTTGATCCGTTTGAAATCCTGCGTACCCAAATGTGCAATCATGGACTTGATGCCATTGTGTCCCCCTGCACTTCCTTTTTCCCGCAAGCGCAGCTGTCCTGTCGGCAAATCCAGATCATCAAAAATGACGACCAAATCATCCGGGATCAGCTTGTAAAATTTCATAATTTCTGCGACCGATTCACCAGACAGGTTCATGTATGTTTGAGGCTTAACGAGAAGAACCTTTTCTCCTTCCAGTCTCCCCTCGCCTACGAGCGCACGAAACTTGTTTTGCGTAACAGGGATACCCCATTTCTCGCTAATCTTATCTATGGCCATAAATCCAGCATTATGTCTTGTGTCCTCATATTTTTTGCCAGGGTTGCCCAATCCGATGATCACTTTCACTCTGCTTCCCTCCTAATCTCCCCTCATTGTACTAGAATGCCGACGTGAACAAAAGAAAAAGCCCCACCGGGAGTGGAGCCAAAAAAGACGTGCTAATCTGTTTCATCCTCGATTAAAGCCAATACCTGATTGCTATCCGTTTGGATTTCATCCTCTTCCCAATATTTTGCGTATCCATAACGGATGTGGAACATATCTTTTAACCTTGCGGGGTTCAGGTAACGGTTAGGAACGGAAATTCGCACCTCTGCCGCTGAAATGGGTCTGGTGGAGGCTACCATAAATCCCCAATCCTCTTCGTACTCCACAATCAAGTCGAAATGGTAAGGCAATACGGAAAAACCTGCAGCTTTAAGCGTTGCTTGAATGGTACAAAAATATTCGGGCATGGCAGACAGGACTGAGCAGGCAATGCCCACGATTCCTCCGGGATTCAAACGCTCCTGCAACAGTCTGTAAAATTCCCAGCTGTATAGTCGCCCCAGCGAGAGGCTGTTCATCGTCGGTTCAGGAAGATCCAGAATGATAGCATCCCACTTCTCATCGTTCTCCTCAAGAAAAGCTCTGCCGTCGGCTACTATCGTACGTACCTTGGGATGATTCAATGAGCCCTGATTGAATTTGACCAGCGGCTCCAGTGTCTTCCCGAACTCCATCATCACTGGGTCTATGTCGACAACGGTAATCTCTTTGACATCCGGATACCGAAGCACTTCCCTTGTCGTAATACCACCTCCCGCACCAATGAGCAGAACGCTGTCACGTTTTTTTGCCAGAGATAAAGGCACATGAATCAGCGCTTCCCCGTACATGTCCTCATCATCGGTCGTACCGAACATCACATATCCGTTTGCATACACTAACATTTGGTCATTGTGCTCAACCAGCGCGACCTTTTGAAAAGGCGTTTGAACCTTGCGCAGAACACGATAAGGCCCATCTGGTTGTTCATCCTTGGAAACGTACTGTCTGAGTATTCCTAACCAATACCGTACGAAAATCCAAACCAGTAACCCTACAACCGCTGCAATGCCTGCACCCGACGCAATCCAAAAAAGCTTGTCCATACCTGTCTCGATTCCACCCTCTCTTTGTGTATATAGTCAAGGTATGAAATCGGTTCGTCTTTTGCTTGGATACCTGTCCCTTAAGGCAACAAGAAAAAGGCTCAGAGCTGTCCATCTGAGCCTTCTACCTGATATTCTATACTTTTTTTGCCTGTTCTGTTGTAGACTCTGCCTGCTCCGCTACCTCTGCGGCAGCATGCTGTGCTTCGATGGACTCCTCTGACTTGGCTTTGACCGGCAGTACACTGATTAGCACTTCCGTAGAATCCAGCCCCAGCTCAACACCAGGAGGAATTTGCAAATCACTGACCAGTACGACATCACCAATATTGAAGCCATCCACATCTACCGTAAATGATTCCGGGATGTTTCCTGGCAGACAGCTTACCTCTACACTATGGCGGATGAGTGTTGCAACCCCCAGCTCCGGATCGCCTGTCATGAGGACCGGTACAGTCGTATGGATCTTTTCATTCATGTTAATCTTCTTAAAGTCGGCATGCAGAATGTTCCCCATTAAAGGGTGGCGCTGCAGCTCGTACACCATCACATCATGTGCGCTGCCATCTACGCTTAATCGAAAAGGTTTGTTCGTCGCCTGATGGCGCAGAGCAGCATCCAGATCCTTGCCCAAGACTTGGATGGTCTGATTGCCCATATCGCTGCCGTAAACAATAGCAGGTACCCACCCATTTCTCCGCAATGCCTTAACGGTGTTACCCGTGCCTAGAGCGCGCGATTGTGCCTGTATCGCTTCCACAAAAAAACCTCCTTCAGACCGCTAGTAAAAGTTTCCTCACTAGCTTGTCCATCGGAGGTTTATTTCAATCCCCTAAAAGGGGAAGGCTTGATTAATCAAACAGCTTGCTTACAGACAGCTCTTCGTGTACGCGAATAATCGCTTCACCAATGATTGGTGCAACGGACAGAACCGTAATTTTATCAATGATTTGTTCCTCTGTCAGCGGAATCGAGTTGGTTACGATCAGCTCGCGAATTTTCGAGTTAGCGATACGCTCGATGGCTGGTCCAGACAGAACGGGATGCGTGCAGCATGCATAAACATCACGAGCACCTGCCTCTACCAGTGCATTGGCAGCGAGTGTGATGGTTCCAGCTGTGTCGATGATATCGTCAATGATGATTGCGGTTTTGCCTTCGATGTTCCCTACGATATTCATAACCTCAGCTACGTTTGGCTCAGGACGACGCTTGTCGATAATGGCGATTGGCGCTTCCAGACGTTCTGCCAGTTTACGAGCACGAGTAACCCCACCATGGTCTGGAGATACAACCACGATGTCAGACAGACCTTTTTCAGAGAAGTGTTTACCCAGAATTGGTACTCCCAGCAGGTGATCCACAGGGATGTCGAAAAATCCTTGGATTTGTGTAGCATGCAGGTCCATTGTGATGACACGTTGTGCCCCTGCAGTTTCGATCAGATTAGCAACCAGCTTGGCAGTGATCGGATCACGCGCGCGAGCCTTGCGATCTTGGCGAGCATAGCCGTAGTAAGGAATCACTACGTTAATGCTTTTTGCAGAAGCGCGTTTGAGTGCGTCCACCATTACCAAAAGCTCCATCAGGTGTTCATTAACGGGAGCAGACGTTGGCTGAATAACAAATACGTCACAACCGCGAACGCTTTCATTCAATTTGATTTGGCATTCGCCATCACTAAAGCGCACTGCTTGTGCGTTTCCGAGCGGTACACCAATGTGTTCAGCGATTTCTTTTGCCAGTTCCGGGTTTGCGTTGCACGTAAATACCTTCAGTTTTGGGTCGCGGTAGTTAGCCATGATCTTCTCTTAGAACCTCCCGTTATGATTGCTTTTTGCCCTTGCGAGGCATTTTGCTAGCGTAGTCTAATTTATTTACCTGACGCTCACGTGCAATCGCAAGCGCATTATCTGGTACATCCTGATTGATTGTCGAACCTGCAGCAACGTACGCATTTTGTCCCACAGTGACTGGAGCAACCAAGTTGGTATTGCAACCAATGAATGCTCCGTCCTGGACGATTGTTTTATGCTTTACTGCCCCATCGTAATTGACGGTAATCGTTCCGCAGCCAATATTGACTCCGTCACCAATTTCCGCGTCACCTACGTAGCTAAGATGAGGGACCTTTGTACCGTCGCCAATTTTTGCATTTTTCAATTCTACGAAATCACCGACCTTGGCATTGCGCCCGATCTGTGTTCCCGGACGAATGTTGGCATATGGGCCAATCGTAGTTTCTGCATCAACACTTGCATCAACCATGACAGAGTACGTAATGGAAACACCATCAGCCAATTCGACATTGGTCAAATCGACTTGTGGACCGATGACGCAATCTGCACCAATGGTTGTCCGTCCGCGCAAGTGTGTACCCGGCTCGATTACGGTATCCGACCCGATGATGACATCCGCCTCAATGTACGTAGAGGAAGGATCAATAATCGTCACACCATTGCGCATGTGAGCTGCCGCAATACGCTTACGCATGTACGCCTCAGCTTCAGACAGCTGCACGCGATCGTTGACACCCATCGTTTCATCCGGGTCCTTCGCTTCGAATGCTACTACCTTTTCACCAGCATCGCGCAAAATGGCCACACAGTCTGTTACATAGTATTCACCTTGCACGTTGTCATTTTTCACTTCCGCCAAGGCTTTCCATAATTTTCGGTTGTCATAACAGTATATTCCGGTATTAATCTCGCGGACCGCCCTTTCCTCATCGGAGGCGTCCTTATGTTCCACGATTCGCAATACTTCGCCTGACTCATTCCGCACGATTCGCCCATAACCCGTAGGATCAGAAAGCACGGCTGTCAAAACAGTCGCTGCCGCTTGCTGCTTTTCGTGATAGCGTAGCAAATCGGACAACGTCTGAGCAGACAAGAGAGGGACATCTCCGTATAAAAGAAACGTAGTGCCTTCTTTATCTTGTAAAAACGGCGCTGCCTTCGAAACGGCATGTGCCGTTCCCAACTGTTCTTCTTGCAGTGCATAAGTGATGTCCTCGCCAAGTTTGGCGCGGACTGCGTCAGCACCATGACCTACGACGACAACGATTTCCTCAACCTGCATGTTGCCAAGCGTATCCACTACATGCTGGACCATTGGCTTACCGCACACAGGGTGCAAAACCTTGTACAGCTTCGATTTCATCCGTGTACCCTGACCAGCGGCCAAAACCACGGCATGGATCTTAGACATGTCAACCCTCCATCGTAGAAGTTCCACAATGACTATATCTTAATCATATGTGGATTTCAAGACACTCGATGCAGGATTCTGACTGTTTCCCTGATCTTTCCTGAAAGTTAGCCATATAACGGACAACATTTAATTTTCTGATAAAAGTGTGATATATTGATGGGCGAAAGGGGTTTTTAGAGGAGGTAGGAATACATGAGTGCTCAGGTTTACTTACTGACTGGATATTTGGGAAGCGGAAAAACTACACTTTTGCAAAAATTACTTACTCATCTGCAGCAGCAGGATGACAAGGTTGTGGTCCTGATGAATGAAATGGGCGAGGAAGATATTGACGGAGAACAACTACAAGGTTTTGGCTTTCCTGTAAAAAAATTATTGGACGGCTGCATCTGTTGCTCCATCCAGGGGGAATTGACCGAGGGGTTAAAAGAAATTCTCCAATCGCTTGCTCCCAACCGTATCCTCATTGAGACGACTGGTGTCGCAGACCCGATTGATGTGGTCGATGCGCTGACTCACCCAGAATTGTATGATCGATTGCAGCTTTCCGGAATCGTAAGTGTCGTAGATGCTTCTCGCTTCCTGGAGCTCAATTCTCGTTTTGCCTCTACAAGCACTTTGGTCAAAACCATTCGCAACCAAGTCAAATACGCAGACCTGCTCCTATTAAATAAAATTGATCTGACCACACCCGAGGTTATTCAAAAAGTGGAGCAAAAATTAAAAGAACTAAATCCACTTGCTCCGATCCATCAGGCCATCCAAAGCGATATGAACCTGGAGAGCCTATTATCAGTCGAACGTCTGGTAAAATCGTACACCAAAGACAGTGATCCCGAAAAAATGGTACCCGTACAAAAAACAATTGGACGACTCTCTCCCATGGACAAGCTTAAGCAGTCGCTGGGTCTACGGACGAGCAAGCCATCTCTTTACAATAGTATCGACAGCTTTTCCTACCAGTTCACCGGTCCGGTCCATGCTGAAAAATTTGAGGACTTTCTTTATGCTTTGCCGAAAAGCGTCTATCGTGCAAAAGGGTACGTTCTTTTTCACGGCAAGCAAGAGCTTATTTCTTTTCAGCATACAGATAATCAGGTTCATCTGTTTCCGTTTGAAAACTTTGGCCCTAAGATGGTAGCCGTCTTCATCGGGGAGGGAATGGATCAGGAAAAAATCTTGAACGATCTAAAAGATTGCTACGCGTAACGGACGCCGAAGCACCCTGCCGGTAAGGGACAGGGTGCTTTGTTTGGTTATGCACCAGCTTCGATGGTGCTTTCTTCTTCTTGACCTACGCGTTCGTACTCATTCAATACTGCCGCTTGGATTTTTTCTCGAGTAGTCGAGGAAATCGGGTGCGCGATATCACGGAATTCTCCATCCGGTGTACGCTTGCTCGGCATGGCTACAAACATGCCATTGTTCCCGTCAATGACACGGATATCATGAACCACGAATTCATGGTCGATTGTAATGGATGCAATCGCTTTCATCCTACCATCCGTATTCACTCGGCGAAGTCTTACGTCTGTAACTTCCATCTAGTTCACTCCCTTTATCTATGAAACGCGTTTAGGAGTATTTCCACCCTCTGGGTAAATATTCCTGCTAATCTTATGCAAATTTTTATAAAATATATAAAATTATTCATATCATTGAGCATATTTACGAGATAACTTTAAGACTACGGTCATAAAAACATTAGAAAACTTAGCTACACCAAGCTTTTGGCGGAGCCTTAGTTGCACTTATACTATCATCCTTACATTTATACTTTCCGATAGTACAAAAAACAGCCCAATGCGTAAGCGCGCATCAGGCTGTTTTCTATTCTCATTGCCTTTTTCACTAAAAAGCGATCGCTCTCCATGAGCAGGCAACGAGAGAGGTTTTTTATGCTTCCAAATAGGCAACGATTTCAATTTCTACTTTCACGTCACGCGGCAGACGCGCAACCTCTACAGTAGAACGAGCCGGCTTATGGTCGCCAAAATACTGACCGTACACTTCGTTCAGCTGGCCAAAATCGTTCATGTCTTTAATAAACACAGTTGCTTTCACTACATTGGACAAGCTTCCGCCTGCTTCTGCCAATACAGCTTTAATGTTCGCGAAGACTTGATGAGCCTGTGTTGCGATGTCGCCTTCTACCAATGTACCGTCTGGACGCAGCGGGATTTGTCCGGATGCAAACAAGAACGGACCTACCTTTGCCGCTTGGCTGTAAGGACCAATTGCTGCTGGAGCCTTGTCAGTTGAAACAAAAGAGATTGCCATCATTCATCTACTCCCCTCTATTTTCAAAAAAGCTGCCTAGCTCAATTTCTATCTGCTTGCCCTTGATGTCCACATCCTGCAGCTTGGCAAGTGAAACATAATCATCGACCAGACGCTCAGACACGTCGGCCGTAGTTTCCACCAGAACGCCGCATCCAACTACCGTAGCACGGAATTCCTGCAACAGATCGATCATGCCCCGCAGCGTACCGCCGGCCTTCATGAAGTCGTCCACAATCAGGACACGCGATTGCTCAGCAAGAGCACGTCTAGCCAGTGACATGGTTTGAATCCGCTTACTGGAACCTGATACATAATTGATGCTCACAACTGAGCCTTCCGTTACCTTGTTGTCACGGCGCACAATCACCACTGGAACGTTCAGGAACATGGCCGTCGCATATGCAAGCGGAATTCCTTTCGTTTCCACGGTCATGACGACATCTACATTCTTTTCTGCATAAGCAGTCGCAAAAATCTTGCCGATCTGTGACATCGTAGACGGGTTTCCTAGAATGTCGGACATGTACAGGTATCCACCTGGCAACAGTCTCTCCGGGTTAGCCAGATGAACCATCAGATCACGAATAAACTGAAGGGCCTCGTCCGTTTTGACCTGGGGAATAAACTTTACTCCCCCCGCCGCCCCCGCCACCGTCTTCAACAAGCCTACACCTTGGACTTCAAACGCTTCCTTGATGATAGACAAGTCCTCACTAATAGATGATTTCGCCGCCCCGTATTGTTCGGCAAACAAAGTAAGAGGAGTCAGTGTGTGGGGATGAGCAAGCAAGTGCTGCGTCATGTCGACCAGACGCGCACTTCTGCGCAATTTCTTCATGGCTCTTCCTCCAAAACCGAATATTATGGTGCTAATGTATCATTTCCATACGGGTTCATGCAAGCACTTCCCCTTCACTGGCGCCTAACATTCGGACAACATACACATCTTTGACGAATCCACGCAAGGCATTATAGATGCGATGCACTTTGGCTTCCTTTTGTACAAGGGCAAATACAGTCGGTCCACTGCCTGACATCAGGACTCCATCTGCACCTGACGAAATCATGAGCTCCTTGATTTGCCGTACCTGTGGATGCATGGATAACGTTACATTTTCAAGCACATTCCCAAGCGAATGGCACATCAGGGAGAAGTCTTGTCTTTCGATGGCTTGAAGCATCTGCTTGGTTGGCGGATGGTTAGTAATCTCCTGTACACGCAAATTTCCGTATACGTCTGGAGTCGATACACCTACCGGGGGCTTGGCGAGAATGATCCAGCACGGAGCTGGCGTCCCTAGATGCGTGATTCTCTCTCCACGCCCTTTTGCTAGCGCTGTGCCTCCATAAACGCAGAATGGCACATCAGAGCCGATCTCTGCACCTAATACAGCCAGCTCGTCTGTCGTCAGGCCGAGCTTCCACAATTGATTCAATCCGCGCAACGTGGCAGCAGCATCACTGCTTCCACCTGCCAAACCGGCAGCGACGGGTATTTGTTTGTCGATATACATGTGTACGCCCTGGCGCACCTGATAGCGTTCTTTCATAAGGACTGCCGCTTTATACGCATGGTTGCGAATATCATCTGGTACGAAGCTGGCAGAACAGTCCAGCGTAATCTCACCATCTTCGCGTAGGGTCAGATCTACACGATCAGCCAAGTCTACGGTAGTCATCACCATTTCCACTTCGTGATAACCGTCCGGCCGTTTGGCAAGCACGTCAAGAGTCAAGTTGATTTTGGCCGGAGCTTTGACCGAGATACGCACGTTGTTCACCTCTGCCCACTTTCTCAATTTCCTAGTTCCCTATTGTAGCATAGGGATTCTCTTCCATGCCACTTGATCAACCAAAAAGAATATGTTGGCTATGATAAGGCGAAAGATTCGAAAAAGCGGCACTAGCGTAGCATGCTTTTGGCCCTCGTCATTCCATCCCGGGAACGCTATGTATCAAACAAAAAGACCAGGGAATCCCCTGGCCTTGTCAACGAGTTTGTTTGGTATGCGAAAAGCGCCTCGACCCTCTTGCGAAAACCTACAGCTGCACCGCTCGGACAATCAGCCCGTTATAGCTTTTTGGCAGCTAGCGCTTCCTGAGCCATCTGCACAGCCCGTTTTACCATGTTGCCAGCGTCACGCGTCGTGATGGCACCCCAGCCCTCGGCTTTCACCTTATCGTAAAACCCAAGCTCCTTGGCTAGCTCCATTTTGAACTCCTCTGACATCATGCTGCCTCGTCTGCGACCCATGATAGCCTCCCTTCTCGTTGACAAGTTTAGTTTGTCCCACAGAGGCTTTTTCAAAGGCAGAATATTATCTGCTCCTACTCCGAAAAATAAAACAGTAGAACCCAAAGGGCTCTACTGTTGTACAAATGTAATGCGGATGTGCTCGTTCTCTCGGCACACCGTCAACTCTACTGTTTCCGTCAAGATGTCAGCATAGCTGTAAGAGACCCGCTCAAAGAGTTGATCATCATCAAGCTTTACCACAAACACAGATGGGTATGTTTCCTCGAGGATGCCACTTCGTTCGACAGTTTTTCGGCGGCCACCGTTAGCTTTCAACAGGATGCGCTCACCAATGTGCCCGTCTAAACTGCGTTTAATGTCAAGTAACGCGTTTCTTGCCATTGTTCCATCCACCTCGCTTAAATCTATTATAACAGCACATGCTTATTTTGTCAAAGAAATAAAAAATTATAGCAACCCAGCCGATATTTTGTCAACGGGGTTTTTTTCATGAAATACGTAGATTTTTGTCACTAATATCGTCACTAAATGCTGAATACATAAAAAAACCCCATTTTTGGCGTAATTAGCCCAAAAACAGGGAGGCATTTTCATTATTTGCTGATCAAACCGCGCCGTAAACCTTCGTTTGCAAGTCGAGAAAATTCTTCAATACTAAGTGTCTCCCCTCGACGAATCGGATCGATTCCGATGTCAGCGAGCATCTGTATCACTTCATCCTTTTGCGTTTTTAGAAACAGACCATTCATCAGGTTGTTCAGCAACGTTTTGCGTCGCTGAGCGAACGAGCTGCGCACAACTCGGAAGAAAACGTCCTGGTCATCCACCTCGACAGGAGGACGGTCTCTCACCTTTAGACGAATCACGGCAGAATCTACATTTGGACGCGGAACAAAGACACTAGCAGGCACAATCATAGCTACTTCTGTTTCCGCATAGAATTGTGCTGCTACGGAAAGAGAGCCGTAATCCTTTGTCCCTGGCTTGGCTGCAATCCGCTCCGCTACTTCCTTTTGGATCATGACGACGATGTTTTCTAGTGGGAGACGCTCTTCTAAGAGCTTCATCAGGATCGGCGTCGTCACGTAGTAAGGTAGATTGGCTACTACGCTCAGCTTGTCCACGCCAGTCATTTTTTCCTCTATCAAGGACTTCAGGTCCAGCTCCAGCACGTCTCCATGCACAACCTCGATATTTTCATAGGGAGACAGCGTATCCTCCAGAATAGGCAAAAGACGTTGATCGATCTCAATCGCCATAACCTTACCTGCCACGCGTCCCAGCTGCTCTGTGAGCGCACCTATACCCGGACCGATTTCTATTGCACCCTTTGCTTTGGTCAGATCAGCGGCTGAAACAATATTATGCAGGATATTGGTGTCAACCAGAAAGTTTTGACCGAGACTCTTTTTAAAGGAGAACTCGTACTTCTCCAAAATTTCCTTGGTTCGTGTAGGTGTGGCGATATCCTTGCCAGCTAGTTGGGTCATGGCTTACTCCCTCTCTTTGTTAATGGCTTTCATAGCCGCTTCAAATTCTTCTCGATTGATCTGGAAAGCGTTTAGTCGCTGCAACATCTGCTTCGCATTTGCGTATCCGATGCCAAGAGCCTCTCCCAGCTTTATACGGCGCTCCTTGGAGTCTGGACCTGACGTCAGTCCGTTTTCGAGCATATCGTCTGCCGTAATCTCTCCTGCCGTTTCTGCCATCTCTGTACGCACTTCTGACAGTGCACGAATGATAACTTCGTCAGAGGCGTTCTCGACCCCGATATCGCCTTTTTTGGTGCCGTCCTCCTGTGTGATAAAGGCATGCTTGCAGCCAGGCACCTGACGGCTAATAATTTTGCGGATGCGCTCCCCCTGATAATCAGGGTCCGTAAAAATGATAACACCGCGCTTTTGCTGCGCGAGTCTGATTTTCTCGATCGTTCTTGTATGGATGGCAGAGCCGCCCGTCTCAATCGTATCCGCTTTGACCGCCCTCTTGATTGCAGCGGTATCGTCTCTTCCCTCTACCACGATGACTTCTTTGATCTTCATCATGTGCTCCCACTTTCGTACAAAAATCCGTATGGTACTAGTGTGCCAAAAAAACCAAGCCCAAAGCCCAAAAAGGGTGAAACGTTTTTGGGCCCTGGACCGTCTTACTAGTATTCAGCTTATCATGACTGGCTAAAAAACGGAAAGACAGGAGCAATCGCTCCTGTCCTACGGCTTCTGCGGACCTATAATGTAAACGGTTTTGTTGCGCTTGCGGCCAAACTGGACCGCTTCCGATTCTGTGCCAACAAATACGTCAATCTTACCACCACGCATAGCGCCACCCGTATCTTCTGCTCGACGATACCCTACTCCGTCAATGTAGACCCACCATCCATATGGAATGACCTTTGGATCTACAGCAATCGTATGACCTGCCTTAGCCTTTACCCCTGTCGCCGTTCGACCATAGCCCGGCGAGCTAGGATGTTTGCCTCCACCTGATGGTGAATAGGCAGTTAGAGTAACACCAGTCAGTACTTTTTTCGGCCTAAACACTTTTCCACCACGAGAAACCATACCTGCTGAAGCGACCAAGACCCGTTGTGATTTATCATCCGTTTGGAGTGCTGGGACTGCAGTTCCGACAGCGATCACATGGTCCTTCTTTGGTGCAAGTACGTCTCTTGAAACCAGTTCACGGGAGACCTCCTTCCCATCTTCCATGACCAGCTTGTAGTGTGCAATTGCCTTACCTTCTTGCCCGCTTTGTAACACACGGGACTTGCCCTTTTCTAACGAGGGATCATTCTTGCGTATTTCCTGAAAAGCAACTTTCTCCTCCACATCGACCGTCTGCTCCACAACGCGCTTGATGCTTATCGCAGAATCTTTGGTCAACGATGCGGTCAAGGCCGGTTCTACCCGGTCCTTTTCACTAAGCGCAATGCCGCCGTCCTTCAACGCACCAGCTACATCGCGATTGAGTGTCTGTATCACTTTTGTCTGCCCGTCAACCTGGACTGGTATTGACCAGGTTGTATGTAAGGTAATTATTGCTCCGTCTGTTAGCTTCGTCTGAGGTGTCGGTTGAAGGGAATCCTTTTCCGTTACCGTAATGCTTCTCTCGGTTAAGAACTGCTCGACGGTCTTTGCTTTGGTAGCTACCGTCTTACTTTCTCCGTCCAACGAAAAAGTGACCTGTTTTGGCTGGGTAGCCTGGGCAGAGAAATAGCCAATCATGGGAACCAGCACAAGAGCAAGGCAGCCGAAAAAGACAAGCCCCCGATTCTTATACCTTTCCCAAATTGCGCGTAACTCCATTTCCCACACTCCTTTTCCTAGAAAAGCGCGTTGGCTTTTCCTGTCTAGCCAGGTAAGGGTCGATGTAATTGCACTAATATTCTGGAAGTGGCCGGTACTAATTAAGGTCGGATTTGATTGTATGTTATCTTCCCGGCTTTGTCAAATTTCCCCTACCTTGGCCGAAGCGATAATGGAACCAGACTAGCAAAAAACCAATGGCGAATGGTAGCAGGTTCCTGTCGAGAGCACGTGTCGGATGGACAATAATCGTTCGACACATTGTTCATGGTATGCGTCGATAAAAAGGAGTAGAACAACGACAAAAAAGCGGGAAATCCACGACAGCCGTGATTTCCCGCTTTTACTTATTTGCTTAATCGAAACAAACGCTTGGCATTGTCAGTAGTAATTTGCGCCATTTCCTCGTAAGACAAGCCACGAATGTTCGCCATCTCCTCGCAGACATAGCGGACGTAGCCACTCTCATTTCGCTTGCCACGGAACGGATGCGGCGTGAGATATGGGCAATCTGTTTCTATCAATAGCTTGTCCTGTGGTACTTTGGCCGCTACTTCTTTTGGCTGCTTGGCATTTTTAAAAGTAAGTGGTCCCCCGAACGAAATATAGAAGTTCATATCGAGAGCGAGCTTGGCTGTTTCCCAGCTACCGGAGAAGCAGTGCATGATCCCGCCCACATCTGCTGCCTTCTCTTCTTTCAAAATGGTCAAAACGTCCTGATGGGCATCCCGGTTGTGAATAATGATCGGCATATCGAGCTTGCGCGCAAGACGTATCTGCTTGCGAAACACCTCTGCCTGAACATCCTTCGGTGATGTGTCCCAGTAGTAATCAAGACCCATCTCACCCAAGCCTACGACTTTTGGATGACGACTCAGCTCCTCGATCCACTCCAGATGCTCATCAGTCATGTCCTTGGCGTCTTGCGGGTGCCAGCCGATGACTGCGTAGATAAAATCATGGGCTTCTGCCAGCTCCATGCAGGTCGGGATCGTCTCTGCATTAAATCCGATGTTCACAATCGTACTGACGCCATTTTCTTGCGCGCGGGCGATGACTTCTTCCCGATCCTCATCAAATTCCTTTGCATTTAAATGCGCGTGCGTTTCAAATAACACAGCTGGTCCTTCCTTTCCTGCCCCTTGTTACTTCACGATTGCTCCGTTTGGCATACCCTCGTCTACTGTAGCAAGTGTCAGCTGATCGCCTGCAGATGCTGCCAAAATCATGCCTTGGGACATTTCGCCACGCAGTTTTACTGGCTTGAGGTTGGCAACCAGAATAACTTTTTTGCCCACCATTTCTTCCGGCGTGTAGTACTTGGCAATCCCAGAAACAACCTGACGCTTTTCATAACCGAGATCCAATTGGAGAATCAGCAGCTTATCTGCATTCGGATGCTTCGCACATTCTACTACCTGTGCTACGCGCAGCTCTACTTTGCCAAAATCATCGATGCCGATCTCGTCTTTGGCATCTGCCGGCTTTTCAGCTTGGGCTGCTTCAGTTTGGTTTGCAGTTGTTTCACTCACAGCTGGCTCCCCTTTCAACGCGTCTTGCTTTTTCTTATTTTCTTCTGCCTGGCGGCGTGCCTCTGCTGTCGAATCATCGATGAATGCCAGCTCGGCTTGAACATCCAGACGTGGGAACAAGAGCTCTTTACGGCTAACAGTGCTGCCTGCTGGCAGTCCACCCCATACGCCTGCGGATTCCCAGCTTGTCGCTTCGGCATTACCCAAAATACCCAATTGGTCCCAAATTTTCGTCGGTGCTTTGGTCATAAACGGCTGAATGAGCACGGAGCTGATCCGAATGCTTTCTGCGAGATTATACATAACAGTCGCCAGGCGCCCTTTTGTTTCCTCGGACTTCGCGAGGTTCCACGGCATTGTTTCGTCGATGTATTTATTCGTTCTTCCCACCAGCTCCCAGATGTGAGCCAGCGCGTTGCTGAAGCGCATTTCTTCCATATGCTCTTCAACCAGTCCTTTAGTTTTCACCGCCAGAGAAATCAGGCTGTCATCCGGCTCGCCCGCATCCTGGGCAGCAGGAACAACGCCATCGAAGTATTTTTCGATCATGGTTGCAGTACGGCTCAAAAGGTTGCCGATGTCATTTGCCAGATCATAGTTCAAACGTTGGACAAACGATTCAGGCGTGAAGATACCGTCTTGACCAAAGTTGATTTCACGAAGCAGGAAGTAACGAACACCGTCAGAACCATAACGGTCAATTAACAGCTTCGGATCAATCACGTTCCCTTTTGATTTGGACATTTTTCCGTCTGGCATCAAGAGCCAGCCATGACCAAAGATTTGTTTTGGCAGCGGAACATCGAGAGCCATCAACAGAATCGGCCAGTAAATCGTATGGAAGCGCAAAATGTCCTTTCCTACCATGTGGACATTGGCTGGCCAGAAGCGGCGATATTTGCTGTCATCATCGGACAGATAGCCAAGCGCAGAAATGTAGTTGGTCAAAGCATCGATCCATAC
This sequence comes from Brevibacillus reuszeri, assembly GCF_002897295.1. Lineage (GTDB taxonomy): Bacteria > Bacillota > Bacilli > Brevibacillales > Brevibacillaceae > Brevibacillus > Brevibacillus reuszeri_A. Next base: position 21,354 of record NZ_BEXF01000027.1, read on the forward strand.
GTAAATGACATGCTCTGGATCGCTTGGTACTTTAATTCCCCAGTCGAATGTGCTGCGAGAAACAGACAAATCCTGCAGTCCTGGCTTCAGAAAGTTGTTGATCATTTCGTTGCGGCGGCTCTCTGGCTGGATAAACTCAGGATTCGCCTCGATATGCTGAAGCAGTCTGTCTTGATATTTCGACATGCGGAAGAAGTAGTTTTTCTCTTTTACTTTCTTCACTTCACGTCCGCAATCAGGACAAATGTAGCCTTTGTCGGTCTTACATTGTGTTTCCGTCCAAAACGCCTCGTCCGGTATACAGTAATATCCTTCGTACTCGCCCAAATAAATATCTCCCTGATCGAGCAAGCGCTGGAATACTTTTTGTACCACGTCTTTGTGGCGAGGCTGTGTCGTACGAATAAAATCGTCATAAGAAATATCGAGTTTGTTCCACAAGTCTTTAATCCAATCGACAATCGGATCAATAAATTCCAGTGGCTGCTTGCCATCCTCGGCTGCACGCTCCTGGAGCTTTTGACCATGCTCATCTGTTCCTGTCAGGTAGTAAACATCATAGCCCTGCAGACGTTTGAATCGTGCCAACGCGTCACATGCAATCGTGGTGTAGGCATTCCCAATGTGCAGCTTGTTGCTTGGATAATAAATCGGTGTGGTAATGTAATAAGTCGGTTTCATTGCAACATAACTCCTCCTATTTACGTTTTAAAAAAAAGGAAAAGCCCACCCCAAATAAATTGGGGCGAGCTCTATCTCGCGGTACCACCCAAAAGCTCCATTCCCTCACGGAAAATGGACTTGGTGAGTCAAAAGGGACTCGACCCGTAACGTGGGCATACGCTGTAGACTACTGCGAACAGTCAAGCCGTCGCTCATTCATCAACAGGACTCAGGGTCCATGTTCAGCATGCTCGCTTATACCGGTTTTCAGCTAGCCCGGCTCTCTGGAATAAGGAGTATCCGCTTACTCTTCCCATCATGGTCGTTTGCTATAGAAATGCCTCATTTATCCTCTATTGTACACGACCGCAATGTTTTGTAAACATCCTCCTTGCGCCTTTTTACGGATAAGGAAAAATTGCGTATTCGACAAATTATGGTTACAAAAAAAGGACCTAACGGGAAAATAAGGTTTATTTGTCGAACTAGCTCTATATAATTCGACATAATACGACTTAAATTTCAGGCTATAATCCCAGTAAATTTTATCCATAAAATTTTCCATATTGTTGAAGTCGACCGAATAAACGTTGGTATATCAATCTTTTCATTTTCAAAAAACACTTTTCTTTTCAAAGAATTGTCAAAATGATGTTGACACCTTTGGGAATCGCTGGTATGATGATTCCAACAGAAAATGTCGAATATTGACGATTAACAATATACGCGTACCAATAGGATCGACATATCCACAATTTAGGAGGAGAAATCATTATGATGAAATCAACAGGTATTGTTCGTAAAGTGGACGAGTTGGGCCGTGTAGTTATTCCAATCGAATTGCGCCGTACACTGGGCATCGCTGAAAAAGACGCTTTGGAAATCTACGTAGATGGCGAGCGCATCATCTTGAAAAAGTACGAGCCTGCATGCATCTTCTGTGGTAACGCTGATCGAGTATCTCATTTTAAAGGTAAAATTGTTTGCCAAGACTGTCTGACTGAAATGCCAGTTGTAAAACGCTAATTTTAGTCTTTACATATACCAAAGCCTTCGAAGGTGGACAAGCCCTTTGAAGGCTTTTTTGTATCACGTTTACTCGCATCTGCATAAAAAAACCTCTATCGAGGACTTTTCATGGAGGAGCGACCGCGTTTTAGCGGTTGGTTTTTATGCGCTCCAGAATTCATAAGCATTGCGCTTATAAATTCTTATACGTTTAGAAAACTTGGCTTTGCCAAGCCTTTTGGCGCAGGCGGGGCCTTAGTTGCGCTTATACTATCTTCCTTAGAATTTTATACTTTCCGATAGTACAAAAAAAGCTGACCCAATTTGGTCAGCTCTACTCATCCTCCGAATGACGGTGGTATTCGTTATATATATCCCGCTTCGCAACATTTCGATCATCAGCAGCCTGCTTGATTGCTTCCTTTTTTGTCATACCCTGTGTGCAGTAATGATCGACATGCTCCACAACGCTGAGTGCAGTCCACCACAAAGCTTCATCGGGGTCATCTTCTAAAGGCCCTGTGTACCCTTCTACTATCAAACAAAACTCGCCTCGCGCTTCACCCTCTTGCAGCCATCCGATCAGCTCGTCCAGCGTTCCACGGACAAACTCTTCGTAGCGCTTGGTAAGCTCTCTCGCCAAAACAGCGCGGCGATTTCCCCACGCTTCGTGAATCGCGGTCAATGTCTTTTCAATACGATGCGGCGCTTCATAAAAAATCAAAGTCTCCGGATATCGCTTGAGCCGTTCCAGCTCCTCGCGCCGCTCCTTGTTTTCGCGTCCTATGAATCCGCAAAATACAAAGCGCTCTGTCGGCAAGCCTGATGCAATCAGCGCAGTCAAAGCTGCATTGGCTCCCGGAACCGGGATTACCGGATAGCCTGCCTCAGTTGCATCACGCACCAGCTCGGCTCCAGGGTCAGATATAGCTGGCAAGCCCGCATCACTTACCAAGGCAATTTTTTTACCCTCTGCGAGCCATTGCAACAGTCCGCTGCCACTTGCTTCCTTATTATGCTCGTGATAGCTCACCGTTCGTTTTTCAATTTGAAAATGATTGAGCAGCTTTCTCGTCTGGCGCGTATCTTCACAAGCAATGACATCGACAGCTCGCAATGTTTCCAGACAGCGGACCGTGATATCATCCAGATTTCCAATAGGTGTTGCCACCAGATAAAGGACACCTGTTTCTTCAGCAGCAAAACTGCGTTGCACATTCATCGTGAGTCCCTCCCTCCGACTGTGGCATCGAATTCTTCGACACTATTTTGACTGGCTTTATTCAGTCGATCATGCAATGCGGCAATCAACTCTTCCTTTTTTGGGCGGGGCAGTCGTTTGATTGCTTCCTCACGCTTCAATCCCCAGGAGCGATCTGTCCCTTCTTCCCAATAAAGCAGCTCTACCGGCCCACGTCCACGCGTGTATTTCGCACCCTTGCCCTCGTTGTGCATACGAATGCGCCTCAACAGCTCGGTAGTGTAGCCGGTGTACAGACTGTTGTCTGCACAGGACAGCATGTAGACAAAATGACTTTTATAGGAGGGAATCGCGTCTTCCGAAATAGATTTCTTGCAGTTCTTCACAGTATTCCTCTCCATTTTCGTAGACAATCAACGGCGAACCAATTCTGAGCTCCGGCTTGCCGCCCCTCATCCCCTCAATGAGGACCATGTTTGGTTCCGCTTCTCTGCGCGGATATACAAGCCGCATCCGCTTGGGCTCGATCCCGTATTGGCGCATCAATGAAATGATATCGATCAAGCGAGTAGAACGATGAACCATCGCCAGCTTGCCACCGTTTTTCAGCAGCTGACTGCCTACCCGGATCACGTCCTCCAGGGAAAGCATAATTTCGTGCCGCGCAATGGCGAAGTGCTCGCTGATGTTTTTTTCTCCACTTGTTGCTGGCATATACGGCGGATTGCACGTAATCAAATCAAACTTGCCATGGCCAAAGCGCGAAACCGCGTCTTTAACATCGCCGTGGTGCATCGTAATTCGCTCTTCCAGCCCGTTTAGCACTACATTGCGGCTCGCCATGCTAAACAACCGCTCTTGGATTTCGATTCCTTCAAATTTTGCCTCTGGTGTCCGTGTCGTCATTATTAACGGAATCGCACCATTGCCCGTGCAAAAATCCAGGATTCGTCCTCTTTTCGGTACGGAAGCAAAGCGCGCCAGCAGTACGGCATCCATCGAAAAGCAAAATACTTCATGGCTTTGAATTATTTTCAGCTCGTGTGTCAATAAATCGTCGATGCGCTCTGATTCAAAAAGCGGCACGCCTGTGACAGGTTCCATCTGTTGCTTTCTACTCCTTTTATTTCTGCGTCTCTTTGAAAAAGCGACCTGACACGTGGTCCAGGTCGCTTTTCCTTACACACCGTTTATTTTTGAGGGCCTCCGCTCAGGAACGAGAGACAGAAGAGGCAATCTCCTTCTTTTCGTAAGCTTCCGAAATGCACATTGCAGATGTGGAATCCTTCTGCGTACAGACGAGCCAGATTGTCATATCCTTCTCCGACTACTGCCTTTTTGGCTTTCTCCTTCGCAACAGGGCTTGTTCCCTTTTGTTTCGTTTGGGACCCTGTCTTCTTTCTGTCCAGTCGGTTGCGAAGGTGCTGGTTTTCAACGAGTAATTGGGCATTTTCCTCCATCAAAACGACGATGACGTCTTTCAACTCACCAATCTCTTTATACAGGTCCCCAATACGTTCTTCAATGCTCGCCATTTTGACGAAGATTTCCCGTTTGTCCACTAGCTCACCTCTCCCCTACCCCCACTGCTTATTCAAAAGTGGGGAGCCCTATCGCAATCTCATCAAGTCCAAACTCTGTGACCTTTTTGTCGATCGAAAGCTCTACTTGGACGGATTGGTCCAGTACGTTAACAGACACAACGCGTCCATTCCCCATCGGGGTGGTCACCATTTTTCCAACATCAGGCATTTCGTCGCGCGTGCTTTCATAGTTGTCGTTCTCGTATTTTAAACAGCACATCAACCGGCCACACAGACCAGAGATTTTGGCTGGATTCAACGAAAGGTTTTGGTCCTTGGCCATTTTGATCGATACAGGCTCAAAATCACCGAGGAACGTCGAACAGCACAGCAATCGACCACACGGACCGATGCCGCCGAGCATTTTTGCTTCATCACGTACACCGATTTGACGCAGCTCGATACGCGTGCGGAATACGGAAGCCAAATCTTTGACCAGCTCACGGAAATCAACTCTTCCATCAGCAGTAAAATAAAAAATGATCTTGTTGCGGTCAAATGTGTATTCCACATCGACCAGCTTCATGTCGAGCTTGTGTTCCTTGATCTTCGTCTGACATACTGCAAATGCGTTCTTAGCAGCCTGCTTATTCTCGTCAACCTGCTTGGCATCGCGGTCATCTGCCATCCGAATCACTTTTTTAAGCGGCAAGACCACATCGGAATCAGCCACTTCTTTTTTACCGATGACGACCTTCCCAAACTCGACCCCTCGCGCCGTTTCAACAATGACGGTGCAATCCTTCTCTATCGGCAGTCGGTCAGGGTCGAAATAATATATTTTGCCCGCCTTTTTAAAGCGGACGCCAACAACCTCATACAAGGGTTATCCCTCCTGGATTTGAAGAACCAACCGCTCAAGAGCCAACTGTGCGTTGGCATTTCGCTCTATCCGATTTTTCGTTTCCATGACCAAATCTATCCCGTGCAAGAGCTCAGCTTTTGTCCATACCAGTGCTTGTCCTTGCAGCACATCCTGTTGGTCGCTGTTAATGAGATGGGCATGCCTGCCTACTTGCACGTACAGGATATCGCGCAGCCAAAGGATGAGCAAATCTAAAAAGAGGGGTAGTTCCTCCTTTATTTTGTCGCTCTTTTGCAACAAATCATGGATGGTAAAGAGCGCAGACGAATTGCGTTGTTTGCACTCATGCACCAATTGTATCACTAGATTTCTTAGCTGTGCAAACGATTCTGATTGGCTGAGCACCTTGGCCTCTTCCACATTTGTCGTAATGTGGGAAGCAACCTGCGCCATTCCTGCTAAAACCCCATCAGCGCGCAGTTCTTCGGCGATCGAATCTGCAGAAAGTGGGGAGAATTGTACAATTTGGCATCGGGATAAAATCGTTGGAAGCATCGCGTGACTGTGCTCCGTCAAGAGCAACGCCAGTACACCTGCAGGTGGTTCCTCCAAAAACTTGAGCAGACTGTTGGCAGCCTGGGTCGTCATTTTATCAACGTGCTCAATAATGTATACCTTGTGCTGGGACTCAACGGCCCGCATCGCCATTTCTTTTTGCAGCGCCCTTATCTGATCGATTTTAATAGAAGCGCCATCTGGTGTAATAAACAGCACATCAGGATGATTGCCACCCTCGATGCGTCTACATGTAACACAGGCCCCGCAGGCGTCCGCCTCCCTCTCCTGACAAAAAAGGGATTTCGCCAGATGCAGGGCCATCTGCTTCTTTCCCGCGCCTTTGGGACCGGCCAGTAAATAAGCGTGGGCCAGTCGCTCGTTGCGCAAGCTATGGTATAAGAGCTCCGCCGCTCTTGGCTGCTGAGAAAAATGAGTCCATGTCATGATGTTTCACACCTACTAAAAGTACAAATTAATCAGCATGCCGCGAATTTCGCCAATCCGGGCCAACAGATCAATCATCGGTGCCTGTTCACTGAGCAGTTCGTCTGTTAATCTGAGCAGCTCCGCATCCACCTCTTTGACGATCTTGTAGAGCCTGCTGCGTCCACGCCGATTCATTCCACGTCTATCATCCAGGGCAACACCGTATTTAACGGCTTCCTCCATGAACTGCTTGACGAGGTTTTTATAGGAATAGAAGTCACGAACGGATCTGGAACGGGCGAGGATCTGCCCCTGCTTATCGATGTCTGACAGAAGTCGATTCAACCGCTCCTGGGACATTCGTTCGTCTTCGCCTTGAATCATCGTGCCAAAATTCATCTTTTCGAGCTGAGGATTTCTTCGAGAATCCGCAGCTTTGATCAAGTCCAGTTTCGGTCGTAATCCGTCACCGATTTTCAAATCGCCACCTCCGCACCCTGATCCAAAAAGGGATTTGTCCCTGTGAGATCAAGTATATACGAAAGCGGCGAAAAAAGAGAGAAGGAACTATTTCATTCATGAGAGGTTAGAACGAGTGGAATTCTCCGACATCCAGTACAAATACGGCTGCTCCGCCCACTTGCACTTCTAGTGGGTACGGCATGAACGAATCCACAGCATTACTGAGAGGAGAAACGGGAGTGACCATTTGTTTGCGGGATTTGCAGTTATGTGCAATGATGTCGATTACTTCCGGCACGCTTTCGTCAGACGTACCGATTAAAAAAGTCGTGTTGCCAGCTCGTAAAAAACTGCCTGTACTGGCAAGCTTGGTAGCCCGAAACCCCTTTTTTACAAGTTGTTGAGACAGACGACCACTATCTTTATCCTGGACGACCGCAACTACCATTTTCATCGGCTATCACCCTTTCCGCAGGTAATCATTCCCTTAAAGTGCGTGGTTTCTTCATTGTATGATAAACATCTAGGCATGGTACGATATAAAGCCTATTCATATTATACAGCATGTACGTTACAATGCGGTACTGCCAACCTTGTTCAAAGCGATCAAACTTCTTTTATAAACGGGCAGTTAGGGCAGCCAATGCATCCTGGTACACCTGCTCCATCGGCTGCTCGGCATCAATGACAACAAAGCGCTCTGGATCAAGTTCCATCGCTAATTGATAGCCTTCGCGCACCCGTTCATGAAAGCGAATACCCTCCAGATCGAGCCGGTTCACTTCCCGGCCACGCGCAGCATTGATTCGCGCCAATCCAGTCTCCGGCAGTACATCAAAAAACAGTGTCAATTCTGGCATGCAATCCCCGACCGCAAAACGGTTAATCTCATATACGGCATCGATGCCCAATCCCCTCGCATGCCCCTGATAAGCCAAGCTGCTGTCAATAAACCGATCGCAAAGCACCAGCTTTCCTTCCGCCAGCGCCGGGATTACCTTTTCCGCCAAATGCTGACTTCTGGCGGCGGCATACAGAAGCGCTTCCGTTCTTTCGTTCATTTCTGTATGGGCAGGATTTAAAATGATTTCACGAATTTGCTCAGCAATATTTATTCCGCCAGGCTCACGGGTCAGCATGACATTCACGCCACGAGATAGCAGCTCTTCATACAACCGCACAATAACTGTTGATTTACCGGCTCCCTCCCCGCCCTCTACAGTAATAAAACGGCCTTTTTTTCCTGTTGTCACTTCCATGCTCCTTCCACACCTGTTGAAATCAGGCCCTTGCCTTTTTTATTCCTCGCTAGAGGTTTTTTAACGCAACACTTGTATGGTCTGCAGGCGATCGTCTTGTACACCGTGGAAACGAGTCTGCCCTGAGCGCAGCTCCTGCAGCATCACGAGGCCCTCCGCATCCATCCTTTCACCTGGGACCAGTACAGGAATGCCCGGAGGATACGGAATCACCATCTCCGCTACAATTCGACCTAACGATTGATCCAAAGCAATCGTTTCCTGGGGCATGTCAACAGCCTCGTACATCGGCAAAGCCTGTTCACGCAAATAATGGGAAGACACGACACCAGGCAAAAGCACTCGCTCTTCCCCTGGCTCTACCTGTGGCGACAGCGATTCGAGCAGTCGCGCCAATGCTTCCACGTCACGTGCCGATGTCCCTGAAGAGGCAGCCAGCAGTACATGAGAGTCATCGGACAGCTCAGGAAAAATACCGAAGCGCTCCATGTACTCATGCAGGGCAAATCCGCTCAGCTGCGAGGTGCGCAGATGCAAGAACAGCTTTAACGGATCAAGTGTAGCATACACGCTATTCGACGCTTGCTCAGGCCATTCCAGCCATTCCAGCCTGGCAACCCGCTCACGCAGCTTGTCCAAAAGCGGCAAAAGCCGGTCCCATTCACTTGAAGCCTCCAGTACCAGATGGCGCCTGGCCAGATCAAGCGAAGCCATGAGCACGTAAGAAGGACTCGATGACTGAATCATAGCTAGGTGGCGATACAACCGTGCCCGGTCGATCCGATCGCCTTTTATGTGAAGCATGGAGGACATCGTCATAGCTGTAGCCATCTTGTGTGTGGACTGCACGGCTGCATCTGCTCCAGACTGCATCGCAGACCGAGGAAAAGCGGAATGAAAGCCATAATGTGCGCCATGTGCTTCATCGATTAACAGCGGCACATCAAACCGATGGACGGTCGCAGCCATTTTTGCCAAATCAATGCCCATTCCGTAATAGGTAGGATTGGTCAAAAAGACGGCTTTGGCATCCGGATGGGCGTGCAGTGCTCGTTCCACGTCTTCTCGCCTGACACCTGCAGCTACTCCTGTCGCCAAATCGACAGCCGGCACCAAAAAGATCGGCGTCGCTCTGGCCATGATAATTCCGTGATAAACAGATTTATGGCAGTTCCTTTGAACAAGTATTTTATCGCCTGGACGGCATACCGTCATAATCAGCGCTACATTGCCTACCGTGCTGCCTCCGATGAGAAACCTCGTCTCATCTGCGGCAAATGCTTCGGCAGCCAGTCCCTGCGCTTCTGCAATCACGCCAGTAGGTTGATGAAGATCGTCTGTTCCGCTGATCTCAGTCAAATCGAGCTCCAATATTTCCTGAAACCGATTTTTTGCATGGCTATCAAAGCTATGTCCCATCTTGTGCCCAGGCACATGAAATGGGTGCGGGCGACGCTTGGCATGCCGTTCTAGCTGTTCATACAAAGGCGCATGCTTTTGTCTCTCTCTAAAATCAGCATCTTTCTCCACCACGCGCTACTCACGTCCTTATTTCTTAATTTACCCCCACTATTTTAGCACGATTTGGCAAGAGAAAAACGTGATTTCATCAAGCTTTTTCCGCAACGAAAAAAGACACCGGGGATTCATCCGATGCCTTTTTTCACTTGCGCATCTTTTACGCGTCTTTTCGTAACCATATACGCCTCATCTGGTGAATAAAGAACGGGTACTTTTCGTCCTGTACGTCGGTATTTACCATCTCCTGCTCGCATCTCTGACAGATAAACTGCTCACAGATGGCGATTCCGTCGCTGCGTTCCAGTTCACAGACGATACATCGCTGAGCAACCTTTTCCATAGTGTAAACGCCTGCCCTTTTCCTCAATCTACCAATCATTATACCCCATTATAATCAGCATCATTCCCAAACGTTCGTCTTTTCGCCGATAGCACGGTAACCTTTTAAGTAGGCCTGGGCTTCCTGGATGGGAAAAGTAGCAGCAGCATCCACTACTACCGCCTGTCTCATGAGACGGACAAGCTGATACAGTGGCAATTCACCCAGCCTATCACCTATACCTCCAATGACCAGTAAATCCGTGTTTTCAAGCGTTTTTTCCCAATTTTTGCAAATTGTCCATTCTGGAAATTTGTTATTCGGAAATAGCTTGTCCTCCCATCCGTAGAGGAAAACCTCTTTACCAGCCAACCAATCAGCAGGCATCTGGCTCCACAGGGACATCGGCCCCCACAAAGCAACTTTCTGCATGTTCGCTTTTTGCAGGATAGGCCTGCACTCCCGCTCAAGCCACTGGCACACTTTTGCATGGTCCATTCGCTCTGGATACAGCCATTGTTGGCCAATTCGCGTGTCCATCCCGAGCGCCCGAGATACCCTTTGCAATGAAATGTGTTGCCCGTCGCATACCTCGCCCAGCTCGAAATAGAACTGTTCCTTCCAAGCCAAATAACGTGGCAATTGATGAATAACTTCATCTACTTCACGTCTCTGACATACCATCGACATACGATCGTGATGAGCGAGCTGGCGGCAGAGTCGGCGTACCCATACTCCATTTGGATTGCCGCCAAGCAGTACACGCTCTCCACCACAGAAAAAAGCCATTCGGACTACTTCCCAGCTTTCTTGGTTCGTATCTGCTAGGGCTAGTGTATCCGCAAATCCTTTGGGAATATCTTCTCCATAGACAAGCAGCAAGCCCGGTGTCTCGCACATTCGTATATCTCTACGTTGTAGAACCGCAGTATGATCCGTGTGGGCGACAAGAAGCCCTGCCGCTCCATCGGGTAACACATCACCCATTCCCCATGGTTTCAATATAATCCCGCATGCAGCCAAATCCTCCTGCACATGTGGAGCAACTCTGTCCGCAGACGTGAGAAGCGTCATGATGTAGCTAGACAAACAATATCCTCCTCTCTAACGTATCGAGCGATCGACGACCGTACCATTTCGTTCCTTTTATCGTACCCATTAACGACGAACCCATGACGTAAATCAGCTTCACCTAGGAGCAGTGGCGCAACCAGATCAGGAAATTCCCCCGCTGGATACACCTTGTCTGCAACGGGCTCGGACGCGAGACATGATAAAAAAGCCGTTGGGCGGTGACCAACAGCTTGGTTTTTCGATACGTATCCAGCTTCCTCAAGATCGGCCCAGTGTGCGATAATAAGGAAAATTGTTTTGGAGGAAGTGAAGTAACTTCTATGAGAGAACCCCTGCATCAAACCATATATAGCTACAAGCTTCTCTATCGCTTTCGCTGGAACCCTATCGGTTATTTACTTCAGCTTCTGCTCATCGGTTTGTCTCTGATCGGAATCTCACTTGTTTTACATGTGCCTGTCTTAAAGCTGATCGTCACATTGGCGATTTTCCCCGTTGTCCCGATTTGTCATTTAGTCGTTTTTCGCCTGTTTACAGCGATGCGCGGGCTGAAGCCTCAAACGACTGCCGATATGCTTGTCTCCCCGTGGTGGGGAACCGGATTCCCTCTTCCCGTGCCGATGTCGGTATTCCGTGCCAGCGAGAGCATCGTACTCGCCGGGAGTATTCTCATCTCCGCAGGTGCTTTTGTGTGGCTACCAGAGGAATACGGCCTGATGCTGCTAGGTGCGACAGTGATTCTGGCCCTACCTCGCCTGATTGCTTTAATCGCTTCCTATCGTCAGCCAGGTAACAGTCGCGTCAAATACGAGAACCGTGGCGTTGCTTTTTTGCTGACAGATGGATGAGAAGAGCTTTTCAGCATAGAAGCTACATCACCCATAGCTTGATGACAATCAACGCGGCCAGACCTGGCAGGCGGAGAAAGCCTGCGAGCAAGGCCGTAACGGGGTTGATCGGGATATGAAAGCTGGCCAATTCACCAACCAGATTGGTAAAAAACAGAAGAATCGCACCAATTACTAGCTGCATGACCCCAAATCCAAGCCACCGGATTGGACCTGTAACAGACTTGCTTGCCGTTATCAGCAGTAAGATCCCGATAATGATTAGCGCTATGATCCACCCTGTAGACATGAGCTTCCCTCCTAGGCTTGCTTCCGATACCGCTCTCGTTTCGCTTGCGCAAGAAGATACATATAGCGTTTTTCGGTTAGATGCAAATAGTAAATGACATCGTCCAAGCTACTATCCGGCTCACTGATTTCTGCGAGATGGCGGGCATGCTGCCAATTCAAGCGTGCCTGATTCACCGCCACATCCAGTTCTTCTGCATCCCAAGCGATAACAACACTCGCCCTCTTCCTCCACCTGCTCACCAGATAAGTTCCCCCTTTAGTTAAAGTAGTATAGAACCCCTGTCAGATTGTTTATTGCATGCAGCAATACGGCCCCCCAAATTGATTGATACCGATGCCGGACAAATCCAAGTCCAAGTCCAATGACAAACAGTGGCACAAACAACGCGATATCAATATGCAACAGCGCGAACCAGAGACTGGTGAGCAAAATACCGAGAATAGCCCCCAAGCGACGTACTAAAAACGTTTGAACTACACCGCGAAACAGCACCTCCTCCGCAATCGGCACCAATATCCCGATAACGACAAACGATGCGATAGACGCGAGCCAATCCGTGTCTTTCGCCTGCAAAATTTCATTCTCAATCTGTTGCTCCCGTTCGGAAGATAGAGACAGTCCAAAAAAGTCCGCCACCGGATTCGTAATCGCTACGTCTAACACCTTGGAAATGAAAAAAAACAGCACCACAAGCGCGATGATCATCTGTCCAAGCCGAACGGGGCGCGTCAGACCGATTTCTGCCCAACGACCTCGGAACCATAGTGGTATCAACAGCAGGAGAAACAATTGAAACGATGCAGATTCCAACGTCCCCCCAATCGTTCCCTCGGAAAAGATGGTACCCTCCAGAAAAAATCCGTACAAAAGCAGGACCCCGGTTTGAAAGGCATGCATCCAAGCCACTATGTGGATCACATCATTTCCTGACAAATCCCGGTTTTCCCAGAGCCAAGAAGATTGGTTTCTTTCTCTCCATTGGGCGATGACAAATCCGATTGTGACGACAAAGCTACAAAACACAACAGCCAAAATGAGGAGCGATACCCACATCGGCGGCTGGTCTGTTGTAGAAACAATCCATCGTCCGTCATTACCCAGCTGAAAACGAATCATGGTAAACTCTGCTGCAAACATAAGCCAATATCCAATAAACAGCATGATCGCCCACGGAGTGGACTTTTGTCGCTGTACCTCTGTTCGCAGCAACAGTCCTGGTCCTGTCAACATCTCCTCACGCTCCTACTCCCACTCTATGTCTCGTCCATTCAAAAAAGTCCGTTTGATTTGTCCACTTCATTTATTGCCACCGAATATCTTTCGCCTGCGCTTCTGCCACACTCTGGATATACTCATTGCGCGTTCGTAAAAAATCGGTCATGTACTTTTCCAAGACAAGCCTATCGACAATTTTACCAAGCAGCCCAAAGGGAGAGGTGTAATCAAACGTGTCCAGCATCCGAGTCTGACTCTGTCCCAACGGAATAAATTCATGCTCATGTCGAAACCGCTTGAACGCTCCCGCCACCATCTCATCAACAAAATACCGTGGCTCTTCCATCTCGGTAATCTTGGCGGTCAAATTTTGCTTGATCCCAAAATGGATTGCTTCCCAGGTGACAGACTCCCCTAGTTGAATCAATCCGCTCGTCACACCAGCGATCGCCCTTTCGCGGGTCTTCGCCGTAGACTCCATATGTAAATCAATGCTCCTCGCTGCATCAAAGCAGATTTGCTGCGGCGCATGAATCAGAAATTCCATGCGGATGACCGGCATATCGCTTCCCCCCTCGGCTTTCCAGCTTTATCTCGCTATCGAGTTTACACTTTTCCAAAGAAAAATGAAAAAAGACAGGTATAAGAACCCTGTCTTCTCTTCGTTCCTATAGATCACGCCTGCCCTCGAGTGCCTTGGTCAGCGTTACCTCATCCGCATATTCCAAATCTCCACCTACCGGCAATCCATGTGCAATGCGCGTAACACGAATCCCAAAAGGCTTGATGAGGCGGGATATGTACATTGCAGTGGCTTCGCCTTCGATGTTTGGGTTTGTTGCCAGGATGACTTCCTTTACCTGCTCGTCGCCCAGACGCTTTAACAAATCAGGAATCCGGATATCCTCCGGCCCTATCCCATCCATCGGAGAGATCGCACCGTGAAGTACGTGATAGTATCCTTCAAACTCCCTGGTTTTTTCCATGGCCACTACGTCTCTAGGCTCCTGTACAACACAAATAATCGATCCGTCCCTGCGTTTGTCGCGACAAATATGGCAAGGGTCCAAATCCGTAATGTTGTTGCACACAGAACAGTAGTGGAGCTGACGCTTGGCATTCACTAGCGCTTTCGCCAGATCCAGTACATCGTCTTCCTTCATATTGAGAACAAAGAAGGCAAGCCGCCCAGCGGTCTTGGGACCAATGCCAGGCAGTTTCATAAATCCTTCAATTAGCTTCGACACCGGTTCTGGATAGAACATCGCGTATTACTCCTTTACCTGTCTACACACTCTACCTGATTAAAACAGGCCTGGGATGTTCATGCCTCCAGTAAATTTGCCCATTTCTTTGCCTACCATCTCATCTGCCTTGCGCAGAGCGTCGTTGACAGCAGTCAAAACGAGGTCTTGCAGCATTTCTACGTCCTCAGGGTCTACTACCTCTGGCTTGATCACGATATCTTTAATTTGCTTGTGACCATCTGCTTTCACAAGTACTGCCCCGCCACCTGCGGAACCTTCTACGATTTTATCCTTCAAGCCCTCTTGCGCTTTTTGCATTTCTTCTTGCATCTTTTTCACTTGCTTCATCATTTGTTGCATTTGCTGCATGTTTTTCATTGGGGTGTTCCTCCCTTATTGTTGTTACGGATTTAGTCTTTTACTTCCACAAGCCCTTCGCCAACGAGCTTTATTGCCTCAGCTAAAAAGGGGTCCTGGCCGTCATCGGCAGATTCATCCTTTTGCCCTATCTGCTCATCTACGCCTTGCCATTCTTCTTCCATGACGGATAAAAGCTGCAAGGGCCTGCCCAGCGCATTTGACATGACACGCTCAACTACGCCCCGAAGCTCAGGCTCCATGGTTTTGTCACAGTGGATCGGGCTTTTAAAGGTGACCACGACAGCGTCGCTGCCAGCAGCAACTGGCTGACCATTTACGAGCCATGCTTGGTACTGGATCTTGACCTTTTTTAAATCCGTCAAAATCTGGCTCCATTGTCCACGTACCTGTCTCGTAAGGTTCTCATCGAGCGTCTTGGCTACTTCCCGTACCCGGTTAATTGGTGTACGAGAGCCGCCACCAGCTGCCGCAATACGTCTTGGCTCGACCTTTCGGGGTTCTTCTGCATTTGGTTGACCTGGGATCACTACCTGTCCCTGCAGCACTTGCGCCAATCTTTCTTCCAATACACGTATACGATTGGACATGCCGGACAGTTCCTCATTGTTCATCGGAGCAGCATCCTCTGCAGCTGCCCCCCCGCTTTGAGTCGCGGAAGGCTGACACATTTTAACCAGTGTCAGCTCCACTAAAACGCGAGCATACGTTGACCATTTTAACTGGGCAAGCGCTGCATTGCACATCTCAATCGTCGCATACAGATCAGGCAGCGTATAAAGCTTTGCCACTTCAGCGAACTGATCGTCTATCATTGTCCGCTCCACGATCTCTTCGAGCTGAGGAGCCGTCTTCAGTAGAAGCATATCGCGGTAGTAGTAGAGAAAATCATGTAAGAATTGCTCAGGGTCCTTGCCCTGTACCATCACCTGGTCAAACTGTTCCATGACCTGAGCTACATCGCGATGGACAATATGGTGGGCGAGGACGGAAAAGTAGGTTTGGGCCACCGTTCCGGTTATTTGCATGATATCACTTGCCCGAACCTCATCCTTGCTGTAGCTGATTGCCTGGTCCAAGAGGCTCAGTGCGTCACGCGCACCGCCTTCTGCCATTTTCGCAACCAGCTGCAAAGCCTGCTCCTCTACTCGCACTCCCTGCGACTCACAAATCTTCTGAAGAAGATTAACCATTACCTTTAAAGGAATCCGGTGAAAATCAAATCGCTGGCAACGAGAAATGATCGTTGCGGGCAGCTTATGCGGCTCTGTAGTCGCCAAAATAAAAATGACGTGTGACGGTGGCTCCTCCAGCGTTTTTAACAAAGCATTGAATGCCTCCGTCGTCAGCATATGCACCTCGTCAATGATGTACACCTTGTACCTGACGTCGCTAGGGGCAAATTTCACTTTGTCACGGATGTCACGGATTTCTTCGACCCCACGGTTAGACGCGGCGTCAATCTCCAGCACATCGGTCACGGAACCATTGGAGATTGCTTTGCATGTTTCGCATTGATTACACGGCTCGCCGTCTATCGGCTGCTCGCAGTTGACTGCTTTGGCCATGATCTTGGCCGCGCTCGTCTTACCCGTACCACGGGGACCGTTGAACAAATAGGCGTGGGACAGCCTGCTTTCGCGTAAGGCATTACGCAAAGTAATCGTCACATGTTCTTGTCCGACTACATCCTGAAACGTCTGTGGTCGATATACGCGATATAGCGCGGTATAAGCCATGTTCGTGTGACACTCCCCATCTGCACAGTCCTCTTCCATATTCTATTTATTATACACTATCGAGGTGGTTCGTACAAAGAAAACGCCCCATCACATGTGTGCGGGACGCTTCTGGTACATGCTGTTATTACAGATACGGCAGCATAATGTGAAAGGTTGTTCCGTATCCCTTTGACGAGACACGAATCTGTCCACCGATGTCGTGGATAATTTTTTGACAGACAGACAATCCAAGCCCTGTCCCTTCTTCTTTTGTCGTAAAAAATGGATCGAAAATCTTGTCGATGATGTACAGCGGAATACCAGGTCCCGTATCGTGAATATCGATGCTCACCCGATCGCCATCCTGATCGATATGGTGAGAAATCTGGAGTGTCCCCTGTTCTCCCATCGCCTCAATCCCATTTTTACAGATGTTGATAAATACTTGCTTTAACAGCTCTGTGTCTCCAACCACCATCGGCATCTTCCCTTGCGAGGTAAAGCGAACATCAATCCCGTACAGAAGTGCCTGTGATTCGACAATGGGCAGAATTTCGACAAAGACGGTGTTGAGATCCACCATGCAGTATTGAATATCACGAGGCTTGCTCAAGAGTAAAAATTCGCTGACGAGCGAATTGATCCGGTTAATCTCGGTCAGCATGATTTCGGTATATGTTTTTTCCCGATCCATGCCACTGTCACTGAATGACTTTAAGAACATTTGCAAAAATCCTTTGATAGATGTGAGCGGATTCCGGATTTCGTGGGCAGTGCCTGCAGCAATTTGTCCAATCATAGCTAGGCGTTCATTCCGCTCGATCTTTTGCTCAAAGGATCGCAAATTGGTGATATCCTTAAAAAGGACAAACGCGCCGACGGTTTTGCCAGATTCGTCCTGCAATGTACTCGCATCCACAATCAGTTCATAGCGCTGGTTGTCGTTTGTCCATGAAGTAGCGATATTTTGTAGCTTTACGCCTTCCAATAGCTCTTTTTTGATCAGACGATGTTGTTCGGGTATGCCTGAAAAGACTTGGTCCACATGCTTGTTTATCACATTCAGCCTATCCATGCCAAGCAGTTTGCATGCTGTCTGACTGGCTTCGATGATGTGGGCATGCTCATCTAAGATGAACAAGCCCAGACTTGTATCATGAGTAAGCTTTCCCAGCAGACGCTCAGACAGCGATTGATCGGTTTCCTTCACCAATTGACATAAATGAATGAGATACAGCTCCTGTTCTTCTTGCCTAAGTATCATCACAGGAGTTTTTCTGCTTCTTCCTTGTTTATCACGCCATTCAATCTCGACGTTTGAACCTGATTCTGCCTCTCTGTGCAGAAGTTCCTCATACAGTTGTTCCGCTGAGCCTTGATAAGGAAGGATCGTCTGAAACGGTTGTTTCACAAGTTGATCACGTGAATATCCGGTTACACGAAGCAGTTGTTCGTTGACTTCCACGATACTACCCGCTTGATTCACCAATAAAACGGCAGTAGGCAGTTGATGCATGAACCGCTGCAATCGTCCGGACGAGCCTACGAGATGTAACGAAAAAGATGCACTCACAGCTTGTCCCCCCTGGCCTATGACGTACTTTAAATGTGAAACCACATAGATGTGAATACTTCTACCATAATGAAAATTTCGTGAAAAAGTGCGCAAAACCTGCCCTTACAAGACTATAAACACGTGGAAATGTTTCGCTAGTTATCGCCAAAAATCAACAAAAAATGATTTAGCTCGATTAATATTCTTCGCTTTATCAGACGTATTGGCACAGTTCAATGTTTCCAATTTTTGTTGTGCGAGCAAATAAAAAATAGCATGCTCCCATTAGGAAACATGCTATTTACACATTCGTATAGAAGTACCGTGCACCTATCTTCGATAATTCTCATCCAAGCGTTACTTATGGTAGCAGCTCAGAACAGGCTACCCTGCGGCACACGCGATGATCCACTTATGGCTGCTTCCTTCCGGACCTGACCAGGTTCATGGGTTCGCGTTGCACAGGACCCGCTCCTCAACACCGCCGCCATAAGGCAGCCTCACATAAGAAAACCTAGGATAGGAATTCAACCCTGCTATTGCGGATTGCAGGTTACAGGGCACCGCAACCTCCCCGTCTAGCACGGTAGAATTAGAATACCAAAGATATGAAACGATAGCAAGGCGAAAACGCATCCAATGGAGGGAAAAGCATCCTGCACCCCACGGTTACAGTCTTCAGCCTCTACTTCAATCTCGCTGCTTTACCTGGAACGCGCCTTTGTCATACGCTTGCTGAAATACCTTGACGATTTTCGGATCAAACTGTGATTGAGATCCGCGTAAAATTTCTTCGTAGGCTTCAGTAGCAGTCATTGCCTTTCGATAAGAACGTGTAGACGTCATCGCATCAAACGTATCAGCAACAGCAAGAATACGGCCGATCAGGGGAATTTCTTCTCCCTTTAAGCGGTCTGGATAGCCTTGTCCATCCCAGCGCTCATGGTGGTGTCTGACACCGGGACTGACATGAGCCAGGCTCTCGATCTGTTCTACGATGTCGGCGCCTATCGAGGAATGCTGCTTCATACGCTCATACTCCTCTTCTGTCAGTCTCCCGTTTTTCAGGAGAACATCATCAGGGATCGCCACTTTTCCGATATCATGCATCAAGCTGGCATAGCGGAGATCATCACGCGAAAACGTTTGGCAATCCATCGGGTCCATATGATCATAAATAATGAGTGCGTAATGGGTGACCCGCTCCGTATGTCCTGCTGTGTAAGGGTCCTTCATTTCTACTGCTAGATAAAAGCTGCTTACGATTTGGTCCAATTCTTTTTGCAAATATTCTCGCTCACGGCCAATCAGAAAGTGCAGCTGTTCTGCCATTTGATTAAATTTTCGCTCCAGCAGCGTTATTTCTTCCATCCCATGAATCGGAACACGTACAGAAAAGTCACCCTTCAATAATACATCTGTTGCCTGTACCAACGTATAAATCGGCTTGCTTACCCAACGGGAAAGTCTGTGGGCCACATATGCGGAAAACCCAACAATTAAAAAAATGGTACAAAGCAAAATGAGGTGAAGACGATCTAAACGGTTAGTAATATCATCTCCCGGCAGCCACTCTACGTACACGTTGCCACTGGTTGGAGAAACCTGAAGGTAAGCGTATACAAGCCTACCGTTTTCACGAAAGGAAAAAACTTCTCCCTCTGGGGACGTTTTCAGTGATCTGCTCAAGTTGTCGTATTCAGACAGATCTTGAACTTGTTTTCCCAGCTTGGCTTGGTCCGAATGAATTATAATTTTTCCAGTAGGTGAGAGTACCATCAGTTCTTTATGCGTATGTAATATGTTTGATTTGAGCCAGTTAGCTAATAAATCCAATTTAATCTCCACTAACAACATTCCTACGGGTTTCCCTTCGTTGTTTCTTACTCGCTGGGAAACAAACATCGATTTTTGGCTACTTACCTGATCCAATCGGCTGTACAGCCATACTTGACTGTCTTTGAGACCGATATCCTCCTGACTCAGCCAAAATGGACGATGACTATTTCTATCCCATCCCAGCTCCTCCCGCATCGAAAAAGTACGGAGATCGTCTCGTAGCAAGTGAATGTTCCCTACGGCCTCATGAGAATGGGCAAAATGTAAAAAGACGCTTCTCAGCGAGCTCACGTCTGAGAGGCTATCTGCAACCTTTAAAACGGGATCAACAGCGAGAAGGCTGGTTTCCTTTTGCATGTCCCGAAAAAAGAAGGTCAGCTTTTCATCAATCAGGTTTAAATGCGTTCCTATGCTTGTTTCATATTGTCCATATACCGCCTCTTGCGCTTCTTTGTAGAAGAGAAAGCAAATAAACAAAATCGGGAGCAGGCTAAGCAACAGGAATGTTGCGAATAATCGGTCTTTTAGTTTTAATAGCACTAGTCTCCCCCTTCCTTTTCGCGCTGCAGGGATTAAAGAAGTAACAGATGCAATCACGTGTCACTTCCCTATTTCCGCGCTAAAAGAAAAGGTAAACCTCTGTTTTTATCAGCCATGTTTTTTTTGGATACATAGACAAACATAAGAACGCGTATTATCCTAGCTAAGACAAAAAATGCTGTATGTAAGGAGATACATGATATGAGATACATACTACTGGTCTTTTTAGGGGCATGCAGCTACGGAATTTTATCGACCATCGTAAAACTCGCCTATGCGCAAGGGTACTCTCCAGCAGAAGTGATTGGCGGTCAGATGTTTTTCGGTTTTTTGCTTACCTGGCTTCCCGCTCTCTTCTTTTTGCGGACCAAGCCAAATGGACGGCAACTGCTTCTGCTTGTGGCAGTAGGTTTGGCCGTCGGCTCTACGGGCGTTTTCTATTACAATGCGTTGCAGTATATACCCGCTTCCATCGCCATTGTCCTGTTATTCCAATTTACATGGATGGGTGTCCTGGCAGAAGCGGTGATTTCCCGCCAGCTTCCCAACAAACAAACGCTGCTCTCCCTCGGACTGCTGCTAGTCGGCACCATCTTGGCAGGTGGCTTGCTGGAAACGGGAGGTCTGGCACAGTTTACCTTCATCGGTGTCATTTTCGGATTACTGGCTGCTGTTGCTTACACATTATTTATCCTCTTCAGTGGAAAAGCGGCGGTCACCGTAAACCCATGGATTCGCAGCTCAGGCATGGCGACTGGGTCATTCTTACTCGTTGCATGCATTTATCCACCCGTGTTTATTTGGAACGGTGTTTTGTTGGATGGACTTTTCCCCTACGTGTTCTTGCTTGCCTTTTTTGGCATTCTCATTCCGACCGTTTGCTTCAATTTTGGTGTCCCTCACACAGGTCCAGGAATGGCTGCCATTTTAGGTGCTGCCGAGCTGCCTATGGCCGTTTTTTCTTCGTTCATCATTCTGCATGAATCCGTTTCTCTGTTGCAAGTCACTGGCGTCATCATTATTTTGATCGGAATTATCTTGCCCGAGCTCATGCGCAAGCGAGGAAAACGACAAAAACCGTCGCTTTCCTGACTTGCTTACACACTCACGTTTCCTGGCTACTGAGCTCGGTTACGTATATACCTGCCAGCATCAGAAATACGCCAGTCAACACTACAGCGGTTACTGGCTCCCCCCAGAGCAGCCACGAAAAGAAAAACGCAAAAACAGCCTCAAGGGAGAGCAGTATGCTGACGTGGACGGGCGGGGTGAATTGCTGGGCCTTAATTTGGACCACATACGCGAGCAAGGTTCCCACCAAGCAGTCAAATAAATAGGCAAACCATCCATAGGAGCTGAGCGGCCCTGGAATCGGCTCAGTAAAAATCGCAATGCCCGAGTCGATCAATCCGACCACCAGCAGCTGGATCATCACGAAGCCCAGCGTGTCTATATTGGCATTCTTTTCATAGACACGATCGACCATCAAAATGTGCATGGCAAAAAAGATTGCACAGAGAAATACCAGCATGTCTCCCAAGGAGAGCCCTGTCCACTCCCCATCTCCAGACAGGCAAACGAGTCCGATGAAAGCCAAGATGCTTCCAATGATCGCTCCCTTGCCCACGGCTTTTCGCCGCCACAAGAAGTACAGGAAGGGGACTAGAACTACATTCGTTCCGGTAATGACACCAGCCTTGCCCGGGGTCGTTCGATCAATGCCCAAGAGCTGTAAAGTAAACGCAGCACAGAGTACCACACCGCATAGCGCTCCTTGCACCCATACATCACGACCAAAACTTCTCACCCTTTTCCAAAGAAACGGAAGAAGGATCAATGCCGCCAGGAGGAATCGCGTTCCCAGAAAATAAAAAGGCGTAATCTCCAGCAGCAAATCCTTGCTCAAAATAAAGGTATATCCCCAGGCCACTGCAATGATAAACAGTGACAAATCTGCCCAGAGTAATTGTTTTTTCGTTGCCACTCTCTCTTTCTCTCCTCTCACTCCCATCTATTATAAGGCTATCTACGAAAAGACAAAAAAAATCTTCCGCCGTAGCAGAAGATTCTCTTTGGTATCGATGCCTACTTTATTCACTTCGTTCATTTTCATTCACCAGAGTCTTTGTTGATAAAACAGAGACTCTTTTTCTTTTCCAGACCTTATATCCATATATACTTGCACCCGCCACGAGCACCAAAACCGCAATTCCTACTACCAAGCCTTGGTTGAACATGCTTAGGAATGCATTCAGATTCGCTACATTGTTTCCCATGAAGTGTCCGGCAAAAAACAGGATCAAGGTCCATACAAGCCCTGTCGTATAGGAAAAAGCCGCATAACGGCGAAACGTCATTTTTCCGATTCCCACGAGATAAGGGACAACATGTCGGACTACCGGCAAAAAATAACTGATGCACAGCGCATAGCTCCCGTATTTCTCCAAAAGAGACTGCGCCTGCTGCACGTATTTGCCCATTCCCTTTTTTCGCCCGATCCAGTTCAGAGCAGGCGCTCCCAGCATTCTTCCCAGGACGTACCCTAGTGACAAGCCGGAGACTACCCCCAAATACGTAGCGATGAAAGCAGGGAGAATCTCTAAAATATTCATTGAGGTCAAAACGCCTGCTGACAGGACGATAACCTCATCTGGAATCGGCATTCCAACAATACCAAGCCACAAAGTAAAAAAGAGAGCAAAATACCCAAACTGGCCCACTGACTCGGTCAGCATTTCCACCATCATTATTGACTATCCTCCTACCGCTGTGCCTTGTGACAAACGTAAACAAAAGCAGGCGGTACATTAAATGGAACCATTTTTACTGATACGCTATCGAACTCGGATAAAAGCTGCTTTTTCATTTGCAAGGAGTATTGAAATGCGACAAATACGCCTCCAGGCTTCAGGGTAGTGATGACCTGCTCCATGATCTGATCGCGCAGCGCTTGCGGAAAATTAGCAAACGGCAGTCCAGATATAATACAGTCTGCCTTTCCCAAGCCAGCCTCAGACAGAACTCGCCCCAAGTCTACGGCATCCTCGTGAAAGAGGACATTCGGAAAAAGAGGCTCCAGCCTGTTTCTCATCGTGGTTTCCTTCTCAAAAGAAACCAGCGTCGCATCAGGGCGTTTCATCTCCTGAATCCATTTGGTGAATATTCCTGTTCCTGCACCCAATTCTACAATCGTATTTGCTTTTTCCCAGTCAATCGGCTTCATCATTTGTTTAGCTAAGGCACGGGAGCTAGGCGTAATACTCCCGACTTGCCCTGGCGCCTGCAAGAAATTATAGAAAAATGTCAGCCGCTCTTTGATTCCTAGCGGTTGATGACAATCTATCATCATCTATTAGTCGCTCCCTTCACTTACGTCTTGTTTTGTATTGTAACGGATATCTATATAGTATTACGTATCAAAAGGCGAAAGATTTTCTTAATTATTGATAAGAATTTAAAAACCAGGTTTTCTAGTAAGTTTTCTAATCATAACAGTAATGGATTCCATTTCAAAATTCCTCCGTCTCAAGGCTGATCCAAAATCACGCTTTTGATGGTTTTGGTTCACTCCATAAGTGCGTTACAATAAGATCAATCATTGAACCGTTCATATAACGAGGAGGACTTATTATGGATTATCGAGGAGTAAAAGCGATTACTCATGCCAGCGCATTTTTCGCACCTTTTCTAGTGCCTCTCATTGTTTGGCTTTTAATGGCTGACCGTGAAGCAAAAAATATGGCACTGCAAGCTCTGTTGTTCCATCTGTTTATGGGGATTTTAGTCAGTATCTCCTGGGCACTTTCCTTCATAATAATTGGGATCCCATTCTTGATCGTTTTCGGGCTGATGGCGATCTACTATCCAATCAAGGGTATTTTATACTCGTTGCAAGGGCGCCCGTTCCATTATCCGATTATCGGTTCGTTGGTGAGATAAGAACTTCCTGCTCAAATTGAAAAAAACAGGAAAAAAGACCAGTTCGCAAATAGCGATACTGGTCTTTTTGTTAATCAGCTTTTTATTTGGAGCCTACTGTGAAACGCTCGTTGCGATGCTTTGGATTTTCGATCTCATCCAGAACCGCAATCGCATAGTCAGCATAGCTGATGTAGCTTTGACCGCTTGCGTTCACCAGCAAGTGATCTTTACCCAATTGGTATGCGCCTGTTCTTTCACCAGCTGGGTCAAAGAAAGCAGATGGGCTAATAAAAGTCCACTGAATGCCGTTTGTTTCTTGGAGGATGCGCAGGTTCTCACCCTGGTTTTGCGCTGTTGCCAGATACTCTTTAGGAAAATCAGGAGTTTCGTGCACGCGTGTCGTTTTCGCTTCGTCTACAAATAGGCTGCCAGCGCCACCTACAACAAGCAATCTGGTAGTAGGAGCACCTTTCATTGCTTCGATCAAAGCATTACCTGCCTCGACATGAAGATGTTCTTTTCCTGCTGGCGCGCCGAATGCGTTAACCACAGCATCAAATCCGCTGAGATCAGCCGCTGTCAATGTAAACACATCTTTTTCCAATACAGCTACGTTTGGTTCACTGATTTTGGATGCATCGCGTACAATCGCGGTAACCTGATGACCACGATCCAACGCTTCCTTCATAATTAATTGTCCTGCTTTGCCGCTAGCTCCTACAATTCCGATTTTCATTTGTTTTCCCTCCGTCATATATGATTTGTTCATTTCTGCTTGATTATGAATATTTTTCTTGCAACAAGCGCGTTGTAACAATAACAGTTACATCTCACTCAAAAATATTAGGTGATACACTCGATCGTCCTGTTGTAATCATTTTAGTTACAACAAATCAAAAAGTCAAGCAATAAAAAAACAGCGGCTACTCTGGATGCCATAACACCCGGAAGTAGCCGACACTCAATCGATTATTTCTTTTTTGTTGGCCCAGACCAGGCTGTGATCCCACCTTGCAGGTGCGCCATTTTCTGTACGCCATGCTTTTTTAGTATTTTTGCAGCCTGCTTGCTGCGCATCCCGCTGCGGCAATAGAGCAAGATATCGTTTTTTGTGGAGATTTCCTTTACCCGACTGTTTAACTGGGACAAAGGAATGTTAATCGCAGTAGGAATGTGACCTGTCTTGAATTCATGCGGCTCGCGCACATCGATGAGCAGCACCTTGCTTTTTTGATTCACGCGTTCCTTGAATTGATCTGCTCGTATTGTCTCCAAGCCTTTTACAGGAAGGAAACGGGAAACTAGATACCACGTAATCAACGCATAAGCAATGATGATAAGAATCGTAGAGTACTACATGTGAACACCCTTTCCAATCTAAAATTAGCGGCTTTTCACGAGTAGCTCTACAGCCTCTTTTACCATCTTGCCTGTGTCTCTGCCCGCTTCTTGTTCTTCCAGTAAACAACGCTGAAGATTTTCAGCCACGATCTGGGCGATTGCTCTGTCTGAAGCGTTTCGAACGGCAGATAGCTGCGCAACAACCTCTTTGCAGTTTTTCTGCTCGTCCATCATCCTCAGTACGCCACCAATCTGCCCTTGGATTCTCTTCAACCGTCTTTTAATATCTTCACCATAGTTGTACTCCATGTGAATTCCTCCTGTTTCACATCACGCATACGTATACAGGTATATTATGCGATAGCCAAGCTTTGTCAAGCTACAAGGGAAGTGGGCAAGTGTTAATTAAATAAATAAATTTACTTTTGCTTGTGTGGCATCCCCCAAATAAGCAGCTACGCCCGCATATTCCATACCATCCAACAATTCCTCCTGCTTTAATCCCAAAAGATCCATCGTCATCGTGCAGGCAACCAGCTTGACCCCTTGCTCTTGCGCCAGCTCGATCAGCTGCGGAAGTGACAGCGCATTGTGCTTTCTCATGACGTGCTTGATCATTTCTGGCCCCATGCCCATCATGTTCATTTTGGACAAGCCCAGCTTTTTCGCGCCTCTAGGCATCATCCAACCAAACGCCTTTTCCAGAAAGCCTTTTTTGACGTTGACGAGCTCATCCTTGCGCATCGTATTCAATCCCCAGAAGGTAAAGAAAATCGTGACGTCGTGATCATAGGCAGCAGCACCATTTGCTATGATAAATGCTGCAATTGCTTTATCTAAATCCCCGCTAAACAGGACAATCGTTGTTTTTTCTTTTTGCGTATCCATCTTAAGACCCCTCTCTATATATACTTATACCCCTATAGGTATTTTAAAAGATACAAAGAGCTCTTGCAATGAAAAGCTCCTTCTCTTTACAGGATATCACTCCAAATCTTGATCGCCGTCGCACAGATCAAAACAATCAGGCCATACCGAAGATACTTAACATCCATTTTTGCGCTGACGCGGCTACCCAGCGGCGCACCTAGCACGCTCCCTATTACCGTAAACATAACGGGCAAAACGGGAATATGTCCCGTAGTCAGCTTCCCTAATACACCACCAATAGCGGATATGAATACGATGGCAAGGGAGGAAGCAATCGTAACTCGTGTAGGAATTTTAAGAACGGTAAGCATGATTGGAATCAGGATAAAAGCTCCCCCCGCCCCTACAACACCGGAGACGATCCCGACACTGAAAGCAGAAACAATCGCAATCACACGACTGTACACAATCTCGCCCTCTGCTTCATCGCTTCCTTTGTTTTTTATGAGCATTAAGACGACTGCTACTATTGCTAAAATCCCGTAAACGAGATTGATGCTTTCACTCGACAAAAATTTAGAAATGAAGCCACCCAGCAAGCTCCCAATCAAAATACTGGCACCCATATCCTTCACGAGGCCTTTATGAATAAGCGCAGACCCTTTTCCGTTCCGTTTGCGAAAGGCAAGGACACCCGACAAGGATGCAAAAAACACCTGAAACATGGAGATCGAGGACACCTCTTGTGCGGTAAAGTGAGCTACCCCGATCAAAGCAGGTATAAACAGCAGCAAAGGGTAGTTGATTATCGCCCCGCCTATTCCGAGCAAGCCAGAGAAAAAGGAGCCGATAAAGCCTAAAGCAACCATCAAGAAAAATAAGTCAAAACCCATAAATCCTCCCTGCCTTCTCATCTTTTTGCACATGAGAACATGTGGACTGCTTCTCAAATGATGAAACGTCAGGTAAAATAAAACCAAGTAATTTAATCAGAATAAGGTGATACCCATGCTCCGTTATCTGAAATCCATTTTTCAGCATCGTTGCCCGACATGTAAAGAGCCGTTGCATACAAAAGTCGATTCCCTGCATTGCACCAAGCAATGTCCAAATGGTCATTATAGAGAAGAAACCTACTCCCCGCTAGGCGTGCGGATCGTCTATGAAAATCGGGAATAAGCGAACACTGCATCAGGTGCTCGCTTATTTTTTTATCCCTTTTTCACGAGAAATTTGTATACACCGTTCTCTTCCTCATGGGAAATCATTTCATTCTTGGTTTGCTTCACCCACGCTGTAAAGTCATTCAAAGAGCCTTTATCCGTAGACAAAACCTCCATCGTTTGACCTGCCTCAAGACTATCCAATGCTTTCTTCGCTTTGACGATCGGCATTGGACATGCCAGTCCTTTTGTATCTACTGTGATATCTGCCATTTTATTGTCCTCCTTTTGAGTAGCAAAATCAACTTAATACTAATACCCGTATAGGTATATAATAATGTCGGATGATCACTCTGTCAATACACCTCCTAACTAGGGGATTCAATCCTTTTATGTAGGGGATGCCTTGCTCAACTGGACATGTACTTTGGTCCCGCCTTGTGCGGAAGGACTGATTGTAATCATTCCCTGATGGTCAGTGATGATCGATTGCGCGATCGCGAGCCCAATTCCGTTCCCACCTCTTATCCGGTTGCGCGATTTGTCTACCCGATAAAATCGCTTGAAAAGATGAGGAATCTCGCTCTCTGGTATACCTATCCCCGTATCCTCAATCGTGATATGCACCCATTTCTCATCACTATATGCCCTTACCTCTACTTGTCCCCGATCGGTGTATTTGCGGGCATTATCCAACAGTATATCGAGCAATTGCCTCATTCTTTCCCGATCCATATACAAAAACAGCGGTTCCGTCCATTCAAAGGACAGCTTGATCTGTGCCGGATAAACGGGAAGCCATGCCTGCTTTACTTCAAGCAGCAGAGGAGTCAGCGACTGGACCGTCTTGTGTGAGCTAATCTGAGTTGCATCCTGCATTTTGGCTAGTGAGAGCAGATCCTCGATTAATCGTGATAGCCGGTCACACTCCTGACTAAGCGCAAGGAGTGCCTCGTCCCGAATCTCTGGCTTATGCTTTCCCCATCTTTGCAGCAGACTGACATATCCTTCGATAATGGTCAGCGGTGTACGTAATTCATGTGAGGCGTCTGTTACAAACCGTTGCTGAGATACGAGTGCTTCCTCCATGCGATCCATGAGCAGGTTGAAGGCATGAATCAGCTCGTATATTTCCGTTTCCACGTTATAATGATGGATTCGCTCAGAAAGACGCTGCGGGGAAATCGAGTGAATCTGCATAATGAGCTGATCCAGTGGCCTAAGCCCCCACTTGCTCAAGAAGTAGCCTCCCACCCCTGAAAGCACAAGCGTTATTGAGGAGGACAGAATTAGAATCATGAATAAAATCGTAAAGTACCATTTGAGTGCTGACGTCGATTCACTTATCTGGACGAGCATTGGATGGGCAGGCGATGGCAAGCGCACAGATTCCTCGGCAACCAGGATTCTTTCATAAAAATCGTCCGGTTCCTTGTTCCAGTTGGCTCCTACAATCGACGCCAGCTTCTTTCCATTTTGAACATCAATGAGTGTGATTGATTGATTACTGTCTGAGTAGTTCATCAGCAGCCGCGACAAATACGAAATATCGAGCGTGGAATCCTCTGTAATCTCAGTTGTGACGTCCGAGGCGATAGCTGCAGCCTTTTGATTGAGGAGCTGCTGTTCGTGCTGATAAACGAGATTGGACGTACTCCAAAAAATAAACACCGTAAGAAAAAGCAGCAAGACAAGCATGACAGTGGTAAATAAAAAGGTAAGTCTCCATTTCAGCGAGTATCTTCGATGTAATAACAACGCGATCACCTATCTAACGAGA
The DNA here is from genome assembly GCF_002897295.1 of Brevibacillus reuszeri. Lineage (GTDB taxonomy): Bacteria > Bacillota > Bacilli > Brevibacillales > Brevibacillaceae > Brevibacillus > Brevibacillus reuszeri_A. The sequence continues at coordinate 50,943 of NZ_BEXF01000027.1, forward strand.
TAAAAGCAGGCACTATTCTCGTAGCGTATATCCAATTCCTCTTACGGTATGAATCAGCTTGATCGATGAGCCATCTTCCATTTTGTTTCGCAAATAACGGATGTATACATCAACTACGTTTGTATTCCCCATAAAGTCGAATCCCCATACAGAGGACAAAATTTGCTCGCGCGAAACCGCCTGCTCCTTGTGCTGCACCAGGAAATTCAACAGGTCAAACTCCCGTGGAGTAAGTAAAATTTCCTCGTCCGCTTTAAATACACGCCTGGCGTTTGGTAAGATTCGCAGATCACCGATAAGAATGTCCTGATTTCCTTTTGTCTCCTTTCTCCGCAGCTGGGTCCTGATACGCGCAAACAGCTCTTCGATCGAAAACGGCTTGGTCACATAATCATTGGCGCCACTATCGAGCCCAGTCACAATATCAGGAACCTCGCCACGGGCCGTAATCATAATAATCGGGATCTGACTTACCTCTCTGACACGCCTGCATACCTCAATCCCTGACAGCTCAGGCAGCATGATGTCCAATAAAATCAGATCGTGTACATTTTCATAAGCCTTTGCCAGCCCTGCGGGTCCATCGTAGACGACATCCGTTGTAAATCCCTCATTTTCCAGCTCCAGCTGTAAATACCGGGCCAAATTTTTTTCATCCTCTACGATGAGGACATGCCCTTTGGTATCTGCTCCTGACATGTAAATCACTCCGATACGTGAGAAAAAGTGAAGATCTTACCAACAGTCTTCTCATGAAACTCTAATGAAATTCTACCGGGAATCTTAGTTTTGACCTGTAGGATGTAATAAGAGCAAATAATCTTGCAATATACACAGATCTGGAGGAGGAAAATGTTGATAAAACGAAACTGGAAAGGTAATGCCAGCACTGTCTTAGCTATCCTCATAGGTACTTCTCTCTTATTTGGTGTAGGTGGACAAGCCTATGCGGCAAAGGAAAAAAGCCACAAGTCACAAACCGAGCAAAAACAGCAGAAAAAAACGAAGAAGAAGAAAAGGAAACAGCAGCGCACCGCTCAAGAAAGCAATAATAACAATTCGTACGCCCAAAATAGTGAGAATACTCAAAACATAGCGACCGCCAAAAGCAGCTCACAAGCGGATACAGCCAGGTGATTTCGATCGGTTTGCGCTACAGAGGGGTACCTTACAAATTTGGGTCCAGCAAAAACACAACCCGAACATTTGATTGCTCTTCCTTTACTCAACGTGTATTTAAACAGGTAGGAATTAAGTTACCTCGCGACTCACGCCAACAGGCCAGGGTTGGCAAGCACGTGTCGAAGGGTCAGCTTAAAAAAGGTGACCTCGTTTTCTTCCGAAGCTATGGTAGCACTTCCCCACGAATCACTCACGTTGCCATCTATGCAGGCAATAACACGCTGCTGCATACGTATGGACGCCCTGGTGTAACTACTACCAAGTTCCGTGGCACTTCATGGGAGCAGCGGTTTGAAGGAGCCAGGCGTGTTTTGTAATAGAAATGGTTTTTTAACATAAAAAAAGCATAACGTCGCTGATACAGTGTGACTTGAAGTATATACTTGCCACGTATTGAAGCATATTTTTTCCAATATAGGACCGAAGAAAGACTTATTTGAGATAAGGCTATCAACGAGTTGAAGCATATTTTTTCCGCATTTACTAGATTGAATCATATCCATGCCAAGTCACATGTAATATCGCTTTACTTTTTGTACTTTAAAAGGAAAAACACATGTATCTTTGTTAATATGAGATACATGTGTTTTTAGGTATCAGCAAAATTTCACGGATTCAGGTGAATATGAGTGATCTGCTGTTCAAATGAATATAAATGGTATTCCTTCTCCTGTTTTATATAAAATATTCCAAATAGATATAGACTTCAATTAATAATTTCTCTATACTTTCCAGTATTGCTTGTAATCACTTACCACAAGGAGAGTGAATCAAATGAAAAAAAAAGCATTTGTAGCTATTATAAGCGCATCAATGCTGGCAAGCATGGGAGCTGGCGCTTTAGCGGCAACTAAGCTGCAGGAAATTAAAGCTTACCTTAACCCTGAGGTAAGGGTGCAGGTCAATGGAACTCATGTTGATTTGCGTGATGTCAAGGGTAACGTTATTGCACCAATCTCCTATCAAGGAGCAAATTATTTTCCTATTCGCTCCATCTCCGACGCACTTGATATAGCAGTCGATTATGATGAGACTACCAAAACTATTATTTTAGGCGAGAAAGTTGACGGCGTTTCTATTGTTGATGGCTTCAAAGATATGTATCATACGAAAAACTCAGCTCAAACAACCTATAAAGGTAAGGATTATAAAGAAGCTTATTTCAACAATGGACCTGGCGACCGTAGCACCAACTTTATGCTCTATCCGAATAAAGAGCATCAAACACTATATCTTCAGATAGCAGCTGTTAATGGTGATATAAAGGACCTTACTATAGAAGACGGCGATACCAATACGATTTTGAAAAAGATAGATGTGATCAAAGCTGAGGAAGGCTTGGTTACTGTCCAAGCGGATATCGGTGACGTTAAATCATTGTATATTCACGGAAATGTAAAAGGTGGTACTGCTGTCTTTGTACCATTGACTACTTCGTATTATAAATAGGTCTTATTTAACAAAGGGTATCTCACGAAGGAGATACCCTTTGTTTCTATTTCAGCATTTGAAAGCCGCATTATGTCACACCTGAGTGTTTACTTAAAGGGATAATACCAATGTATCAGGCTTTTTCCTATTTCATACCCCAATTTGGGTTCTATTTAGCGTATTAAACAAAAACAACAACCAGTATTTTGTTTGAAGCATATTCTTACCAAAAACAAATTGAAGCATATCTTTGCCGTGGTGGCAAAAATATGCTTCAATCTACATACAGCAACGTTATGCTTTTTCTTTTTTAAGCGGAGAGAGTGGGATTCGAACCCACGCACGCCTCACGACGCCTAACGCATTTCGAGTGCGTCCCCTTATGACCACTTGGGTATCTCTCCATATTGATTGATCAGAAACATTATCTACTATAGCAAATCGCCGTCAAAAGTGCAAGACTTAGGTCCACGGGGTTCCTCTTGATTTGCGCGTTGCATTAGGCCAAACTAGTATCAACGTACAAAAATGGTCATGACCGTTTTGGCTTATTCGATGAAAAGTGAGGAACATACATGAAACGTGAACGTTTGGACAAGGTGCTGGCAAATATGGGGCTCGGCACCCGCAAGGAAGTGAAGGTACTGGTAAAGCAAGGCTTGGTCGTAGTCGAGGGCGTCGTCGCTACAGATCCAGGCATGCATGTAATTGCAGAAGAACAGGATATCGTTGTGGACGGAGAGCCGCTCAATTTCAAGCGTTGGGTGTACGTCCTCCTGAACAAGCCGCCTGGAGTGGTTTCTGCGACTGAGGACAATGTCCATGAAACAGTCGTGGACTTGCTGCCTTATGAATGGGCGATCAAGGTACATCCCGTTGGACGATTGGACATTGATACAGAAGGTCTCTTGCTGTTGACCAACGACGGCCAGCTATCGCATAGTCTGCTCTCTCCGAAAAAGAAGGTCGACAAGGAATATTTCGCTCGAATCGATGGCCGTGTAACAGAAGAGCATGTACAAGAGTTTGCCAAAGGGGTTGAGCTGGAGGACTTTACTACGCTGCCAGCCAAGCTGGAGATTCTGTCCTCGGGCGAGATCTCTGAAATTCGCGTGACGATTATGGAAGGCAAGTTCCATCAGGTAAAGCGGATGTTTGCCGCTTTTGGATTACAGGTTACCTATTTGCAGCGCGTTCGCATGGGTCCTCTCCACCTCGATCCATCATTAAAGCCAGGTGAATACCGGGAACTGACGGAAGAAGAACTGAACATGCTGCAAAATGTAAATAAATAAGCGTCAAAAGAAGCCGCCGGGTACGTCATGCTTGTCCCGAGCGGCTTTCCTTTTGTTCAAGTTAGTCCTGTGCTTGTTGTCGTTTTTTTCGTAAACCGCGAAAGAAATCCTTGAGCAACTGCGCGCATTCCTCTGCAAGTACCCCTTCCTTAACAGGAACCTGATGGTTGAAGCGTGGCTCTTCTAAAAGGTTCATCAATGTCCCGGCACAGCCAGCCTTTGGATCGCGAGCGCCGTATACGACCTGCTCAATCCGACTCTGCACGATCGCGCCTGCGCACATCGGACACGGCTCAAGCGTCACGTACAAGGTGCACCCGATTAGTCGCCAGCCACCCAGCGTTTCACTAGCTTCACGGATCGCGATCATTTCCGCGTGCAAGGTAGGGTCTTTTTGCGTTTCGCGCAAATTGTAGCCTCTTCCTACGATTTCCCCGTTGCGCACAACGACCGCTCCGATCGGAACCTCACCGATTGCCGCTGCCTTCCCGGCTTCTTCGATCGCAGCCATCATAAACTTCTCGTGTTCGACTGATGACATCACTTCTTAGTAAATACTCCTTCAAACACTGTTTCAGACAGAGCGCGGCGGCTCGATGGCTTTTCCCGCTCCTGCATCGCTTCAGACAACGCTTCTTTTTCTCCTTGATACCCTATGGCGATCACGGCATGCGCCTCATAATCTTCAGGAATTCCCAGCACTTCTCGCGCTTTTTCCGGGTCAAATCCTCCCATCGCATGTGTAGCCAAGCCTTGTCTAGTCGCTTCCAGTGCCAGAAAGCCCCAGGCAGTCCCTGCATCAAACGCATGGGCACGATTGTACGCACCACGGGAACCCATCGTTTGGGAGACAATCAAAACCAGCACAGGTGCCTTTTCACACCAAATGCGATTTCCATCCGCGATAAATGGATAAAAGCGTGCCTTGTCTTCCTCCGTGCGGGCAACGATAAACCGCCATGGCTGTTCATTGCTTGCAGATGGCGCCCAGCGCGCTGCTTCAAAGATGCTATTGAGGACTTCATCGGGAATCGAGTCCGATTTGTAAGAACGCGGCGACCAACGATTTAAAAACACAGGATCAATTTCATGACCTGCGTGGCGATGTTCTTTTACTTGTGGAAGATACTCATTCATCATGGTGACAAACCTCCTGCAAATTATTTACAAGTTGTGCTGGATAAATCTTATTTCTTTCGTGTATAATAGAGAACAAATGTTCTTATTACCTATTAGGAGGGTTATGCATGTTCACTACCATCGATTCATTCGTAAAGCTGTGGGAGGTTGAAGCCAAGAATACTCAACAAATTTTGGATGCATGTACGGATGCATCTCTGCAACAAAGCGTGACGAGTGACCACAGAACGCTGGGACGCCTTGCCTGGCATGTCGTTACGTCAGTCCACGAGATGCTCACTCGTACTGGCCTGCAATTTGCAGGAGCAGAGCCTGATTCTCCCATCCCCGCTACCGCACAAGAAATCAGTGCCGCATGGACAAAAACAAGCGAAGCAATGATTCAAGCCCTGCGCGATCAATGGAAAGACAGCACCCTGCTAGAGGAATCAGATATGTACGGTGATCAATGGCCCAATGGTGTGACTTTGCAAATTTTGATTCATCACATGATTCACCATCGCGGACAAATGACTGTTCTCATGCGCCAAGCAGGTTTAAAGGTGCCTGGTGTCTATGGTCCAACACTTGAAGTCTGGGCTTCATTTGGCATGGAAGCACCGACCCTATAGGACGCTTCTTCCACAACAGAGCCCTTTTTTATTGCAAATATCATTGATTCACGAAGTTTTTGTCCGAACCTGCTCACATACTCTCTGCGAGATTACATACATTAATGATGTACGGAAGATCTATGTAATCAAATAGATAGCCTCTATTTGGAGGGATGTGAGTGGGCTTAACCTCAGCAAGTACCTTGTTTGATTGCTTTCACAGTCCGACTAGAGGGCTACTGGCCAAGGAGGACGTATTCTCCCACATTGAACAAACGATATCGACTCTGTCAGGTCCGTTTGAGATTATCGTGGGAGCCGATTCACAGCTAAAAAGTCGAGGGACGTTTTTTGCCCTTGTCATTACGGTTATTCGTGCTGGACACGGAGGCACGTTCTTTTATCACAAATTCCAGGAACGACGCTACTCATCGCTGCAGCAGCGTATTTTCCAAGAAGCGATGTACGCAGTCGGGCTGGCAAGTGAAGTGCGCGAATATCTTCGTGAGCGCAATCATGATACTCCGATCCAGCTTCATTTTGACATCGGTAAAAACGGTCCTACCCGTAAGTTTATCCAATCTCTCTTGAGCTTAGCGGAAACCAATCATTTCCGAGCAGAGATCAAACCGAATTCTTTCTGCGCCTCGACGATTGCAGACAAATTTACAAAGTAAACGAATGACAATTACCCAAGTACAAAAAGCATCAGGCGGAATGCTCTATTGCATCCGCCCGCTTTGTTTTATACGATGTTCGGACATGCTCGATCACCTATTCGGGACTGACCTGTTTAACTCCTGCCCAGTCCGCTCCACCAAACTGTAGGGTGACGTGCTCACCTGCGATCCTCTTGGTCATATTCAGTTACCATTTCAACATAGCACGTTATTCACTTCCTAAAAAGTTCCAACTTTTTCATTACCTTGGTGATTGACAATATACAAGACGTCAGCTATGATAAGCAATAATTGAAGCGTTTTCACACGGCGTGTTACTGGTGATGCAGGCATGAGCCGAGAAGATCTTTTTATTGCTAAAAAGGTTTTTTCGGCTCTTTTTTGTCTAAAGGTGGTGGAATTGGTTGTCCCGTGAACAGGAGAAAACATATACGATCACGCGCGTGTTAAACCATAACGTCGTACTCGTGGAGGAGCCTGGCTCCAAACAGGAGATTGTGCTATTCGGCAAAGGTATCGGATTCAGCACAAAACCCGGGAACATCATTCCTGCCCATGACCAACGTGTGGAGAAGCGTTTCAGATTGGAAAATGAAAGTCATCAGAAGCAGTATCAAACGTTGCTCAGTCAAGTCGACCCTGCCGTTGTAGGAATCGCGGAAGAAATTATCGCCCTGATTGCCACTGAAATTACGCCACAACTCAATGAACACGTCCACGTAGCCTTGCCTGACCATATCCAGTTCGCGATCTATCGTTTGAACAATGGAATGGAGATCGTGAATCCGTTCCTGTTCGAGATCCAGACCTTGTACACGAAAGAGTACGCACTGGCAAAACGGGCAGCGGATATGATCAAAAAGGCATTTGCCTTAGACATTCCTGACAGTGAAATCGGCTTTCTAGCCCTGCATATTCATTCTGCAATTAGCTACGTGCCTGTCAAAAAGGCCGTCCAGTTCACTAACATCATCAGTGAACTGGTGAATATAATTGAGCAGCGAACAGGAAAGACCATCGAAAGAAGTACCGTCGATTACGTTCGGCTCATTACTCATTTACGGTTTGCCGTAGAACGAATTCGGCAGCAAAAGTCGATTATTAATCCACTTTTGGATCGGGTCAAAACAACGATACCCGAAGCTTATGAGCTTGCCTCTGAGCTAGCTTCCTATATCTCCTCCCGTCTTGAGGTAATCGTACCGGAGGACGAGGTTGGATACATGGCTTTGCATGTGTATCGCTTATCTCAACAATCCTAACCACAACTTAATCCTGCGTGTTACTAGTTCGACTAGGCATGAGCGGTGAGATCATACGGACATAGTAAGTATGTCGTATGTATTTGCCGTCTCATGCCTATTTTCGTTCAGACGCAAAAGGAGGAAATTATGTTACGCAGCTTGTTTTCCCGCAAAAAACAACAACAAGAAGTATCTTTTCTAGCTCCATTAACCGGCACGGTTGTGCCACTTTCCGAGGTACCCGATCCTGTCTTCGCCCAAAAAGTAGTCGGTGACGGCGTTGCAATTTTGCCATCTGAAGGACTACTGCTCTCTCCAATTGACGGAAAGGTAACTCATCTCTTCCCTACTCACCACGCGATTGGACTTACTGCGGAAAGTGGGCTGGAGATTTTGATGCACATCGGAATCGATACCGTCAAGCTGAAAGGTCAGGGCTTTACCCCCTTTGTTGCAGTAGGTGACCAGATCAAAGCTGGTGATAAATTGATTCAGTTTGATACAGGCGTTCTACAGGAAGCTGGATGCCCCATTGTTACCCCGATTGTCATTACAAACGGCGATCTGGTTGCAGAAAAAAACATTGTAGCCAAAACAACGGTGCAGGCAGGGCAAGATCCGCTCATGACCGTCGTTTTAAAATAGATGCTTGCATGCCACAGGTCATAAAGGAGGTAGCGCATGATTGAATTTCAGGTAACGGTAATGGTTGAGGGCGGGCTTCACGCTCGTCCAGCCGCTCTTTTAGTTAACCTGTCAGCCCAATCCCAATCGAAAATTACCGTGAACAAGGGAGATAAGCAGGCGGATGGCCGCAGTATTCTTGGCATCATGACATTAGGTGTCGCACAGGGTGATCACCTTAGAGTCCAAATCGAGGGCTCGGATGAGCAGCATGTAGCCCAGGCTATTCAGCAAATGTTTCACGCAAGCTCCTGATAGAGGAAGGTGACTCATTCATGTTAACAGGAATTCCCGTTTCTCATGGCATTTCCATTGCCCCAGCAGTACGCCTGACACATACTGTGCCCACCGCACAAAAGCCAGTGGTTGCATCAGTAGACGTCCCACGAGAGCTGGTGATTTTTGACCAAAGCGTTGAGCAAACACGTGAACAACTAGACCAGCTGCGAGAGCAAACGAACCTACAATTGGGTCCAGAGAAAGCAGCCATTCTTTCCGCTCATCTGGCTTTTTTGGAGGACCCGGCATTTGTCGGAGAGATGAAGTCACTGATCGAGAGCAAATCTATTGACGCTACTGCTGCGGTTGAGCAGGTTGCCGATCAGTTTATCAGCTTGTTTGAGAGCATGGACGATGACTACATGCGTGAGCGCGCTGATGACATACGCGATGTCAGCCGTCGACTTGTCCGCAACCTGTCAGGGGAAGATTCCTCTGTCTACTATCCGGAGGAACCATTCATATTGGTTGCCTTGGACATTACACCTTCTGAGACCTTGCAGCTCCCCATTCAAAATGTCCGTGGTATTGTCACGGCAAAAGGTGGAGCAACCTCTCACGCAGCTATTCTGGCTCGTTCACTCGGTATCCCAGCGGTCATGGGCGTAGGTGAACAGCTTATGGCAGAGGTTGAGACAGGTGGCTTGCTGATTCTTGATGGAGCAACAGGTGAGCTGTATATCCAGCCTGATCGCGATACCCTTTCCCGTTATCAAGAGAAGGCCGCGCTCGAAGCAGCAGAGCGTCAAGCCTACGAGGCCATGAGAGACCTGCCAGCCGAAACACTCGATGGACACCGCGTCCAGCTCGTAGCAAACATGGCTGTTCCCGAAGAAGCAGATGCTCTCGTGGAAGCAGGCATTGAGGGAATCGGATTGTTCCGTTCTGAGTTCTTGTTTATGGATAGAAGCAGCCTTCCCGACGAAGAAGAGCAGTTTCAGGCATACAAGCGCATCGCATCTGCCTTTGGCGACAAGCCCGTCATCATCCGCACATTGGACGTTGGTGGCGATAAACACTTGCCTGCGCTCGCGCTCGCACAGGAGGAAAATCCGTTTCTCGGTTTTCGGGCGATCCGCATCTCTCTTGCCCGTCCTGCCTTATTCCGGGTACAGCTACGCGCTCTCTTACGCGCGAGTGCATTTGGGCAATTACTCATTATGTTTCCGATGATTTCCCATCTGGAACAGCTGCGAGAAGCCAAAGCGATGCTAGAGCAGGCTAAATCAGAGCTGCGCGAAGAAGGCATTTCCTTTGACGAAAATATCGCGGTCGGTATGATGATGGAAATTCCCGGGGCATGCTTACAGGCAGATGCCTTTGCAAAAGAAGTACAATTTTTCAGCATCGGCACCAATGATTTGGTCCAATATACGCTTGCTGTCGATCGGATGAACGCAGAAATCGGCGATTTGTACAGCTACTACCACCCAGCCGTTTTGCGCCTGATCTCAAACGTTATTGAAGCGTCTCACCGCGCAGGCATCTGGACTGGACTTTGCGGGGAAATGGCTGGCGATCCGTTAGCGACAAAGCTGCTTTTAGGGTTGGGCCTAGATGAGTTCAGTGGTGCTGCGTCAGTCATGCCAAAGGTGAAGGAGCGCATTCGCTCGACTACTCTCGAGCAGGCAAAACAACTGGCAGCGCACGTGTTAACCCTGTCTACCGTAGAAGACGTCGTTCGATTTTTAAAGGACGAAACCGAATGATCGCTTTTGTCACCGACCCTCTGTAAGCGATTTCATAAAAACTGATCAAAATAGTCCTCTCCTGCTCCTTCATCATTATCTCCCTACATTCCTAGTGGAGAGCGGCTTTTTGATATACATCTCATTCTAAGGAGGTTTTTCCTATGCTCGCCTTTCTGCAAAAGATCGGGAAAGCTCTCATGCTCCCGGTCGCTACGTTGCCAGCTGCAGCGCTGTTGCTCCGCTTCGGCGCCATCAACTACGAAACCGAGTTTCAACTAGGCTCTTCTGTTGGTGGATTCCTGAACCAGTACATTGCGCCTTTCCTGCTCGCCGGTGGATCTGCTATTTTCGATAACTTATCCTTAATCTTCGCCGTCGGTGTTGCCATTGGACTTGCGGGAGATGCCGTAGCTGCTCTCGCGGCGGTTATTGCTTACATGGTTCTCACTGCAGTGCTGTCCAAAGTGCCTGCAGCGATGCCTTTTATCGCAGATGATGCCAAGCTGAACATGGGGGTTCTTGGTGGGATTCTCGCTGGTGGAGTAGCAGCTTACTGCTATAACAAATACCACAATATTAAATTGCCGGAGTGGCTAGGCTTCTTTGGGGGCAAGCGCTTCGTTCCGATTATTACATCGCTCAGTATGGTTATCATCGGATTATTTTTCGGGATCATCTGGGGGCCAATTCAAGACGGTCTCACCAGCATGGGTAACTGGATTGTAGGACTCGGAGCGGTTGGCTCAGGTCTCTTCGGATTCTTTAACCGTCTGCTCATTCCATTTGGTCTGCATCACGTGCTCAATGCAATTGCCTGGTTCCAAATTGGCGATTTTACCGATACTGCCGGAAAAGTCGTACACGGCGACCTGAATCGATTCTTTGCTGGTGACAAATCCGCTGGTATGTTTATGACAGGCTTCTTCCCGATCATGATGTTCGCACTGCCTGCAGCCGCTTTCGCCATTATTCATACTGCGAAGCCGGAAAAGCGCAAGGCGATTGCTTCTGTCTTTATCGGTACTGCTCTTGCTTCGTTCCTGACTGGTATTACCGAGCCATTGGAATTTGCATTCATGTTTGCGGCTCCACTGCTCTATGTCATTCACGCGGTATTGACCGGTATTTCCGGGTATATCGTTACATCGATGGGAATCAAGCACGGCTTTGGCTTCTCTGCCGGACTGATCGACTACGGACTTAATTTCCCGCTCTCGACCAATGCTTGGCTCATTATCCCGATCGGTCTGGCTTTCGCTGTCGTTTACTACTTCCTGTTCCGTATTCTGATTGTCAAAATGAACATCAAGACGCCAGGACGCGAAGACGACGACATCGCACCATCCAGCACAGGCAGCGCAGGCACCTTGCAGGATAAAGCTCAAAAGGTGCTCACTCACATCGGTGGAAAAGAAAACATCGTGAGTGTAGATGCGTGCATTACACGTTTGCGACTTGTTCTAAAGGACGACAAGATCGTGAACGAAAAAGGACTCAAAGATTTGGGTGCAGCCGGAGTCATGCGACTTGGCCAAGGCAGTGTACAGGTGGTATTCGGTACACAATCGGAGCTATTAAAGGACGAAATTTCCAAGCTATAAAAACCGCTAGACGTAGAAACCAGCTCGGTCACGGTAATTGCCGTACCAGCTGGTTTTTTTATTTTGTCCTCCGAATGCGGAGTGAATATCTGACCTTTGAATTTATAAATGACTGGTTTGAGTCCTCTGGGTGCCTAGCATCAGCATGGACGTATGCTGAGTGTGCTGCTCCAGTTCTTTTTCAAACTGCCTTAAGCGGTCAAGAAAATCATCGCATGCTGGTTTGCTTTGCGGCGCCATCATTGCAATCTCATAATCTAACGTCTTTTTCCATATTTCCAATTGCCGCTTATTTGCATCCAGCGCATTCAATCGATTCACTCCTTCTCTGGTTATTCATTTGCAAAATTAGCAAATAGAGAAAATAAACAGATCATGCAATCCGCACTTCAATTTTTTGGCCAGTACAGGCAAATGGTTTGCTTTGAAGTCGTAGCTCCCCTTCTCATACTTCAAGTAAGTAGAGGCATTTTTGAAGCCCAGTGATTCTGCCATCTCCTGCAAAGTCAGTCCTTGTTCCATTCTTCGTTTGGCTATATACGTTAGATTAATTCGTTCCATTTGCTACTCTCTCCTTTTTGTAGAAATAGCAAATATTTATGTTATTATGATATCTTTTCCATTTCAACAAAGTCAATACAATATTTGTCATTTCAACAAATGTATTTTTTCCGTTTTGGAAAATTGTTAGAATGGAATTGCCAAAACGAAAAAGGTGGGTCTTACGATGTCCATAGTTGGTCAACGCATAAAGTGGCTGCGAGAGAAGAGAGAGTGGTCCCAAATTCAATTGGCCGAAAAGCTGGGCATACATAATACCGTCCTGTCGCGAATCGAGTCGGGTGAAAAGAAAGGCGTAGATTTTCACTTGATCTCCAATGTGGCCGATTTGTTTGAGGTATCTACTGATTTTATTCATGGAAAGACAGATAACCCTATCCCCTTCTGGCAGCATGCCTCTGTTCGGGAAGAGCCTGCCCCCTTTTTAGACATCAACGGATTGTCTCCAAATGAACTGGAAGAGCTTAAAAAACATATTGAGTTTCTACGATGGAAAGCCCGTCAAAACAAGCAAAACGGCCAAGAATAGCAATTAAACAGCACCAACAAAAGAAAACCCCTGTCTCCAGGGGTTTTCATCATGGCAAGCGTCAGGCAATGTTCCTGAGGCTTTTTTTGGTTATTCGTTTTCGTCTGCCTTGCTGTCGTCTGCCATTTCGTCTGCATCTAACTCGATCCAAGACTGTGACCAGCTTTCAATACCTTTGATCACTGGTTCCAGAGCATGCCCCATCTCAGTCAGTGAATACTCTACCCGGACTGGAGCCGAATCCGTAAACACCTGCCGATGGACAAGACCTTCTTTCTCCAAATCCTTTAGCCGTTCAGATAGTAGCCTTCCGCTTACCGGCAGGGCACCCTCCAACGCACAAAAACGCTGCGGACCCGATAGCAACTGGTATAAGATGAGCCCTGTCCAGCGTTTTCCGAGCAATTGCATGCCCTTTTCAAACTTCGGACAGAGGGAAGACTGTTTCATAGCTATCACCTCATTCTACTTTCAGTATACCGCTCTTTCCCGATTCCTTCAAAACGAATGATGACTTCTTACCTAATTAATTGCACTTTCCATCGTTTGTAAATTTCGGGAAGTCGCTTGACATATGATCTTATTATTGTATACTTACTAACGAAAAGTAACTTTGTTACTGATTTTAATTCTATCGGAGGTAACGATACATGTCTATGCGTTTTGAATGGAGTGCCCTTATTTTACGCTTGGTAGCAGGTATTACTTTTGTCATTCACGGAATTGCAAAGTTCCAAATGGGTCTGGACAACGTAGCAGGCTTCTTTGGCAGCTTGGGGCTTCCTGCATTTATTGCTTATCTTGTAGCCTTCTTGGAGGTTGTTGGTGGTTTTGCTCTGATTCTCGGCTTGGGTACCCGTATTTTCGCTGGTGCATTGGCAGTCATCATGGTAGGAGCGATTACTAAGGCAAAGCTGGCTGCCGGATTTATGGGTGGCGAAAGCGGCGCAGGATACGAGCTGGAGCTGGCATTGCTGGCAATTCTTCTCTCCCTTGCTGTGAGTGGTAGCACGATGCTCGGACTGGATAAAGTCCTGTTTGGCAAAAGCTCCGTTGAATAATTTACCGTTAAACATAAGAAAGCCAGTGAGTAGGCGCTTGACTGCCTATTCGCTGGCTTTCCTTTTTAATCCTCTATTTGAAACGATTAGAAACAAATAAACAAATGACTCCCAAAGCAGGTATGAGTAAAAAATACAAAGGAAATGCACGATCCAGTACCTCAATCCGCATGATTCCATAGACAATGATCAAATATAAACCCACAATCCTCCAAAACATTGCTCTTTTCCAAAATGGCATGATTATTTCCTCACATGATCCTATACTCTATAAATGAAAGTAACATTTTACCATTTCCCGCGTCAAATAGGCATACGCGCAGCACCTACCTCGATGCAATCCAATAAAAATAGGAGGTATCTTGTTTTCGCGCAAAAAAAAAGCACCACGCAGGTGCCGTTACTTTTCAATGACAATCCCGTTTAGCTTGAGATTGACTGGATTTGCGATCGTATCTCCAACGGGGCATGTCTTCTCCAAAAATGCAATGAATTCCTCTACCCGTTCTCTCGGAGCGTCTGTCTTGATGTGGAAGGTATATCGAATATCGGAATAGCCACGCCGAACATCTGACTTATTCATAAAGCCATCTGTATCGAGCTCGCCCTCTACTTCCACCCAAAAGTCGTCAAGCTGGACATCAAACTTGCCCGCATAAGCTCTGGCAACAATCGATTGGCATGCTCCCAATGCGGAGAGGACGACTTCAACAGGATTCATGGCGGTATCTGTTCCGCCCAAGCTTCTCGGTTCATCAATCGTCAGCTCAAAATCTCTGGACCGTGCTTTCACAACCATCCCTTTTTGCAAATGTGCGGTGGCTCTAAAGGTTTCGACAGGCATTTTCTACACTCCCTTACAAGAATTATCAGACTATAAATACTATATCATACAATTCCAAGTTTTTTGGTGCGAATAATTAGTTTTAGAAAAATTAATTAGAAAGTTACGCTACGCTTATATGGATAATTTTAACCTCAATAAAACTCCGGTCACTAGTAAACCTTATCAATGGGTTAAAACGCATAGTTAAGGAGACCCATATGGACATTAAAACTTTACTGAACAGTGGGAGGATGTTAATGGGAATTTTATCTGGTAATCCTCAAAATGAACCTCTTCATTATGGCGAAGTCTTTGGGGTATGGAGCTATCTTTCTGTAACAAAAGGATTACTGGCTGGTTATCAAACTTTGATTAACCATACCGGTGATCATGATTTGAAGAACTTTCTCGAAGACCTTACACAAAGCATGAAACAAGAGATACAACAAATTGATGAATTACTAAAAGCAAACGGCATTGGCCTTCCTCCATCCCCACCCGACCGTCCGATCGCAAATCTTGAAAGTATTCCTGTAGGCGCCCGTTTTCAGGATCCAGAGATTGCTGCCGGTGTTTCAAGGGACATTGCGGCTGGTTTGGTTACGTGCAGTCAACTAATTGGACAATCGATTCGAGAAGATATTGGAATGATCTTCGGCCAGTTCCATATTGCCAAAGCTCAATTAGGAGCTAGACTGCTGCGAATTACAAAAGAAAAAGGCTGGTTAGTTCCTCCGCCACTTCATTTGCAGTCTCCTGAGCTCGTGCACGCGTAACATTCTCGATAAGCGCTACCAAACGGTAGTGCTTATCTGCATGGAGGTTATTATGGGGCATTCATATATACCAGTAACTTCACTTTCAAGTGGAATGGGGCAAGAGGTTCGGCCAGATATTTACTGCCTATGTATCCAGGTTGTTAACGTCTGTTTCATTGGGAATCCTGCACAACCGCATGATTGGTTTCTTATTGATGCTGGAATGCCAAAATCGGCTGACGAGATTCTATCAGCAGCTCAATCACGCTTTGGTAAAAATAGTCCCCCTAAGGCAATTCTCCTGACACATGGACATTTTGACCATATTGGAGCTGTTATTGAACTGGCCCAGCACTGGGATGTTCCCGTTTTTGCCCATGAATTGGAGCTTCCTTATTTGACGGGTACCTCCAATTATCCAGAACCAGATTCCAGCGTAGAAGGCGGTCTGGTAGCAAAATTATCACCCCTGTTTCCAAATGAGGCTATCAATGTGGGAGAGCATTTAAAAATGTTGCCAGCAGATGGTAGTATTCCAGATATTCCTGAATGGCGATGGATACATACGCCCGGACATTCCCCTGGACACGTTTCCTTTTTTCGGAATGAGGATCGCTCGTTGATCGCCGGAGATGCTTTTATTACGGTTAAACAAGACTCGCTTTTCAAGGTTTTAACTCAAATACAGGAAATAAACGGACCACCTAGATACTTCACAACTGATTGGACTGCTGCAAGAGAATCCGTAAAAAAGCTCGAATCACTAAAACCATCCATTGCTGTTACTGGTCATGGTCTCCCTATGCTTGGTGAACAGCTTTCATCAGGATTGGAAAAATTGGCGAATGCATTTGACAGCATAGCAGTACCCGATTACGGTCGTTATGTCGAAGCCCTTCACTCATAAGAATCACAATGCTGTAATGATAAAAAAGCTACGAAATAATGCTTATTTCGATAGCTTTTTTGTTTACGTGTATGAAAATTCCCGCCGACTTATTTAATTTTTCGTTGCTTCATGATTCCTACTATAAGTGGTATGCCGACAGCCAATATCGTAATCGGCAGAGACCATATGCCAAAACCACTCCCCCAGCCTAGCGCGATCGAGACCGATTCAATCAAGAGCAGAGTGAAGATAATCACACAGATGTTTTTTAATTGATTAATCATTTTTCTGCTTTGCAAATAAAACTGCTTGGCATTTGAGTCATTAAATCGTTTAGGATAATTGTGCACCTCTGGGAACCTTTCAAGGACTTGCAAGAAAATGAGCAAGAACGCTCCAACACCAGGCAAAATGAGCAACTCCCATTTTAACCCCCAACGATCTACTTCTCCCAAAGCATTATAATGCGCGGGCACTTCATCAGGAAGCTTCCCCCAAACCAGTAGCAAGAAAAGGATCGATCCGGCAAAGCATAAATAGCCCACGACATCCCAGATCCATTCGCTTATTGTTTTTGCTATTTTCAGCTTTGGTCGGTTCCACGAATTTACCATATGCTCCACCCCCTGGCTTCACCCTTGATTTTACCATATTTACCCTAGGGCAGAGCCAATGCACGTGGAATTGTCGGTTGCGTGATTGACCGGTGATTTCCAGTGGGGGCTGTTGAATAGCTTTTTGTCCCCTTAGTAGGGTTAACGGATTTTGCAGGAATTGATACCAAGCAAACGGTACATGACGCATTTTTGTGTAATTGCGGTAGCCAGTAAAGGAAGCGAGAACAAAGCTGACGCCAGTTCATCCCGACGTCAGCTTTCCTGCTATTTCGTTACCTACGCATTTGCTTTTTCATAAAACCCGTTTTCCTCAGTTGTCTTTTTTTCAACAATGCCCTGTTCCTGGGCCAGTTGTCCAGCCACCTTGGGCGCTACCCAGCACATAGGCGCTAAAATGAGTGACACAGGAACGGCTGTCACCACAATAAACGATTGGAGAGCATCAATTCCTCCATTTCCAATCGACAAAAGAATTGCAGCTACAACACCCATCATCAATGCCCAAAACATACGCAGGCCGACAGTTGGGTTATTGTTGCCTGTTACTGCCGCAGATATCGTGTACGCCATCGAATCAGAAGTCGTGATCACAAACAGGATCGTCAAAATCAAAAATGCAGGACCGATAATCGAGGACAGTGGCAGGTACTTGGTAATGGAAATCATCGCCGCAGGCAGTCCGGCTTCACTCAAAGGACCGGCAATTAATCCTGGGTTTTGTAATTCAAAGGATATTCCCGTTCCTCCAAGAACCGTAAACCAGAAGCAGGTCACGATCGGTGCGATGATCGCCACAGCCATGATAATTTCCTTGATCGTCCGGCCGCGTGAGATGCAGCTGATAAAGATTGCCATCATCGGTCCATATCCCAGGAACCAGCCCCAGAAAAAGATCGTCCATCCGCCTAACCATGTAGAGTCTCCGCGGAACGTACTCATTGGCATAAACTCCTGCAAATACGTACCAAAGGAAGATATGAAAGCGTTTACAATAAATTCCCCAGGTCCCAAAAATAAGATGAATGCCATGAGCACGATCGCTAATATGACATTAAAATTACTTAAAAATTCAATCCCTTTATGGAGTCCAGTAGCCGCTGAAATGGCAGATACCGCTACCACACTCATAATGATGTATAGCTGTGTTGTGAATGTATCGGGAATCCCCATGATCTCCTGCAGCCCGTAGCTTGCCTGTAGACCCAAAAATCCAATCGGACCAATGGTTCCTGCGACAACTGCAAGAATCGAGAAGGAATCGACTGCTGTTCCTAACCAGCTCCTGGTCATAATTTTTTCGCCAAAAATAGGATACAGCAAGGTTCTTGGTTTTAGAGGCATCCCTTTATGGTAGTGTCCATACATAATCACGATTGTACTAAGTGTTCCAAGAATCGCCCATGCCAGGAAGCCCCAATGCATAAAAGACTGTGCCAATGCTGGATTTACCGCCTGCTGTGTGCCCGATTCAATCCCTGTAAAAAGCGGTGGCAAGCTCGTGAAGTGATAAATTGGTTCTGCTGCTGCCCAAAATACGCCACCACCTGCCAATAAAGTTGTCATGGTCATCGCCAGCCACTTGAACGTGGTGAATTCTGGACGATCCAGTTTCCCCAGCTTTACCTTCCCATACTTCGAGAACGCCAAGAATATCGCGATGAAAAAAGTAGCCAGCAGGAGTACCTGCCAAAAAGCTCCAAAATACTTAATCGACAAAGCGAAAGAGGAATTAACAAACGCTGTAACTGCGTCCATACTGATAGCCGCAACGATGACAAAGACCAACAACAATCCACCGCTTATCCCAAAAACAGGCCAGTCCACTTGGAAATTCCTATTTTTCATCCTGCTCTCCTCCCGCTTCCATCTATTCGACTTCAACAACCATTTCGAGTTCAATCGCCGCGCCTCTTGGTAAAATGGCTCCGATCGATGTTCTCGCATGTGTTCCGATGTCCTCACCAAATACCGATACGATTAAATCAGAAGCACCATTCATCACCTTGGCATGCGAGGTAAAATCCATCGTACAATTAATGAAAGCAAGTACCTTCACAAATTTTTTGACTCGTGAAAGATCACCAATTTCTTGCTTAATCGTCGCCAACGCCTGGAGAGCCGCTTCCTGTGCTGCTTCATACCCTTGCTCAACCGAAAACTCCTTCCCCAATTTGCCAACATGACTATAGGAAAGATTCCCTGACAAAAACAGGAGATTTCCTGTTTGTACTGCGAGCTCATAGTTTCCGCCCTTTTCTTTTTTCTCAGGCAGTGTGATTCCTAATTCGATTAATCGTTGTTCTGGCTTCATCCTTTTCCCCATCTCCTTCATTTACTCAAAAGATTCTGAGATGGAACGTGTTACCCGTAGCAGTACTGGTACAAATGCTTGCATGGTCTTCCGATTCCAACGAAATACAGGACCAGATACGGATATCGCTCCGATGACTCGCTTATTTTGATCAAAAACCGGTGCGGACAACGCCCCTACATTTGGCGTTATCTCTTCCTCATTGGTGGAATATCCATCCTGAACAGTTTTCTCTAGCAATGCTCTGATTGACTGCTGCTGTTCAACTGGCAATGGAGACAAGACACGCTCTTGAATTTCTTCACTCATAAAAGCAAGAATAGCTCTCCCGCTAGCTCCTAGATACAGTGGATGCTTCTTCCCGATTCCTACACTACGCCGGATTTCTTGGTTGCTCTCCACTTCCATCGTACAAACTCTGCTGCTTCCGCTCGGTACATAAAACCCGACTGTTTCTCTGATATCGTTGCGCAAGTTTATTAGCCATGGCTCAACAAGCGGAGCAAGGGGCATCTCGGTCATAATTTTATTGGCGTATTCGAGAAAAATGGTTCCCAGTGAATAAAGCTTGGTGCGAGGGTCCTGAAAGACAAGACCCTCTAGCTTTAGGGTGGTCAGTAAACGATGCACGATAGTCGGTGATAACTCCAGACTGCGGCTAATGTCATTCAATCCTTGAGGACCTGGAACTGCATTTAAATAATTGATGATTTTGATAGCACGCAAGACAGTAGATGATGTTTCAGACTTCGGTTTCGTTTCCATTTTCCCAATCCCCCAACAAATCAAATCTATTCGCTAACTTTTCACGTAAATGGTTTTCGAACGGCAATAAAAGTCGACTGCTTCTTTGCCAAGCTCTTTATTGATTCCAGAGCTGGAGCTTTTAAATCCGCCGAATGGTGCCTGATAGGACGTTCCTGTGGTTGTCATATTGATTTTCACTACACCCGCTTCAATCTCACGCGAGCATTTTGCCACCCGACTTATATCTTTTGTGCAAACGGCGGAAGACAACCCATATTCTACATCATTTGCAATATCAATGGCATCATCTACAGAAGCTGCCTCCATGATACAAAGGACTGGACCAAATACTTCTTCCTTTGCGATACGCATGTTTCTGTTTACATTGCCGATAACGGTTGGATTTACATAGTAGCCGTGCTCGGTCTCTGGAGTTTGTGGAGCATCTCCCCCAGTCAAAATGTTAGCCCCTTCGGCTATAGCACCCCGAATCGCCTCCAAGGTAGACTCTAGCTCACCTGCATTGGCTTGTGGTCCAATATCCACGCCCTCAGTGAATGGATTTCCGACTTTGATTTGCTTCGTTTTTTCTATTAATTTTTTCGTGAAAGGCTCTAAAACTGCAGATTGAACAATCACTCTGCTTGTAGCGGTACATGCTTGCCCCGTTTGTCCGAATGCCCCGCGAACTGCCAGATCTGCAGCTTCATCCAAATCGGCATCATCGAGTACTATCAACGGGTTTTTTCCTCCCATTTCAAGCAATGCCGGTTTCATATCCTTGCTAGCCTCTGCATAAATGAGTCGACCTACATTAGTAGAGCCCGTAAAGGTTACGGCTTTAACCGCCGGATGATGAATCATTCCTGATACGAGACGCCCTGGCCCAATCATCATGTTAACGACCCCGTTCGGCAAGCCGCACTCTTCGATGATTTCCAACAGCTTGGCTGCTACCACTGGCGTATCTGAGGATGGCTTAAAGGCAATCGTGTTGCCCGCTACTAGTGCAGGCGCGATTTTCCAGGCCGGGATAGACAGAGGAAAATTCCATGGTGTCACGACCAGTACTACTCCAAGCGGCTCCGGAACTAACTGAATCTGGATATCCGGGCTATCTGAAGCAACCAATGTTCCGTTCAAGCGAGTTCCTTCTCCTGCGTAAAACCGGAAAATATTGACTGCATACGCCACTTCTTTTTTAGCATCTGCGATTGTTTTTCCCATTTCCCTGGAAATTAGGTGTGCTAGCTCTTCTTGTTTCGCTTCCATTTTATCTGCTATTTTGAACAGAAACTGTCCTCTTTGTGGTGCAGGTACTAGCTTCCATGTCGGGAATGCCTCTTGCGCTGCTTCTATTGCCGCCCTAGCGTCCTCTTCTGTTGATTGCGAAATCTGTGTAATTACTTCTCTCGTATCAGCCGGGTTGATATCCGGAATCGTGTTTGTTCCTTGCGGCGATACCCATTTGCCATCAATAAAATTTTTCAAAGTTTCCATGCTGCACTCCCCCTGCTCTATTAATTTGCTCCTTCTCCAGCTCCACGCTGACGCGATTGTTCCGTCGCCTCTACTAGTACACGACTCGCTACGCTGTTTAGCTCTGCCCATATGGCTGGATCTATTTCTCTTCCTTGTCTATTCGATTCATCCCAAACGGCTTGAATTTGTTCAGGGCGGATTACCTCGCTGCCCTCCGTTTCTTCATGCGATTCCAGTTGAGCAGCATAAGCGAAGTGAACCGCATCGGCGCAAATGACTAAAAAGCTGTCTGTCTGTTTTGATTTAAGTGGATGCCCAGACTTTCTTTTCACCACGTAGGGCTGATTTGCGTCAGGTAGCGTTATTGCCCAGAATTGGCTATCCTCTTCCACCCAATGAATCGCACAGCAAATTCCGCGTTTTCCTGCCTGCGCTACATTTTGAATCAAAGCATTGGAGCCGCGCGAGTTTTGGACGTTAACGATTCCGACTCCCATCTCTGCTGCTTTCGCATACGCCAAATCCAGGGCTATTCTGCCGCTCAGCAGGCTGCTTTGACCTTGACCATCAATCGAAACCAGGCGTTCATCCTGAGAAAGAATACGGATTTTGGACAAATCAGAAGCTTGCAGCGCACTCAATTCTTCCGCGAGCTGTTTGATTCCATATAATCCGGTAAATTCACCCCACGCTGCTATCTCTGCCGCTTCTTCCGCACAACCGATCGGCAGCCCGCAGCCCTCCAGAACTTTTTTACAATGGGCATACAGCTCAAGATAACTTACACGCATAGCTCTAGCTCCTTTTCAGCTTTAAACCCTTCGGTAAAGAATCGCTGCCAATTGCCGCCCATCACCGCTTCTACCTCGGATTTGGCAAATCCGCGTACTAGCAAGGCTTCAGCAATACCAGGAAAGTCTTTCGGACCTTGGAACCATGCAGGCCACTGTGGCCAAGATGGATTCGAAGCCGAGCCTGCGCCATAATCGACTTTATGCGTCCATCTGCCCATCCGCATCCATTTGAGGAAGTCCTCTCCCCAATTGAGTGTTAAGTCTGTGCCCAGCGCTACTTTTTCCACGCCCATGAAGTCCACGGTTTTGGCAACCATATCGCAAAACTCATCCAAAGAGGTTTGTGCGCCATTCATCAGATACGGATACAAGCATAGACCCAAGACGCCACCATTATTGCGAAGAGCTGTAAGCACTTCTTTTGATTTATTTCGTTTCGAAGGGTAAATCCAATCCGGATTGGCATGCGTAATGGAGACCGGTCTTCTCGAATGTTCAATCGTATCCAATGTCGTACGGTCTCCTACGTGAGATAAATCGATGATGGTCCCCACGCGATTCATCTCCTCGACCACGAGGCGACCAAATCGGGACAGCCCTGTATCATTGTTCTCATAGCAGCTGCTTCCGATCATATTTTGGTTGTTGTACGTAAGCTGCATGATTTTTACCCCGAGCGTGGAAAAAACCTCGACGAGCGACAGATCATCCTCCAATGGAGATGTATTCTGTGTACCAAGAATGAGCCCGACCTTTCCCAAAGCTCGTGCCTTGGTGATATCCTCCCCTGTTCGTACCAGCATCACCAAATCGGAATTCTCTTCAATAAACTGATACCATTGCCCGATTTTGCTGAGCGTTTCTCTAGCCGTTTCCCATAAGGCAACACACACATGAACACAGGTGACCTGGCCTTTATGCAGCTCCAAAAGTAGCTCCCGATTCCAATTACTTAGCGTTAGTCCGTCGATAATGACCATTTTCTCTCCCGCAGTCATCTATAAATCCTCCCATCGCGGAATGGCCGGAAAAATCCAGTCATCTTTAAAATCTGTACCGATTTCCTCTAGTAAAGGGGCTCCCTGGAACAAAGTGACCCGTACCCAGCGATTGGATTGTGGATCAAATCGTTCTGCGCCGAAAAATGCCAGCTTGCAGCGAAGCAGATGTACAGGCAGTAGACCTTTAGCCAGCAGGTTGCCGTGAATTTCTCCGTATTCAAAGCCTTGCTGGGATTGCATTCTGCGAATGATCCATTTGTGCTCGGGATAGCTCAACAAAAACTCGGCTACCGTTTGATCGTCTGCTGCCTTTTCTAACACCTGGTACAGTGCTTGCACGCGTTCTGCAATGTTTACGGGCATCTCATACTCTTCGCCCGCCTCTTCTCCTCGAACACCCATTCGTGGCTCTTCTTTTTCAGCAGAACGGTACCAAAAATACTTCCGCTCATCTGGATCGGCAAAATCAAAGGAAAGTGCCCAGTGATACTGCTCTGCTGCAATCCGCTTTAATTCTCTGATGCTCATTTGTGGCATCACATCATACCGTTCCACAATTGAGGTATTTTCCTCAAATTCTGTTGCGATTTCTGGATAGAGCTCGATAATAAGTGTATTTAACAGCTCCTGCGTCTCCATTCCCGTTTTGGCGCGGGCAATTTCACAAAGGGTTACCCATGGCTGGGCAGGCACTTGCTGCTGCATGGTTCCTGTTTCTGTATACTCTGCCACTACCGTTTGCAACAGCTGCAATTCCCCCGCCAGTTCACTTGGCTGAGCAAAGGCTTGTACATGAGCAATCGGGTATTCATGGAAGTACGCGATGCTGCGATCAAAAAGGCTGAGCAATTTTTCCGCGTCGGCTCTTGTGCCCTCCGCTTGCTTGGCTTTATAGAGGGCTTCTTCCTTCATCTTGATCCATGTATGAATCAGCTGTGGATGTGAGATCAGATAAGGCACCATGCCGAGTCCAGTTGCATTTCCCACCCCTAGATAGCGCTTGATCTTGGCATGAAGCTGCGCCGCATTCGGATTTTTCGCCTGAGCAATATGGTCTACAAGCTCAAAGCTGAACTGGCGGATCATATAGACAGCAAACATTTGCGCTCGAAAGGCTCCGTAAAATGCATGGTCCTTGCTCATTCGTTCATAGGGGGCGATTCCAAATTTCCCATTTCCATAAACCGCTGTTGTGCGGATCAAATACCCTGTTTGAGCCAAAATCTTGGGATCTGGCTGCTTTCCCTGTGTGAGCTCGCCAATCATGTATTCAAACAGCCGGGTACTGCGATTCGCACGCGACCAAACCAAATCCAAGCCATCTCCACGACCAGCTTCCTGCTTAGGCAAGTCACTACGCAGTCGAGCCATTTTTTCTGGGGTTAACGGGCCCTCACACAAGGCAAAAGTAATATCCCACTTCTCAGAAATAACACGATCGCTTCTCTCCTGATCATGTAAGTATTGTGAAAAGACAACGAAATAAAATGTTTGTTTAGGTGTAGTGATCGTGTAACGAGCCTCTCCGTATCCATTTTCATCTAAGTCAAACTGGACACGCTCGATGCTCCATTTCTCTTTCATCAGCTTGCGCAGCATACTGCGGCTAAAGCTTAGACTCGTAATACGGGAAGCCCCTAATCTTTCCGGAGACATGATGTCACCAGCAGAACGGATTTGTGCTGCGCTTCCCTGTGCCTCTTGAGCTACATTCATAGTTGCACCTCCAGTTGCGATCGTAACGCTTGTAATTTCGATTATCGGAATTTAAATCCGTTTTATTTTTTCTGGCTACATATTAACCGCTTACAAATGATTCGTCAACAATATTCAGAAAGTAAAAACAGAATAAATTTATGTAGATTCCTCCTGTCTTTTGGTCCTAGTCAAGCCTGATTTAACTGGATTTATGCTTACTCGTTTCGTTAGTTTTATCCTATCCGAACGCAAAAAAAGACTTAGCCTATTTGCTAAGTCTTCGAATTACTGTATGAAATCTACGAGTCTCACTCCAAGCTAGGAGTGATCAACGGTTTTTTTTTCTTTCCATCTGTACCAGATAAAATTGATCAGAAACGCTACAGCTATATGAATATAAACCACAACATTTTCATTCTGCTCATTATAAAGAAATTGGAAAAACAAGACACCGGTTAGACAAATCGTGGCTAGAAAAACAACGACTATTCGAGCGATTGTCCATACAAAGATGAGTAGTGGCTTCATATACTTCATCCTTTTGCTAGAGAGATGTTTTTCATGCAGTACGTTTGTTTAATCTCATAGATCATTCATAAGACCTATGACTTTTTTGGCTAACTCCTGATCAATTGGGAAGCTTGCTTTATACTTTTCCATTAACGGCTTAATGTCAGTAAAAAATTGTCGTCCCGCCTTTGCTTGCTGATCCATAATATCGATAACTTCAGCATTGTTAACTGGTACATCATTCACCACAGTATCATACATCATTCCAATTGATTTTGACGCTGTACTTACCAACGTAGCAAATTGTTCATGTGCTGCACGAAAATCGTCATGCGGCAGGGCTATCATTTGAAAATCAATGTATATCTTTTGTGACCGTTCGTTAAAGTCTGTCATCTTCGTAATTGCTTCTTCATCACTCACTTCATCTGCATTTTCAAGCATTTCATTGAACTCTAAACCTAGCTGCATTTGCCTGTTGAGAATACCTGCGAGTTTATCCATGTACTCTTGTACCTTAACAACATCCTGCGAGCTTACGCAGCCCGTTATAGCCAAAGAGAGGATAAGCACAAACAGGAATATACTTTTTCTAAGATTCACAATGTAATCCTCCTGATAATCAATTCGCATGCCACGATTATTCAATATTTATATGATATAGGAAAGATTACCATTTTAACAGCCGTATACTTCTTCATTCACCCTTTGTACTTGTATAAAGGTAACCGTTGGTCAAAGCAGCACCTAATAAAAACAAAAAAGCCTTGATATATCAAGGCTTTTTCATCGATGGCGTCCCCGAGAGGATTCGAACCTCCGACCTACAGTTTAGGAAACTGACGCTCTATCCTGCTGAGCTACGGGGACATTGTTTTCTACATCCTCCATTATAAAAACAATCCAGCCATTTGGCAAATGAAGGACTAGGGTACAATAGCCCCTAGTCCTCGTTTTTGATCGATTTCAATTTAGTTATGCGCGAACTGTTCTTCCTCAGTCGAGCCAGTCAGTGCGGTCGTGGAGGATTTTCCACCGGAAATCACTTGTGCTACCTCGTCAAAATAACCTGTTCCTACCTCGCGCTGGTGGCGAGTAGCGGTGTAGCCATGTACCTCGCTACCAAACTCAGCTTGCTGCAATTCGGAGTAGGCAGCCATTCCGCGATCACGGTAACCACGCGCCAGCTCGAACATGCTGTAGTTGAGGGAATGGAAACCTGCGAGCGTAACAAATTGGAATTTGTAGCCCATTTCGCCCAGCTCCTCCTGGAAGCGAGCGATCGATTCTTCATCGAGCTTTTTCTTCCAGTTAAAGGACGGCGAGCAGTTGTAAGCCAACAGCTTACCTGGGAATTTCTCATGAATAGCCTCTGCAAAACGACGTGCTTCCTCCATGTTAGGCTCAGAGGTTTCGCACCAGATCAGGTCCGCGTACGGTGCATAAGCCAGACCGCGTGCGATTGCTGCATCCAGTCCACCCTTTAGGCGGAAGAAGCCTTCTGCTGTACGTTCGCCAGTGAGGAACGGTTTATCCTGCTCATCGATGTCGCTCGTGATCAGGAAAGCACCATTCGCATCGGTACGCGCCACGATAATTGTTGGAACTCCCATCACATCCGCTGCAAAGCGAGCGGAGACCAGGTTGCGAACAGCTGCTTGGGTAGGAATTAATACTTTTCCACCCATATGACCGCATTTTTTCTCAGATGCCAGCTGATCTTCAAAGTGAACGCCTGCTGCGCCCGCTTCGATCATGCCTTTCATCAGCTCGAATACGTTCAGTGGTCCACCAAAGCCAGCTTCGGCGTCAGCCACAATCGGCGCGAACCAGTGCGTATCTGTACCACCTTCAGATTGATCAATTTGATCTGCACGTTGAAAAGCTTGGTTAATACGTTTGACCACCTGTGGAACGCTGTTTGCCGGATAGAGGCTTTGATCGGGATACATTTGACCAGATAGGTTCGCATCCGCTGCGACTTGCCAGCCACTCAAATAAATAGCTTTTAAACCTGCTTTTACTTGCTGAATCGCCTGATTCCCGGTCAAAGCACCCAACGCTTTAATATGGTGCTCGGTATGCAACAGGTTCCACAAGCGCTCTGCACCCAGACGAGCCAATGTATGTTCGATCTGAACAGATCCACGCAGACGTACAACATCCTCTGCGGTATAAGTACGGGTAATTCCTTTAAAGCGCTCGCCTTGCCAGATTTGTTCTAATTGTTGAATCGCTTCCTGCTTGTTTTGTTTGCTCATTTTCGTTTCCCCCACCCTATTTTTTTATAGATAGCGATAGCCCGGTACGGTCAAGAAATCCTCAAACTCATCTTCTGTGACCAGTTGCAAGAAAAGCTCTCCCGCTGCTTGGAGCTTGCTTGTTTCATACCGCTCCTGACCCATCGCTTGTTTCAACGCCTGCAATTCCTCACTTAACCACTGCTTCACCAGAGCCTCGGTAATCTTGCGTCCATCCTGCAAAACCCCACGACGATGGCGAATCCATTGCCATACTTGAGCACGGGAAATTTCTGCGGTAGCAGCATCCTCCATCAGGTTATGGATCGGAACAGCCCCCATCCCGCGCATCCATGCTTCGATATACTGCAAGCCTACGCTGATGTTGGTACGTACGCCTTCTTCTGTAATGACACCTTCAGGCACTGCCAACAAATCCTTGGCTTCTACCTGTACGTCTTCGCGTTTGTACCAGATTTGGTTAGGCTCCCGCATCAAACGATTGAAAACTTCCATCGCGACAGGTACCAAGCCAGGGTGAGCTACCCAAGTACCGTCATGCCCGTCATAGGCTTCACGTTCTTTGTCAGCACGTACTTTGGCGATAGCTTCCTCGTTTTTCACCGGGTCGTTTTTGACAGGAATCTGGGCAGCCATCCCGCCGATGCATGGTGCTTGGCGTTTGTGACATGTCTTTACCGCCAGCGTCGTATATGCCCGCATGAACGGAACTGTCATCGTCACTTGTGCTCGATCAGGAGTGATGACATCGGCCTGATTCCGCAGCTTTTTAATGTAGCTGAAAATGTAATCCCAGCGACCACAATTGAGTCCGGCACTATGCTCGCGCAGCTCATACAAAATCTCATCCATTTCAAATGCAGCCAAAATGGTTTCGATTAGTACAGTTGCCCGAATCGTACCACGCGGGATATTTAATTCATCCTGTGCGAAAAGGAATACGTCATTCCATAGCCGAGCTTCCAGATGACTTTCCAGCTTTGGCAGGTAAAAATACGGAGCTGTCTGGTTCGCGAGCAGTGCCTGCACATTGTGGTAAAAATAGAGTCCGAAGTCTACCAAGCTTCCGGAGATCGGCTTCTGGTCAAGAAGAATATGTTTTTCATCGAGATGCCAGCCGCGCGGGCGAACAACAAGAACGGCTGTCTTGTCATTGAGCGCGTACTTTTTCCCTTCAGGGCTGGTAAAGGAAATATTGCGTCTTACCGCATCCTTCATATTGATCTGCCCTTGGATTGTGTTATCCCACGTAGGTGAATTGGCATCCTCAAAGTCTGCCATGAAAAGGCGCGCACCTGAGTTCAGCGCATTGATTACCATTTTGCGGTCGCCAGAAGGACCAGTAATCTCTACACGTCTGTCTTGCAAGTCGATAGGGAGGGGAGCGACTGTCCAATCCCCATTGCGAATCTCTGCTGTTTCCGGTAAAAAGTCTGGCAGCTGCCCGGCATCAATTTGTAGCTGTCGTTCCTGACGCTTCGCGAGCAATTCCTGTCTTTTGTCACCGAATCTTTGCTCCAGCTTAATCACGAATTGAATTGCTTCTGGTGTAAGTATCTCACTGTATCCGGAGCGCATTTCGCCAGCGATGTGTATCTCCAGCGGATGTGAATTAGTTGGCATGGTAGTCAAAGCAGTTCATCCTCCCTGAGCACGGACGCATTATTATGGTACAGATGTTAAATTGATAAATTATTATAGTACAGCAGGGGCAAAAAAAATGGTATTACTCTTGATACCCGCTGCCACTGCAATGGCTGCAGCTGACATGTCCATCCCCCAAGCAATTATGGCAAGCCGACCCGTTGTCATCGTGACCAACGCCTCCACATCTTGGGCAATTTTGTTCGCCGTTTCCTTCACACCGGTAGCAGTCCATTTCCATTCCCTCCATGTCTGTATTAAAACAATTTTCTTAAGATTTGTTTTTATTATATAACAGCTATTGATACAGTGCAACACAATTTTTAAAAAATTCACTCTGTATTAGAACACAAAAAAAACAACCCTTGTTCCTTTAATAGGATCAAGAGCTGTCTACACATTCTTTGATTATTGTTTTGGAGCGACTTTTTCCACTCCACCCATGTATGGACGAAGCACTTCTGGAATGACAATGGTTCCATCAGCTTCTTGGTAGTTTTCCAAGATCGCTGCTACTGTGCGGCCAATCGCAAGTCCCGAACCGTTCAGTGTATGCACGAATTCCGGCTTCGATTTCGTATCACGACGGAAGCGGATATTGGCACGACGCGCCTGGAAATCCTCGAAGTTCGAGCACGACGAAATTTCCCGATACGTATTATTGCTTGGAATCCAAACTTCCAGGTCAAATTTTTTCGCAGCAGTGAAGCCGAGGTCACCTGTACACATGCTCAGCACACGGTACGGCAAACCAAGCAGTTGAAGCACCTTCTCAGCGTTTTTGACCAGCTTATCCAGCTCATCATACGATTCTTCCGGTTTCACAAATTTGACCAACTCAACCTTGTTGAATTGGTGCTGACGGATTAATCCACGAGTATCGCGGCCAGCCGATCCCGCTTCCGAACGGAAACATGCGCTGTATGCGGCATAGTAGCGTGGCAAATCTGTTCCATCCATAATTTCGTCTCGATGCATATTCGTAACAGGAACCTCTGCTGTTGGAATCAGGAAATAGTCTGGTCCTTCCAGTTTAAAAGCATCCTCTTCGAATTTTGGCAGTTGGCCCGTACCTGTCATGCTCGTACGGTTCACGATGTACGGAGGGATAACTTCCTCGTAGCCATGTTCGTTCGCATGCAAATCCATCATGAAGTTCATGAGTGCACGCTCAAGACGCGCGCCCATTCCTTTATAAAATACAAAGCGGCTTCCAGTTACTTTCGAAGCTGTTTCAAAATCGAGAATTCCTGCCTGGCTTGCCAAATCCCAGTGAGGCTTTGTCTCGAAATCAAAGTTGCGAGGCTCTCCCCACGTCCAGGCTACCACGTTATCGTCTTCTGATGTTCCGACTGGTGTGCTCTCATGCGGGAGGTTAGGCAGGCTCAGCAAAATGTATTCCTGCTGCTCATCCAGCTGGCGGAGCACCTCATCAAGAGCCTTGATGCGCTCGTTAACCTCTTTCATTTCAGCGATCAGGTGGTCTGCGTTTTCTTTGTTGCGCTTCATCACTGCTACCTGTTCAGATACAGTGTTGCGTTTATTTTTCAGTGCATCTGCTTCCTGAATAACCTGACGTCTTTTTTCATCTACTTCTGCAAATTGATCCAGTGCAGAAATATCTTCGTTGCGGTGCTCTAAACGACGTCTTACTTCTTCCAGGTCTTGGCGTAACACTTTTACGTCCAACATTGGTAAATCCCTCCGAATCTCTAGTAATAACAACAAAAAACACCCGTCCCCTGGTAAGGGACGAGTGTTGTATACCCGCGTTGCCACCCTCGTTGATACATGCACATCAAATCTTTGTGCATCTATCCACTCTTCCGCCATAACGGGACGGGACCGGACAAAGTTATTTCCTTTGTCACTCCGAGATGGATTCCTCCGCACACCGGATCGGTTTGCACCTACCACCGACTCTCTAGGCCAGGCTCTTGCGAAGTACTTGTTCTCATCAGCGTATTGTCTACCTATATGATTACTTCTATTGTTAACTGTACTACAGGTTCTATACTTGTGTAAAGGGCGGCTACCCATAATCTTCCTAAAGGAAAAAATCGACATCTCATCGATGCCGATCCTCTCCTTGCTGCTTACTTATTGTTAACTTCGGTACTCCTTCACCATATCGAGGAAAAACTTATGGAGCCTCGTGTCTTCAGTTAATTCAGGGTGAAAGGCTGCCGCAAGATAATGACCGTTTCTCGCTACTACGATTTTGTCTTCGTATTTTGCCAAAACCTGACCACTTTCTCCTACTTCCATAATATATGGGGCACGAATGAAAACGGCTGGATAATCAGCTGCGACTCCCGCAACCGGCATGTGGACTTCAAAGCTTTCTTTTTGGCGTCCAAAGGCATTACGCTCCACTTTGATATCCATGAGTCCAAGATGGTAATCGTCTTGACCATTGATCTGTTTCGCCAGAAGAATGGCTCCTGCACATGTCCCAAAGATCGGCTTTTTCTCTTCGCCAAATTGACGAATGGCTTCCATGAAACCGTACTTGTGCATCAGCTTGCTAATCGTAGTGCTTTCACCGCCTGGGATTACCAAGCCGTCCAGGTCATATAATTCTTCTACTTTTTTAACGGAAACCGCTACAGCTCCTGCCTCTTCCAGCATTCGCAGGTGTTCTGCTACAGCTCCTTGCAGAGCGAGGACACCGATTTTCATGTGGCTCACCTTACCAGCCGCGCTCTTGCATGCGATCTGCTTCGCGGATTTTGGAGATTTCGAGACCTGGCATTGCCGTACCCAAGCCTTTGGATACACGTGCAATCAGTTCGTAATCGGTATAGTGAGTAGTAGCTTCAACAATTGCCCGAGCAAATTTCTCTGGATTTTCCGATTTGAAAATACCGGAGCCTACAAACACGCCATCCGAACCAAGCTGCATCATCAGGGCAGCATCCGCAGGTGTTGCCACACCACCAGCTGCGAAGTTAACTACCGGCAGCTTGCCTGTTTTATGAACTTCTTCCAGAAGCTCGTAAGGAGCACCCAAATTTTTTGCTTCTGCCATTAACTCATCGTAGGACATTGCCTGTACCTTACGGATTTGGCTCATCATGGTGCGTATATGACGAACTGCCTCTACAATGTTTCCTGTACCCGGCTCTCCCTTTGTACGGATCATGGATGCACCTTCGCCGATACGACGCAGTGCCTCTCCCAGATCACGAGCGCCACATACAAACGGTACAGTGAACTCTTTTTTATTTATATGGTACAAATCGTCTGCTGGGGTCAAAACTTCGCTCTCATCGAGGTAGTCCACACCGAGAGACTCCAGAACACGCGCTTCTACAAAGTGACCAATACGAGCTTTTGCCATAACAGGGATGGAAACTGCTTTCAATACGTCTTCCACAATACCCAGATCAGCCATACGTGCTACTCCACCTGCTGCACGAATGTCAGAGGGGACACGCTCAAGTGCCATTACAGCAACAGCACCTGCCGCTTCAGCAATTTTCGCTTGCTCTGCATTCACGACGTCCATGATGACGCCGCCTTTTTGCATTTCAGCCATACCTTTTTTTACGCGAGACGTTCCTACTTGTACCATGAGATTTCCCCCTACCTCGTTGAAGTCGGAACCGGAACTGTTATGTGGTGTTATGGTTCCTTGTTACCGACATTGTAAACCAAAGAGATGGGGGAAAACAACAGTTATTTATTTTCCTGTTCCACTGCTGAACAGATCGCTGAAAAATTGGATGATGCTGCGGAAGAATAAACGAATCCAACTGGCCTCTTCAACTTCCTGACTTGCTACTACATCTACTCCAGCTTTAGCCGCGTCCTCAGGCTGCAGGAATTCTGCATCCTTCCCGCCTTCTTCCTTGAGCACGAGTTTACCGATGACTTGGCCTTGTTTGATTGGGGCACTTAAATCTTGGAAGGTCACGCTTGGCGTAAACTTTACGTCGCTGCCGATTTTTGTCAGCATGTTTACTTCACTGCCTGTAACGGCTGGAACACTCAGTTCCACACCATTTTTTACAGCAGCTGTTTCAAATCCCTTGATCGGTGCATTTTTGTCCATTTGCTTGGTCATTTTGAAATTGCTGAAACCATAATCGAACAATTTTCTCGTCTCAGAAAAACGTTGAGTATCGCTTTCGGTATTCATGACTACACTGATCAGGCGCATATCGCCGCGAACTGCTGTACCGGTAAAGCAATAGCCTGCTGCTTGCGTATAACCTGTTTTTAATCCATCTACGCCCTCGTAGTAGCTGATCAACCCAGGCAGCATCCAGTTGTAGCTTTTCTTGCTCCACTCTTTTGGAGTACCTGTGCGGAACGTAAAGCTTGGTTTTTTGGAGACTTCCAATGCTTCCGGGAAATCACGGATCAGAGCTCGTGCCAGAATAGCAGAATCGCGGGCAGACATGAGGTTTTCTACTTGATCG
The DNA here is from genome assembly GCF_002897295.1 of Brevibacillus reuszeri. GTDB lineage: Bacteria > Bacillota > Bacilli > Brevibacillales > Brevibacillaceae > Brevibacillus > Brevibacillus reuszeri_A. The sequence continues at coordinate 84,879 of NZ_BEXF01000027.1, forward strand.
GTCTTAACAGAGTATGGTCCCAGCTCATTAGCTGGCAAACCTGTGGAAGTGACAAACGAGGTGTTTTTCATTCCGAAGTCTGCTGCCTTTTTGTTCATCATCTGAACAAAGTTGGCTTCGCTTCCTGCTACCTTTTCTGCTAGAAGTACCGTAGCATCATTGGCTGAAACGACTGCCATAGCTTCGTACAATTGTTTAACTGTAAACGATTCCCCTTTATTCAGGTAGACACCGGATGCATCCGAAATCTTTGCAATGTAGAATGCATAATCACTTACAGCTACAACATCATCCCAGCTGATTTTCTTTTGTTTGACTGCTTCCTGCACCAGATATTCAGACATCATCTTACTCATGCTGGCTGGAGGTAGTGCTACGTCAGGGTTGTTGCTATAAATCACCTTACCAGTAGATGCCTCCACAAGAATGGCAGATTTCGCTACAAGCTGCAGATTGGCTTGCGGTGCGGTTTCTGCATTGGCTACAGTGCCTCCCATTGCTGTCGTAAACACAGCGACAGAAAGGAACAGACCTGTCAATCTCTGTGTCCATGTCTTTCGTTTCATGTATTCTCTCACTCTCCCATTTCTGTCGAATTTGTCTTAGTGAAACGTGCACACCGCTTTAAGTTTACCATAGGTAGCAGGCCCGCTTGAAGCTTGTTTCCTCCCATTTCCATGTGTAAAACCCTAGTAAAAAACCCCTTTCTACGTAATCGAAAGGGGTTTTTGGGACTATATGACTAATCGCTTTTTAGGAAATGGAGTAGTTTGGAGATTCCTTGGTAATTTGTACATCATGTGGATGACTTTCACGCAAGCCTGCCCCTGTAATGCGAACGAACTGAGAGTTGTTAATCAAATCCTCAATCGTTTTTGCTCCACAATACCCCATGCCGGCACGCAAGCCACCGATCAGCTGATACGTAACATCAGCCAATGGTCCTTTATATGGCACCCGGCCTTCGATCCCTTCTGGAACCAGCTTTTGTTCGTTTTCCTGGAAGTAGCGATCTTTACTTCCTGCCTTCATTGCGCCAATGGAGCCCATGCCACGATAAACTTTAAAACGTCGACCCTGGAAGATTTCAAACTCACCTGGACTCTCTTCTGTCCCCGCGAACAAGCTGCCAATCATGATGGCAGAAGCACCTGCACCTACAGCTTTTGGCAAATCTCCTGAGTATTTAATGCCGCCATCGGCAATAATTGGAATATTGTACTCGCGGGCTACTTGTGCACAATCGTGGATAGCCGTAATTTGTGGAACGCCAATCCCTGCCACAACACGTGTCGTACAAATCGAACCTGGGCCAATACCTACTTTTACTACGGATGCTCCTGCTTCGATTAGATCACGGGTAGCTTGTCCGGTTGCAACGTTCCCAGCTACGATCGTCAGCGTCGGATAGAGACTTCTAATTTCTTTTACGGTATCAATAACCCCTTTGGAATGACCATGGGCAGTATCAACGACGAGCACATCCACGCCTGCCTGTACAAGCGCTGCTGCTCGGTCAAACGTATCGGCGGAGACACCAACAGCTGCACCACACAATAAACGTCCCTGTGGGTCTTTAGCCGCATTTGGATATTGAATCGCTTTTTCAATGTCCTTGATAGTAATGAGTCCGCGCAAAATGTTTTGCTCGTCTACCAGAGGAAGCTTTTCGATCTTATGCTTTTGCAGAATGGCTTCTGCCTGTTGGAGTGTCGTACCGACAGGGGCAGTCACCAAATTTTCTCTGGTCATTACTTCCTTAATAGGAGTAGAAAAATCGTGTACAAAGCGAAGATCACGGTTAGTAAGAATCCCGATCAAATGCTTTTCCTCGTCTACGATTGGAACACCGGAGATTCGATATTTACCCATGAGAGCATCTGCGTCTTCTACTGTATGGTCTTGTGACAGCGAAAATGGATTTGTGATGACACCGCTCTCTGAACGTTTTACACGGTCTACTTCGCCTGCTTGCTGTTCAATGGTCATGTTTTTATGAACAATCCCGATGCCACCCTGGCGAGCCATAGCAATCGCAAGTGCGGATTCGGTCACTGTGTCCATACCCGCACTAATCAGTGGAATATTTAGGACAACCGTCTCGCTTAATTTTGTTCTAAGATCTACATCCCTAGGCAAAACCTCAGATTTTGCTGGAATGAGCAACACGTCATCAAACGTTAAACCCTCTTTTATAAATTTGTCTTCCCGCACAGTAGCAAGCTCCTCTCGGCAAATAGTTTAAGACAGTTTAACAAACGGCATAATTTACTGTCAAGGAATGCATGGAACGTTCGGTTATGAAGTGGATTTTACAGATAAATCAAAAAAATAAAAGATGATAATAGATAGAAAACGAAAATTCATAAAGGTGGTTGCTATGGATAAGGCTTGGACATCACTTCGTTTTTTGGAGACAGAGCCAACAGCTCGCAAATATTTGGCCGCCTGCTATCACAGCATGGGATTGGAGCATTTTGATCGACTGGCCTTTCAACAAAGCTCCCGGTTTCTTTATTTGTGGAAGCAGGCGCGACAATTTTATCAAACAGCAATAGATGCGGATCTTTCCATCCAGCCGTTGCTGCTGTTTTATGGTTGTTCACACCTATTAAAAGGCATGCTTTTAACCCGTGACCCCGCCTATCCTCAAAATAGCCGCGTCTTGCAGCATGGTGTAACGACGAGAAAGCTAAAACGCAGTGCCTACTTATTAACTGAAGATGAGATTCGGCCTCAAAAGGAAGGCCTTTTTGCCCATCTCGCTCAAGTCTTCTCCCTTAGTCCACTCCAGGATCGTTACTTTGCCCATGAATTATTTGCTTCCATACCGGGTGTAAGTCATGCCTATGCGGTAACGACTGGCAAGGAGCAGTTTTGGGTTCGCATGGAGATGACCAAGCTGGCTCCTCCAAAAGAGCTAGAGGCCATGTATAGCGGAGCTTGGATATCTGTTTGTTTTCCAGAAGGAAAAGACGGCCCGTTATCTTATTCGACAGAAACCTTCATGCAATATATCCGTCGACTTACTCCTCCTGCCTGTAAGCTAGATCATGTGCGATGGAGAGAAGGAACCATCAAGGAAATGTTACTTCCCCAGTTTGCCCTTTCTCAATTGGAACAACACCCTCTATTTCGGGTTCAGGAACAAGCACTCTTTTTTTGGAATGGTCCTTCGACCTCTCCTCCTCTTCCGGAATGGGCTAGCCACTTTCTGCTTCTGTACCTTCTAAGTATGCTATGCCGCTATGAAACAGAATGGTGGGGAGAATTGACTCTCTCTCATGGCTTTGCCGAACGTTTTTTAGTTGAGCTTTTTCTTGAGCATCATGCTGCTACATTTCCCACGGTTATTATGAAACAGATCCAGCAAAATAACCGTTTGATCTTACCTACTCAATAATGAAATGGACATAAACAACAAAAAAACCTTCCAGCCAGTAGAGGCTAGAAGGTTTACTTTCGTTCCTTCAAAACTGGATCTGCATGATTGCTAAGAGTGTGGATAAGTCCTCGACCGATTAGTATTCGTCAGCTCCACGTGTTACCACGCTTCCACACCGAACCTATCAACCTCATCGTCTATGAGGGGTCTTACCAGCTTGCGCTGTGGGAAG